>NZ_JAPIVF010000009.1:0-172544 GCF_026240075.1 Pedobacter sp. MR22-3 | reverse complement strand
TATGAGTCGTCAGTCTATAGTCCTAAGTCGGATGGTTAACTAAGCCTCTACCACTACTAATTTCTTTTCTAACCTTTTCTTTTATAATCCCTAAACCAGCTGTTTACTTTCATTTGTATTACACCAAGAAAAGCTTCACGGAAAATACGGGTGCTCATTTTTGATGTGCCTTCCGTTCTATCTGTAAAAATAATGGGTACTTCAACTACGTTAAATCCAAATTTAATGGCAGTAAATTTCATTTCAATTTGAAAGGCATAACCTACAAATCGGATTTTATCCAAAGGAATCGTTTCCAGCACCAATCTCCGGTAACATTTAAAACCTGCAGTGGCATCCTGGATGTTAATTCTGGTAATAAAGCGCACATACATGGAAGCAAAATACGACATCAATACCCGGCCCATCGGCCAGTTTACCACGTTTACCCCTTTAACATATCTCGATCCGATGGCTACATCTGCACCGTTTACGCAGGCATTCCGCAGTCGGGCCAAATCATCAGGGTTATGAGAAAAATCAGCATCCATTTCAAAAATAAACTGATAATCTTTTTGCAATGCCCAGTTGAAACCATAAATGTATGCCGTACCTAAACCTTGCTTGCCGGCACGCTCTGCGATAAATAAATGGCCTTCATATTCTACCTGCAGTGCTTTTACAATGTCTGCAGTACCATCAGGAGATCCATCATCAATAATCAAAACATGAAAAGGTTGACTCAATGAAAATACTTTCCGGATGATCCTTTCAATATTCTCCTTTTCATTATAGGTCGGAATGATTACTAAACTGTCTGACACGTTTGTTCTGATTGATGTGAATTGCATGTTAAGCTAAAAAAACTGATTTTAACTTCTGAGGGCGAAAGTAAATATTATAAATTAAAAAAACCGTATCAACAGTGCTGATACGGTTTAAAATCTATTGAAAATCTTTTATCTGACCTCTTGCATCAGTTTTTTAATCAGCTGCGAGAATACAATTAAAAATATACCGGCTATTAATGAATAGAGGGCAAGTGATTTATAACCTTCCGTATATGAAATAAGTTTTGTCATTAAGGATGCATTTTCAATGCTCGACATTTCCGCGCCCAACTTTCCGGCGGCAAGCTGTCCGAAAGCACTGAACAGGAACCACATGCCCATCATCATGCCAAACATTCTTTTAGGAGATAGTTTTGTGATAATAGACATCCCGATTGGACCGATACATAATTCGCCCAGCGTAAGCAGTAAGTAACCCAGAGTGAAAATATTTAAAGAACTGATGCCTTGTTCATTGGCGAAAAACCTGGTGGCATAAAAAACGTAGAAACTCACCGCCAATAACACAAAGCCTAATCCAAATTTCACTACAGTATTGGGTTCTATTTTGCGTTTATACATGCCAATCCATAGTAAACCTACCAGGGGACTAAATACAATCACAAAAAATGAGTTGACACTATTATTTACTACATTCGGATCAATAGAAAAGAATAAAAGGCTATGATCTAAATTGTCTTTGGCAAATAAAGAAAGTGATCCGCCACTCTGTTCTGAAATGGCCATAAAGATAAAATAGCAAAGAATAAATATAAAAGCCGCCAGTAATTTATAACGTGCTTTAACTTCTCTGATACTGAACATTTCGTAGAAAAAGTAGATCAGCGCTACTATACCAAGCGTGTACATAAAATAATCAGTATAGGCAGTATTTCTGACCATGATAAAAATCAACGGAATACATAAAAGTGAACCTGCATAGACAACTATTTCATAAATGGTTCTTTTCGCTTTTTGTAAATGCAGCAGTGGCGAATTACCAATCGGACCTAGGTATTTTTTGGTGAAGATAAAAGTACCTAAGCCAAATGCCATAACCAGGGCTGCAGAAAGGAAACATAAATGCCAGGAAACATATTTACCCAGGTAAATACACATGGCTCCACCCAATAAGCCTCCAACATTTATACCTGCATAAAAGAGTCCGTAGCCCGCATCTCTCCGGTTATCTTTTTCATGGTAAAGTTCACCCACCATAGAAGAGATATTAGGTTTAAAAAAACCTGTGCCAATGATGGATAACGTAATACCTACATAAAACAAATCGTGGGGCGAAAAAGCGAGAATCAGGTTTCCGATGATCATCAATGAGCCACCCCAGAAAAGAGATTTTCTAAAGCCCAGAACTTTATCGGCAAAAATTCCACCAATAAAGGTAAAGGCATAAACAAATGCTTGGATGGCACCGTACTGCAGGTTGGATTTCTGATCACTTAAACCCAGTTGATCCACCATAAAAAAGGCGAGTACCCCACGCATGCCGTAGAAACAGAAACGTTCCCACATCTCTACCAATGATAAATACCAGAGTTGTTTCGGGTATTTACCTTCAAAATTTTGAATCGCTTCTAAAGTTTCAATAGAAGGTATTTTTTCAGTAATGATCTGCATTTTATTTAACCCCGTGCATTAGTTTCTTAATTATTGGTGTGAGTAACATGATGAAAATACCCAAACCTACAGGAATAAGGGTAAAGATCAGGAAGAAGGTAGACATGGAATATTGCGCGGTAATTTTATCAATCATACCACCCATGGTACCTGCAATTTTATTTCCGATGGCGAGTGCTAAATACCAGATGCCGAACATGATTCCAATCATACGGCCAGGAACCAGTTTACTCAGATAGGACAAGCCAATAGGAGAGATGAATAATTCTGCCATAGTATGGAAAAAATAAGCTAAAATAAGCCAGATCATACTTACTGATGCCACTTTAGCACCTGCCGGGATGGAGCTTGAGCCGTATGCCAGTGCTGCAAAACCAATCCCTAGTAAGATCATCCCGATGCCGTTTTTAACGGTTGCCGTTGGACTATATTTGCTTTCCCAAAGTTTAGATACAATTGGTGCGCATGAAATGATAAACAGTGAATTCAAAATACCAAACCAGGTTGCGGGAACCTCCGTTTTTTCTTCACTGAACTGGTTTTTGAGCATATAAATAACCATGCACCAGATTATAGCAAAACCAATTGCCAGAATGATATTACCCAATGCAAACCTTGAAAATGTTTGCCTGAATAACTGAAACAGTACATATGAAATGATTGTGAGCGGAATAATGGTAATTAAAGTATTGGCAACGTTAAAAATGATTTTTGAATTGCCTTCCAGTATTCTGGCAGTGTAATCTTTAGCAAAGATGGTCATAGAGCCACCGGCCTGTTCAAATGAAGCCCAGAAGAAAATGGCTACGAAGGCAAGTACAATAACCACAATCATTTTATCTCTAAGCTGTGGCGTATATTGTACGATTCTTTTAATCAAAACAAAAATAAATAAACTTAGCGCCACAATAATCGCGAAGTTATCTCCTGTCAGGTTACCTACAGAAAAATTAAAAACAGTATGGCCTGAAACTTTAGCATAAGGGTCATTAATGATCCAGACCAGGCCGATAACAGCAATAAATACAATCAGCACAATATCAAAAATGGAGAATGGATTCCGTTTGGCTTCAGCCGGATGCTCTTCTTCATCCACTTTATCTTCGTCTTTAAGTGGTTTTAAACCAATAGAGCCAAAAATATTTTTAGTGAAATAAAACTGTAACATACCCACAAACATAAAGATTCCCGCAAGACCAAAGCCATAACTCCAGCCTATTTTCTCACCGATATAACCACACAACAGCATTCCTAAAAACGAACCACAATTTACGCCCATGTAGAAAATAGTATAAGCGCCATCTTTTTTCTCAGGATGTTTTTTGTACATATGAGATAAGATGGATGTCATATTGGGTTTAAAAAATCCGTTACCTAACACTAATAGGCATAGGCCCAGGTACATAAAAATTGGATTAAACTCAAAAGCCATCGAAAGATGGCCCAATGTCATTAAAAAAGCTCCGATGATAACTGCCCAGCGATAACCTAAAAATCTGTCGGCAATATAACCTCCTAAAATAGGAGTAAGGTATGCAAGTGAAGTATAAGAACCATAAATAGCCAGGGCATGTTCACGGGGCCAGCCCCAACCCGGATTTTGACCTAATATAGATGAGGTTAGAAATAAAACGAGCAAAGCCCGCATTCCATAATACGAAAATCTTTCCCACATTTCGGTAAAGAAAAGTACGAATAAACCTGACGGATGACCCAGTACCTTACTGCTAAAGAAGTCGTCTTTGGTTTCAATGGATGTTTGCATAAAACATTTATTGGTTTTAGTTGAAGAATTCAGAATTTGTGTGTTGTTTTAGCTTATTTGCAAGGCGCAATATAGTCAGCGGAGGGCAAACTCACAAATTTTTAAGTTACCGGAATGGTAATGAACAGGTTAAGATAATGGAAATTAAAACTTTCTGATGGGTTTAACATTTTTCTTTGGATCAGCATATTGCTCATCCATGGTGTGAGGATCGTTATTGAGTTCCAGTCCTTCCTGTAATTTAAGTTTTCCACCAATAATTTTGAAGCCATCGAAGGTGCCATCTGATGCATAAAATTCATATCTGCCTTCCATTTCAGCATCTACCGGAGCAAGGTGGTCAAAAACGATCATATCGGCTTTTTGATCCACTTTAAGTGTCATTGCATTTGATTTGGTATATTCAAAGATTACCCGGTTTTTATGCTGAAGGTCTTTTCCATCGAAAACCGGTGCGCCGAAAATGACCTGCTCCTGATCAAAGGAAAGGATCTCGATCACCTTTTTAGTGGAACTTGAAGTATTTCCTTTCCAACCGAGCAACACGTAATAAGGCTTGCGGTTTCCGCTGGTTACCGGAACAATCTCATAATAACGCGCTCCAAACCATTTTTGATGATTGGTTACCGCATTTGCATCTGTAATGTTGTCCGTTTGATCAATTAACGGATAGAGCTTTAAGGGACCGCCGCCAGTATTCATCTGGATGGTTCCGAAATAACGGTAGGTGCCATTTTCCTGCTGAACATACCAGCTCAAGATCCGGAAAGACCTGTCGGGCGATGGAATTACTGAAACGTTTTTTAAAGAATCAAAAGGGTAAGTAAAAGAATTTTGCATTTTCAGGGCTTCTACCAGTGTTTTGATAAAAATGCTATTGCTGGTTGTTTTTTTAACATCGGTTTCAGCGGCAATAGTAGCCGTTGCGATCCGGATCAGGGAATCCTGAAAAACATCCAGTTTTTTATTGCTTTGCTGCGCCTGGGTACGCAAAGCGAGCAAAGCAATAATCAATATGCCGCAGTATTTAAGCTTCATGTATTAAATTTTCTCAATCACCAACGCACTGGCACCGCCGCCACCGTTACAGATTCCGGCTACACCAATTTTCCCATTATTTTGTTCGAGAACAGATAGTAGGGTCACTACTATTCTGGCACCAGATGCACCAAGCGGATGGCCCAGGGAAACAGCGCCACCATTTACATTCACCCGGTTTTCATTTAAACTCAGTTTCTGGTTGTTGGCAATGGAAACCACGGAAAATGCTTCGTTAATTTCAAAATAGTCAACGTCTTTTATATCAATATTGGCTTTTTGCAAGGCCAAAGGAATGGCCTTTGAAGGAGCAGTTGTAAACCATTCAGGGGCTTGTTGCGCATCTGCATAACCTAATATTTTAGCCAATGGTTTGATGCCCAGTTCTTTTGCCTTATCTGCGCTCATTAAAACTATTGCTGCTGCACCATCATTCAAAGTAGAAGCATTGGCCGCAGTTACGGTTCCATCTTTTTTAAATACGGGCTTCAGTGAGGAGATTTTATCAAATTTAACCGCAGTTGGTTCCTCATCTCTATCCACGATTGTGATTTCACCTTTTCTATCTTTTACTTCTATGGCTATAATTTCAGCAGCAAACTTTCCGGTGGTTTGTGCCTGCTGTGCTCTTTTATAAGATGCAATGGCGAAATTGTCCTGATCTTCGCGGCTGATATGACAATCGGTGGCACAAAGCTCAGCTGCTGAACCCATATGGTAATCATTATAAACATCCCATAGCCCGTCTTTCACCAATCCATCGGTAATTTGACCATGCCCCAGCCGGTAACCATTTCTGGCTTTATCCAGGTAATAAGGTACATTGCTCATGCTTTCCATACCGCCGGCAATAATAATATCCTGATCGCCGTTGGCAATGCTTTGTGCCGCCAGCATAATGGCTTTGGTGCCTGAAGCACAAACTTTATTGATGGTGGTAGCTGGTATATCTGGTAAGCCTGCAAGTTTTACGGCTTGTGTAGCGGGGGCCTGTCCTAAATTTGCCGACAACACATTGCCCATATAAACTTCCTGAATGTGTTCTGGTGTCAAACCTGCTTTTTCTATTGCAGCTTTGATGGCGAAACCACCCAGCTGAGTGGCCGAAAATGAAGATAATGCGCCACCAAAACTGCCAATTGGTGTTCTTACCGCTGATACGATTACAACTTCTTTCATGAATTAAAATTTTTATGAACTTTTTGGTTAGACCGCTAAGTTATACATTTTTGATTGCAGAAAATGAATCAGGCGTCATTTTTAACTTAAATCTAAGACTAAAACAATGGGCGTGAAAATAGTTTTATAAAGAATCATAAGCTTATTTTATTCCTCTTTCGCTTTTCCTTTTTTTCTTGATTTTATTGCCTGATTCAGCAGAAATTCAATCTGTCCGTTAGTGCTTCTGAATTCATCTGCAGCCCATATTTCTACCTCTTTCAATAAAGCTGGACTAATCCTCAACACAAAAGCTTTTTTATCTTTCTCCGCCATATCTATTGTATTGCTTTTACCTTATATCTTGTTTTTATATTGATGAGTAACGCCTCCATATTCAGAAACAGCATCATAGTTTGGGAGGTATGCTTTTTCTATGTTAATCCAGCTTTGCATTTTATATTTAAACTGTAAAGGCAAATACTGGTAGGCGACGCCATGCTGATTGCTTTTCCTCTAATTCCATATTAATTATAAAGTGTTCCTGTATTAACTACCGGTTGTACATGCCTGTCGCCGCAAAGCACCACCAATAAATTACTCACCATTGCGGCTTTACGTTCTTCATCAAGTTCTACAATTCCTTTTTCTGATAACTTTTCCAATGCCATTTCAACCATTCCCACAGCACCTTCCACAATTAATTTACGGGCTGCAATTACCGCTGTAGCCTGTTGCCTTTGTAGCATAGCGCTGGCAATTTCGGGAGCATAAGCCAGGTGAGAAATACGTGCTTCTAAGACATCAATTCCTGCTCTGGAAAGTCGCTCGGTTAATTCTTTCTCTAAAATTTCACTTACCTGCTCTGCGCCATCTTTTAAAGTAATGCTTGTTTCTTCGCCTTCAGCATGATCATAAGGAAATATATTAGCCAGATGTCTAACGGCGGCTTCACTTTGGATATTTACATATTGCATGTAGTTTTCTACAGCAAAAACGGCCTTTGCCGTTTCATTTACCTTCCACACTACCACGGCAGCAATTTCAATGGGATTACCCAACTTATCATTCACTTTTAATTGCTGGCCGTTAAGGTTATTGGCTTTTAACGATAATTTTCTTTTGGAGGTAAGTGGATTCACCCAGAAAAAACCATCTGCTTTTACCGTGCCGATATACTTTCCGAATAAGGTTAACACCATCGACTGATTAGGATTTATAATCAGAAATCCCGGAAAAACCAGAAAAAGATCAACGGCTAATATGATGCTGCCCCAGACGAAGAGCTGAGAAAAAAAGCAGAATATGGCACCCGCCAATAATACTAAAGATAATACAAATGTTAAATACCCGGATGGCGGGCTAATGATTTTTTCCTGATACATAATTGATATTAATTTGATATCATAAAGTAAATTATAAAATCTGGTAATACCAAACAAAATCATTAAAAAGTATATTAGATAAAAATGCTATTTTTGACAATACAATAATCAGATCGTTTTGGCCAAAATCAAGAAAAATTCACATAAAATCCTTTATCGTAAGTATTCATCCAACCTGAAGTATGTGATGATGCTTTTTACAGTGTTCGTTATCACACTGTTTCTTCCTAAGCAACCCAGGTTTAGGTATGAGTTTGAAAAGGGCAAAGTGTGGATGAATAAAGACTTAATTTCTCCGTTCAGCTTCGCTATTCTCAAGACTAATCCTCAGGTAAATACGGATAAGAAGAACGCGCTTAAAGATGTTCTGCCTGTTTACCAGTATGATCAGACCATTGGCAGGAATGCCCTGGAAGCCTTTACAAACGAATTTGATATTAAATGGAAATCTACCCAACTGGATGAAAAAGATAAGATCAGGTTTAAAACAGAATCTTACCGCCTGCTAAACAATATTTATACACGTGGAATCATCAGTTTAAATGCCAAGCAGCAAACGAATGGCAAAAACTATGATTTTTCACTGATGGAAAATAATGTAGCTAAACAAAAAAATACGCAGGATGTGTTTACGGTTGAAACGGCCTTACTTTATTTCAAGCATAACTTTCAGTCTCCAAACCAGGTGATGAGTGACCTGGTGGCTAACCTGGCTGAAGACCATATTACACCAAATATCATTTTTGATGAGCGTTTAACCCAGATTATTCAGCAAAATACTGTTGATAATATTTCGACTACCAAAGGGATGGTGCAGAAAGGGGAGCTGATTGTTTCTAAAAACGATGTGATTGATGAAGAAATTTATCAAAAGCTTGAATCTTATAAGGCTACCTACGATGCGCAAACTAAAACCATTGGCAGCCGTGCATTGGTATATCTGGGGCAGGTCGTGCTGGTGAGTTTCATGCTCGCCATCCTGATGTCGTTTCTTTTTCTGTTTCGCAGGGATATCTTCTCCGATAACCGCCAGCTGTCCTTAATCCTGATTGTAACTACCGGCATGCTGCTGGCACTTACCTGGGCCATTAAAATGGAAATCCCCAGTTTGTATTATATTCCATTTTGCGTGGTGCCTATTATTATCCGGATTCTTTTTGATACCAGGCTGGCACTCTATCTTCATTTGCTGGTGATTTTAATTGCCGGTTTCTTTGTGGCCAATAGTTTCGAGTTTGTTTTTTATCAGGTTACGGCAGGCATGGTTGCCATTTTTAGTATTAAAAATTTCGTTAAGCGGGAACGGTTCCTGGTGTCTGCGCTATTTATTTTATTGGCTTATTTTGTTTCATTTGTAGGCATTGCCTTATTGAGGGAAGGTTCTTTCCGCGAAATTGAGTGGGCAAATTTTATTCCTTTTATCTTTAGTGTATTGCTATCTCTTCTTGCTTATCCGCTCATCTATTTATTTGAGCGTATTTTTGGAATTACTTCTGATGTGGCGCTAATTGAGCTCACCAATACAAACAATAAATTACTTCGTGAGCTGGCCTTTAAAGCTCCTGGTACCTTTCAGCACTCCTTGCAGGTGGCTAACCTGGCAGAGGCAGCTATATTTAAAATCGGTGGTAATTCGGTGCTGGTCAGGGCGGGGGCGCTATATCATGATATCGGAAAAGTTGATAACCCTCAATACTTCATCGAAAATCAGAATACAGCAGTTAGTCCGCATGATAAACTTCCATATGAGCAGAGTGCACAGATTATTATCCAGCATGTACACAAAGGTATTGAGATTTTAAGGAAAAACTTAATTCCGGAAGCAATTATCGATTTTATCCGGACCCACCACGGGAATACTCGGGTAGATTATTTTTATCAGTCGTTTTTAAAAAATTCTCCTGAAAAATTTGTGGATGAAAACATTTTCCGCTACCCCGGACCAATCCCTTTTAGTAAGGAAACAGGTGTATTGATGCTGGCAGATTCAGTAGAAGCAGCCTCAAGGAGCCTCAAAAATCCGGATGCACAGAGCATAAATGACATCGTTGAAAGGATAATTAATTACAAATTGGAGCAAAATCAATTGGATAACTGCGATTTGACATTAAAAGATATTGAAACTATCAAATTGATATTCAAGACGATGCTGATGAGTATCTATCATGTGCGGATAGATTATCAACAAGTTTTATAATTTTTTTTTGTAGAATAACTTGTTTTACTATATTTGCAGACCTCAAAACAAGGTCGGTAGGACAAATTTGAAGGTTGAAAAGGTGAGGTGCCTGAGAGGCCGAAAGGAACAGTTTGCTAAACTGTCGTACTGGTAACGGTACCGCGGGTTCGAATCCCGCCCTCACCGCACGAAGAAAAAAAGTAATAAAAAAAATGAAAATGTCATTTTAAAACCGTTACTTTGCAGCCCTTAGAAATAGGGAAATAAAAAGGAGATACCAAGTTCGGGATGTAGCGTAGCCCGGTATCGCGCCTGCTTTGGGAGCAGGAGGTCGTAGGTTCGAATCCTGCCATCCCGACAAAAGTTCAATCCACTTTTCAAAAGGATTACAAAAAAGGTGATACCTGAGTTCGGGGTGTAGCGTAGCCCGGTATCGCGCCTGCTTTGGGAGCAGGAGGTCGTAGGTTCGAATCCTGCCACCCCGACAAAACAGAAGAACCCTCTAAATAATAAATTTAGGGGGTTTGTTTTTTATGTTAAATCCTAAAAAGGGGGATAAAGCGGATTTTTTATCAAATCCAATACCATAATTTTCTCATTATTATTGTTCTCTCAACAAAATTACCAAGTTCATAGATCCGTTTTTTATGGATTAACACCAAAAGTTGTGGACTATTGATTTTTTAAGCATACAATTGAGTTATCCTATATAGGAAAAACTTTACGTATTTCATACCTTGGAATTGGGATCTAGAAGTTTTAATTTTGGCATTGAATGCTTCTCTGAAGAAGCATTTGTCGATCTGTTATCAAAATCAGTGAGAATAGTAGGATAGTGATTCAGAGCTGACCTGAAAATGGTATTGAAAGTTTTAAAGGCAGACTGTATTACTTTTTTATGTTTTGGCAAGGCCAAATACTTTTTCAGTGGTCTTATCAAATATATGGGTGAGTTCCATACTCAAAGAATAGAATATTTTGAGGTCAGGATATCTTTCAAATAGTAAGCCTACCCACTCTTGACTGGGTGTTCAATCGAAAACTTTTTATACAGTACATATCTGCTCCTTGCAAGAAGTTTTTTCAGTGTATCGCCATTACTAATACTTTAGCCCGAAATGCTTTATTGGTTTTCTTAGCGATTTCAATCGCATCGTTTTCCATATCAATTGCATCCCAGCGATGCTTGATCCTTATTTTCTGTACAGCTTCTGTCGCTAGTTTCTAAACAAGGAAACGACCGGTTGCCTTTACAGCCACAGGGAAAGATTTCTTAGCGATGTGTTCCATGTTCCCAGCCATATTCAGTGCAATTTCAGAAACTTTTCTGCATTCTTTTTCCTGTATCTTTTGAAGTACTGAAATGACTGTTAAGCTTTTGTACCTGCAATAATAACTACGATTGCCCCTTTATTACCTTTTTCTGCTTTGTTCGTGATGAGAATATAAAGCTCGCCATGGGATAGGCTGGTTTCATCGTTAATGCTGACTGTAGGTTATTAATTTTTTCAGGGTGAATGTGATGGTATCAGGAATTCTACTTTTAACTGGTCTGAATTTAGGGAAATGCACACATGGAAAAAAGTGGTGCCCAAAGCAATCAAATCTAAAAAAAAAATAAAATCCCTGCAAATTGTTTGGTTTGCAGGGATTTGAGATTGGTTTTGTGGAGCCGAAGGGAGTCGAACCCTTGTCCAGTTGTGAGATAAATTATACCTTCTACATGCTTATTTTTCAATTAATTTTCGAATGATAAACGGGCTGAAAACCGACCTTGTTCATCACCTTAGATACTTGATCTCACTTTAAGTCGTATCTCCTTAAAGCCAGCTTTGTTGTTTCGATGCCCCGGAATCTAACCCAACAATGCAACAGTCAGAGGGACAAAAGCTATCTAATTCTAAATTAGGCAGCTAAGGCGTAAGTGTTTTCGCCAACTAAAATGTGATCGTTCACTTTAAGTGCTCTCCGAACAACGCACTGCATGCTAACATAACCTTCGCCACCCTGTCAAATCCAAGAACGGCCCCGGTTTAGGTCTAAAGTCTAAAGTCTAAAGTCTAAAGTCTAAAGTCTAAAGTTGAAAACCTGGTTGCAAATGTACAAAAAAAATGCCAAATACAGCTGTAAACTGCTATTTGGCATTTATTATAAAAACTGTAAACAGAAATTGTAAACTAAATTGTCCTTCCTGGATATTCCTTTAAGGCTATTTCCAGACAATCCATTGCGGCATTTAAATCACTTGTATTTAACACATAAGCCATGCGAACTTCCTGTTTTCCAGAACCCTTGGTAGAATAGAAACCAGTTGCTGGCGCCATCATTACCGTTTGGTTTTCATGTGTAAAATCTTCTAAAATCCATTGGCAAAATAGATCCGCATCATCAATAGGAAATTTGGCCACCACATAGAAGGCGCCACCCGGATTAGGACAAAAAACACCGTCAATTTGATTTAGACGGCTTACTAAAGTATCACGACGTAATGTATATTCGGTATTTACCTTTTCGAAATAACTATCAGGCGTATCCACAGCGGCCGCACCGGCAATTTGTTCCACCATACCAGGACTTAATCTGGCTTGTGCAAATTTTAAGCCCGAAGCAATCACAGCCTTGTTTTTGGTGATTAAACAACCCAAACGCGCACCACAGGCACTATATCTTTTAGAAACGGTATCCATAATTACTACGTTTTCTTCCAGCCCACCCAGGTGCATCGGTGAAATAAATTCACGCCCGTCATAGCAAAATTCCCGGTAAGCTTCATCTGAAAATAAAAACAGGTCATATTTTTTGCAAAGCATTTTTAAGGCTTCCAGTTCTTCCCTGGAGTACAAATAGCCTGTAGGATTATTGGGGTTGCATATAATAATGGCTTTCGTTTTTTCTGTAATAAGTTTTTCAAATTCAGCAATTGGAGGCAAGGCAAATCCATTTTCAATAAAAGATAAAATGGGTTTTACCACCACATTACTCATACAGGCAAAACCATTATAGTTCGCGTAGAAAGGTTCAGGAATAATAATTTCATCACCTTCATTCACGCAGGTTTGCATTGCAATCGTAATGGCTTCTGATCCGCCTACCGTTACCAGGATGTCTTCCGGTGTAATGCCATATCCCAGTTTGTTATAATATTCCGCAAGCTTTAAACGATAGGCTAGTGTTCCCTCTGAAGGTGTATAAGCCCAAACATTGAAATCAATATTCTTAATAGCATTCAGCATGCCTTCCGGCGTTTCAATATCCGGCTGACCGATATTTAAGTGATAAACTTTCTTACCATCTCTTTTTGCTTGATCAGCATATGGTGTTAACTTTCTGATTGGTGAAGCAGGCATCTGCGCCCCCTTAAGTGAAATCTTTGGCATGGCACAAAAATAAAAAAGTCCCGATGATTATCGGGACTTTAATTACAATATTTATTGAAAAATTATTTCGAACTGGCCGCAACGGTTTCACCTTTAATATAAAGTACTTTTATAGGTGTTTTTGCATTTGAAGTTAAAGTTACCGCTTTTGAAAATGCAGATGGACCTGCAGCAGCATTAAAAGTTACTGAAATTACACCGGTTTCACCTTTTTTAATAGGTGTTGAAGTGTATTTAGGAACAGTACAACCACAACTTGCCTCAGCTTTACTAATGATTAATGGTTCTTCTCCAACATTCGTGTATTTAAAATCGAAAGTTACCGGTTTACCCATCGGAATTTTACCAAAATCATGGGTTTCTGATTCAAATTTAAAATCTGCAGGTTTTGATTGCGCATTGGCAACCACACCAAAACCTAAAACGAAGGCGAATAATACTAAGATTTTTTTCATGTTATATTTGAAATTATTTTTTTAAAATTCTTAAAACAAATTTAATAATTTCAATCTAAAACAAAAACTATTCCAATTATATTTTGCTCTTCCATATATAATTTTACAATCGAACTTTAAGGCAAGCTTTTAATTTTGCATATATTTGCCAGAACCAATATTTGATTATGATGCAGAATGAAAAATTTATAACCAATTCTATTGATAATTCTGAGCTGACATTTGGAGATTTTAAAACCATCGTATTGAATGATTATAAGATCGCCTATGAAAGCAGGCAAGCTAGTGTATTAGGTCGCAGGGAAGTGTTAACAGGAAAGGCTAAATTTGGCATTTTTGGTGATGGTAAAGAGGTGCCACAAGTGGCCATGGCAAAGGTTTTCAAAAAAGGAGACTGGCGCTCAGGTTATTACAGGGATCAGACTTTCGCCTTTGCAACAGGTATATCTACCATCAAAGAGTTTTTCGCACAACTATATGCAAATCCGACAAATGGTGCCGATCCTTTTTCAGGTGGAAGGCAAATGAACTGTCATTTTGCAACTAAATCCATAAATGAAGACGGATCATGGAATGACCTAACACAGATCAAAAACTGTTCTTCAGATATTTCGCCAACAGGCGGACAAATGGCTCGTTTGGTTGGCCTGGGATATGCTTCCAAGCTCTTCAGAAACAATAAGGAACTCGATTATTTAAAGCATTTTTCCGTGAATGGTAATGAGGTCGCCTTCGGTACCATCGGTAATGCATCCACCTCTGAAGGTGTTTTTTTTGAAGCAATAAATGCGGCTGGTGTACTGCAGATACCAATGGCCATATCTATCTGGGATGATGCTTACGGAATTTCGGTGCCGGCAAAATACCAGACCACTAAAGAAGATATTTCTGAAGTCCTTAAGGGTTTCCAGCGTAATGCTCATCAACCCGGATATGAAATTTATAAAGTAAAAGGCTGGGATTACCCTGCTCTATGCGAAGTTTACGAAAAAGCCATCCAGGTTTGCCGGGATGAGCATGTGCCGGTAATGATCCATGTTACAGAACTCACGCAGCCACAGGGGCATTCTACATCTGGTTCTCATGAAAGGTATAAATCAAAAGATCGCCTGATCTGGGAAAGCGAACATGACTGCCTCTTAAAGATGCGGGAATGGATGCTCGATTCTGCCATTGCAACGGATGAAGAAATATCAGACATTGAGAAAAAAGCAAAAATATTTGTCCGTGATGCGCAAAAAGAGGCTTGGAATGAGTTCTTGGACAGCATTAAACCGGAACAGAAAGCAGTGATCGATCTCATTGGCGGCCTGGCCAAACACCAGCCGGAATTAGCCAGGATAGGTGCGCAATTGGCGGCAACGGCTGATGCACAGCGAAGGGAAGTATTCAGTGCTGCACGTAAGGCCATTCGTTTATCAGCTAAATTTAATACCAGAGAACGTGAAGACATACTGGCCTGGTATAAAGACCAGGAAGCTTTGAGTTTCGAGCGGTATAACTCTAAACTGCATACAAATGGATTGGAAAGTCCGGATAAGATTACCGTAGTTGATGCGGTATATGATGAGCTTTCTAAAATGGTAGATGGGAGAGAAGTGCTTAATGCCTGTTTTAATGAAAACTTCGCACGTGATCAGCGATTGGTGGCGTTTGGAGAAGATTTAGGGAATATTGGTGACGTAAACCAGGGTTTCGCAGGATTACAGGCCCGTTTTGGTGAACTCAGGGTAAATGATACAGGCATTAGGGAAATGACGATCATGGGGCAAGGCATTGGGCTTGCCATGCGTGGTTTAAAACCAGTTGCCGAAATACAATATTTAGATTACCTGATTTTTGCCTTAAATGTTTTAAGCGATGATTTGGCCTCACTTTCTTACCGGACTAAAGGGGTTCAAAAGGCACCGGTTATTGTAAGAACACGGGGCCATCGCTTAGAAGGTGTATGGCATTCAGGGTCACCAATCAGCATGTTACTGGGTTCATTAAGGGGGATGCATTTATGTGTGCCAAGAAATATGACTCAGGCTGCCGGCATGTACAATACTTTATTCAGGGCTGATGAGCCCGCTGTGGTGATTGAGTGCCTGAACGGCTATCGGCTGAAGGAAAAATTACCCAGCAATGTTGGCGATTTTACGGTACCGCTAGGCAAGGCAGAAGTGCTGGAAAAAGGTTCTGATATTACAGTAGTATCATACGGATCAACTTTAAGGTTGGTACAGGAAGCCACAGAAGAACTGGCCAATTTTGGCATTTCCGTAGAAATTGTTGATCCTCAAACTTTATTGCCATTCGATTTGGATAAAGTATGTGCTACCTCACTGGCTAAAACCAATAAACTTCTGGTGGTTGATGAAGATGTTCCGGGAGGTGCTTCAGCTTATATCTTGCAAAAAGTACTGGAAGATCAGAATGGTTATTTTACTTTAGATGGAAAACCAAGAACATTATCTGCCAAGGCACACCGTCCGCCTTTCGGATCAGATGGCGACTACTTCAGCAAACCATCTGTAGATGATATTATCGAAACCATTTATGAAATGATGCATGAAACCCATCCGGACCAGTTTCCTGCGATGTATTAATGCTGTGATCTGTGAAGATGGATAGTTGAATAGCGTAATAAAAGTTGCTATTTAAATTCTAATAATTGATGTAATTTAGGGTAAAATAGATACCTTAGACGAGGTTATCTATCATTATCATTCCATTTGTATGTCTCATGTTATTGCCATTAAAAGCATAAAACGATCAGTTACCCCCAATTTTAAACTTTTTTAATTTTAGCACATTTTAGAAGTTGAAAAATATATTCGTTGATGTATTGTATTCCTGCTCAAAATTCTGGAAACAATGGCTTTTACTGTTCTTGCTGATTGTATTGCTTTTTAAGCTGGAAGGACATGCACAAAAGAAAAGTAATATTCAAAAGTTAGATAGCCTGTTGGTGCTGAATCAATCGCATTCACAGCTTGATTCAGTGAAAGTAAAACTCCTGGAACAGATTTCTAAAGTTTATCTTGGATTAAAGGATGCTGGTAAGTTTGAAGAATATACCGACAAAACTGTTGCCCTTGCACAAAAGTTAAAATTACGGAACATCTCTGGTTTCGCTTTGTATCGCCGTGGAAAATTTTATCACGGAAAAAGTATTTTTATAAAATCCGAAGAATATTATCGTCAGGCAATTGTTGAATTTGAACTGGCAAAAAACCTGGATATGGTTGGCGGAACCTATTTAAACTTAGGCGCTTTGTATGCTACAATTCCTGATTATGCAAAATGCCTGGAAGTTAATCAAAAAGCAATTGCCATTTATGAACAGCTGGGCAATGAATCCGATCTGGCGAGTTGCTATACCAATATTTCCAGTGTTTATCAGGATCTCGGCAACCAAAGTCAATCGCTGGTTTATCTGAAAATGGCACTTAAAATCTTTACGCGTGAGAATGAAGAGTCGAGGGGAGTAGCAGTCGTTAATGAATTAATAGGGACAGCATATTATGAGGCTAATCCGTCTGAACTGGAAAAAATGGGCATCCTTCCAAAGGATCGCTTGAACATAGCATTACAATACTATCAAAAGTCATTAAGGGTGGCCGATCTCTTAAATGATGAAAACATCATGTCATCCATAAGGAAAAGTATAGCTGATGTTTACAATGAAATGGGTAAAAAAGACCTGGCCTTAATCACCTATCAGAAAGCCATTCAAATTGGTAAAAATCTGGATGATAAATTAGGCTATGTAGATTGTCTCTATGCTTTAGGAAAGTTTTATCAGCAACAGAACGATGATGCCAATGCGTTAGCCCAATTTACGGAAAGCTATAAAATGGCTGATGAAAATAACTTTACAGACCAGAAGAAAAATGCGGCACTTGGTTTAAGTGATACCTACTATCAATTAAAAGACTATAACCAGTCGCTTAACTTTTATAAACAATATGTTGTGCTGAGGGATCAGATTTTTAATGAAGATAAAGAGAAAGAAATTACCAGGCGACAAATGCAAATTGATTTTGACTTCAAAGAAAAAGACTATCGCTATAAGCAAAAGATAACAGGAATAGAATTGCAGAAACAGATGCTCCTGGCCAGGCAGCAGCAACAAGAACTCTATGTAAAAAAGCAACAGCTGGCCTTAAGTGATCAGGAAAAAAGTCTGCAGCGACTTACTTTTTTAAAAAGACAGTTAGACCTGCAAATTGCCCAAAAAAATCAAACGGAGAAATTTGAACGAGCCAAACTCCAGTCCAAGTATGAAACCTCCCTTAGAGACAAGCAAATATCAAAACAGGAGCAACAGATCCGGTTCGACTGGCGAATCAAGATTTACCTTAGCATTGGGATTGCGCTCGTTCTGTTTATTGCAGCCATTATCTATTATAATCAGCGTAAAACCGCCCGTTTAAATAAGGTTATTAATCTGCAGACACTGGAGCTTCAGCAATTAAACAGGGTAAAAGACAAAATTTTTAGTGTGGTCAGCCATGATATGCGTACGCCGGTAAATGCCTTAATTTCATTTATTCAGCTATTGGAAGGAGGAGCTATTGATCAGGATAAACTCACCAGATATGCCGCAACTTTAAAAACCAATCTGAGTTATACTTCAACCATGATGGAGAATCTTTTAAATTGGGCAGCCAGCCAGATGCAGGGATTTCATCCTGATATGGAAACTTTGAATATCCATCAATTAATTAGTGAGATAATAGATGCTGTGCTACACCATGCGGATGCCAAAAATATAAAAATAGAAAATAATACTTCCCCGGATATAAAGTTTAAAGCTGATGCCAATATGCTTTCGCTGATCGTTCGGAATCTCGTAAGCAATGCCATTAAGTTTACACCCAGATACGGAATGATCAGCATATCAGTTAAAAGTTCAGACGATGAAGTGTATCTCCTTATAGCTGACAATGGCACCGGTCTTAGTGTCCATCAATTGGAACATTTTAATAAAACGGGTTATCAGGGAGCTGGAATCAGCACTCCGGGTACAGAAAAAGAAAAGGGTACAGGCCTGGGATTAATACTTTGCAGAACATTTACTGAACTGATGGGCGGAAAAATTAGTGCCGCTAAAAATAATCCAGCAGGTACAATTTTCACCATCACCATGCCTAAATAAATTAGATTCCGATGTCATGCAGTCTCCGGTTTTTCGGATTGTATTTCGTTTTTATTTTATAAATCTGGACAGGATTTTTTGGTCTATCGCATTTTCAAGTAAATGCTGGCGGTTGGCTGCACTAATCGGAACCACGAAATCATGAGTCAGATGTACTTCATGATTGGTTAAAGTAATGATGTGATTTTTATTGATCATAAACTGCTTATGAACCCTTGCAAAATAATGTTCAGGAAGTTGTTTCTCGAGATTTTTCAAACTCACCAGTATGACATGCATCTCATTTTTAGTAAATATTTTGGAAAAATCGCCCATACTTTCCATATAAATCACCTCATCATATTTTAGCTTGGTGATGCCTTTGGTCTCTTTAAAAAAGAAATGATCATCTTGATTAGCCGGGGCGTTGTAAACATTTTCGTTTACATGACTTACTTGTTTTTTTAATTCGAGGTATTCTATGGCTTTGTTCGCTGCCTTTAATACCCTTTCAAATGTAGCAGGTTTTACCACAAAATCGATAGCATCCACCTCATAGCTTTCAGCCGCATACTGGCCATGGGCAGTAATAAATATGAATAGAGGTTGTTTTTTGATGCTTTTTAATAAACCAATTCCTGAAAGCTCAGGCATATCAATATCCGAAAAAACAATGTCTATGCTGGTTTGTGATAAGATACCAGCGGCTTCCATGCCATCTTTACAAACTGCTAAAATTTCCAGTTGTGAAATTTTTCGGAGGTGCATTTCCAGGGCATCTCTTTCAATCTCATGATCATCAACTACAAGGCATTTATACCGCATTTGGATAGATTTATTTAAATATCAGAATAATACTTTAGTGTATATCTGTTAAATATAAATCAAATTAATGGATCAAAGTCATTGTAATCATACGTTTTCTGTGCACTGATTAATTTTTATGCTTTTTATCACCGGTATATTGTTTCTCACCAGCTTTTATTTCTACCGGAAGATCATTTTCTTCCGGTGGTACAGGACAACGATAACCATCGCTATAAGCGCAATATG
The DNA here is from genome assembly GCF_026240075.1 of Pedobacter sp. MR22-3. Taxonomy (NCBI): domain Bacteria; kingdom Pseudomonadati; phylum Bacteroidota; class Sphingobacteriia; order Sphingobacteriales; family Sphingobacteriaceae; genus Pedobacter; species Pedobacter sp. MR22-3. The sequence goes on along the minus strand of NZ_JAPIVF010000009.1, from coordinate 152,568 downwards.
GATTATAAGCTTTATTAAAATCAATCTCGATTCGATGATTTTTAATTTCTTTTTCGCTTAAATCAATATACCTGCCACCGCCATAAGTCTCCTTTTGATTGGTTTGATCTGTAAAAGGCAGAAAAAGTAAATACTTATAAGCCGGATTAGCAGCCAGTGCTATATTTTTATAGAGCGTTAACGTTATTGGCGTTCCGTTTAAATTAAAGCTGACTTTAGCAAAACGATAAAATTCTTTACTGGTACCATCATAAGTAGGCATTTTGAAAATCTTTTCATTTTTTAAGATATCTACTTTGGCCATGACTTTATACATACTGTCTGCCTCATAAAAATGAAGATGTTGCAAATCACTTTCTTTCAAAGGTGAATTTGATTCTTTGATAAAATCCTGTTTGTAGCTATCGCGATGTTTGGCAATCTGCCCGGAGTAGGATTGAGCAAGTGTGTTTAAGCTGATGAAGAGCAGTAGGATGGGGAGGATTTTCATACTTTGTTAATTATAAATTAAAATTGCCGTCATTGCGATGCACAAAGCGACCTCTCTTGCTAAATAGATTGCTTCTTGCATCGCAAGAACAACATAATATTAGATAATACTCATTTTATTCCTTAAAAACTGATCAGCTAAAACCAAAGCGGCCATGGCCTCGACAATCACCACCGCTCTAGGTACCACACAAGGGTCGTGTCGGCCTTTTCCTTTAATTTCTGATGCTTCACCGGCAGCATTAATGGTTTGCTGACTATGCATAATCGTAGCTACAGGTTTAAAAGCAACTTTGAAGGTAATGTCCATCCCGTTTGAAATGCCGCCCAGAATCCCTCCGGCAAAATTGGTAGTTGTGATGAAGCCCTTTCCATCAGGGGAAGGGTTTGGGATGGGGCGGTCGTTATGTTGTGAACCTCTTAATTCACTTCCGGCAAAGCCTGAACCGTATTCAAAACCATGAACTGCATTGATGCTTAACATTGCTTTGCCCAAATCAGCATGTAATTTATCAAAAACCGGCTCACCCAAACCAGCCGGGCAACCCTTAATTACACAGCCGATTTTACCGCCTACGGTATCACCATCTTTCCGGATGGCGTCAATAAATTCAATCATTTCATGTGCAGTTGCCGGGTCGGCACAACGTACAATATTCTCTTCCCTGACTTCCAGTAAAGCGGATAAGTCGTTACTTTCTAAATTTGGTGCCTCAATGCTTCCTACTGCGGTAACATGTGCAAAAATTTCAATGCCTTGCTGTTTTAAAAATAATTTGGCAATCGCACCAGCTGCTACGCGTGCAGCTGTTTCCCGTGCTGAGGAACGCCCGCCACCACGGTGGTCGCGAATACCATATTTGGCATCATACACATAATCGGCATGGCTGGGACGATAAACATCCACATTGTGCCCGTAATCTTTTGATCGCTGATCCTCATTCGGAATTAACAATGCTATTGGTGTTCCGGTACTTTTCCCCTCAAAAACGCCTGATAGAACCTGAACCGTATCGCTTTCCTTTCTTTGTGTGGTAATTTTCGATTGACCGGGCTTTCTCTTATCCAGTTCCGACTGAATAAAATCCATGTCAATACCCAATTGCGCCGGACAGCCATCAATAATTACCCCAATCGCTACGCCATGAGATTCGCCAAAAGTGGTGATGCGAAAAAGTTGTCCGAATGAGTTGCCTGCCATATTATTTTAGATTGATGATTTAGATTTGAGAAGTTAAACAGGAGATATGAGATTTTCTGTCCAAATTTCATTCAAATCTGATTAAATTTTAATTGTTCATTAACACTTTTATATGCGTAAAGTTAGACTTTAAGGTATTGCGAGGTTCTCATTTCTCAAATATCTTTTCTTATATTTCCTTTACGTCAAAGCCTGCCTTTTTCAAATCTTCCCAGAAATGAGGATATGATTTTTCTACCACCTGCATGTCTTCAATCTCCACTTCGCTGATTAATAAAGCAAGGGGAGCAAAAGCCATAGCCATCCGGTGATCTTCGTAAGTAGCTACTGTAATTTTTTCAGGGAAATGAAGTTCATCCGTATTCAGTGTATAAACTAAATTATCTTCCGTTAACGTTACCCCAATCTTGGCCAGTTCATTTTGTAAGGCAGCAATGCGATCCGTTTCTTTAATTTTTAAGGTTTCCAAGCCTGTAAAAGACATGTTTTTTCCTAGGACAGCTGCAATAACAATGACGGTTTGAGCCAAATCAGGGCAGGTTTTCAAGTCCAGTGCCTGATTGGTTTCCAGGGATAAGCCCAGGTTGCTGATGGAAATTCCTTTTTCAGTTTTTTCCGTGGCAATACCAAAAATCTTCATGATTTTTTGAATCTGGCTATCGCCCTGCAAACTTTTATCTTTCAGGGCCGGTAAAGAAATTTCAGCCTCATCAGCCAAAGCGGCAATGCTGTACCAATAAGAAGCAGCACTCCAGTCTGGCTCCACAATAAGGGTTCCTGCCTTAAAAGCTTGCGGTTCAATGGTAATTGAATTTCCAGTCCATGAATGTTGAATCCCCACTTCTGCAAGCATATCCAAAGTCATGTCTACATAAGGTCTTGATGTCAGTTCACCTTCAATTTCTAACGTTAAGCCTTGCGGAAGGATAGGGGCAATCATCAATAGTGCAGAAATATACTGACTGCTGATATCACCTTTGATTTTCACTTCTGCCGTTTTCTGGTTTAATGGGCCATTGATATTTAAAGGCGGAAAACCATCAGATTCAGCATAAGAAATATCAGCACCAATGGTTTTAAGTGCCTCTGCTAAAATACCAATCGGACGTTTTTTCATACGTTCGGTTCCGGTTAACAAAAAATTTCCGTTTTTTGCCGATAGATAAGCAGATAGAAAACGCATTGCTGTTCCTGCTGGGCCAACGTCTACCAGTCTTGAGTCTTCAGTTTTGAGTTCTGAGTCTTCCCTCAATGCGGTTAAGATTCCATCAAGCGTAACGGTATCTGCCGCATTGGATAAATTATCAACCTTAACCAGTTTGTTGCTTAAAGCGCTAATAATCAGCGCTCTGTTGCATTCGCTTTTCGAACCTGTTAACTGGATTTCCGTATTAATATTCTTGGTTCCTTTAAAAGAAACTAAGGCGTTTTTCGACATTTTATTCTGTTTTATTCTCAACAGGTTGTTTTTGGATCATTGTCATGTTGAGCCTGTCGAAACACCTGCTAAAAAGTTCTTCGACAAACTCAAAATGACAATTCGCAAGATACAACGCCATTATTTTATTTAAATTATCATTGTGATCTGCCTCACAATGATATGGTACTTTAGACTTTGGTCTTTAAGCTTTGGACTTGACACCCTCCAACTTTAACCTCCCAGCCTTTGCCATCATTAAGCTTTTATCTCGTTATGTTGTTCAGCAGCAATACCTTTATCTGCTTTACCAGCATTCATAATTTCAGTTTGCTTGCGGATCGATTCACCGTGCATCAATTCTAAGAATTTTTCAGTGAAATTTAAGTCTAATTTTAAAGCTTTTGCAAAAGCATGGCCTTTTTTAATGATGGCATCCCAACGGTTCACCTGTAAAATGGTTACCTGGTTATCGCGTTTAAACTCACCGATTTTCTCCACGATGGACATCCGTTCTGCTAATTTTTGCAATAAAATATCATCAATTTTATCAATTGATTTACGTAGATCCGCTAATTTATCTGCAAAGGCTTCGTTTGGTGCTTCTGGTTCACGTACAGTTAAACGATCAACCAATTCTGCTAATGCAGCCGGCGTAACCTGTTGTTTGGCATCTGTCCAGGCTACTGATGGATCAACGTGAGATTCGATCATTAACCCCTGCATATCTAAATCCAACGCTTTCTGAGCAATGTATGGGATTAATTCACGGTTACCACAAATGTGACTTGGATCATTGATGATAGGCAATTCAGGACATAAAGTTTTCAATTGAATTGCCATTTCCCACATTGGTTCGTTACGGAAAGAGCTTTTCTCGAAAGAAGAGAAACCACGGTGAATGGCTCCGATTTTGGTAATACCTGCGCCATTAATCCGCTCGATAGCACCAATCCAAAGCTGTAAATCAGGGTTAACCGGATTCTTAATTAATACAGGTACATCATGACCTTTTAAAGCATCCGCAATTTCCTGAACTGTGAAAGGATTTACAGTGGAACGTGCACCGATCCAGAGGATATCTACACCAGCAGCCAAGGCTTCTTCCACGTGTTTTGCATTTGCTACTTCTACAGCTGTTGGTAAGCCCGTTTCTGCTTTAGCGCGTTTTAACCATTCTAAACCAATGCTTCCGATACCTTCGAATTCTCCCGGACGGGTGCGTGGTTTCCAGATACCAGCTCTCAATACCGATACTTTGCCGGTTGCAGCCAATAAGTGTGCCGTAGTTAATAATTGCTCTTCTGTTTCTGCACTGCATGGTCCAGAAATAATAAGTGGCTCGTTGTTGACGTTTAACCAGGTGTTTAAGGGTTGGATGTTTAAATTAAGTTTCATGATTTGGGGCTTGTAATATTTTATAATTCGATTGTTTAATTGTTGTATTGATTTATTATTGAGTCGTAATTCGTAAATCTAAAATCGTAACGCTGTCAGACTTTATCGTTCTTTTGATATTCGCCGAGAATATTAAAGTTCGATGTATATTTTAGGGCTTTTCTGATTGCCTTATCATATTTTTCTGTGCTTGGCCATTCCAGGTCAACGTAAAAGTAATATTCATTTCGTTTACCCAATACCGGCATAGATTGTATTTTTGTTAAGCTTACCTCTTGCTCTGCAAAAATATTTAAAACGGTTGCCAGAGAACCTGCTTTGTGACCCACCTGAAAACAGATGGATGCTTTATTGATTTTTTTACCTTCGTCTGTTTTGTCCTTTTTAAGGATCAGGAAACGGGTGTAATTTTTCTTGTTTGATTCTACACGGCGCTCTAATATGTTTAAGCCGTAAAGTTCAGCAGCTAAACTATTAGCGATGGCCATGGTATCCGTCAGTTTTTCTTCCTGAATCCGTTTGGCACAGGCAGCAGTATCATTGCTTTCTACAATTTTAATATGCGGATAATCGTAAAAGAAATCGATGCACTGGCGGATGGCAATAGGGTGAGAGGTTACGACTTTAATGTCCTCAAATTTTACACCTGGTAAAGCCATTAAGTGCAATTGAATGGGCAAATAAACCTCACCAACTACAGAAAAGCCGTAATCACGAATCAAGGTGTAGTTTGGTAATAAGCTCCCGGCAATGGAATTTTCGATAGCCATAACCACGAAATCTGCTTCGTTTTTCTCCAGCTTATCACAGGTTTCTTTAAATGAGTTGCATTCTACAGTTCCGATGTTTTTACCAAAGAATTTGTAGGCGGCTTCTTCATGAAAAGATGCTTTAATACCTTGAATTGCTACTTTTTTTGTCGTTTCCATTTTTGCATAAAACAAAAAAGTCCCGGCTTTTTGCCGGGACTTTTTTATACATTTTAATATTGTTATCTATCATTTTGCATATTAGCCCCGGCTCTCACTAAAATAGTAAAAGTAACCAAAGTAATATGTGTTGAATAATTTCATTTTTCTTTTTGAATGAGCCAAATGTAATAACAAAATTTAATTTGTCAATAGTAAATTGAAAATAATTTGAATAAAATTTAATTTTGTTTAAAAAACATCTGCCTATCCCGTTGAACTTAACGTTCGTTGCTTTTCATTGAAGTCTTTAATGTTATCATTTTTCTGATTTTGATTTTCCTTCGCTTCAGCCTCATGTAATTCCTGCTGCATGATTTTAGCGATCTTGGTACTGCCATCATGGCTCCATCCTGGTGGATTAAAGATATATTTCAACTTATCCATAAAGGTTGGGGCCTTCTTAACATCGGCGGATAAAGCAATAAATTCATGGAAAATAATATTAACCGGTCCCATGTCTTCTGGCTGAGAAGTTAAGCCGTATTTAATTTTATCTTCAGGTAATTCTGCCTGGAAGGTACCAAACCACCTGTCCCAGAGAATTAAAACCATCCCCATGTTCTTATCCAGGTAACGTACATTGCTGGCATGATGAACGCGGTGGTGTGAAGGCGTTACAAAAATATATTCATACCATTTAGGGAAATTGATTTGATATTGCGTATGAACAAGATTTCCGTAAATCTGCGTTACGAGGTAAGCGAAAAGGATATCCATCGCCGTGAAACCCATAAATGCCAAAGGCAAATAGAAAAATACGCGGTATAAAGGCTCAAAAACGGTTGAACGAAAACCTGTGGTTAAATTAAAATGCTCTGATGAGTGGTGCGTAACATGCATGGCCCAGAAAAAACGGACATAATGACCCACTGTATGCAGGAACCAATACAGAAAATCCTGGGCTAAAATCAGAATCAGCCAGTAAATCCAGAAATTTGATATCTGAAACAAACGGAACTGGTAGCAATATTCAAGCAAAAAGAATGTTGCAGTTTTCATACCCAAATTAATGATTACAGCTGCTGTCATCAGGTATATATTGTTCCAGGTGTCGCGTTTCGTATATAATTTTTTGTCGTGCGCATAGCTAAAATACATTTCAACCAATGTCAAAATGATTACAAAGCCAAATAATCCGCCTACAGAAATATCACTTCCGGTAAATGTCATTTTTATAAACTGTTATAATAATCCAAACTGCTTAAAATATCGGCATTGCTTACACGGCAGTTAAACGCGCATTTGCCTGTTGTTTCTAAAAGTGAAAATAAAATGTTTCCATCTTCATTCTTTTTATCACTTTGCATTAATTCCAGAAGTGTTTCAAAGCTTTCCTTTTTAATAAGATATTTTGGATATAAAGATAAAATGTACTCGCTGATATCTTTCAGTTCTTCTTTGGATAATCCACTGTTTTTGATGGATAAAGCGGCCTCGCAAACAAATCCAATAGCAATGGCTTCACCATGTGTTAGTGGATTTTCATCATTTGCCAGCGAATAACTTTCCACCGCATGGCCAATGGTATGACCGAAATTTAAAATCTTACGCAGATTTCTTTCATGCGGATCAATGGTTACCACTTCATTTTTAATTTCCACCGAACGATAAATGTCTTCAGCCGAAGGATTTAAATAATCAGTTTTTTTTAACTTTTCATAGTAAGCTTTATCATAAATCAAACCATGTTTGATCATTTCGGCAAAACCCGATAATAGTTCACGCTTCGGCAGTGTTTTCAGAAATTTCGTTTCAATGAAAACCATCTGCGGCAGGGTAAAAGTGCCCACCATGTTCTTCACGTTATCGATATCAATGCCGGTTTTGCCACCAACTGATGCATCCACCTGCGATAGCAGGGTAGTAGGAACGTTGATAAAATCAATACCACGTTTATAGGTCGAGGCGATAAAACCTCCCATATCGGTGATGACACCACCACCCAGGTTAATCAGCAGGCTCTTACGGTCGGCCTCAAAATCTAGCAGGGTTTTCCAGATGCCAATACAAAAATCGATGTTTTTGTTTTCCTCTCCTGCGGAGGTTTCAATCAGGTCAAAGTCTGAAAAATCATCCATCATCGATTGAAAAACCGGTAAACAAATTTCACTGGTATGTTCATCAGCAAGAATAAATACCTTGCTGTATTTGTTGCTTTCTAAAAGGTTTTTTAAGGCATCTAAATTACTTTCGAAATAAAGTGAATGGCCTGCGCTGCTTAAAGTTTCCATCATACGACTTCGATTTTATCTTGTTCAAAAGTGATGATATCGCCAACCCTGACTTTATAACGCTTGCGAAACTCTACTTCACCATTACATTTTACTAATCCATCCATTACGGCAGCCTGAGCATCTCCGCCGGTGCCCACCAATCCTGTCGCCTTTAACAACTGGATTAATGGAATAAATTCGCCATCTAATTTGAATTGTATCATTTTGTCACAAAAATACGATTATTTACAGGTTTTTAGTTTTAACAATGGATGCTTTTTATAATTTTGCATCCAACTGACTTATTACATAACTAAGAATGGATTTATTCCCCAATAAACAGCCTAATTTCGACAATACGGAAGTGGCGTTCCGTCAAAAAACAAATGCTGAGCTCAAAAAAGCTTTTTGGCTTTTCAAAATGATTGGCAGCAACTTTTTGACGAAGGTTGGTCCCCCGATTACCAATTTCTTCCTAAACATAGGCTTGCCTGTTCAGGGTGCCATAAAAGCTACAATTTTTCAGCAATTTTGTGGTGGTGAAACCATTGCGGAATGTGATCATGCTATCGTGCAACTGGCTAAAGGTGGTGTTGGAACCATTCTGGATTACTCTGTTGAGGGTGAAGAAGAAGAAACTGTATTTGACGAAACTTGTCAGGAAATCATCCGCACCATTCTCCGTGCAGATGGTGATCCTAATATTCCCATCACGGTATTTAAGATTACCGGGATAGGGCGTTTTGCATTATTGGAGAAATTAGATGCTAAGAGAACATTATCAGCAGATGAGCAGGCAGAATTTGATAAAGTAAAATTGCGTTGTGAAATGATTTGCCGCACTGCTTTTGAAAAGGGAGTACCGGTTATGATTGATGCTGAGGAAACCTGGATCCAGCAAACAATTGATGAACTGGCATTAGATATGATGCGTAAATTTAACCAGGAACGCATCATTGTATATAATACCTATCAAATGTATCGTCAGGATAAACTGGCTGATATGAAGGCGGATCACCTCATTGCAAAAGCTGCCGGATTTATTTTAGGTGTAAAAATGGTTCGTGGTGCGTATATGGAGAAAGAGCGCAAGCGTGCTGCAGAAATGGGCTATCCATCCCCAATTCAATTAAATAAAGAAGCAACCGATGAAGATTATAATGCTTCATTACGGTACTGTATTGATCATATTGATGAAATAGCCATCGTTTGCGGAACCCATAATGAAGATAGCAGTCGATTATTAACCTATCTTTTGGATGAGAAAAAAATCATGCATAACCATCCGCATGTTTATTTTTCACAGCTTTTGGGTATGAGTGATAATTTGAGTTTTAATCTTGCTGATGCAAATTATAATGTAGCAAAGTATGTTCCTTACGGACCGATTAAGGCAGTAATGCCCTATTTATTCAGAAGGGCTCAGGAAAATACTTCAGTGGCAGGACAAACCGGCCGTGAGCTAGGTTTGATTGAAAGGGAATTGAAGCGAAGAAAAATTTAATTTTCCATTGGCAATCAACAGCTTTCAGTGATCACTGCCCATAGATTGCCAATGGTATTACTTTTTTACGGTAAAGTCTTGCTTGCCATTGAGGAGATCATAGAAAAATATAAAATCACTCGCTAAACTATAAAGCGGGTATTGAAAAGTGGCAGGTTTATTTTTCTCGAAAAAAAAGTGCCCAATCCAGGCAAAGCCATAACCCAGCAGGGGGATGGCTAAAAAGAAAAGCCACTGGTGAAACAGAAATCCGGCGAAGAATGTTAAAGCAACTAAGCCCGTTCCGATAAAGTGGAGGATACGCGAAGTGGTATTGGTGTGCTGAGATAAATAAAAAGGATAGAAATCTTTTAATGATTTAAACTTTTTTTCTTCCATGCTATATAATTCCGTTAGCTTTTAAAAAGGATTCCAATTGTGCTGGTTTTTCAGTCATTAAAAGTGTATTTAACCCAACCTTCTTTGCGCCTTCAATGTGTTGCGGACTATCATCTATAAACAAAGTTTCTGTAGGGTTAAGATGGTTTTCATTCAAAACCTGTTCAAAAATATTGGTATTGGGTTTGCGTAATTTCATGTGCTGCGAGAAATAAGCCTTTTCAAAAAACGCATCGTAATTGTTTAAATTGAAAGTGGTTTTCAAGTAATTGATGATCCAGTCGTAATGGATTTCATTATTGTTACTTAATAAAAATGTGCGGTAGTTATTTTTTACTTTTAAAAGTACGTCATGATTTTCCTGGTGTGTACCAATCAGCAAACTATTCCAGGCCTCATCTATTTGGGCATCAGTAAGCCCGGGCTTGTTTGCCGCTTTTCTAATGCCTTCACGAAATTCTGCAGGAGAAATTGCACCGGTTTCAAAATCATCAAACAATGAATTATGGCTTTTATGTGCAAAGAAATTTTCTATATCTGTAATGCCAATTTTTTGAAATGATGCCTGGGCAATTTTAAAATCGATATCGAAAATTACATTGCCATAATCGAAAATGATGTTTTTAATATGTTGCATACATGTGTAAACTTTTTGCAAATATCATCATTAAATAGTGTGCCCTACAATTTCCTGAATCAATAAAAAGCCATAAAATGAAATTTATTCATGGCGGTATGATTCTTTAATCCGGATGCTGCTATAAGTTAACAATTCATTCCACCTTAAAATTCATTCATCTTTTTTGATCAAGTTATTTAATAACTAAAACAGTACCATTGTTTTTGGTTTTATAATAATACTGTGTTTCCATTTTCCGGTTAATTACTTCTACTTCCACAACCTCTCCAATCTTGCCGGTTTCATCCCTGATAATATCACCAGGTTTAATTTCATCAAGCAAGTGTGAAGGTGTCTTTTTATTAACATTTTTCATATCTGATGATTTATAGATGTATACTTATTTATAAGAACACTATGTAATAGAAATTAGTTTTATAAAGATAGGACAAGATGAATAGTATAAGAAGAGATTACTTTCAATTTAGACTGAATTGATCATAGATAAGCTGAAATTCAAATATGAAAAACTATCAATTTGGATATGCAATAGTTTAAGCCAATCGAATATTTTTGCTGCGCTGTTTTGAATATAAGTTTTGCTTTTACTCATCAGGTGAAGCTGCGAAGGTGAGAGCCTATCGTTTTAACTTCGGGAAAACCGTTTAAAGCATGAGAATTATTATAAATCCAATTTGTACTGCCATCAGTTAATCTGTTCACGGGATTAAATTATTTTTTGTTTTATCAATTTTCAGCAATCTTGATTCAAGTGTATTAAGTTTGCGTTTTATGGTGACTATTAGCCAGATTAAAATTACAATTTAATGGTTTATTGATGATAAGTTTTTATGTTTACATGCTGTTTTTCAATTTGCTGGATATGATGAGTATGCCTTTTTTTTATTCATTTTGAGCTTAATACTATACAATTATTCTAATTTTTGTCTTTTTATTGTTTACACATAAATAATATGTAACCAAACAACGGGAAGTTAATCTAATGCAAAAACAGCTCATTTAAAGATGATGGTTAAACTGAAACTTATAAAAGGTACTTTTAAAAGAGAATTCGCATTAGCCGCAACGCATCCAATGAGAATTTTAGTGATCAAAGAAGGCAATGGTTTACTTTGTATGAATTCCGGTGATTATGAATTGAAAAACAGCCGTATATTTTTCATTCCTGAAGAAGGTTTGGTTCGTTTGGAAGGTGAAATTACTACCGGCTACTGGTTAAATTTCTGCAGTTCGCTGTATGCCGAATTTCTAAAACAACATTTAGATCCCTTAGCTAAAAATCTTTTCCTTAATTTGTCCTTTAGAGATCTTAGCGGCAACAGGCTTGAGAAAGTATTCAATTTACTGGATCAGTTGAAAAAGGAAATTGAGGTAAATAGGGATTTAGCACTTCTTTCGCAATGTTTGTCGCTTTTTTTAGGGTTTACAGCCGGATTTGACGGATATCTGGCTGCACTGACACTTGATGAATTACAGCAGACCATAAGATTTAAAGCTATTCTGGAAAATTTTTATAAAAAAGAAAAGGCTATCCGGTTTTATGCCAGAGAGATGGGGATGAGTCCTAGAAAATTAAATGCTTTCCTTGATCATGTGCTGGGAAAAAGCTTATTTGTCTTAATCAAAGACCGGATCATGAGAGAAGCTGAAGTATTGTTGCTGGATAGTGAATATACTGTAGATGAGATTGCTATCATTCTGGGTTTTTCAAATGCGGCAAACTTTGGTATCGCTTTCAGAAGGTATAAAGGTATTTCCTTATCGCAGTTCAGCAATACTGAAAATGAAAATTGATGCTGCTGTTAAAGAAACGCTGATCACGTAGATTTTGTCCCTTCTCAATAACAGGTTTTCCTGACCTCACCACATCATTTGCTGGGCGCCTGACGCGTAAGGCTTTGCTTACTGTTACCTACTACCAGCAGCATCAATTTCGAAAGGCTAAATTAAAAAAAACTTGGCATGAATTTATACAATATTTTTATAACTATTTAAAATAGCGTAACATTTTTATGCTCCTGATCAGGTTACGCTACGGGATTCAAAATACCGCATTGTTAATAAATAAAATGTAAAACGCTTCGCCCGGATGATGTATTTTAGATGCAAATATTATTGATGTACGCGACCAGGTTTGATTAGGGAATAAATACTATATTAAACAAAGGTGAACGCAAAAAAGAGCACAGATTTTATCTTTGAGCTTTACTATGAAATGCAGCATTATGAATCTCTAATTTATGAAAAAAATTATTTTCTTTCTTTTACTATTTGTTTCAGCTGAGTTATTTGCCCAGCATGAAAAATCACCACGATCAACCTATCCGGGTTTATTTGAGGCTGTTCAGCTTTCCAGGATCTATGCTGACGGGAAATCTTTTCCTGATGCGATTCCTAAAGCTGAGCCTTCGGTAATTATGAAAGCTTACCTTGCTCAAAGAAACAGCAAAGATTTTAACCTGAAAAGCTTTGTGGACGCACATTTTAATTTACCTGAAAGTCATACTGCTTTATACCAGTCGGATATCAAAGCGGGCATTGAAAAACATCTGGATACTTTGTGGACTGTGCTGCAGCGGAATCCTGATACCGTTTCTGCCTATCAAACCTCATTACTGCCATTGCCAAAGCCCTATCTGGTGCCGGGAGGACGATTCCGTGAAGTGTATTACTGGGATTCTTACTTTACCATGCTGGGATTAAAAGAGGCCGGTAAAACGAAACTGATCAAAGATATGGTTGATAACTTTGCTTACCTGATTAATACCTATGGTTTTATCCCCAATGGAAACCGGAGTTATTACCTTACCCGTTCGCAGCCACCTTTTTTTGCGGCTATGGTGCAATTACTTTGTCAGGACAATCCACAAGTGAAACTGAGCGAATACAAAAATGCTTTGGAAAAGGAGTACCAGTTCTGGATGAAGGGTGCTGACCAGCTGAAACCGGGAAAAGCAATTAATCATGTAGTCAGACTTAATGATGGAACGCTATTAAACCGTTATTATGATGCTGATGATCAGCCCAGGGAAGAATCATACCTGGAAGATGCTGAAGCAGCCAGGTCAACCAAACAAAACCCAGCCACCTTCTTACGGCACGTGCGATCTGCGGCAGAGTCTGGATGGGATTTCAGCAGCCGCTGGTTTGCTGATGGCTTAAGTTTTAGCCAGATCATCACTACCGATCTTGTACCGGTTGATTTAAATACATTGATGTATCATCTAGAAAGTACAATTGCAGCAGCCAATAAAGAGGCGGGGGATACAAAAAAAGCTAATTTGTTTTCTGCCAGCGCCAAGAAGCGTAAAGCCGCAATATTGAAATATTTTTGGAATGCACAACAAAACTTCTTTACAGATTATAACTGGAGAAATAAAAGCTTCTCTAAGCAGTTAACTTTAGCAGCTACCTTTCCATTGTATTTTAAGCTTGCTACAGCTACTCAGGCCAAAGCGGTATCAGAAAAACTGGAAAAGGATTTCCTGAAGCCTGGTGGATTAATCACTACATTAAAAACCACCAGGCAGCAATGGGATGCACCGAACGCCTGGGCACCCTTGCAATGGGTGAGTATACAAGGTTTACATCATTATGGTTATCATAAACTAGCTGATACAATAAGCAATAGATGGGTGAACCTGAATATTTCGGTTTTTAAGGAAACCGGTAAACTGATGGAAAAATATAATGTGGTCGAATCAAAAAGTAAAGGTGGTGGTGGTGGAGAATATCCCTTACAGGATGGATTCGGCTGGACCAATGGCGTGTTGCTTAAACTTTTAAAAAGATAATATTATCGGATAAACATTTTAATGCTTTTGCCCTTTATTCACGTTAAAAAGATGTAGAATTTGGGGGAAAAGCGCATCCATATATTCTTCCACGCCATTTTTAGATCCTGGAAAAGTTAATACTAAAGTGTTACCGATAAAGCCGGCCACGCCCCGTGATAACATGGCATAAGGCATGCGTTCCTGCCCATACTTTCTGGCAGTTTCCATAATTCCATCAATTTTGCGTTCAATGAGCGGACTAATGGCCTCAGGAGTCACATCCCGAGGTGATAAGCCTGTTCCTCCGGTAAAGATAAGTAAGCTAATGTTATTGTTTGTCAGTTTTTTAGCCGTATCTTGGATATCTTCCAATACATCGGGCACAATGGTATAGGTTTCTGTATCAATGCCCAATTGCGCCAGTCGGTTAATAATGGCCTTGCCGGAAGCATCTTCAGCAGTTTTTTCAAAAACGGAATCGGAACACACCACTACTGCAGCCTTAATTTCAGGGAACTTCAGTTTTTTTAAATCTGACTTGCCTCCCAACTTTTTAAGCAGACGGATATTTTGAATCTCTACGCCCTTGTCAATCGGCTTCAGCATATCGTACATGGTTAATGCGGTAACTGAAGCACCATGCATGGCTTCAACTTCTACCCCGGTTTTATAAACGGTATGGACTTCTACTGTAATCAGGATGGTTAAATCTACCACTTCATAGGTAATAGACGTAAATTCAATCGGAAGGGGATGGCAATCCGGAATCACATCACTGGTTTTTTTTACGCCAAATAATCCGGCAGCGCGGGCAAATTCAAAAACATCTCCTTTAGGAATTTTTCTTTGCACAACGGCATCAATTGTTTCTTGTTTTGAAACTTTTACAATAGCCGTGGCTATGGCAATCCTTAAGGAGTTTGATTTTTTAGTAATATTTACCATCTTAAATGTTTTCTTTCCATTGGTGGGTTTCGTCTTCGAATATTTCTTTGCCCCAGATCGGGAGTTCAGTCTTAATGCGCTCTACCAATTCATTGCAAGCTTCCATAGCAGGTTTACGGTGAGCGGAAGAGGTAAAGACAAATAAACAGATTTCGCCTGCCTGTATTGAACCTAAACTGTGGTGCACATGCATGCAGTTGAGCGGGTACTTAGCAAAAATATCTTCTCTAATCTCATCCATTTTGGTAAGTGCCAATTCTTCGTAGGCCGTGTAATCAATAGCGGCTACAAATTTGCCATTTATTTCATCCTTTCTTACCTGTCCCATAAAAATGTTATGGCCGCCAATAGCTGTTTTAGTGGCATGTTTTGCAATACTATCGGCTATAAAATCCGGACTTATTGCACCTTTAACAAAGATGTTTTTTAGTTTCTTTTCACTCATTTTGTTTTGTTAGAAAATGATTTCTCCATTTAGAAATGCCACCCTTTAAGCTGTAAATCTTCTTTGTATGACCATATTTATCCTGAAGCAGTTCAGCAGCAGCAACACTTCTGATGCCATGCTGGCAAAGCAATACAATGCTTTCTGCGGCAATATTGTTTTGCACAAAGGTGTTAAATTCAGACATGGGTACTTGAAGGAAGATTTCTTTATTCAGCAAAGGAAATTCATGTTTTTCACGCACATCAATCACCAAAGCAGATGCTTCTTCCTGTAAAAGTTGCATTGTGGCAAGATCTATTTCCTCAAAAACAGGTGTTTTAGGGCATAATTGTTCCCCATCACTTAGCAGAAAATCTGCTTTACTTTCAGGCAAAAGATAGTCATTGCCTGGAGAAATATTTAAGGTATAACTGGCCTGGTTAAGCAGATTATAATGTAGCATTTTACTGATCAGGGGCTGCCCGATTCCGGTGACCAGTTTAATGGTTTCCGCCGCCGCCATGCTCCCGATGATTCCGGGTAAAACACCCAATACGCCATTTTCCGCACAGTTTGAAACTTCTCCGGGCAGTGGGGAAATAGGGAAGAGGTCGCGATAATTGGTGGCGATACCCTGTTCATTTTTCACATTAAAAATGGCCAGCTGCCCTTCAAAGCCAGATACTGCTGCAAAAATTAATGGCTTTTGAAGTATTGCACAGGCATCGTTAATGATGTATCTCGAATCGAAATTATCTGTACCATCCACTATGATGTCATAACTTTCTATTGTATTGAATATGTTGCTTTTATCCAGTCGAAGTTCATGTTCCACAATGTGAGTTTCAGGGTTCATCAGTCGCAACCTTTTAGCCGCTACTTTTACTTTAGACTGGTCAATGTCATTGGTCGCGTAAAGAATTTGCCTGTGCAGGTTAGAAAGTGAAATGGTGTCATCATCTACTATTCCAATTGTCCCGATGCCAGCTGTAACCAGGTATTGTAAAATTGGACAGCCCAGGCCACCGGCACCAATCACCAGTATGCGCGAGTTGATGAGTTTGTTTTGTGCTTCAACTCCAAAGCCCTTTAAAATCAGTTGTCTGCTGTAGCGTTCATTATCCATTGCTATTAACCTCCAGAAAATGGCGGCATAATGGCCACTTTATCTTCGTTTTTAAGGGATTGATTGGACTGTATCACATTTTGATTAATGGCCAGTTTGTATTTCATTCCTGCCAACTGCGGAAATGATGTTTCCAGGTAGCTTTTAAGCTGATCAGTGTTTATAACATCCGAAATTTCGATTTGCTGTTGCCTGATAAATTCAGAAATTTTACCAAAACTGATGATCTCTAATTTCATATCAATTTACTTTATGAATACTTATTTTATTCAGGCCTTTTACAAACCTTCTGCCAGTTGCTACATCAGTTGTCGCAATCATGGCAATATTACCTTTCTCAGCTTTTTCAGGATCAGCAACGAAATCGGTTAAAATTAAAATATTGTTTTCTGATTTTGCGTTAAAAACCTCATTCCATGAAAAAACCACTTTATAGTTATCGGTAGCAGAACAAACCAGGTAATACTCACTTAATTTTTTAGGCGATGATTCATTAATCTCCACCTGACTTAAAATCTCTTTCAAAGGTACGCCTTTAATATTTTTAATGCTGCTTTTTCGCTGCAAGAGGTGATTTAAAATACTTATGCTGTCAATACTAACTTTTTTATAATTGGAAAGTGAAGCCAGATTGATGGTTAGCTTTTGCTTTACATCGCCTTCAATTGTAAATTGTTTGCTTTCCTGTGCCTGGCTCTTCATGCCACATAAAATAAAAATGGCAAATAGGTATTTAATCATTTTTGTAAAAATATTGGTTTAGGGTGTTTTATTGGGTAGCAATAGTACGGTTACTTTTTCTCCAGCCATGAAATGCTGCTGATCTTCCTTCAAACGAATGAGGCAATTTGAATGCGCAAATGAACTCAATCGAAATGACTCTTGTGCATTTAGCGGCTTTGCTTTACCATTTGCATAAATTCCTTTTAAAAAGTGGGTTAAACCAGGGTACTTTTCATAATCACTTTCTAGTTCTGCTTCTACCTCAGCCACACTGTTTGGCAAATTTGATAAAACCTTAATGGCTGGTAAAACATAATTATAATAACAGCTTAATACAGAAGATGGATTTCCGGGCAAGCCAAAAACAAGTTTATGGTTTTGCGTACCGAAAAAAAGGGGTTTGCCTGGCTTCTGTTTAATTTTATGGAATTTTGGTGTTATCCCACATTTTTCGGCAGCAGCAATGACAAAATCATAATCACCAACACTTACGCCTCCGGTTAAAAGCACAACATCACTTTGATGTAGTGCTACCTGCAGTGTTTCTGTAAGTGATTCCAGGTTATCATTAACCCAAAGCACTTCAATGTGCTGAATGCCTTCCAGTTTTAACGCTGCAGATAAGGAATAAGAATTAGATTCGTAAACCTGACCAAATGCCAGTGGTTTTCCGGGTTGTTGTAACTCATTTCCAGTAAGCACAATGGTTACTTTTGGCATAGGAAAAACTTCAACCGCACTGATGCCAATTCCTGCCAGAAAGCCTATTGCAGCAGGTGTGAGTAAACTTCCAATCTGCATGGCTAATGCTCCGGCTTTAATTTCAGCACCTTTTTCCCGCACATTTAAACCTTTAGCCATTTTAGGATCTTCCACAGTGATCTGCTTTGCAGTTCGGCTTACTTTTTCCTGCATCACCACAGTATCTGCACCTTCGGGTAATGGGGCGCCAGTAAAAATCCGGCTGGTTTCACCACTGGTAATAATGATGGATTGTGTGGCTCCGGCAGCCATTTCTCCAACCAGCGTATAGGTTTTTAATGCTGAATCAAACTTTATCGCATAGCCATCCATTGATGACTGCCTGAATGCAGGAATATCAACCGAGGCATAAACATCTGCAGCTAGAATATGCCCCAGGGTATCTTGTAATGGGATTTCTTGTGGATCTAAAATGGTAATATTATCAAGAATAATTTGTTTTGCCTGGTCTACCGTAATCATTTTACCCTCCAATTGTTATCATACTTCGATTATTAATGGTCTCTGCATCTAATGATTCAAAATGTGAAATGAGTTGACCACCGAGCGCTTCCTTCTTATCCCAAATGGAGGCGATAATTAAAGGAAGCACGTCTTCATCGTTTCTCAGAGCCGTTAGTAAATCCGTTTCACCATTAGAAAACAAGCAATTCTTTAATTTTCCATCGGCAGTTAGTCGCATTCTATTGCAGGTACTGCAGAAGGGAGCCGTCATGGTGCTGATGATGGCGAAAGAACCTTCATGGCCAGGAATCATAAAATGTTTAGCCGTATCATGTGGAGCACCTTCAACAGGTAATACCGTAAAGTTTTTTTCAACCATTGTTAAAATTTCCTGAAGCGAGAACATTTTATTGCTGGTCCATTTGTTGCCAGTAAAGGGCATAAATTCAATAAACCGAATCTGTATGGGATTGTGTTTTGTCCAGGCAATAAAATCTTTAATTTCGCCATCGTTGAGTCCTTTCATCACTACCATGTTAATTTTAACGGCAATTTTTTCCTGTAAAAGTAACTCAATATTGCTGCGTACCTGGTGAAAAACATCACGGCGGGTAATCATGAAAAATTTCTCTGCCTGAAGCGTATCCAGGCTGATATTAATGGTTTTAATTCCGGCTTCTTTTAATACGGGAAGCATTTCAGCAATCCGGGTTCCATTGGTGGTGATAACCAGCTCAACAGGGAGTTTGCCTAATGCCGAAATAATGGCAGCAGCATCCTTCCTTACCAATGGCTCGCCACCGGTTAGCCTGATTTTTTTTACGCCCTGATTAACAAAGATGGTGGCCAGTCTGATAATTTCATCCGTTTGCATCAACCTGGAAGCAGGTGTAAAATCATACTCTTCTTCCGGCATGCAATAAAAGCAGCGGAAGTTACAGTTATCCGTTAAAGATATCCGCAAGTAATCATGTACTCTTCCAAACGAATCTGCTATCATTATTTTTTAATTAAATTATCATAATCGGTTTCGGTATCAATATCTACATTACCCATCGCAAATGCAATTGTTTCTACATCATTATCGTGTAATTTTAACATTGATTTAGCACCATTATTTCCGGTTAAGGATAAAAGCTGATGGAAGTATTGTTTATTGAACAGCACAGGTGTACCAGTTGTTTTGGCATAAGTGCTTGCAACGATACCTTTTTTTGTGCTGATTTGTTTCTGTTTTAATGCGCTGAAAATCTCAGCTGTGATAAATGCCTGATCCGAAACGGCTATAATTATGTTTTCGATCAGTGGCGATTTTTTGATGAGTGCTGCTACTCCAGCAGCAATACTGGATGACATCCCTGCTGACCAGTTTTCATTAATCACAAAGTTCACTTCAGCAGATAATTTTTCCTGAATTTCATTTGCATAAGCGCCAAGCACTACAATGATCGGTTGAAAAGAAGTTTGCAACGCGGCATTAATAGTCTGTTCAATAAGTGTTTTTTGTTTAAATACCAATAACTGCTTCGGTCGGCCTAATCGGCTTGAATTTCCTGCTGCCAGGATCATGATACCTGTATGCATCAATTGTTTTTATTTTCATAAACGTGAATAGGAGCGGTTTTCTCTTTCAGTCTGCCTGCCGAGGCACCCGATAAAACAGCCTTGATTTCAGCTACAATCGAAATGGCAATTTCTTCAGCTGTTTCTGCACCAATATCCAGACCAACCGGGCCATGAACCCTGGATTGATTTTTAGTGGTATTCTGGTTAAGTTCATCCAGCATTCTGACTAATTTCTTTTTAGGACCTAAGGAACCAATATATGGCGCATTGGTTGATAGAAGGAGGTGTAACAACTCCAGGTCGTAATTGTAATTGTGGGTCATTAAAACAAAAGCGGTATGATCGTCTATCGTAATCTGCGATAAAAGTTGCCCAGGTTTGGTGACTAAAATCTGATTGGCTTTGGGAAAGCGCTGACTCGTGGCATGGGTGGGGCGTCCATCGGCAATGGTGACGTTCCAGCCCAGTACATCTGCAATATTGGCGAGTGGTTGTGCATCATTCCCTGCACCCGCAATAATTAGCGCAATGGGTGGACTGATAAATTCCAGAAATGCAGTAATTAGTTCTTGACCTACTTTATAATCTAAAAATGTTGATTTTCTTTCAGTCAAAACTTGTTGAAGATCACCAGAAAGTGAAGGGAAATGACCATTTTCATTATGCCTAAATTGACCATGCTGTGTATGGAGCAAGTGCGTGCCAATTTGTTTTTGACCTTCAAGAGAAAATAATACAGCCAAGGCTGCATTTTCGCGTTTGCTTTCCAGTTCAGTTAAGATGCTGATCGGATTTGCTTGTCTATTATCAAAAATAGGCTCAAAAAGGATGTAAACAATGCCATTGCAACCCAGCTGTACCCCGAATTTTGCATCATCTTCATCCATAGAATCGTAAGTAACCAGTTTATTTTCCTGCTGATGGATGGCTGTAAGCGCCTTTCTCAAAGCATCACCTTCCAGGCAGCCACCACTAATGGCACCAGTTAACATCCCATCTTCCGTGATCAACATTCTGGCACCAGGCCGGCGATAAGATGATCCTTCTACCTTAACCACTGTTGCCAGCGCTGTTTTTTTTCCATCTTTCCTGGCCTGAGCATGGGCTTTAATAATGTCTGCGATTTCTTTCATCGGGTAATTTTCAGATTAAGCAATTTAACCACTATATTTTGAAATGGATTATTTGCTATAAATTAAAAACAATGTTTAGCATCAATGTTTTGATATTTTGAAGAAATTTAATTTTTAGACGATATTTCAACTGCTTTTTAAGCATCACCAAAACCCTTGACCCGATTACCTGTTAATTTAGCTAAATTAGCCGCTCAAAATGGCGTCATTTATTTTGATTCATGAAAAAGACTTTTGCATTCAGAATTTTAATCTTAACCCTATTGGTTTGCCTAACTGCTGCTGCACAACTTTCTGCACAGGTATTGCGGATTGCGGTGGCAGCAAATGCGCAGCAACTGATTAAAAGGCTGCAAAAAGATTTCGAGCGGAAAACCGGGATAAAATCGGAGGCTATAGTGGGTGCATCAGGAAAATTAACTGCCCAAATCATGAATGGCGCACCCTACGATATCTTTCTTTCAGCAGATACAGCGTTTCCGGAGCAATTATATGCAAAACAATTCGGATTGCAAGCCCCAAAAATTTATGCATTAGGAAGTTTGATTATTTGCGGCAAAACCGATCTTGATTTAAAAAACTGGCCAAAAATACTATCTGCTCATAAGGCCGGACGAATTGCCATTGCCAATCCAAAAACTGCACCCTATGGAAAAGCTGCAGAAGAGGCACTGGAATATTATCAATTAAAGAGCAAGATCAGCTCCAATTTGGTTTATGCCGAAAGTATTTCACAAGTAAATACCTATATCCTAACTGGAGCGGTAGAATTAGGTTTTACTACAGAATCCTTTCTATATGAAAACAGTGATCAATCAAAATTGAAATGGGCCAGAGTAGACGCTGAAAGTTATCGCACGATCTCTCAAGGTGCCATTTTACTGGCCTATGCGAAAAAAGGAAAGCTTACGGAAGCGACAAAATTTTTTAATTATCTTTCTTCTGCTTCTGCACAACAAATTATCAGGAAAAGTGGCTATCATTTACCTGTAATAAAAAAAAGTTAAATGGATTTTGAACCGATTTACCTCAGTTTAAAACTTGCCTTGATTACCACGGCAATACTTCTGTTAATCGGAATTCCGGTTGCTTACTGGCTTTCCGGAAAGAGTACCATGGCGAAAATTATTTTGGAAGCCTTTATCACAATGCCCCTGGTACTGCCACCTTCTGTTTTAGGTTTTTACCTGCTGCTGGCCTTTAGTCCGAATAACGGTTTTGGGAAGTGGCTGCATGAACATTTAAACCTTCAGCTGGTTTTTTCTTTTCAGGGATTGGTTTTTGCATCTGTTATTTATAGCCTTCCCTTTATGATTAGTCCGGTGAAATCCGCATTCGGACATCTACCTGAAACACTGGCGCAGGCTTCTTATACCATGGGTAAAAGCAAATGGCAAACCTTTATTTATGTGCTGCTGCCCAATATAAAGGCATCCATCTATACGGCTGCAGTACTTACATTTGCCCATACACTTGGTGAGTTTGGCGTGGTACTGATGATTGGAGGAAACATTCCTGGTGTAACAAAAGTGGCTTCCATTGCCATTTATGATGCGGTTGAAACCATGGATTATGAGGCTGCCAATCAGTATGCGCTGATACTGTTTGCCATTACTTTTGCGATCGTACTGGCTGTTTTCATCTTTAATAAAAAAGCAGTCAAAAATCCATTTGAATGATAGAAGTCGATATTAATAAGCGTATAAAAACCTATAAAGGCTGGGAAGATTTAAGGGTGAAAGCCCAATTCGATATTGGAAAAGTTACCCAGATTACCGGACCATCGGGTGCAGGAAAAACAACTTTGCTGAAGATGATTGCCGGATTAATTACCCCTGAAAAAGGAATGATTAAATTTAAGGATACCCTTTGGTTTGATGCTGAAAGGAAGTTTTCGAAAAGAATTCAGGAAAGAAATGTTGGGTTTGTTTTTCAGGATTATGCCTTGTTTCCGAACATGACGGTTGAAGAACAGTTGGCCTATGGCACGTCCGATCAGGCATATATCGGTCAGTTACTGGAGTTGGGTGAGATGGAAGTTTTTCGTCAGCACCTGCCTGCTCAGCTATCAGGTGGTCAACAGCAAAGGCTGGCCATTTTAAGAGCATTGTCCACAAAACCTGATCTGTTACTGATGGATGAATCTTTTTCAGCGCTTGACAGGGAACTGAAAAGTAAACTGCTCGCTAAACTCCAGGCCTTATTCTTAGTTCAGGGCACAACGGTATTGCTGGTGACACATGACGATGAAATACTTGATCCATCGCCGGCAGTATTTAAAATGGAAGCCTAAACTTACCTCAAAGGATCAGAAACTGGTGGTGATCATCAACTGCCAAACATTGGTTTTAGCAGAATTGTCCTCTTCCTTTTGTGCCCATAAGAGGTAGCCGAATTCCATATCTATTTTTTTGTTCCACCGGTAGCCCACAGAAACAGCAGAGCGATTTTGATCAAATATGCTGCCGTTTACATTTTTCTTATTGATGACATTCAGAAATAATTCATTCTGAAAGCCTGTATAAAAACCTTTACTGAAATCTTCATTTGCCAAGAGTGGAACCTGCACCGCAGTAAAAAAACGGCTCCGTTGTGAAAAATCCGTCTGATCTTGCTGCGTCATGAAACGTTGTTCCAGCCTAAACCTTAGCGTCCATTCTGTACGACTGGTATTGGCATTAAAAAGATATTGCTGGTAAATCCGGTTTTCGGGATGAAGTATCTTGATTGCTGATTCATCATTTTCCCATTTTCCTAAAAAAGCATAGCCAGCAGCAATAGCATGGTGTTTATTAAAATTATAATTTAAAGCTGTGCGAAGAAGCAATGCTGAAAAAGCATTCAGCTGATCAGCTGACCTGACTTGCACATCAGCCAGGATGTCAAATTTCTGGCTTACTTGCTGACTGTGGGAAATGAACAGCCACCCGGTATTTTCAGTCTGGGCAGCTGTTTGAAATGCGATCAACAATGGAATGACCATTATCCATAATTTATTAAGGTTCATTTTCTACTATCGGCAAGGCCGCTGATAAAAGTTATATCAGCTCATCAAAATGAATAGGTAATTTATTAATGCGCTTTCCGGTGGCATGATAAATGGCATTTGAAATGGCAGCAGGCATACCTACAAGGCCAATTTCACCAACACCCTTCACGCCAAGTTCATTAATTAGCTCATCATTTTCCTCGGCAAAAATAACCTCAAGCTGGCGGATATCGGCATGAACAGGAAGGTGGTATTCGCCCAGGTTGGCATTGATATATTTACCCAGGTTTTCATCCATAATGGTTTCTTCATGAAGCGCTTTGCTGATTCCCCAAACCATCGATCCATAAACCTGACTTTTAGCTGTCTTAGGATTAATGATCTTTCCTGCCGCAACAGCGGTTACTGCCCGGGTTACGGTAACAGTGCCCAGATCTTTATCCACTTCCACTTCCACAAAAGAGGCACTATGTGTAGCCAGACTGTATTTTTTTAGTTTAAGCAGATGTGGCTTTCCCATATTGGTTGTTTTGATTACCTTGCCTTTATTAAAGGCGATGATATCTTTAAATGATACGGAAATATTCGGATCGTTATTTAAAATAATGTTACCATTGCTGAAAGTCAGCTCCGCGTCTTCAACCTTTTTAAAAGGAGAGTGGGGCATTTCCCTGGCTTTCTTTGCTAATTTTTTTCTGAGTTCCTTTGCTGCGATTACAATGGCTACGCCGGTAGAGGAGGTCATCGCTGAACCACCCTGAAACATCGAAAATGGCTTTTTGCTATCCCCATAGCGGAAATCCACTTCTTCCAGCGGAAGTCCGAGTTCATCTGCTGCAATCTGCGTCATTACCGTAAACGTACCGGTACCAATATCCGTTACTGCATTATTCAGTATCATTTTTCCATCTGCGGTAATCATGGCTTCCACACGCGATGGAAACTGAAAGGCATCCCATATTCCGGTAGCCATGCCATAACCAATCAACTTATTGCCACGTTCCATGCTTCTTGGTTTTGGCGTTCGTTTTTCCCAGCCAAATTGGTCAGCAGCTTCCAGGTAGCAGGCTTTCAGGGCTTTACTGGTATAGGGTTTGCCGGCAGATGGGTCCATTTCTGTATAATTGATTAAGCGTAATTCCAACGGATCGATATTAAGCTTATAGGAAAGTTCATCCATGGTGCACTCAATAGCATGTAGGGCTGTACTTCCGCCAGGTGCACGCATATCCATTGGCGTATAAACATCCAGTGGCACAAGTTCCTGTTCAAATAAGGTATGAGGTGCCGGATAAAGCCGGTGACTCCAGGAGGCAATCGGTTCAAAGTAATCCTCAAATGAAGAGGTTTCGCTCTTCGATGAATGATTCATCGCCGTAAGTTTGCCATCAGTATCGGTTGCAAAGCGCAGGTTTTGTACGGTTGGCGGGCGGTGGGTAAATGAAAACATCTGTTTCCGGTCTAATACCACCCGAACATTCCGTTTGAGGTGCAGTGCCGCCATTACACATAAAAATAACTGGTATTGGGGGCGAAGGCCTGAGCCAAATCCACCACCTACAAATGGTGCCAGTACCCTTACATTTTTATATTTGAGTCCGAAAATGTTGGCTACATACAACTGATTATTGATGGTGCCCTGTGTTTTATCGTAAATGGTGAGTTTACCGTTGCCCTGATAAACGGTTGTGGTGGCGAAAAGTTCAATAGGGTTATGGTGTTCGGTACCGTGGATGTAGGTCGCATCTACTTTCACCTCAGCCTGTTGATAGGCTTTTTCAAAATCGCCTGTTGGCGGTGGTGGAGGTGGTTTCAATGCAGTAGCAAATCCTTTTTTTGCTACTCTTGATTGATCCAGGTGATGCTCCAGACTGGTTTGAAAAGGTTCTTCTTTATATTTAAAAATAACCTGTGTAGCTGCAAAGCGTGCCATTTCAAAACTTTCGGCCACCACTAAGGCAATTGGCTGGCCATTGTATAAAATATTTTCATCATAAAGCGGTTTAAAAACCGTTCCCGGAGGGGCATCCATATCAGTATACTGCAAATCAAACCAGGCCAGCCTGGTCCGGTTTTCATGTGTAAGTACTTCAATCACACCAGGCAGTGCCATTGCTTTACTTACATCAATACTTAAAATTTTTCCTTTGGTGATCGTGCTGTTTACTACATAACCATAAAGTAAATTGTCAACCTCATATTCAGCGGCATATTTGGCTATTCCGGTTACTTTGAGTTTACCTTCTAAACGACTAACTGGCTTACCTACCGTTTTATTTGTATCCATTTCCATGTGTTCTCGTAAAATTATTATGCTGATGGCTGAGCACCAGGCAACTGACTGGACGGGTTTAATGCCATAAGTCCGTTTCTGATAATGGCCTTTTTAGCAAGGCTGATTTTAAAATCATTATGACCAAATCCTTTTGCACCTTTTAATATCATATCAGCTGCTGCAGAAAAATTTTCAGCATTTGCTTCCTTATTTTTTAAGAATTCTTCCGCTTCAATATTGCGCCAGGGTTTGTGGGCTACACCACCTAAAGCAATTCTGGCTAATTCAATGGTATTTCCATTCAGCTTAAATGCTGTGGCTACTGATACCAATGCAAAAGCATAGGAGTGCCGGTCTCTCAGTTTCAGATAAGAATAATTTTCGGAAAAATCATCTTGAGGCAGATCAATGGAAGTGATGATTTCTCCCTGCTCTAAAGTGTTGTCCAGGTCAGGGCGGTTATCTGGTAGCCGATGAAAGGATGCGAAAGGAATGCTGCGGTTGCCATTTGGTCCGCTCACGTTTACAGTAGCATCAAGTGCGGCGAGGGCGATGCACATATCTGAAGGAAAAACCGCAATACATGCATCACTCGTACCCAGAATGGCATGGATTCTATTGTACCCGGCTTTGGCCGGGCAACCAGATCCCGGATTGCGTTTATTGCATGGTACATCCGGGTCATAAAAGTAATAACACCTGGTGCGCTGCAGCAGGTTACCGCCATTACTGGCCATGTTTCGGATCTGCGCCGAAGCGCCAGCCAGAATAGCTCTGGAAAGCAGGGGATATTTTTGTTCAATTAAAGGATGATATGCGGTGTCTGCATTTTTTACCGCAGCCCCGAGACGGATTTTACCATCTTTTTGTATAGAAATCTCATCGTTTTCAGGGATATGATTGATATCGATGAGTTGGGAAGGATGTGTAAGGTCATATTTCCACAAGTCGATTAAATTGGTTCCCCCGGCAACAAATACGGCATCAGGTTTCTGGTTAACCAGATCTAAAGCATCGTGAATATTGGTAGCTTGTTTATATTCAAAATTATTCATGCGTACCTCCGTCTTTAACCTGCATGATCGCATCAATAATACCCACATTGGCACCACAACGGCAGATGTTGCCACTCATGAGTTCCTGAACTTCTTCACGCGTATGGGCATGACCTTCTTTCAACATTCCAATAGCGCTGCAAATTTGTCCGGGAGTACAATAACCGCATTGAAATGCATCGTGATCAATAAAAGCTTGCTGAATGGGGTGAAGGGATTCACCATCAGAAATACCTTCTATAGTGGTGATTTCAGAATCATTTTTCATTACCGCCAGGGTCATACAGCTTAATATTCGCTTGCCATCACAGATAATGGTACAGGCACCACACTGACCATGGTCGCAACCTTTTTTAGTCCCGGTAAGTTTAAGGTGTTCACGCAAGGCATCAAGTAACGAAACCCATGGAAGCAGGTTCAGCTCATAACGTTGCTGGTTAACGTTTAGTGTTGTTTTTGTCATTGTAAATCTGTTTTGTAGTTCGGAGATCCCCAATTACACAACTTTAAACATTTGAAAAAAGTTTTAGACAAATGACCTGATGCTAAAATTCTCTCTGACAAATATAAAATACATGCATCAGCCACTACATGATTTTAACGCTGGCATCCTTTAATTTTTTCACCAGCTGTTGCAGGAAATCACTCTTAAATTCTGCTTCCACATAAATATTGTTAATCCAGAGCAGGACCTTAATTTCTAAACTGTCAGCTGTAATGTTATTCAGTAAAACTTCAGGAGGTAGTTTTTTTACGGTATTTTCCGCTTCATTTAACATGCCCGAGATAATTTTTTTGATGTCTTCAAAATCACTTTCTGCACTTACTTTAAAAACGAGTTCGGTTTTAATGAAATCATTCCCTAAGGTCCAATTTACCAAACGTCCTGAAAGTAAATCACCATTGGGAATGATGACTTCAGAACCCTGAGGGGTAAGGAGTTTACTGGAGCGGATTCCGATATCCCGAACCTTGCCTTTTTTATCGGCGAGTTCAACATAATCGCCTATACGGAAGGGTTTTTCGAAAATCAGAATAATTCCGGAAACAAAATTATTAACGATATTCTGCATCCCTAAACCAATACCTACACCAAATGCACCTAAAACAACCGTAAGCTTATCCATTGGTAAACCTGAAGCCATTACGGCCAGTAATACACCTAAAACAATGATCACCAGGCGAACCAATGCCACTTTTGACCCCTTATGACCACTATCTTCATTAAAGGTAATGCGCTCCTCACCAAACAATAAGGGAACATGTTTCTGTAGTTTATTGGCGATGTAGATAATGACAATAAAAAATACGATGTTACCAAGGCTGAAGTGAATGCTGCCGAATACCCTCGGTTTTGACAGTATTTCGCTGATCCATTGCCAGAGGCCTCCAATCAGACTTAGGTTGATAAGCAATACGATTACCCATAATAAAACACAAAGTACAGAAAGCCCCTTTTTAAATTTGGCTTTTGTTTTCATGTGGTTGATTCTCGAAAAAAGACCATTATTGCAGGAACTGATTTTCATCTGCAGATCCAGTGCATCAAGCATAATCTGCATAAACACACTCAAACCAATTAACTGAATGAGGCCAATCACTCCGGTAACACTGGTTACTTTGGCCATATCAACCCTGCCAAAAAGATTCAGCAATACGGAGAGCGCATTCATTAAAATGAGGATTATCAGTACAGTGCGGATATATTTTTTGGAAAATTCCTTAAAAGTTACTTTATTAAATAGCTGAATGCCAATCCATATAAAGAAAATGTTAATGGCAATCAGCACCACACGAAGTGGAAGCGTATCATCTACTCCGGCATTTCCGATAATCATGATGGTATATAAAGCCATGAGCATCAGCCAGAAACGCAGCTGTTTTTTTTCTAAAGTGTTCCAGAGGTGAACCGACATCACAGCCAGTAGTAAAAGCTGAATCAATTCAATGTATAGTGCTGGTGCATCGGGTTCGAAAAGCGGCGTAATGTTTAACAATACAATCAGCGTTGAAAAAATCGGGAAGGGTTTGAGGTATTCGAATTTCAGGTCACCAAGCTGGCGCCTGATTGCCGCACGCCTGGAACTTTTGAAGTTTCGGTGCACCCAGATAAAAAAAACAACGGAAATTAAGATGGCCAGAAAACGGTTATCCCAGGTAGAATGAATAAAGTATTTGAGAATTTGCTGCTGTCCCTGATATGATGATGCAATTAAATTACCAGTGGTTTGGCTGGCCGGGTTTTGGAGCGTGGCATGCCAAAGGTATGGATTCCGTTTGCGCAAAGCGAGTTTGCCTGAAAGCGCCAGTTTTTCAGCAGTTTGTGCACGCAAATCATTGACCACTACATTTAATGCAGAAGTATTGGCCAGAAGTACATTGACCTGACTCAGGTTTTCACCTGTTAATTTTCCAGCCTCCTGTAATCGCGATTTAATTTCACTGATCTGTTGATGATATAGTTTCCGGCCATCCTCGCCATTATTGTTTTGCAGTAGGGTATCGCTGCTCAGGCTAACTACCTGGTCAGACATTTTTTGAAGAGCATTGCTGTTTTGTACTAAAATAGCCGTAATATTTTTTAATCTGGTATCTGCATCTCGCAAAATAAGATCAAAACTCAACAGGTTTTTGGTATCAAGTTCCTCCTTAGCCTTAAAAGATATAATCAATGGATTTACATTTTCTTTTACCGTATTAAACTGGCGCTGAATGGCATCGAGGTTATATCCCTTTTTGTTGGCCGCGTTGATTTCCGTAATGGCAGACTGGGCCGTTTGAATTTTAAAAAGGAGTGTATCAGGAATGGTATTAACAGAATCAGTTGGTTTGGTTTTTGCCTGCTGTGCCTGACACCAGATGCTGGTGGATACAAGCATCAGCAAAATAAAGAAAATACATTTTGGTTTTACAGCAAATTTCATTGTAATAATGGTATTCGTTTTTAATATAGATAATAGCCTTGATCTCCCTTTAAGTTGCTTTACTCAGGATCCAACGGGTTATGATATCCATCGTTTTTATTTCCTTTGGTCAATAAAAATTTCCGGATGGTAAAATTAATAATGATGGCTTCTATAAAGTTTGCCTTTTTAATTGTCACTATGGCAACCAATAGGTAGAATAAGGTAAGTCCGCCAAAGCCCAATGTGTAACTGTTTAATAAATCTGAAAATAGAAAACCTAGTGTAACGGTACCAAACAGAAAAGCTAAAATGGCGCAAATTAAGGTAAATATATTCGTGATCAGATTGGCGCTAAGTTTGGCAATATAATGTATGGCATCTAACCTCAATAATTCCAGTTGTAAGGTTGCACTATCTTTTAATTCTTCATAAAGGATTTCCGCTTCTCTTATTTTTTTATCTATCATAGGCTAATTCATCAAGAGCGTTATAGTACAACAAATGTTTGTTGAATACACAAGTTTATCCATTGGAATATTATCTATAGCAACCGATGTGATCTTTACATTGTTTTATAATTATCGAATTAGAGTAAACTGATAGATCGATCAGGCAATGGATTTTCGAATTATTAAATGGATCTCGGTTTCTGAAACTAATTCCTAATGTCAGGTGGCATTTCGTGTAAAAGTCCATTGCAAATGCTTAACCGCTGATGCAATGGACAATAGGAATACGGCTTTTGTCTTTTCAGACCTCAGACCAGATGAGATTAATTGAAGCTATTAAGCATTATGATCTGTAATGGCTTTGCCCAAATCGTTAACCAGATCCGTATCGAGATCATCAAGCGTTTTCCATTGCGGCCCCTCATCACCAGGTTCCGCATAAATGACACCAATTTTTTCTTCGCCATTCATAATTCGGTAAGTACCGTTATCCTGGGGAAGAACATCATGGTTCAGTCCATTCAGGTTCAATTCAAATTTTTCCATTAGTTTTTCGTTTTTGAGACATTTAATAATTTCCTGGTCGTTTAACCGCAAACGGCCCAGACTGATACAGAACCGGCATCGCAACGGAACTCGCCCCATCCATGTTCATCAAGGGTTACTTCACCCTCAACATGACCTAAACAATCCGTAAAGGTTTGCCCGGCAAATGCCTCGCCCATTTCCATATGTTTTGTGCCTGCTTCACCATTGGACATGATTACGGCGACACCCGAACCCTGATGTTCCTCATCACCGGCCCTGGTCCATCCAATGCAACTTGCATGATCGAAATAATCTCGCTGAAAACCGTAGGCTTTGTTTTTTCTTAAGTGTAATAACTGCGCCAGTTGCGGAAGCGATTGCATGGTTACTTCATGGTCTTTTCCGTCTGTTCCTTTATCTGTATAGGAAGATCCGTAAACATCAGAATAAAATACACATGGATAACCCGCCTCACGTAGTAGAATAATGGCATAAGCATGTGCCCTGAACCAGGGTTCTACCGTTTGTTCTAAAGATTGAAGCGGTTGTGTATCGTGGTTTTCAACCAGTGTAACTGCGAGTTCCGGACGTACCTGAACCAAACTTCCGTTTAAGATGGTAGAAAGATCGAATTCTTCCCCTGCTTTGGAAGCCCTGGAAAAATTTGCCTGAAGACAGGCATCAAAAAGCGACATGCGTCCTTCTGTGGCCTCAATATAATCCATCATCGATTGTAAATCATATGGCGACCAGTATTCACCTACGGTAAACAGTTCTGCATTCAGTTCTGCACGGAGATAATCCAGCCACTCATTAAAGAAAGCATGCGGCATATGTTTGATGGCATCCAGTCTGAAACCATCAAAACCCACCGTTTCATAAAACCATTTCCCCCATCTTTTCAGTTCTGCTCTTACCGCCGGGTTTCTGAAATCTATGTCGGTTAACATGAGGTAATCGTAGTTGCCATTTTCGTTATCTATTACTTCTTCCCAACCCTCGCCATATTGATTTTGAATGCTATAAATAGCTGTTTCCTGTGTTCTGGCATCATAATCTACACCGGTAAAACACTGGTAATCCCATTTAAATTCAGAATATTTGCCATTTCTGCCGGGGTAGGTAAACCTGGTATAGGCATCAATCTCAAAAGGTTCTGAAATAAATTCGTTGCGGTTTTCGGGATTTACCTTTCTTACCATTACCGGTTCAAAGTCGTCGGCACCACCAAGGTGGTTGAGCACAATATCTACATAAACCTGAAGCCCGGCCGCTTTTGCTGTTTTTACGGCCTCAATATATTCTTCTTTTGTTCCGTATTTGGTAGCAACACTTCCTTTTTGGTCAAATTCACCCAGGTCGTATAGATCATAAGAGTCATAACCTGTAGATTCAGTACCATCCATCCCTTTATGGGCAGGCGGCAACCAAATTGAATCTATTCCCATTTCCTTTAATTCTTTTGCATCCTGACTTACTTTTCTCCAAAGGCTACCATCTTTAGGGTAGTACCATTCGAAATATTGAAGCATTGTATGATTTTCCATTCATTTTATTTTTGAATACAACTCTAAAAGTTAGGCTTTGTTTGAGTGATAAAGCAAATCTCTTTCGGGAATTGAAAAAAGATTTCAGATAGCCGTTAAAGGCAATTAAATCTATTGTGGGGCTGTATCATTCATCTAATTAAACATTTATGCTATATGTTAAAAGGAGATTCATCTCAAAATATGGTGAAACCAGATATAGTTGTTGATAAAAATCAAATCAAAATCAGTTGAGTTAATAATTGTTTTTGTATAAGTATTTGTATTATAGTTATTTGTATTTTTTTTTGTTGGATTATATTTTTTGATTGTATTTCTTAGGATACTTTAACAGTATTTTATGATTGTATGGTAATCTGAAAAATACTACATTCGTATCATCATTAACTAAAACAGAAACAGCAATGCTCTCAACTAAACATCGCTAGTATGTTTCCGCGATGCGATAAGCAAGTCTTATCGCATTTGCATTTTAAATGCATCAATACTTACGATTGTATTTCCTCATGCTGCCGGTGACTCACTTCCAGTTTATCTCTTCTTCAAAATCGTCATAATAAGAGTAATCCCGGGTAATTTTCTATTTTCAATGGTATAGATAGGAAGTGAAAAAGCAGCTCTTTCAGCTGTTGTTCCGGAAGATACAAATTCAACAATCAGCCGCAATACTTTTACTTAAACCCATTTATTATATATGTTAATCATGAAATGCTTTATAAGACCAGATTATTAATGCCCAAAGGCATTTTTTTTGCTTGATTTTTAAACTGAACAAAAGGAATACCGATAAAGAATTGATCTGTTTGAAGAAAATATTTTCATTAAAATCTAATGATTTTTTTAATGGAAAAGCAGATTTAAACAAAAGTGATTGAACATTTTGATGGATTCGTATGGGGCGATTAAATAAAAAAATCCTTCCCGCAATGTTCTCTTTATGGGCACATTGCGAGAGAAGGAAGGCTTGCAGCCAGAGCGTGAAGCATTCTGCTTCATATCGTAGAATGTTTACCTCTTCGGATTCCTAATTTTATCCAATTTTTGGGCCGGAGAAATATACAGTGGTATCATTCTTTTATCATTCGTATTAGGCCAGCCGTCTGGAGAGCATTCTGAAGCCTAATACGCCCAGTCCACAACCAAAGTAAACCAGGTAATCATCTAACGGACAGTAAGCAACATTGTAATATACCTCATTTCCGGCGCCAAGTATGTTAATATTGCAACTCCGGTTAGGCCTTATTCTAACATTTGCCGCATATTGCGTGGTAATAGTTGAAGTAGGACCACAGGTTGGTAGTAAAGGTGTTCCACCCCAAATACCCAAAACATTAGATGTATAGATTTCGGTAGAATTTAAAGGCTGACAACCTATAGGTTGTGTATAACCATAATGTGATAACAGGAGAAAAAAAACAATTAAAAAACTCGTTTTAGATATTGATTTCATAAGTAAGAAGACATATAATAGTGATCTGAATACTTACAAAACTATCGAGCGTACCCACCTGATAAGCCATTCCTTTCATTCATTTTGCCTTTTACAGGCCTGCTGTGGCGTGTTTAGGTTATTCAAACTCAAAAAAGCAGCTGATGATTTTGAAAAGCGTACAATAATGATATAGCGAAAACTTAAGGCGTGTAAACCTATTGAATAAGGGATTTGAAAATTGGTTTTTTAAAATCAAATTATAGCAAATACAAAAACCTTAAATATAGATCTGAACTTATGGGCATGATTGCTGATCTTACAACTTATTTTTACTCATCCTATTTAGTTTTCATTAATATGAACTGACTCTTTAAGGAATCAATGCCACGTTTGAATAGGGGGGATGTAGCAAATAATCATTTAATTGCAACATTGTTGCTTTTTTTTGGATGTCTGTTATCTTGTGTTTAATTTTAAACAGTTTAGTTTAGTTGATGATAGCAGGGGAGAGTGGTTCCTTCCCTGTTTTTTTGTGCCTGTTCAGGCATTACTGTATGCTTTATTATATGCCCACCTATAAATTTCCTTTCACATATATTTTCATTAAAAACAGCATATCATTCATCTTTTACTGCTAGCGTTATAAAAAATGACTGTTTTGGCTACTATTTCGTTTTAGTAATGCTCTTATTCATTTTGAGGTATTTGGCACATCATTTTTGATTATTAGTGATTTTCATGGTAAAGTCATTACGTACAACACTGACTACTATTTGTATGTTTAATAAGTCCAAAATGGTTAATGTTGTGTAGATTTGTCCGATATCCTTTTCCTTTTAGCCGATCAGCAGAATATTTCTTTATCTCCCATTTTTTTATTTAAACATTGCTAATACATACCGTTTTAGGTATTTTATGAAAAAAATTATTTTATTTTTGTTAATTAACATTTGGTGTGCAAACGTGATGTTTGCGCAAACGAGGGGCTGTCTGGTTGGTAATGTGCTTTACACGGAACAATCGGGCAAAGGCCTTAATTACTTTCTCCGGTCGCCAGGTAATCGCACCTCAGCATGCGGTTTTCAAAGGGTGGGCAACACCAGCAATTGCAGGCTCTACAATAGCGGTGATGTAGACATGGAGAGCAGTTATACCTTATATCCTGATGCGGCGAGTAGCGGATGGATCGAGATTGCAAACTGTCCCATTGATAATGATGTATGGATTTTTTTTATTCCTGTTTCATTATTCGGTACACTTACCCTAACGAAAAAGGAACTTTCTGACAAAACGATTAATAGTAACGCTGAATCAACAAAACTTAAAACTTAATATGCCGCTGGCAAAAAATTAATTAAGAAAAGCCACATCAATAAGCTGAATTTATATGAGCGCTCAGATTAATCCGGCGCATGACTTCATGCTTTGGATAATTTTTACTGAATAACCATTAGTAATTTAGCTAAAACGATTTAAACAAACTTTGCAATAACCAAAATATCGTACAACAAAATATGAGAAATTCAAATTACCCATCACAAACTGAAGCCGATAGGCTGAAAGCACTTAACCGTTATCAAATTTTGGGCACATCAGCTGAATCCACTTTTGACCAGTTGGCAGAAGTGACTACCCGGATTTTTGATCTTCCGATTTGCCTGATCTCTTTTGTAGATAAAGATGAGGTATTTTTCAAGGCAAATATTGGATTTGATCATGATGTTTCATCTTATAAACGAGATAGTCTTTGCAATGAGGTAATTAAAAGTAAAGATATAACTGTTATTGAGGATGTTTTTGATATACCGGAACTGGCGAATAACCCATACAAGGTACGCTTCTATGCTGGTGCACCATTGATTACCAATGATGGATACCGAATTGGTGCGCTGTGTGTGATGGGGTATGAACCAATGAAATTTGATGAAAAAAAGCAGGAGATTTTAGCCGGACTGGCAAAGTTGGTAATGAATCAGACTGCATTAAGGGAGCAAGCCGGTCATCTGATTTCTGAAAACGAAAATATTGCAGCTCAAAATGCCGGATTGATAGATTACCAGCAACAAATTGCGAAAGCTAACCGTGATCTCGAAAGTCTTCAGGATAATTTCGAAATACTTTTTCAGCAGGCTCCGGTAGCTATCGGTATTATTTCTGAAGAAAATCATGTTTTTGAACAGGCTAACCAGACTTTGCTGAATATTTTGGGTCGCGATTCAGCACTAATAGGTGAGCCGCTTTCTTTGGTCATTCCAGATCTGGAAGATCAGGATTTTCTACGGTTAATAGACAACATAAAAGAGACCGGAAAACTCGTACACGGCCATGAAGTACGGCTATTGGTGTGGAATGAAAACCAGCTTAGGAGTTTATACATTAACATAACCCTGCAGTTTACCAAAAACTTGGAAACAGGCGGAAACAGCATCATGTTTATACTGGCAGATATTACTGAGCAGGTTATTGCAAAGCAATTGAACGAAGAAGCCAATGTTGTATTGATGAGTGCCATTGATGCCGGTGAAATGGGATATACTGTAGTAGAATTCGCTACAGGAAAAATGACTTCCAATGATCAGTTTAAACGGAATTACGGTTATCATATTGATGAACAATTTAATTATCCCGATCTTTTCGAAGCCATGTTACCGAAATACAGGCAGCAAATTAAAAAATCTGTTGAACATGCCATAGAAAATAATGGTGTATATCGGGCAGAATATGAAGTGAAATGGAAAGATGGATCGGTACACTGGATCAGTGCATTTGGCAAGCCAAGATATGATATGCATGGAAGAGCCTCACACATTATCGGTATCAATAAAATTATAGAAAACCGTTAACGTCATTTTGTATCAAATAGCAGAAAGGGGGGACTTCGCAATTCACTGTATGAAACTTGCGAAGTCTTTCAAGTGAACTAGTCAAAACTTAATCTGACAGTTATGATGAATTAAATAACTATATAATGCACATTAGAAAGTATAAGGCATACTATTTGGGTGCTTTTATGTTTTAAAGGTATTTACATTATAAATTGGCATATCTTTAATTGTAGAAAATATAAACGATGATAGAATACTTTCATTCATTATTTACTCATATTTAATTCAAAAGATTTAAGAAAACATCATCAATGATTTAAAATCTACAAAATCCCGTACTTTTGTGTTTTAAATATTTCCTTTGAAGACAGAACTTTTTATCATCACGCCACCTTTTACCCAACTGAATACACCCTATCCGGCATCGGCGTATATAAAAGGCTTTCTGAATACTAAAAATATCAGTGCTACCCAGGCTGATCTAGGTATTGAGGTGATCCTCAAAATGTTTTCTAAGAACGGCTTAACCTCATTATTTGCTACGCCTGTAACAAAACCGCTAAGTGCCAATTCAAAGCGAATACTCGCTTTAAAAAATGAGTACCTGAAAACCATTGATACGGTTATTCATTTTCTCCAGGGTAAAAATCCAACTTTAGCCTTACAGATTTGCAGCAGTGATTTTCTGCCGGAGGCATCACGGTTTTCACAGCTGGAAGAGCTTGACTGGGCCTTTGGTGCCATGGGTACACAAGATAAAGCCAAGCATCTGGCTACACTCTATCTCGAAGATCTTTCAGATTATATTGTAGAATGTGTGGATGAGAATTTTGGTTTCAGCCGGTATGCAGAACGACTGGGCAGAAGTGCTAATTCCTTTGACGAATTGTATACTACACTGGCGCAGGCTCCCAGTTATATTGATCAGCTCCTGATTTCCATTTTAAAAGAACATATCGAAAAAGTTCAGCCGGAGCTATTTCTGATTTCAGTTCCCTTTCCCGGGAATTTGTATAGTGCATTCCGCGCTGCACAGTGGGTTAAAAAACATCATCCCCAAATTAAAATTTCCATGGGTGGCGGTTTTCCAAATACAGAGTTGCGCTCCCTTTCGGATACGCGGGTTTTTGAATTTTTTGATTTCATCACCCTGGATGATGGTGAGTTGCCGATAGAATTGCTTATTGAGAACATCAGTGGAAGAGTTCCAAAAGAGATGCAGCTCTATAAACGTACTTTTCTGCTGGAAAACGGAAAAGTAGTTTACAGAAATGATTCCTTCCGCAAAGATTATAAACAGGCTGATGTTGGTACACCGGATTATTCAGGTCTATTGCTGGATCAATACATCTCAGTGATTGAAATCGTGAACCCAATGCACCGCATGTGGAGCGATGGCAGGTGGAATAAGTTAACCATGGCCCATGGCTGTTATTGGGGTAAGTGCACTTTCTGTGACATTTCACTGGATTATATTAAAGTTTATGAACCAGTTCAGGCAAAGCAGATTGTAGACCGGATTGAGGAATTATCCATTAAAACCGGACAAAACGGATTCCATTTTGTGGACGAAGCCGCACCACCAGCCCTGATGCGTGAGGTGGCCCTGGAAATTCTCCGGCGTAAACTGGCTGTTACCTGGTGGACCAATATCCGGTTCGAGAAAAGTTTTACCGCAGATTTATGTTTGCTTTTAAAGGCATCGGGTTGTATTGCTGTTTCAGGTGGATTAGAAGTTGCCTCCGATCGCTTACTTAAACTGATTGAAAAAGGCGTAACGGTTGAACAGGTAGCCCGGGTAACCAGGAACTTTACCGAAGCAGGTATTATGGTACATGCTTATTTAATGTACGGTTATCCTACACAAACCATCCAGGAAACGGTAGATAGCCTTGAAATGGTCAGGCAGTTATTTGAAGCAGGTATCCTGCAATCCGGTTTCTGGCATCAGTTCGCCATGACGGCACATAGTCCGGTGGGATTATATCCCGAAAAATTTGGCGTAATAAAAGATTCAGAAATCATCGGAACCTTTGCCAATAACGACATTAATTATACTGATAGAACAGGAATCGATCATAATAAATTCAGCTTTGGATTAAAAAAGTCATTGTTCAACTTCATGCACGGCATCTGCTTCGATTATGAACTTCAGGACTGGTTTGATTTTAAGATTCCCAGGACAAAAATCCCGAAAGACTTTATTGAAATTGCCTTAAACGAAGATCAACAATTTAATACGAAGCCTACAGCAAAAGTAGTTTGGTTAGGTAATAATCCTGAAATAGATTATTTTACTAAAACTAAAAAAGGAAATTCGTGGGAAATGACAACACTTACTTTTCATGATAAAAAGCAAACATTTACCATTCAAACCAATAGAAATGAAGGCGAATGGTTGAGTGCTATTCTTCAAAAAATTTCAATTGAAAGAGAAAAGGTTTATACTTTCGCCGATGTTAAAGCTGATTTTGAAACAGGGATGGAAAACTTCGAATTGTTCTGGTATTCAAAACCAGTCAACAATTTGAGGGAATTTGGTTTGTTGGTGCTTTAATTTTTTTATAAGTTTCCCCGCAGATTACAAACACCTGCATAAATCTTATTAATCTGCGGGATAAAATTTAGTCACAATGCGGAACCGTAAAAGTCCAGGTTTCAGATTCACCATTTGGCACGATGTATCCATTTCCCCTGGCATTTTCGAACCATAATTTACTGCGGAGCTTTTCCCTGGTGCCAACCTCATTCATGGTTGCACTATCATACAGCCGGCCATTAATCATCACGTATTTGATTTTTTCTGAATTACGGATATCATCCAGGGGATTGGCATCCATAATCACCATATCGGCTAGTTTTCCAACTTCCAAAGAGCCAAGTTCTTTATTCATCCCTAAATAAGCTGCACCATTTAAAGTGGCATTTCTAATTGCCTGCAGCGGTGTAAATCCACCTTGTACAAACATCCACAATTCCCAGTGTGCGCCCAAACCCTGGATTTGGCCATGTGCGCCCAGGTTTACCTTAGTACCTCCATTGGCAATTTGTTTGGCAGCCTTGGCAATATCAATATGGTTGTAGTCACTGTATTCAGAAGTTGTTCGGCGCCTGGCCCTGGCATCAATAATGGAACGCGGCGTATAAGTCATTAACTTTTCGTTTTCCCATACATTGGTTCGATCATACCAGTAATTTTCGCCCCACTGGCCTCCATAGGCCACAATTAAAGTAGGGGTATAGGCCACATCTGTATTGTTCCATAGCGTAGTGACATCTTTATAAACAGGTAAAACCGGTATACTATGCTCAATGCCCGTATGTCCGTCCACAATCATATTCATATTATGAAAAAATGTGGAACCACCCTCAGGCACCACTTCCATTTTTAACTGTCTTGCTGCTTCCAGAATTTGCTGGCGCTGCTCTCTGCGGGGTTGATTATATGATTTTACGGAAAATGCACCCACGGCCTTTAAACGCTTAAGATTGGCCAAGGCATCATCTAAACTATTAATCACTACTTTGAAATCTCCATCTGCACCATATAAAATCGAACCGGTTGAATAAACCCTCGGACCAATCATCCTGCCCGCTTTCAGCATTTCACTCTGGCTGAATACCATTTCCGTATTGCTGGATGGATCATGTGATGTTGTAACCCCAAAGGCCAGGTTGGCCAGGTAACTCCAGTCGCTTTGTGGTGAAATACCGTCAGGACTTGTGCGTAGATGCGCATGTACATCAATTATACCGGGCATAATGGTTTTTCCATTCACATCAATCACTTTTGCATTGGCCGGAATTGTAACCGCATCAGTTTTACCAATGGCCGTAATTTTATTACCATCAGTTAATATGGTTCCGTTTTCAATTACTTCGTCGCCTTTCATGGAGATAATTCTGGCACCTTTAAATGCCACCATACCAGTAGGTACATCTGATTTTAGAACCAGGTTAATATCAACTGAAGTGGCCTGGATTTTTGGCGAACTGCCATCAAAATTAAAGGAACGGTTTACATCTACCGTAAAATATTTAGGTCCTAGAGTCCAGTGCAGGTTTTTACTGTTGGCACTCCATTGGATGTATGTTCCGCCATCTGTGGTGATTTTGGCCACCGGAATGGCTTTGTTTCCTGCTGATGCATCCTGGGCGGTTCCAATATTGATCATTGGGGTAATATACACATTGAAGAGCTCGTTAAAAGCCAGCCATTTATTATCCGGACTGATGACAAACTGATTGGCATATTGGGATGTGAAATGTGTTCTTTCATTTCCGCCATTTAGATCAATGCTTTTCAGGGCTTTCTTTCCTTCAGCATAACTTTGAAAATAAATCCGCGTATCGGTATTGTTAAACTGCGGACGGATGCCATTATCAGAAACAAGCGTTTTAGCCCCACCGTTTGCCGGCATGATGAAAATTCCGGTTCCACGACCATAATTATAGCCCAGCACATCATTTCCACTACCTTTTCTGAACACAATTTTATCACCTTTGGTAGAATATTGAGGCGAATAATAAAAACCTTTTTCGTCGCTTAAGCTAATGGTTTTTCCAGATTTTAAATCGGTTCTTTTAATGGCTCCGCGGAGTTCGTCGCTCCAGGTGGTGTATACTACAAACCTGCCATCCGGACTAAATGCCGGCTCAAATTCAAAATCCAATCCATTGGTTAAACGTTCGGGTGTTCCATTGGGCAATTCTTGTTTATAAAGATATCCGGCTGCGTTAAAAATAATGGTTTTGCCATCTGGTGATGTACTTAACTGCCTGAGCATTTTTGCTGAAAAATCTTTGCTAAATACCTGCTGCTCAAAATGTAAAGCCTGCTGTATGGTTTGAACAGTGTTTGCCTGAAACGGAATGGTTGAATTGATCAGCGTTCCAATTTCTGTCTTCCTGATTTTTCCTTTAGCATAAAACACAAGGCTTTTGCTGTCAGGTGTCCAGGCGAAGTTCGGGTAAACACCAAAAATAGCCCAGGTTTCCTGCTGATCGTGAGATAAATCTTCGTTTACAGGCCATTCTTCACCTGTTTTAATATTTTGTACATATAGTGTAGATTTCAAACGGACCCTTTTCACAAAAGCGATCAGATTTCCATCCGGTGAAACCTGAGGACGGCAGGCGCCCCCTTGCTCATTAATAAATGTGGTTAATTTTCCGGTGGTTAAATCCAGCTGGCGGATGGCATAAATGGTGCCATTCGGGTCTTTACTGTATTCAAAATCTGGTCCGGGACTTACATCTTCACTGAAGTAGACATATCTTCCATCGGGTGAAACGTTGGGTTCACCGGCATCCTGCTGGTCATTTTTCCGTTTGGTAAGCTGAACACCTTCACCGCCGTTTATATTGTACATCCACATTTCACCGGCACCTAATGAGCGACTGGCGGTAAAATGCTTACGGGCGATCAGGTATTCACTGTTTGGCATCCAGGTAGCGTTATTTAAAAGCCTGAAGTTTTCCTTTGTTACCTGCTTTTTATCAGAGCCATCGCGGCTCATAATCCAGATGTTATCACCACCACTTTTATCGCTGGTGTAAGAAATATATTTGCCATTCGGACTAAACCTTGGCTGAACATCGTAAGCAATGCCACCGCTGATTAATTTGGCCTGCCCACCGGAAATGGGCATGGTGTAGATATCACCCAATAAATCAAAAACGATTTCCTGGCCATCCGGACTCACATCCAGGTTCATCCAGGTACCTTCATCCGTATTTAGCGTAAAATTCTTGGTTGTACCCTGATATTTTTCTACATCCCATTTTTTTTCCTGGGCATTTGAAGTGAAAAATAAAAGAGAGAGCGCAGAAAAAAAGTAAAGGTTTTTCATTTTATATTAAGGACATTTTTAATCAAGTAAATAATTTCAGTGAACTGATTTTCCAGCATTTATTGACGTATTGAACAAAGTTAATAATCTTTTGCAAGATGGTTTTGATCCAATTGTAAATATGCTATTGCTTTACATATAAATTTTATAGTTTTGATACCGCCGATTTATGACAGCCATAGAGATTTTACAAAAATACTGGGGTTATCCAGCCTTCCGACCGCTCCAGCAGGATATTATCAATTCTGTTCTGGAAGGAAAAGACAGTTTAGCACTTCTACCCACCGGAGGAGGTAAATCGGTTTGTTTTCAGGTTCCCGCATTGGTAAAAGAAGGCATTTGTATTGTCGTTTCGCCCTTAATCGCCCTGATGAAAGATCAGGTGGAAAACCTGAAATCAAGGGGAATTGAAGCCATAGCCATTTATGCAGGGATGGGAAAGCGCGAAATTGATATTTTACTGGATAACTGTATCTACGGTAAGATCAAGTTTCTTTACCTGTCTCCTGAAAGACTATTAGCTGAATTGGTTCGTGTGCGGATTTCATATATGAATGTCAATCTTATTGCGGTTGATGAAGCGCATTGTATCTCCCAATGGGGATATGATTTTCGCCCGCCATACCAGCAAATTGCCAGGCTCAGGGAAATTCATCCCGAAGTACCGGTATTGGCACTCACTGCTACGGCAACGGCTTTTGTAAGGCAAGATATCATGGATAAGCTGGAGATGACTGATCCGCAGGTTTTTGTGAAAAGTTTTGCTCGCGATAACCTGAGCTATGTTGTTTTTAATAAAGAAGATAAGTATAAAAAACTACTGGACATTTGTACAAATGTGAAGGGCACAGGTTTGGTATATGTGCGCAACAGGCGTGAAACGGCTGAAGTTTCCAATTTTTTAAACCGCAATCAGGTCAAGGCTGATTTTTACCATGCTGGTTTAGAAAGGGATGTCAGATTTAAAAAGCAGGAAGACTGGAAACTAAATAAGACCCGTATTATGGTGGCCACAAATGCTTTTGGAATGGGGATTGACAAGGCTGACGTGCGTACTGTGGTACACCTGGATTTACCCGAAAGCCTGGAAGCCTATTATCAGGAAGCGGGGAGGGCCGGAAGGGATGAGAAAAGAAGTTACGCCGTTTTATTGGCCAATCAATCTGATATCTTGAACCTGGAATCACGCTATATTGATAGTTTTCCTGCTCCTGATGATATCCGAAAAACCTACCATTATCTGGGCAACTACTTTCAGCTGGCTTTTGGTGCGGGCGAAGGCCTTACTTTTACTTTTGATATAGCTGATTTTTGCAAACGTTTTAACATCAGTGTATTAAAAACAATATCTGCCCTCAAGTTTCTGGAACATGATGGCTACCTTACCCTGTCAGAAAGTGTTTTTCTATCCTCCAGAATGATGTTTATCGCCAGTCATGAAGATATTTACAGGTTTCAGATCGAAAACAAGGCTTACGATGGTATTATTAAAACCATTTTAAG
The DNA here is from genome assembly GCF_026240075.1 of Pedobacter sp. MR22-3. Lineage (NCBI taxonomy): Bacteria > Pseudomonadati > Bacteroidota > Sphingobacteriia > Sphingobacteriales > Sphingobacteriaceae > Pedobacter > Pedobacter sp. MR22-3. The sequence continues at coordinate 108,094 of NZ_JAPIVF010000009.1, read as the reverse complement.
ATCACATGGAGGTGCTTTTGATGGCTTTATCAGCATCAATGAAGCAGATCTGGCCAAAAAAACAGGTTTGTCTTATAAGGATATCATTGCCCTACTTCATAAATTACAATCGCTGGAACTGCTTACTTATATTCAGCAAACCGACCAGCCACAGTTGCAATATGTCAGGCCACGTGTGGATATGGATCATTTTGATTTAGATGTAAAGTATCTCGAATTGCGTAAAGAAATTCTACTGAAGCAGATAAATGCAGTAATCAGCTATGCTTCAACAAATATTTGCCGCAGCATTCAGTTACTGGCTTATTTTGATGAACATCATGCTTCAAAATGTGGCGTTTGCGATGTTTGCCTGGCTGAAAAAAAAGCTGAAAACGACCAGCTGATCAATGATGAAATTGACTTCGAAATCATTTCTTTATTGCAGCAACAGGCCTTTACGCTGGATGATTTGGTAACCGCCATTAAGAAAGGTACTGAAAATGAACGGATCGATGCCATTCGGGAATTATTAGACGCAGGTAAAATTAAAACGGATGGAAAGAAATATTATCTGGAGGCGTAAAAAGATAGATTTGAGATGCCAGATTTGAGATTTGAAAACTATTAATTGTAAATTGAGAACTGTTAACCATAATTATCGGTAAAATATTAGTTTTGTATTAATCATATCAATCTGTGTAATCTTCCGCGAAGCGAAAATATAAATGATAGAAAAAAACAATAAGAAAACCATCCGTTCATGGGCTTTCTTCGACTGGGCAAATTCGGCCTACAATCTCGTAATTACGTCCACAATTTTTCCGGCTTACTATACCATTATCACCACAACTAAAGAACATGGTGATCAGGTTACCTTTTTTGGAAGACATTTTGTTAATACATCGCTTTCTAACTATGCGCTATCATTTGCATATCTGATTATGGCTTTGGCCCTGCCCATACTTTCTTCTATTGCCGACAGGAGGGGAAATAAAAAATCATTCATGAAATTTTTCACATACATGGGTGGCCTGGCTTGCATGGCCTTATATTTCTTTAAGCTGGATACCCTTGAAATGAGTATCATATTTTTTGTACTGGCTGCAATGGGCTATATTGGTGGGGTGTTGTTTAGTAATGCATACCTCCCTGAAATCGCGACAGAAGAACACCAGGACCGGGTAAGTGCACAGGGCTTTTCTTATGGATATATCGGCTCTGTTTTGCTTCAGCTGATTTGTTTTTTATTTGTATTAAAGCCAGAGTGGTTTGGTATTACAGATGCCTCCTTTCCGCCGAGATTGTCATTCTTACTGGTAGGGGTGTGGTGGATCGCATTTTCCCAAATTCCGTTTCATGTGCTGCCAAACGGAACTCCACAGGTAACTAAAATCAAAACCAATATCATTAAAGATGGCTTTAGTGAATTATCGAAGGTTTGGAAACAGCTGAAGCAAATTAAAAGACTAAAAGGTTTTCTATTTTCTTTTTTCTTTTATTCAATGGGTGTTCAGACCATCATGCTGGCTGCTGCAGGTTTTGCCGAAAAAACATTAAAGTTAGGAACAGCAAAGTTAATTGCGGTGATCTTAATTATTCAACTCGTTGCTATTCCGGGAGCATTACTGATGTCGTTTCTGGCTAAAAAGGTGGGTAATGTGAATGTTTTAATCATGGTGGTGCTGGTTTGGATCGGCTGTTGCGTATATGGCTACAACATTACCAACGAATACCAGTTTTATGCTATGGCCGCGATTGTGGGACTGATTATGGGTGGAATTCAGTCGCTATCCCGTTCTACCTATTCTAAATATTTGCCCTTAAATACACCAGATACCACCTCATTTTTTAGTTTTTATGATGTTACGGAGAAACTGGCTATTGTAATCGGGTTATTTAGTTTTGCCTATATTGAAGATTTAACAGGTAATATTCGCTATTCCATTATTGCTTTGGCATCATTTTTCATCATTGGTTTAATCTTTTTGCTGATCTTAAGAAAAAACGAAAGCAAAGAAATAGTAAAACCGTAAGTTTGCCCTGAAATATGATGAAAGTAGAATTATTTGTGCCTTGTTTTGTAGATCAGCTCTATCCCGAAACCGCCTTTAATACGTTAAGGTTATTAGAAAAATCAGGCTGTGAGGTTAGCTATAATTCCAAACAAACGTGTTGCGGGCAGCCAGCCTATAATGCCGGTTACTGGGATGAAGCAAAAGAAGTAGGTACTAAATTTTTAAATGATTTTTCAGAAAATACTTATGTAGTGGCACCTTCTGCCTCCTGTGTAGGCATGGTAAAGGGTGGCTATAATGATTTGTTTACCAATACGATCGTGCACAACAAATGCAGGAATTTACAATCTAATATCTGGGAACTTTCAGACTTTTTGATCAACGTAGCGAAAAAAGATTATTTCGGCGCAGAGCTGGAAGGTAAGGCCGTTTACCACGATTCGTGCAGTGCTTTACGTGAATGTAAAATTAAAGACGAACCCCGTCAGTTGCTTTCAAAAGTTCATGGTTTGGAAATGCTGGAAATGGAGGATACAGATATGTGCTGTGGTTTTGGAGGTACCTTTGCGGTTAAATTCGATGCGATTTCTTCTGCAATGGCCGAACAAAAAGTAAATCACGCCATGGCACAACATGCTGATTACATTATTTCAACAGATTTATCCTGCTTATTGCATTTACAAGGCTACATTGAAAAAAATAACCTGCCCATCAAAACCATGCACCTTGCTGATGTTTTGTGTAATGGCTGGCTGGAAAGTACTGAATATTAATTTCGTCAGCATAAATGTTTCCGTAAAGTAGCGTTTAATACAAACCACTCGCATTAATTAAAATTTTCCTTAAACGCCAAACGCCAAACGCCAAACGCCAAACGCCAAACGCCAAACGCCAAACGCCAAACAAAACAAAGGTCATTAAACCTTTTTGATCCGGTTGTATCCAAAAGTAATTAAGAAGCAGCAATTATAAGCCTGAAAAAATCAGATTTATTTGCCTCTTAATGATTAAAAAAACACATTCAAAAAATGAAAAAAATATTTTTAGCACTGATAGGGATTACTTGCCTTTTATCCGTTGCAGATGCACAAAAGAAAACTTCGGGTGCCATTCAGTTTGAAACCACCATTGATCCGGCAGCTATGGCAGCAGCAAGTGGCATGCAGATTCCGGATCAGATGAAAGCTAGAATGCCTTCGGCCAGTAAGAGCAATTTCGAATTGTTGTTTACGGCCACCCAGGCAAGTTACATGGCTGTTGAAGATATGGAAGATAGCAATGGTGCGGGTGGCGGCGGCGGAATGGGCAGAATGATGATGCGTTTCGGTGGAGGTGGCGGCAACCGGGAATACTATTATAATTTTGCAGATCAAAAGCTTACTGAAGTTTTTGATTTAAATGATACCACCTATTATATGCCAAGTAAATTGGAACTGTCTGCTTCTGGTTCGATTAGCTCATTTAGAATGGGCGGAGCACCTGGTGATACTTCAAAACCTAAACCGGTTGCAGCTCCAAAAATAGAAGTTTTAAAAACGGGTGCTACAAAAAAAATCATTGGGTTTGATTGTAAAGAGGTCATTGTCAAATCAACCAGATCAGTTAAAATTCTGGATATGGATAAAGACGTAACTGAAGAAACACATCTCTGGTATACGAATGATCTTGGATTTAATTTTTCTCCAAATCCTAAAATGTGGACAGAAGGTACAGTTTTGGCTATTGAAGGAAGAGGTAGTTCAACCATTGCCAAAAGTATTGAATATAGGGGCGTAAGCACTAAAGATGTTACACCTCCAAAGAAAGCAAGGTTAATTACTGAAGCGGAATATAAAGTTAAAATGGACAATATGATGAAGCGTTTCAGGCAAAACAGGCCACGTGGTGGTGTTCAGCGAATTGTTGTTCCAGGGAATTAAAATTGGAAAAATGTATTATAGAGGCCTTTCAGATTTATTTTGAAAGGCTTTTATCTTTAAAAAGGGTTAATTTCTAAGAAGTTTTAGAAGTAATTATTTCGTCCGTTCTCATGTACTCCTCCCTTGGGCGTCCTCCTAAACTCGATTCAAATCTGGATTTTATTTGAAATATTAAGGCATGAAGCGCAATTTTCCCGGCATGTTTCCTGCCGAATCATTCCTGCACTTCAGCGTAGTCCACGAGCATCTTCCTGAACTTGATTCAGGATATGTCTACCGTAATCAACCACCCTCAAATTTCTCAAAATATTTCGCCGTCTCAAATAACGGTGAGATAAATTTTCTTATCTTCGCAGCAATAAAAATCACTTTGTATGTGATTTAGAATTCACCATATTTTTAAACCGTTCCGAAATTTTAATACTGAATAAGGAACAAATCATAGTTGTAGATGATTAATATTACTTTACCTGACGGCTCCGTTCGTCAGTATGAACAGGGCACATCTGCCCATCAAATTGCACTATCCATTTCTGAGGGTTTAGCCCGTAATGTTTTAGCTGCCGAGGTTAATGGCGAAGTTTGGGATGCCACACGCCCAATTGAAGCTGATTCTTCAGTAAAATTGCTAACCTGGAATGATACTGCCGGTAAATCGACTTTCTGGCATTCATCAGCCCACTTAATGGCTGAGGCTTTAGAAGCAATTTATCCGGGAACAAAATTCGGTATTGGTCCGGCCATTGAAACTGGTTTTTATTACGATGTAGATTTCGGCGACAAGGAGTTTTCTTCTGATGATTTCAAGGCCATCGAAACTAAAATGATCGAACTGGCTAAGCAAAAGGAAACTTTCACCCGTGAAAGTGTAAGCAAAGCAGATGCAATCAAATATTTTACCGAAAAAGGCGACGAATATAAACTGGATTTGATTGAGGGTTTGGAAGATGGAAAAATTACTTTCTATTCTCAGGGCCAGTTTACTGATTTATGCCGTGGTCCGCATATTCCCAATACCGGTTTCGTTAAAGCCGTAAAACTGATGAACGTCGCCGGTGCTTACTGGCGCGGTGATGAAACTAAAAAACAGTTAACCCGTATTTATGGTGTAACTTTTCCTAAAGCAAGCGAGCTGACCGAATATTTAGCCATGATTGAAGAAGCTAAAAAACGTGATCATCGTAAACTGGGAAAAGAGTTAGAACTCTTTATGTTTTCAGAAAAGGTAGGGATGGGCTTACCAATGTGGTTGCCAAAAGGAACTGCATTAAGAGAACGCTTGGTACAGTTTTTAACAAAAGCGCAGGCAAAACACGGTTATGAGCAAGTAGTTACACCACATATAGGGAATAAGAATTTATATATCACTTCCGGACATTACGAGAAATATGGTAAGGATAGTTTTCAGCCAATAAAAACGCCGCAAGAAGGAGAGGAGTTTTTATTAAAGCCGATGAATTGTCCGCACCACTGTGAAATGTACAAATTTAAGCCAAGATCATACAAGGATCTACCTGTTCGTTTTGCAGAATTTGGTACGGTATATCGTTACGAACAAAGTGGTGAGTTACATGGCTTAACCCGTGTAAGAGGTTTTACTCAGGATGACGCGCATTTATTTTGCCGCCCTGATCAGGTAAAAGAAGAATTTAAAAAAGTGATCGATTTAGTACTTTATGTATTTAAATCGCTGGGTTTTGATAATTATATTGCCCAGGTATCTCTTCGTGATCCGGATAATAGATCGAAGTATATTGGTAATGATGAGAATTGGAAACTTGCAGAGGAATCCATTATCGAGGCTGCTGCCGAGAAAGGTTTGAATACTGTGGTGGAATATGGCGAAGCGGCCTTTTACGGACCTAAGCTGGATTTCATGGTGAAAGATGCTTTGGGTAGGAAATGGCAGTTAGGGACTATTCAGGTAGATTATAATTTACCAGAGCGTTTTGAACTGGAATATACCGGTAGCGATAACCAAAAACACAGACCGGTAATGATTCACCGTGCGCCATTTGGTTCATTGGAAAGATTCATCGCAGTTTTGATTGAGCATTGTGCCGGAAATTTCCCTCTTTGGCTAAGTCCGGAGCAATTTATTATTCTTCCGATTTCAGAAAAATATGAAGAATATGCAAAAAAAGTTTTAGATGAATTAAATAATTCCGATATTCGCGGGCTGATTGACTTTCGAGATGAGAAAATCGGACGTAAAATCCGTGATGCCGAAGTTAAAAAGATCCCTTATATGCTTATTATTGGCGATAAAGAAATGGCTGATGGAAAAGTTTCAGTACGTAAACATGGTGAAGGAGATTTAGGGGAAATGACGTTGGAGGAGTTCAACACTTTATTAAAAAAAGAAATAACAGTTTAAATTAAAATAGTTACACGTTTGGCATTAGGAAGACCAGGATTTAACAGGGGACCACGTCCGCCTTTTAAGAAAAAAGAAGCAGAGCATAACATTAATCAGTACATTAAATCGCCTGAAGTGCGTTTGGCTGGCGATAATGTTGAACCTGGGATTTATCCTTTGGCAAAAGCTTTGGCGCTTGCTGATGATCTGGAATTGGATTTGGTAGAAATTTCTCCAAATGCTGTACCACCAGTTTGTAGAATTATTGATTACAGTAAGTTTGTTTACGAACAAAAGAAAAAGCAGAAAGAAATTAAATCCAATGCTAAACAAACTGTAATTAAGGAAATTCGTTTTGGTCCGAATACAAATGATCACGATTTCCAGTTTAAATTGAAACATGCAATAAGCTTTTTAGAGAACGGTGAAAAAGTTCGGGCTTATGTGCATTTTAAAGGTAGGGCAATTGTGTACAAGGAGCAGGGTGAAATTTTACTTTTAAAATTTGCCCAGGCTTTGGAAGATGTGGGTAAAGTAGAATTATTGCCTAAATTGGAAGGTAAGAGAATGTTCTTGACCGTTGCGCCTAAAGTAGCAAAAAAATAAAAATAGGTTTATAAATTAAAAAACAGGTTATGCCAAAAATGAAAACCAATTCCAGTGCTAAAAAGCGTTTTTCGCTTACTGGAACAGGTAAAATCAAAAGAAACAAAGCATACAAAAGTCACATCTTAACCAAGATGAGTACTAAACGTAAACGTGCGCTTGGAAATGCAGGAATTGTAACAGATGCAGATTCAGGTAATGTTAAACGTATGCTTTGCATCGGAAAGTAATTTATTAATTCACCAGGTATCAGGCCTTAAGTTTCCGAGAAAAAGGAACGCCGCTTACCAAAAAACAACAACAACATGCCACGTTCGGTAAACGCAGTAGCTTCGAGAAGAAGACGGAAAAAAGTCCTTAATATGGCCAAAGGCTATTGGGGCGCAAGAAGTAAAGTTTTTACAGTTGCTAAAAACACGGTAGAAAAAGGTTTGCAATATGCATACCGTGACCGTAAAGTTAAGAAAAGAGAATTCCGCGGATTATGGATCCAACGTATTAATGCAGGTGCTCGTCAGCACGGTATTTCTTACTCTCAATTAATTGGTAAACTGGCTTCAAAAGAAATCGGTTTAAACCGTAAAGTATTGGCTGATTTAGCAATGAATCACCCAGAAGCTTTCAAAGCTGTAATTGATGCAGTAAAATAGAAATTCTCGCTTAGGCGACAATCATATTTTAAAAATGTTCCGGTGAAAATCGGAACATTTTTGTTTTATACGAATCCTTAACTATCAAAATATTATCCCGCAGATTTTGGAGATTCACAAGGAAGCAAGTAGCAATAACCTGCGAAATCATGTTGATCTGCAGTTAACGCCTTGCATCAAATCAAATTACCTGAAGATAATTATTTATAGAATAGGCCTCGATTCAATTGAGCTTTGAAATATACGTGCACCACTCAATCAATGATCAATTAACCAATCTCTTTAGCTTAAGCTATTCGTAAACTTCATTCTGATCCCGCTTTGGAAATCCTGAATAATTTTAAAGATTTCAATTAAAGTTACCTTTTCAATTTTTGTCAGTGAATCAATATCAATAAAATTATTTGGGATAGCCTGATCATTAATGATGAGACTGGCCTGATGTTTTAGGCGCAGTGCCATTAAATAATAATAAGCATGCGAAAGCTCACTGTATTGCTTTTCACTAAAAACAGTTAATTCTCTTAATGCTTTTAAACGCTCGCCAGTATTCTCTTTCTGAAAAATTCTGTTTTGTAAAGCATATACCCTTGCCAGATCCACAATTGGCGTCATTGCGGTTTTAATATCAAAAACTTCACGCTTGGCAATTTTTTGTGTCCGGATGTTTCTAAAGTAAGTGAGCGGCGGCTCATATAATAATGCATTTTTGGCCAGATATACATAAAATTTTTCTATAGGTTTCTGAAGTTCCTCATCTACAAAAGACCGCAGACTGGTCATTAAAGATAAATCACCATAAATGGCCCTGCAGTCAAAAAAAGCGGCAAACTTAACGGCGGTTTCAGGAAGGGCTTCTTCAATCCAGTTTTTGTAATTGTATTTCCAGTGTTCCAGTGAATGTGTCCAGTTTGGATTGGTGGCCATATAATCGCCATCACAGTAAACAAAGCCCACATGGTTCAATTTGTCTGACACCTGTGTGGCAAAATCAAGAAAGTAGGAGCGAACTGCCGGTCTTTGATCTTCTGGCGTATCTTCGTACAAAATGGCATTGTCCTGATCAGTTTTTAAACTCAGTTCCTTTCGGCCCTCGCTGCCCAGAACCATAAACACAAATTTTGCCGGGGGCTGTCCGAGTTTATCAATTACCTCTTCTATTATTTTAAGCGAGATCGTATCGGCAATGGTGGTAACCACTTCATTCACGATTTTTGCATGAACACCTCTATCTAAAAGCTGCGCCACAATATGTGGTACTTTTTGCCATTTAGATTTTAAATCAGCAGTATTTACAGCTGATTTAACTGATTGGATAAATACCAGCGGCGATTCTGCCTGCTCGCTCAAAAGCCTGTTACGACTCAGGAAACCAACATAATTGCCATTGTCATTCACCAATAGATACCTTGATTTTTTCCCAAACATCATCAGGATTGCTTCATATACAAATGCCTGAGGTGTAATGGTTACTATATCTGGATCCATCACTTTACTGATGGCTATTTGGGGGTCAATACGTTTGGCAATAACTTCATCACGAAGAATGATGTCCGTTACAAAGCCTTTAAACTGGCCTGAATCATCCTCAATAAACAGGCAACTGGTTTTGTGTTCAGCCATTTTAATCGCCGCTTCAAAAACCGGCGTATCCGGAGAACAGCTCACGATTTTCTTAAACGTAATATCACCAATTCTTGAAGTATAGATTTTATCTGCTAACTTATTATCCATGGAAATATTTTTTGTAAAATACGTCTAAACAATGAGCGTTCTTCTTCCTCCGACACTTTTATAAAGGTTTGTTCCTGATTGTAAATGGAAGATATGCTTATTTTTTGATCTCTCAGTAAATGAAAGAAAATTTTTGAAGTATTTAAAGCATCAGTAAGCGCATTATGTGTTTCATCAGGCTCTTCATTAAACAGAATGGTATAGAATTTATCAAGTTTAAGGTGGCTGATCACGGTATTGGTCACATAATCAGCACTTGTTTTCATGGTGCAATAGAACGTTGACAGACTAAAAATACTTTCTATACCTAAACGATTGAGTTCAACATTAACCATATGAAAATCCAGTTCGACGAAATGCCCGATAACTAAAGGATTAAATTTTTTCATATCCGCACAGAAAGATTGCATTATGGGTTGAATCGGCTCGCCATGAAGTTTTAAAAAATCATTTGTTATGTGATGAATTTTTTGTGCGGATTTATCAATGATAAAGCCCGAGTTTTCGATATAATGGTTTGCACGTTTGATTTCAACGAAATGCTGATCAAAAATAATCCATGCCATTTGCAGAATGTGCGGCCAGTTATTCTCCTTGGAATAGGGAGCCCGCCAGTTTTTGGGCAGGCCGGATGTTTCTGTATCTATAAAAAGGAAATAATTGTGCAACTGGTGATATTTAGGTTAGTCGAAGCAATTCAATGAAAACTGCATCTTGTACCAAAGGTAATAAAATTTGATTATGCTGATCGATAACCTAATTAATTTGATCAGCCAATAAACACTTTAATAACGCTCTTACTTCAATAAGGCCATGTAAAGCAAGGCAGCGAGTGTTGCACCTATTACCGGACCAAGAATCGGCACCCAGGCGTAAGACCAGTCACTGCTTCCTTTTCCCTTCATTGGAATGAGTGCATGAATAATTCTGGGACCCAGATCCCTCACCGGATTAATGGCATAGCCAGTTGTGCCACCAAGTCCTAAACCAATTACCCAAACTAAAAAGGCTACTGGTATAGCACCTAATGAGCCTAAACCGATAGGCGTTTTGTCAATTCCCATTTCAGCATTAGTAAAATAGAAAATTACAAAAATGAGTACAAAAGTGCCAATAATTTCAGATAAGAGATTGGATGTAAGATTTCTAATCGCTGGTGAGGTAGCGAATGGGGCTGCTTTTAAACTTTGATCTGCAGTCGCATCAAAATGATCTTTATACATAATCCACACCAGGAATGAGCCGATCATCGCCCCGCACAATTGAGCCAGGATATAATAAGGAACTTTAATCCAATCAAATTTCTGGGCAATGGCCAGGGCAATAGTCACTGCAGGATTCAGGTGAGCACCACTGTAGGGTGCAGCAATTACCACACCTACAAAAACAGCCAGGGCCCATGCGGTGGTGATCACCATCCAGCCACTGTTATGGCCTTTTGTACCATTAAGCACTACGTTTGCCACTACGCCGTTTCCTAAAAGAATAAGCAGGGCTGTTCCAATTAATTCTGCGACAAATTCTGTCATAAGCTGATTGATTGATCTTATTTTATATGTTGATTTAATCTGCGGTACCGATCCTCGCAGCTTTTATGGCTCTGTTCCAGCCTTTAATTCGTGATGTATTATCTATTCCTTCTTGTGCCTTAAATGTTTTATCGATCTTCCATTGCGACCTGATTTGTTCAATGCTATCCCAGTAACCTGTTGCCAGTCCGGCCAGGTAGGCAGCCCCCAGGGCAGTCACTTCAGTGATTTCAGGCCTGACCACTGTACTTTTTAATAAATCGGCCTGAAACTGCATCAGCAGGTCGTTACTGGTTGCACCGCCATCAACGCGAAGTTCAGTGATTTCTATACCGGCGTCGGCCTCCATGGCTTTTAACACATCCATGGTTTGGTAAGCAATACTTTCAAGTGCCGCCCTGGCAATATGTGCTTTGTTGGTACCTCTTGTTAAACCGGTAATGGTTCCCCGGGCATGCTGATCCCAATGTGGTGCACCTAAACCGGCAAAAGCAGGAACAATATACACCCCATTGGTGTCTTTTTCCTGTTTGGCCAGCGTTTCTATATCTGCTGATTTGGAAATCAGTCCAAGCTCATCTCTTAACCATTGTACCACCGCACCTCCTATAAAAATACTTCCTTCCAAGGCATAATTTACCTGGCCATTTATTTTCCAGGCGATAGTAGTTAGTAAATTATTGGCAGATATTTTAGGTGTATCACCAATGTTCATTAACATGAAACAGCCCGTACCATAGGTGTTCTTAACCATTCCGACTTCCGTACACATCTGCCCGAAAAGAGCAGATTGCTGATCTCCGGCAATTCCGGCAATTGGTATTTTAGCCGCCAGGATTTTGCCGGCAGTTTCGCCATATACCTCACTTGATGATTTGACTTCAGGCAACATACTCTTCGGGATGCCAAAAAAATCCGTAAGCTCATCATCCCAGTTCAGCGTATGAATGTTATACAACATGGTGCGTGAAGCATTGGTAACATCAGTAACAAAGGTTTTTCCGGCAGTAAGTTTCCAGATCAGCCAGGTGTCCACAGTTCCGAAGGCCAGTTTACCTGCATCTGCTTTTTCCCTCGCACCCTCCACATGATCCAGAATCCATTTGGCTTTGGTAGCAGAAAAGTAAGCATCAATCACTAAACCTGTCTTCTGTTGTATTTTACCGGAGAATTCCTGCTCCTTAATTTCATCACAATATGCTGAAGTTCGCCTGTCTTGCCAAACAATAGCATTGTACACGGGCTGTCCTGTTTCCTTATCCCATACCACAGTAGTTTCTCTTTGATTGGTAATACCTATAGCATTAATATCTGAAACTGATAATCCAGCCTTTATAATGGCTTCAGTAGCAACAGTTAATTGTGTAGACCAGATTTCCAAGGGATCGTGCTCTACCCAGCCAGCCTGCGGATAAACCTGTGTAAATTCCTTCTGCGCAATGGCTACGATTTCTCCATTGTGGTTAAAAACAATCGCTCTTGAACTTGTGGTTCCCTGATCAAGGGATAAGATATACTTGCTCATTATGTTTTGGTTAGATACGTTTAACTTAATTTGGAAGTTGTTCACTGTTTTGATGCCCATAAATATAGCCATCGGCCAGCAGGTTAAAGTCTTTAACCTGTTCAATTTGCCAGGATTCATCCTGACTGAACTCAGCGGCAAGAATGGCTGCTACTTTCGGTGCCATCATTTTTGCTGCCCTGGCATCAATAAATAAGATGCGCAATCTTCTGCTCAGCACATCTTCAACTGTTTTGGCCATTTCATACCTGGCTGCCCAGATTACCTGAATTTCGCTGTCCGGAAAATCAGGGTGAAGCTTTTGGTTAAATTCAGGAAGTTCAGCAGCAAGCTTTTCAATCTTTTCACGGTCTGATCCATAAAGATCAAGATAATGGTTTCCATTAAATGCACTGCAACCATGAATATTCAGGTTTTGGGTTTTGCAGGTAGTTGCTTTGAGTTGTGCATGACTGATGGCTAGATCAACGGTTTCCTCTGCCATGCTTCTATAAGTTGTCCATTTACCGCCCGTAATGGTAATCAGGCCTTTGGCTGATACAATAAGTTTATGGTCTCTGCTGATTTCTTTTGTATTGTTTTCATCGCCACTGGCTGGTGCGGCCAATGGACGTAAACCTGAAAACACACTTAAAATGTCCTGTTCATTTGGCACTTTTTGGAAATAATCACCGGCGGTATTTAAAATAAAATCAACTTCTTCTTTTAAAGCCCTGGGTTCTAAAGCGTGTTCATTTAAAGGTGTATCGGTTGTGCCTACCAAAAGGTGGTCATGCCAGGGCACAGCAAAAAGTACCCTGCCGTCTGACGTTTTTGGAATCATTAAGGCCGCATGGCTTTGGAGAAATGCTTTGTGCAGCACGATATGCACACCCTGACTCGGCCTGACCAATTTTTTAGAGGTTGGGTCATTCATCGCCAGAATATCATCTACAAATACTCCTGTGGCATTAATCACTACTTTTCCTTTTGCTTTTGCGGTGTTGCCATTAAGTATGTGCAGCATTTCAATACCTGTTACTGCACCACTTTCATTTTTAATAAGGTTGGTTACTTTGGTATAATTACAAAGTGTGGCACCTTGTTCTACAGCAGTTTGAGCAATGTTAATCGCCAGACGGGCATCATCAAACTTGCCATCATAATAGCTGATACTGCCTTTCAATCCTTTAGATTTAATCCCAGGCATTCGTTGCAGGGTTTCTTTTGTTGAAAAGAACCTGGATTTACCAAAAGAAAATTTGCCAGCCAGCCAATCATAAAGGGTTAAGCCCGTCAAGTATTTAATTACCGAAAACCAACTGTAGCAGGGAATAATAAATTCTTCATGATGCACCAGGTGATTGGCATTCTGCCGTAATAAACCACGTTCTTTTAATGCGCGTTTCACTAAACCAATGTCACCTTGTGCCAGGTATCGAACACCTCCATGAACCAGTTTGGTGCTACGGCTCGAAGTACCTTTAGCAAAATCTGATTGTTCTACCAGCAATGTTTTTAAGCCACGGGTAACAGCATCCAGTGCGGTACCCAAGCCAGTGGCACCACCACCTATGATGATGATGTCCCATTCGGAATGGGCTGGTAAAATATAATCCGATGCTGTTTTCATTTGGTTTCACTAATTTTAAAACGAAACAATACGCAAGTATAGATAATCAAATTCGAAATCATATACGAATTGTATTAAAAAAATATTAAATATTTCCACAAATCAATTTTATAGAGATTTTTATTTGCTATTTTGCGAAATACTTAACTAAAAAAGTTTATGATGAATTTGGCGGAGAGGCACCAGTTTATTTTAAGTCGCTTACAAAAGGATCAATATATCAATGTTGTGGATTTATGTAAGGAGTTGAAAGTGTCTTCTGTGACGATAAGAAAGGACTTAAAACTCCTGGAAGATAAGAGCTTACTTTTCAGAACCCATGGTGGTGCCACTGTTAATAATCCTTATACCATTGATCGGCCGGTAAATGAGAAAGAGAAAATCCAATCTACAGAAAAAAATAAAATCGGTATGGCCGCCGCTGCATTGTTGAATGAAAATGATTCTATTGTCATCGCTTCAGGCACCACGGTTTATTATTTTGCTAAAAACATTACACCATCAACCCATTTAACCGTGGTAACATCAGCACTTAATGTTGCTTTGGAATTAATGCGCGAACCCAATATAGAAGTGATCCAGCTTGGCGGAATTTTAAGAAAAAGTTCTTCTTCGGTAATGGGTGCCTACGCAGAACAGGTGCTGCAGGATTTTTATTTTAACAAACTTTTTTTAGGGGTTGACGGAATTGACCTGGATTTCGGTTTAACCACTACCAATGCGATGGAAGCCCACCTGAATAGAAAAATGATTAATGCCGCTCAAAAAACAATCGTACTTGCTGATTCTACCAAATTTGGAAAAAGAGGCTTTGGGAAAATATGCGGGCTGGAAGAAATTGATCATATCATTACCGATAAAGGAATTTCTGAACAAATTGTAAAACATTTAGAAGGCTTAGGTGTTACTGTAACTATCGTATAAATTTATTTTATACAAGAACCAAAACAATATAATTTGAATATGGAAACTAAACGAATACACATTTTAGAAGACGATCAGGAAATCAGAAATGTAATAGAAATTCTTTTAAAAGAAGAGGGCTTTGAATTGCAGTTATCATCTTCTTTCGCAGAATTGAAAAAAAATATTCAGGATGCTATGCCAGACTTGTTTTTGCTGGATGTGATGTTGCCTGATGGAAATGGTGCAGAGATATGTGAAGATTTAAAAACAGATATGTTTACCAAACACATTCCCATTATTGTAATGTCTGCACAAAATAACAGCGAACAAAAAGCAATTGCAGCCTTTGCCAATGATTACATCAGTAAGCCTTTTGATATTTATGATGTTTTAGACCGCATTAACGCACAGTTAAAAATCAGTAAAGAAAATAGCCCTGCAAAAGCTTAATTACTTTAGTAGGTTAATTAATAACATTTGCAAAATATAAAGGCTGGAAGAAATTCCAGCCTTTATTATTGATTGCTATTCTGAATTGAAGATGAAAAACTTTACTGTATATCAAAAAGCCGAAAGATAATCTCTTCCGGCCAATTATTTCCTTAATGAATTAATTAATGTCTTCCATGTCGCCCTCTTGGTCCGCCGTGAGGTCCGTGACCATTATGGTGTCTTCTATCTCCCTTAAAAAAATGGTGTCGACCTCTTCCTGGTCCGGCATGACCTAAACGTGGACCGCCTCCGTAGGCTGATCGGTAAACTCTTGGTCCGTTTGCATACTTCACCCGGTGTGTATAATAGCTTCGGTAAGGCTGATTTCCATATACCACAACCTTTCTTCCCTGGCGCAAATCATAACCCCTGTATCTGGCAGGCAAGCTTCTTGATCTGGTCCACCTGTTTCCATTCAGGTATACAAACTGCCGTTGTGGTACATAATAATAGGAGTTTACTTCCGGTAAATAATAATAGTTTACATTTTGGTAACCAGCAGGAACCCATGCAGGTTGTGTGCCAATATTTACATTTAAACTTACCTGAGCATTAGATTGACCGGATGTTAAAGCAACAATTCCTGCAATCGCGGAGATGATGAATAGCTTTTTCATAATAATCTAAATTTAATTTGTGTGTTTTAATTAAATTTCAAATGCTGTGCCAAGATTATGATTGTAACAGATATATGAGAATAGCTCCTTAAAGCAAATTAGCTAAAATTAAAAGATTATATGGACAACTTATCTATCAAAACGTATCGCCTGCTTTTGTTTAGCTTATAATTGCAGAAACTGATTGCTATTATTTTTAGTATTTATTGTTATATTTGAAAACTATTGGGATTGATATTTAAATTATGATTGAACTGGAGTTTTTTTCAAGAAAGGCCAATGATGAACTACTCATTTATCAGATGATTCAGTTTTCTCCTGAAGATCCATGGCGTTTATTGCTGGAAGGGGAGTTGCTGGGCAGCATGGAAAAATCAGAAGGAACATGGCATCAGGTGAGTGGAACAGATTTTTCACCTTCATTTTTAAGGGAATTAGCTGCTTTTATTGATCAGCAAAATTTCAATCACCTGCCTTTGGCTTTAACCTCCAGATGGGGAAATCTGATTCATAAAGTAATTATCAAATCTGACCGGGAATATTTGGTGGTTTGTAAGGCAGATATCAGCTTTAGAAGCTTTGAAGGGATATTTTCAAAGTTTGTATCCGGACTATTAAAAGATGAGTGGTCTGTGACTTTTCAGGTCTTTAACCATGATTTCTCAGACGATTTTACCGTACAGGCAAAACCAACGGTCAGGCAAAAAAACAAGACTGGCTGGGATCAGCAACTTGGCTGATATATTGCCCATCATTCAGGAAGAGCAGCAACAAATCCTGCTAAAAGCTGTTGTATTCCAATGGGAATAAATATTTTGCTCGAAATTGATTGGAAGAATTTTTGGTTAAGGGACCTTGATTTTTCATTGGCACTGGAAATTGGGATCCGTACATTAATCATGTTTACTTTTGTATTGGTGTTTCTGAGGTCATCAGGAAAAAAGGGCGTTCGCCAGCTTAGTATTTTTGAAGTTGCCATCATTATTGCGCTGGGTTCTGCTGCAGGCGACCCTATGGTTAGTTCGGAATCTGCTATTTTACCATCTTTGCTGGTTTTTATCGTTATTCTGCTGCTGTACAGGCTGATTACTTATCTCACGGCTAAAAGCCAGAAAATTGAAATGATCCTGGAAGGAGACCCGATGTATATTGTGGAAGATGGCTTATTTACCATGAAAAAAGACGGTGATGCCAACTTTGCCAAGGATGAATTTTTTGCAGAAATGAGGGTTCAGAATATTGAGCATCTTGGCCAGGTCAGGGCAGCGGTACTGGAAACCAACGGGCAGGTGAGCTTCTTGTTTTATCCCGATGAACAGATTGATTACGGCTTGCCTATCTTCCCAAAACCCTATCATCAAAAAACTGAAAATATTTTTAAGGATGGCCATTATGCCTGTACACATTGCGCCAAAGTGGTAAAAATAGCAACAGCACATATTTGCGAACGTTGTGGTAAAAAGGAATGGGTACCTGCAATTAATACTGTGCGATATACATAATGCCCGAACTGATTATGTAAAGGATATAATTGTAATCACCACCCAGATTACACTGAAAACACCCCCAAAATATACCAAAGGTAAATTTTGCTTCAGGTTTCTTTTGATCAACCCGGCGTAAATCAGCCAGCCAATGAAAACCAGAAAATATAAAGGAACCGCATAAAATAGCATAATTTAAAAATTAGTTTTTGTGATATTCTGAATTTATTATTTCGATTGATCTGATAAATATACCAGTGTTTTCTGATAAATGCAATTGTTTTCAGGGCCGGCTGATGCCTATTGATTCGGATTTATTAAAACTCTACATATAGTTTTTTGTTAGTTAAGCAACTCAATTTTAATTATGAAATATATAAATCTACCCAAGTGGACTATCATTATACCTATACTAGGTATTTTATCTTATTTTTTAACTGGAGTTGAACTAGGTGGCTGGTTCAGGATTATCCTGGCAGGTTTGCTGGTGGGAAGTATTCTGGCTTCGGTACATCATGCGGAAGTAATTGCACACCGGGTTGGTGAACCTTTTGGAACCATTATCCTTGCCCTGGCCATTACTACCATTGAAGTTGGACTGATCGTTTCCTTAATGCTTGCCGGAGGTGATGCCACCCGAGCACTGGCAAGGGATACTGTTTTTGCAGCCGTCATGATTATTTTAACCGCTATTGTTGGTATCTGTTTGCTGCGCGGAGGAATTAAGTTTAAAGAACAGATCTATAAACTACAGGGTGTAAATGCAGCATTGATTACGCTGGCATCCATCCTGGTACTTACCCTTATTTTACCAAATTATACCATTAGCGGTGCGCTTGGAGAATATACCACCAGTCAGTTAATATTTGTTTCTATAGTATCACTGGTTTTATACGGTGGTTTTATTTTTATGCAAACGGTACGCCACAGAGATTACTTTTTACCAAAAGATCCGGCTTCTGAAGAAGAACATGAACATTCACCCAATATTGCAACCACCTTTAGCAGTCTAGCCTTATTAATTATCAGTTTGGTAACGGTAGTGCTGTTGGCCAAGTTTCTTTCTAATGATATTGAAGTGATGGTATTGGCCTTGGGTGCACCACAGTCTGTTGTAGGCGTAATTATTGCGGCTATTGTTTTACTGCCTGAAGGCCTGGCCGCTTACCGGGCTGTAAAAGCAGACAGGCTTCAAACCAGCCTGAACCTTGCACTTGGATCTGCTTTGGCCAGCATCGGTTTAACCATTCCGGCAGTTGCAGCAGTGTCTATTGCTTTTGGGATGCCGATTACTTTAGGTATTGATATGAGTTCTACTGTATTGCTGCTGCTATCTATGATTACCATTATGTTCTCGTTGGCTACCGGTAAAACAAACGTACAGCAGGGAGTGGTATTGCTTGTAATATTTGCTTCCTATCTGTTTTATACCGTAGTGCCTTAGAGCAGTTGAGGTTTTGTTTTCGCTTCAGACCAGAAGGCATATTCATGAATGATTGCCGGTTGTGATTTAATTGCGGTTAATAGTCAGTTTTCGTTTGCTCTTTTCAATACTTTCCAGCGAAGCTGAAATCTCATTTAAAAATAAATCACCTTGTTTTTTAGCAAGAAACGCAGCAACCAGGATCTTAATGCGTTGTGCATAAAAGAATTCAATAAGGATTAAAGAAATGAGGAAGACATAGTGCGTAAAGATGAGTCTGGTATCGGTTTTTCCGTTTAATCCAAGCAGATAGGCAAAGTAATCAAGGATAATCGGAATCAGCAAAATTATTACCATTGAAATTATACCGGTACGAAATGCAGTTTGTTTCTCCGCTTCTGCTACCTGTGCAAGTTGCCTTTCGAGTTTTGATTTTAAGGGCACTTCGCGATTGGTTTTGGACTGATCAAGAGCGGCCAGTTTTTTTCCATAGCTGATATCGCTCTGACTCATCTTTTCTAAAAGTGCAAGTTCATTTTCATTGAGCTGTTCCTGGTCTGCAACAATAGCTTCCTGCTCTGCTATTAAACGATCCATTTCAGCCAGGTCATCCGGCAGGCCAAGATAGAGCTTTTGTTCTACGGCTAAAATCCGGTCGTCAATAGCTTTCCTAATGCTTTTCAATACCTGGTGGTCATTTCTAAAAGCATCTTTCTGAAGATCATGTTGCTCCTGAATTTCGGTAAGTGCGGCCTCAAATTGCAGTGCTTCCAACTCTTCTTCATTTATGGTTAAACGCTGATAAAGTTCTTTAATGAAAGAATAGCGTTCCTTTGCATCAGGTAGTGCTGAAAGTGTTTCCTGATATTGAGAAAAGTGATTGACTGAAAGTGAACGGACGGACATGCGGCTTTATGGTATTAGGCTTTAAAATTATAAAAATTATATCAACACAATGGTCATTCTTCTGTGCAAAAAGACTTGTGCTGCAAAAGTTTTTAGTTGCCAATGAATATCTGCACCATTAAACGGCTGAAAACCATTAAAGTTTTAAGATTATTCTACAGCTTTTAACCTGAATTATAAATTAAGCTTAACTTTAAATGCAAAAGCATTAATATGACACAGAAAACAGAAGTTTGGCAAAGAGGACCAATACCAGAAATTCCTCCGTTACTACAGCCTGTAGCCCATGCTTTGCTGCAGGCCAGGGAAGAACTAAACGAATATCTGAATCAATTTCCGGATGAGCTTCTCTGGGTTCGTCCTGCGGGAATGGCTTCAGCCGGATTTCATTTGCAACACTTAAGCGGCGTGCTGGATCGGGTATTTACCTATGCCAGGGCAGAAGGTCTTTCTGATGAACAGTTCCGGCATTTAAATGCAGAAGGGCATGACAGCACAGGGAAACTTTCTACGCTGATGTTGGTGGAGCGTTTTAATCTTCAGGTGAATCAGGCATTGAAACAATTGACAGAAACATCGGAATCAACTTTAACCGCATATAGGGGAGTTGGTAGAGCCGGTTTACCTTCTACCGTTATTGGATTGCTCTTTCATGCCGCTGAACATACCATGCGCCATTTAGGACAGTTAATGGTTACCGTGGCAGTGGTGAGAAATAACGGAGTTTGAGTGGATTAATTTCAACGTATTATTCATCTTCAATAGTTGAATTTTGGCGGTTGATAAAATACCAGCTCGCCATACCCCATACCAGTAATATAGTAGATATTCCCAACTCGGGCGCAGCTATTGTTTTAGAAAAAAAGACTGAGCCTGTAGATATCAGACAAGCAAGAATGAAAATGGCTATATTTTTCATAACAATCTGATTTAAGGGTGATTAATGTCGTCAATATAAGAAATTATCACTTAAAAACCAAAAATGTCTGGAAATAAAGTTGTTATTTGTTTGATATTGGCGGAAGAAATGGGTAAAGGGCTGGTTTGACTTAATAAGCGGACTCCAGAAGAAAAAAAAGAGAATATTAAGGTTGCTTCAGGTAATTTTTGATAATAATGTGAATTTCTTCTCTTACCGAGTCAACTGGGTTATTGATCAATTTATGCTGCGCTGAATTATATTTTTCAATAAAGGTAGCTTCCCTGGCATTGAATTTCAGATAGCCCTGCTCAAAAAATCTTTCCTCAATGTCTGCTGATGAATCCATAGACCTGAACCATAACTTAATTAACGACTGAGATTGTTTTTCGAGATAAAGCCAATGGAAAATTTCAGCTAAATCTGCACCCTCATGCATATCCAGTCGTTTAAGTTCCATGATAACTAATCCTTCGCCTTCAAAAAAATATAAGATTTGGTATTGTGACAACATTCCGGCAAATGTAGTGGGCTTATCTTATATAATTGAATTTTATTTTTGAACATTTTCAAAATGATTTTACTGATATTGGCTATTGTCTGAAAATCAAAAACTTGCAGCTTTATTTGGCCCAAATCATTATTTGTGCTTAATCCTGACCAAGTATTTAAAGGCACTGTTTTATAGAATTGAAGCAATAAAATTTCATATACGGACCTGGTATCTACATATTGAATCTAAATTTCTGTTTAACAACTGCCCCTAATGAAATGTAATGATGATAGTTGCGGTAAATTCACGTAGATATACTTGTACGCCAATTCTGATTTATATATAGATTTGAGCTTTTAAATTATGCGACTCTGGAAACAATTATTGCTTATTGATGATGATGAAAACATCCGTGAGATGATTCCATTTATTTTTGATCAGGAAAATTATAAAATTGAAACCATTGCTGATATCAGCGATATCGAAAATTTACTTGAGAAGTTCAAACCAGACCTCATCATGCTCGACATTATGCTGGGAGCTGAGGATGGGAGAGTGATCTGCCGGAAACTTAAGCAAATGCCGGCACTGTCTAACGTCCCCATAATCCTGCTGTCAGCAGCAATTATAAATGAAGAAAGTCTGGACTGCGGACATGATCTTCTGATCACAAAACCTTTTGATATTTCCTACCTGGAAAGCATGGTTGAAAAATTATTACAGAAAAGCCTGGATATCTGACCTGCTTTGGTAAACATTTTGTCAAACCTATTGTTTGGGTTATGCCTGTCTACTTAATCAATAGCTTATGATTTATCAACAAAATAGTAATGTAATGCAACAAGATCTTTTTTATCAACTGGGAGAAAAATCCACTGATGGATATTTTGTTTATGATATTATTGATTGTAAATTTTTATACTTCAACACAGCACTGGCATCCATATGGGGTTTAAAGCCTGAAGATATATCAAAATCACCAACTGTCTTATTTGATCGGGTACATCCCGATGATCAGGTTCTGGTTGGCTATTGTTTTCAGGAAATTTCGGCGGAATCTATTTTCAGAAAGTATGAATTCCGGCTGATGCTGGAAAATGAAGATGTAAAGTACTTAAAAATGAGCATTAGCCAAATAAGCGGTGTTCAACATACAACCTTATGCGGCATAGTGGAAGATATCACTGTCGACAGACAAAATAAAATCCTTATTGAAATGATCAATAACCGGAAAAATATTGCGCTTGAAGTGCTTTCTCATGACCTGAAGGAGCCCTTTGGGATGATGAAACTTGCCGCTTCTTCAATGGTTAATGGCATTGAAGATAAAGATGAAACATATTTATCGGAGGGCTTATCTTTTATTATTGAAATGTGTGAAAGGAATATGAAGATGGTCAGAAGCCTGATCAATAAAGAATTCCTGAAATCATCAGAGGTAGAAATTAAAAAAGAACGGACTGACCTGGTATGGGAATTCCGGGATCTGATTCGTTTTTACAGACGATCAAGATTGAAAGAAAAAAAGAACTTTTCATTTAACTGTAAGGCCGACCGCATTTACATCCGCATGGACAGCATGAAATTTCTTCAGGTGTTAAATAACCTGATTTCCAATGCCATTAAGTTTACGGCAGATCAGGGCGAAATTACCCTTACCGCACAGGAAATGGAGGAGACCGTACTGATATCTGTTGCGGATAATGGATGTGGTATTCCTGTTGAGCTGAGGTCAACGCTTTTTGACAGGGGAGAACAGGGCCTTAAACGTGGTTTAAGTGGAGAAGAATCGCACGGACTAGGTATGGGAATCATTAAAGCTATTGTTGATTTACATGGTGGGAAAATCTGGTTTGATACCGAAATAAATAAAGGAACAACCTTTTATATCATGCTTCCAAAATAACATTTAGGTAAATGTTATCGGTCTGGTAAATGACCAGGCTATTTTAAATAAATTATATGATCAGAATTATCTTAGTAGAAGACCATCAGATTGTTCGCAGATCTTTACAGGCGTTGTTAAAGCAACATACTGATTTAGAGGTTGTGGCTGCAGTAGATGGCGCACATGCACTTTTAGAACTTTTAAAAAATGGAACAAAGGCTGATATCGTACTGACAGACGTATCAATGCCGGATATGGATGGGATTCAAATGATCTCAGAAATTTATCTCATCAATACACAGATTCAGGTAGTAATGCTTTCTATCCTTGAAGATGAAAAATATGCGGCGAAATCTTTTGTCGCAGGTGCCCGAGCCTACCTCTCCAAAGATGTGGATGAAACAGAATTGCTATTTGCTTTACGCCAGGTGATGAATGGAAAACGTTATTTATCCTCCGAACTAAGTATTGGTGTACTGGAACGTTTCAATCACCAACTCACCAATATGCCTGAAAAAGGTATGCCCAGACTTGCACTGTCGGAGCGGGAGCAATTGGTTTTAGCTTTAATTGCCAATGGAATGACGAATCAGGAAATCGCTGAACAAGTATTTTTAAGCAGAAGAACGGTTGAAGGCATCAGGCAGGCTTTAATTGACCGAACAGGGGCTAAAAATTCAGCTGCATTAATCCGCTATGCGGTATTAAATGGTTATGTAAGTTAATTTAGGTTAGCAACTATTCACCATACTTTACAAGTATAATTCTCCTGAAAAATCCTGTCATTTTTTCAGGATTTTTTTTGCTTTTATAAAATTAATACCCTGAATCAAACTTTAATTTAAAATGTTGGTTTCTTTTGTATGGATTTTACTCGTGAGCTTAAAGAGATTTATTCCACAGAAATTATAGCGGTAAGAGGTAATTCTGATGCGATTGCCATTACTTTGGTGAAGGAAACTAACTCAAAAAGCTTTATTGCCAAGCTGAAAAGTCGCTTCAGAAATTTAAATCAACCCAGGGTTCTTTTTATCCGCTGTGAGGATGATCATACGATAGAAAAAATTGTTTTGGTTTAATGCCATTTCAATTGCGATCTTGAATAACTGCAAATAATTAAAAAAATACCAGCCAGATGAATGTATCTAATCATAATCATAACCTCTTCCAAACAATAAAATCAACCATCTTATACATTACTGGATTAACTTTACTGCTATTCTTTACCTTTAAGATTATTTCTATTGTATTGCTGGTCATTTTTGCGCTGGTACTGGGAATTATCATCAGTGCACCGGTGAGTAAATTTGAAAAAAAAGGAATGAAAAGATGGCTGGCCAGCCTGATTATTTTTGTGGTTATTTTCGGGGTAAGTATTGGGCTAGGCTGGTTAATTGTCCCGCATATTACCAATCAGCTCGATGTTTTAATCAGCAATTTACCCGGTTATTATACTTCTGCATCCCATCATATCGCATCGGTATTGAAGAATTATCCGGAGTTCAACCGTGAAATCCAGGATAGCGGTGTTTCCATCGGTTCAGCCATCCCGTCGGTAGGAAAGACCATTGTTGGTCTGGGTAATTTTTCTTTCGGCATCATCGGTGGTGTATTTTTGTTTATCGTATTTGTTTGTTTAGTCGTCTTTTATGTAAGTCATCCTAAACCAATTGTTGAATTGTATTTGTCGCTCTTTCAGCCACGTAAAAGAGACAGCGCGAGAAATGCCCTGCAACATACCACTACCATGCTGGTGGGCTGGATGAAATCTAATTTAATCGGAGGTGCCATACAATCTGTTTTGGTATATGCGTTTCTCAGCATTGTAAGTGTGCCGGGTGCATTGGTTTGGGCTGCGCTGGCTTTCTTTTCTGAATTGATTCCCAAACTGGGATTTTATATTATGGCCATCCCGCCAACATTGGTTGCGCTTTCTATTAGTCCGTTAACGGCATTCTGGTGCCTTTTGTTTTTTCTTTTACTCAATGAGCTGGTATCCGATTTTTTGATGCCTAAGCTGCGTTCATCAACCATGAACATCCACCCGGTATCATCACTGGTTATGTTATTAGCCATGGGTGCGGCTTTTGGTTTAACCGGAGCACTTCTGGCTACGCCCATGGCGGCTATTGTTAAAGCTTATTATGAAGAGTTTTACCTGAAAAACCTGCCTGAAGATCATAAAATGGACCATCGAATCGATGAAATAGTTTACCACAAGTAGTTTACATATCATTAAAAAAATACTTTTCATGAAACGTTTTAAAAATAAAATCGCATTAATTACCGGTAGTAGTCAGGGGATAGGTGAAGCCTGTGCATTGCGTTTAGCCAAAGAAGGAGCCGACATCATTTTAAATGGTAGAAAATTCGACGAACGTGGAGAGGAGCTAATTGCCGAGATTAAAGCAATGGGCGGAAGAGCAGAATTTTTAGCTGCTGATGTGAGCAATACTAAAAATGTAATTAAGCTTGTTCATGATGCCATTGATGTTTTTGGTGCACTGGATATTCTGGTGAATAATGCAGGTTTAGAAACAAAAGCAGATTTTTGGGACGTAACGGAAGAAGATTATGACCTGGTGATGGATACCAATTTAAAAGGGGTATTTTTTGGCATGCAGGCTTTTGTTAATTATTGCAGGAAAGAAAAAAGACCTGGTACTATTGTTAATATGAGTTCGGTGCACGAAGAAATAGTTTTCCCGCATTTTGCAGCTTACTGTGCCAGTAAAGGCGGATTAAAGATGCTAAGCCGCAATCTGGCGACTGAACTGGCTCCATTTAATATCAGGGTGAACAATGTGGCGCCAGGTGCCATATCTACCCCCATTAATCAGGATCTTTTAAATAATAAGGAGCAGTTGGAAAAAGTAATCGGAAATATTCCAATGAAAAGGATGGGTACAGTAGATGATGTGGCAGCGGTTGTGGCTTTTCTGGCATCAGACGAGGCCGCCTACGTAACAGGATCAACCTATTATGTAGACGGTGGTTTAACTTATCATTATGAGGAACAATAAATATGTGAACCTTAGTCTTTTCCGCTTTCTCTGTTCAGCTGTTTGTTCAATTCAATAGCGGCACTGATAAGGGCCAGATGCGTAAAGGCCTGAGGGAAATTACCTAAGTGTTCGCCCTTTTTACCCAGTTCTTCACTAAATAAGAGAAGGTGATTAGAATAGCTGATCATCTTCTCGAAATATTCCACGGCTTTATCCAGTTCGCCACTTTTTGCAAGAGATTCGATAAACCAGAAAGAACACATGTTAAATGTGCCTTCTTCGCCTTCCAGGCCATCAAAATTATCTTCACCATTTTTGTACCGGTAAACCAGTACATCTAAAAGCAATTCCTTTTCAATCACTTTCATGGTCGAAAGCCACCTAGGTTCTATTGGCGAAATAAAATGAGTCAGCGGCATTAACAATACACTGGCATCAACCTGCTCTGCGCCTTTATATTGAACCCATGAACCCAGTTTTTCATTCCAGAAATTATGGTAAATATCCTGGTAGATTTCACTTCTGATTTTATGCCATTCTGCTTCGGGATAAGGAAAAGAACGATGCTCCGCAATTTTAATGGCACGGTCCATGGCTACCCAGCACATCAGGCGGGTATGTAAAAATTCTTTTTCTGCGGTCCTGATTTCCCAGATACCATGATCTGGCTTTTTCCAGTTTTTGATTACCTGTTCAATCTGTTTCTCAATGAGC
This sequence comes from Pedobacter sp. MR22-3, assembly GCF_026240075.1. Taxonomy (NCBI): domain Bacteria; kingdom Pseudomonadati; phylum Bacteroidota; class Sphingobacteriia; order Sphingobacteriales; family Sphingobacteriaceae; genus Pedobacter; species Pedobacter sp. MR22-3. Next base: position 81,316 of record NZ_JAPIVF010000009.1, on the reverse strand, counting down.
ATCCAGAATTGATAGGTAATCGGTTTGTATGACTTATTATAGATATAAATGGTGTCAATCAGTTCACCATAAATGTCAATCTGAACCTGGTTTGCTGCAGCATTGCCAATGCGTACCGGTTTTGATTTACGGTAACCTTCAAAATGTTCCAGTTCTTTTTCTTCGATTTTTGGGTTGCCGTCTATCTGATAGATGAGTTGCAGGTCAATTTTCTGGCAAAGGTTAAAAATCCAGTCCATAAATGCAGTGGCTTCTTCATTAAAACCAAGGGCCAGAAAAGCATACATGGTAAAGGCTGCATCACGGATCCAGGTGAAGCGGTAATCCCAGTTTCTATCACCTCCCAGTGTTTCTGGCAGTCCAAAGGTTGGTGCGGCCACCACAGAACCGAATTCTGCAGAAGTGAGCAATTTCAGTGTAATGGCAGATCGTTTAATCAATTCACCATAATGCCCTTTATAACTCGTTTTGCTAATCCACTTTACCCAAAAATCTTTGGTTTCATGGTAAGCGTGATCAGCATAGTAGGCGAGTTGCTCACCTGCCTCTTCCGGTTTTAAAAATTCGAGTACAATCGTCGCCGTTTCAGACTCCTGGAGTGTAAACTCGGCATAGCCATTTGCCTTTCTCAGTATCAGCGGTACATCTGCAGAAACTTTAATTTTTAATTCTTCATCAGGGCAATCAAAAATGAGGTGATTTTCATGACTATCAGCCTTATACTCGCTTTGTGCATAACCAAACCGGGGTACGCAACTGAACTTAAAATTAATACAGCCCCTGATGGTTTTAATTTTTCTGACAATGGCACTTGTTGATAAGTGTTTACCTTCTGATATGGGCATGAAATCAGTCAGTTCTGCAATTCCGGTATCCGAAAAAAACCTGGTGAGTAAAATGGCCGTACCAGGAAAGTAAAGCTGTTTGGTTGTGAAATTTTCCAGTTCAGGTTCTATGGCACAATAGCCACCTTTCTGCCTGTCGAGCATGGTTGCAAATACAGAAGGCGAATCAAATTTTGGCGCACACATGAAATCAATTGAACCATTTAGTGAAACCAGTGCCACCGTTTTTAAATTTCCGATAATGCCATAGTTTTCTATCGGCTGAAATGGTCTTTTGATGTGATTCATGCTTAAGGTAGTATGATTTAATAAAGTTTACCTTAACAAAGCGAATTACCTACTTTTTGTTTGGTTGTAAATTGGAATTAAGATTTAATACAAAAAAAAATCCCGACTGTGGCCAGCCGGGATCCGTATCTTGATAGGTAAAAATTAAATTAAAAAACCACCGCCTAGCAAATCATTTCCTTCATAAAATACGGCAGACTGGCCTGGTGCAATGGCCGAAACGTTATGATCAAAGACAACACGCATTTTATCCTTCTCCTGAACAATAGTACTTAGCATACCCGCATCCTTATAACGGATTTTGGTGATAACATTATCCATGGGCTCTTCTATGCTGGCATATTTAATCAGGTTAAGATTGCGCACCATGGCCTCCTTACGTTCCAGTTCGTCAGCCCGGCCTAAAACTACAGTATTACTTTCTGGTAATATCTGTGTTACAAACATAGGTTCACCAAATGCTACGCCCAAACCTTTACGTTGGCCAATGGTATAAAACGGATAACCTTTATGTTGTCCAACCACCATTCCGTTGCTTAAAATGAAATTTCCTCCAGCTACACGATCTTCCAGATCTTCTACCTTGTGTTTTAAAAACGCACGGTAGTCATTATCAGGAACGAAACAAATTTCATAGCTTTCTGATTTTTTAGCCAGTTCTTCCTGCCCCATATCCAATGCCATTTGCCTGATTTCTGATTTGGCAAAACTTCCTAAAGGAAACTTGGTGCGTGAGAGGTTTTCCTGCGATACACCCCAAAGCACATAAGACTGGTCTTTATTTTCGTCTTTACCTTTAGAAATTACATATCTTCCGCTGTCTTGCTGACGAATATTAGCATAGTGCCCGGTGGCGATAAATTCGCAATCCAGTTTATTGGCACGTTTTAATAATGCTTCCCATTTAATGTGGGTATTGCATAACACACAAGGGTTAGGCGTTCTTCCGGCAAGGTATTCATCTACGAAATTATCGATTACATAATCGCCAAACTCATCGCGAATATCCAGAATATAATGCGGAAAACCATAGTTAACCGCAAGCGTTCTGGCATCATTTATACTGTCCAGTGAACAACATCCGGTTTCCTTACTGCTGCCCCCTGAACTGGCATAATCCCAGGTCTTCATGGTCAGTCCGATTACCTCATAACCCTGCTCATGCAACATTACCGCTGCTACCGAACTATCAACCCCGCCACTCATGGCCACCAGAATTCTACCGTGTTTACTCATTTCTAAATTATTGCCTGCAAAAATAAGGTTTATTTACCTGAAATTTTTTAAAGCAAGTCAGTTCGTTGTAAAAAGCCGCTGAAGGAGAAGCAGGCCAGCGTAAGGTGTATGCTACATCAAACATCAAATAGATTTTGTGAATATAGGTTTAGATGGATGAAATCTAGAGATATAAAATTAAGTTAAACGTTTTAGTTTTATGTTTAAGTAGATTCCAATTTTAATTTATACCTTAGAATTTTCGTTGAAATTGTTCAATTTAATACATCCATGATCAAAAAAATTATCCTCCCTTGTTTGCTTTTATCGGCATTTTTAGCCACCGCACAACAGAATTTAGTGCAATATGTGAACCCCATTATTGGTGCCTCTAAAATGGGACATACTTATCCGGGGGCAACAGTACCCTTTGGAGCGGTACAGTTAAGCCCTGAAACCGATACTTTATCTTATGAAGTGAATGGAAAGTATAATGGTGATGTATACAAGTATTGTGCAGGTTATAAGTATGAGGATAAAACCATAGTGGGTTTTAGTCATACGCATTTTAGTGGCACGGGGCATTCTGATCTGGGTGATTTCTTAATTATGCCTACGCAAGGTAAACTGCAGTTAAATCCGGGTACGGCAGATCGACCCAAAAGTGGTTATCGTTCTGCCTATGCTCATGCCAATGAAACTGCTGAAGCCGGTTATTATAAGGTAAAGCTGGATGATCATCACATTACTGCAGAATTAACGGCAACCAACCGGGTAGGCATGCATCGGTATACCTTCCCAAAATCAGATCAATCGCATATTATTCTGGATCTTATGGCGGGCATCTATAATTACGAAGATAAAACAGTCTGGACTTACGTTCGGGTAGTTAATGATACCCTGATTACAGGTTATCGCCAAACAAATGGCTGGGCACGTACCCGGACAGTTTATTTTGCCATGAGTTTCTCTAAACCCTTTAAAAGTTACGGAAGAAAGAGCTATGATGCTAAACAGGCCTACCGGGGTTTCTGGGGTAAATTTAACCAGGAGCAGAATTTTCCTGAAATAGCGGGTAAAAAAATTAAAATGTACTTTGATTTTGATACAAAAGAAGGAGAGCAGGTGAAAATTAAGTTTGCGCTATCTCCGGTAAGTCAGGAAAATGCCTTGCAAAATATGCGAACTGAAATTTCAGGGTGGGATTTTGAAAAGGTAAAATCACTAGCACAAGCCATCTGGAATAAAGAGCTGAATAAAATTCAGGTAACCACTTCAAACGCCAATAAAATTAACTTTTATACGGCTTTATATCATGCCTTCATAAATCCAACTACCTATACTGATGTAAACGGCGAATATAAGGGTTTGGATCAGGGTGTTCATAAAGCTGAAGGCTTTACCAATTACACTACATTTTCATTATGGGATACTTACCGGGCATTGCATCCCTTTTTCAACCTGGTGCAGCCCAGTCGCAGCAATGACATGGTCAAATCGATGCTGGCCCATTATGATCAGAGCAGTTTACACATGTTGCCCATCTGGTCACACTACGCCAATGATAACTGGTGTATGAGCGGATATCATAGTGTTTCAGTAATTGCGGATGCTATTATTAAAGGCACTTACAACGGAGATCCAAATCAGGCACTTGATGCTTGTGTAGTAACCGCAAAACACCGGGATTACGAAGGAATAGGTTATTATATGGATAAGGGCTATATCCCGGCTGAAAAAAGTGGTGTATCTGTTTCCAATACTTTAGAATATGCCTACGATGATTGGGCGATAGCACAATTGGCTAAAAAATTAAATCGTACGGATGTTTATAATGAGTTTATTAAGCGTTCAGAAAACTGGAGAAACAATTATGATCAGGCATCTGGCTTTATGCGCCCTAAATTGGCTGACGGAACATTTAAGCAAAAATTTGATCCAAAGGATACCGAGGGGCAAGGTTTTATTGAAGGTAACAGCTGGAATTACAGTTTTTTTGTGCCTCATAATCCCACTTCCCTGATTGAGGTTATGGGGGGTAAAAAGAAATTTGCCGCACGCCTGGATTCTCTTTTCAGCATGCACCTGCCGGACGAATTTTTTGCCCACACTGAAGACATTACCCGTGAAGGTATCATCGGCGGTTATGTACATGGAAATGAACCCGCTCACCATGTAGCTTATCTGTACAACTGGACGGATGAGGCCTATAAAGGCCAAGCACAAATCCGCCACATCTTAAACATGCAATACAAACCTACTGCCGATGGCTTAGGTGGAAATGATGATTGCGGACAAATGAGTGCCTGGTATATGTTTTCGGCTATGGGTTTTTACCCTGTAGCTCCGGGATCAGATGTGTATGCGCTGGGTAGTCCGCTGGTGAACAAAGCAGTAATTGAATTAGAAAATAATAAAACATTTACGGTAGAGGCTTTAAGCCAAAACGATAAAAATGTATATGTTCAAAAAGTGATGCTGAATGGTAAAGAGATTACGAATCATAGCATTAAACATACTGATATTACAGCTGGCGGAAAGCTGACTTTTTATATGAGTGCCAAACCTAAAAAATAATATTTAACTGTTTAGGTTTTTGATATGAAACCGCTGGTTTTGCCAGCGGTTTTTTTTGTTCTTCAATTTGTTGATTACATGTTGGGGCATCAACTTAAATGTACTTCAGCCACCATTGCCTGTGCGTTTGTTTATATCTTTTAAACCATTTGCAGGGAAGATAGAGTAACGCTGCAACTGAAAACCAGATCAGATAAACCACCATTAAATTAAAGCCGAAATTAACCGGTCTGAAATAAAACGGAATCTGAACAATATCTTTCCCTGTGAAGCCTGTTGCAAAAAAAGCGATAACCAGAAAAGTATGCAACAGGTAAAAGTGCAATATATAATAGAAGAAGGGGACTGAACCATAAATAGCAAAAATCCGGCTTCCGATATTTTTTAAACGTTCTGAGAAAGCCAAAAACAGCATCGCGGGACCTAAAGTCATGCAGGTATACTGCAGGGAAGGTGGGTACTTACTTACATTTAAAAAAGAAAGCATGTTACGGAAAAGATCAAGATATTCTTTTCTAGGGGCGGGATCGCCATAAAAGTTAATCCATCTTAAAGCCAAAAATAGTAGGGTGGTTAAACAACCTGTGAGGATTAAATTTCTTTTGCGCCGCGCGCCATCATATCCTTTTTTGTACCAGCTGCCTATGGCATAACCGATAAACATGATGCCTGTCCAGGGTAGAATGGCATAAAATACCCCGATTAAATGATGGTCAGATATGGGGAGCACCGTTCCAAATGCGGTAAATACTGCTTTTAATATCATTGCCCAGGTAGGATTTTGAGGTACTGGCAACAGATTTAAGATATTATGCCCAAATACCAGGATTAACCCAATAATTAATACCGTTTTATATGATAATCTGCTTATCAGCCCCAGCAGAATCATGCTCCAGCCAATGGCCCAAATGACCTGCAGAATAATAAAATGATAAAATGGATTAAAGGTTAACCCTAATGACACAATCACAATTTCAACTGCGATAAGCCAGAGCCCACGCTTAATCAGAAATTTACCTGCTATTGCCGGAGTTTTATTTTGAGCAGATAAATAAGCTGATAAACCTGAAAGAAAGACAAATATTGGTGCACAGAAATGGGTAATCCACCTGGTGAAAAACAACGCCCCGGTTGTGGTGGCCGGGTCGAGCGGATTACCTGTTACGGCCGCTATGTGAAAAAAATCACGTGTATGGTCAAGCGCCATAACAATCATTACTATTCCTCTCAGGATATCAATAGATAAGATGCGGTTTGAAGGCAGGGAATGATCTGTATTCATATTTATATAATTTAAAGATATAAAATCCAGATAAAAAAGCATGCTGAATGATTCCGCTTAAATGAAGCATTGATTTAAGCAATGCATGTTTCTTTTTATCTGGTGATCTTGTTGCTCTTTTTATATTTCTGTGGCGGTGATTTAACCGATAAATGCAGCTTTATTTATATTGATTGATGATATATTGCTATTTCAGATCAATTACCCATAATGATTCATAAAATCGATTTAGGAATGTCAAAATGTATGTTTTTAATTTTGATCTTTTAAAAAATATTCTAATATTTGTTAAGTTCTGACCAAATGCCGATTACCTGAATCTTCTTAAGGGCTAACCATGATCGGTATAAAGCGGGATTAACATTTGATAATTTTAAATGCAACACATCATTAAAGTATTAACCGGCTTTTTACTGCTGATTTCCTGCTGGATCAATTCACCTGCACAAGTTAGTAGATTTGAATATTTACAACGTATTAAGATTATCGAAGGTAATATAGATCGTTATTTTTACCTGAAGGATAAGGGACTATACCTGGAAAATATTGGAAAAACCGAAAAACCATATTCTTATTTATGGCCACTTTGTGCATTGATTCAGGCTAGAAATGAAACAGAGGTATTAAAAAATGATCACGGGATGCAGCCAGTGATGAAAGCGATTGATCAGTATTATACCAAAACATCTCCTGCACCAGCCTATCAATCCTACATTGAAAAAAGCAGTCGGTTTTATGATGATAATCAATGGATTGCCATTGCTTACCTCGATGCTTACAGCCGTACCAAAAACAAAGTTTACTTTAACCGGGCAAAAGAAATTTATACCTGGCTTTTAACGGGATATGATGAAAAAACCGGTGGGGGTTTATACTGGAAGGAAGATGAGAAAACCTCCAAAAACACTTGTTCTAATGGGCCTAATATCTTAGTTTCGCTCGGATTATATCAGGCTACCGAGGAAAAGAAGTATCTGGATACAGCGTTAATGGTCTATAACTGGACAAATAAAACCTTGAGGGGGCCTGATGGTATTTATTTTGATGCCATAAAGGTTTCATCATTAAAAATAGATTCTGCTACCTACACTTACAATACGGGTACGATGCTGGAATCGAATGTGCTGCTATATAAAATCACAAAGAATGAAAAATACCTCAAAGAAGCAAAATTTATTGCCACTGCTGCCGAAAAACGATTTTATAAAAATGGAAAACTGCCGGATCATTACTGGTTTAATGCTGTTTTACTTAGAGGTTACCTCGCGCTGTATTCCGTTGAAAAAAATGCATCACGTCTGGCACTCTTCATTAATGATGCAGAACGTGTTTGGAAAACGGAACGTGATGAAAGAAATCTTTTAGGAAAGGAAACTGATAAAAATTTGTTGCAGCAAGCCGGAATACTGGAAATATATGCCCGGCTGGCGACCTTAAATTTAACCAAATCGTAAAAATATAATTAATGAAAAGAAGAACATTTATTCAAAATACAGGCTTGCTTGGAGCAGGAGTAGTGGCGTCCAAGTTTTCGTTTGCCGCAGACTTTGCTCCGGCGTTTCCGGTAGTTCGCGTTCCGGCAGGAAAAAGGCATTTTCAAAGTAAAGCTGTAGATGATGCTATAAAAACTTTCCAGTCGAAGGTTAAAAATCCTGAGCTGGCCTGGCTATTTGAAAATTGCTTTCCGAATACATTAGATACCACCGTTTATTATTCAGAAAAAAATGGTCGTCCGGATACTTATGTGATCACCGGAGACATAGATGCCATGTGGTTAAGGGACAGCTCGGCTCAGGTTTGGCCATATTTACAGTTCGTAAATGAAGATGAAGCCCTTAAGAAATTAATTGCTGGAGTGATCAATCATCAAACGAAATGTGTGCTGAAAGATCCTTATGCCAATGCTTTTTATGGCGATGCCAATAAAGTTGGTGAATGGAAAACAGATGATACCGCTATGCAGGCAGGTGTACATGAGCGTAAGTGGGAAATCGATTCGTTATGTTATCCCATTCGTTTAGCTTATCATTATTGGAAAAAAACAAGTGATAAAGCACCATTTGATGCCAATTGGAAGAAAGGTATAGAAACCATTCTAAAAACCTTCAAAGAGCAGCAACGTAAAACGGATCACGGCCCGTATCATTTTCAACGTGAAACCAACAAACCAACAGATTCACTACCAATGGCTGGATATGGTTTTCCTGTAAATCCGGTCGGATTGATTTGTTCGGCCTTTCGCCCAAGTGATGATGCAACCATTTTTCCATTTTTAATACCTTCAAATTTCTTTGCCGTATCCAGTCTGAAGCAAGCAGCTGAAATGATTAAGGCACTTCAAAGTGATCAAACTTTGGAAAGCAATTTGCTTAATCTGGCGGATGAGGTAAATAAGGCTTTGCAAAAGCACGCAATTGTGGCGCATCCAAAATATGGCAAAATCTACGCTTTTGAAACCGATGGTTTTGGAAGTAATTATTTGATGGACGATGCTAATGTACCCAGCTTGTTAAGTTTGCCTTATCTTGGTGCGATGAGTGCCGATGATCCGATTTATCAAAACACAAGGAAATTTGTGTTGTCTAAAGATAATCCATACTTTTTTAAGGGTACTGCTGCTGAAGGAATAGGCGGACCACATGTTGGTCAGGATATGATCTGGCCAATGAGCATTACGATGAGGGCATTAACATCAAAAGATGATGCAGAAATCAAATATTGTATCAGTACTTTACAAAAAACTCATGCCGGCAAAGGTTTTATGCACGAATCTTTTCATAAAGACAATCCGGCTAAATTTACCCGTGACTGGTTTGCTTGGTCGAACACCTTATTTGGTGAACTGCTATGGAGAACCTACCATGAGAAGCCCTCACTTTTAACCGTTTAATACAATATTTTGCTAAAGGCCATTCATTTTTGTGAAGGCCTTTAGCTTAAAATACATTTCGTTTTCGATCTCGCTGTAAAACGGTATTGGTGCATTTTTCTCAAAAGCCGTCTCACTGGCTTGTCAAGAAAACCAAATTTCTTTACGATTAATGCTTTGCCTTATTAAAAATATGTTCAATTTTGCCAGCGTTTAGGGGAAGCTGGCCTAAAGAATATTTTATTTTCTTGTGAAATTTAAAATGTAGCTCATTAAGCTTGTTTTACCGACAAATTAATTTATATAAATATATCAATATCATGACTGTTTTAAATGATAACATTCCAACATCAACACTACTGGAAATTAAGGTGGGTGATACTATAAGTGATGAAAGTGGATTATCAGGTGTGGTGGTTAATATTGCCATTCAGGAAACTGATGAATTTTTAATGTTAATTTTTGGACTTCAGGAGGGCGGCGAGATTAAGGCAAAAAAACTTCGCCAGGTTTGCTAACCAGAATACCTTCATTACCATTTCCTGGCATTAAGTATTAACATTAAATTTGTTCTTCAATTCGTAAATTTTAATGAAAACTAAACTTTTTGCCTTCATTTTTTCATTGGTATATCTTGTTCAGTTGTATGCAGAAACAGCAGGACATACTTTGCTGAGCCAAGTTTCTAAACCATTCATCATAATGATATTATTGATTTGGTTGTATGTAGCTACTCATCTTAAAGGCCGTTTCCATAAAAGAATATTTACAGGTTTAATTTTCAGTTTGGCTGGTGATATTTTTTTAATGTTACCATCAGGGAATGGAAGCTTTTTTAATTATGGACTGTTTGCATTTCTGCTTTGTCACATCTTCTATATCAGGGCTTTTACACTTGATCATAAATCTAATCCAGAGTTTAGAAGTCCGTTTTTTTTGTGGGGTGCAGGTGCATTAATTATCTTCTGTATGGGCTTATTTTTTTACTTACAACCTCATCTCGGTGCCTGGCAGTTTGCTATTTTAATGTATGCCATCATTATTACATTCATGGCGATTATGGCACTTAACCGTTATGGGAAAGTGAATTTAAGTAGTTTTAAGTTGGTGTTGATGGGCGCATTACTCTTTCTTTTATCAGATAGTGTATTGGCAGTTAATAAGTTTAGCAGGCCTATTCCGCAGGCAGGCATGCTAACCATGGCCAGCTATATGTTAGCGCAATACCTGATCGTTTATGGAACAGTGGTGCGGGAATTGGTGGTGAAGCAAACGGAGATATAGATATATTTGTTTTTTACCCCTGAAGGAGTACTTCAGTGAAATAGTTATCACAGAAGGTACAAATCATAAGGCACAGCGCGTATCAAGCTCAAATTTTATTTCTTTTACAAGTTCTTGGTGTGCGCTGTGTAAATCTCTTTACCCTCTGTGGTGAAAAAATAACTCGCCTAATTTTTTATTCTTTGCGGAAATCTTCTTTTTTTTGCAGTTAAAACTTCCCAAGATATAACCTCGCTATTTCTTTTTATCCTTATCCATCACTGTAAAAACCTGCACCAGTCTTTCTCCATTTTCATCTACCAAAGTCAGTGTATGTTTTCCTGGCGGCGGACTAACAGCCAATTGGTGATAATTGGTGGTGGTAGCGATATATTCATGATCAATGTGCCAGTAAATTTTAGAACCTTGATTTCGATGTGCCGCATTTAGAACGATTTTTCCCCGTGTTCCATTTAATTCAAGCGGAATATAAACTGAAGCGCCATTTTTTGGATAGATGAGCTCCATCACATTATTTCCACCGGATAGATCACAACCAGGAAGGTAAGGTGGCAAATTTTTATAGTCACTGTTTTTAATCCGGTAATAATACTCCATAGCCGGGGGAAGAATGAACCAGCTTTTATGCTGCATGTTGGTTACACTTTCACACTGATCAGTAACACGATAAGTTCCGGTCTTGTCTAAATGAATAATTTTATGAAAGGGACAAACAACGGTTTTTTCTCCGGCAACTGGTACCCAATCTTCTATCACATCGGGACAATACTCTCCGGCCTTGTAACCACTTTGCTTACACACTTTGATTTTTTTAAGTTTTGTTTTAGGTGTTTCAAACCATTTTCCATTAGGTAATAACCTAAACAGATCAAATAAAACCGGAGCGGCAGCTTCTATGCCTACCAAACCTGGCCTGCCTTCTCCATCTGCATTGCCCACCCACACACAAACAACATAACCGGGCGTTAAGCCTAATGCCCAGGCATCGCGAAAGCCAAAGCTTGTACCTGTTTTCCAGGCTACTCTTTGCGATGAAGAAAATTGTTCCCATAAGCCTTCATCGCCCGGACGCATGACTTCTTCCATAGCATTAAATGTTGCCCAAATAGCTCCATGATCTAAAAAAGAGTTACGTTGATCATCTTTGTCAGGATCTTTCTTAGGATGATAATAGGTTGCTTGCTTATAATCATTAGGGTCGTATAATCCCTTATAGGCATTAAAATGGTTCAAAGTTCTCACCATCCCCATGTAAGTATTTGCCAGATCCCACATGGTTACTTCGCTGCCGCCTAAAATAAGAGATAAACCATAGTGATCTGCCGGTTGATTTAATGTTCCGATCCCAAGTTTTTTTAGCTTATCGTAAAACCTTTCATACTTATATTGCTGCAGCATTTTCACTGCTGGTATATTTAATGAGCGGCTTAAAGCCTTATCAGCAGCAATGGCACCATCATAACCCAAATCATAATTTTGAGGTGAATAACCAGCAATTTGCGTGGGCACATCCGGAATAAGGGTGTGCGGCAGAATAAAGCCATCGTTTAACATACTGGCGTAGAGCAATGGCTTTAAGGTGCTTCCCGGGCTTCTTGGTGCTTTGATCATATCTACATGACTAAGCAGTTCTGTATTTTCAGGCTGATAAATGTTACCTACATAGCTGACCACCGTACCGGTTTTGGCATCAAGAATTAATGCAGAAATATTATTGATGTCATTTGAACGATAACGATTATTATAGCGTTTTAGAATGGCGTTCACTTTAAGTTGTATATCCTCATTCAGCGTTGTGGTAATTCGGGTAGAATTAATTTCCAAACTCGCTCTTTCTGCCTTGAATCGATTTAGCAAATGCGGTGCATTTTGTGGCAGGGGCATGGGCTTTCCAGGAATAGGTTCCAGCTTTGACAGGTTTGCCGTTCCCTGATCTATATACTTAAGCTTTGCTAACCTATCTAATAAATCATTTCGCTTTTTGATTAACCGGTTTGAATTTTTTCCGGGGTGAACCAATGACGGACTATTGGGTAAAACAGCTAAGGTAGCCATTTCACCCCAGGAGAGAGTTTTTGCATTACGGCCATAATAACGCCAGCTTGCAGCTTCCAATCCAACTACATTGCTGCCAAAAGGTGCGTTGGCAGCATATAAACCAATAATTTCCTGTTTGGAATATTTGAGTTCCAGCCTGAAGGCGAGGAGCATTTCATAAATCTTCTGCCATATGGTTCTATCTTCTTTTCTTGATAATCTGATCACTTGCATGGTTAAGGTACTGCCACCACTCACTACACTTTTTGCCCGAAAGTTTTGCCGCATAGCTCTGCTCACGGCCAGGAAATCAACACCAAAATGATTGTAAAATCGTTTATCTTCAAATGCAATAATACAATCCTTGAATTTTGCAGGCACAGAATCAGCCACTGGAAAACGCCACTGGCCATCGCTGGCAATGGCTGCACTCAGTAGATTTCCATTACTGGCCTCTACCACAAAAGAGGTTGGAGATTTAAAAAGTTTTGAAGGTAAAAGCAATAAAAACACCAACAGCAAGATGATACAAATGATATCTGTGATAAGAAATGCTTTTGGTGTTTTATACATACTATTTTATAAAATTAGAAACCTCACAGGTTTTAAAAACCTGTGAGGTTTGAAGATAGCAATAAATGAAATAGGCTATTTCACTACCTGCACCCATTTACCATCTTGCGTTGCTGAAATATCATTATTATACATGGCCTCGCACTGAACGGCTGATAAATAATATTTCCCTAAATAAGAAGCATTAAGCAATACCTTATAGACTACACTTTCATTTTCACGAATGTTAAAGTAAGTGAAAACGCGGTCATCCCGAATATCCTGATAAGTGAAAGGAGAGGAGGCCAGGATGCTTTGATTATCATTGACCCTGGTGTTGATAATCTCCCATCCGGATGGGAAAATCTGCGTTAAAGCCATTTGCTCATAATATCCCATTCTTCCCGGATTCTTAACCGTTACTTCAGCATAAAAATCGGTTCCTTGTTTCAATGTTGTTGGATCTAAAACCTTTCCGTTTAAACGCTTGTAAATTACGTTCATGTCCAATACCTCAGGTCGGTTTGGTAAGAAATTATTCTGACCTGCAACAGGTTGTCCTTCCAAAACCAAACGTACAAATACTACGTTTTTACCATTATTAGTAACAGAGGCCGTATTTCCTTTAAAGTTTACTGCCGTGCTGGTTAAATACTGACCAGAATTAACTGCTGCGGTTTTTCCGTCTAAAACATATTGATATTGTAATTTATTCGATGATTGATTGGTACCACAGAATTTGGCAATAGCCAGTAAACTGTATGCAGTGGTTTGCGTGCTATACCAGGAGTTTTCGCCTAATTTTGCTGCTAAGGGTTGCAACAAGCTTGCTGCCCTGGCTTTTTGACCAAGCAGCGTTAGCGTCTCCAGGATCATTGCCTCGTCACGAACATCGGAGCCATAAGTTCCTCCTAACTGTTTGTATGGCTGGATGGAAGTGTCTAATCCGCGAATCATGCTTTGGGCAATATCATTTTGTCCGGCCAATTTATAAGCAGCAGCCAGGCGCCATTTTGCTGAAACGGATAAGTATTCGAATGCTTTTAACCTGTTCATCGCAGCCATTTCTGGTTTTTTTGCAAGTGCGAGCATATACAAGCGATAAGCCTGAGATAAATCTCCACCATAAAAATTATTGCTGTTAGGTGCCCAGTTAGCTGCTTTTGTTTTTTGATAACGCAGCAGATCTTCCAGCAATCCGACAGGTAAGGTGTAGCCTGCATTTTGTGCTTCAACCAAAAAGTGGCCACCATAATTACTGCCCCATTCATCTGCATTTCCTTCGCCAGGCCAGTAAGATAACCCACCATCAGTGGTTTGGAATCCTTTTATTCTGTTAATTCCGGCTTTAATGTTTTTCTCCGTCATCGCTTTCTGTAGCTCATTCAACGGACTTAACCGATCTAAATACAACTGCGGAAAAATACCTGACGTAGTTTGCTCAATGCATCCATGTGGATATTGAATGAGATAGCTCAGGCGTTTCTTCAGGTTAATGGATGGGATAGAAGATACCTCAAGTGCACCTGAATTTGTTCCGGTCATCCCGATAGGGGCATAATTTACCGCCCATTTCTGACCAGGTTGAACGGTTGCAGATACCACATTGGTTACATAAGGGTTTGGATTTCGAATATCCATTTCCACATCATAGTCAGTTCGCTCACCACCACTTTGTGCAATAACTTTTACTTTAGCAATGCCAATTGTATTCGGAGCTTTTACTTCAAAATAAGCCATTTGCTCTCCAGTTTGCTTGTAGAAAAGCTGTTGTTTATTGGTCCCCTGAACAATCAGGTTACTTGCCTGAAGCTGAACAGAAACATTTTTCAGATTTTTTTCTGTCGCAAAAACGGTAACCGGTAAGGTAAAGGTTTCACCCGGACCAATTACCCGTGGCAATGTTGCTAAAACCATTAAAGGCTTTTTCACCTGAACTGATTTTTCTGCAAAGCCATAAGCTGCATCCTGTCCGGCTACAATCATTGCTCTTACGGCACCAATATATTGTGGCAATTTGAATTTATGGGTTTTGCTTTCACCTTTACCGATCGTAAATGGCCCCATATATTTAACCACGGCTTTAAATCGGTTAGCCTTTGCCGGATTTAGGTTTTTATTGATACTGCCATCTCCACCAATACTTAAAATTCTTTCCAGGTTTCCACCCCATGCACCTAAAACATAATCAAATAAATCCCAGGTTTTAACACCTAATCCTTCACGGGCATAGAATGCACCATGTGGATCCGGCGTTTTGAAACGTGTTAAATCCAGTAAGCCTTCGTCAACCAGTGCAATGGTATAGGTCATGGCCTTTCCATTCTGTTCTCCAACGGTAATGGTGTTTTCCGTTTCAGGTTTAATCTTATCCTGCATTTTAATAGTAGGCTTCAAAATGGTTTGTGGATCTTCCACCAAAATTGGAATCGCACCATACATCCGGATCGGTAAATCATTAACCGTTTGTGCATGAGGTTGTAACAATGTAATGTTTGCGAAAACATTGGGTGCCATTTCCTTCTCTGCCTTAAATTTATATTGCGTTTGTCCGGCTTTGGTATCAATCCAGAAGGTTTTTAAAACCCGGCTTCCATTTTCAATAGATACCAATGCCCTGCCATTTTCGGCAGTAGGAATGGTTAAGGTGATGTCTTCACCAACCGTAAATTTCTCTTTATTTGCGGTGAAAGATAACATAGAGGCCTCTGTTGGATTTGAACCCTGTTCGCGCTGTGCCCATCCCGGCCAATCCACGTACACAGATTTTCCGGTCACATGACCACCATTTGCATCCCGAACTAAAATTAAATACCGACCCCATTCCGGTTCATTAATTCTTAAATTCCAGCTGCCTTTTCCATTTGAGAGGTTTACCTGGTGTGTTTCTACCAGCTTGTTGTATTGATTTTGCGTAAAGTTGGCGTAGGTATACTGATCATCCTGTTCCCACCACCAGCGCCATTGTGTTTTATACAGTTCTACCTGAACGGTTTTACTGCCAGAAAGCAATTTTCCATCTGTATTCACATTTACAATTTCAATTTTATGGTCTTTGCCGGTAACCAGCATGCCACTGAGTTTATCTCCTTTTTCCGGACGAATACCCAAATAGCTCTTATATACGTGATAAGGAATACTAAAATTATCAATACTGAAATTCCCACCCGGTTCAAAAACCTTTGTGGTAAAATTAGCCCTCAAAACACCAGGGGCGGTGTTGTTTTCATTTAAATTGGTATTCACCTGTGCGCTTCCTGCAGCATTTAGTGTGCCTTCAAAAATGGTTTTCACCTGCGATTCAAAGTTAACCGTAGGGTTATCGAAGCCAAAGCCTTCAAAACCTTTGAATTTAGTTTCTGTGGTATTCAGGTTAACATCCACTTTGGCCTTTAAATTCTGAGCAACTGCTCCGAACAGCCATTTAGCCGATAGGGTAGCAGCAGAAGTTCCGGTGGTAAGGTAAGGCCTGTTGCCTACATTGAAATCAATCTTTAACCGGTTTGGCATAACCGTTTCAATTTTGATAGTTTTGGTAAAAGTTGCACTGCCAGCCTTCACTTTCGCCATCCAGTTCCCGGTTGGTGCTGTATTTTCGGTTGCCGTTTTGAAAGTGTAAAAACCATTTAACGGTTTGCCATTAATCAGACGTTTATACAATTGCCCTTTTGGATTATAAAATTCCATGGTAACCGGATAATTGGCCGGTAGTTTTTTGAGTTTATCTTCCAGTACGAAAGAGACAAACAAACTATCTCCAGGTCGCCAGACACCGCGTTCTCCATAAATAAATCCTTTTAAACCACTTTGCACTACATCACCACTCACATCAAAACGACTTAACGGAAGCGAACTGCCGTCATCCAGTTTTAGATATCCACGTTCAGAACCATTTTTGGCAATCAACAAAAAAGGCTGGCGTTTTAAGTCAAAACGGGCAAAGCCATCACCATCTGTCTTCGTTGTAAAAATGACCTGCTTCTGGTAATCCATCAACTCCAAATCGACACCACTTAATGGCTTGGCAGTTAACAAATCTGTTGCCACAATCAGCATGCTGTTATCATTTCCTCTTTTTGCAACCAAGCCGATATTAGAAGCCAGTAAGTTTCTGCTTACCCAACGCTGATTGGTATAAAAAGATGGCGTACAAGGATTATCCTTATCATTCCAGCGGTAATTGGTAGGATAATAGTTATTATAGCGTTGCCAGAAATCGTCATCCTCATCAATTTTTTCACCATATCCTTCGTTTTCACCATAATAGCTATCCTCACCATCGCTTTCCTCTTTTTCATCATTGGCTTTACAGTTATACGCATTGTATTCCCTTCTGAACGCGATGGTTACCCGGTACATGGCACCAGGTTCCGTACGGATCATCTTATCTAAGTCAAGCGTAAACCGATTCTTTTTATGCAGGTTTAAAGATTTGTCTTCATCCAGGCGTATGGTTTTCTGCAGAATAGGTTTAGCTACCCTTCTGAGCTCGTTTCCATCCCGGTAACTATTGCTTTGGAAGAATTGCGGAATATTGTTTTCATAAATTTTAATGACAGTCACATCTACAGCCTTAAGGTTAATGGCTTCAAAAGGCAGTACAAGTTTGCTTGAATTTGGCAGAATTGTGCCAGCACCTGCAATGGTTACGGCCGGTAATTTATCTTCGAAAACTAAATTGGCAGTTTTGCCACCCATTAATGTTTTGCCATTGATATTCTCTACGCCGTTGTTCACATTTAACGTGTAATTTCCTTTGAGTTCTTCTGCAGCATACACCTTTACCTGGCTGGCATCTATCGTAAACCTTAAGTCACTTAAATTTCCAAGGGCAATCATTCCGGTTAAATCCTGACCTACACCAATGGGCTCAGAAAATTGTACCAGGGCATAGTCTTCTTCGCCCTGAATGGCTTTCATATCCAGAATTTCAAACTTATTTAAGGCAGGTATGCGGATTTCTTCTTTACCTTTCTGTTCTGCATCCAATTCATCACCGTCCCAATCTAATTTAAGGGTTTGATCTGTTGCTTTTTTCTTGATGCTGTCGACCGTAAATTTTGATATGTTTTTTGCAGGATCGTGCTGCCATTTTATTTTTAATTTCTGGTCAAAATCAAGGGTAATGACTTTTTCAATCTTCGCGGTTTCCTCTGCATCTGCTGTCGCCACTTCGCCTGTCAGTTTCATATACTCCAGCGAAGTATTGTTTTGAGACACCAGGCCATTCTGCGTAAGCATGATGCCAGGTGTAATCACCTTAAATTCAAAATCAAAATCTTCCAGTCCTTTTTCCGTTGCAGAAACTTCTGATAATTTGAAGCTTGCTTCGTATTCCTTGCCTGGTTTCAGATTTTCATCCGGCCTGAATTCAACCGTTTGTGGGTCAATCCAATAAGTTTTCCCAGAAATAGATGGCGAGAAATCGAACAACTCCCGGGAGTCTGCCTTTCCCAAATCCTGCATGCCCGTTGCTGCATTCGCCAGGTGAATACGGATGAAACTTTTTTTAGATATTGTACCGGAGGTATATGCCTCGATGTATTTGGCATAGGCCTGATTGTCGTCATTTGATTTTTTCTTGTGGCGGAAATAAATAAAGATGATTGCCGCAATAGAAACTGCTAAGAGACCTATAAAAATGAATTTCTTTTTGGATGATGATTGGTAGGTAGATGGTTGCTCCATTTTGGAATAATGTTTTAGGTGGAGGAAATTAAATAAAATTCAGCTGAAAAAGAATGATGTTGAAAAGTAAGACGCAATTAGAATGATTCTGTAGCTTTTAATAGTCTTGATTGTTTCAGTTTTATCATCAATGAATGTAATCATTAAATGCTAATCAATACTTAACACATAAAATGTTTATTCCTTTTTCTATTTGTTGATATAGGATGATTTAGATATGTTTACATCTTAAATCTCCTAAACCAGATATAATGAAAAGAATATTGATTTTCGGATGCCTGATGTTTGTCGCTGTTAGCTCTTTTGCGCAACAAAAAAATGCTGAAAAAGAGGTTGATCAGGCGGTAAGCAAATTATTAGCATTAATGGTTACACCAGATAGCACTAAATTGGATCAGCTGCTTTTAAACAATCTGAGTTACGGCCATTCTAGCGGAAAAATTCAAAATAAGCAGGAGTTTATGCATTCATTACTTTCTGGTGAATCAGATTTTTTAGATGATATCATAATAGCTGATCCTAAAACCATCGTCCAAGGTAATACAGCACTGGTTCGTCATAAATTGATGGCGCAAACAAATGATAAGGGCATTAAGGGCAGTGTAAATCTTTATATCCTGCTCATCTGGTCTAAAGAAAAGGCAGGGTGGAAGTTGCTGGGCAGGCAAGCGATTAAAGTGCCTTAGTTTAGTCTTGAGTTTGGAGTTTGGGGTCTTGAGTCCTGGGTGCCTTAATTAGTCTTGAGTCTAGAGTTCGGAGTCTTGAGTCCTTTAGTTTAGAGTTTTAGGTGCTTTAATTAACGTTAGCGTCTAAAGTCCTGATACCTGGCTATTTTCCATTAATCGATAACCTCCTACACCCTCATTCTTTTACTTTTTACTTAATCATCACACCTGGTCTGTTCACCAATGGGATTTTGATCAAATTGGTATCGATAATGCTTTCCGGAAGAAAGATGAACTTCTTATCATAGATGGTAGAACCTATATAATAACTCAGCCAGTATTCGTTGGTTAAGCCAAAAACTTCCGGATCAATGGCTTCTACACCTTTAAAGTCCTGTGCAGCCATATCGCCGATGAAATGTCGCAAAACAGAAGTTTTAACCTGCTTGCCATCTTTTTCGCCATAACCTTTAGAGCTGATTAACACATTGGTAATCGGCTCATTTTTTAAGTTAACCAAATAGACAGTCCAGTTTTTAACTTCCGGCGTTTCGCTCATCAGTACAACGGCCATTGCGATATCTTCAACTATATTTTCTGGTAAATCTGCTTTCAATTTTTAATGATTGAATGTTTAATGATGGAATAATTGAAATTTTGAATGATAGAATAATAGCATGTAAATTTAATCCTTATCTATTTTTTCTTCGCAACGGCTTTTTTCGTAGCTGGTGCTTTCTTTTTTGCCGGTGCTTTTTTCTTGTTTTCAAATGCGTTAGGCACCTGCTCAACAATCATTTTTTTAACCACTTCCAAATCAATATCTGCTAATTCTTCAGGCGTATATTTTTGTTTGGTAGCCTCGTTGTTTCTCAGTTTAAGCATTAACTTACCGAAGCGGATAAATGGTCCCCAACGGCCATTTTCAATCGAAATTTTTTCCGCATCCCAGGTTTTGATAAAGCGGTTTGCTTCTTTCTCCACCTTTTTATTAATCAGGGTTTCAATATCTTCCTGAGATAAATTATCAAAATCATAGCCCTTCGCAGGAATATTGATGAATAAATCATTCCATTTGATAAATGGTCCGAAACGGCCTTTTCCCTTCGTAACACCTAAGCCTTGATAATGCGCAATTGGTGCATCCGCATCCATCTTCTCGCGAATAATTTCCACTGCCCTGTCGTAGGTAACAGATAGGGGGTCTTCATTTTTAGGCAATGAAATAAAGCTCTCTCCCCATTTTACATAGGGGCCGAAACGACCTACGCCGATCATCACTTCTTTACCTTCGAAGTCAGGAAGCGAAAACGGAAGTTTAAACAATTCAAGGGCATCTTCCAGCTGGATGGTGGCGACAGACTGATTACGCATTAAACTGGCATAACGTGGTTTTTCTTCGTCATCCTGTTCGCCAATCTGAACCAGCGGACCGAATTTACCAACCTTAGTATATACATTTTTGCCCGTAGCCGGATCTGTACCCAATAAACGTTCACCAGTGGCACGTTCCGCGGTTTCTAAAGTGTTTTCAACTTCTAAGTGGAATGGATTGTAGAAGGAGTGGAGCATTTTAGTCCATTCCTGTAAACCCTGCGCAATCTCATCAAATTCCTTTTCTACATTTGCTGTAAAATTGAAATCGACAATACCTTTAAAGTGTTCAACCAGGAAATCATTTACAACTTCGCCAATATCAGTTGGGAAAAGTTTTGATTTTTCAGCACCTGAAATTTCAGATTTAATTTCCTTTTTAACCGTTCCGTTATTTAAAACAATTGCGGTAAACTTACGTGGTTTGCCATCTCTGTCTTCCTTAACCACATAACCGCGGTTCTGAACGGTAGAAATAGTTGGTGCATAAGTAGATGGACGGCCAATGCCCAGTTCTTCTAATTTCTTAACTAAACTGGCCTCTGTATATCTTGCCGGCGGACGGGAATAACGTTCCGTAGCCTGCATTTCATTTAAAAATAACTCCTGGCCCTTTGCTAACGGAGGGAGGATGGTGCCACCTTCTTTTTCTTCACCCTCATCATCATCGGTAGATTCCAGGTAAACTTTCAGGAAACCATCAAATTTTAATACTTCACCTTCGGCAACCAAATGTTCTTTTCTGGTAGATGCGGTGATTTGTGCAGTGGTTTTTTCAAATAATGCCTCGCTCATTTGTGAAGCAATAGAACGTTTCCAGATCAAATCGTACAAACGTTTCTCAGAAATATCACCGTCAACAGTGTGTCTGTCGAAATAAGTTGGGCGGATGGCTTCGTGAGCCTCCTGAGCACCTGCAGATTTCGTTTTATATTTTCTTGGCTGGTGGTATTGGTTACCATAGGCCGATTTTATTTCTTGTTCAGCAGCAGATAAGGCGGTATCAGATAAGTTTACCGAATCCGTTCTCATATACGTAATCTTACCGGCTTCGTACAATCTCTGCGCCACCTGCATGGTTCTGGCTACCGAAAAACCCAATTTTCTGGATGCTTCCTGTTGTAAGGTTGAAGTGGTAAATGGGGCGGCAGGGTTACGTTTCGCTGGTCTGGTTTCCAGGCTGGTAATGTCAAATTTTGCTGTTGCACAATCCTGTAAAAACTTTTCTGCTTCCGCCTCGCTATCGAAACGTTGTGGCAGTTCAGCTTTAACTATTTCTTTGCCCTTGCCCGTAGAAAACTGTGCGGTAATTTTAAAGGCTGCTGAAGCATTAAAGTTTTGAACTTCTCTTTCTCTATCAACAATTAAACGCACCGCTACGGATTGAACCCGACCTGCTGAAAGAGAAGGTTTTACTTTTTTCCATAATACCGGTGACAGTTCAAAACCTACCAACCGGTCTAAAACACGACGAGCCTGTTGCGCATTAACTAAGTTGTAATCAATACTTCTCGGACTATCTATGGCTTTTAAAATGGCAGGTTTAGTAATTTCATGAAATACGATCCTTTTGGTTTTCTCTTCTTTCAGGCCTAAAGTCTCAAACAGGTGCCAGGAAATGGCTTCTCCCTCGCGGTCCTCATCGGATGCTAGCCAGACCATTTCGGCTTCCTTTGCTAATTTTTTAAGTTCGGCCACCATGCTTTTCTTATCAGCTGGTACCTCGTAGGTCTGGGCAAAATTGTTTTTAATATCAATGGCCATGTCGCCTTTAACCAAATCCCGGATATGGCCGTAGCTTGATTTCACAAGGAAATCTTTTCCTAAATAGCCCTCTATGGTTTTAGCTTTTGCGGGTGACTCGACGATTAATAAGTTTTTAGCCATGAAATACGATTTTGTGCAAATAAAGCTATAATTAAAGCATAAATCAAAACATGCAGGGAATTTTATACGATTTTTTTTGAAATTTAAGAAGTGAGGCTAATCATTATTTTCAGAAAGCAGAAAGCTATTCGTTTTGCTTTCTTGCAAGGGTGAAAGAAAAATGATCATTTACATTATTACAGGAACATTACGTGTAAGCAAACTTTTTGTGCCTATATTCGTATATAAAAATAAAAAACGATGATCAGCACAATCTTAATCCTATTGAACTTTTTGGTTCCGAACCCTCCAAAAAATGTTTATGATTTCAGCTTTAAAACCATTGATGGCAAGGAAGTAAAACTATCTAAATTTAAAGGTAAAAAAATTATGATAGTGAATACGGCTTCAAAATGTGGCTTTACTCCTCAATATGAAGACCTTGAAAAACTTCAGAAACAGTATGGTAAAAAAGTGGTGTTAATTGGCTTCCCGGCTGGTAATTTCGGCGGGCAGGAATTTTCTACCAATGCCGAAATTAAAGAATTCTGTACAGGTAAGTACAATGTATCCTTTTTAATGGCAGAAAAGACAAGTGTAAAGGGTGATGATATCAGTCCGTTATTTAAATACCTGACTTCCCAAACCAATACAGAGGAGCAGGGCGATATCAAATGGAACTTTGAAAAATTCCTGATTAATGAAAAAGGAGAACTGGTACACCGTTTCCGTTCTAAAACCAAACCATTAGATGAAGCAATTGTGAAAAATTTATAATTCTGGCGGCTGACTCAAAAAAAATCAGCTGAAAAAGAATTTCAAGAAAAGCTTTAAGAAAGAATGATCTGACTCATCTTCCTTAAAGCTTTTTGTTTTACAGGTAGTTAGTTGTTTAATGATCGTTCAGAATGCTTTTCACATTAAGGCACTTCCCGGATTTTCTTAACGGATAAATAAAAAAAGGTGATGGAGTAAAATCCGGCCAATATACCAGCTGATAAAGCCGATGTCATGATCCCGAAATCGAAATTTGCAGGAAAGCTAAAGTGGATGAACATCAGGGCAGATAGAATGGCCAAAATAGTGTATAGGCTATGTAGTCCTGCTAACTTAAACATCTTCATCTTTCCCTCTAGTATCTTATTGCATTCAAAATGCAAACCTTCAGTATGCTGTAATGCTTTTATCTTTTTAAAAACATCCACCGTTATCAGAAAAGGAAGAAGTAAAGACATCGGCAATATAAAGCGGGCAAGGTTTTGCTCACCGGTAAATAAATGTACTGACGATTGCGTGCTAAGCGCAAAATATGGAATCACGGTATTCAATGTAACATTCGGAATTAAATAGATCAATAACGTTTTCCTCACGAATTTTCGCCAGCGTAATTTATGATTTGTTGCAAAATCAGGCACTGGCAAGGGAATTATGGTGAGTAGTCATCATTTCGAGTACTTTTTTCTTAATCCACATCGCATCAGATTCGGTCAGGAAATTTTCATCAGACATTAAAGAAAAGTCAAGTTGATTATTGAAGGTGCTGACAACCAGTGTGTTTGCATTCTTCCAGGGGAAGGCAACTGTAGGACTGTAGATGGTTTCCACACTAAAATTTTTGTAATCTTGTTTAATATTTAACAAACCCATATTGCTTAGCGTAATATCATGGGATCCATTTGTAGAGCGTAGAAAACCAATCATTTTATTTGCAAGCGGATGGAAAGATTCACTCACATGCAGCAGATGCGGTACATTCATTTCGCTGACTTTTTTGTCGAGATCTGCTTTTAACATTCTGGCATTTTCCCAAACATCACCATCATTTTTCCGAACCTTCAGCTCTGCAATTGGGGCAAATGCAAACATGGTATCGGCTTTAATTTCGGGAATAAAACGCCTGATATCTACGGGGCAAATTACTTTCCCATGTGCCTTATCATTCTTCAGTACCTTAAATACAGCTATAAAAGTGGCACAGATGGCAGCATGCACACTTGTGTTTTCAGCTTTACATTTTTTGATAAAAAAAATGGTTTCTTCTTTATCTAACTTCCAGTTAATTGCATAATTATTCTGGTTCAATCTTTTTTCAGAGGTTTGCTTGAAGAGAAAAAATAATCTGCCGAGTGCAGCAAAAGTTTTGCGTTTTAGATAATGGTCAGGTACGTAATGATCTGGTAGTAATTCATTAACGGAAGAAAACGACGGATAGGGATAAAGTTCGTGACTTGGGTTGTCAATGAGTGTCAATAATTCCTGCATCAGGTTAACAATCGTACTGCCATCGCAAATACAATGCGGTAATACCAATATCAGGTTTGATTCCTGGTGACCTTTAATCCAAACCAGTCTGGCCAGTGGTTTATGATGCTGGTTAAATAATTTATACCACTCCGTTTTCGATTCTCTGAGCCAATCCTGATCGGAATGAAAATCAACTTCGCGTATTGGGATTTTATCAATGTTTTCATTAAGCACGAAGTGTGGCGTTTTATTTATCTGCTCGATATTCATCCTCAACAAGGGATGCTTTCGCTGAATCTTGTCGAGCGCTATCCTGAGATTTGGTTCCTCAAACTCACCCAGTATTTTCGCCGTGAACACACAGTTTAGTGGCGTTGCCGGGTCAACATACATGATTCTTTCACCGAGTATTAATTTTCTATTCATATTGATCATCCTATAATCCAATGTTTTCTTTGAGAAGAGAAATCATTTTCTCCTTAATTCGTTTGGCATTATTAAAGGAAACATATCCTTCGCTTGCCACAAATGAAAAGTCCATCTGTTCTCTAAATGTTGATGTCAGAATGGTAGTTGTATTGCCTAACGGACCTATTACAGAAGGACTGTAAATGGTTTCCAATCGAAAGTTTTCATACTCATGCGGAATATCGAGCTTTCCTAAATTGGAAAACATGCAATCATTACTCGTTTTGCCATATTTTAAGAGGTTACTAAAGTTAGCTAAGGCAGGGTGACAGGCCTCCATCATCATCATTAGCGTATAAGGATCGAGTTTCGCCAGCTTACGGTTTACATCCTTCTGAAGTTGTTTCACGCCCTCAATAAAACTATCGGCATTACTGGCAGAGAGCACGATCATCAAACCAAAAGCAAAAACATGGTCTTTTTTGATTAATGGATTTAGGTTCCGGATATCGACAGGAAGGGAAATTTTATTAAAAGACTTATCTGCCAGTACTGCCTTAAAAGCCTTCAGCACAACTGCACTTAAGAGCGTATTCACAGTAAAACCATGTGTTTTGCAGAACAATAAAATGGCTGTAGTAAATTGCTCATCAAGTTTCCAGTGGATCAAAAAATCACGCTTCCGGTCTACTGCAACTTTTTTTATCGGAATCATCCATAAGGCCAGTGTTGACATTTTACCAATTAAGGTATTTTTAGTGCGCATTCGATAGCTTTTCAGCACCTTTGGCGGAATAATATCATTCATGCTTTGAATCGCAATTTCCTCACCGATTGCGGCTTCGGGATTATCGAGTAATATAAGAAACTCCCTCAGAATGGAAAGGCCTGCAGCACCATCACAAAGGCAATGGTGAAAAACGAGTAAAAATTCCGAAAACGCTTCACCTTTTATCCAGGTTAATCTGAACAATGGCGATCTTGACGCATCAAAGGGTTTAGCCCATTCCGTTTCAGACTGCCTTTTCCAATCGTCATCACTAATGCGATTGACCACAAGTACCTCTACTTTAAATGAAGAAGCTGAATGTGTGGTAAACCATGGTCTTTTATCTTTGTCAATTGTTATTGATGCCCTTAGCCATGGATGCTTTTGCTGCACTTTGATAAGTGCTAAATTAACATTGATTTCCTTAATTGATCCGCTCACTTTAAACGCAATTACCATATTAAACGGATGCTTTCCATCACCATAGAGCATCCTTTCGCCGAAGAGTAATTTCCTTTTCATCTGATGCATCAGGCTGGTTCTAAAACGCTGTTGTTTTTCGCAAAATCTTCCAGTAGTTCAACTGCTTTATCGTTTCCTCCGGCTTCGATAAATGTTTCCCTTATTTTTTGAGCAGCCACGCGATATTTGGGGTTTTCCAATAGTTCAAAAACGGTATTTCTTAAATCAGAAATTCGAAGCCGTTTGTACCGGATGCTGATGCCACAACCAGCCTGCTCAATTAATTTTGCTGTATGAAAATGGTCGTAGGCTATGGGTGTAATCAGCATGGGTAACCCGTTTGTGAAGGTATCGTTTACCGTATTGAAGCCGCCGTGGCAGATGACAGCATCCATATAAGGCATGAGTTCAGACTGGGGAACGAAGCCATTAACAATAAAATTATCCGGCCATTCTTCGAAAATATCAGGATTGGTTGCGGCAATGATGGTAATGGGCTCATGAGCAAAAGCATCGATGAGTTTCTGGAAAAATGCTGCGCGGATATCCACCAGTAAAGTGCCTAAAGACACAAAAACCTTTGGCGTGGTGGATTTGGCCAATCGATCCCAGTCAAATTCGGCTGAGTTTGGACGACCCTTTACCGGGCCCACAAAGTGCATATGTGGTGGTTTTTCCTCGAAACCTGCAAAAGCCTGGGAAGTGAAAACTAAATTCAGCCGATGAGAATGGATATGGATTTGATCACTATAAATGCCCATATCTTTCTGCAGACCTAAAATCAGGTTTTGCTGCCATTCAAATATTTTAGGTGTATTTTTTGCCGCATCACCCATCACATCGGGCGGTACCGGCGTGGTGGTTACTGAAGGAATGCCTTTCAAATGAGCACTTAATGCACCGGCAAAGGTAATGCAGTCGTTAATGATAACATCGGGTTTCCATTCATCTACAAATTTATTCAGGCCCTTCATCATGATCCGGGCAAAGGGAACATAAGTTTCTTCGAGGGCAAGTTTCATCACTTCCGGGCCGGAACAGGCGGGGCCATCATCCTGACGTTTTAAGATCTGTTTGATTTCATCAGCATAGGGGAGCAGATCTGTTTCAGGATAGATAAATTCACCACCTTCCGGAAGATGAGTTTGAGCCAGCGGAGTGATTCCGAACCATTTTACTTCATGCCCCCGGGACAGTAGGCTTGCACCAATGCTTAGCGTTGGACTAATGTGACCAAAGAAAGGCGGAACGACAAATAGAAATTTAGGCATATGGATTTAGGTTATGATGAGTGTTTTAGTTGTTTTGAAAAGTGCATTTTCCAATAAATCGGCTGCAGTTTCGTTTCCACCGGCATGAATGAAAGATTGTTTAATCTGCATGGCAGCATCTTTGTATGATGGATTTTCAAGTACAAGATTTACTGCTTCTAAAAGATGTTTCGCTTTAAAGCGATTAAAATTCAGGCGTTCACCTGCACCCATTCTAACGACGCGTCCTGCAACATGACTTTGATCATAAGCAATCGGAATAACCACCAATGGGAGACCATGCATTAAACTTTCGCAAACGGTATTGTGGCCGCCATGGCAAACTACTGCAGCTACATAAGGCAATAATTTAACCTGCGGAACTTGTTTTTGAACGGTAAAGTTTTTCGGCCATGCCTCAAATAAACCCGGATCAGAAACAACAATAACATGAATATCCAGGGATGAAAATGCTTCGACAACTTTACTAAAAAAGCTTTTCTTGTGTTCATGATCGAATGTTGTACCAATACTAACCAGGATGCTGCGTTGGCGAATGGCGTGAAAAGCTTCCCAGTTAAATGGGATTTCCACTTGCCGACGGTTAAAAACAGGTCCCACAAATTTAAATTGTTCAGGTAATTCCATTTCACCGAAAAATTCTTTTGACGTAAAAATCAGTGTCAGGAGGTCAGATGTAGCGAGATTTTTTGAATGCTCAATACCAAATTCCTGTTGCAAAGCTGTAATTTGATTCACTTCCCATTCATGAACTTTTGGCAATTCATCCATTACTTTTATCGCCGCTGGCGCAGTAACGGAAGTGGCGTAAGGTAGGTTTTTATGGAAAGCAGCCATGGCGCCTGCAAACATCTGATGATCTGTGATGACAAGATCTGGTTCAAATTCATCCAGTAAGGCAGCAATACCTTCGTAACTGTGTCGGTTCAGGGGAATCAATACCTCTTCATACAGAAACTTAACACTGTCAATTCCGTAAACCACTTTTTGGGTAATGAGATCCAGATATTTTTCGGCTTCCTTTTTCTGCTGGTCGTTTTCGTGGTATTGGATGAGCAGTAACTCACCACCAGGAGGGAGTTTTTCACCCAATGATTGATCTAAAGTAATCCAGCCAACATCATGCCCGCGTTCCAGCAAGACAGTACCCAGGCTTAATGTCGGGTTAATGTGACCGGTTAATGGAGGTACAATGAATACAAATTTTGCCATACGCGTCAATGCTTTTTTATTTTTGTTGAAAGAAATTTAATAGCGCCTCTCCGATGAGTTGTGGCTCCTGTATTGGAATATTATGGTCTCCATCAACGATTTGAATCGATGAATTTTTAATTTTTTGATTTAAGTTTTTACCGGCATCAAGGCAATTTGATGTCAAGCCGTAAAGTAATAGCACATCCTGATCAAGTTGATTAATGGCACCATCCTCAAAAAAATCCTTCTCCAGAATCATATCTTCTTTAATGGAGGTTTGATGAAAAAGGTATTCATACATACGGTGATTCTTTTCCATTTGTCGTTTTCCCATTTTAACTTTGGTGGTATCTGTGAAATTTTCCACATAATGTTCCAGAAACTCACGGCTATATTCTTCAATGATGCCACGGGCTTTTTCATCGCTGGGATCGGGTGCTTCAATCACCGCCAGTTTTTTAACCAGGTTTGGAAATCGGATGGCCATTTTCAATGCAATTAATCCACCGAAACTATAGCCACCTAAATAAACCTGTTTTAATTCCAGTGCATCTATTAAGCACTTTAAATCATTCGTCATGCTTTCAAGATCATAACCTGACAGGGTTTTCTCGCTCATGCCATGACTTTTTAAATCATACAGCACTACATGAAAATGCGTAGCCAGAATAGGAGCGATGTTGAAATAGTAAACCGATAAATTACTGAACATGCCATGCACCAGCACAACGGTTTCAGGTGCGTTTTGATTCAGCTCCTGAATATGTACCGATTTGTTATTAATCCTTAAGACTGGCATTCTTCGATGTAAGAAATGATCATGCCCAGGTTGAGATTGATCAATTGATCCAGATCCATTGATGACAGCCAGCCCGTAAAATCAATCTGATCGCCAAAATGTGCTTTGATTTTTTCTGAAAAGGACACAATCTCAATGCTGTCCATTTCTAAATCTTTGGTAAAGGAACTTTCTGGTGTGATATCCATTTCCTCCACAAATTCTTCTCCGATTACTTCAGTTATAAATTTTTTCATGAGATTGAAAATCTCTTCGCTGCTTAATTTTGTAGTCGTTATAGTGTCCATCCGATGATATAGTTTTGATGTTGAATTGTTTTGATTGTGATGTTATTAATGATGAGTTCATCACCATTAATTTTTTCTATGGTATAAGCTTTGGGGTTTCCCTGTAAGCCTTTCCCTAAAAATTTGCCATATGCTTCTTTGGCTACCCAGAAGCGGGTTGCCCATTCCTTTTTATCTTTTTGTGCTAAAAGTTCGAGTTCGTGGTCATTAAAAACCAGGTCGAAAAAGGCAGGACTTCTTTCTTCGATGGTCTCTATGTCTATTCCTACGGCCTGATCAAACCGGGCAATACCAACGGCATCTGTTCCCTTATGGGCAATAGAAATCTGTATTCCTTCAGTTAAACCGCCTTTTACATAGGGTTTGCGAAACTCATCAGAAAAAACCTCAAAAGTAATGGGGTAGCAGGCCTGTTGCTTTTCCGTATTTAACAAATTTCTAACTGCATCTTTTGCTGCCACCCTGCTGATCATCCATGTTTTTCTTTTATTGGGTAAAAGGTTGTTATGGTATTTTTTCTCGGTTTGGTTGAAATATCTTTTCAGGATAAAATCCCATGATACCACTCTCGAATAGGCATTTCCGAAAAGGAAAACCCCAGGTGCAATTTCTTCAGATAAGCGGTTGCGTAGCGGCGACATGGATACATTCCAAAGCGGTTCGTCTATTTCCAGTCGCCGGTTTTGCCAGCCCGAAATAATCAGCCAGGTTTTGCCGGCCCTTTTCATGACGATATCGGCCGTGGCAAACTCATTGTTCAGATCTGTCAGCACACAAGTGCATTCAAAAGTGCCTTCCTGATCGGCCATTTCGCCAAAAAATTCTATTTCCTGTATTTTAACAGGAAAGGCGATACGGTCTTTTTCCAGCGTGAGCTGTAACCATAAGCCAAAAAGCTGTCCGGCATTATCCAGTAGTGAGCCCTTACCTTCTGCTGCTTCAATAATTCCGGTAATGCCTTTTTGGCCAACAGCTACAATTTTTTTAATGCCCTGGTAGGCCGGACCATGAAACATATGGGCATCATAAATTTGTTCCGTTGTCCGGTCTATATTTAGCTTTTTGCCAATATCAAAACTACGGTCTGGCGCTGTGTTTAAAAAAGGTGAGAGTTTTACCTCCGCATTGGCAAAGCGTTCTAAATTGAGGTAAACGGTCTCCTCATCTTTCCATGCTCCCATAACCGTTTCCTGAAAGGGTTTAACCACGTTCATCCATTGGAAAACACGCATGTTGCTGATTTTATGAATCTTATCTGCTGGTGATTGTGCCTGGGCAATTTCTGCAAACAGTTCAAAAATCATCGTCATCGGGATTACCGGGTCCATATCTTCAATCGTTGGCCATCCCTTTGGCTGCCGCAACAAGGAATGATCGATTAAATACGGACAATTATCCAGGCTGACATCCAGCATTTGGCTGAAAGCTTGGCGGATGGGTTTTAGAGGATGCTGGTATGCGATGTTTGCCTGGTGCCGGACATTGAAATTGTTATTTTCAAAATGCCCGATCATTTCTTCCTGCATGCTGATCAGTTCTAGAACGTTTTCATTAAAAGCATTCAGCACCGGGTGTAAAGAATCGGCCAATACCGGTTTCGCCTTCGGCTGATTTTTAATAGCCAGGCTTTTTAAGTGCTCAAGGTCTCGGATGATGGGTGAGCCCAGTGCAAGCCTGATCCCCTTATTTGGCTTAAGCGGACTGGATATTTTGTGTGCAAGAAAATCAAGTCCAATTTCCCGTCCCTCCACAAACAAGGCGGCTATAACTCTTTGTAATTGTGCGATGCCAGACCGGATAGGCACATTGGCGCTGATTGTACTGATTTCTTTTCCTTTCAGGGTATCATCAATAAAACCGGTTAAACCACCTGAACCCACCTGAATAAATACTCTTGCGCCCTCCTGATAAAGCTTTTCTGTCAGCTCCCGGAAACGAACTGGTTTAATTAAATGTTCTGCACTTAACTGTCTGATGGCCTCGAAACCTTCCGGGTAAGTTTCCAGTGTCGTGGCCGACCACAATGGCGTAGTGGTTTTTCTGAATGTCATGTCTTTCATTCCTGCCAGGATGAATTCCAGTTTATCGGCTACAAAAGGGGAGTGGAAACCTGATTGGAAAGGTAAAACCTGGTGAAAGATCTGCTTCCTTTTTAAAACAGGAACCAGTTCTTCCAACGCATTTTTGCTGCCGCATAGAATAGCCTGTTGCGGGCAGTTATCGTTTGAAATGTATAGGTCTGGAATATTTTTGATTATGGGTTCAAGGCTTTCTACACCACAGCCGATGGCGATAAAGCGTGAGTCTTTTAGTTCAAATGTTTCGGGTGTTAAAACCTTCAGTAAATTCATTACCGAACTTTCTTCTGCCAGTTCTGAAGATCTTGCAGCCAGCCATTCGCCTAAACTGTGGCCCGCATTCATGTCAGACCGCAGGCCTAATTTTTTTAGTGCCTGATCCAGAACACTGCTTTTATTTAAAGTTTGAAGCGCATCACTGAGCAGGCCATCGCTGGTTTCCTGT
Organism: Pedobacter sp. MR22-3; assembly: GCF_026240075.1. NCBI lineage: Bacteria > Pseudomonadati > Bacteroidota > Sphingobacteriia > Sphingobacteriales > Sphingobacteriaceae > Pedobacter > Pedobacter sp. MR22-3. Next base: position 48,817 of record NZ_JAPIVF010000009.1, on the reverse strand, counting down.
TCGTTTGTTTCGATGTTGAAATATTTACTTACGCTATTTACTTCTCCGCCGGATAAGCCATCCAGGCCTGGAAAAACAAAAGCTATTTTAGCACCTTCCTCAAGCAGGGGATGATTGCTGTACCAGATGTCCTGCTTGTTTTTCCAGGGCATATTTTTGGTTACAATTTTAAGGGCTTTATTGATCCTGTCGACAGTTGGATTAAAGATGGCGATCCGGAAATTTCCCGATCCTTTACGGTAATCTTCCGTTTTAAGGGCTTCCAATAATTCCTCCTGCGTTTGACGGGCAAGTACAATCACTTCGTCTTTTTTGGGTTGATCAAAACCAGCCAGAACCACATGCGCATTAATGCCGCCAAAGCCAAAAGCATTTACGGCGGCCAGCTTTGGTAAACCCGAATTTTCCCAGTCTGTTGTTTGTTGAACAGCAGAAAATCTGGTTTCCTGCAATTGCGCCAATGGATCGTCGCAGTGTAAAGTAGGAGGGATTACGCCATGGTACAGGGCTAAAGCAGTTTTAATCAATCCTGCAATACCGGCGGCAGGCATGGCATGCCCGATATTTGATTTCACCGAACCGATTCCGGCTTTGGGCAGCGTTTCTTCCTGGCCAAAAAACTGTTTCAGTGTTTCAACTTCCGTTTTATCCCCTAATGGTGTTCCTGTTCCATGCGCCTCCAGGTATCCGATGTGCTGTGGTTCAAGTGCTGCATTTTGCCAGGCCTGTGTAACAGCTTTCAGCTGACCTTTAACGGATGGACTCATCACGCTCGTGCCACTACCATCACTACTTACCCCAACGCCTTTAATTACCGCATAAATTTTATCCTGATCCTGAATTGCATTTTCCAGTTTTTTAAGTACGACAAAGCCACAACCCTCACCAATGATTAATCCATCGGCATGCTGATCAAAAGGCTTTATTTTTTCTTGTTTTGATAAGGCACCGAGTTGCGAAAAGATGCTCCAGAAAGCCGCGTTTTGCCCCAAGTGAACACCACCTGCAATCATCATGTCGCAGCGTCCGCTGTTTAGCTCCTGTATGGCGTGATCAACAGCTAGAAGTGAACTTGCGCAGGCGGCATCAAGTGTAAAGGCCAAACCACCCAGGTTAAACCGGTTAGCCACCAGTGATGCGACCAGATTCGGGATTAATCCCATGGCGGTATCTGCACTAAAACGGCCTTTTTTTAACTGAAACTCCTGTTTTACTTTTTCCAGGTCTGCATCAGATAAATGAGGAATAAGGTTTTTGAGTATGCTGGAAATCTGTTCTCCTGTTCTCACGATTTCAATGGCCCTGGTTGCTCCGGGACCAGTGTAATTACCTTTGCCGATGACAATTCCGGTTTTATCAAGACTGTAATTTCTTTCGAAAATAGCCGCATCTTCCAGGGCACTGTGCACCAAATCCAGCGCAATCAAATGATCTGGCTCCGTACCTTCAACAGCTAAGGGTAAAATCCCAAAGCGTTGCGGATCAAAGCTATACTCTGGAATAAAACCACCTTTGTTGCAGTAAAAACGATCTACGCCTGTCGCCGATTGATCAAAATGAACCGGGTCGATCCGATCAGCAGGAACGGTTTGGGTAGAATCTACGCCATTTAATATATTTTCCCAGAAGATTTGGACATTCTTCGCCCCGGGAAATGTACAAGACATCCCTATAATTGCAACATCACTTTTCTTCGTCATAGTTGTAAATGGGTTAAGTCCAGGTATTACCAGCCATAATTAACACCTGGCTTTCTTTGCCATACTTCAGTTCGTTCAAGAAAGTTTCCATTCCATCCTGCAAGGGAATCAGTGCAATGCCCCGGCGCTGGTATTCTTTTTCAAGCGTTGGTGAAACCATTCCGGCGCCTTTCCAGGGTCCCCAGTTAATGGCCATTACTTTTCCCTTTATTTTTTGTTTCAAAGCCCAGGCATATTTATCCATTACGCTGTTTGCCGCCGCATAATCTGTTTGCCCGCGGTTACCATATACCGATGCAATGCTGGAGAAGAGAATGACGAACTGGGTTTCTGGCCGGAGTTGCTCTGCAAGTACCCGTAAAGGCGTCACCTTGGTATCGAAAACTCTTCCAAAAGATTCGGAAGTTTTACTGCTGAACAATTTATCTTCCAGTAGCCCGGCACCATGTACCACGCCGTCAATCCTTCCGAAGTCCTGATAAACCTGTTTGATCAATCTGGTCAGGCCATCTTCATCCCTTAAGTCTAATGATTCATAAACCACGGTAGAGCCACCTTCTTCCAGCATGGAAATGCATCGCAGGATCTGGTTGTTTTTGTAAATCCGGCTGGTTTCCTTTTCAATTTCTGCAGGTGTGGGAAATTGCCCCTGTTGAATGACGTAGTGCCTGATGTCGTCTTTAGTTTCTAATTTTGAAGTCGCTTCCTGAAGGCTTAACTGCGGGTTGGCTGAGCGGCCTACTAAAATGTAGCGGCATGGATAATCTTTTGCGAAATGTATCATCAATTCTGCCGTAATGCCTTGTGCGCCACCCAGAACCAACACTACGGCTTCCTTATCCAGTTTGATATGTTCCTCATCAGTTTCCATACTCAGCTGTGTGGGGATCAGCTCCATGATATGCCTTTTATGGTCATTGTAAATCACTTCAGAAGGCTTATCCGGATTTAGGATTTCATTTAAGGTTACGTTGGCAATTTCATCTGCCGACATTTTAGTCTCCAGGCTGATAAAGCGACATTTGGTGTGTTCGTATTCCCGATCCAGGCTTTTAAAGAAACCCGAATAGCCCTGGTAATTTCTCAGAAAAGAAATATCTGATTCTGCATTGAAATACCTTTTTGTATCGGCGATCAGATAAACCCATTTCACCTTATCGAAGTTGAGTTTTTTAATGGTAGAGAAATGATCCAGGATACCTGCCTTTTTTTGTGCTTCAAACATGTTCAGGATAATTAAGCCCTGATAGCTTTCAAGTGCATCGTCAAAGTTTACAATATCTGCAATGGCACCATGTTTTTCAAGCATCGCTTTAATTTTTAAAGCTTGTCCGCCACCATCATTCATAAGTGCAAAACGTTGATCTTTTAATATCGCCGCCTCTGTAATGGTTAGTGCCGCAGGAGTGAGTTCGAAACGTAAACGCGAAAGTTTCTCTTTAACCGTTTGGTCGTCAATACTGTCTTCTATTATTTTTTTCGCTTCAATCAGTATTTCGGTGGTTTCGGTTTCAATATCCGCGATCCAGTTCACCAGGCTTTTCAAGGTTTTTATGGCGGCTAACTTTTCCATTAAATCATCCGTTTGCTCGCCTTGAGCACCGAAACCAACTTTCTCTTTAAGTGAGGCAATAATTTCCATGCGCTTAATCGAATCAATACTTAAATCGGCTTCGAGGTCTAAATCCATGCCCAGCATTTCTTTCGGATAGCCTGTTTTTTCACTTACTACTTCCAGTATAGCCAGTTTTAACTGATCGACAGACAATTTTTGCGGCGTTGCAATTTGTGTGGAAATCACCACCTGGATTTCAGGTGCCTGCTGTTGTGTGTTTTCTGTAATCCAGTTCACTAAGCTGCTCAGTGTTTTTAAACCTGCCAGCTGCTCCATGATCTTATCTTCCGGAAGATTCAGTTCAGAAAAACCACCCAGTTCAGTACGTAATGCGCCGATAATTTCCACCCGCTTAATGGAATCGATACTCAGGTCGGCTTCCAGATCCATTTCCATGCCCAGCATTTCCTGAGGATAGCCTGTTTTATCACTCACAATTTGCAGGAGAATTTGTTTAATATCTTTCTGCACCAGTACTGCAGATTTCACTTCCATCACAGGAGAAATTTCCACCTGACCCATTAACTGATTTTCAATTTTGATAGGAACCTGGTTTGGATAATCATTCTGTGGCTGCGGATAAGCGGGTATCTGAACCGATGGGTTTTGCCCCAGAAAAGACAGCATCACATCACGTTGTGCCTGAATTAAAGTTTTCATGCTATGCAGGTATTCCTGCATCATCATGTCTGTTGCTGATGTGGTAACCTGTTGATTGATACTTTGGCTTTGTGTTTCTTTCATGAGGATGATGGGTTTGGTAATCGGAGCAGCACCGTTTTCAGGAAGCTTTCCGTTGGATGGGATGGCATGCTGACCATTTACATGCCAAATGGCTGGACTTTTTTTGTATAATAATGGTTGATCAACCTGGATCATAGTTGCTGATCTTCCCTCAAATAATTTCTCCAGATTGATGCTTCTTCCGGTTGAAATATAGCTGGCTAAAGTTCCAAGCAGGTTACTCAGTTTATTCTGTCCCTGATCTTCGGTATGAAATATAGTTTCATCTTTACCGATACAGGCTTTTGTTAATCCGCTTAGTACTTTACCTGGGCCTACTTCGATAAAAATTCTCGCGCCAGCTTGATACATATTATTCAGCTGATCAACAAAAAGTACCGGCTGAACCAGGTGTTCCGTTAAACGTTCCTTGATGGCTGCTGCATTTGTAGGATATTCATTGGCCGTAGTGTTCGACCAAACAGGTAGTTCAATATTGTTAAATGAAACTTTTGTCAGTACATCGCGATAAAGTTCTTTAGATTTGGCTACCACCGGGCTATGAAAAGCACAGGCTACTTCCAGCTGCCGGTAAGACACTTTTGCCGCTTTGAGTTTAGCCGCCAAATGTTGAATGCCAGGTGTTGAACCTGCTATGACGCACTGCGTTGGCGCATTAAAGTTTACGGGATAAACATGGTCTACGCCAGAAAGCAGGCTGTTTAAATCTTCACGTTTTACGCTTACCGCCAGCATACTTCCGGGATCTCCATCCGTAACCGCATCCAGAATTGACTGTGCCCTTTCAGCACTTAATTTAACGAGCTGGTCATCTTCAAAAGCGCCTGCAAAACAAAGCGCCGGTAATTCGCCGTAACTGTGGCCGGCAATCATATCAGGCTGAATACCAAAAGACTGTAGTAATTTTGCAATGGCCAGGTCAACAACGCCAAGTAGTGGCTGGGCCATCCGTGTATCTTTGATGTTTTCTTTTTGTTTTTTGACAGATTCAGGATCAAATACTGCGTTCGGGAACAATATTTTTTCATAATCAGGATAGTCCTTTAACAACTTCCTCATTTCAGGAAAAATCACAAAAAGATCTCTGGCCATGTTAATCCGCTGGCTGCCTTGTCCTGGGAACAGCAAGGCTACTTTGCCTTCTTTTATATTCGTTTTATAGGTGTCTTTACTTTCTATACCAGATAAAACCAGGTCAATTTTCATCACCAGATCTTCAGCATTATTGGCTACAATGCTCATTTGAACGGTCTTCTCGCTACCTGTTGCCAGGCTGAAGGCTAAATCTTTCAGCGCGATCTGAGCATTAATTTCCAGTAAATTTTTGATGTTGTTAAGACTCGTTTTTGCTTCATCGTAAGTATCACCTCTGAACACAAATAATTCTGATGGCCACGATTTCAGTATGGGATGTTCATTTTCTACATTTTTGCCACTTTCCAGCACGGCATGGAAATTGGTTCCGCCAAAGCCAAAGGCACTCACTCCGGCATAACGTTTTCGATCCATCCATAAACCAGCCTCAGTATGGAAGGCAAAAGGACTTGTTTTTGCATTGTAAAAACTATTCGGTGTTTTTAAATGAATGGTTGGTGGTTTAATACCATGGTAAACGGCAAGTGAGGCCTTAATTAAGCCGGCAATACCGGCGGCACATTTGGTGTGGCCGATCTGTGTTTTGACTGAACCCAGATGTGTTTGCCCGGCCGTTGCACCAGTTTCGTTCAGCATGTCGGTTAAAGCACTGATCTCTGTTTTGTCGCCAACAACGGTACCCGTACCATGCGCCTCAATCAGGCCCACACTCGAAGGCATAATTCCGGCCTGGCTGTAGGCCCTTTCCAAAGCATTGATTTGTCCGTTTTTACGCGGTGCAGTAAGGCCGAGGCTTTTACCATCGCTGGAACCGCCAACACCTTTTATCACAGTGTAAATCGTGTCGCCATCCCTTAAAGCATCCTCATGTCTTTTCAAAACTACCATGGCAATGCCTTCGCCCAGAGCTATTCCATCTGCCTCCGAATCGAAAGTGGCACATCTTCCTTTTTTCGAGAGGGCGTGTGTACTGGAGAACATCAGGTAATCATTGATGCCGTTGTGAAGATCGGCGCCACCAGCCAGAACCATATCCGACTTTTCGAGGAAAAGCTCCTGGCAAGCCAGGTCAATAGCGGCAAGGGATGAGGCACAGGCTGCATCAACGGTAAAATTTCGTCCACCTAAATTTAACCGGTTGGTAATTCTGCCAGATATTACATTGGCCAGAATGCCGGGAAAAGAATCTTCTGTCATTTTAGGAAGAGCGGCATCCACTTCTGCCGGCATTTCTCCAAACACCTGTTTATAAAAACACCTGAAACTGTAACTGTTGGCAAGGTCATTTCCACCTTCAGCCCCAATAATTACAGATACGTTTTCCTTGTCAACGCCCTGATCACCATAGCCGGCATGCTGCATGGCCTGTTTAGCCACCAGTAAGGTGAGGAGTTGGGTAGGTTCAATGGCCGCCAGAGATTGCGGGGGAATACCAAATTCAAGCGGGTCGAAATCGATCTGTGGAATAAAACCACCCCATTTAGAATGCGACATGTCGCCGGCCGTAGATTCGGGGTCATAATAAACATCCTTATTCCATCTTTCATCCGGAACTTCCGTAACTGAGTCTTTCCCTAATACAATGTTTCGCCAGTATTCATCCAGATTTTTGGCACCTGGGAAAATACAGGCCATTCCAACAATGGCTACATCTAATGATTTGGTTTCGCTTTTTGGCGGAGCAGGTAAAATAGCCTGATCAATATAACTGAAATTTTTAGTCGCCACCTCTTCATGTAAATCCGCCAAGGAAATTACTTCCTGGTGCATAGGGGCAATCTGGCCAATCATATACATGCCCAATTCAGTTTGTTCTTGCTCACTGATTTCAACCAGCTGATCGCCCTGCCTTTCAATTCCTTTGGCCGCAATTCTCAGCCGGCCCACATTCAGGCTTTCCAGTTTTTCCCAAATCAGCTTTTTGTCTGTTCCTTCTGCTTGAAGCCTTGATTTTTCCTGATTGAAAAAACCGGCAAATGAAGAGTTCAGACACCTGGTTTCATGTCCTGGAGCGGTTTCCAGTAAAATGGTATCCTGAGCCTGCATGGCTTCCTGCTGAAACTTATTCAGGATAGCACCCGTGCTTACAGCTTCCTGTGTATATAAATAAGCTGTACCCATCAACACACCGATTTTCATTCCTTTTGCGGCGAGGGGAGCGGCCATGATGGAAATAAATGCAGCTGAAAAGGCATCATGAATGCCTCCTGCAAAAAATATACTGATCTCTTCCGGTTTCTCTTCCTTTAAAAGTCGTTCTATTTGTTTTTCCCATAAAACCATACTGGATAAAGGGCCAACATGGCCTCCGCATTCTCGGCCTTCGAAGACAAACCTTCTGGCACCTTCTTTCAGGTACATATCTAATAAGGCGGTAGAGGGTACATGTAAAAATGTTTTAATACCGGCCTTTTCAAAGGGTTTAGCCTGTGAAGGTCTTCCACCGGCAATCAGCAACACGGGTGGTTTTGCTGCTAAAATATATTGCTGCTGTTCATCGCGAAGTTCCTGCGGTGCAAAACCCAGTATACCAACGCCCCAGGTTTTGGCACCCGCTAATGCTTTGGTTTGATCGATCAGGTTTTTCGCTGCATTTCCTTTTAAAAGAGATAAGGCTACAAATGATAAAGCCCCGGCTGTCGAAACTGCATCAGCAAAAAGTGGCACATCACTCACCCGGGTCATAGGACCTTGTGCAATGGGATATTTGATGTTTAGATCTGTAGCAAGTGCATTGTGGGCACTAATGGTATTTAAAGCCTTTGCTTGTTTTAAATGACCAAAAATGGAAGTTTTAAAACCAAATACCAGCTTATCAAGCTTTTTATATTTCTCAAATAAATCTATTGATAAACTGATATCTTGACCCATTGGAAGATAACTCGTATGGAGATCATAGCCCTTAAAGTAGGTTTTAAGTGTGGAGTAGTTTTGACTATCTTCAGGTAATACTGGAGAATGAGGACGAACCAATACCCGGTGGTGATCAATAAGCCTGGTTTCCGTTCCGTTTAATTTACCACAAATGGCTTTTAATTCTACCGGCGCAGCACATTCCTTAAAAAGTGCCAACTGACTGTCTAATATGACTCCGGCCGCGCCCTGAGCAATTAATGAGGCAGCAGTATGAATGCCCACTCCACCCTGTACCCAAACCGGAATGCCTAAAGCTGCTTTCATCACCCGCTGAAAAAGTACGAAAGAGGATTCACGGGCAACTTTTCCTGCACCTTCGTTTCCTTTAATGATAATGCCGTGTGCCCCGGCTGCTTTGGCATTTTTAGCTGATTCGAGATCAAAAACCTGGTAAATGACTTTTGCAGCAGGTGGTTTGACAAAAGCAAAGCCGAATGGAGCAATAATCAAACTCACCCCAGTAGGGATTTCGATCTGCAGCAATGCTTCAGAATTGAAACAGATACCATAATCTGTCATGGTTTGTTCGCTCAGGATTTTTAATGCCTGCACGGCTTTAATCTGATCGTGCCCAAGACTGAGCACGGGAAAACAAGAAGTTTTCGCTAAACTGGTTACTAATGTAGTATCCGGAATTTCAAAAGGCGTTAAGCCAATAAGCGTATGTCTGTTCATAGTTTGATCATTTTATTCTGTTCATCCATTCAGCAGGATTTAACGGCATGCCGAATAAAAAATAGAATGTATTAGTTCGTATAGTTTATGTCATAAAGGCAGAAAATAGTAGATTATTTATGTGTATTATTAATAAGTCTAATGTATATATTAAAAATAATAAAAATATAATAAAATCTGGCAATGGATAAAATGAATACAATTGATACAAAGACAAAATATTGATATCAATTAAGATATAAAATTACATAGTTTGTGTAATTTTAATACAAACATAATCCTAATTTTTAGAAAAAATACAGATATGATCATTAATTTTTTATTATAATAATGTTAATTAATATAAAATATCAGGCTTTTTCTTATAAAAAAGTAGCTTTTATGGAAGATTTAATAAAAACATAAATTTTTATTTTAAGTCAGTTTAATGATGCTTTTTGTGTGATTTCAGCTTTTTTATTATTAGTTTCGATTGATTATATTTGTATTATTAATATTAATGTATTGTATTTAAAATTATATTTTTTGAATGTGTTATTCGAAGAGATATACTTACATTTTATTTCTTATCGTTTTCATATGTTGATTTTTCTTGCTCAAAAAAGTTAAATCAAAACAGTTACACTACAACCCAGATAAATGATCAAAAGGACTGAGATGAAAGCATGAAAAGACTGGCATTTCGGCCTGAACAAAATGAATTGCAGGCAATAAAAATTTGTTTTTGTGGTAGATGAAACTGATCATTTAAGTCCGGCCAGGGCATATATTCTTTATGATTAAAGAAAACAGAAGCGAAAAGCCTTCAAATATTAAATGATAAGCTGCAGAATGAATTTAGAAAATTAAAATAAATTCAGTTGATCAGGCTGATACTGTTTAGGATCAAAATGATAATTTTCTTTGTCCTTATTGGATACATAGTAAATTTCACTTTCCTGATCTCTGGATGCAACCTTAATCAAGGTATTGCCGGCAACAGGTGCAAACATTTGCGCTACCAGGGCCGGATCATTATTGTCTTTGGATAAATGACTGAGCAAGAGATGCGTCATGTAATCCGGACGGTGATTCATAAATAAATCAAGCGCCTGTGCGTTGCTCAAATGACCCCGTCCACCAGTAATTCTTCTTTTTAAAAAATAAGGGTATTGTCCGTTGGCTAAAATATTAGCGCAGTAATTGGCTTCCAGAAATGCCGCATGACAATGTTTAAACTGTGAGATCAAGCGATCGCATACTGAACCAATATCTGTAAAAACACCAACCCTCACCGCATTACACTCTATGGTAAAAGAATAAGGATCTGCAGCATCATGAAATTTTGAGAACGCCGTTATCTTCAGTTTACCGATTTGAATATTTTGGGTATGGCTTAATCCGAAGGTATTTTGCTCGTCGAGGGTTAACTTACTGTTTTTGAGTGTTCCCACACTGATATAAACTGGGATTTTATATTTCCTTGCGAACACTGACAGGCCTTTAATATGATCACTATGCTCATGAGAAATAAAAATAGCCTTTACTTTTTCGATAACAAGGCCTAATCGCAGCATTCTCTTTTCTACCTCTTTACAGGTAAGGCCCACGTCAACCAGAATGGCTTCGTTTTCGTTGCCAACATAGTAACAATTGCCATTACTGCCTGAATTTATGGATGTAAAGTATAATGCCATTGGATTCGCAAGTTAAGTCTAATTAACATAACGGGAAAGTAAAACTATACCTTTGTACCATTGTGTTCTACAAGCCGGGTTAATAGTGGGAGAAAAGCCTGAATAAGATTAATTTCTTCCTCTGAAAATATTTGTTCCATGGTTTTAACCAGCCATTCTTCTTTTATTTTCCGACTGGCGATGATATGCTTTTCACCAAGTTTTGTTAAGCCAATGTGTATTTTACGCTTATCATCATCACTAGGGAATCGCTCTACACAATGTGCATCAAACAGGCGGTTAATAATTTGTGAAATGGCCTGCTTTGAAACCCGCTCCATTTCGGCAAGTTCTGTTGATAATAATTTACCGTGTTGTTCCAGTAAAGACATGGTTAATAATTCTGCATTGCTGAACTCAGAGCTGACATTCTGTTTTCTTAGCTGCCTGGTGAGTCGGGTAACTGTACTTCTCAGCTTTGCTGCAATTTCCTGTGTTTGTTTTGACATGCCTTTGGTAAATTAACTTGACAAAGGTAATGTTAATTTATAAGGTATTAAAGATGTTATTTTGGTTTTGGTCTAAAATTATGATCTTAGTATGATAAAAAAAATAATAAAGTAACTTTACTTATTTAGTGTAATTTTATACTTTTGTAAAGTTACTTTACTATTTCAATTATGAGTATTTTTCGTTCATTAAGACATTATAACTACAGATTATTTTTTACAGGACAAGCCATATCGCTTATTGGTACATGGATGCAAAGGGTAGCCATCAGCTGGCTGGTTTACCGCCTTACGGGCTCAGCTTTTTTACTGGGCTTAATTACCTTCCTGAGTTTAATTCCATCTTTAATATTGGCCCCTTATGCAGGAAGTTATGTAGACAGGCACAATAAATTTAAGATTTTGGTGATCACGCAAATTATTTTGATGTTACAGGCTGGCGCCCTGGCCGTAATGATCTGGTTTAAAGTTTACGATATGTTCTGGATTGCGGCTTTGTCTCTGGTTCAGGGATTGATAAATGCCTTTGATGTAACCGCACGCCAATCTCTAATGGTTAACCTGATAGATGATAAGGAAGATTTACCGAATGCCATTGCCTTAAACTCATCCATGTTTAATGCAGCCCGTTTAATTGGTCCGGCATTGGCTGGCGTTATATTAAGTACATTGGGAGAGGATATCTGTTTTCTGATTAATTTTGTCAGTTTCATCGCGGTGATTGGTTGTCTGGCGATGATGAAATTAAAACTTACTGCACAGGTAAAATCTAAAGAAAACATCTGGATAGATTTAAAAAAGGGATATGAATACCTCAAAACCTCACCTGATCTATCTTCAATGATCCTCATGATGGCCGCCTCCAGTTTACTGGTCATTCCGTTCACCACCTTGCTTCCTGTTTTTGCGAAAGATATTTTTAACGGAGATGCCACTACCTTTGGCTGGTTTGAAAGTGCTGCTGGCTTTGGTGCCTTTTTCGGAGCCATCTATATGGCGACAAGAAAGGCTGGACAGAATTTACAGAAGATTGTAATTGTATCGGGTGGATTGCTTGCCCTGGCAGTAATTGCCTTATCAATTGCACCAACGCTGATACTGGCACTCGTTTGTACCGGACTGGCAGCACTTGGATTAATGGCACAAACTTCTTCCATCAATACCTATCTGCAAACCCATGCCGACGATTTGATGCGGGGCAGGACATTAAGTTATTACATCATGGCTTATCAGGGCGTATTGCCTGTTGGCAGTCTGTTGATGGGCTTTCTGGCGCATGAGTATGGTACGCAGGTTATTGTGGCTTTTGAGGGAATAGCAGGCCTGCTTATTGTCGGGGCTTTTCTTTACCATGAAAAACACCGGAATCAGCTGGAGAACAAATTGTCATTCTTTGGATAGGTATATGCTGATCACCATAAAAAAAGCTGGAAGTTTAGTTTACCTTCCAGCTTTTAAAGCCTAAATAATTGCTGTTGAAAGTATTGTATGGCTAAACCATATCTCTCTTCAGACCAAACTTTTCAATTTTGCTATATAAATGGCTTCTTTGAATATCTATTTCATCAGCCGTTTTTGACACATTCCAGTTGTTTTTTTCCAGCTTAAATTTAATAAATTCCTTTTCAGCGTGGTCTTTATAATCCTGGAAATTGTTAAAACTATCAAATGATGATGACATACCGGAAGCACCATTGACCGAACCTGCAATCTGTGTACTTGTAGCCGACCCAATATTGGTACCGCCGCCAGGATTGGCAAAGGCACGCACATCATTTTCCGTAATTACCTTATCACTTAAAATAATTAAACGTTCGATCATATTATGCAACTCCCGCACATTACCTGTCCATGGTAAAGCCTGAAGGGCGGCCATTCCACCATCATTAATTTTCTTCACCGGCATGCCATAGTCGCCACAAATACTTTCCAGAAAGTTCTGCGCAATCACCGGAATATCATCGGTTCGTTCCGTTAAATGCGGAACATGAATGTTAATCACATTGAGGCGGTGGTATAAGTCCATCCTAAAATTACCATCTTCTATTTCTTTAAGTAAATCTTTATTTGTTGCGGCCAGCACACGAACATTCACTTCAATTTCTTTTTCTCCACCTACGCGTGATATTTTATGCTCTTGCAGGGCACGTAAAACTTTTGCCTGGGCAGAAAGGCTCATATCGCCAATCTCATCCAAAAACAGTGTTCCGCCGTTGGCCAGCTCAAATTTACCGATACGTTGCTTCACCGCTGAAGTAAATGAACCTTTTTCATGTCCGAACAATTCACTTTCAATCAGTTCTGAAGGTATTGCGGCACAGTTTACTTCAATTAACGGACTATCAGCACGATTCGACTTTTCGTGTAACCAGCGAGCCACGAGTTCTTTACCACTACCATTGGCACCGGTAATTAACACTCGAGCCTCAGTAGGAGCGACACGTTCAATCGTTTCTTTTATTTTGGATATGCTTTCTGATTTGCCTAAAATTTCGCGGGTTTTGCTGACTTTGCGTTTTAAAACCTTTGTTTCGGTAACCAGGTTTCCACGATCTAAACCATTGCGTACCGTAATCAATAAACGATTTAAATCAGGTGGTTTGGAGATAAAATCAAAGGCTCCTTTTTTACTGGCTTCAATGGCAGTTTCAACCGTTCCGTGTCCGGAAATCATAATAAAAGGCAGATCAGGTTTAATCAGTTGTGCCTGCTCCAGCACTTCCATACCGTCCATTTTATTCATCTTGATATCGCAGAGTACCAGATCGAAATTGGTCTTCCTGATCATTTCAAGGCCGTCGATACCGTTATCAATATCTTCAACATCGTAATTTTCATATTCCAGGATTTCGCGTAAAGTACTTCTTATTGCCCTTTCATCATCAATAATTAATAGTTTGGCCATTTGGTTATTTGTTTATTCTAGTTCTAGTGCGAATATATTATTTTTAAATTAATGTATAGTTTTTTGTACAATAATTTAGGCTATAAACGGTCAATTAACTAAAAAGTTTTAATAATGTTAAATAATATTTGAGGAGCGAATTTGATATGGAAAGATATTAATTTGTTGGAATTTACCGCAGAATCTAAGCTGTTATAAATTTTAGTAATGATAAGACAAGAAAATAAAAATGCAGGTCTGTAAGCCGGGTTCTGTTTTCTGATTACTCAGAACTTCTATCATTAATCCAGTATAAACGTTGCCGTTTATCTCTAACGACCTACCCACTAACATCGGACGGGCAGCCCTACATGCGTTAGCCTATTTGGTCTTTCAACTCCCGGGGTTTACAAACCACTGCAGTCGCCTGCAATGCTCGTGCGCTCTTACCGCACGTTTTCACCCTTCCCCAACTTTACATCAGGAGGTATATTTTCTGTTGCACTAATCCGTGATTCAGGTTTTCATTCCTCAATCCCTTTCCGTTAGAAAGCGGGATGCCCTGCGTTGCCCGGACTTTCCTCTCTTCCGATCAATCGGAACAGCGATAGAACAACCTGCATTTTGGACAAAGATGCCTGTTTTAAATGAAAAAGGCACCAAAAACTTTGATTATTTACATTTTTGTAATTGGAGCGAAACCTTGCTGTATGGCACAAATCCCTGTTTGTTTCCAAATGAGTTGGTAATGTAAACCATTACCTGGGCAACATCAATATCAGCCAATTCAGGAAATGAGGGCATTTTTTCCTGATATACTTTACCATTTATTGTGATTTTTTCGTTTGTTCCATTTTTAATGATACAAGCCAAACGAGTTTTGTTGTTTTTTAAGAAAACCGAATCCGTTAAAGGTGGGGCGAGGTTACCTAAACCTTCGCCATTTTCGCCATGGCAATTCTGACATTTCGCTTTATAAATATCCTTCCCATTCGACATATAATTCTGTAAATCAATGGTTCCCTGGCTCTGGCAGGAAAAAACAGAGGCAGTAACTGAAAGCAGAAAAATAGCATTAATGATGTACTTGCGCATTGATGTTTTGTTAATTGCCACGAAAACAAAGAAAGCACGGATAAAATTAATTTTCATTCCATACAAATCTATATTTCCGTGGCTAAATTCTATTTTTTATATTCAGCCAAAAGAACCGGAATATCTTTTTTTAATTGCTCTACCTGGTCTTCTTTTGTACCATCGTAAGCACCGCGAATGCGTCTGTCCTTGTCGATCAAAACCAGATAACCCTGATGGATATAACCATCCTTTGAAGTACTATCTTCACCAACTGCTACCAGATAGTTCTTTTCCGCCAATGTATAAACACTGTCTTTGCTTCCATAAAGGAATTGCCATTTTGAGCCATCCACACCAAGTTTTTGAGCATATTTTTTCAATACGGATGGCTTATCATATTTAAAGTCAATGGTGTGCGACACAAACATCACATCAGGGTTTGTTTTATATTCATTGTAAACTGTCATAAGATTCCTGTGCATTGTCGGACAAATGGTGCTGCAAGAAGTAAAAAAGAAGTCTGCTATATAAACTTTTCCATCTGTAGCTTTATTTGTCGTAAGCACACTGTCCTGATTTAAGAATGCCCAATTGGGAATGGTTTGATAAACGGTATCTATCTTTTCTGTACCATTCGCGTCCCTAACCGTTTCGGCATGGCGTTCACCATAAAACGGAAGTTTTTTATCCTGTTTACAGGATGAAAGTATGGAAATAGATAGCAAGCAAATGGCTATCGAAGAAATAATTTTATTCATGTTGTTTTATTAAAAGTGTAAATATACAACCTCTGTATTTCAGGAGGGAATTAATTGCTTAAATAGTTTCCTGCGGATTTAAAAGATAAACGCAGATAGTGTTTTTAAAGCTCTGCGAAAATCCGTGTAATCAGCGGGAGAAGTTTAGTGTTTATAGTGTTTCATTTTTATATTTTCTTATTATGTTTAAATAGTTTCCCGCTGATTTAAAAGGATAAACGCAGATTTTTTCTAGACTCTGCGAAAATCTATAAAATCAGCGGGAGAAATTTAGTGTTTATGGTGTTCCATATTCATTTTAACTGCCGGCTCAATATTATACTCCTTTAAGACTGAATCGGATGCTTTGGTTACTTTGATATAATCGTCTTCAACTTGTCTAACCTTCACCATTTCAGATTTGTAGTAGTCCAAATCTTCCTGTTCATTTTTGCCTTTAAAGTCATCTTTGAAACCATGCATCCAATCCATCATACGTTCATCAGCTTGATTTAGATTTGTAATCAGATCAGCTATATTTAAGGAATCCTGGGGAGATTTCATTTTACCGGATTTCAAAACGGAATCTAATCGCATTTTATTTGACATTACTTTTCCGCCATCAATCATCAGTTTATCATGCAGGTTAAGTACTTCTTTTTTTATTGCTTTGGCGTCCGGTTCTGTTTTGCAAGCGTTAAAAAGAAAAACGATTAAGCAAAATCCTAGTGTGATTGTATTTTTCATATGATTTGTAATTAAAAATTATAAGTAATTCCGACATAAACTTTACCTGCACTCATGGGATGGTCGGTTTCCGCTTCCCAGATGTTTTTTTGTATACCGGCATTTAGCGCCATATTCTTGTAGAAGATGTCAGCTCCAATGCCTCCCATTAAATTATTCATGACATGTTCCCCGGTTTTAACACCATTATACTTTTCTCCGCCAGAATATTCATAGAAAAACTGAACGGATGGCATTACCTGCATGTCTTTCCCGATGCTTTGGGTATAAAAAATATTCAGGAAACTCGCAGTGCTATTTGCAATACTTTCTTCACGTTTGTTCTTTCCATTTATTTTGTAGGAGGTATTTAAACTCGCTCCAAACTTTCCTAAGCCAATCAGATAATTCAGGTATACAAACCCATCTGTACTGCCTGTACCGCCTTGCATTAAAGAGGAGTAACGGATTCCGGCTGTATTTTTGAAATCGTTTTTACCGGTAGGTAACTTGATCCCGGCGCCAGCAATGAGTTGTTGTTTGAAGTTCTCATCAAACTTTTGAATCAAATGATAGCCTGCATATAGATTAACATCGCCTATACCTCCAATAGTAGCAGTATATCCATTGTAGCGTTCGCTGTTTGACACATATGGAAGTATGGCGTTAACTTCCAGTTTGCTGTTAATAAAATATTTGCCACGTATTTCCATCGAACGATACAATTCATAATCGTTGGGATTCCCGTCATGACCGGTGATGGGTGAATCCTGACTTCTTGCCGGAATGAAAAATTTTCCTCCGTTAGGAAACAATGAATGTGACTGACCTTCATAACCGCTAAATGATCTGTAACGATATAATACACTGATGCTGTTTCGGTTATAATAGGGTGTGATGCCCATAAAACAACCGCAGATGTCGCAGGCAAAAGCATTGCTGGTGAAAAGCAATAGTATCACAAACAGCAACTTACGATTCGCTGTATAATTTGTTCTTGATAAACTCATTGTCAGTTAAGGTTTTTAAAAATGCTTTAATTTGTGCTTTATCTGTACCATTTAGCTGAATGCCATTTTTGAGTGATGGATCTAAGTTTTCTGCCGCTTTAATCCCCGAATTATAATGTTCGAGCACTTCATCCAGACTGTAAAAACGACCGTCATGCATATATGGACCCGTATATTCAATGTTGCGTAAGCTAGGTATACGAAATGTTCCAAAGTCTGCTAGCACACCTGTGATGTGAGAACGCCCCTCATCCGAACTAACTAAATCAAGTCCGTTATTGCGATAAGAAAAATCTGTAAAAAAGGGTTCTGCATGGCAGGAGCTGCATTTCTTTTTAAAAAGCATATAACCAGACTGTTCTTCGGCGGTAAATGACACGCCAGCTTCCTTCCGGATAACCTGGTCGTACTTTGAATTTCCCGAAACCAATACTCCGGTAAACTGAGTGAGTGATTTTAATAGCAATTGAGAACTGATCTCATTCGTGCCAAAAGCCTGTTTAAACATCTCCGGATAAGGAGCGGTGCTTTTCAAAAAAGTAATGATGGTTTGGATATCAGTACCCATTTCACAGGCATCTGTAATGGCATTTAATGGGGATGTTTCTATATTTTTAACACCGCCATCCCAAAAGAAAGCTTTTTGCCAGGCCAGGTTAAAAAGGGGCGGAGCATTGCGTTTCCCCTGACAGTTTTTTACACCGTGACTTACTTTATGATCAAGGTTTGCAAAAGCAGCGAACTGCTGATGGCAGCTACCGCAGGAAACACTTTTATCGGCAGATAACCTGGCGTCATAAAATAGCTTTTTACCTAAAGCAAAGCCGGCATTGCTGATCTTGTTTTGTTCGAAATGGTATGCCGGAGCAGGAAAATTTGAAGGAATAGAAAATGTTACCGGCTTTTCGTCCGGATTAATTTTATCTTCATTTTTACTACAGGCATACATCAACGCTATGCTCAACATAAGCACTGCGAAGACGACTACTTGCCTAACCATTAATTATGAATGTGATCTAAACGGAATAAACCTTTTGCATAATTATTAGCAATGACGACAGAATTGGCTCCGCCCATTGTGAAGTTTAAGGTTGCGAAACTAACATCAGTTGTGCCAGTAAATAATGAGGCAGCATTAACAATAAAGTGCATGTCTGGTTTTGAATCTGTTCTGATTCTTAATGGATTAGCAGTATTAATCTCAGTAGAATAGGTTCTGATGGTATTATTAGGATCTACCACTCCACCAATATGAAACGTTAAAGATTGATTTGCTGCGGTAGATTGCGGCGATGTACCTTCCAGCTTAACAAAAATGTAACCACTGTTCCAGGTCCAGAACATGCCATTTACCGGGTCCAATGCTCCGGTTTGTGCACCTGCGAAATTGCGGGCATAATCTACACCAATGGTATATTCAATTTTGGTGTAATCGCCTGTTGGCACGTCGCTTACCGTAATCAATTTTGTTGCCGGTTTAGATTCATCAATTAAGAAATAACTCTCCGGAATGAGGTAACTTGTTCCATCTGCTTTGCTTAATTTAACATTGCTCACGTAATATTTGAATACATTAATTTTAAAATCTTCACCTTTTGCATTTTTATAGGTGGTGGTGTTTAAATTCAGGGCAGCTCCATTTACCTGGTGCTCGAATTCTAAAGTGAAACTGGATTTGGAATCTGGAGTGGTTTCATCTGCATCTTTTTTACATGATGACAGGAGTATAATAGGACATAACAATGCCAGTAAGTATTGAGATAATTTCATTTTTTGAAAATTGAATAAGTAAAAAGTATTTAAAGAAATTCTAATACGATCGTCCTGCTGATCCGATAGCTATCGGATTGAGTTCAACATCTTAAAAATACATGATAGACCCTTAAAAAAATTCAGGGTAACGATCGCGAAAAAAAAATTACTTAAACCGTTTTCGGTGGATGAAAAATAGAAATAGAAAGGTCTCTGATGGGTTTTTCCAGATAAAGGCTTTCGGATTTAATAATGAAGTAGGGAAGATGGTGATTGAGTGCCAAAACCCGGAACTCGGGGTCAGTCTCTACAATTCTTTTCAGCGTTTCCTGGATTTGCTTATTTTTTCCATCTAAATCTTTCAATTTTTTGGCTAGGAAACACTGGCCATCGCAATGCAATTCGGGATGTGCTTTATTAATACAAAATACAGAGGTAATGTATTCCTTATTTATTTGATAACCTGAATATACAATCAATTGCATATAGCAATTAGATAGGGTACAGATCATCAGAAAAAATATAAGGGCTTTTTTAAACATTGTATTTCAGCTGCAAATGTACAAACGAAATTGAGGTTAGCAAATAAAAATTAGAAACGCTGCAATCAGATATTAGTAAACAAAAATTTTAAACTTTGAATAGAGCGATTTCCTCTAAAAACCTGAAATCTTTCAGATTGAGTGTGTATAATTTAATATTATGGATAATAGCTGTGGATGCAATAAGGGAATCAGGAAGGTTTAAGTTATGGGATAGTGTATATTGTTCAATTAAGTTTATGGCATGAGATGAAATTGCAGAAGAGATAGGTAAAATAAATAGCTTGTTAATATCTCGTTTAATCAATTCAAGCTCAATTTTATTTCTTGCTCCATATAATAATTCTGCACAGGTAACATCGGAAATAGCAACATTAGATTGGCCAATTTTTGTAAAAGTATCTATTACAAATAAATTTCCTTTATAAATTTCAATAAAGATATTTGTATCACATAATACCATTATCTTTTCCAGGCCTTATCTCTAAGTTCATTTGCATCAACATTGTAATCACTCCATATTCCTTTAGCAAGAGAAAAAGCACTTGATTTTTGGATTTTTTTTACATCAGTAATCTTCACTTCGGCATCGATATTCGATGATTTAAGGAAGAACAGCAAAGCATCAATTTTACTTTGTTCTACATCGTCTTTCAAAATGATTTCTGTCATAATAATTGATATTGTGGTGTAAATATAAGAATTACAATTCTGAATTATAACTTTTCATTTCTAAAGAACTACAATAGTTTACAAATAAAATTACATTATTCAAATAAAAAAACCACAGATGAAAACATTACCTGTGGTTCTTATCTTCGATATAGGCAACTTTTTCTTAAGCCTGTAAATCTGCCATTACCACCTTGATTTTATCACCTAATGCTTCGTTTACTTTAGCGAAATCAGCTCGGTCCGCTAAAGGTGCATTCACACTGCAATAGAACTTAATTTTTGGCTCTGTACCACTCGGACGGGCAGACACAATGCTTCCATCTTCTGTAATAAACTGTAAAACATCAGAAGTTGGATAATCCAGTTTGGTCACTTTACCTGTTGCCAAATCTGTTTCCTGACCCAATTCGTAGTCCTTCAATACCGAAACTTTCGAACCACCCAATGTAGCTGGTGGATTCTCTCTGAATTTCACCATCATGGCTTTGATTTCTTCTGCGCCTGTTTTTCCTTTTTTAGTCAGTGATACCAGGTCTTCTTTGTACAAGCCATATTCTACATACATATCAAGCAAGGCATTATATAAGCTGGCCCCTTTATCTTTATAGTAAGCCGTCATTTCAGAAATGAAGGCAGCAGAAACCACCGCATCTTTATCGCGAACCAAATCGCCGATTAAGTAACCATAACTTTCTTCGCCACCACCAATAAAGTATTTTTTTCCTTCCAGCTCAGTCATCACCTGACCAATGTATTTAAATCCGGTTAGCGTATTATAATAAGTCACATCTTTCTTCTTGGCAATTTCTTCAATCAGGTTTGAGGTTACAATTGTTTTTACAATAAACTGATTACCATCTAACTTACCTGCTTCCTGCCATGCTGTTAGCAGGTAATTGATCAGTAAACTTCCAGTTTGGTTACCATTTAACAGAACCCATTCGCCATCATTGTCTTTCACTGCAATACCCACACGATCTGCATCAGGATCTGTTGCCAAAACTAAATCAGCATCAATTTCCTTCGCCTTATTTATCGCTAAAGTTAAAGCGTCCTTTTCTTCTGGATTTGGATAAACAACTGTCGGGAAATTACCATCTGGTTTGCTTTGCTCTTCCACAATGGTTACATTGGTAAAGCCAAATTGTTCCAAAGCTTTCGGTACCAGTGTAATTCCGGTTCCGTGGATAGGTGAGTAAACAATTTTTAAGTTTTGCTGTCTCTTTATGGCTTCAGGAGAAATGGAAAGCGCGGTGATACCATCTAAATATAATTTATCTACTGCTTCCCCGATTAATTCGATATTGCCTTCAACCCGATCAAATTTAACTTCATCAATACTGCTGATTTTGTTTACCTCATCAATCACCAATTTATCATCAGGAGAAGTAAACTGACCGCCATCTTCACCGTAAGCTTTATAACCGTTATACTCTTTTGGATTATGAGAAGCCGTTAACATCACACCACTTTTACAACCGAAATGACGTACCGCAAAAGAAAGTTCCGGTGTAGGTCTTAATGCTTCAAAAAAGTAAACATAAATGCCGTTGGCTGAGAAAACATCAGCTGTAATTTTGGCGAAATAATCAGAATTGTTGCGGCTATCATGCGCAATGGCTACACTGATTTTTTCACCAGGATATTTATTATTCAGATAATTGGCTAAACCTTGGGTAGCTGTACCGATAGTATACTTATTAATGCGGTTAGATCCCGCACCCATAATTCCGCGTAAGCCACCTGTTCCGAACTCTAAACTTTTATAAAATGAATCAATAAGTTCTGTTGTTGCATTTTGATCAACTAAGGCTTGTATCTCTGCCTTTGTTTTCTCGTCGTAATTACCGCCTAGCCATTGGTTAATGGTGGCTTGTGTAGATTGGTCAATTGCTTGCATTGAGCTGTTTTTTAATTAAATATCTCGTGTTGAACAAAATTTCATGAATGAAGTTTGGCTGAATTGAATTTTATTTCTATTTATCCAAATTTTATTTTGTTGAGGATGTTGCTTTTAAGCTTGTTTTGCTTATTTTCACGCCCCGATACAATAATAAAGAAATTCCGGTATTAAAATAAAACCATCTAAACTTTTTCACAGTCCGAAAGGAATTATGTAAAGTTTTGGCAGTTTTTATCACAGTTCATATAATTTAAGTAGATGAAAATATTAAAATTTGGGGGTACGTCTGTTGGTAGTCCCGAGCGCATGACGAAGTTATTGGATATCATTAATCCAAATGAAGAGCAGATTGTAGTGTTATCAGCCGTTTCTGGTACTACAAATAGTTTAGTTGAAATTTCTAATTATTTTTTGTCCGGAGATAAGCAGAAGGGGAGCAGCGCAGTAGAAAATTTGTACCAGAAATATAAAGATTTTGTGATTGAACTTTTGCCTGATGCTGATTTTCAGGAGATGGGGAATGAAGTAATTGATTATCATTTCAGCTTTTTAGCGGTTTTAACCAACGATATTTTTACTCCTGTTGAAGAGAAAGTGGTTTTGGCGCAGGGTGAATTGTTGTCTACCACTTTATACCATATTTATTTAAAATCGATTGGAATCGGGTCTGTGTTGTTGCCTGCCCTTGATTTCATGAAAACCGATGAGGATAACGAACCGGATATTCCATTTACCACGAAACATTTAACCCCGCTTTTAGCGCAGCACAAAGGCAATAAATTGTTCATTACGCAAGGGTTTATTTGCCGCAACAGTTTTGGAGAGGTAGATAATTTACGCCGTGGAGGAAGTGATTATACTGCATCATTATTAGGCGCTGCGATTTTAGCGGAAGAAGTTCAGATCTGGACAGATATTGATGGAATGCATAACAATGATCCGCGAATTGTAAAAGGTACAAAGCCCATTGCACAATTGTCTTTTGATGAAGCGGCTGAGCTGGCTTATTTCGGTGCGAAAATTTTGCATCCGCAGTCGGTTTTTCCTGCTCAGAAATATAAAATACCAGTTCGTTTGCTAAACACGATGGAACCCTCAGCAGCCGGAACACTGATTACCCATAACAGTGAAAAAGGAAAAATAAAATCTATCGCTGCAAAAGATGGCATTACTGCCATTCGGA
Source organism: Pedobacter sp. MR22-3 (assembly GCF_026240075.1). Lineage (NCBI taxonomy): Bacteria > Pseudomonadati > Bacteroidota > Sphingobacteriia > Sphingobacteriales > Sphingobacteriaceae > Pedobacter > Pedobacter sp. MR22-3. The sequence continues at coordinate 25,419 of NZ_JAPIVF010000009.1, read as the reverse complement.
TTCAATCAAGCAGGATGTTACTGGCTTATGGTTTCCTTCGTCGCGTTTTCGAGGTATTTGAACGCTATAAAACGCCTATCGATATGATCACGACTTCTGAGGTTGCCGTTTCTTTAACCATTGATGAAATTGGAAATCTTCCAAAGATCATTGAAGAGCTGGAAAGTTTCGGAACCGTTGAAGTAGACACCAACCATAGTATTGTTTGTGTGGTGGGTGATTTCGGCTCAGAGAAACATGGTTTCGCCAGCAGGGTTCTGGAAGGTTTAAAGCATATTCCAATCCGGATGATTTCTTACGGAGGAAGCAATTACAATGTGTCCTTACTTATTTTAAGCGAATATAAAACCGAGGCTTTAAGAAGCTTACACAACAGGTTATTCGAATAGGAGATAGAATGCACCGGTGATGACCAGAAGGCCAAGTAAGATGTGCAAAGCTAAAAAGCCTTTTGGAAGCAAATCATTTTTGTATTTTTTATATGAATTGAATAATCCCAGGGAAATGATGAATACAATAAATATAGCGGCTACAATCTTCATTTTTTAATAAATAATATAAACAGTACAATCAGGAGCAAAACGATAGAAAACCGGATTTTTCCATTGTATTGTTTTTGGGTAATTCTTCCATTCTTTAAATCGAGGTAATTACCGAAGTAAACCAGCCCAAAGAATAAAATTAAAATTATAATAAGGAATTTGAACATGTTCGCCGATAAAGATATATCAAAGTTTAACAATATAGAAACCCCTTTTTACTATTATGATACCGATTTGTTGCAAAAGACGCTTCGCAACTGTGCCGCAGCGGCAGCTCCGTATCATTTTCATATCCATTATGCATTAAAAGCCAACTTCAATGCTGTTTTGCTTGAAGAGATTAAGGGCATTGGTTTCGGTGCAGATTGTGTGAGTGCCGGAGAGGTGAGAAGAGCGGTTGAAGTAGGTTTCGATCATCAGAAAATCGTTTTTGCAGGCGTAGGTAAATCCGATAAAGAAATTAATGAAGCCCTGGATCTGGATATTTTCTGTTTCAATGTAGAATCTATCCAGGAACTGGAAGTGCTAAATGAACTGGCTGCTGCAAAAGGAAAAGTGGCGCAGGTGGCTATTCGCATCAATCCAAATGTTGATGCCCATACGCACCACAACATCACCACGGGTTTAGATGAAAATAAATTTGGCATTAATTCGTGGGATTTGCCAGAATGTGCGGAGACTTTAAAAGCATCTGCAAACCTGAAATTTATTGGCATTCACTTCCATATTGGTTCTCAGATTACCAACCTGGATGTATATAAAAATCTTTGTGTTCGGGTGAATGAGTTTGCTACCTGGTTTGAAGATAGAGGCTTTATTTTAAAAGTTTTAAATGTTGGCGGAGGTTTAGGTATCGACTATTATAACCCTGACCATCAAATACCTGACTTTGCATCTTATTTCAAAATATTTGATGAATTTTTGGAGATCAAAACAGGACAGGAAGTTCATTTTGAGTTAGGTAGAGCGCTTGTCGGACAAACTGGATCACTCATTACAAGAGCTTTATATATCAAAAACGGGAAGAAAAAAAACTTCGTGGTTTTAGATGCCGGCATGACAGAATTGATGCGTCCGGCTTTATATCAGGCCTATCATAAAATCGAAAATCTTAGTCAGTCCGGAGTCGGGAGTCCGAAGTCCGAAGTCGTTAAATACGATATCGTTGGACCAATCTGCGAAAGTACAGATTGCTTTGGTAAAGAGGTAGAACAGCCAATTTCGTTCAGGGGTGATATTTTTGCCATCCGCAGCGCAGGTGCTTACGGAGAGGTAATGGCTTCCAAGTATAACCTTCGGGATGCCATAAGATCGGTTTATAGTAACGAAATCTGATATTAATCGCCGATACGTGGAGCAAATGCTGCAAACGTATCGGCGATCTTTTTATTTAGGCTATCTGGTTTTAAAATTTAAGGCCAACAGAAAACCTGATGTTAAAGGGTTCTCCTTCCACAAAGAAATAGTTATTTCCGGTATAGGGGAAATCAGTTGTAATATCTCCGGAAGAAATATAACGTTTATTCGCCAGGTTATCTGCAATTACCCTAACCCAATACCTCGGATTTGTAAAGCTCACCCCAGCATCAAACTTGGTATAATTAGGTAAGAAAACATCCCGCTGACTAATTGCAGAGAGCTTTGCAATACTGGTTTGGCCTGCACTCAGAGCAATTTTATTATAACCCTTTAATGGAATGCTGTACTGAATCCAGGTATTAAAAATTTGTTGAGGTACATCGGGCATTTTTTGTCCTACAATTGAAGGATTGTCCGGCGTAGGATCAAGGTTATTGTCTTTGGTAATTTTTGCATCTACATAGGTGTAATTCGCTACTAATGAAAGCCGATCGGTGATGTTTCCAATCACATCAACTTCAACCCCGTTACTCACTACTTCACCCAATTGCAGGTAATAAGCTACAGCGCCCGCGGCAGCTGTGTAACTTCGGAAATCCCTTGCAGATACATTTTGTTTTGCCGAGTGAAAACCATTTATGGTGGTCAGCAGTTTCCCATTAAACCATTTTTTCTTAAAACCAAGATCAAAGCTATTTCCGAATTGAGGGTCTATAGGTTTCGTTCCGGTAACTGTCCGCTGTCCTGCTGTTGCACTGGCTGTGGTTTCAGTGACTACCTGACCCGTTTGCGGAACAAAAGATTGGTCATACAAAAAGTAGATGGAAGAAGTAGAATCCGGCGTAAAAGTCAGGGCTAAACGGGGTGAAAAAGCGTGTTGCTTGTATTGATCAGGCGTACGTGGGCCTCTTGTGGTTGTTAAAATATTTTGATTTCTATATTCCGTATACCGCGCTCCAACAGTCAGTAGAAATTTATCAAAGGCAATGTTATCATAAACGTACGCCGCCGTGTAATGAATTTTGTTTTCCTGCCTGATGGATCTTTTGGTTACAGCTACCGTATTTGGATCGACATCATAATTTGGATTATTTCGATCGAACGCGATGGAATTGGTTCCATAATAGGTTGAAAGCGAATCTTTTCCTTTAGTATAATCGCCACCAACCAGGATTGTATGTTTAAACTGCCCGGTGTTAAATTTACCATTCAGAAATAAGTTGGTGTTATAGGTTTCACCTAACAAATTAGAATTACTGGATATCCGTTTGGTTTTACCCGCATCATCAAAGCTGATGGAAGTTCTGTTATTTGATGAAACCATATACCATTGCGTAGAAGGGGCCTTCACATAATTAGACTGGGAAGTCAACTGCCAGTTTGAATTGAATTTATGGACGGCTACAAATCTGCCCGTATGTGTTTGTGCAACACTCAACGGAAGGCCAATACCTGCGCTGTAATTTACGCCAATCGGATCTTGCAACACATCCTTATCCTGGCGAAGTTTATTAATTGATGAACCGTTTTTTACTTCACCGCGAATGTAATTATATTCGGCAATGACATAAGTCCGCGGACTGAAATTATACTGAACTACCGGAGCAATTACATATTTCTCCGTTTTCATATGGCTCAGATAAGAATTTTGCCGCTGATATGCTGCGTTGAAACGATAAGAGAAACCTTTATCTAAAACTTTACTGCCAACATCAACGGTAGATCTGAAAAGGTTGTAATTACCTCCCGTAAGCTGCACATTCAGTAGCTTTTCTTTCGGTGTTTTGGTAGAAATGTTTAAGGTTCCGCCGGGTTCGCCTACGGCACTGATAAATCCTGCCGGACCTTTAATAAATTCCAGATTTTCAATTAAAGCTTCATCATCAAGTGTTGCACCAAGTACCAGTCGGCTGGGCATCCCGTTAATGGTTGTAGCGGCATTAAATCCTCTGATTTTAATGGAAGCAGAATTGTCAAAAGGCGAACTGTTGTATCCGAAATAGATTCCACTGGCATTCCTCGCCATGTCTTTTAATTGAAAACTTCCTTGCTGCTGTATCAATGCAGCGGAAATACTAATTATGTTTTGAGGCATCTGAAGCAGCGGAATCTGCATTCTTAAGGCTGCAGATAAAGTGTCTTTTCGCAATTTTACTGCTTTTTTTCCGGCAATACTAATTTCGCTCAACTGCTGCGTTCTGTTAGAATCTAAGGTTGATTTTGTTTTGCCTTGCTGTTGTGCAAATAGCCGGGGAATGTAAATAAGGATGACTAATAACAAGTAAAGTTTTTTCTTCATTTCTGTGATTTGTTAAATGGATGGAAATTGTGTTATAATGGTAATTTGATTTTTGTACTTAAGAATAGGATAGAGAAAGATATAATCAGCAGACCAAGGATGTCTGTTAAGATATTTGTGTTCTTTCCAGGAGCTGGTTTCATTTTAAATTCAGGAAGATGATGTAATTCAGCAAGGCTTAAATTTCTATTATGAATAATATAACCTGTCATGAAATCGACCCATGTTTTTTGAAAGCAATTGACCTGGTTTTGATAAGATAAATAATCCGTCAGGCCACTTTCAGCGATTGAATTCAGTAGGTATTGTGTTTTCGTAGCAGGATTAATCCAGCTTAATTTGGCTGAAATTAAATTTTGCTTTCGCGGATATTGATTGTACTGTGCTATCGCCGAAGTCATTTTTCTGCCCAGAAGATCATAATAGGCACTGAAACGAACGGTGCTATTCTCGCTGGTATCCGCAGCGCTTTTTAAGGAATTATACTTTGGATGATTAGCGTAAAAAGTATCAATAAGGGCTTGTTTTGGCATTGCCCATATGGCTTCACTGTTTTCACGTAAAGCAACGGCTTCATCCGTTTTTAATGGAATAGGATATACCTGGCGAATGAAGGCATTGGTAATGGCAGGCAATACCAGGAGAAAGAAGCACCATGCAGCCAGTAGGTAAAGTGCATTCGCAGCAGAACTTTTACCGATTTTGATCAGGATTAAACAGATTGAAAACCAGAACGCCAAATAGGCTGTAACGGTAAAAAACCATAATAAGGAAGTTGTCAGGTTAAAAGAGCTGAGCTGCGAATCACTTATGATTCCGATAGCACTCAGCAACCAGGCCAATAAAGTCACCACGGTAAAACGGAAGCCAAGTTTATAAATAATGATGTGTTCAAGATGCTTTCCCTGAACAGCCAATAGGCGATCAGTTTGTTGTTCTTTCTCTTTCGACCAGGTATTATATGACAATGCGATAGCCAATAGTGGAAAAAGGTAAATGATCACATAGGCGAGATCAAAGTTTCCGGCTGCCAGCATTTCCGGGTTTGCAATTTCAGCATTTGGTGCATTTACTACATTTCGTTTTCTGGTAATCACCTCATAATAAGGCAACAGATCCCTTTGACCTACAGATAGTGAGGTTAGTGTTGCTGGTCTGTGTACCGCATTCAGCGGATTCCGGTATTCAATCACAGCTGGAATTCCTGCCTGTGCATAGCTGGTTTTTCCTGCTGATGTAGTGGTATCTGCGGTGAAATTTTTAGCCAGTTCCTTAAATTTCTGATCGTAATTTTGTTCCAGACTATCTATAGCCGTAAGTTGTTTTGTGGTTAAATGGTAACCATCATAAATGCTGTAAAGACCGGTTAGAAAGAAGAAAGAAATTAAGCACAATACCAATCGCTGTCTGAGAAGCATGCGCAGTTCAAATGTAAATACGATTTTAAGCAGGTTCATAATGGCGGGCTAAAGAACGTGAAGCAATAAACTGGATCAATGCAGCGAGCAGCAGAATCCATCCGGCGATAGCATATAGTCCAATCTGGTTTAACTGGATCACCTTATGGACAGGTGGAAGCTGATCATCAAAGTTTTGAAGCCCTGCAAAATACTTAGGACCTAGGATATACTCTCCCTTTACATCTTTACTGTGCATGGCGAGCTGCAGATTCAGCTTTTTAATTAAATGATTGCGGTAAGTTTGCGCCTGTTTAAAAAAGTACTGATGATGATAATAGTCGGTACCAGAGAGGGCCATCGAAATCCGTTTGATAGAAAGAAACGGATTAAAGACTCCCGCTATCGTTAAAAAGTTTTGTTGTTTATCAAACTGTTGTGCTACCTGTGCCAGATAATGGTTAAACACCATATTACGATAATCCTCATGGTATTGAAAAGTTAAACCCTCAATATTAAAAGGAAGCTCGCTAACGGAGTCTGCATGGTAATTTTTAAGAATATGATGAACGAAACGTTCCCCACGTTCTGCATAGGGATCATGGCCGTTAAGTCCCATTCTGTATCCTTGTTCAACAAGGTCCGTAAAAGCGGCGCGAGACATTGGCGGATAGCTGCGATCGGCAATTCCGGTGAGTAATTTCGGCGAAATAATGCTCATTAATATCCAGCAGCTCAACGCGGTTAAAAGTGCCTTTCCTGAATTACCACTCCAGGCTGAAATCAGTATGCCCAGCAAGGCAATGAATAAAAAATACAATAGAAATGCCAATATCATCCAAAGTAATCTGGTGAGCAGTACGTCAGATCCGGGAGAGATCAATAGCATCATGATCATCAGTAAAAAGATTGGCAAAACCACTGTTATGATGAAAAGATAACTTGAAATAGCCTTAACCCATATTAACCTTGAAGTGCTTAATCCCTGAGCCAGCAGCATTTTCAATGTACCCTGTTCTTTTTCTATGGTTATGCTGGTTGCTGTGGTAAAGAGGATGAGCAGCGGAATGAGCAATTGCAAAATCAAAGCAAGTGTGAGCCTGCCGAAACGCATGGAGCTGTCATTTCCTTCCGCATTTGCTGCATCAGGTTCGTGTTGCACATGGGCTTCAATACGATAGGTATTCCCGGCATAATCATCTAATCCGGTATCAAATACATTTAACAGATTGATCGATTTAAAAAGGTAGGTGCCAAAGTGTGCCGCATCATGTGGATTGCGTTGTTGATGCGCCCATTGCTGCCTGAAAATTGTGTTGGCTTCAATTCTTTGTTTGTGCGCTGATTGATAATCTAAGTATGTACAAATGGCAGCCGCCATAAAAAGTGTCCAGATCATTACTGTGGAGATGAGCATTGTCTTGTTCCGGTAAATCACCAATAACTCTTTTTTTATCAGCATTTGCCAAATGGCAATGTTGGTTTTTTTCATTCAAAGATTAATTTAATAATGCACCAAAGTTGCATTATATTTTACATATTTGCAACTGCATTGCATTTACAATTTTTGAAATTAATCATGCTTAAAGATTTTATCCGCAGGAGAAAGTATCCTTTTTATAAGCAGCCAGATGCCATGGATTGTGGTCCGGTTTGCCTTAAAATGGTTGCCGGCTATCATGGTAAGAATTTTTCCATGCAGCATTTAAGAAAGCTCTGCAAAATCGGGAAGCAAGGCACTACGATGCTTGATTTAACTGATGCCGCAGAAAACATTGGCTTCAAAACCATGGCTGCAGAATTGGAATTTAATAAACTGAATAGATTGCCCATGCCTTGCATAGTGCACTGGCAAAAAGAACATTATGTGGTGGTTTATGAAGTAAATGATGAATCAGTCTATCTTGCAGATCCGGCGCTTAACAGTAAAATAAAATTAGATACAGCTGCATTTTTATCGGGCTGGAATATTAATGATGATACACAGATTGGCCGGGTATTGTTATTAGAGACAACCCGTTCATTTCATGAAATGGATAGCAAGCCTGAGCATAAAACTTCATTGTGGAACCTGGTTCCTTACCTGAAATTACACCGGAAAGGCTGGTTCCCGATAGCGGTGAGTTTGGCGTTGGCTAGTGGTTTCTCACTCGTGATTCCTTTGCTAACCCAAATGATCGTAGACAAGGGCATTCAAGGAAAAAACACCAATTTGTTATTGCTGATTTGTTTAGGACAGCTCATGCTTTTTTCTGGCCGGATGCTGATGGATTTTGTACGGGGAAGATTGTTATTTAGAATTGGTGCCCGAACGAGCATCACCATGCTGAAAGATTTTCTGGCGAAGCTGATGAAATTGCCCTTTTCATTTTTTGATAACCGGCAGGCGGGAGATAATATGCAGCGTGTGAATGATAATCAGCGCATAGAGGAGTTCCTGACCAATTCACTCATCAATTTTATTTTATCGGCAATTACCTTAATTGTACTTGGTGGCGTTTTGCTTCATTACAACTGGCAGATTTTTCTGCTGTTTATTGTCGGTGCTGGCATCAGCGTAATCTGGTCTAACTCTTTTCAACAGAAGCGAAAAATGATTGATCAGAAAAAGTTTAAGGTACTTTCTGCCAACCAGCAACTGCTCCTGGAAATTTTCTATGCCATGCAGGAAATCAAATTAACGGGGAGTGAAGATGAAAAAAAACAGCTTTGGGAAGGATTACAAGATCAATCTTTCGATCTCAAACTTGAAGCATTGCAACTTGATCAACGGATGCAGGGAGTTGGTGCTTTTATTAATGAGGTTAAGAACGTGCTGATCACTTATGCTGCAGCCATGCTGGTGATCCATGACCAGGTAACATTGGGCGGCATGCTGGCCATCACCTATATCTGTGGACAGTTAAATGCTCCAGTAAATCAGTTGGTGGAATTTTCGAGGGTTTCGCAAAATGCAGCATTCAGTTTATTGCGTATAGATGAAGTGCAACAAGAAACTGAAGAAGATTTTGGTGTGGATGAGGAATTGAATGGGGATGGGCCGGTAGATATTGTGCTGAATCAGGTATCGTTCCAATACGGGGGTAAACACAGTGCACAGGTATTAAAAAATGTCAGTTTGAACATTCCAGCCGGAAAAGTAACAGCTATTGTAGGGACCAGTGGCAGCGGGAAGACAACATTAATTAAGCTTTTACTTAAATTTTATGCTTCTTCCGCAGGCAGCATTGAAGTTGGCACGCAAAAAATCGAAGCCATTAATGCCAGATCATGGCGAAAACATTGCGGTGTAGTGATGCAGGATGGATATGTGTTTATGGATACCATCGCCAATAATATTTTTGCTGGTGCCGAGGTTAAAGATTTTAATCGTCTTCATGAGGCAGCTAAAATGGCCAACATGCATGCTTTTTTTCTGAAAATGCCCTTCGGCTATGAAACCGTTGTGGGTAGAGATGGATTTGGCTTAAGTGAAGGCCAGAAACAACGCTTATTAATCGCCAGAATGATTTACCGTAATCCGGATTACATTTTTCTTGACGAGGCCACTAATTCATTAGATGCACAGAATGAACTTTCCATCGTAAATAATCTCAACACTTTTTTTCAGGGTAAAACGGTGCTGATTGTCGCCCACAGGCTTAGTACGGTAAAAAATGCAGACCAAATTGTGGTGCTTCAGCAAGGTGAAATTAGAGAAGTTGGTACACATCAGCAACTACTTCAAATCAAAGGACACTATTACCACCTGATCAAAAATCAGCTTGAACTCGGCCAATGATCTTCCATTAACCTATAACCATCTTATGTCAGTCAGAATTTTCCCTTATTCCTTAGTTCGATATGCGAATCTTAACCACAATGTATTCAATCAGCTTACATTTCATCAGGGCGAAAAGTTGATAGAAACACACCGTGACCACCTCAAAAAAAGGGAAGAATTAAAAAATACTCTATGTGATGCCTTATTTCCGATCATCAGTGAACAAACCGATGATCAATTGAGGCAACAGTTAATTAATCTTAAAAGAAAAATATTTAATGACAAGCGGGTAGATGCAGAACAATCGACTCTTATTAAAGGATTGAATTCTAAGTCATTATCTGAATCTTTTGAAGCTTACCTCTTAAACGAAACCCTGATTAACAGTTTTTCTGAGGTAAACAAGAAGCTATTTAACCACGAATTAGTATTACATCAAAAAATTGTTCAGCAAATGGCACTAAACCCTGCGTTGCAAAATGGCTTAATGTTATCCAGCCCGGTGCTTTATACCCAACTGAAAAACTTTGTCACAAAAGACCCGGAAAATTTTAAGCAAAAAGAGCTGCGAATGGAATTTAGTGTATTGCGGTATCTCAGCCGGATGGCTTTCAAAACGTCGCCATTTAGCAGTTTTACCTTTACTGGCGTGATGACTACCAGTACTCACCCGGTAAACCATCCAAATAAAAATCCTAAAGTTCAGAGTAAGCTGAAGCTGAACAATATTCTCTTCGAATACTTACGATCCATACTGAGGCAGCATCCGGTATTGAATGAATATTTATTGCTTAAAATTAATATCACAGCAGAAATCAAAGGTGATAAAATACAATTCCTGACTAATTTCAACAACATTGAATCCTTTCAACAATTGCCTGCAAATGGCCTGCAGCTGTTGATTGTCAATTATTTTCATCAAAACCACCAATCAGTTACTTTAGCAGAATTAATCAAATATCTGTCAGAACACGTAGAAAATGCCGTCCACGAAAGCATTAAAGCTTATGTTATAAAATTGATCAACACCGGCTTGTTCGAGACAGGCTTTGGCTTTACAGGGATGGATGAAAACTGGGACGTAAAACTATTGGCGTTTTTTAAATCTGTACCAGAGAAAAACCACTTGGTAAAGCCCTTAATCAGCCTTTTCGAAATATTGCAAGTCCACCGTGAAAGTTATTCAGCAGCAGGAACTGATGAACGCTATGTTCTTTTACAACAGGCAGAAAGAGCAGTGAACAGCACTTTTCTTCCATTACAAAAGGAAGCAAACTTACCATACTATACGAGTGCTGAGGAGAAAAAAATCATCAGAGAAAAAGAATTTCAACATCAAGAGGCCTTTTTAACAAACAACTTTATTCCTTACTATTTCTCGGCACGTAATATTTTTTTTGAAGATTGTTTTACAAGTGAAACTGAAGTATTGTCCGAAAAAGGGATAGCTGAGTTTGCTTCTAAAACCAACGCGCTTGCCAAATTTCTGCTGCCGCTGGATGTGATGCGAAAAGAGCGTATCAAAATGCGCAATTTTTATATCAAGCACTATCCCAAATATGAAAAGATAAAAATCACCGAGTTTTACCGGGATTACTATTTTTATGTTAAAAAGCCCGAAAAGGAGCAGATAAATCAGAATGATCAGGCATTTGCAGATCTAATGCCATGGAAAACAGCTATTCTGGCCAAACTGGAGCAGCAAACGATTTTAAATGATACATTAAACCTGAGTGCTGATTTTTTTGCAGATTTACCTGTTCCACCGGATCTTGGGAAAATATTATCAGCAGGTGCTTTTGTACAATTTTATGCCTGCAAAAAAAAAGACCAGCTTTATGGGGTAATCAATTCGCTTTTACCTGGGATGGGAAAGGTAAGCGGAAGATTTCTGTCTTTGTTTGATTCAAAAATACAGGAAGATTTTATTACTCAGAATGCGTCATTAAATCTAGAAGTAATTAAAGCTGAACTAAATGATGCCTCAACCTTTAACGCAAACATTCACCCTCCTTTGCTCAGTCGCGAGCTGACGCTTCCCTCTGGAAATAATATCTATCCGGCAGATCAGCAAATTAATGTTGGTGATTTAAGGGTTTGCCTTGATTCGGAAACGAACAACCTTAAACTATGGCTAAATGATCATGAACTCTACAGTTATGATTTGAGTTTGGAATCTTTTTATAACCGTTCCAACTTATACCAGTTATTGGCCCACTTTAATCCTGATGCGAGGATTTCATTACAGCCTTTTATCCAGCTGATAGATCAGTATGATCTAGGCAGATTTGCAAATTCAGTGCCTGACGTTTACCTGCTGCCGAGAATCACATTTGAAGAAACAGTAATTATCAGGAGAAAAACATGGAGAATAAAAACTACTGTAATCCCTGTTCAGCAAACAACGGAGGAGGATTTTGATTATTTTATTCGCTTACATAACTGGTTCGAATTGCACAAAATACCAATAAAATTCTTTTTATTTCTAAGAAAACGTGCTTATCAAAACAAGGCTGTAGATGGCGAAATCAACAAAAAAGAGGGCTTGCATGATGACTATAAACCACAATATTTAGCTTTAGATAAGCCACTGTTTGTGTCTATGTTTAAACGACTTTTAGCAAGAGCCGGAAATAACATCACCATAGAAGAGGTACTTCCGGCACCTCTGGAAAGTGGAGTTAAAGAGTATTTAATGCAGTGGTATAATGAATAGCACAATCAACCCCATCAGTTATACCTGGCTTAGTCTGCATATTTATTATACCGGAAATGCTGATGAGCTTCTGAAACAGGCCATTGCCCCGTTCATCAGTCAATGGAAATCTTGTTTTTTTACTGAGTCGCCCTGGTTCTTTATCCGCTATTGGGAAGGAGGAAGTCATATTCGGTTGAGGCTTCATGCCAACCCGTTTTACCATGAACAGATGACCAGTGTTTTATGTAAAGATCTTTGTCATTTTCAAAGCGCATCTTTCAGGGTGGAAAAAGTTCTGTCCGTTGAATACGAGCAGGAAATCAGCCGTTATGGGAACGGGGAAAGTATCGCCTGGGCAGAACAGCATTTTGCCGCTTCATCTACCTATGTTTTAAACTGGTTACTGATGAGGGAAAAAAGCAGTCAGGTTACTTTACAGGCGGTAAAGCTTCACCTGGTTCTATTATTCTGTGCCGGATTAAAGCCTGACAAAATCATCAGGTTATGTGATTTTTTTATAAATGGATGGTTACCAAAACTTTACCGTTCAGATTTTTCTAATGACCATGAAAAGGCATTTTGGCTTCACCAATTTGAGCAGGCATTTTTATCAAAAAAAGAAATTGTTTGCCTGGCAGCTGCTTCTTTCTGGGAAGAACTGGCTACAAACAATCTCCATAATGGTTTAGCAAAATACATGACTTGCAGCCAGAAAGTTATGGATCAGTACCAAACAGCAGAATTTGATGAATTTAAGTTCAAGGAAATTGTTTCAAGCCTGATACACATGACCAATAATCGACTGGGCATTGCCAATCAGGAAGAAGCTTACCTGATGTATGTGATCAAAACCTGCATCGAATATATTTTCCAAGTGTATCATTCAAATTAAAATCTATGTTTACAACTGCTCAGATTGAAGTTTTCATCAATCATCTTCATGAAATAAAAAATGATTTGCGCTTAAATAAAAAAGAAACAGCAGATGAAGCCTGGTGGCCAACGCCTTATTACATCAATCCAGATGAATATGCCTTCCAGGAAAGCTATGATATTTTTAATGGCAATTGCGGCATTGCCTTATTCTTTCTTGAACTTTATCGCTTTGATCAAAGCGAAACGCACATCAGTTTAATTGATAAAATGATGAGCAGAATGATGAAATCTGAGGCCATTCTCAAACCCAGTTTTTTTGCATTCTACACTGGCCTTGGTGGAGTGATTTATACAAATTTAAAAATTTATGAGGTAACAGGAATTCAGAAATACCTGGATAATGCATTGCTTTTAACATTGTCCAACCAGAACCAATTCAGTACGAAATTACTGAAAGCCGATTTATTAAGTGGCTATACAGGTAATTTGCTGGTATTCACTCTACTTTATCACCACAGCCAAAATGAACAAGTTTTACAATTGATCCGTTTGCTCTTAGACCGGTTGATTCAGGAAGCACGGGTATCAGAGATGGGTTTGAAATGGGATTATCATCAATCGAAAAAGGCATACGATAGCATGACCGGGTTTTCTCACGGGGCATCAGGTATTGCATATTGTCTTATGCAATTGAGCATGTATTTCGATGAACCAGGTTTGTTGTATCTGGCGGAAGAAGCGTTGGCTTATGAAATGCAATATTATCATGCCCCGGCGAATAACTGGCTTGATTTGCGGATGGGTAATTATGAACTTTCAAAACCAGACGCACATCTCTGGCAACTGGAAACTTTTATTTCAGATATGGCAGGGGCAAATGCCTGGGCACATGGCGCGGCAGGAGTGGGTTTATCAAGGAGTCTTGCATATGCGCTCACTCAAAAAAACATCTATTCTAAGCAGTGTAACCGGGCACTTGAAAAATGTTTATCAGATCTTCAAAAAAAACCCCGGCCAGATTTCACTTTGGTAAGCGGCTATACCGGAATGATTCCGTTTTTGATGTACAATAAGGACAGAGACGGAATAGCTGATCATATTTGTAATGCGATTGACGGAGCCATTAAACAATATCGAAAAACAAACAGCTACAGCGAATACCTATCATGCGGAGCCGATGATTATGGCCTTTTCTCCGGAAAAGCAGGTGTAGGTTATATGCTTTTACAGCTGATAGCTGGCGATCAATCCGATTCAGTGGCAAAACCAGCTTTACCCAAACCTGCAAAAACAATCAATCTGGAAGGAAGGTTCTCAACGGTTGATATTAAACGGAAGATTTTTTCATCATACTTCAAAAAAACTATTGGAAAACTTGATCTGTTAGGTGTCAGCATTGGTGCACTGTATGAAGTAAAGAATATTGATGAGTTTAGTGAGGTGTTATCTGTCAGAATCAGCCAGATAGAGGGAGCGCATGAAGCAATTATGCAATCATTCCGGTTGGAATCAGAGCTGTTGAAGCTATGGAAACTTCATAAAGGTTATTTTAGTTATCAGCAACGAAACATTTACCTCAAAAAAAATGCAGAAAGTGCCAGTCAAAAATCAGATTCCGATTTCATTGCGCTGAGTTTAAAACTGAATGATCATGTACAATATTTTGGAGAAGATGAAAACGGCAATAAGCTTCTTTTATATAGCCATGAAAGTGGTGTAGAAGAAATTAAAATCGGAATTTTTCCAGCCATCATCGTTAAATCTTTGATCAATGGTAAAATGAAAATAGGCAAATTAATTGATAAAATTACCAGCGAATATTTTAAGCCGGCTACTGAAAAGGAACAAATCAATCAAAAAATTGTGTTGCAAATCCGCCTGTTGATAAAGAGTGGCTTTTTATGTGTTGAAGAATAAACAAGGCGCCAAATTGGCGCCTTGAAATTGAATTAATTAACTAGCAGATTACCGTGGTGCATCTTACCGGTGGGGTATGATGGTCATCTGTTTGTTCTGTGTGCGTAGGTTCTGATACATTACCTAAACCACCTGATAAACGCATCGCAACTTCACTGTCAATACTGGTTACAAAACTTTCTAACTGAAGGTCTTCTAAGCTCAATGTGATTTTTTCTGATTGATTTTTCATAACATAAGTGATTAAATATGATGCCTACTGGTGGTTACGGGGTTTCGGCTTATCCCCGGTTGCAACAGCACTAAGATATACAATTGCAACTATGTTGCAAAATAAAAAATCTATTTATCGCTACATTGTTGCAATAAAATATAAGCCGACCAGATTTGTTACAAACGTAACGCATTTGCTTAATAGGAGACAGGAAGAAAATGAAGAGATCAAGAAGAAAGGCAAGCTATTTTCGCTTTCCAGATGCGATGAATACAATAACACCAGCCACTAAAATAATACCACCTGCGTAAGGAGGCCAGTTCACAGACTTTTGTCTGTCTGCAGAAATTTGAATTGGACCCGCATCCACTATCTTTTCTTTTTTAGTATAGGAGAAGCCGGTCCAGATCAGCATGGCAATGCCAGCAATGATTAATATGAGTCCAACAGTTCTGTTCATGACGTTATAAATTGGTTAAAAACTAAACAGCCCGCTTAACTTTATGTTTTATTCGTCAAAGAAATCTACCAGACCGCCAAGAAAATATTCATCTATTCCTTCGGTAAAGTCTTTATAATCCGCATCTGGGATATTGGTCTGCTTAAACTCTAAAGAAGTACCTTTTTTGTCTTCATGAAGTTTGATGGTTACAATGGAAGGTTCAGCATCTTCGCCGAAATACCATTGTTGCACAATTCTTTTATTGGTTTCAAATTCCAGGTTTTTACCAACGATATCACCATCCCAGAAAGAAAATTCGGTGTCTGGTTTTTCCTCAAATTCTACTTCAGCACCAGTCCAGAGCTTAATGCTGATATCTTTGGTCAGTGCTAAATAAACTTCTTCAGGTGTTGCAGGTATGTAGGTATATTTTTTAAAATCTTTCATTAACTTAATTTTTAAATCTTTTGTTATTTAAACGCATTCAATCCGGTCACATCCATTCCTGTAATCAGTAGGTGAATATCATGCGTTCCTTCGTAGGTTACCACCGATTCGAGGTTCATCATGTGACGCATTATCGAATATTCACCGGTGATGCCCATTCCGCCAAGCATCTGGCGGGCGTTGCGGGCAATATCCAATGCAATCTCTACACTGTTTCGTTTAGCCATTGATATTTGTTCAGCCGTAGCGCGGTTTTCGCTTTTTAGCGTACCCAGGCGCCAAACCAACAACTGACCTTTGGTAATTTCAGTCACCATTTCGGCCAGTTTCTTTTGTTGAAGCTGAAAACCGCCAATTGGTTTTCCGAACTGAACACGCTCCTTTGAGTAACGTAAAGCAGTATCATAACAATCCATCGCTGCACCTAAGGCGCCCCATGCAATGCCATAACGCGCCTGATTTAAACAACCTAATGGTCCTTTTAATCCACTGATTTCCGGAAAAACATTTTCTTTCGGAATCTGAACATTATCGAAAACAAGTTCGCCTGTTGCAGATGCACGTAAGCTCCATTTGTTGTGCGTTTCGGGTGTAGAAAATCCCTCCATTCCTCGCTCTACAACCATCCCACGAATTTTACCAGCCTCATCTTTAGCCCAAACCACAGCAATATCCGCAAAGGGCGCATTACTGATCCACATTTTAGCACCATTTAATATATAATGAGTGCCGGCATCTTTAATATTCGTTACCATCCCGCCAGGGTTTGAACCATGATCGGGTTCAGTTAATCCAAAACAGCCCATCATTTCACCACTGGCTAATTTTGGAAGATATTTTTTACGCTGTTCCTCAGTTCCATAAGCATAAATCGGATACATCACCAAAGAACCCTGAACGGAGGCCGTAGAGCGAATCCCGGAGTCGCCACGTTCAATTTCCTGCATCAGGATTCCATAAGCGGTATAATCCAAACCTGCGCCGCCATATTCCACCGGAATAGTTGGTCCGAATGCACCGATTTCTGCTAAACCTTTAATTAAATGTTTAGGAAATTCTGCCCGTTGCGCATAATCTTCTATGATCGGACTGACTTCCTTTTTTACCCATTCCCTTGCGGTAGAACGAATTAATTTATGTTCGTCGGTTAATAATTCATCCAATAAATAGTAATCTGGTGCCTCATAAAGGTCTTTTTTTGCTGATTTGCTCATATCATTCTTATACGCTGGTTAAGAAATAGCTTTCCTTTCAAAGGTAACAATTTACGGTAAGGGGCGTGATATTCATGAATAAAAATTTAATTTTGCAGCATACAAAACATACATGAATCAATTCAAACAAACCGTTGCCCTAAAAGATATCAAATGCTTTGCGCTGCACGGTTATTATCCGGAAGAACAGTTAACCGGAAATCATTTTATAATCGATCTGGAAACGGAATTTACACCTCAGGGCTTTGATGATGAACTTGCTCAAACCGTTAACTATGAAGATTTAAATACTATTGTTTTGAATGAAATGAAAAATACGCAAAAGCTTCTGGAAACGGTTTTAAAAAATATTATTTCCAAAGTGATCGATATTTATCCCTTTGTGCAACATGTAAGTGTGAGTGTAAAAAAATTAAACCCGCCAATGCCCGGACAAATTGGGCATTCTTTTGTACAGTTATCCTATAATTCAGCCCGATAAAATGATTTTTACCAAAATAAATGCCGCAATTTTAGCTGAAATTAAATCAGCCCTGGGTGATGAAAAGGTTTTTACTGATGCAGAAAGTTTAAATCAATACAGTCATGATGAAACGGAAGATTTACATTTTCAACCGGAGGTGGTGGTAAAGCCAACCTCTCCCGAAGAAGTGTCTGCTTTGCTCAAGATCTGTAACCACCATCATGTTCCGGTAACGCCACGAGGTGGGGGAACGGGCTTAAGCGGTGCTGCTCTGCCGATTTTTGGTGGTATTTCCTTATCCATGGAAAAGTTTAAATCTATCATCAATATCGATACTGAAAACTTGCAGGCAACAGTTGAACCTGGTGTGATTACAGAAGATTTTATTAATGCAGTAGCAGAACAGGGATTGCTTTATCCGGTAGACCCGAGTAGTAAAGGTTCTTGCTTTATTGGAGGAAATGTGGCACATGGTTCTGGCGGACCAAGGGTAGTAAAATACGGAACCATCCGTGAATACATTTTAAACCTGGAAGTGGTTTTGCCTAATGGAGACATCATCTGGACAGGTGCCAATACGTTAAAATATGCATCAGGCTATAACCTGACGCAACTTATGATTGGATCAGAAGGTACTTTGGGGGTGGTAACCAAAATCGTGACCAAGCTTTTACCAAAACCTGGTCAGTCTGTTTTAATGATGGGATCTTTCAGTACCAATGAGGATGCCTGTGCAGCGGTTTCGGCCATTTTTAGAGCTGGAATTACGCCATCGGCCCTGGAATTTATGGAACGGAAAGGAGTGGAGTGGGTAATTCAATTTGACGATATCAAATTTGATTTGAAAGATGAAGTGGCCGCCTTATTAATGATTGAGTTTGATGGCGATGATTTGGATGATATTTTTAAGAATTGTGAGAAAGCAAACATCGTTTTGGAAGAACACAATTGTACTGAAGTATTATTTGCAGATACTGCAGCTCAAAAGGAAGAATTGTGGCGGATGCGCAGAACAATGGCTGAATCGGTTAAGGCCAATTCTGTTTATAAAGAAGAAGATACGGTCGTTCCTCGTGCAGCATTACCAAAATTAATCAGCGGAATTAAAGAAATTGGTTCTAAATATGGCTTCGAAAGCGTTTGTTATGGTCATGCCGGCGATGGAAACCTGCACGTGAATATTATTAAAGCTGGGATGAGCGATGAAGACTGGAAAGATAAACTGAAATTTGGTATTACTGAAATTTTTGAATTGACAACAGCTTTAGGCGGAACATTATCCGGTGAACATGGAATTGGCTTGGTTCAAAAAGAATTTATGCCCATCAAATATTCTGAAATTCATTTAAACCTGATGCGGGGTATTAAAAGTGTTTTTGATCCGAATGGAATTTTAAATCCCGGAAAGATTATGCCAGATTAATGTAGTTCGTCACCCTGAACTTGATTCAGGGGCTTAATATGTTTTATCATCATTAAGATGCTGAAACAAAATTCAGCACAACGACTTACTTTTAAGTTAACTGCTCAAACCCCAGCATCTTTTGTTTTTCAGCTTCAGGTATGGTTGTCGGTCTTTTGGTATTATAGTCAACCGCAATACAAACCGTTTTGCCTTTACTGCAAATTATTTCTTCAGTGCCCTTAAGTTTTACAATTTGATATTCCAAATCGAAACTGGTTAGTCCAATCCTCGAAGTTTTAACATGAACTGCAATTTTATCATGCATGACAATTGGTAAAATATAATCCAGTTCAGCATGAGCGATTACAATTCCTGTTTTCTTCCAATCCCATTTTACAATCTCTTCCCAATACTTGGTTCTGGCTATTTCCAGGTAAGTAAAGTATACAGAATTATTTACATGGCCCATCATATCAAAGTCTATAAACCGCAAGTGAATATTAGTTTTATAGTTGAATTTGTCTGAAAAAGATCTTATTTCTGACAATTTGTCTTTGTTGTTTGTAAATTTTTGCCATAATGTCTTTAAAATCATAAAATTTTGGTTTGGTATATAAGTTGAATAAGGGTTAATATCAATTAAAAAAATAACAATTAGAGATATGACACTTGTAAATTTTAACAACAGAACCCGCAACACAGCTCCTTACTTTAACAATGTTTTTGATTCATTGTTTAGCGACGCTGTAACTAAAAACAAAATGATCAGCCAGTCACCAAACGTCAATATTTACGAAAATGAAATGGCTTATGTAATTGAATTGGCTGCGCCGGGATTAAAAAAAGAAGATTTTCAGATCAACCTGAAAAAAGACACACTTTCTGTTTGGGCAGAAGTTAAAAAGGACGAAACCCAGGTAGCCAAAGATTTTACCCGTAGAGAATTTGACTACAGCTCATTTGCACGCTCATTTAATTTGCCAGATACTGCAGATGGTGATAACATCAGTGCTGAATATAAAGATGGAATTTTAAACATCAACATCAGTAAAAAGGATGATGCTAAATTGAAACACAGGGAAATTGTAGTATCATAATATCTAGAATTCCTGAAAAGGATTCATCATAGTTTAGGTTTTATAAGGTTAGTACCGGATGGTGCTAACCTTATTTTATTTTAGGATATAGATTATAGAAAAGTTCATTATGAACCGTAATTAAACAAATAGGCCAATAATACCAATGAACTAATGATTTTTATTATTTTTGCGCCATGGCAAGAGAAATCCTGGATACTAAACGTAAAGCATTAAAAATAAACCTCGATCCCAGAATTTACGGTACCTTCGCCGAGATCGGTGCCGGACAGGAAGTTTCCAGGAACTTCTTTAACGCCGGTGCAGCATCCGGAACAGTAGCCAAAACCATGTCGGCTTATGACATGACTTTTAGTGATGCCATTTATGGTGCAGAATCAAACGGACGATATGTTTCCCAGAACAGGCTCCTTCAGATGCTTGATCATGAATTTGGTTTATTGAATGAGCGGCTATCTGGTGAGAAATATGAAAGCAGAACCTTCTTTGCCTTTGCCGATACGGTAACCACGCTCAATTATAAACGTACGAATGAACCTCACGGATGGGTGGGTATTCGCTTTCAGAATGAACCCGGAGGTTTGCCAAATGAAATATTCTTTCACGTCCGATTGCTGGATACAGATGTTAATATGCAGCAACGTGTACTGGGAATTATTGGGGTGAATTTGCTTTACGCTGCTTTTTATCATTATCAGGATCCGAAGTTAATGGTTGAATCTTTAGCGGATAACCTTACCATAGGCTCGGTAGAAATAGATTTAATTTCCGTTAAAGGCCCCGCCTTTCCTGAAGTAGATAATATCTTGCTTAATCTTTACATGATTATGAAAGATTTTTCAGCAGCAGCCATTTTTGATGCTGATGCACATCCCCGCCAGGCTAAGGATTTATTATATAAGAAGGATATCATGATTTTGAGAACCAAATACGGCCAGAAATCATTGCCAAACTTCAATCTGTTTAATAAGGCCACCGATCAGTTTAAACGTACCAATCAGGTAGAGGAGGGGAATCTCGCGGTGATGATTGAAGTTTTATTAACCAATGTTTTAACTGATGAACAGGAAACACCTGATGATATTGACCTGGAATCAGTGGCTAAACGTGCGCAGGAAATGTGCGATACGGGTAATATTGTGATTGTATCCAACTTTACCAGGCACAATCGTTTAGCCAAATACCTGGCCCGGTGTAAACCCAAAAGCGTAGGTTTAGCAACAAACATTAACAACCTGAAATTTGTATTTAACTCCACTAATTTTAAAGGCGAGAATTATTCCGGTCAGCTTTTAAGCTACGTGAATGATATGTTTAATACGAATGTCCGGTTATTTGCTTATCCTTATCTTGATAAAAAGACAAATGAGGTGGTTACTACTTCCAATATGCCTGTTACTCCAGAAGCGAAGCCTTTATTTGATTTCCTGCTGATTAACAATTATATCACAGACATTGAAGATTATGCAGAAGATGAAGTGAAAACGGTTTAGCATTATTTATCGCCATAATGACCTAGACCAGAGACAATAGTAACGGTAAGGATGTATTCTTTTAATAGGTGCTTTGTCGCCAGATTTAAATTGAACTTCCAAATCTTTCTTTGGCTTGTTTTTCAACTGCTATAAAATATTCCTCATATATTTTTGGAATCTTTAATCCTGATAACATTGCCTTTTTCAGCACTTTTCATACTTGCTTTTATTTTTGCTACGAATTCGGGATTATAAGGGCTTTCATCTTTCTTTTGAAAAGGAACATTTAAACAAAATTCAATCTTAAATATGCTCATTTGATATCTTAACAAATTCAGATGCCAAGAGTTGAGTTAAACTGTTCTTAATACTGAGCCAAGCTCGTTCACTTCTAACACATGATTTACACCGCATTTTAGCGCATAATTATTTCGCTGGTGACCAACAGGGAAATCAAAAGCAATAGGGTATTTGTATTCTGTAACTTTCTCAAGAACAATTTCGTAGATGGTTTTACCAAACTCTTCGTCTGCATCATCAGGTTTAACTTTAAAGCCACCGATAATGAGCGCTTTTAAATTTTTCAGTTTACCACTTCTTTTTAAATTCCAAAGCATCCGGTCAATGCTGTAAAGGTACTCGCCCGTATCTTCAATAAACAGCATTTTATCTTTGGTATCTAAATCAGAATCAGTTCCGGCCAATGTTTCAATGATGCTTAAATTACCGCCGACTAAAATTCCATCAACCTTTCCTAACCGATTGTTTGAATTAGCCGGGGCAGCATAACCCATTTGCTCACCCGTTAATGCACTTTTTATGGATAAAATGGTTTCAATCTGAATGGGTTCGGCCTTTGCCCAGTTATCCGGGAAACTGTTGCACATTTTCGCATGAATTGAGGCAATGCCATAATTCTTAGTCAGATGGCAATGCAGCACAGTGATATCGCTAAAGCCGATAATCCATTTAGGCCATTTCTTAAATGATGAAAAATCAAGCTGATCAATAATCCGGATAAAACCATAACCTCCACGGGCACACATAATGGCCTTAATACCTGGATCATCGAGCATTTTTTGAAAATCAGCTAACCTTTCTTTATCAGTTCCGCCATAGGTAAAATCACGTTTCCCAATAGTTTCGCCAATTTTAATCTGGAACCCCCAGCTTTGCATAAGCAGAACTGATGGCTGAATTTGTTCAGCATTGATATAACCTGCAGGACTGGTGATACCGATCATGTCACCTTGTTTTAGATACGGTGGAATTTTAAAAGATGAACCTTCATTTGCAACTGTTTTAGCTAATGTTTTAAATGCAGGCATGACCGTTGCAGCAGCAATAAATGAAGAAAGAAAATGTTTTCTGTTCACAATTATGGGAATTGATTTCGTACAACGAATATAAGCCTTTAAAAATTTGCACAAAAGAAAAGGGATTCATATCCATAAATCCCTTTTTTAAACCAAACAAATTAATCTGTAATAGATTAGTATAATGTGAATTATATAGATAACCATGAATAAAATAAAATGTTTTGCCTTAAAAAAAATATTTTAGATTTTACAACCAGAAGAAATAAAGGATTTACTTCTCAATAAAACTATCCTGAAATCTTTTTATTCAAAATGAAACCTTAAGGTCAAGGTATTTACATCATCTAGCTGAATTTCTTTAAAAAAGTTAAGGCTATCCATCGCGAATAGCCTTTGCTAACAACAAAACAAATATAAGATAACCAAATCTTGCCTGATTTGAGCATAATCAGGTTTTAAGTGCTTGAGATACACTTAGCGGCCTAGTAATGGATTCGAACCATTGTACATGGGTTTATGAAACCCCAACCTTCCAATCGGTCAACTGGCCGTATTTATTAAACTGATTTAAGCGCTAAAAAATCACTCAGTTCTTTTACCTGTTCATCATTTAAAGTATCTTCATCTTTTATTTTTTTCTGATCTTTCACTTGAGAAGTTATGACCTCAATCAAGTTTGGATATTCAGCTATGGCAGGATATTGAAAATAAACAGACATCACTTGAGTTTTTAATGGTTTAACACTTGTTTAGTTAATGATTATATATGCAAATATAAAAATTAGTATATAATATCTATAGATTTTATAGTCTTTTGTAGTTGTGTTTAATTAACTTACTGATTTACAGATAAATAAAATTTTAATTATTTCAATATTCGATAGATTTAATAGGCAAGTTAATGATAGCCATTCCAATATGCCTTTGAAATGAAGGCGATTAAGTATTAAAGTTTCGTATAATTTGAGTGTATACCTTTCGGGGTCTTTAAATTCAGTTTCTGAAAAGCTAATTATTTTAAGGATATTTGCAATTTCAAACATTAAAATAATAAGCGTGTCATTAGATAAATTAAAACTTAGCAAACCACTGGTTGCTGCCATGACTGATGCAGGATTTTTAACGCCAAAAGAAATCCAGGTCAAAACCATGTCCAGAATTTTAGGTGGTCAGGATGTTATTGCAGTAGGACCAGAGGGTTCGGGGAAAACAACAACTTATGTTTTAGCTACTTTAATGAAGTTGAAATATGCTTTTGAAGAAGCACCAAGAGCTTTAATCCTCGTTCCTGATGCTGAACATGTAGATCATGTGCTGGAACAATTTAATTTATTAAACAGAAATAAAACTTTCAGAATTTTAGGCATCGATAGCCGTGGAGCAGTTGATGCACAAATGAATGAGATCACTGATGGTTGTGATATCATCGTGGCTGTTCCAGACAGGGCACGCGCCTTATACCTCAAACTTGCACTTAATACCAACAAAATTCAGTTATTTATCGTTGATAACGCCGAATTAATTGTTAAAAAGGGCTTGCAATTACCTGTTGTTGAATTGGCAAACAGTGCTTATAAATCTCAACATGTTGTGTTTACAGAGGTAATGCATGAAAAATTAAATCATATGATATCACCTTTCATGAAAGATTCAACCACTACGATTGAAGTGGATGAGATCGGCGAAAAGCAGGCAGAGGTGTATCAGCAAATGTTATATCAGGTTCCTAATTTTAGAACGAAACTGAATTTGTTAACCCTGTTAATGAACGATACTGAGTTTTTTGATAAAGTAGTGGTATTTGTTAATACGCGATTAACAGCACAAACCGTTTACAAAAACTTCAATCATGCCAATGATGAGGAATATGCGATTTACCGGTCACTGTTTTTTGATGATAAGGGTTATGATGATATTGAAGATTTTAAGTCCAACCCAAATTCAAGAGTACTCATCGTAGCTAACGAAAATCTGGATAGTATTGATATTCAAGGTATTCCTTTTATTATTCATTTTGAATTACCGGAGCAAAAGGAAACCTTAATCCAGCGGATCATTAAGCATGAAGATGAAGAAGTGGTTGCCATTACTTTCTCAACAGATATTGAACTGAGTGAAGTAAAAAAGATTGAGCAGGCCATTGGCCAGCGGATGGATGTCATGGAATTACCGGAAGATTTGAAAATAGTTGATCCCACCACCAAACCGAAGAAAAAGAAGGGGGATGATGAAGAAGAGCAGTCTGAACGAGGCGCTGCATTTCACGAAAAGAAAGCGAGTAACCTAAAAAACTACAACTATAGCGCAGGTACTAAAGCTAAAATGACCTACAAAAATAAAAAGGGATTATCTTAATTGGCCATGGCCAGTGAGATGGCGAAAAGTTTAAAACACAAAAAGCCCCGATTTTCATCGGGGCTTTTCTATTTCATTTTACTGTTGACTAGTATAATGTAAATTCTACACGACGGTTTTCCTGACGACCAGTCGCA
>NZ_JAPIVF010000008.1:0-296617 GCF_026240075.1 Pedobacter sp. MR22-3 | reverse complement strand
TACAACTGCAGGGGTTTCTTGATTTATAATGTTTAAAAAGCAAGGAGCAAAGAGCAAAGGCTGAATTGTTGTTTGAATATTCCACCCGTTCTTCTTGCTGAACATGATTCTGGATTTTTTTAAGGCTACTAATCCATAACGATAGAAGAACAAGGAGATTAGAATCCATCTATAATTGTTTCCCGCAGATTTCAGGGATTTCGCAGATTTAGGGTGATGAAACGTTGTGTCGTTGAAATTCAGGATCTTTTTTTAAGGGTACTAACCAATAACGATCGACGAACAAGGAAAATAGCACCCATCTATAATGGTTCCCGCAGATTTCAGGGATTTCGCGGATTTAAGGTGATGAAACGTTGTGTCGTTGAAATTCGGGATCTTTTTAAGACTACTAATGAATAATGATCGACGAACAACAAAATAGGACTCATCTATAATTGTTTCCAGCAGATTTCAGAGATTTCGCGGATTTAGGGTGATGAAACGTTGTGTAGCAGCATTTGAAGTCTGAAAAACGATCTATCTTAAGAGCCTTCCTTCTGAATTTGATTCAGGCTTTATAAGAATTGTTGAAATTGATTTATGAATCTTTTATACATGATGCTAAGAACACTAATGTAACCTTAATGTATTCGTAACTGAATGGTAAATTATCATCAATTACACTCAATAGAGTAAACCTATGGGATTATCATTATGTGATATTACACTATAAATTTATCTTTGTGAAAACATTAATATGGTGCAAACATTAGTGCAATTGAAACGTGGTGAACTGAATGGTTGTACTTCGTTAAAACTTTCAGCAGATCTGGAAACCTTCCCGATCGAAATATTAGATCTGGCCGATACACTTGAATATCTAGACCTATCTGCTAACCGTTTGTCAGAATTACCTCCCGATTTTGGGAAACTTCAGAAATTGAAAGTTTTCTTTTGTTCCAATAATGCATTTACCATTTATCCGGAAGTACTTGCCGATTGTCCATTACTTGACATTGTTGGCTTTAAAGCAAACTGTATTGAACATATTCCTGATCTTGCAATTGGTAGCCATTTACGGTGGTTAATTTTAACCAATAACAGGATAGCTGCACTACCTGCCAGTATTGGAAATTGTTATCGGCTGGAGAAGCTGATGCTTGCAGGCAATAGATTAATGGAATTACCTGACGAATTACAGCATTGCAAAGCACTCGCACTTTTGAGACTTTCGGCCAATAATATCGAATATTTACCGGCCTGGCTATTTAATTTATCAGCATTATCATGGTTGGCTTTTTCTGGAAATCCATGCTGCAGACCATCCATATCCGGGACGGGAGCAACATTTATTGCCTATGATAGCTTAAAAATTCAGGACAAACTCGGGGAAGGTGCATCTGGAACCATTTACCGTGCATCAAGCGATGGAATGCTCCAGGATGTAGCCGTAAAAGTATTTAAGGGCGATGTTACCAGCGATGGTTATCCGGAAGATGAAATGCATTCCAGCATTGAAGCCGGTGACCATGAGGCGTTAGTGAAAATCATTGGTCAAACTAATGATTCGTCTGAATCAAAAACTGGATTGGTCATGGAGCTTATCCCGCAACATTATACAAATCTTGGAAATCCGCCATCACTAAATACCTGTAGCAGGGATGTATTTGATTCGGATAAGCGACTTTCTGCCGGGCAAATCATGAACATTCTAACCGCTATATCTTCAGTGGCTAATCATCTGCATCAAAAAGGGATTATGCATGGTGATTTATATGCGCACAACATGTTGATTGATGCGGATGGAAAAACCTTATTCGGTGACTTTGGTGCTGCAACCCGGTATGAGCGGAATCACTCGGATTTCTCACATGCAATGGAGCGAATAGAAGTAAGTGCTTTTGGACATTTAGTTGACGATCTATTATCATTATATGCATCAGTAGAGCAAGATACTTTTTATTCTGCATTGCGTGCATTAGAAAAATCTTGCCATTTGACAGATGTGGGCCGTAGACCTGGTTTTGAACAGATTGAGTCTGTTTTAGTTGAAATAAAAAGGCAAAATTTAATTTAACTTTCTTTCACTGCTAACTGACCGCAGGCGGCATCAATATCTTTTCCGCGGCTCCGGCGAATGTTAGTGGTAATTCCTTGTGATTTTAGATAACTGGCAAAGGCATCAATTTTATCGCCTTCTGCATTGGTAAAATCAGCGAAGGAAATAGGGTTGTATTCAATCAGGTTTACCTTACAAGGAATGTGCTTGCAAAATTTGGCTAAATCCATAGCATCAGTAATTTCATCATTAAAATGATTGAAAACAATGTATTCGTAGGTAACCGGGTTTTTGGTTTTTGCAAAATAATATTTTAATGCCTCCGCGAGTGACTTTAATGAGTTCGCTTCGTTAATGGGCATGATCTCATTTCGCTTTTTATCATCTGCCGCATGGAGGGAAAGTGCCAGGTTAAATTTAACACCGTCATCGCCTAATTTTTTAATCATTTTGGCAATGCCGGCAGTAGAAACTGTAATGCGCTTGTAACTCATATTCAAACCATCGGGCGCAGTAATGCGTTCGATAGATTTTAATACATTAGCATAGTTTAACAATGGTTCGCCCATGCCCATATATACAATATTAGTTAAGGGGTTATTGTAATTTTGCTTGGCTTGTTTATCAATCAGCACAACCTGATCGTAAATTTCATCTGCATTTAAATTTCTTTTCCGGTCCATATAACCTGTGGCACAGAATTTACAGGTTAAACTGCATCCCACCTGTGAACTTACACAGGCTGTCATGCGGTCTTCTAATGGAATTAAAACGCCCTCTACAATATTGCCATCGGCTAAACGGAAAGTATTTTTAATGGTATGATCATTACTGAACTGGGAGTTGTTAACCTGGACCGCATTAATGGCAAAATTTTCGTCAAGGGTTTTTCGCAAATCTTTAGAAAGATTGCTCATTTCATCAAAGTTAATTGCCGATTTCTCCCATAGCCATTGATAAATCTGCTTTGCCCTAAAGGCAGGTTGCTGCATAGCCGTTAAGTGCTGTTGCAATTGTGCTAAATCAAGTGAGCGGATATCTATCTTTTTTGCTGTTACCATTTGCTGCAAAGGTACTTAAAAAGCACTTAAGCTGAAAGGCGAAAGCAGAAAGCAAATTGTTGTGATTCAGAATTTTACAATTAGCAGGCTATCTTCCTCTTGATCTGCCATTTGATTTTCCTGCAGGCTTACCTTTTGCCGGTTTGGCATTTCTATTGGCAGAGGTGCTTTTGCCGGTGGTTTTGCTTTTAGCTGAAGATGAACCGGTATGCTTTTTAGTTGTTGGTTTAGCCGTAGCGGAATGTTTAGGTTTGTGATTTTTTTTCACTTCTTCCTTTAACTCCGGAATTTCGTCCCAGGTATTGTTCTTTTTCTTTGCAGAGCTTTTTACTTTCGGGCTTGCTTCGGAAGATGATTTCTCAACGCTTTTCATGATTCCGGCCATTTCCTCTTCCGTTAATTCCCTGAATTCCCCTGTTGGGATGCCCTTAAGATTAATGTTCATAATCCGCGTCCGTTCTAATTTTGTCACTTCATATCCGAAGTGTTCACACATTCTCCTGATCTGCCTGTTCAAACCCTGAATCAATGTAATATTGAAAACGAAAGTGCTCACCTGCCTCACCTTACACTTGCGGGTATTGACGCCCAGAATGGGTACACCATTACTCATTTCAAAGATGAAATCATCGGTAATGGGTTTATTAACGGTAACAACATATTCTTTTTCATGTTTGTTACCTGCCCTCAGGATTTTATTCACCAGGTCGCCATTATTGGTTAAGAAAATTAATCCCGATGAATCTTTATCTAAACGGCCAATGGGGAAAATACGTTCACTGTGGTTAATGTAATCCACGATGTTATCGCGGACATTTGATTCGGTGGTGCTGGTCACTCCGGTTGGTTTATTGAAGGCCAGAAGAATAAAGCTGCTTTCTTCTTTAGGTTCGATATGATGTCCGTTCACCATGACCCTGTCTCCGGCCAAAACCTGATCGCCTATTTTAGCCCTTTTACCATTGATAAACACATTACCTTTTTCGATAAAGCGATCTGCCTCCCGGCGGGAACATAATCCGCTTTCGCTGATGAATTTATTTAATCGGGTGGCAGGGTTATTATTCATACTGCAATTTTACGGAAATAATCCCTTTTCTAAACCATATCTGTTCCATGTAACATCAAAACATTACGCTCTAACATCAGGGTTTACAGGAATTAAAGGCTTTGCTAAAAAAAGATTAAGATAAGATGCTCAAATTTTCACACATTATGGCATTTATTCGTATAAAAGAATCCAACAATGTGGACTATAAATACGGATAATTGTTTTATTTTTGATCAATCAATTACGGTAATCAGATTCATTCATTTAATCAGATATGAATTAAATACGAGCATTCAAACTATTCATTTTCATTGGTTCGGAGTATGATATAATGAAAAAGCGTAACTTAAGTTGTCGAACGTATTTCATTACAAAACTCTAAGCATATTAATTACATCAATCCATAATTTAAAATTCTATGCCCGCTGAAGTACCTGTTACATCACCCTTATTTAAGGTAAAAGAAATTACATACGCTTTCAATGCAGAAGAATACGTGAGTTTCTTAAATCATTGTGAAGACTTTATGTCTGTAGAAAAAGAAAACTTTGAAGTGGTACTGGATTCCATTTCAGAGCGGTTAATTAACTGCGCTGATGCCAATACGCCTATAGGTGAAATCAGGCCTCAAATCAAGCTGCTGAAAGAACTTGGGTTTTTTCTTAAAAATATAGTAAGCATTGCAGCGGCAGAATAAACAGTATCATCCCTTTATTCTTAATGCATAATTGTAAAAGTTCGTTATATTTCTCCAGCAGATCAATGTATTTATCTTTCCAGTTCGCATCTTCTAAACCGGGCGCATTTTCTGCAGATTCGGTATAATGAAAGGTGGTTTTGCCTATTGTTTCACCTTTAACAAATAAAGAAGGAAATTCTGAAGAGAAATCATGATTTAGAACAGATCCTATTCGAAAAATGATCTCGGGTTTCAGGTGTCTTTGATTAAACCAATTGTATACAGATCGGCGGTTAACTTTAATAATTCTGGCTAATTCTGCAATGCTATATCCATTTCTTCTGATAATTCTTTCTACTGTCTGGCCGTGATGAAGTTCCATATTACGTAATAAACTGGGATTTAGTGTTCGATTTAAAGATGGGTTGAAATTGTTTTAGCTGTGGGAATGATATTGGAGATATCAACGCGAACCTTTGCCACCAGGGCACAATCAAGCTGGTTGAGTATTAATAATACTGTTCTTTCTTCCACTTCCAGAATCTCTGCCCGGGCACCAGCCTTAAAACCTTTATTGATGATCACCTGGTCTCCAACAGCCAATTGCCTGCTGCTAATCGTTGCTATATCCTGATAGGTGGAAAGGATATCATTAATCCTGGTGATATCTTCATCCGGCATGATGGCCGGCTTACCGCCAAAATTCACATAATTTAGAATGCCTTGTATGGCGAGTACCTTTTGCTCTTCTGCAGGATTGACATAAACAAATAAGTAAGAAGGGAAAAGTGGCTTTTCAATAAGCTTAAATCGATCTGCCCATTTGCTTCTGATGGTTATCACAGGGCAGAAACTGTGCAATCCGCACTGATTAAGTAAATCATGTGCTTTTTTCTCATAATTGGATCGTGTGTATACCACTTTCCATTTTCTTTTTCTCACCTGGTGAAGTGAGATGGTTGCTAAATTCATAATTATTAAGGATGACAATGTAAAATAACCGAAAATCTGTGGTTAATGTCGTATAAAGATTACATATGTATATCATAATGTGAACTTATGTAAACTCATTAGTTTGATAATTAGTTGTTTATACTCTTTTTATGTTTAAATGATGGTTTATTGATGGTTTTGCACAGCAAAGGTTTCCATAAGTAAACACAATTTCTCTTTTGTGCATAATTATGATCGTGTAATGTTCCCAAAACACCACGTTCTGCTAACCATCCCATCAAAAAAGTTTTTAAGGGATTAAATACACCTTACTTTCGCAGAAGCTTTTTGAATGCGATTCACCAATTTCTCTGCATTCAATTTCGTCGAAAAGGATCACTGTAAGTGAAATGGCGAAGCTATACCCCCCAGTGTAATTTACTATATTATGAAAAACAAAATTTTATTGCTTTATGCCATAACGGCTATGCTATTGCTTTCGGCATGTAATGCTTACAAAAATGTACCTTACTTCCAGGATCTGGACAAGAATAAGCAAAGTTCGGAAGACATTAAAAACTTTAGTCCGCTGACTATTCAAAAATCTGATATCCTGGGAATTACCGTTAGCAGCCTGAATCCAAAGGCCTACAGCGATTCCAGCGCGAGGGTTTCGGGTTATCTGGTAGATCAACATGGTGAAATCAAATTGCCGCTCATTGGTAAAATTCCTGCAGCAGGTTTAACCACGGGTGTGCTGGCAGATCAGATACAGGAAAGATTGAAAACCTATTTAAGGGAACCTGCTGTAACAGTAAGAATGCTCAACTTTAAAGTATCCGTAATGGGAGATGTTTTAAAACCGGATGTATATAAGATTGTGAGCGAGCGCGTAACCGTTACGGAAGCTTTAACAATGGCAGGTGATTTAAACATCACGGCTAAAAGAAAAAATATTCTGCTCATCAGAGAAGTTGATGGTAAAAGAGAATTTATTCCGATAGATATTACTTCGGCAAAGCTTTTTACCTCTCCATATTATTATCTAAAGAATAACGATGTTCTTTATGTACAACCAGACAAAACCAAATATGCATCAGTAGACGGAGGTTACCGGACAGTTAGTCTGGTACTTTCGGCACTGTCTATCGTTGCAATCGTTCTTTCGAATTCATTAAGATAAGCCATGAAAAATAACAATGAACAATTTATTTACACTCCATTTGTAGAGCAGGCGGAGGTAAGGCAAAATAAAATATCAGGTGTGGTAAACAACTTACTTTATCACTGGCCATTGGTTATCTTAAGTTTAATCGTTGCTATCGTACTGGCATTTGTTTACATCAGCTCAACCAATTCGGTTTATAATGTAAAAGCTAAAATTTCGATTAACGACAATAAGAATAAGGAAACGAATGTAAAGGAAGCCGCTATGGAACAACTTTCTCTCTCTACAGGCAGTAAACTGGTGGAAAGTGAGGTTGAAATTATTAAATCACGTCCTTTAATCAGAAATGTAGTCGACTCTTTGCAGCTTTGGGTAAATTACAGCATTAAGCAAAGCCTTAAAACAGTTGATATTTATACTTCTTCACCATTCCGTTTGCAATTGATTAAGCCTAAAACAGCTTTATTCACACAGAATTTTGAGGTTGAAATTATTGATGGGAAGCAGTTTAAGATCATGCATAATGAGGAAGAAATCACTGGTCGTTTTGGCGAACCTGTAAAAACAAGTTTCGGGAATTTTACTTTACTGGCCACTGATAAGTTAAAAAATTATCAGGGTGAAACCGTTAAGGTAGATGTTGTGCCGTTGGAAACAGCGGTTACCGCCTATCAGGAAAAAATATCAACCAGCTTCAATAAAACAGCTCCTATGGTTGAGCTTAATATCGAAGATCAGGTACCATTGAGGGGAATCAGGACATTAAACACCTTAATTAGTGTATACAAAAGCTCTAATATTCAAAATAAGAATAAGGAAACGCTTACTACTTTAAAGTTCATCGATGACCGGCTGGCATCTTTACGTGGCGAATTATCACAGGCAGAGAAAACGGTTGAAGGTTATAAAAGTAGCGTAGGCTTAACTGATATTTCTGCTAAAAGTCAGTATTACTTAGATAATGCCCAATCAAATGACGGAAAACTTGGTGCCGTAAGCGTTCAGTTGAATATTATCAATGGCATTGAGCGTTATGTAAATTCTGAAAAGAATGCTTCGAGCCCACCGGCAACGATTGGGATAGAAGATCCGGGATTGGTGGCCCTGGTAGGGAAATTAAGTGCCTTACTATTGGAGAAAGACCAGTTATTGGCTACTGCTCCTGAAAGTAACCCGATATTTTATCCGCTTAACTCTCAGATTAAAAGTACCAAAGCGGCAATAAAAAGTTCAATTAGTAATATCAAATCCTCACTTGTATCGACCAATCGCGAATTGCGGAAGATTAGCTCCGGTTTTGAAAGTTCAATTAAAGATATTCCGGTGCAGGAGCGACAGTATGTGAGTTTCAAACGCCAAATGGATATTAAACAAGGGCTTTATATTTATCTTTTGCAAAAAAGAGAAGAGGTGGCGCTGAGTTATGCATCAACCCTTAAGGATGCACGGATTGTAGAAAATGCCTATGCCGGAAAACCTGAATCGAAGAAAAAGGGACCTTTAACCATAGCCATCTTGCTCGGCATGATTTTTCCGGTGGGCTTATTGTCTTTCAGAAAAAACCTGAGGAATAGAATTTTAACGGTGAATGATATTCAGTTGGGTACATCGGTACCTGTTATTGCTGAATTGATTCATGAAAGCGGTAAGAATGAACTGGTGATGTTGAAGAAAGGGGCTTTTGCCATTACGGAGCAGATCAGGAACCTGCGAACCAATATTTTACAACAAACCAGTGCTTCCAGTAACCAGGTTATTCTGTTTGGTTCGAGCGTTGCCGGTGAGGGAAAAAGTTTTGTCGCCAGCAATTTTGCCTTGTCATTAGCGGCCACTGGTAAGAAAACCATTATTCTTGAATTGGACCTTCGAAAGCCACGGATTGCAAAAATATTCAGGGCTAAAAATTCATCTCTTGGCTTGAGCAGCTTTTTGGAAGGTAAAGCCGCTTTGAATGCCATTATTGAGCCTTCCGTTTTTAATGAGAATCTATCTATTATAGGAGCAGGACCAATTCCGTTGCATCCGTCTGAATTGTTAGAGGGTGGCCGGATGGCTGATTTAATTTCGCAGTTGAGCGCAGAATATGATCATATCATCATCGATTCGCCGCCTATGCACCTGGTAACCGATGGATTAATTCTGTCGCAGTTTGCAGATGTATGTTTGTATATGGTGAGGCATAATCACACGGCCAAATCAGAACTCAGTTTTATTGAGAAACTGTACCAGGAAGAGAAAGTCAAAAATATGTTTATCGTTTTTAACGGCATTTACATGGATAGCAGATATGGTTATGCATTGGATTATGGTTACTATAGCGAGAAAAGCAATAAAAATCTGGTTTCAGGTGCCTTTACAGATCTTGCCTTAAGATTCTAATCTTTATATCCATTCCACTTTAATTATAAGCTATTTCATGTCCGCTTCAAAAAGAATTCTTTCCGGAACCATCGCGTCCTGGGTACAAATCGCAGTGGCTATGCTGGCGCAAATATTACTGGTGCCCTTATATTTAAGTTACTGGGATGCATCTACCTATGGGTTATGGCTTGCGGTGTTGTCTTTTTCAAGCTTACTCAGTGCCTTCGATCTTGGTTTTCAGGAGTATATGGCCTATGAGTTTTTGAAGCTGGGCAGCCGGGTGCCAAAGAAGATAAGTAAATTACTTTCTTCGGGTATGATGGTGGCCATTATTTTAGGCCTGATTCAAATCATTGTGGTCTTGCTGATTTACTGGCTGGATATTCTGCCTATGATTTTTAAAGATCTCGGATCGGCATTAAGGGCAAAGGCCATACAGGCTTTTTATATCCTGTTGATTCAGTCGATCATCTGGCTGCTTTGCAACACGGTTGGTGGTTTATTAAACCGGATCATGGCTACTTTCGGCTATTACCCCCGGATGGCATGGTGGAGTGTACTTACCAATACCGTTTTGTTGCTATCACCAGCCATTTCAGTTGTTTTTGGCGCTAATCTCTTAACCGCGGGAATGGTCATGGCCATTGCCAAAGTGGCTTTTGATCTTCCTGTTTGGTTTGATATGCTGAGGCTGTTGAAGAAACACCATGTAAAAGTGATCAGGCCATCTGTTGCATTGGGATGGACCAGTTTTCGGAAATCTACCAATCTTTCCATAACCGGATTTTTGGAAAATGTTCGTCAGCAGGGCGCAAGACTAATCATGTCGCCCATTATGGGTGCTACTGGTATTGCGGTATTTTCGACCATCAGAACCGGATCTAATGTAGCATTGCAAGGTTTAAGAACGATTATTAATCCACTGATGCCTGAGCTCATGAATTTTTTGCATAAACGCGATCAGGAAAAAACAGAAGTGGCATTTAGTACATTGTGGTTAGTGACCATCGCCATCATTGCGCCGTGTTTACTTGTGGTTCAAACTTTTATCCCACTAATTTACAACACCTGGACAAGGGGCAAGCTGAGTTTTGATCCCTGGTTATTTGCCTTGCTTTCAATAGGAGTACTGGTTTATGCATTATCCCAACCCAGTATTGCTGTGGTGAAAGGCAATAATTTATTGAAACCACAACTGATGATTTCTATAATGAGTGCAGTTATTGCTGTAGTCGGAATCTTAATCCTGGTTCCGGTATTGGGCATTAAAGGTGCTGGTATGGCTTTGCTGCTGTCAGAAATTGCGGCATCAGTGGCTTTTACAAAAATTGCAGAGAAGTGGTTAATCAATGCTGGTTTGGAATGGCCTCATCAGGGTTTTAATGTAGCCCTATTATCGGTAGCATTTACCAGTATTGGGGTTGTATTGATGATCATTTTACCAAATGATGAACATTTAATTCTCACCATAGCTTTATTGCTATTGGCCTTTAACCTTTATCGGTACTGGTTAACCTTACCACAATTAGCGCTCATCAAGGCGAAAGCCATTTTAAATGTTTTCGGACATAAAAACTAAACCATATCATGAATATTCCGGCATATCAAAAAGATAAATCCTATTCAAACAGGAAAACCATACCCTTGGTTAAAGTGATGGTGGGCTCTACATTTTTGGGGCAGGCCAAATTTTATTCGAGGGTAATCCTGCTTATTGCCTTGTTTTTTCAGTGTTATTTCTTCTGGACCACTGATAACATTATTGCCATCGCGAATATTGCGATTGTGTGGTTAATCGTAACAGAGTTTATCATTACGGATGATATGATCAGGAAATATCCGTTATCGTTATTTATTGTCATCGGCTTTGCTTCCACACAGTTTTATTTCCCTTTGCTGTTTACTTCACTGGAATTTAAACCCGTGGTTTATAATTTAGAAAAACCGCAGGATGTTTTTTTTCATGCGAGCCTGGTATTAATTGTACTGTTCATCGCACATTATATTTACCGCTGGTTGCCTTTGCAAAGAGATCGGGAATCTTCTATTTTAAAGCGACTTGGTTTTTTTGAAACCCCACAGAATTTACAATTGTGGATTATGGGATTAATTGGTTTTCTGGCCAATATTTATGTATTGGTTTTTAATCAGTCTTTAGCTACAGAAATCAGTGGTGATGCTTCCGGGAAAGCCATTCAGGCACTCTTTCCCTTTGCCTATGCACCTTACTTTATTCCTTTTAAAGGCTTGTTTGGTGGCGTGGGAAAGGTTAAAAAATCTACCATTTATCTTTTGGTTGGCTTTACGGTTATGCTGTTCATCGTGAGTATTGCGAGGAATAGCCGTGGTGTGTTCATGATCGGTTTCGCATCTATTGGTTTCGCTTACTTTTTAGGCTTGCTCATTGGTATTTTCCGCATTCCTAAAGTGAATTATAAAATAGTTGTTCTGGCGATTTTTGGAATCTGGTTTGTTAACGGCCCGCTTGGAAATTTAGGAACAGCCATGTTGCTTGTTCGCGCTGAACGTTCAGACATCAGTAAAAAGGAACTGATTGAGAAAACCTGGGTGGCGATGAAAGATGATCGGGCCATTGCTTTGCGCCGTTTAGAAGACAGACAGCTGGAAAGCGACTGGGATGAACGTTACCTCGACAATGCATTTGCCTCTCGTTTCGCCACGATCAAGTACAGCGATGCCAGCCTGGTGCAGGCAGAAAAAGTGGGTGAAAATAACCCGCAGATGCGATCACACACCATCAATTACGTATGGGGTGCGCTTCCTGATCCTGTACTTCGGGTAATTAAACCCGAAATTGATAAAGAAAGTTTATATGCCCAATCATTTGGCGATTACATTTATAATCTGGCCGGTGCAGGTAATTCAACCTTTGGTGGTTACCGGTTAGGAAATATGTCAGGCACGGGCATGGCAGCATTTGGATATTGGTACCTGGTTATTCTGGGGGTAGTGATGATCCCGGTATTTATGCTGTTTGATAAATTTATCATCAAAGGGACTTTAAAATACAGGCTTCACGGCCAGGTGGAACACAATATTATATTTAGTGTCTGTGGTTTACTGGCATTGACTTCTATTTTTCAGTACCTGCCCACAGAAAGTGTTGCCGGGCCATTTACTTTTTTAATCAGGGGATATATCCAAAGCCTGTTTCTATATTTTATCCTGTTTAAATTTTCTGGTTTATTCGTTAAATCCAGCAAATAAACAGCCTGATTTTATCCTCAATCATCCTCAAATTTAACCACAGGGAATGCTTAATATTTTATATTTCGGTGATCACCGCCATTTTTCTACCGCATTTCATCGTGCTAAGGCATTAGAAAGACTTGGTCATCATATCATTGGCTATCATAATCCGGAAGAAACCTTACCAGGGTATTTTAAATCTGCCGTAATGAGTGCCATCAATTTTCGGAGTGGCTACCGTTTATTGCAGGGGCATGTGCAGCGGGATCTGGAAAAAATTGTTCAATCGGGCATCAAACCAGATGTGGTTTGGGTAGATAACGGTGAATTTTTCGGAAAGAAATGCCTTCTGATTTTGAAAAAGTTTAATTGCCCAATCATCCTTTACAGCATTGATGATCCTACGGGAAAAAGAGATGGGCGACGGTTTGATAGTTTCTTATCGGCGATAAAATTATACGATTTAATTGCTGTCGTGAGAAAAGAAACGGAAGAAGAATGCAAATCACTTGGTGCTAAACAAGTGCTGAGGGTAATGAGAAGCTATGATGAAATGGCACATGCGCCTTATGAGGATATAGCTGAAATACCATTGAATTTTAAATCAGATGTAGCATTTATTGGCACCTGGATGCGCAATGAAAACCGGGATGAATTCATAAAGGTTTTAATTGATGCCGGGATTTCTGTTTCAATTTGGGGCGATAGATGGCCAAAGAGCCCGCATTTTGAACTGCTGAAACCTTATTACCGGGGACCAAACCTGGGTGGTAAAGATTATATCGCAGCCATACAAGGTGCAAAGATATGTTTGGGTCTGCTCTCTAAAGGAAACCGGGATTTACATACCACCCGATCTATGGAAGTACCTTATGCGGGAGGTTTACTTTGTGCCGAACGCACCAGCGAACATACCGATCTTTACGATGATGGTACGGAAGCTGTTTTTTGGAATGATGCCTATGAATGTGCTTCCATTTGTATAAAGCTGCTGGCAGGAAACGAACTGATGAATATTAAGAACGCCGGAATGAAGAAAGTACGTCACCTTAAATTAGGGAACGAAGATATCTGTAAACAGATCCTTGAAAAAGGATTGTCCATCGCGATTTAATTTCTGTCTTTGCAGTTCGCTGCTTTTAATGATCTCAAAGTATCCGTCACATGGAAGAGATGGCAAAACTTCACATTCCTGATGATAAACATTTAAAAGTTGATGGTTAAAACCATTTGAAGGTTAATGATTTTTCAAACTTATTTTGAATCATGTCATGCTTAACATATTATATTTCGGTGATAACTGGAATTTCTCTACCGCTTACCACCGTGCAAAGGCTTTAGAAAGAATAGGGCATCAGGTAATACATTACCATGCAGCAGAACATTTTCCGGAATTTTTTAAGTCTTCAATTATGAAGGCTATTAATTTCCGGAGTGGTTATCGCCTCGTTCAGCCTTCGGTTCAGCGTAAATTAAAAGAGATTTTACATTCCGGCATCAAGCCTGATGTAATTTGGGTAGATAATGGTGAATTTTTTGGCAGGAAATGTCTTCAGATTCTGAAGCAATTTAATTGTCCGGTGATACTGTACAGCATTGATGATCCGACAGGAAAAAGAGACGGACATCGATTTGATCGTTTGCTTAGTGCAGTGAAATTATATGATGTTATTGCGGTGGTAAGAGGCCAGGCTGCCGAAGAATTTAAAGCCCTTGGTGCCAAAAAGGTAATCAAAGTAATGATGGGTTATGATGAAGTGGCACATGCCCCCTACCTGCATAAAGATGAGATCCCTGCGGGATTTAAATCTGATGTTGCATTTATTGGTACCTGGATGCGCAATGAAAACCGGGATGAATTTATAAAGGTTTTAATTGATGCCGGGATTTCTGTTTCCATTTGGGGCGATCGATGGCCAAAGAGTCGGTATTTTAAATTGCTGAAACCCTATTACCGGGGACCAAACCTGGGTGGTAAAGATTATATCGCAGCCATACAAGGGGCGAAGATGTGTTTAGGTCTGCTCTCTAAAGGAAACCGGGATTTACATACCACCCGATCTATGGAAGTACCTTATGCGGGAGGTTTACTTTGTGCCGAACGCACCAGCGACCATACAAAACTTTACGTGGATGGTATAGAAGCTGTTTTTTGGAATGACGCCTATGAATGTGCTTCCATTTGTAAAAAGCTGCTGGCAGG
The DNA here is from genome assembly GCF_026240075.1 of Pedobacter sp. MR22-3. Classification (NCBI taxonomy): domain Bacteria; kingdom Pseudomonadati; phylum Bacteroidota; class Sphingobacteriia; order Sphingobacteriales; family Sphingobacteriaceae; genus Pedobacter; species Pedobacter sp. MR22-3. Next base: position 281,910 of record NZ_JAPIVF010000008.1, on the reverse strand, counting down.
AAACGAACTGATAAATATTAAGAACGCCGGAATGAAGAAAGTACGCCACCTTAAATTAGGGAACGAAGATATCTGTAAACACATCCTTGAAAAAGGATTATCAAATACGAATTAACTGCTCAATGATATGCTCAATGAAAGGGATAAACAAAGGCAAAGGCGACACCGCAAACGGTTTGAAGCCCGGATAGATGCTGCGGCAATGGTCATTGCAATCAATAGCTATTGCTTAAAACCAGCATTACTGAACATGATTCTTGCTATGCTGGCAGAACTGCCCGACCGTATCCGGTCAAGAATTCACCTGTATGGAATTGATCACGGAGAGGAAGATAATCTGTTTAAAGATCTCGACTTTAAGTCATACACAAAATATGGAGTGCCATTTCATCATGCTGGTCTGGATGGACAAGAGGATTTATCAGCGCATTATGCAGCGATTGACGTACTTATTGTTGCTGAAGATAATGAACCTGGTTTAAATGCCGTAAGATCTGCACTATCTGCAGGTTGCTCAGTCATTACAAAAAGTAAAATTGCTGATAAAATTAACCTCCATATCAAAGATCGTTTAAAGGTTATAGATCAGCCATCTGCCCTGGCACTTTCCGGTCATATTGCGGCACTTGCTTCAAAAAGAAGAAAATTTGATTGCGCCTTAGCCAGTGCGGTCATCTAAGTCTTCCTTAAATTAATTATATGCAAATAATATTTTTTTCAAATCCTGATTTCTTCGGATCAGAGAAAAGGCCCGCGTTCTCGAGTATGCCACGTTTTACGAACATGCTCGTTGATGGTATGAGGGATAAATCACATGAAGTAAGTGTATGGACACCAGGCTCTACCTGCTTTGATCTGCCTTTTCCTGCTAAAATGAGAAAATGGATGGGTTATATCGATCAATATGTATTATTCCCGATTCAGGTAAAAAAGCGGCTCAAGAAAGTTAGTCGGGAAACCATTTTTGTTTTTACCGATCAGGCGCAGGGCCCCTGGATGCCACTGGTTCAAAATAGAAACCATGTGATGCATTGCCATGATTTTCTGGCACAGTGGTCTGCCCTGGGCGAAATTAAGGGGCAGGAAGTAGGACTGACCGGTAGAATGTATCAGAAATTTATTCGTGATGGCTTTAAAAAAGGAAAAAACTTCATTACCAGTTCTTACAAAACGGATACTGACTTAAAGAAGCTTTTACCCGCAGCAAAAATGAATACTTACATGATCTATAATGGATTGGAAGCATTTTACAAACCACTGGATAAAGTGAAAGTGAGAGCATCTTTATCGCCGGCGCTGGGTGTTAACCTCAGTAATGGTTATATCCTTCACGTGGGCGGTAACCACTGGTATAAAAACAGAAAAGGGGTAATTGAAATTTACAATGCCTGGCGATCAATAACCAAAAAAAGAATGCCCTTGTTATTGGTGGGGCCACCTCCTGATGATTTTATTGCGAAATGTCAGAAAGATTCATCATACCGCCACGATATCCATTTCCTTATTGGTCAAACGGATGAAGTGGTCAGCCAGATTTATGCGGGTGCATCGCTATTTCTTTTTCCGTCATTTGCTGAAGGCTTTGGCTGGCCAAGTGCAGAAGCCATGGCTTGTGGATGCCCGGTGATTACCAGTAATGAAGCACCGATGACGGAGGTGGTGAGTGATGCTGGTTTTTTAATTCCCCTAAGGGATGAAGAAAATCCACGCCAATGGGCTACTGATGCAGCATTGGTGGTGGAAGAAGTTTTAAATATGCCAAATCAGGAAGCGGTGGTGTTAAGATCTTTAGAAAATGCCAAGCGGTTTAATAAAGAAAAGGCAATGGATGACTTTGAACAGGTTTATGATCGCATTGTCAGGTTAAATACATTAGAACCTGCTTAAATTATTGTTATGGTTACCTTAATCAGATCACAAATTCCAAAATCAAGTCCGGATATTTCACATTTAATCGCGTTTGAAGATTATTGCCAGCACAATAGCGGCTGGACAATTAAACAAGGTCCGGTACTTTTTAACCCGCGTTCATTTTCACTGCGGTTTTTTTCGGGTATTCAGGCACTATTAAAACCCATTTTAAGGCGCGTAAAAATAAAAGGAGCGGTGCTTTCACTGGGCCTTCCGTATTACCATTACCTTACTGCCAAAACATTCCCATACTTTGGGACCGATAGCGATTTGAGGGTGCTGTGGACCTATGATGTTTGGGCACCTGATTTTGATCGTGTGGAACAGCTGGTTAATAAGAGTAAGATTGATCTTTTATTACTTTCCTCTTACCAGGCCACCGCACACTTTCAAAAACTGAATCTGGGCAACTGCAAGGTTCACTGGGTGCCGGAGACCATTGATGTACACGCCTATCAGCATAAAGAATGGTCAGAAAGATCCATTCATGTACTTTCTTTTGGACGTTCCTGGCAACAGTATCATGAAGTAATTGTAGATGGATGTCATGAACATCACATCAATTACCAGTATCAGGAGCGGTCTGCAACACATGATGTTGCTGTTCACGGCTTAAAGAAGAAACTTCAGTTTCCAACCACTGCAGATTTTACAGCAGGTCTTGCTGATTCGAAAATCTGCATCTGTTTTCCACGTTGTGTTACCCATCCGGCACTGGCCGGAGAAGTATCTACGCTAACGATTCGCTATTTACAGGCCATGGCTTCAAAATGTGTTATCATCGGCGCAGCTCCGAAAGAGATTACCCGGTTGTTTGATTATAACCCGGTGATTGAAGTAGACTGGGAAAAACCTGTTGAACAAATCAGGCATATCCTTGATTATCCGGAAGAATACAGCACGATTGTAGAAAAAAATTATCAAATGGTTCATCAGCATTTCCACCATCAGCAGGCGATAAACCAAATCAATGAACTGGTTAAAGCCAATTTAACCTAAAATATAAATTTATAATACTAATGAGCCAGGAGCCAGTGCAAAAGATTCTTCATATCGTATCATCTATGGACCCTAAAGAGGGGGGGGTATGTCAGGCCGTAAGAACAATTATTTCGGGTTTAGCTACCCGTAACATTTACAGTGAAGTAGTGAGTTTAGATAATGCAGAATCATTTTTTTTTAAAGCGGATCAGTTTACGGTACATGCCTTAGGGCGTGGAACAGGACCCTGGAGATATAATAAAAGGCTTACCTCATGGTTTGTAACCAATTTATCTTATTTCGATAAGGTAATTGTTCACGGACTTTGGACGTATATGGGTTTTTCGCTACAGAAAGCAATCAAAGCCTTATCCTCAAAAAAAGAAGAGAAAATTCCGAAGGTTTTTGTGATGCCCCACGGCATGCTTGATCCTTATTTCCAGCGGGCTGCGGGCAGAAAACTGAAAGCCTTAAGAAATGTATTTTACTGGAAATTTATTGAACATAAACTCATTAACCTTGCCGATGGTATTTTATTTACCTGCGAGGAAGAGGCGGCCCTGGCAAAGCTGCCCTTTAAACCTTATCAACCAAAGAAAACTTATATCACCGGTTTAGGGGTGGAGCATCCGCCGGCATATGTAGAGGAAATGAAGGTGGAGTTTGAAAGCCGGTGCCCTCATTTGGATCATGCCCCCTACCTTCTTTTTCTCAGCAGGATAAATGAAAAAAAGGGAGTTGATTTATTATTGGATGCATATCAATCGATTGTAGAATCTGTTGAGGAAAATCCCCGTTCAGGGCTTGCGGGCCTGTTACCAAAACTAGTTATCGCGGGGCCGGATCTGGAAAGTGAATTTGGAAAGAAGATTCAAAACCAGGTTAACAGTAATCACTTGCTTAGAAAATCGGTCATTTTTACAGGCATGCTTTCAGGGCTTTCTAAATGGGGGGCTTTTTATGGCTGTGAAGCTTTTATCCTGCCCAGCCACCAGGAAAATTTCGGAATCGCCGTAGTGGAAGCTTTAGGGTGTGCCAAGCCGGTTTTAATTTCCAATCAGGTCAATATCTGGCGTGAAATTAATGAAGATGGTGGCTGTTATGTGTTTAACAATACCATTGATGGTACCCGTAAGCTATTGGAATCATGGGGGCAGAGCTCTTATAAAACAAAGAAAATGATGTCGAAAAATGCTTTTTATTCTTTTACCAAAAACTTTTCTACTACGCCGGCCACCACCCGGTTTGTAGATGCAATTTCTAATCCGAACTAAGCAATCATGGAAACATCAACCTTAATCGCCAGTGATCTTTCGAAATTTGAGATCGGAGATTATAATGCTGGCACCAAATGGAAAATTATACTTTGGTATCCCATCAATTACTTCATCTTTAACAGCAGTATTCCCTGGCCTAATATGTTTAAATCATGGTTACTTCGATTATTTGGAGCCCGTATTGGAACAGGCTTAATTATTAAGCCCAGGGTGATTATCAAAAACCCACAGAAGTTAGTCATTGGAGATAACTGCTGGCTTGGCGAATCTGTTTGGATTGATAACCTGGATAAAGTAACACTTGGTAATAACGTCTGTATTTCTCAGGGAGCGATGTTGCTTACGGGAAATCATGATTACAGTAAGATGGATTTTCCGTATCGCCTGGGTGCTATCACCTTAGCGGATGGCGTTTGGATAGGTGCAAAATCGGTTGTGTGCCCGGGCATCACCTGTTTATCACATGCTATCCTTACCGTAAATTCGGTAGCCACCAAAAACCTGGAACCCAGAAAAATATATTCAGGTAATCCAGCCGTTTATCTCCGTGATAGAAAAATCACAAACTAATATAACTGGTTTTTGCCAGAAAAATAATTCAGCTAACCACCTGTCATTCAGCTATGCCATCAATAATATTGATGTTAGCAAAGTTGATGATACCCATTAAACCTTGTTGCATTCATTAGCCTTAAGCATGTTATGATGCCTGATGCTGGATTGTAACCGCTCAATATTAACCTTATGGAACAAATCAACGTCGCTAAAAAACGCATTTTATTGCTTGGCATCAATTTCTCGCCTGAGCTTACCGGTATTGGAAAATATTCCGGTGAGATGATTGATTGGCTAATTAAGGATGGCTATGACTGTACCGTGGTCACTTCATTTCCATACTACCCAAACTGGAGTGTTCAAAAGCCATATAGCGGGCTGTTTTATAAAAAAGAGGTTAACGAAAATGGCGACCTAAGGGTATACAGATGCCCGCTTTATGTGCCTTCAGTACCTACGGGAAAGAAAAGGATTTTACATGACATCAGCTTTTTCATCACTTCATTGGTCATGATGCTTTATCTGCTGTTTAAACCCAAAAGTGATTATGTTTTTTGTGTGGCTCCACCTTTTCATTTGGGATTTTTAAGTGCATTCTACTGCTTTATAAAAGGAAGCAAAATGATTTACCACATTCAGGATTTGCAAATTGAGGCGGCCAGAGATCTTGGCGTCATTAAAAACCAGTCTTTATTTGCCATGATGCTTAAAATGGAGAAGTTCATTATGAAAAGAGCAACATACGTTTCAACCATTTCAGCTGGGATGTTAGCAAAGGTCGCCTTAAAAACAGATAAGAAAATCCTGATGTTTCCGAATTGGGTAGACGTAGATGAATTTCATCCCATGAACAGGAGGGCGGAGTTGAAACAACAATGGGGCTTTACTGCTGCAGATAAGATTGTGCTTTACTCTGGTAGTATTGGAGAAAAACAGGGCCTGGAAAGTTTAATTTCAATTGCCAGTGATTTTCAGCAGCATGCATCCATTCAGTTTATCATTTGTGGAAACGGACCATACCGTAACAAATTGCAGCAAATGGCCACTGATCAAAAGCTTTTTAATATTAGCTTTTTACCCTTGCAACCGCTCCATATTTTTAATGAATTTTTAAATATGAGTGATGTTCACCTGGTGCTGCAAAAGAAAAATGCCTGTGATTTAATGATGCCTTCTAAACTGGCCGGAATACTTTCTTCGGGTGGTTTGGCACTGGTTACGGCAGAGCAGGGAAGTACACTACATAAAATTATCAGGGAACATAACATGGGGGTGGTGATTAATTGTGAGGATGAAAGTCTGTTGGCCAGTACCATCCTGGCCTGTTGTTCTGGCGATCATCAGACCAGAACCTTGAATGCCCGTGCATATGCCATGCGGGAGCTTAACCGTGATGTGATTTTAAGACGCTTGTTTTTGGAATTGGAAACGGGCGTAGCATTAAAAACACTCCTTCCTGAGGTTAAAGAAATTAAAACGGAGCTGGTTTTTAGTAATCAGAATTAAGGCTCAACAATAACTGAACATGAATAATTTAAATCTACAAGACGAATCGATTATAAACCATTACCAAACTGAATTGACAGGCAATTTAAATGATCAGCTGATCTCAGATCCATCACTGGAAATGACAGACAGCTCATATGTATATCAGCAACAACTAAAAAGGCTTTTTGATATTCTGTTCAGTTTAACGGTATTAATTGCTTTTAGCTGGGTATACGTCATTATAGCCTTGCTGATCAGAACAGACAGCCGGGGCAAAGTGATATTTAAGCAGCAGCGCACAGGTAAAGATGACCAGGCATTTTGGTGCTATAAATTTCGAACCATGGTCGTTAATGATCATGCACACACCAATCACGCACAGAAAAATGATTCCAGAATTACCGGTATTGGCCGCTTTTTAAGAAAATCAAGTTTAGATGAACTGCCACAGTTTTTCAACGTACTGATGGGGACGATGAGTGTGGTTGGTCCGCGGCCGCACATGCTGAAGCACACACAGGAGTACCGTGAAACCATTGATCATTTTATGGTTCGCCACAGCATTAAACCTGGTATTACGGGTTGGGCACAGGTGAAAGGCTTTAGGGGAAATACCACCGGAAATGAAATGATGGAAAACCGGGTAAAGCATGATATCTGGTATATCGAAAACTGGTCAAATAAGCTCGATCTAAAAATTATCATGCTCACCGCAAGGCAGGTTTTGAGGGGACATGAAAACGCATTTTAAAAAGGAACATAAAATATTTTATAAATAAAAAAGACAATGAAAAAAAAGGCATTAATCACAGGCATAACCGGACAAGACGGTGCGTACTTAACTGAACTTTTATTGGAGAAGGGTTATGAAGTTCACGGTATAAAAAGAAGAAGCTCACAGTTTAATACCGACAGGATCGACCATTTATATCAGGGCCCTGAAGTTGAAAACAGAAGTTTGGTTCTTCATTATGGTGATTTAACGGATTCTACCAATTTGATCAGAATTATCCAGCAGGTTCAGCCTGATGAGATTTATAACCTTGGTGCGATGTCTCATGTTCAGGTAAGTTTTGATGTTCCGGAATATACAGCTAATGCAGATGGTATCGGAACATTAAGGATTTTGGAAGCCATCAGGATCTTAGGCTTACAAAAGAAAACCCGGATTTACCAGGCTTCTACTTCAGAACTTTATGGCTTGGTACAAGCCGTTCCACAAAGTGAAACCACTCCTTTTTATCCCCGTTCGCCATATGCAGTAGCTAAAATGTATGCTTACTGGATTACGGTGAATTACAGAGAAGCATATGGCATGTATGCTTGTAACGGCATTTTATTTAATCATGAAAGCCCGCTGCGCGGAGAAACTTTTGTCACCAGAAAAATTACCAGAGGTGTAGCCAAGATTGGTTTAGGGCTTCAGGATATGCTTTACCTGGGTAATCTGGATGCCAGAAGAGACTGGGGCCATGCGAAAGATTATGTAGAAGCCATGTATTTAATCCTGCAACAAGATGCACCTTCAGATTTTGTGATTGCTACAGGCATTACGACACCGGTTCGTGATTTTGTAAAGCTGGCTTTTGCCGAAATTGGTATTGAAATCGGTTTCTCCGGAACAGGTGTAGCAGAGAAAGGATTTGTGGTGTATTGTAACCATCCTGATTATCAATTGGAGATTGGAAGAGAGGTAGTGGCTGTTGATCCAAAATATTTCAGACCTACGGAGGTAGACCTTTTGGTTGGCGATCCAAAAAAATCAAATGAATTGCTTAACTGGACACCCAAATACAATTTGCAAATGCTGGTAAGCGAAATGGTTGAGGCTGATATTCAGCTTTTCAGAAAAGATCAATTGCTTAAAGAATCAGGCTATACCATAAAAAATCAATATGAATAAGATGAAACAGACAGATTTATTGAATTTAGATGCTAAAATTTATGTCGCAGGGCATAAGGGAATGGTAGGCTCGGCGATAGAAAGAACCTTAATCAACCAGGGCTATACAAATATAATTAAAAGAACATCCAAGCAACTGGATCTTACCGATAAGTTAGAAGTAGATCATTTCTTTGTTTCAGAAAAGCCTGAATATGTTTTCTTAGCTGCGGCCAAAGTAGGTGGTATCGTGGCAAACAACACCTATCCCGCTGATTTTTTATTCCAGAACATGAATATTCAAAATAATGTGATTCATGCATCAATGCTGAATAAAGTTAAAAAGCTTTTATTTCTGGGCTCATCCTGTATTTATCCAAAATTTGCACAGCAGCCTATTAAAGAAGAATATTTATTAACAGGTGACCTGGAGGCTACAAATGATGCTTATGCCATTGCCAAAATTAGTGGAATTAAAATGTGTCAGGCTTATGCCAAACAATATGGCATGAACTTTATCAGTGCGATGCCAACCAATTTATATGGCCAGAATGATAATTATCATCCGGAGAATTCTCACGTGCTGCCAGCCCTGATCCGTAAAATACATGAGGCAAAAGATACCGGAGCGGCTAACGTAACGGTTTGGGGTACAGGAACACCCAAAAGAGAATTTCTTTATGCAGATGATTTGGCAGAAGCCTGCATCCACCTGATGAAGGTGTACAACAGCAGTGATATTGTAAATATTGGTACAGGAGAAGACCTCACCATCAAAGACCTCGCTACCTCTATTGCAGAGGCTTTGGAATATGAGGGTGATTTAATTTTCGATGTGTCAAAACCTGATGGCACACCAAGAAAACTGCTTGATGTTTCCAGAATCAAAAACACGGGTTGGCAACCTAAAACAGGCTTACCGGAAGGTATTCTTCTGGCTTACCAGGATTATCTGAAACAAATAAACGAATCTAAAATGGCTGTTCGTCATGAAGTGCTTTGTGTATCATAAACACTGAGCAGTTTATACGGATGGTTTATCCAGTATAATAAAAAAACACTTTTTTTATAGTGTGTCACTGGGGACAATTGAAAAACCCTGTGCCGGATGGCCAGGGTTTTATTTTTTTTCTGCTGATTAAAAGCCCGGCTCGTCTGCGCTGGGTCCATAACTTCCCGGAATGGGAATGTCTAAAAGCCGCAGGTAAACACCTAACTGTGCCCGGTGATGAATCGTCTGGCTTATCGAAACGCGAATGGTTTCATATTTTGTCCATTCCCCTAAAATCATTTCGCCATGACGCAAAATCCAGGGTTTATCGAAATCTTCTACCAGCGCTTGCATTAACGCTGACCTGCCTTTGTTATAACTCTCTTCCAGCAGTTTCATCAAATCACCATTATTTTCTATTTGCTTTTCCTGATAGGGAGCAGTAGCAAAGTCCAACCCTTCGGTTGTCAAAGCCAGGCTAATCCATTCAGGAAGTTCTGCGATGTGGCTGGCCAGCGATTTCATTTTCATGCTTTTTGTATGTGGTGCCCAATCAAATTTATCAGTAGGTACCAACGCCATAAATTTTTTCGTGGTGTTAAATTCTGATTCCAATTCCTTTAATAATGCTTTAATAATGTCCATATGCTGTTTTTTTGATTTTTCAATTGATTGCAATTCCATCAGTAATAAGTCGGCGAAGCTCATCGTTTTTTCTTTTGTTTGTACAAAGAAAATAGGGGCTACTGACAACCCTATGGCAGTGCCAAAAATTAATTTTAACAGCTATATTCTATTTTGAAATTAAAGGTGGGAAACAGAATTGCATTGATAAGGTAAGTGCTTTGTTGAAATGAAGAATCAAAAATTAACCGGTAACAGACTCATATAATCGCTGAGGGGCATATGCTCTTTTTTGATAAAGGGTGTTCCCAGGTTTTTTAAACAAGCAATCCGCAATAAGTTAAAGTCACGGTATTCATTCCTGAAATGACACCAGGCAATTAAGTGCCAGCTGAAGGCATAAAAAATCAATCCAATGGGTTCAACAGTTCTTTTGCTTGAAATCTCCTTTGCGTTTTTATAGTCCAGCTCAATTAAGTTTTTCTCTGAGATGGCATGTTGAATCAGCGAAAGATACCCGTAATTGAAAGTTAAGCGCTCCGGAATCTGCAGTTTAATGTGCTGATTCATTTTTTCTAACTTTTCTTTCTGAGCCGTTTTTAAAACCGCTTTTACCTTTGTCAGTGCTGTGGAATAGTGAGAGCGAATGGAGTGATCTGTAAAACCATTTACCAGGCGCTCTACCAGAAGCAGGGCATTTGCCTCATCCATATTGAAAGATACAGGTGGGAGAAAATAACCCTGAACCAGGAAATAGCCTTTGTTTTGCTCAAAACTGATGGGAATCCCTTGTTCACCCAAGGCTTTTATATCCCGGTAAACAGTACGAACACTCATATCAAAACGCTGCGCAATCTGCTCTGCAGTAATGTGTCTGGTTGATTGAAGCAGGGTTAAAATTCCGAAAAGTCGATCGATACGGTTCATATGCTGAGGCGAAGTATAAAATTAAGAAATTATTCAAACCATTTCTGAATACAATTGTATTATAGTGTTCGATATGTCTTTTAAGCGAAAAATTCGTTTAAATATAGCAAACAAGATATAGTTCATGGCAGCCGCAATTCAGAAGCGTTTTTTCAGGGCAGTAAAAAGTAAAGTCATCATCGGATTTTTATTCGCTTGTTTTGCTTTGCTGCTGGCCTGGGTCATCAGCAAGTTTGCCTTTACCCGGATGCTGAATACGGTGGAAGAAATCTCTGCCCCGAACGACAGGTTAAGAATTGTAAATGATTTATCACATAAAACGGCAAGGCTTGATCAGTTGCAGCGCGATGCGGCTTTAAATAAACAGGGCAATAATAATTTTTTGCAGGAATCGAGAAGACTCAGGTCGAGCCTGGATACCCTTCGTAAACTTTATAAAGGCGATCCCTTACAGCTTAACAGAATCAAGTCAATTAAACGTTTACTCGTAGAGCGTGATAAACAGTTTATTGCCTATCTGAAAGTGCGTGAAACGCTGGTGAACACCAAGTCATTCTCTAATGAAGTAAAAAAACTTAATGATTTGGTGGCTACACGTTCCCGTCAGACCGATAGCGCAGTTTTAACCACCGAAACCACTACATCAACCACTACTGTTGCACCCGAAGAAGAAGAGAAATCAAGAGGTTTTCTGAGTAAACTGTTTGGTAAAAAGAAAGCCGACGTGTATAAAATCATAAATGAAGAATTTAAGGTTAAACGTGATACCCTAAATGCGAAAGCTGAAGACAGTATTATGAAAAGCATGACTGGCTCCCTAAAAAATATTGAGCTGGAGCAACGTCAGAAAAGCCAGAAATTTTTAAAACGCGAAGCAGATCTGTCTAATGCAAGTAATGCCTTAACCAACCAGATTCTTCAGATTTTAAGGGAAGTAGAAAGTGAAGCCGTTGCGCAGGTAGATTTAAACGGCATCCAGGCAAAGGAAGTTGTAAATGATGGAATTACCCAGATCACCGTCATCATCGTCATTTTCTTTTTTCTTACCGTAATCCTGCTTTACCTCATCCTGACAGACATTACTAAAAGCAATAAATATCGTAAAGCATTGGAGGAAGCTAAAGACCTGGCTGAATATCATGGCAAAGCGAAACAGCGGTTTTTATCAAACATGAGCCATGAGATCAGAACGCCCTTACAGTCTATTCTGGGCTATGCAGAGCTGATCTCACAGCAGGATGCTCCGGATAAAAAGGATGTGAATGCCATTTACCAGTCTTCCATCCATCTTCTTCAAATTGTAAATGAGGTGCTGGATTATAACCGCATCATTTCAGGTGAGTTCAGCTTTAACAACCAGGTTTTCGGGATTAAAAACATGCTTGATGAGGTCATTTCGGTTATCCGCCCGCTGGCCGAAAAAAAATCGCTCCGGTTGATTACCAGCTTAGACCTTGGCGGGGTTGAATTTGTTTGTGGAGATGCTTTCAGGTTGAAGCAGATTCTTTTTAATTTGCTCGGCAATGCGGTAAAATTTACGCTTAAAGGGGAAATTATGCTGACAGTATCCTGTAAAAAACAGGCCGGCAACCTTCATTTTAATTTTACCATTAATGATACCGGGATTGGTTTCGACAAGAAAGATATTCCTAAAATTTTCAATGAATTTGAGCAGATAGAATCTCCGGAAAAATATGTGCTCAATCAAACCGGAACAGGATTGGGGCTGCCTATTGTAAAAGCATTAATTGATGCGCAGGGTGGAAGAATCCATGTGAAAAGTAAAGCCGGGGTAGGAACAACATTTAATATTTATCTGACCTATCAGGAAACAGCTGAAAAAATCCCTGATCTGCTAGATCCGGAGCATTATGCCATTATAAATCCGGGAATGGTTTGGGTGATTGATGACGACAGGTTAATCCTCGATCTTTGCGGGCTGATTTTTGAAAAAAATAACATTCCGTTTAAGCGGTTCAGTCAGGTGGCAGATATCCTGCATGCCGATGCCGATCCGGAGTTAAAATATGTTTTGGTGGATATGCGTTTACCGGAAATGACCGGGATGGAACTCTGCCATATCCTGAAGAAAAAGCTGCCTGACCACGTTAAATTTTATGCGATTACTGCTCAGGTATTGCCAGAAGAGCGGGAAATGGTTTTGAGTGAAGGTTTTGATGGGTTGATTATGAAGCCTTTCCGTGCAGTGGACCTGCTGTCTATTTTTGATAAAACAGCACTTGTGAACAAGGCCCCGGAGTTTGATTTTTCGTCTATTGAAAAAATGACTTTTGGAGATCAGGAGATGCTTGAAAAAATATTGATCAGATTTAAGCAGGATTGCATAAATGATGCATCAGCATTAAAGGTACATCTGGAAGAAGGTGATCAGGATAAAAGCCGTTTGATCGTCCACCGCCTTGCCGGGAGGACGGCTCAAATGGGTGCTAAAACCCTGGCGCAGGCATTGCGGCAACTTGAAATAAGGATTGCGGAAAATGGCTTAAATCCGGAAATTAATGCAGCAGTGTTAGATGAACTTACTCAGCTGGATGCTTTAATTGCCGTGATGGAGGAAATGGAGCCTTCTGGTGGGCAATAAAAACAAATTGATTGGTTATACATAGCCTAAAGAGCTTATTCAATTCCGTACCGTTCCATTTTTGAATAAAGTGTTTTACGGTCTATGTTGAGCATTTTTGCCGCTTTGGACTTGTTATGTTTCGCCTTGATTAAGGTTTCGGTAATTAAAATTTTTTCGTTTTGCTCGTTTACCGCCTTTAAATCGGAAGCACTGCCGGGCATGGTCTGCTGGTTAACGGAGATCATCATTTCATCGGGCAGGGCATTTACCTGCGCTACCTCACCCGGTGTAAGCAAAACCATCCTTTTGATCACGTTGCTCAATTCTCTTAAATTTCCAGGCCAGTCATAATTCAACAGCAATGATTTTGCTTCTGCAGAAATACTTTTTACATTTCTGTTCAGGTCGCGATTGGAAAGCTGTACAAAGTGATTGATAAATAATTCGAGATCACTCCCCCTGTTTCGGAGCGGAGGCAGCTGAATTTTAAATTCGTTCAGGCGGTGGTATAAATCTTCCCTGAATTCACCACCGGAAATGCTGTTTAACAAATCATCGTTGGTTGCCGTGATGATCCGAACATCCACAGCAATCTGTTTCGTGCTCCCTAAAGGTTGAATCACCCGCTCCTGCAAAGCACGAAGCAGTTTGATCTGTACTTCATAGCTCAGGTTTCCCACTTCATCCAAAAATAAGGTGCCGCCATTGGCCGCCTCAAACTGACCTTTTTTGTCATTTAATGCGCCGGTAAAAGCACCTTTGATATGTCCGAATAATTCGCTTGCGGCTAAATCTTTTGATAGGGCACCACAATCAATGGCTACAAAAGGCTTACCGGCCCGTTTGCTTTGCTGATGTAAGGTTCTGGCTGCGAATTCTTTTCCCGTACCACTTTCTCCCTGAATAATCACTGACATATCAGTTGGTGCAACGAGGTCGATGTGCTCATATAGCCGATCTGCGATGGCACTTTTACCTTTAATCAGATCTGCTTCAACCACTTCGGTTTTTACATCATTTGATTCCTTTTTGGTTAAGGAATTTTTAATCACCATTAAAAGTTCATCCGGGTTTACGGGCTTGGTAATGTAATCAAAGGCACCCATCTGCATAGATTTTACGGCCGTTCTAACATCGTTAAAGCTGGTCATGATGATGATGGGCGTAGAGATCCCCAGGTTTCTGGCGTGCGTAATGACGTCAAAGCCAATGCCGTCAGGAAGGCGATAATCAATCAAAAATAAATCGAATGTTTCATTTTCAATTAATTTGAAAGAAGGTTTGATATGTGTTGCCAGTGTGATTTCATGACCTTTCTTAGTCAGAAAGCCCTCAAGCAATTGTGCAAATGTTGTATCATCTTCTAAAATCAGGATTTTCGCCATACAGCAAAAATAAGAAAAGCCAGTTAAAAACTGGCTCTCTTGTACTAGGTAGATGTAATATTTAGGGTTTATTCAACTGGTTTACCATCTTTATCGATTTTAATCGAACCAGTTTCGGCTTCTTTTTTTACATTAATGATGTAATATTCTTTCGCACCTTCTTTAACTGAAAATGCTTCAGTAGGCGTCCACCCTTTATAAGTATCAGATTTTAATGCGGTAGTAACCGGCTCCGGAAGTTCTTCCAGTTTAACTGGTGTTTTCACTGCACTATCCTGAACTGCAACAATTGCAGCATTTTTCATGGTATTTACTTCACTTGCCTGTACTGCTGAGAATCCTGCAAAAGCTAAGAACGCAGCTGATAAAATTAATTTTTTCATCTTTTTATAAATTTAAGGTGATGAAACTATATAGTTTCGTGATTCGTTTTAGTTGAGCATAGCCCGAAGGCTACGCTTATGGTTGATTATGCCTTCAGGGCATTTAGTTATTGAACTGGTTTACCGTCTTTGTCAATTTTCACAGAACCTGTTTCTGCTTCTTTTTTAACATTGATTAAGTAATATTCTTTTGTGCCTTCTTTAACTGCCCATGCTTCAGTAGCTATCCAGCCTTTGTAGGCATCAGATTTTAATGCGGTGGTTACTGGCTCTGGAAGCTCTTCTACTTTAACCGGAGTTTTTACGGCGCTATCTTGAACTGCAACAATTGCAGGATTTTTAATTGTATTTACTTCACTTGCCTGTACTGCTGAGAACCCTGCGAACGCTAAAAATGTAGCTGATAAAATGAACTTTTTCATAGTATGTAAATTTTAATATTTAATATGTGTAACAATACTTGCTAATGTTTCATAATGATGCCAAAGCTGGCATGAGTTATTAAGTATTTGTTTATCAGTTAATTAGTATTGTGCCAGAAATTATGAAATGGGGAATTTCTCCACAAGTTGTGGGTATTGGCCACAGATTGGTTTTGTGTTTCGTCATTGCTGGGCTGCTTTTTTAACTCAAAACTTCAAAAAATTAAAATAAATTTTATCCAAAGAATATTTTTTTCTATCATTGCAGCCCGATAAAAAGCCTCCTTAGCTCAGCTGGTAGAGCAACTGACTTGTAATCAGTAGGTCATTGGTTCGATTCCGATAGGAGGCTCTTTTTTATTTACGATGTAGATTTACAATTTTAAATTTATTCCAAAAGCCAAAATTTTCTTCCGGCATTTACTTATTCGCTACATTACAAATCGTGAATCTAAAATCCTAAATTCGCTTTATGCTAAGATATTTTTCAGCCGATTGGATTTTTCCTGTTGCTTCGGCTCCGGTTAAAGATGGGGCGGTTGCTATACGACCGGATGGCGAAATCTTTGCAATCTTAACCGAAGAAGAGATTGCGAAGCTTGACGTGGATGTCATAAAATACAAAGGCGCCATTGTTCCGGGTTTTATTAATACCCATTGCCATTTAGAACTTTCGCACATGTTGGGGCAAATCCCCGAGCACACCGGACTGGTCGAATTTGTGCGCAGCATTATTACAAACAGGCAGGCAGACGGAGAGCAGATTTTGGAGGCCATGTACAATGCCGACCAAAAAATGTTCGAAAATGGCATTGTGGCTGTTGGCGATATTTCAAACCAGGTTTCTTCCAAAACTGTAAAACAAAACAGTAAAATCCATTATCATACCTTTATAGAGGCATTGGGCTTTAACCCTGAAAGCGCTGCCTCCATAATGGATCATGTTAAAGGCATTAAAGAAGATTTTGAACCACTGCCGGCATCTATCGTTCCACACGCACCCTATACTGTATCGGCTGAATTATTTGAATTAATCCGGGATCAAGCTGAAAAAGGTAATGATTTTATGAGTGTCCATAATCAGGAAACGGATCATGAAAATGCTTTTTTCGAGAGTAAAACAGGAGGATTTTTAGACTTGTACAAATTTTTAGGACTGGATATCTCTTTTTTCGAGCCTACACACAAATCATCATTACAAAGCTGGCTACCTTATATTAAGGAACAAAAAACTTTATTGGTACACAATACTGTTTCAAACAAAGCTGATGTTGAATTTGCGAAAGCACATAATCAACATTTATATTGGTGCATTTGTCCGCAGGCTAATTTATACATTGAGAATACCTTGCCCAATGTTGATTTACTGATTGACGAAAAAGTGAAAATTACCTTGGGTACTGATAGTTTGGCCAGTAACCATCAGCTGAATATTTTAGCTGAAATGAAGACTTTACAGGAACATAAAAAGATTGCTTTTGAAAAGCTTTTGCAATGGTCTACCATTAATGGTGCTGAATTTTTAGCACTTAACCAACAGTTAGGAACTATAGAAATCGGTAAAAAACCGGGATTGAACCTCATTCAGTTATCGGAAGATTTTATCATTGTGAGTGATCAGGTGGTGAAATTATTTTAATCTGAAATATAAACCCGGATGTAATTTAAAAACATACCTACGTTTGGATTAGCTTAAAGCTTATCCGGCTAAATAAAATATTATGGAGTTAGAAAATGCCATATGTAAATGCTTTAATATCAAATATCCCATTATCCAGGCGGGTATGGTTTGGTGCAGCGGCTGGAAACTGGCTGCTGCCGTTTCGAATGCCGGAGGTTTAGGGATCATTGGTGCAGGCTCCATGTACCCGGAGGTTTTAAGAACACACATCCAAAAATGCAAATCAGCTACCGACAAACCTTTTGGGGTTAATATTCCATTGCTCTATCCGAACATTCAGGAAATTATTGATGTAGTAATAGAAGAAGGCGTAAAAATTGTTTTTACATCAGCAGGCAATCCGGCTACATGGACCAGTATTTTAAAAGAACAAGGAATTACCGTTGTTCATGTGATTGCGAATACAAAATTTGCATTAAAAGCAGAAGAAGCCGGTGTAGATGCGATTGTTGCCGAAGGTTTTGAAGCCGGCGGACATAACGGCAGAGAAGAAACCACCACCATGTGTTTAATTCCGATGATTAAGGAAGCTGTACAGATTCCGGTTATTGCAGCCGGTGGTATTGCCAGCGGAAAATCGATGCTGGCTGCTTTTGCGCTGGGTGCTGATGCGGTACAAATTGGTTCTGCCTTTGCCATTGCAGAAGAATCATCAGCACATCCCGCATTTAAGCATAAAATTATTTCATCGGCTGAAGGGGATACACGGCTGGCCATGAAAAAACTGGTGCCCGTGCGCTTGCTCAGAAATGAATTTGCAGATGCGATAGCAAACTCGGAAGCAGCAGGTGCAGACCAAATTCAACTTCGCGAAATGTTAGGTAAGGCGAGGGCAAAACTGGGTATGTTTGAAGGTGACATGGCGCATGGTGAGCTTGAAATCGGTCAGGTTTCAGCGATGCTGAAGGAAATCAAACCGGCAAAACAGATTCTTGATGAAATCTGGCAGGAGTTTACTGAACGGAAAAAATATTTATCAAGCTTAGATTTTTTATTTTAAGGAACAGATGGACACTAAATACTTAATGGTACGAGTTTAAAAAACAAGTGTAACATCACACAAAAAAATTAACTTTGCTGTCATGACGAAACACATCGATATCAAAGTAACGGGCAAGGTGCAAGGCGTATTTTTCAGGGCGAGCACAAAGGCTGTAGCCGATCAGATGGGTATTCGCGGATTTGTTAAGAACGAAAAGGATGGTTCTGTTTACATTGAGGCAGAAGCTGAACCGTTTATTTTAGATGCTTTTATAGACTGGTGCAAAGAAGGACCGGAGAAATCGGTTGTGGAAAATGTAGTGCTAAGTGATGGCGAACTTAAAGATTTCCGAAATTTCGAAGTAGTAAAAAAGAATTTACTCTGGTAAGGTTAAGGTTTTAAGTTGACGATCACGATTTCGCAGCTAAATTAAAATTATATATCAATATTATTAATCAGATTTTAGGTAGGTTGATGGATGATAAATTCAATCTAAAATCTAAAGTCCAAAATCTACAATCACTTGTCTGTATATAAAAAGTTTCTTGGACAAACCATGGTTTATGGAATCAGCACCATAGCTTCGCGGTTATTAAACTTTATTTTAACACCTATATTTACCAGGAGTTATGGTGCTGCAGCGCTAGGTGTTTTTACCAAGATGTACGCTTATGCTTCCATGACTAATGCGATTCTTGCATTTGGAATGGAAACCACTTTTTTCCGATATTTAAATAAGTATGAGGATAGAAAAGCCCAGGTTTACAATAATTCATTTTTAATTGTAGCTTTTATTTCGGTGCTATTTTTGATTACAGGCCTTGTTTTTACCGAGCCGATTACAAAATGGTTGCTTAACAATAACATGTCGCACTATCAGGATCAAAAAAGATATGTTCAATATTTTTTGTGGCTACTGTTTTCTGATGCCATTTGTGTGATTCCCTTCGCCAGGATCAGGGCCGATGGAAAGCCATTCCGATATAGCATTATCAAGTTTGTTAACATTTTAAGTTATGTATTGCTGAGCTTATTCTTTATTTATGGTATTCCTTTAATTATTCAACATGATTTGCCTGGGCGTGAATTTTTCCAGGGCTGGTTCCGTGATAGGTGGGTTGGATACGTTTTCATCTCAAACCTGATCGCCAGCGGAATTACTTTCTTGTTGCTTGTGCCCGAGTTTTTAAAGGTACAGTTCAAGTTTGATGCGGCCTTATTTAAAAACATGCTCTCGTACAGCTGGCCGGTACTGGTGGCCAACTTATCCTTTATCATTAACGAGAATTTAGATAAAATCCTGTTAGACCGTTACACCACCGAAGCCCAGGTAGGAATTTATGGAGCGGTTTGTAAACTGGCCATCTTCCTCAGTATTTTTAACATGGCCTTCAGGTTGGGGGCCGAGCCGTTTTTCTTTAGTTATGCAAAAAATGAAAATGCAAAAGTTACCTACGCCAAAATTCTCGAATATTTTGTCATTGCCCTTTCTATTCTTTTTGTGGCTTTAACAGCTAATATTGAGATTCTGAAATATTTTATCAGCAGAGATAAGGCCCACCTCGCTGAATATTGGGTTGGCTTGCCGGCTGTTCCGTATCTGTTAGTAGGTTATGTGTGTTTGGGTATTTACATGAACCTTTCCATTTGGTACAGGCTTTCTGATCAAACCCGTTTCGGACTATATATTTCTCTGGTTGGTGCAGTAATTACTATTGTGTTTAACATGATTCTGATCCCGAAATATAGCTACATGGGTTCTGCATGGGTATCAATGGCCACTTATGGCACTATGATGATCATCTCTTATCTCCTCGGGCAGAGATATTATCCAATTCCGTATAACCTTAAAAAAATTCTGGCTTATTTAATTATTTCCACTATTATCGTATTTTCATCGTTCTTTATTTTTGATAAAAACATTTATATCGGCAATGCCATGCTTATCGCATTTATTGGCGGAATTGCTTATTTCGAAAAAGACGATTTAAG
Source organism: Pedobacter sp. MR22-3 (assembly GCF_026240075.1). NCBI lineage: Bacteria > Pseudomonadati > Bacteroidota > Sphingobacteriia > Sphingobacteriales > Sphingobacteriaceae > Pedobacter > Pedobacter sp. MR22-3. The sequence continues at coordinate 261,845 of NZ_JAPIVF010000008.1, read as the reverse complement.
AAAGATGTTAAAACGATAAATAAAATCATTTACACCACTAGTTTTTAAAATGACAATCAAAATCATCAATAAATCTGAACATCCACTGCCACAGTACGAAACGGCTCACGCTGCGGGGATGGATTTAAGGGCATCAATTGCGGCAGAAATTACGCTTAAACCTTTACAACGGGCGCTTATTCCCACAGGTTTGTTTATGGAACTGCCTGTAGGTTTTGAAGCACAGATCAGACCGCGCAGTGGTTTGGCCTATAAGCATGGTATCAGCATTGTAAATTCCCCTGGCACCATTGATGCTGATTATAGGGGTGAATTGAAGGTGCTTCTAGTCAATTTATCAGATACAGATTTTAAAATAGCAAATGGAGATCGCATTGCACAGATGGTTGTGGCCAAGCACGAGACTGTTCAATGGCAGGCGGTTGAAGCACTTGAAGAGACGGCCAGGGGTGAAGGTGGTTACGGACACACAGGGAAAAGCTAAGTTTAGAATGTGTGAATTTTGAATTAGTGAATAATAAGATCTTGAATGATTGAATGAGAGAATTTCGAGAAAGGAAATTTTTTTGCAATTTGTCTAAACATTCCATCATTCACTCCTTCTATCAATTATTTGTGATAAGATCTTGAATGATTGAATGAGAGAATTTCGAGAAAGGAAAATTTTTTGCAATTTGTTTAAACATTCTATCATTCACTCCTTCTATCAATTATTTGTGATAAGATCTTGAATGATTGAATGAGAGAATTTCGAGAAAGAAAAATTTTTTGCAATTTGTTTAAACATTCCATCATTCACTCCTTCTATCAATTATTTGATATATGTTAAAAAGGGTCATTTTTCTTACTTTGTTCTCCTTAACTGGCAAAGCATTCGGGCAAAGCCATGATACTATGTCACCAGGTAGAGACAGCAATATGGTAAAACAGTTGTTCTTTGCCGGACTGCGGGAAAAAATGACCGAGAATTATACCAGTGCGCTCAGCAATTTTAATAAGGTTGTTGTGGCTGACCCGGATCATGATGCTGCTTATTTTGAACTTGCCAATGCCAACCTGCGGTTAGAACGTTTATCAGAAGCAGAATTAAATATTAAGCGGGCCATTAAACTTAAACCTGACAACAAATGGTATTTGCGTTTGCTGGCGGAAGTAGATAAACGCACCAATAAAATGCCCGAACTCATTGAGGTATTCAATCAGTTGATTCGCATAGACCCGGAAAATGATGCGTATTACTTTGATAAGGCAAATGCTCAGTTTTTATCCGGTCAAACTGAAGCCGCCGGAAAAACCTACGATGAAATTCTAGCCCGATTTGGCGAATCCAATGAACTTTCAACCGCAAAAAAACGCTTACATGGAAGCGGAGGCACATCAGAAAGTGATATTGTAAAATTATTGGAAGGCAACCAGGCCGATATTAAAAACTATCTCTATGCCGCAGGTTTACTTCTTCAGAAGGGCAATGATGCCGAAGCCTTAAAAGTATTATTGAAGGCAAAACAGCTGGCTTCCGATAATTTTGGAGTGAACCTGGGACTGGCTGATATCTACCGGAAGCAAAAAGATGATGCTCAGGCATTTGCTTCACTAAAGGTGGCTTTTGAAAGTGCAGAAATGCCACTGGATGAAAAAATTAAGATTATTGCGGCATTATTCCCAAATTTAAGGGAGCCCGTTGTTGCAGAAAATGTGACGTTATTAAGTAAAATTGTTGCTGAAAAAAATCCGGCAGATGCAAAAGTACTTGCCCTTTATGGTGATGTTTTGTATCAGCAGCAAAAACTAAAGGAAGCACTGGTACAATATCAGGCTGCGTTAAAATTAAATGATCAGGTTTATGCCGTTTGGGAGCAAATTGTAAATATCCAAACCCTGTTAGGACATTATGCAGATGCGGTAAAATTAGGGGATGAAGCGTTAACCATTTATCCCAACCAGGCCAGTTTATATTATTATACGGCTTATGCCTTATTTAAAATAGGTAAGCTGGAACAGGCGCAAGATAACCTGAAAACAGCATTGCAGCTGGATGTTGACAATAAAAGTTTACAGGCACAGGTGCTTGCACTTCAGGGCGATATCTATATTAATCAGAATGATTTTACCCTGGCCAAAGCTGCCTTTGAAAAAGCCATTGCAATGGAACCCGATAACTATTTTATCATGACTAATTATGCTTACTACCTTGCATTGAAAAATGATGATCTGATCAAAGCTGCTCAATATTCAGAAACAGCTGCCAAGGCCATGCCGGATAATTCATCCATTACCGATACCTACGCCTATATCTTGTTTAAGCAACATAAATACGACCTGGCCAAGATCTGGATCGAAAAAGCATTGCAAAACAATACAAATAAGAATGGTGTTTATTTAGAGCATTACGGTGATATCCTCTTTATGAAAGGTGAGAAAGAAGCAGCATTGCTCCAATGGAAAAAAGCAAAAGATGCCGGAAACATTTCAGAAGTATTAAACAGAAAAATTAATGAAAAAAAGTATTTTAAATAGCTTGCTGATTGCAGGTACAGTTGTTTCTATTTCGGCCTGCAAACCTAAAAAGGCAATTGTGGTTGCACCGCCTGTAACAACTGAAGTTAAAACAGATAATACAAAAGCTGAAGCCCTGGCTTTATTAAACAGTAAGCAGCTTAAATTTAATACCCTTGCACTGAAGGCAAAAGCCACACTGGACATTGCCGGTAATGCAAACGATGTGACCATGAATTTCAGGATGAAGGATCAGGAAGTAATCTGGGTCAGTATTACCGCGCTGGGTGGTGCGTACGAACCGGCAAGGGCATTAATCACACCGGATAGCATCAAAATTATGAACCGGCAAAAGGGCGAATACCTGAGCAAGCCTTTCAGTTATATCTATAATTTTACCAATAAGCAAATCACTTTTAATACACTCCAGGCCATCTTAACCGGAAATGCAATGGGCGATTTTTTAACCGCTGCATCTAACCTGAAACAGGAAAATGGTGTTTGGGTGGTATCAGGCAGTAAAGAGGGTTTAGATTACAGGCTCTTATTTAACACCCTTTTAAAAGTAGATGAAACCAATTTAAATGATGAAAAATCCGGTCAGGCTTTAAAGGTAAATTATACAGATTACCAAAAATTAAATGAATCGCTATTTCCAAGTGCACTGAAAATCAATACCCTTTCGGGAACCAAGAAGGTTAATATTAACCTGCAGTTTGTAAAGATTGACGGGAATATTCCGGTTGAATTTCCTTTCAAAGTTCCAGGTGGATATAAGTTAGTCAGGTAATATTTTCTGAATCCCGGTTATAGGTTTAAAGCAGTCATCAGATCATCAGGTTGAATTTTTTCGTCTGTTATCTGATGACTGCTTTTGTATTGGTGAAAAATTTTCTGATGAAGATGAGGTGAAGATTATTTGTAATGCCTTTAGTATCTAAATTTTAATGTCTTTTACTATAAAATTTTTATACTTTTGGCTTAATGAAGCTACAGAAAATCATATTTATCCTGTTTTTGAGTGTTTTTGCTTATTCTGCCAGTGCACAAACCGAAAGCCAGTTAAGAAGGAAAAAAGAAGCTATACAGCGTGAAATTGAACAGCTACAAAAAAATTTAACTAAAACTGCCAATGGGAAGAAATTAACCCTGCAGCAGATTAATGCCATTAATGCGCAAATCCGTCTCCGTCAGGATAAAATCGGAACCATTAATTCTGAAATAAAAAACCTGGATAACCAAATCTCTCAGAATACAAATACCGTACATACATTACAAGGTCAGTTAGGTGATCTTAAAAAAGAATATGCGGGCATGATTCGTTTTGCACAACGCAACAGAAATGCCTATGAGAAAATGATGTTTATTTTTGCTGCGAGAGATTTTAATCAGGCCTACAAAAGGATCAAGTATTTGCAGCAGTTTAGTCAATACCGTAAAAAGCAGGCGGGATATATTGAAAATACGCAGCAGGATTTAACTGGAAAAATCAGGGTACTGGATAAAACCCTGAAAGAGAAAAGCAATTTGCTGAAGGAACAGGAAAAGGAGCAGGACCGTTTAGGGCAGGATAAGAAACAGCAGGCGGCAGCATTAAATAACCTCACCAAGCAAGAGCGGCAATTTAAGCAGGACATTAATGCCAAGAAAAAGGAACAGGCACAGATTAACCGGGCAATTGCAGCTGCCATCCAAAGGGCAATTGAAGAGGCCAGACGAAAAGCAGCTGAAGAGGCCCGTATAGCTGCAGCTAAAAGATTGGCAGAAGAACGTGCTGCGGCAGCAAAGGCAAAAGCAGAAAATAAACCTGCTCCGGCCACTACCACTGCACCAGCAACAAGAGAGAAAAGTACTTCCGAATTGTTAACCGCTACCCCTGAAGCAGCAAGGCTTTCAGCAGGTTTCGAAAATAACAGGGGAAGATTACCATGGCCGGTAGCTACCGGAACCATTACAGAAAGGTTTGGATTACATAAGGTAGATCAGGCATCTTATACCAACGATGGTGTAGATATTACTACCGCCGATGGTGCCGCGGTAAGAGCCGTATTCGCCGGGAAGGTCGTGATGGTGCAGAATATTATGGGTAGAACAGCAGTGGTTATTAATCACGGTGAGTATTTTACGGTTTACCAGAATTTAAGAGGGGTGAGCGTAAGTGTTGGTAACTCTGTAGATACCAAGCAAACCATTGGTACTGTTGCCAATACAGGTGATGATGCCATTTTGAAATTCCAGATCAGAAGAGGTCAGGGTGCTTTAAACCCGGAAGCCTGGATTAGTAAATAAGCAGGAATAGAGTTGTAAAATGTTTATATTTGTATAAAATAGATTAGTGATGTATCAAGGAACGTTATTAGAATTTTTAAATATGGGTGGATCGGAGATCGTACTCATTTTAGTCGTTGTCCTTTTATTATTCGGTGGTAAAAAACTGCCTGAACTGGCAAGAGGATTAGGGAAAGGGATCAGGGAATTTAAGGATGCCTCAGACGGTGTAAAACGCGAAATTCACCGCAATATTAATGCGATGGATCTGGATAAAGAAGAAGCGGAAGAAAAAGTGGCCAATAACAACAGTCAGCCTCAACATTCAACTGAAGAAACCGCTTCGGTAGATGAAAAGACAGCTCCGGCGGCAAATCATCCCTCCAGCACACCTATCGATCACAATATTGTAACGGACAGTCAAAAAGTTTAAATAAAAAAGTTATGTTAAATACAACAATAGCAGCAATGCTTGGAACACCGGAAATTATCATTATTGCTGTAGTGGTACTTTTATTATTTGGCGGGAAAAAAATTCCTGAACTCATGAGAGGTTTAGGTAAAGGAGTTAAAGAATTTAAAGATGGTAAGGATGGTGTTGATGGGGAACAGGCTGATCCATCAAACCGCGATAAAACCGTTTAATTGCTATAATTTTAAGTTTTGAAGAAATACAGCGCACTTAAAGAGATACAGGCACTCATTTCGCAAAAGCAATTTACTTTACCCGATTTATTGGCTTATTATTTTAAGCAAATTTCAGATAATGAACACCTCAATGCATTTAACGAGGTGTTTTTTTATTCGGCAGAAGTTCAGGCGAAAGCAGTACAGGAGAAAATGATGCAGGGAACCGCTGGTAAACTGGCGGGCATGGTTATTGGTATTAAAGATAATATCTGCTATAAAGATCATGTGGTAACCGCATCATCCAAAATGCTCGATGGCTTCGTATCACCTTATTCAGCTACTGTTGTTAAACGTTTATTGCAGGAAGATGCCGTGATTATAGGTCGCCTGAATTGTGATGAATTTGCAATGGGTGGCTCAAATGAAACTTCATACTTCGGACCTGCTAAAAATGCTGCAAATCCTGAGCTGGTTCCCGGCGGGTCATCCGGTGGGTCTGCAGTAGCGGTTCAGGCAGATATGTGTCTAGCTGCACTCGGTACAGATACCGGCGGATCTGTAAGGCAGCCTGCAGCTTTTTGTGGCCAGATTGGTCTAAAACCAACCTATGGCAGGGTTTCCAGATATGGCGTAATTGCTTATGCCTCTTCTTTTGATCAGGTAGGCCCTATCACTTCTTCAGTAGAAGATGCGGCCCTTCTTCTACAGGTATTGTCCGGAGCAGATGAAAATGATTCAACCGTTTCTGATCTAGCTGTTCCTGATTATCCGGCTCAGTTAAATAAACAAAAAAAACAAAAGATAGCCGTACTCAGAGAAACAATTGAGAGCAAGGCCCTCGATCCGGAAATTAAGTCAGCCATTTTATCATCAATAGAAAAATTAAAGGAAGATGGGCATCAGGTAGATGAGGTTTCTTTTGATTTGCTGGATTATCTTGTTCCGGCATATTATATTTTAACTACTGCTGAAGCCTCTTCCAACCTATCCAGGTATGATGGTGTGCATTACGGACACCGGAATACGGAAGCAAAATCATTAACTGAACTCTATAAACTTTCCCGTTCGGAGGGTTTTGGTGAAGAAGTAAAAAAACGCATTTTGCTGGGTACTTTCGTGTTAAGTGCAGGTTATTATGATGCCTATTATCAGAAAGCACAGCAGGTACGTCGTTTGATCAGAGAAAAGATAGACCATTTATTCGAAGAGTATGACCTGCTCTTATCGCCCGTGGCGCCAACAGCAGCATTTCCATTAGGTGATCACATGCAGGATGCGCTGGTGATGTATATGGCTGATATTTTTACAGTATTGCCCTCATTGAGCGGAAATCCGGCCATTGCGCTTCCATTAGGCAATAACGAGGCTGGTTTACCGTTAAGTATTCAATTTACAGCCAAACATTTTGAGGAAGATAAGCTTCTTGCTTTTTCTCAGGCATTTTTAAAATAAGCATATTTTAATGAATATGCACAGCGTTCACTTGTGTTTTTCCGGCTACACCGGATAAGCATTCTTTTAAAAGATTTCGGAAGGATAACCGAAAAACAGCGCTGAATAAACCGAATTGCCCATGATTAAAAAACTACTTCTTACCAGTGTATGTGCCCTCATCGGATGTATTTCTTATTCCTTTGCGCAGCAGAAAGTCAAAATTGATAGTCTACCTAAATTTCAGGAAAATATTTTCATCAATACCGATACGATATCTGTACCGCTGATTTATGAAAATCCCTTATTAATGGGGCAAAACTATATTTATAAACTCCGGCTTGATTCTATCGTTAAAACCGTTCCCCTTCCTTATAACGAATACGTTCAGCAATACATCGATATTTATGCCAAGCGAAAAGATTTGTTTGGCAAAATGATGGGCTTATCAAATTATTACTTTCCCATTTTTGATAAAGCCCTGAAGGATTTTAACATTCCGCAGGAAATTAAATATTTAACTATTGTAGAGTCGCAAATGAATCCGCATGCCATTTCGAGGGTGGGTGCTACCGGGATCTGGCAGTTTATGTTTGGAACAGGGAAAGCTTACGGATTAAAGATGGACAACTTCGTAGATGAGCGGAAAGATCCTATTCAGGCCAGTTATGCAGCTGCCCAATATTTCAGGGATGCTTACGAAGAGCTGGGTGACTGGCTTTTGGCTATCGCTGCTTATAATTGTGGCAAGGGTGCCGTTACACGTGCAATGGCCAAAGCCGAATCGCGTGATTTTTGGGAAATCAGGCAGTTTCTACCTAAAGAAACCAGAAATTATGTGCCTGCTTTTATTGCTGCGGTTTATGTGATGAACTATTCAGGCAAACACCAGATTACACCACAAACCTGCAGTCTATTTTTAAAAACCGATACTGTTCAAACCAACCATTTTGTTTCTTTAGCCGAACTGGCAAAAGCCTTGAATGTTGATGAGACAGCGCTTTTTGCCTTAAACCCATCTTATAAGAAAAAAATTGTAAATGGTACTGATGAAGAACCAAAGCGAATTATCATCCCTAAACTAAGGGATATTGATTACGCCGGCGTTTATGATGCATTGTATAATGCTGATCTCGATGTAAATATGCGTGTCGTTCAGGCCAGTACTGACGATGTAAGGGACTTAAGAAAATCAAGAATCCGCCAGGCTGTAACCCATCATGCCGCTATTATTCATCAGGTAAGTGCCGGACAATCACTAACCACAGTGGCCAATAAATATGGCGTTGAAGTGCAGGATTTAAGGGTTTGGAACGGCTTAAAAAGTAAAACCATTGTGCCCGGGCAACGGCTTAAAATATTTGCCAAAAATGTCAATCGCCTGAAAGCACCTGTTTCCTTTTTAAGTTATACCGTTAAACCCGGCGATACCCTTTCAGAAATCGCTGAAAAATTTAACGGCGCTACCGTTCAAAGTATTAAAAGAGATAACAGGCTTTCAAAGGCAGGTTTGCATGCAGGGATGATTTTAAGGATCAGCAAGGGCTAGGTCGTTATTTTGCTATTGGCTTAAATATCAATCAGAAAATTATACCCCTGAAGGTTTTTAAAACCCTCAGGGGTTTTTAATTCTTTTAAAGAATCGTACCTTTGCCCGTCACTAATAAGTTACTTAATGAGTAATATCAATAGAAAGCAAGATGCGCTCGATTACCACTCGCAAGGGCGGCCCGGAAAAATACAGGTAGTACCTACAAAACCAACAACTTCACAACGTGATTTAACCATGGCTTACTCACCAGGAGTAGCAGAGCCTTGTTTAAAAATAGCAGACAATACTGATGATGTTTACAAGTACACCGCAAAAGGTAATCTTGTTGCCGTGATCAGTAATGGTACGGCGGTTTTAGGCCTGGGGAATATTGGTCCGGAAGCCAGTAAGCCTGTAATGGAAGGTAAAGGTTTATTGTTTAAGATCTTTGCTGATATCGATGTATTTGATTTAGAGTTGGATACTAAAAATATAGATGATTTCGTAAAAATTGTGAAGGCCCTGGAGCCGACCTTTGGTGGCGTGAACCTGGAGGATATTAAAGCCCCGGAATGTTTTGAAATAGAAACCCGCTTAAAGCAGGAAATGAATATCCCGGTAATGCATGATGACCAGCATGGTACAGCCATTATTTCAGGCGCAGCGCTGTTAAATGCCTGTGAAATTCAGAAAAAGAAGATTGATAAAATTAAGGTTGTGGTAAGTGGGGCAGGTGCTGCTGCGGTTTCCTGTTCCAAGATGTATCTTTCTTTAGGTGTAAAAAAAGAAAATCTGGTGATGTTCGACATCAATGGATTGATTAATACGGAGCGGACTGATCTTGATGAGATGCGGATGTATTTCGCAACCAGCAGAAAAGATATTGGTACAATTGGCGAGGCCATGAAAGGTGCAGATGTTTTTATCGGCCTTTCGGCAGGAAACGTTATCCAGCCGGAGATGCTGATGGGCATGGCTAAAAACCCGATTGTTTTTGCCATGGCCAATCCTAATCCTGAAATTGCCTATGAACTGGCCATCAAAACCCGTAAGGATTTAATTATGGCCACCGGTCGTTCTGATTATCCAAACCAGGTAAATAATGTATTGGGTTTCCCTTACATTTTTCGTGGTGCTTTGGATGTTCGTGCCACAACCATTAATGAAGCCATGAAAATTGCTGCGGTAAAGGCCATTGCTGAACTGGCTAAACGCTCTGTACCAGAAGCCGTAAACCTGGCATATAATGCCCGTAACCTGAAGTTTGGCAGGGATTATATTATTCCAAAACCAGTTGATTTCAGGCTGATTACGGAAGTTTCAATTGCAGTAGCGAAAGCCGCCATTGAAAGTGGCGTGGCACGTAAGGTGATTACCGACTGGGATGCCTATTCAGAAGAATTAAGAAAACGTTTAGGTTTGGATGATGCCATTATGCGTTCCATTACCACAAAAGCTAAATCTGATCCTAAACGGGTGGTATTTGCTGAGGCAGACAATTATAAAATTTTAAAAGCAGCTCAGATTGTTAAGGATGAGAATATTGCGATTCCGATTCTTTTAGGTAACCGAGAAAAGATTCAGGCTATTATTGATGAGCACGCACTGGAACTGCATGGCGTAGAGATTATTGATCAGATGCAGAATCCGGCAAAAACCAAACAATACGCAGCAGCACTTTACAAAAAAAGACAACGTAAAGGTGTATCTATCAACGATGCAACAAAATTGTTAAGAGATCGCAATTATTACGGGGCATCAATGGTTGAATTTGGGGAAGCCGATGCGATGATTTCCGGATTAACCAAAAATTATGGTGATACCATTAAACCCGCATTACAGGTTATTGGTGTAGAGCCAGGCGTTAAGCGTGTGGCTGGGATGTACATGATGATGACCAAAAAAGGCCCGGTTTTCTTTGGTGATACAACGGTAAACGTTGATCCTACTGCCGAACAGTTAGTGGATATTACTTTGCTTTTGGATAAATCTGTTAAACAATTTAATATCAAGCCGCGTATCGCATTATTATCCTATTCAAACTTTGGTTCAAATGATGGAGTAACACCAAATAAGGTAAGGGAAACAGTGAGAATCCTTCACAAAAACCATCCTGAAGTTATTGTGGATGGAGAGATGCAGGGTAACTTCGCTATAAATAATGAACTTTTAAAAGATAATTTTCCATTTAGTACGCTGGCTGATGAACCTGCAAATACTTTGGTTTTCCCTAACCTTGAATCCGGTAATATTGCCTATAAGTTATTACAGGAACTGGGGGGGGCTGAAGCGGTAGGTCCCATTTTGCTGGGTTTAAATAAACCTGTTCATATTGTTCAGTTAGGAAGTTCGGTGAGAGAGATCGTAAATATGGTTACTATTGCAGTGGTAGATGTTCAGGCAAAAGAAGAAATTGCCGAAACTTCAAAACGAAAAGGTATATTTACAAAAACAACAAAGAAATAATACGCCATGTACGCCTATATTGATGGTAAATTAACATACAAAAATCCAGCATTTGTTGTGGTTGAAGCCGGAGGTGTAGGCTATCATATAAACATCTCATTAAATACTTACAGTGCGCTTGGCGATGCAGAACGGTGTAAATTATACACCTGGTTATATGTAAAGGAAGATGCACACACTTTATACGGCTTCGCTGATGAAGGCGAACGCCGTTTATTTTTACATCTCATTTCTGTATCTGGAATAGGACCCAATACAGGAAGAATGATTTTATCTTCCATTACCCCTGTTGAAATTCAAACTGCCATTGTCAAGGCAGATTTGCCGCTCATTCAAAGAATAAAAGGCCTGGGTGCAAAAACCGCACAACGTCTGGTTTTAGAGTTGCAGGATAAACTAAAAAAAGAAGGCGCAGATTCATTAATTTCTATGCCTCAGCACAATACAATTAAAGATGAAGCGTTATCAGCTTTGGTAATGCTCGGATTTGCCAAACAAACAGCCGAAAAAACTATCGACCAAATATTAAAACTCACAGAAGAAACACTTTCTGTAGAACAACTAATTAAACACGCTTTAAAAAAACTCTAGATCCTAACGCCTTTGAAGAGAATCTCTACACTTCTTTTTCTCATCTCCTTTTTCTTGCTCGCTCCCAAAAACGTAATCTCACAAGTTGTTCAGCGCAAGGCTGATACTGCTTTGTCGAAAAATAACTTCAGTTTAAAAGAAAAGCAACGCATCGGGATCAGATCGTCACAAAGTCCTTTTGCTCCACTGCCTAATAACCTGAAACAGGTTGTGGAATACGATGCAAAAAATAAAAGATACATTGTAAAGCAACTGGTTGGAGACAAGTATGTTACGCAAACCCAATATTTAACACTTGATGAATACAGCCGCCTAATTAACAGTGAAGTAAAACGTGGTAACTGGCGGAGTATTTCCAATGCAGAGGTAGACGATTTTAGAAATACAGGTATTATTCCTAAAATTCAGGTAAACAGCAAGGCCTTCGAGAAACTTTTTGGCGGAACAACCATTGATATTCAGCCCAGGGGAGAGGCCGAGCTTACTTTTTTAGGCCGCAGAAATAAAAATGAAAACCCTTTGTTCAATGAACGACAAAGGGTGCAGACCAATTTTGATTTCAATCAGCGGATTCAAATGGACCTGATTGGTAATATTGGTACGAAACTGAAAATCAAAAGCAATTACAACACCGAAGCACAGTTTGATTTTGAAAACCAGATTAAGCTGGATTATACTGGTGGAGCTGACGATATCATTAAAAAAATTGAAGCAGGTAACGTGAGTTTGCCTCTGAATACCAGTTTAATCACCGGAACACAAGCCTTATTTGGTGTGAAAACTCAACTGCAATTTGGGAAACTAAATGTGACCAGTGTTTATACGCAGCAAAAATCAGAGTCGAGAGAACTTCGTATCACCAATGGAGCACAGCAAAACGAATTCTCTGTTTCTGCAGATGGTTATGAAGCCAATAAACACTACTTTTTGGCCCAGTATTTTCGTAACAACTATAATAAGCATTTGGCTAATGCCCCGATCATTACCTCGCCTATTCAGATTACCAAAATTGAAGTCTGGATTACCAATAAAGCCGGTAGCACCACTGATTCAAGAGATGTATTGGGTTTTTTGAATCTGGGTGAAAACCAGCCTTTTAATCCGGGTGCAATAGCGGGAGGCGGTTCCGCACTTCCGGCAGGTTCAACAGCAACGGGATTTCCGCAGCAATCTAATAATTTATTGGCGAGTTTACCTGCTGATGCCAGACTCACTAATTCAAATGCCGTTATTTCATTTTTTCAGGGTAATGGCGGTACAGATCAGTATGCCAAACTTACCTATGCCAGAAAATTAACGGAACGTGAATTTACTTTCCAGCCACAGTTGGGCTATATTTCCTTAAATAATCCGCTCAATGCGGATGAGGTTTTAGCCGTTGCCTATCGCTATACCTATAATGGAGTAGAATACCAGGTAGGTGAGTTTTCTACCGACATCACTTTTGATGCTGCTAATCCTAAAGTGCTTTATGCAAAGCTGCTAAAAAATGAAACCACCAAAATCAATCTGCCCACCTGGGACCTGATGATGAAAAATATTTATTCCATTGGTGGGTATCAGATCAGTCCGATCAATTTTAAACTTGATATTTTTAGAATAGACAATGAAACAGGGGTTGAAAAACCCATCATGACAGAAGGGCAAAATACTGCAAACAGACAATGGATTTCGTTAACAGAATTTGACCGCCTGAACCAGCAAAATGAAAAGAAGCCTGACGGAATTTTTGATTTTGTAGCTTCAAACAATGCCTTTGGATCTTACTTCTCAAATAACGCTGCAAATAACAGCACTTTTGGGTCCAATTTATCTTTGAATGGCCTGAATGCATTAATCAGCAATACCAATTCAGGATATATCACCATCGACCCTGCTAACGGAAGGATTATCTTTCCCATTATTGAACCTTTTGGTCAGGATCTGGCCAGCAAATTTCTTCCAAGTGAGCAGGCTTTAATTGATAAATATACTTTTACGGCACTCTATGATTCAACGCAGTTGATTGCCAGACAATTGTTCCAGAATAAAAACAGGTATGTAATTAAAGGACATTATCAATCGGAAGTGTCTTCTGAATTTAGTCTGAATGCCATTAACGTTCCGGAGGGTTCGGTAAAGGTTTTTGCCGGAACAATGCCTCTGCAGGAAGGGGTAGATTTTACCGTAGATTATCAGGGTGGAAGGGTAAGCATCATCAATCAGGCATTGTTAATTTCCGGTCAGCCCATCAGGATCACGACAGAAAATAATGAGCTTTTTGGCTTGCAGCAACGGTCGTTATTTGGAACACGATTAGATTACCGGCTCAATAATAAGCTAAATCTGGGCGGTACATTTATGAACCTTACAGAGAAGCCGCTGACTCAAAAAGTAAATTTAGGTGAAGAACCCATATCCAATACCATTTGGGGTGCTGATGTGAATTACAGCTCCTCATCCAGGTTTTTAACCAAACTGGTTGATAAACTTCCGTTTATTTCTACCAAGGCACCATCAAGTGTAAATTTTTATGGAGAGTTTGCACAACTGGTTCCGGGGCATCCGAGGGCATTAAATTTTGCGGGCAGTAAAAATGGAGTCAGTTACCTGGATGATTTTGAGGCGTCGAGGTCAGTAATTGATTTAAAGAGTGCCATTTCCTGGCAATTATCGGGAACACCACAGGATTTTGCAGAATCGCAATTGATCAATGACCTTACTTATGGCTACAACCGTGCACGGATCGCCTACTATAATATTGATCCGACGTTTTATAATTCAAACGCCACCACTACGCCTGCCAACATCAGAAACAACAGGAACGAACTTTCCAACCATTATGTCAGGCAGGTGATTGAGCAGGAAGTTTTTCCGTTTAAAGAAACGGCAACTGGGCAGGCCCTAAATATTACAACCCTGGATGTAGCTTTTTATCCTACCATTCGCGGGCCATACAATTATGCCCCCACAGGTTTTTCTACTGATGGAAAATTAACAAACCCGCGGCAACGTTGGGGTGGCTTTCAGCGTAAAATTGAAACCAATGACTTTGAAGCGCTTAATGTTGGGTTTATTGAATTTTGGGTGATGGATCCCTTTATCTACAATAGAAATTCTCAGGGCGGTGATATTTATTTTAACTTAGGAAATATCTCTGAAGATATTTTGAAGGATGGCCGAAAATCACTGGAAAATGGATTGCCCGCTACGGATGATCCTACCAAATATGATGAAACAGCCTGGGGGCGTGTTCCGAAACTACAACCAGTTGTTCAGGCTTTTGATAATGATCCTGATGCGAGAAGGGCACAGGATGTTGGTTTGGATGGCATATCTGATGCCAATGAAAGGGCGAAGTTCTCCGCGGCTATTAACCAGATCAAATCGCAGCTAAATGCTACTGCAGCAGCAGAAATTGATCAGGATCCATCGTCCGATAATTACTCTTATTTCAGGGGTCCGGCTTTAGATCAGATCAATGCCGGCATTTTAAAGCGGTATGAAAAATATAATGGTCCGGAGGGAAATTCCAAAACTTCCCAGCAATCGCAGGCGGAACTGGGAATAGAAAATTCAGCATCTACCTCCCTTCCTGACGGGGAGGATATTAACCGCGATAATAACATGACGCAAAGCGATGAATATTATCAATATAAAGTAAGTATGCGGCCAGGGATGGATGTGGGCCAAACGCAATTTATTACGGATAAAGTCACATCGCAGGTAAGATTGGCGAATGGAAATACACAGGCCGTTACCTGGTATCAGTTTAGGATCCCCATTACACAATACGAGAAAAAAGTTGGGAACATCCAGGATTTTAAATCCATCCGTTTCTTCAGGATGTTTATGACCAACTTTGCCGATACAGCCATTATGCGTTTTGCAAAGCTGCAGCTCATCAGGGGCGAATGGCGGGAATTTAATGCTAAAAACACGGCCGATCAGGTTATTGTTGAACCCAGCCTGCCAGCTTTAACACCTGATAATTCCGTAATTGAAGTATCAACCGTTAATATTGAAGAAAACGGGAAAAGAAGTCCGATCCCTTATGTTACCCCTCCCGGTATTCTTCGTGAACGTGATTTCAGTAATTACCGTGGAGATACCCGTTTAAATGAACAGTCACTGTCCGTAACGGTTAAAAACCTGCGTGATGGTTATGGCAGGGCAGCATTTAAAACGGCTTATAGCGATTTCCGTTCATACAAACATCTGGAAATGTATGTACACGCCGAGGCCATTAATAATCAAACCCTGAGCGACCGTGACCTTAGTGCGTTTTTAAGAATCGGAACGGATAACCAGGATAACTACTATGAATATTTAATGCCTTTAAAAATTACCACACCCGGTACCAGCGATCCGAATGCCATTTGGCCTGAAGCAAACCGGATGGATATTGATTTAATCTTGTTTCAAAATGCTAAACTTGCCCGTAATGTGGCCAAACAGGCCAATGGACAGCCATGGCCAATAAATGTTCCCTTTACTTATACTGATGGCGACCGTACCATCATTGTAAAGGGACAGCCGGATATGAGTAAGGTACGGGTGTACATGTTGGGGGTGAAAAACCCTTTAAAAAATAACACGACAGCAGGAGGTGATGATGGCCTGGATAAAAATGTGCTGGTTTGGTTTAATGAACTTCGCTTAACAGAATTTGACGAAAGAGGAGGCTGGGCTGCTACAGCCAGGTTAAATTTAAAGCTGGCAGATTTTGCCGATGTAAATATTTCAGGCAGTAAATCAACTATAGGTTTTGGATCTATTGATTCGAAGGTAAGTGAGCGTAACCGGGCAGATAATGTTTTGTTGGATGTTTCATCTGCTGTAGAACTTGGTAAATTCTTACCGCAAAAATCAGGTGTAAAAATTCCAATGTTTGTGAATTATTCAAAACAGGTTTCTACACCACAATATAATCCACGCACGCCGGATATTGAATTAAAAAATGCCCTTGATCAATCAACTAAAGAACAAAAAGATTCTATTTTAAATTTTGCACAGGATTATACGGTTAGAAGGGGTATCAACTTTACCAATGTACGTAAAGAGCGAACAAATAACAGTAAACCGGCCCGGCTTTGGGATATTGAAAACTTTGCAGCCAGCTATGCATATACACAGTATAACCATCGTGATTTTATTAACCAGAGCAGCATTCAGAATACGTACAGGGCTTCACTGCAATATAGCTATGCGAAAGAGGCTAGAACATATGCACCGTTCGAAAAGATCATTAAGTCGAATATGCTGGGTTTGCTGAAGGATTTTAACTTTAGTATTTTTCCAAGCGCCATTAATTTTAGAATTGACGTAGACCGCCTGTATTCTGAAAATACGTTGAGAAATAATGATCCGGCCAATTCAATTCCAATTTATCAGAATGGTTTCGGAACCACTTTTAATAAAAATTTCAGAATGAGCCGGATTTATGGAATCGCCTGGAATTTAACCCGCTCACTTCAGTTAGATTTTAATGCCACAAACTATTCCATTATTGATGAACCAGATGGCCGGATTGATGGCATGAAACGGGATACGGTTTGGCAAAACCTGAAACGCCTCGGACGTACAACCGATTATAACCATAACCTGAATGTGACCTATACCTTACCCATTGACAAAGTTCCTGGATTAAACTGGGTAACGGTAAAAACAAGATATGGCACAAACTTTAACTGGCAAACCGAACCTTTGTCTACCCTGCTGGATCCAAATATAAATTTAGGCAATACGGTTCAGAACAGCAGAAATATTCAGGTTAACCCCGCGTTGAACCTGACTACCTTATATAACAAATTTGGTTTTATCAGAAATGCCGGTAATAGCGAAGAAACCGGCAATAAATTAAAGAATTTCTTTATCAACTTATTAACCAGCGTAAAAAATGTCAATGCCAATTATGTGCAAACAAAAGGAATCTTTTTACCAGGTTATTTACCAACGACTAAATATTTCGGTATAGATAATGTGACCGGAGCACCGGGTTTAGGTTTCGCATTTGGCAGTCAGAGAGACATCAGGGATATGGCACTTAACAACGGATGGTTAACAACCGATACGCTGCAGACACAGCTATACGTTAATACACTTCGCGAAGACTTACAATTTACCGGGCAAATTGAGCCGATCAGAGATTTGAGGATTACCATCAGGGCAAATAAATCGCAAACCAGGAACTTCTCCTCTAACTACAGGTATGTGGCCAGTGTATCTTCATTTGAGAATTTAAGTGCCATTACTACCGGTGATTATAGTATATCCTATATTGCTTTAGGTACCGCATTTAAAGAAAAAAACTCAAACGTTATTTCCACGCTTTTTAACCAGTTTATGTCTAACCGGATTCTGATTTCAAGAAGGTTAGGCGCACAGAATCCCAACTCTTCAGGTCAGACTGGTGGTTATGCTGATGGTTATGGTAAAGAAAGTCAGGATGTGATGATCTCCGCGTTTCTGGCGGCTTATTCTGGAAAAGATCCTAGTAAAATGAGCATGAATTCTTTTCCGCGGATTCCACTTCCAAACTGGACGCTAACATACAATGGATTAACAAAAATTGCTTTCATTGCTGATCGTTTCACATCCATTGATCTCCGACATGGTTATCGCTCAGCATACAACATTAATGGTTATAATTCATTGTTAAGGTACAGGGAAAGTAACGGGTTCTCGGTTAACCGGGATGTAAATAACAATTTTTTACCTGAGTTTCAGTTCGCGCAGGTAACCGTATCAGAATATTTTTCTCCATTAATTGGTGTAGATACCCGGTTTAAAAATAACCTGAGTGCCACTTTTGAATTAAACAGGTCACGACTGTTGGGCTTGAGTCTGGCCAATAGCCAGCTTGCGCAGTTATCAGAAAACAATGTGGTTTTAGGAATGGGCTACAGAACAAATAAATTCAGGTTTCCTTTTGGCTGGTTTAAAAGTTTAAAAATGGATAACAATATGGATTTTAAACTGGATGTAGCCATTCGTGATAATAAAACAGTAATTTACAGGGCTGATGTGGAAGAAGCTGAAATTTCCTCAGGTGCTAAAAACATTACTTTAAGACCAAGTGTTGATTATGTGTTGAATCAGAAATTTAATGTGAAGCTGTTTTATGATTCAAACATTACCAAACCATATACGTCGCAAACGTTTAATACTTCTTTCAGTAATTTTGGTTTTAGTTTGAGGTTTACATTAAATTAAATTCATCGGGAGAATCTTAATTATCGCTTCAACATTCCAACATAATATTTAACTTTGCCAAATAAATTAAAAATACATGAATTTTCCATCAGAATTAAAATACACTAAAGACCACGAGTGGGTTAAGGTTGAAGGTAACGAAGCTTACATCGGTATTACAGATTTCGCGCAACGTGAATTGGGTGATATCGTTTATGTTGACATTAACTCAGTAGGCGACGAAGTAGCAAAAGAAGAAGTTTTTGGTACAGTTGAAGCTGTAAAAACAGTTTCTGATTTATTTATGCCCGTAACAGGTACTGTATTGGAAATCAATTCAGAATTGAATGATAACCCGGAACTGGTAAATTCTGATCCTTATGGAAAAGGCTGGATGGTGAAAGTATCACTATCTGAAGTTGCTGAAATTGAAGATTTATTAACTGCAGAAGCCTACCAGGCATTGGTTGGCGCTTAATTTATACTATTTTGTACAAAGCACTGAAGCAGCAAAAATGGGCCATATTCTGGACACTGATCGTTTTGGTGCTTTGTAATATCAGGTTGCCGCATACGGAGGGTGATGGATTCTTTTTCGAAGGTTTCGATAAGATGACGCATCTTGGTTTTTTCTTTGTCCTGACAGTTTTCCTTTTTTATGGAAAGATAAAATATCAGCACAGTTACGGCTTCAGAACGTTAACCATTTTTAAAATCCTGCTTATTAACTTCATTATTGGTGGAAGTATTGAGTTATTACAATGGAAGGTTTTCACTTACCGCTCTGCAGAATGGTGGGATCTGGGCTGTGATATGTTGGGTGCCTGTATGGCCGTTTTTAGTTATATATTGCTTCATAAACTGAATTTCGATGAAAAAGATAATTAGTTCAGTGGTTGTAATTGCAACTTTATGTTTAAGTGGCTGCAGTATCTTTAAAAAAGATTGTAACTGCCCGAAAGTCTATTACCAAAGTTATCCTTCTCCAAATAGGTAATAAACATCAACTCCTCCTTTTTTATGAATACAGCTGATTCTTTTGCTGTATTTAAAATGTTACCAATCTTTTAGCGTTCCGCAACAAACCTTTAAGCATCTGGCTAGTCTGATTGCTTAGTTTTGTACATATAATCTAAATTTATTAATGAAAAGAAACGTTCAGAGGGCAATCTTCATAGTGCTTATTTTTTGTAGTTATCTGGCTCAGGCTCAGAATCCTGGCTCAATAAGTGGAAAAGTCATTAATGCCAAAGATAAACAGCCTGTTGATTTTGCCACCATTGCTGTTAGAAACCTAAAAGACTCTGTAGTTGTTGCATCAGGGCAAACGGCACCTGACGGATCTTTCACTTTCAAAGCCATTGCACCAGGAAAATACAGAATTTATGCGGCCTTTTTAGGCTTAAAAACAGCCACCAAAGATGTTGAGGTAGCGAAAGTGGCGGTAAATGCGGGAGATATTGCCATGACTGATGATGGTGTAGACCTTAATACGGTTAATGTAACGGCAAGCATTCCGGTAGTGGTAAAAACAGATACGCTTGAATTTGATGCAAAATCGATTAAAGTTCGTGAAAATGCCGTTGTTGAAGATGTAATCAAAAAACTTCCTGGTGTGGAAGTGGCAAAAGATGGCAGTATTAAGGCCCAGGGTGAAACAGTTACAAAGGTAAAAGTAGACGGAAAAGAATTTTTTGGTTCAGATCCTTTACTGGCAACCAAAAATTTACCTGCAGATATGGTTGATAAAATTCAGGTAATTGATGAGTTATCTGAGCAATCACAATTTTCCGGTGTGGATGATGGTACACGGACTAAAATCTTAAACATCACCACCAAAGCGGGGATGAAAAAGGGATATTTCGGGAATAGTACAGTTGGATATGGCACCCAGGATCGGTATGATGCCAGTATCAATGTCAATAAGTTTGATAATGACCAGCAATTTAGTGTAATTGGTCAGTTCAATAATGTAAATAAGCAGAATTTTGGACAGGGTAATGGTGTTGGAAACGGTTTCGGTGGCGGAGGTCGGGGTAATTTTGGCGGTGGTGGAAGTGGCGCAGGCAGTGGTGGTATTACCAATACGAATGCCGGCGGATTAAACTTTGCAGATACCTACAAAGATGGAACCCAGATTCAGGGCAGCTACTTTTTTAACCGCTCTGATGTATCTAACCAGCAGCAAAGCTTTACCCAGAATTTATTAGGCAATCGTGTTACTACCGTTTCAAATAATGCTGATAACAATACAGACCGCATCAATCACCGGTTTAATTTTATGATCGATACGAAACTGGATTCATCTACAACGATTAAAATTCAACCTAATGTTTCTTATACCGAAAGTGATGCCACAAACCTGAGTAAATATCAAAGGAATTTAATCGAATCTCAAACAATAGGTTCGCAACGGTATATTAGCAATAGTTCTTCGCCAAATATAACCAATAACTTATTGGTGAGAAAAAAGTTTAAAAGACGGGGCAGAACTTTATCACTAAATGTTAATACCTCGATCAATAACAACGATGCCGATAACTATAATTATATCTCCGAAGATAATACAATCAATAATAGAGACACATCAACAGTTACGGATCAGTTGAATAAAGTAAATACCAATTCCATTAATAATACCTCCAGGCTGGTTTATACTGAGCCATTATCCAAAACCACAAGTCTGGAATTTAATTATCAGAATGGATATAGCCATGATAATCAAGGCCGGCAGGTATTGGATTTTAATTCAGCCAGCGGTCAGTATGATTTGGTTAATGTTGATTATACCAATACCTATGAAAACCAGACTTTAACCAATGCGGGAGGCATCAGCTTCACCACCAATGAAAAAAAATATAACTGGAATATTGGTTTAGCCGCACAACAAACCAATCGTGTAAACACCAATCTGACCACTGGACTGGTACGTACCCAGAATTTTATTAATCTTACCCCATCTGCAAACTTCAGGTATAATTTCAGTAACTCCAGAAGATTAAATATACGCTACAGAGGAAATACGCAACAGCCAAGTATCAGCCAGATCCAGCCAATTCCGGATAACACCAATACACAAAGTGTTTTTATAGGTAACCCTACCTTAAAACCTTCCTTTAACAATAGTTTAAATATCAATTATAATAATTTTGATATTGCGAAGGGCAGGATGTTTTTTGCTTTCCTGAGTTTAAGTCAGACATTTAATGCCATTGGTAACAGCAGCCAGTTGGTTACTGATAGTACCGACAGAGACTATGGAAAAATCAGGACCACCTACGTAAATGTAGATGGGGTTTATTCCGGAAATGGTAGTGTTAATGTTGGCATTCCGCTGTTACCGGAAAGAAAACTTACTTTAAACGCATCTTTAAATGCAAATTATAGCCGTAATGTGAACTTCACAACTGGCAATGATAATCCCAATGATTTGGTCAGAAACATTACCAATACCATCGGCATAACCAACCGGTATAATTTTGTGACCAATTTTGATAAGTTTGATTTAACCGGCGGCATTTCCGGAACTTATAACCGGGCAACATATTCTGCTCAGCCCAATGCCAATACTAATTTTTATACCTTGAATCCAAGTTTCGATATCAGCTACGTTTTTCCGGGTAACATCCGTTTAGCTGTTGATCTGGATTATATTAAGAATACCGGAAGGGGAGAGGGCTATAATACACAGTTTACATTAGTCAATTCTTATATCAGCCGCCAGTTTTTCAAAAACAGGGGGACATTCAAAATTGCAGTGAATGATGCGTTTAACCAAAATCAGGGCATTAGCAGAACAGCTACAAATAATACCATTACCGATTTAAATTATAATGTATTAAAGCGATATTACATGTTCTCGTTCACCTACTCTTTAACCCGAATAGGCGGAAGAAATATGAGTGGTGATACGCCGCAAATGCCAACACCGGGGCAGGGTGGCGGACAGCGTTTCAGGATGTAATAAAATAGAATGATATTAAACAGAAGGCTCGTTAGAAAACGGGCCTTCTGTGCTTATAGAATTTTGAAAAGATAGATAAGCCCCGGTTGAACAATAAATTAATCATTGATGAGTCATACCTGTTTAGGATAAAAATCTCTATTTGGAATAAATCTAAAGAAAGGCTAACTTGCGTGCAATTTAGCACATGAACCCAAAGCGATTGAATCATTATTTGATCATGGAGGTCCCGTCTGAGCATAAAATTAGATACAGATGAAACTTTCAAATTTAAAAGTTGGCGAAAAAGGAACAATCATTTCATTTACAGACCTTGATCTTTCTGTAAAACTGATGGAAATGGGCTGTTTGCCGGGAGAAGTAGTAGAGGTTGAACGTTTTGCCCCGCTTGGCGACCCAATGGCTATTCGTGTTGCTGGTTATCAGCTATGCTTGCGTAAAAGTGAAGCTGAAGTCATTGTCATCAATAAATAAGCAGATTTGGATATTAAAGTTGCGTTAGTTGGTAATCCCAATACAGGTAAATCTACTCTTTTTAATCGTTTAACTGGTTTAAACCAGAAAATAGGGAATTTTCCTGGAATAACTGTTGATAAAAAGACAGGTTTTATGAAACTGGAAACTGGTAAAGGGGCTGAAATTATCGATTTACCCGGAACCTATAGCCTGTATCCAAAAAGCAGTGATGAAAGCATTGTATTTCAGGTTTTAGCGGATTCAAAAAACAGTAGTTATCCTGATGTGATCGTATTGGTGGTTGATGCCTCTAATCTTAAACGCAATATGCTTTTATATTCGCAGGTTGCCGATTTGGGAATCCCAATGGTACTGGCCTTAAACATGATTGATCTTTCTGAGAAACAAGGGATCAGGATTGATCTGGATAAACTTGCTGAAAAATTAGGTATTCAGGTGGTCTCTATTTCAGCCCGCAACAATATAGGTATTGATCAACTAAAGTCTGCAATAAGTAATACAAATAAAATAGCTACTCAGTTTCAGGATGTTGATGTAAATAGTCTCGCACCAGCAGCAATCAATGCCATTAAGTCGAAATTAAATTCGGATAATGATTATTATGCACTACAGGTATTGCATCAGCATGAGTATCTCAATTTTTTCACACCAAAGGAACAGGAGGAAATTGAAGCGATAGAGCAATCACATCATTTTGAATCGGCGAAAACCCAGGCCGCTGAAACCATTTTACGCTATAAAAATTTAAGTTTGATCCTCGCCGATGTCGTAACAGACAACGATTCAGCTAAAAAATTTACATTGAGTGATAAGCTCGATTCCATTTTGACCCATAAAATCTGGGGCTTTGCTATATTTTTATTAATCCTCTTTGTTATTTTTAATGCCATTTTTGCCTGGTCATCTTATCCAATGCAATGGATTGAGGCAGGCTTTGGTTTTATAACAGATACAGGTCATGAATATTTACCAGCAGGTATGCTCACTAATCTGGTATTAGATGGTATTGTTGCTGGGTTGGGTGGAATTTTTGTATTTATCCCTCAAATAGCCATCTTATTTGCCTTTATATCTATTTTAGAAGATACCGGCTATATGGCAAGGGTTACTTTTATGATGGATAAGATCATGAGTAAAGTGGGATTAAATGGTAAATCTGTTGTACCCATGATTGGCGGTCTGGCTTGCGCAGTGCCTTCCATCATGGCTGCCCGGAATATTGAAAACTGGAAAGACCGAATGATCACCATCATGGTCACGCCATTGGTAAGTTGTTCAGCAAGGCTTCCGGTTTATATCTTAATTATTTCTTTAATTATCCCATCAAAAAATATATTAGGCATTTTTAACCTGCAGGGATTGGCCTTAATGGTGATGTATTTGGTAGGTGTAATTGCAGCAGTACTGGTGGCCTGGATCATGAAGTTTTTGATCAAAACCAAAGAAAGGGCTTACTTCATTATGGAACTGCCTGTTTACCGAATGCCACGGTGGAAAAACGTGCTTTATACCATGTACGAAAAATCTAAAACTTTTGTTTTTGAGGCTGGTAAGGTAATCATTGCCATTTCTATTATTTTGTGGGTAATGGCTACCTTTGGACCAGGAAACCGCTTTGACCGCATTGATCAGAAATATGCATCGGCACTTGCTGATACGACAAGAGATAGCAAACATATCGAAACACTGATCGCAACAGAAAAGCTGGAAAACTCCTATGTTGGCATCTTAGGACATTGGATTGAACCTGCTATTCGTCCACTGGGTTATGATTGGAAAATAGGCATTGGTCTGATCACATCATTCGCTGCAAGAGAGGCTTTTGTGGGTACAATGGCAACCATTTATAGTGTTGATGGTGGAGATGAAGATACTTCAACCATTAGAGCAAGGATGTCTTCATCGGTAAACAGCCGTACAGGTTTGCCTGTATATACTTTTGCTACTGGTATTTCGTTGATGTTGTTTTATGCCTTTGCCATGCAGTGCATGAGTACTGTAGCCATCGTTTACCGGGAAACGAAAGGCTGGAAATGGCCTGTCATTCAACTGGTTTATATGACCGCTATGGCCTACTTTGCTGCGCTTATTGCCTATCAGTTGCTGAAATAGGAAAGTGGTATAAAGACTAATGGCGATTACCTGGATACTTCAGGCTACGACCTCACGATATGGAATGAATTGTATTATTAACTTTCAACCTGCAACATAAGACAATGGGCTGGAGACTTCCAGCTAAAGACTCCAGACTCTTTACTAAGCTATCCCAGTTCAATCTGCCTTTTAATACTCTCTTCCAGTGAAATCAATGTCTCTGTGCGCTGAATACCATTAACAGCCTGGATTTCTTCATTCAGTACATGACGCAAGTGATTAGTGTCTCTGCAGATAATTTTCGCAAACATACTATATGCCCCAGTGGTGTAATGAAGTTCTACCACTTCTTTTATTTTGCTTAATTGTGCCACTGCATCTTTATAT
The DNA here is from genome assembly GCF_026240075.1 of Pedobacter sp. MR22-3. Taxonomy (NCBI): domain Bacteria; kingdom Pseudomonadati; phylum Bacteroidota; class Sphingobacteriia; order Sphingobacteriales; family Sphingobacteriaceae; genus Pedobacter; species Pedobacter sp. MR22-3. The sequence goes on along the minus strand of NZ_JAPIVF010000008.1, from coordinate 236,337 downwards.
TGAATCCCTTTTTCAAGGTAAATACCTAAAAAGGCACAGATATCATAGCCGGCTTTTTGGGGATCGATAATCAAGTGTGAGCCTTTAATGATCCCCATTTCCTGTAATTTCTTCATTCTGACGTGTATGGTGCCGCCCGAAACAATCAGATCTTTTGCAATTTCAGTATATGGTTTCGTAGCATCCTGCATCAGTTGTTTCAATATATCAATATCGAGGTTGTCAATTTCTAAATTGGAATTGTCTTTTTTAAGCATATTTTTGAATTTTGATAAGCGAATTTACAAATATTTATCAATATTATAAAAATAAAATTAAATGTTTAAAATATTTGTAAGGTATTGCTGCTTCCATTACATTTGTATCAAGCAATTAACAAAAAGGAACGTTCTTTAAAGCATTGCTAAACATACTGTAGGGTGGTGAAACAGGCAGACACACCTCCTTGTCTCGGTGGCGGAGAATAATGGGAATACCAGCAATGGCTAACCACTCCTTGAAGGTTCGATTCCTTCCCCTACAGCGGCTTAGTTCTAAGTCAAGAGTCCATAGTCTTTAGTAGACTTACGACTGTAGACTTTGGACTAAGGACTAAAATGTTGGGTGGTGAAATTGGCAGACACGCCTCCTTGTCTCGGTGGTGGGGAATAATGGGACAAACGCAGTTTATTGGGTTGACCACAATTAATTTTTTGAACTGTAGCTAACTACCCCTTGAAGGTTCGACTCCTTCCCCAACAGCATTTTTTATGAATAATAAGTTAGTTAATTGAGCAATCCTGGATAGGTTGCTCTTTTTCTTTTTATAATCTTCTGATCTGCCACTAAAATATTACATCACTTATCACTATATTACCCCGATAATACCAAATATTTTGTAGTTCCCCATAATGAAAAGAGTTTCAATTAAAGACATTGCCAAGCAATTAAATATTTCTATAACATCTGTTTCCTTTGTGATTAATGGAAGAGCAAAAGAAAAGAATATCAGTGATGCATTAACCAAAAAGGTATTGGATCTGGTGGCAGAGCTCAATTATCAGCCTAATTCTCTTGCTACCAGTCTGAGGACGGGCAAAACCCGGATTATTGGCTTTTTAGTTGATGATATATCAGAGCCATTTTTTTCTGGGATTGCAAAACGTATTGATGAAATTGCATCAGAGCTGGGCTATAAGATTTTATTTAGCAGTACAAGAAATGATACCAAAAAGGCAATTGAGCTACTTCAGATTTTTAAGGACAGGCATGTGGATGGTTATATCATGGCCTTACCTGAAGGATTGGAAGATGAAGTAAGAAAATTGATCTTAACAGATGCTCCGGTTGTACTGTTTGATCGGTATGTACAAGATGTTAAGGCTGACTATGTCATTATTAACAATAAACAAAGCACTGCTCATGCAACTGAGCACTTAATTTCAAATGGGTTTAAAAATATAGCATTCATTACCATTGATTCTGATCAGCAGCAAATGCTGGACCGGCTTTCCGGATATGAAGAAACCATATCACATCACAAGTTAAATTCATTTGTTAAAAAAATAAATTACAGCACGTCAGCAACTGCTATAAAAGAGATTACTGAATTTTTTAATGCAAATAAAAATCTGGATGCTGTTATTTTCGGAGCCAACTACATTAGTCTTGATGGTTTAAGAACTTTCCGTGCGATGGGTTTAAGGATTAAGAAAGACCTCGCTGTAGTATCATTTGATGATTTTGAAATTCTGGAATTTTGTGATCCACCGGTTACAGCGATAGCACAGCCGCTTGAAGCAATAGCCGAAAATATTATGAAAATATTAATGGAAAGACTACAGCAGCATGTTACCGATAAAAAATATAATGAAGTAGTGGTTTCAACCAAATTTAATATCCGGGAATCGAGTTTAAAATCATCATCATAAAAAAAGGGAACGGATGATTAATCTGTTCCCTTTCAATTTAACTTTTTTATTAAACCGTCATTACATCTTTTTCTTTTGCTTCGGCGTGTTTATCTACTTTTATGATATAGGCATCGGTTAATTTTTGGACTTCTGCCTCACCGGTCTTAATCTCATCATCAGAAACACCTTCGCCTTTTAGTTTTTGAATTTTGGTGTTGGCATCTTTACGGATGTTACGCACTGTGATTCGTCCGCGTTCAGCTTCTTCCTTTACCTTTTTAACCAGGTCCCTTCTGCGTTCCTCAGTTAGGGGAGGTACTACCAACCGGATTACAATACCATCGTTTTGTGGGTTGATGCCAATATTTGCCACTTGAATAGCTTTTTCGATCGGTACCAAAAGTGATTTTTCCCAGGGCTGGATCACAATTGTTCTGGCATCAGGTGTGTTGATGCTGGCCACCTGCGATAATGCTGTAGAAGCACCATAATAATCTACAAAAATACCATCAAGCATTCCTGCTGAGGCTTTACCTGCCCTGATTTTAGTAAGTTCTGATTCACAATGATCGATTGCTCTCTCCATAGCAGATTCAGCATCCATCAATTGTAACTGTATGAGTTCGTTCATAATGTGTGTATATCTAAAATATAATTATTTTTATGGTTTATTTTACTAAAGTACCGATTGATTCACCATTGGCAATTTTCATAAAGTTTCCATGTTTATTCATGTCAAACACAATAATTGGCACTTGGTTTTCCTCGCAAAGGGTAAAGGCGGTCATATCCATCACGTTTAAGCCTTTATCGTAAACCTCTCTGAAAGAAATTTCTTCATATTTTGTGGCTAACGGATCTTTTTCAGGATCTGCCGTGTAAATACCATCAACACGAGTCCCCTTTAAAACAACATCAGCTTTAATTTCAATAGCACGTAAAGCAGCTGCAGAATCAGTGGTGAAATAAGGGTTACCCGTACCTGCTCCAAAAATCACAACACGGCCTTTTTCTAAATGACGCACTGCCCTTCTGCGGATAAATGGCTCACAAATCTGTTCCATTTTAATCGCTGTAAGCAAGCGGGTTTTAATTCCGACTTTCTCTAATGCATCTTGTAAAGCCATGGAATTGATTACGGTAGCGAGCATACCCATATAATCGGCCTGCGCCCTGTCCATTCCACTTTTTTCCGCACTTAAACCCCTGAAAATATTTCCTCCACCAATAACGATTGCAATTTCCAAACCTTTATCGTGAACTGCTTTGATATCTTCTGCGTATTGTTTAACGCGTTCATTATCAATGCCATATTGTTTCTCGCCCATTAGCGATTCGCCGCTAAGCTTTAGCAGGATGCGTTTGTATCTCATGACCTCAAAAATATTAACATTTTTTTAATACCTGGCTATCCTTTAAGATAATTGATGTAAATTTTTACGCAGACCAATGACTTTATGGCATTATTGGTTTTCATAAAATAAAAATGGCTGAGTTAATGCTAACCCAGCCATTGATCATGTGTTGTAAGTTTATTGATTAAACCTATACCTTAATCCAAATTGAATCCTCCAGCGTGCAGTTTCATCAACGCTGCTGGAAAAAGTATTTACTAAAGGCGTATTATTATCTGCATTTAAGTATGGGAAAGAGAATGTAGGCTTACCCGTTGCATCAACTCCTTTAAAGTTCAGCAATCCATTTGCCCTGTTCGCAAACTTTGGAACACCCCATGTTTTGTTAATCATGTTTCCGAAGTTAAAAACATCAAAAGTAAGTTGGAGTGAATGTTTCTTACCCTTCAAACTTCCAAATAAATCTTGCGCAATACGGATATCTAATGTTCCGATCACATTACCAACTAAACCATTTCTTTCTGCATATTGGCCTCTTCTCTGATTTAAATAGCTATCTTGAGTAATGTAACTGTTCAATTGTGACCATAACTGATCTGTGGTCCTCGTATCTGCGGAATTTTCAGGTACTAAAACAATATCAGCTTTATTTGCCGGAACAAAAATTAAGTCATTGCCGCTTAAACCATCGTTATTTAAATCATTGCCATAAGTGTACGAATACCGGAAACCATCTTGTAACTGATAAAACATTGAAAATGTTGTTCCTAAATGTTGGAGATATTCTTTTCTGTAGACAACGGATGCAATGAAACGGTTTTTAACCATGTAGCTTGAATAAGAAAGCGCATCTGTATTTGGACTGCCAGAAACCTGACGGTCTCTCCACATGGATTGCGCGATGGAACCACCATCATTAACTGATCTCGAATCGGTATAAGTATAACCTGCCGTGGCAAATAATCCTCCGGCGAATTCTTTAGATAAGGTTCCGGTAATGGATAAACTATGCCCTTTATTGGTATTGGTCATTACAATGGCATCAGATATATTTGGGTTAGCAGGTGTTGGAGTAGCTGAACCATAAATTCTTGAAGCGGTATACCTTGGGCGGTTATCTGCACCCTGAAGAAGTGTATAGGCAGACGTATTTAAATTCGCATTGCGGAAATAAACAGAGTTGATGTCTTTTGAGTATAAGGCTTCCAGTGTTCCGGTAAAGCCTGCTGGTAATTTCTGATCAACAGCTAAATTGGAACGCCAAACCTGCATGAATTTGAAATTCTGATCGGCCACTGCAAGGTTATAAGCTGTATTATTTGCTGCGGTAGATTTGTTTAAATTTCGGTAAGCATCAACATTAGGCGTAAACGGTCTGTTTGTAGGATTCGCAATGGATTCTGATCCAAACTGAACACCATTATTACTTGCCTGGTTTGAGATCCAGACCAATGGAGGCCGTCCCGTAAATAATCCTGTTCCACCTCGAACCTGTGTTTTGCCTGTGTTATTCACATTCCAGTTAAAGCCCAGGCGTGGCGACCATAATATGGCATTTTTAGGAAATCTGCCCACATCGATTTTCTCACCATTTTCAAAGGTTAATTTTTCAACATTAGGATTACTAAGTAATGAAGGGGAAGAAACATTTGTTAAATCTGCACGTAAGCCAGCCGTTAATTTTAGCTGGTCACTAACCATAAAAGCATCCTGTGCATATAAACCATACATATTGGATTGAATTTCTGCATAAGGAAATGATCCATCTGGCAATACGGAATATTGAACCTGATAGCGCGTAGCATTGGAAATGCCATTGTTGGCACTATTATAAAAATCATCTAAACTTTTGAAAGTGTACGTTCCGTAGTAGTTAGGTGCGAAACCATTACTGGTTCTATATCCTTCATAATTGGCTCCAAGCGTAATTTCATGACGGCCAGCATAAATGTTAAAGTTATCTGTAACCTGATAGACTTTGGTTTTTAAACTGTTAAATGCTGTAAAAGGTTCGTAGCCAAAAGCGGTATAAGAGCTGCCATCAGGATTCATGATATCAACCAGCGGAAAAGGTTTATTCCCTTTTGATTCCCGGAAATCGTTCATGTTATTATAACCCACTGTTAACTGGTTAGAGAATTTATTGTTGAAACGTGTTCTGAATTCAAGGTTAACATTATCCATGTTATTGTTAATGCCATATCCGGCAGACTGGAATGGAAGACCCAGTTGCGATGGCTGACGGTTGTTTTTCGGTGCTCCACTGTTGCTGGGTAAGATATCCTTGTATGATCTGAAGTAAAAATATTTTAAGCTTAGAGTATTTTTATCATCAATATTATAATCCAGTTTGGCAGATAATTTATCACTTCGGGTTTTTAATGCATAGTTTTCATATCCACCAGCATCATAGCCCAATGTTTTTAAAAATGTACTTAATTTATCCAGGTCTTCTCCTTTAGCCTGCGAAATATTCGGACCAGTACTTCCATTTCTTGATGCAGTAAAGCCTGTTCCAGGATCTGATCTTCTTTCCAGTTCACCACTTGCAAAGAAAAATAATTTGTTTTTAATAATCGGGCCACCAAAAGTAAATCCATAACCCTTTAAATTGAAATTGGTTACCGGCACCTTAAGGTTTGCATAGTTGTAGTCACTTACCAGGTCCTGATTTCTGTAATAAGTATTTAATGAGCCTTGAAATTCATTGGTGCCACTTCTGGTTACAGCGTTTATAGCCGCACCCGTAAAACCACTTTGGCGAATATCATATGGGGCAATATTTACTGTAATCTCTTCGAATGCATCCATGTTAATGGGTTGAGAACCCGTCTGGCTGCCAATGGTGCCTTGTAAACCAAATGCATTATTAAATAATGCACCGTCAACTGTAAAATTATTGGCAAGATTGCTTCTTCCGGCAATACTCGGGCTACCGAATTGTAAAGAGAATTGTGGTGTAAGCTTAACAAAATCAGTGAAACTCCTATTTAAGGTGGGTAAATTTTGAATTGCTGTTCTGGAAATATTTTGTGAGGCACCTGTCCGGCCAGAATTGAAAATTTTACTCTGCTTGCCAGATACCATTACCTCAGATAGATTGTTTGCATCTTCACTTAAAGTGATGTCTAAGGTAGAACTTTGCCCAAGTGCTAATTTCTCTATACGTTGTACCTGGTTTTTAAAACCGATAAAAGAAACGGTAATAGAATAGGGGCCACCAATACGCATGGCAGGTAAATTATAACGACCATCAGATCGGGTAGATGTAGCATAGCGAGACCCAGAAGGTTCGTGAATGGCAATTACCGTAGCACCGCTTATCGGTCCTTTGGTATCTGCTACGGTACCATTTATAGATGCCGTTGTTTCATTTTGAGCTACTGCATCTATCTTTAAGAAAATTAAAAATATAAATGCAGTAAATAAAAGTAAGATTTTTTTCATGAATTTTTTTTCACAAAAGTACACTCACTTTCTGTATCAAATAGGTTACTTGTGTTAATATATTGTTAATAGCTCTCCTTGGTTAGGGAATATCAACTTAAATCCAGGCGCATTAAGTACCAGTAACTGTTGTTTTATTTTAAGCATATTTTTTACCGGAGGTTTCCTATGCGTAACAATAAAAGATACTTTTTCCAGGGCTTCTGGAGTTGATATCTTCTGCAGGTTTGCAAGCTCACTAAAGAAAAGCTGGGGTGTAAGGTGGCCAAATAATTGGTTTACAGGTTGCTCATTTGGAAAGGACACTTCCATAAATATTGCCTTCAGGTTGCCCGTATTGATAAGAGGAGCCACTTCTTGCCATAATTCTGAGAGCTTATCAGATTTTTCTATTTCATCTGCACCAGTATCACCAAGATATAAAACGTAGTTATCTTTTGCCTGAATTAAAAATGCGGTACTTTTATAAGGCTTACCATGGCTGAGTTCAAAAGCACGAACTTTCATTTCAGTTTCAGCAAGTGGGTAGCTAAATTTTTCCTCTAAAGTAGTATAAGTATATTTTTTAAGTTGAGGTTTTTCGCCTTCGTTTCCAAAATTTGCCCAGGCATCCCAGGTAAAGTATTTATCTCTGAGGATATTTAAAACAGATGATATTCCATAAATATTCTTTGCCGTATCCGCAGGAGAATTTATGATGAGTCCGGCAACATGATCTAAATGCGCATGCGATATTAAATAGCCTTTAATTTGTTTGCGTTGAATGTCTTCACTAATGCCCTTTAAAGTTTTTTTGTCTATGGCTTTCTGAATTCCCGCATTAATGGTTCCTGCATCCAGGCAAATAAAATTATTGCTGCCATTTGGAGCCAGCATGTAACATGATAAATTGCTTTCGTCATCGCCACCTTTTACACCTAGTGGGATGACCTTAAAGGTATAATCCTTTTTTTGAGCCCAGGAGTTGATGGAGACCACCATTAAGAGCATTAAAATCAGTTTGCTTTTTTTTAACATCGTTATTGGTTTGAATTGATTTTATTGTAACGCTCCTTTGAAGATTACATTCTTTAGATTTAAATTTACATCTAAAATAAGCAAGTCAGCCTGACATCCTGTTTTAATCTTTCCTGTAAAATTTTCTAAGCCTATTAATTTTGCAGGGTATTGGCTTGCCATTTTTATGGCATCAGCCAGGTTGATGCCACAATGATTGATACAGTTTTTAATGGCTTGTAACATGGTTAAGGATGAGCCTGAAAGTGTTCCGTCAGGCATTACAAATTTATCATCTTTTTTAATGTGTTGATAAGGGCCTGTTGTACAAGGGGTAACTGCATCAGTGATTAAAAACAATCTGTTGCCTGCGAGTTTATGTGCCAGCTTTACAACTTCAAAATCTACATGTTTACCATCAGCAATAATGCTGGCCATGGCCTGATGATGATTAAAGAAGGCCGTTGGAATACCTGGCTCCCGATGATGAATTGGCGTCATGGCATTAAAAAGGTGCGTAGTGGTTTGGATACCTTGGTTATATGCTTCAGTTGCTTCAGCAAAGTTAGCATTGCTGTGCCCTAATGAAACCACTACATCATGATCTAAAAGATATCGAATCACTTCGTCATCATGTATTTCAGGTGCAATCGTCATCATTTTAATCACGCCGTCTCCAAAATCCAGAAGTGCTTTTATTTCATCTAAAGTCGCTTTTCTTACGAATGCAGGTACATGTGCTCCCAGTCGTTTTGGATTTAAGAAAGGTCCTTCCAAATGTAAGCCCAATAAGTTTCTGGCCGATGAACGATATTCTTTTGCGGATGCGATGCAGGCATTAAAAACTTCCGGAGAATTGGTTGCCATGCAAGCCAGGAAACCTGTTGTACCCTTTTTAAGTAAATCGTCTTCTATAATTTTGAGCGATTCTACTGTAGGTTCTGCAGAAAACAGTTTTCCTCCTGCACCATAAATCTGAAGGTCAATCAATCCTGGAAAAACCCATTCATCTGCTAAGTCAGCGGTTGATTTTTCAATTGATGTAATTTTGCCGTGATGGATACTAATGCTTTGTTTTTCTTGTAAAACATCATCAGCATAAAATTTAGCATTTGGAATGTTTAGCATAACACAATGTTGAATCGCTAAGTTACTAAGTTCAATCTATTCTGAACCTAGTAAATATTTAAATATGATAGGGTTTGGATCATAAAGGGACAAAAAAAATCCGGTTAACTTTTCAGCTAACCGGATTTTTATATTATTTCAACTGCTTATGCACCTAATTGTACACGTTTGAAAGCCGATACTGTTAAACCTTTAGAAGTATTATCTAAGAATTTACGAACATCTACAGAACTGTCTTTAACAAACTCCTGGTTTAATAAAGTGCTGTCTTTGTAAAATTTGTTCAATTTACCGGCAGCAATTTTCTCAACCATTTCTTCTGGTTTGCCTTCCTGACGGATTACGTCTTTAGCAATTTCGATTTCACGTTGAATCGTAGCAGGATCAACACCATCTTTATCAACAGCAACAGGGTTCATCGCTGCAATTTGCATGGCAACATCTTTACCAGCTTCAGTAATATCTGCACCATTAGCGCCTTCAAATACCACTAAAACACCCATCTTACCATTAGAATGGATATAAGAAACGATTTTCTCACCAGATACATTTGCGTACTCCTGAATAACGATTTTCTCTCCGATTTTACCAGTGAGTTCAGTGATGGTTTCAGCAACTGTACGTCCATCTTCCAAAGTAATTGCTGATAATTCTTCAGCAGAAGCAGGATTGTTGGCAACTGCTGCAGCTAAAACAGCCTGAGCTAAATTACGGAAATCTTCAACTTTAGAAACTGGCTCAGTTTCACAAGCTAAAGCAACTAATTTACCATTTGTGCCATCTGCTGAAACATTGATTGATACCAAACCTTCAGAAGTTGCATTACCAGAACGAGCGGCAGATACTTTCTGACCTTTTTTACGCAATAAATCAACAGCTGCTTCGAAATCGCCATTAGCTTCTACTAAAGCTTTTTTGCAATCCATCATACCTGCACCAGTTTGTTGGCGCAATTTGTTTACATCAGCGGCAGTAATTTGTACTGTAGACATTTTATTTCCTTTTTAAAGTTTAAAATCTTGTGATAACAATTACAGGTTACAAGTTACAAGTGCTAAGTTAAACTCATGTTAAGCCAACTTAAAACCTGAAACCAGTAACCTGCAATTAAAAAATATTACTATTCTTCTGTTTTAGTTTCTTCTGATGAAGATGCTTCAACTTCAGCTTCAGCAGTTTTTTTACGTCTTGGTTCTTTAACCTCTGGCGCATCAGCTGCAGCTTTAGCCGCTACTGCTTCTTTTTCTGCTTCATCATCTTTCTCACGTTTACGTTCATCTAAACCTTCTTCAATTGCTTTAATGATTACATCAGTAATTAAAGAGATTGATTTAGTGGCATCATCATTCGCTGGAATAGGGAAATCGATGTTTGAAGGATCAGAGTTCGTATCAACCATCGCAAAAGTAGGGATGTTTAATTTTAACGCTTCAGTAACTGCGATGTGTTCTTTCTTAACATCAATTAAGAATAAAGCAGCAGGTAAACGGTTTAAATCAGCAATACCACCTAAAAGTGATTCTAATTTAATACGCTCACGTTGAATCATCAAACGCTCTTTCTTAGATAAGATGGAATAGGTACCGTCTTTAGTCATTTTATCGATGTTAGACATCTTTTTGATTGACTTACGAACAGTCGCAAAGTTGGTTAACATACCACCTAACCAACGCTCGGTTACGAAAGGCATATTTACTTTCTTAGCTTGTTCAGCTACGATTCCTTTTGCTTGTTTTTTTGTTGAAACAAATAAAACTTTACGTCCTGATTTTACGATTTGTTTAATCGCAGCCGCAGCTTCTTCAGTTTTAGTTAATGTTTTATTTAAATCTATAATGTGAATTCCATTACGCTCCATGAAAATGTAAGGAGCCATTTTTGGATTCCATTTACGGGTAAGGTGACCAAAGTGTACACCTGCATCCAATAAGTCTTGATAAGTTGTTCTTGCCATTGTCTTTGCCTCCTGTGATTAACGTTTACTGAATTGGAATTTCTTACGGGCTTTTGCACGTCCTGGTTTTTTACGCTCAACCATACGCATATCACGCGTCATTAGGCCTTTAGCACGTAATGCAGGTTTTTTCTCCGCATCTAGTTCAACAATCGCTTTAGCAATAGCTAAACGAACAGCTTCTGCTTGTCCTTTTACTCCACCACCCTGAACGTTTACAGTGATATCATAACGACCTGTAAGTTCAGAAACCTCTAAACTTTGGTTTACGATATATTGCAAAGGTAAAGTTGGGAAATATACTTTGTGATCTTTACCGTTAACGGTAATTGCGCCAGCACCATCTTTTAAGTAGATACGTGCAACAGCTGTTTTTCTTCTTCCTGAAGTGTTAGTAACTGACATTTCTTAAAGTTTAATGGTTTTTGGAGATTGAGCTGAATGTGGGTGGTTTTCACCTGCATACACAAAAAGGTTTGTGTATAATTTTTTGCCCAATTTAGTTTTCGGTAACATACCACGTACCGCTTTCTCGATTACACGTTGAGGGTGTTTCGCCATTAACTCTTTTGGAGAGATAAAACGTTGACCACCTGGATAACCAGTATAAGAAACATATTGCTTTTCGCTGAATTTGTTTCCTGTCAATTTAACCTTGTCTGCATTGATAACAATTACGTTATCTCCGCAATCTACGTGTGGGGTGTACTCAGGCTTGTTTTTACCACGGATGATCATAGCGATCTTCGATGACAAGCGCCCCAAAATCTCGCCTTGCGCATCAACAACAATCCACTGTTTGTTAACAGTTTTCGCATTGGCCGAGACAGTTTTGTAACTTAACGTATTCACTTGCTTGTATTTAATTTATTAAACAATTTATTATTCCCATTAAAATTGGGACTGCAAAGATAGGTAGAATACTTTTATTATCAAATAGTTGAATAGAAAAAAAATGAAAGTTATTGGTTTAAGATTGAAAGTTTAAAGGCATTTGCAAAATTACCTCTTTAAGATGCCATTGTTTATTGCAGATCAAAGTAATTTGACTAATCGGCGGTTCTGTTTTTATTCGGCTGTAAAAAACAAAAGCCCGAAGTTTAAATTCGGGCTTTAGCTACATGTACATGGTGTTACAATTTTATTTCTTCATCTTTTGATGAGATAAAATGGAACTCATTTAAATAGTATGATGATTGTGCTTTAACTTTAATCCACTGGCCATATTTAAAAAACCAGCGGCGTTGTAAGTTGAAGATTCCTTTAGTAATATAAGCTTCAATGTAAGGATGCACACTTAATGTTACACCTTTTTCATTTTGCTCACGTAAAATATAATTAAGGTTATTCTCAATATCATCCATTAAAACAATACTTGCTTTAATTTCTCCGGTTCCACCACAAGCCGGACATTTTTCTACCGTTACAATATTCATCTCCGGACGAACGCGTTGTCTGGTGATTTGTACCAAACCAAATTTGCTTGGAGGCAAAATAGTATGTTTGGCTCTATCCAACAACATCAGCTCACGCAAATAATCGAATAGCATTTTACGGTTTGTTGGCTTGTGCATATCAATGAAATCGATAACCACAATGCCGCCCATATCACGCAAGCGCAATTGACGGGCAATTTCTTTTGCCGCCTCTTTATTTACCTGTAAAGCGTTTTCCTCCTGGGTTTCTTTACTGGCCGTGCGGTTTCCACTATTCACGTCTATCACGTGGAGTGCTTCGGTATGCTCAACTACTAAATAAGCACCACCTGGTAAGTTTACTGTTTTTCCGAAAGCATTTTTGATTTGCTTTTCTATTCCAAAATGATCAAAGATGGGTTCTTTCTGTTTGTACAGTTTCACGATTTTTTCCATTTCGGGAGAAATATCATGAACATAAGAACGGATATCATCGAACAGCTCTGGCGTGCTCACGTAAACGTTTGTAAAATCAGGATTCAGAATATCACGTATTAACGTTGAAGATCTGTCCATTTCGCCCCAAACTCTTTTCGAAGGTTCGGTAGAAGGTACCTTTTTAATAAAGTTTTCCCATTTTGCAATCAGATCCAATAAATCTTTTTGCATTTCGGCAACTCCGCGGCCTTCAGAAACGGTTCTGATAATCACCCCAAAATTTTGAGGTTTAATACTTTCGATAATCTTCTTTAAACGATTACGTTCAGTATTACTTTTAATCTTTTTTGATACAGATATGGTATTGGAGAAGGGCACCAGTACCACATACCTGCCGGCAATCGAAATGTCGGAACTCAAACGCGGTCCTTTTGTAGAAATTGGTTCTTTTGCAATTTGTACAGGCAGGAGCATGTTTTTTGTCAGCACATCAGAAATTTTGCCTGCCTTGTTAATGTCGGCTTCCAGCTTTAAATGATCTAATAATGTGCCTGTAACCGAGCCATTACGCTTGATTTTAGTTAGCTTGATTAAAGATTGCACCTGAGGGCCCAGATCAAAATAATGCAAAAAAGCATCTTTTTCATAACCAACATCCACGAAAGCAGCATTCAGGCCAGGCATAATTTTTTTAATGCGGCCTAAATAAATATCGCCTACGGCGTAGTTATTATTGATTTGTTCTTTGTGAAGCTCAACAAGTTGTTTGTCTTCAATCAATGCTATGGTAACTCCGGCAGGAGTCGAATTGATAATTAATTCTTTTACCAACAGCTACAGATTTAAGGCTTTCGCCTATTAACAAATGGATAGTAAACGAGAAAAAAACTGATATAGCCAGATATCTACGGGATAAAAAAATCATATAAATACTTTAAACCTCACAGTTTTCACTATGAGGTTTATTAGGCTTAATCAAGATAAGAATCTATTTTTTCTTATGTCTGTTTTTTCTTAAACGTTTCTTACGTTTGTGGGTAGCCATTTTATGTCTTTTTCTTTTTTTACCGCTTGGCATAGTTTTAAGTTTTAAATGTTTTTATTAATCCGTTAATTAATTTTTATTCTTTAGCTCAGCTACCTTCTTATCGATAAATGATGATAAGGTTGGATTAGCTGCTAATTTTTTGCTTGCTAAATAAGCATCAACTGCTTCTTTGTTTTTGCCTAAATTTTCAAGGGCTGTCCCTAAATAAAAATAAGCTTCAGGAGTAGGTGCAGTTGCAATTACTGTATTAAAACGAGGAATTGCTTTGTCGAACTGGCCTGATTTTATAGAGAAGATGCCTAAATTCATATTGGCTTTTACATTTTTAGGTTCTTTAGCAACAACCTCAAGCAACATTGCAATACCTTGCATCGGTGCACCTAAGCCATTTACTATGGTTACGCCTAAACCTGTTTTGGCCTCAATATTTGAAGCGTCTTTCTCTAATACTTTTTTGTAAGATGTATTCGCTTTCTGCAATAATGCAGGTTGAGCTAAACTATCTTGCGTGCTTTCAAACGCTTTCATGAACTGATTACCTGCAGCTAACCATGCTTTTGATGATGGTTCTTGCTGGGCAATTATTTCTAAATAAAGCGCTGAAGGTGTAATTTGCTCTACATCGTCCCATTTCTGAGCCAGCTGCTTCGCCAATTCAACTTTTTCTGCTCCCTTAGCACCCTTATAACTATTTTCTAATGCTGTAATGTCTTTGGCCAAATTTTGATTCAAAACATTTTTAGCAGCGGTAGATGTTGTTTCAATACTAAGGATTGCAGATGATGGTTTAGATTCTGTTGCGGACATCTGTCCACTCGCAGGCATCTTGCCATTCTCTTCTGTTGGTTTAACCAATCCTTTAATGTCTCTTGTAAATAAAAAAGCAACAAGCAATAAAACTGCTCCGATAATGATGATTTGTTTTGATCTGATGCTGCTATTCATGTAATAAGACTTAGGCTTCTACGCTGATTTTTTTGGAGTTACTTTTAACTTTATCAACAAAAACTTTTGCAGGTTTAAAGCTAGGTACAAAATGTTCTGGGATAATTATTGCAGTGTTTTTAGAGATGTTTCTAGCAGTTTTTTGTGCTCTCTTTTTAACAACAAAGCTTCCGAAGCCTCTTACGTATACATTTTCACCGCCAATCATACTTGTTTTGATAACCTTGAAAAATGCCTCAACCGTTTCCTGTACATCAACCTTCTCAATTCCGGTTTTTGTTGATATTTCTGAAATAATATCTGCCTTAGTCATATTTACTTATTTTATATATATTGTGTTTTAATATTATAACTGTTTTGGGGTTGCAAAAGTATTGCTTTTTAATGAGATAGGGAAATAAAAGATGATTTTTTTATCAGTTAAGATATCAGCTGATTGCAAGATTTTTTTTTATCCGGTAATTACCCCGTAATTTGCACCAATGACATTCCAGACTGAACTGATAAATTGGTATCAAAATAATAAAAGGGATCTGCCCTGGAGGCACACCAAAGACGCTTATACCATATGGTTATCAGAGATTATTTTACAGCAGACCAGGGTTGAACAAGGGCTGCCATATTTCAACAGGTTTTTAGAAAATTTCCCTACCGTGACCGATTTTGCCTCGGCTACGGAAACAAAGGTGCTTAAGCTTTGGCAGGGTTTGGGCTACTATTCGCGTGGCAGAAATATGCACGCAACAGCTCAATTAGTTGTAAATAATCTTAATGGAATATTTCCGGATCGACATGATGAACTGATTAAGCTGAAAGGGATAGGTGAATATACTGCTGCTGCAATATCCTCTTTTTCTTCGGGTGAGGCTAGGGCTGTGGTAGATGGAAATGTGTTCAGGGTTTTAGCCAGGTATTTTGGTATTTCTACACCAATTAATTCGCCTGCAGGCAAAAAGGAATTTTATATATTGGCTAATGAATTGCTTTACCAGGAAGATCCTGCCACCTATAACCAGGCGATCATGGAATTCGGTGCGATGCAATGTAAGCCAAAATCGCCAAATTGTGGTGTTTGTCCGTTAAATCAGACCTGCTTTGCGTTCAAGCATAATCAAGTTAGTTTATTGCCTGTTAAGCTTCGTAAGGCGGCACCAAAACACCGCTATATCAATTATTTTATCTGTGAAAATGATCATCAGGTTTTGGTTCGCGAAAGGCAGGCCGGTGATATCTGGCAGCATCTTTTTGATTTTCCTTCTATTGAAACTCCGGAAGAGGTTAACCTGAACACTTCCAGCTTTGCCGAAAAAGTCTCTGATGTTTTTGGAATGGCTGCCAGTTTTACTCTTTTAACGAGTAAAAAACACATCTTAACACACCAAATTATCCATCTGCATTTTTTTTCTCTAAAAAATTATATATTTAACTTTAGTAAACAAAAGGAACTTAAATGGGTTTCTTTAACAATATTAGATGAATTGCCGCAGCCAAAAGTTATTCATGATTTTATAACTGAATACCTTCATGAGTGATGGACTAACTAACCATCTGGCGATCATTTTAAACTGAAAAATCTAACCAATAATATTTATGTCGGGCATTAACAAAGTGATTTTAGTCGGCCATTTAGGCAAAGACCCTGAAGTGCGCCATTTAGATGGAGGCGTTACCGTGGCAAGTTTCCCCCTTGCAACATCAGAAACTTACAATAAAGATGGAAAAAGAGTAGAACAAACAGAATGGCATAATATTGTATTATGGCGTGGGCTTGCAGAGGTTGCTTCAAAGTACCTGCAAAAGGGGAAACTTGTTTACATTGAAGGTAAATTAAGGACAAGATCTTTCGAGGATAAAGAAAAAGTAAAGAAGTATGTAACTGAAATCGTAGCAGAAAACTTCACCATGTTGGGCCGTAAAAGTGATTTTGAACAAAGTCCGGCCACTACAATTCAGCAAGCACCGGCAGAGCGTAAAATTGAAGACGAGTTTACCATTGGACCTTCAGATGAAAATGGTGATTTACCTTTTTAAATCTTAATTATACAGCGGTGGTATTGAAATTATACTAATTTATTAAGGAGCTTGTCGAAACGCGATTAACTGCATTTTTACAAGTCCCTGAACAGGAAATCAGGATGACATATTTAATTTCGAGATGTCATCCTGAATTTATAATACAGCATTTTATTTAAATATATATACCATTATTCTACCGTTACCGATTTGGCCAGGTTTCGTGGCTGATCGACATTGCAGCCTCTCATTACAGCAATATGATAAGATAACAGCTGAAGTGGAATTGTTGCCAGTAAAGGTAGAAATGCTTCATTTGCATCCGGAATCTCAATGCAATAATCAGCCATTTTCTGTACTTCTGTATCACCTTCAGTAACAATAGCGATTACTTTTCCTTTTCTGGCTTTAACTTCCTGGATATTGCTAATTACTTTTTCATAAGATGAATTTTTAGTGGCAATAAAAACTACGGGCATTTCTTCATCGATGAGTGCGATAGGGCCATGCTTCATTTCGGCCGCTGGATAACCTTCTGCATGGATGTAGGAAATTTCCTTCAACTTCAATGCGCCTTCAAGGGCAACAGGGAAGCCGCTTCCCCTGCCAAGAAACAGGCAGTTTCGTGAATCTTTAATTTTTTCTGCTACCTCTTTAATGATATCGTTGGATTCAAGTGCTTTTTGAATCTTTTCAGGGATATGATCCAGCTCCGTTAAAAGTTCAATCATTTTTGAAGCCGTAATGGTGCCCTTTTGCTGTGCCATATAAAAAGCCATGAGGGTTAGCACGGTAACCTGCGCAGTAAAGGCTTTAGTAGAAGCAACACCAATTTCAGGGCCTGCATGCGTATAAACCCCTGCATGAGTTAAACGAGGAATAGATGCACCGGCAACATTGCAAATTCCAAATATGGTTGCACCACGTTCTTTAGCCATTTCAATGGCTGCCATTGTATCTGCCGTTTCTCCTGATTGAGAGATGGCTATTACCACATCTTTTTCCGTTATAATCGGGTTCCGGTACCTGAATTCAGATGCATATTCCACTTCAACCGGAATCCGGGCATATTCTTCGATCAGGTATTCGCCAACTAAACCTGCATGCCATGATGTTCCGCAGGCAACAATGATAATTCTGTCGATGTTTTTTAATTTCTCTGCAAATTCTTTTATCCCGCCCAGCTGCACTTTGCCTTCTGTGGGATATATTCGCCCACGCATACAATCTTTAATGGATCGTGGTTGTTCGTAGATTTCTTTTAGCATGAAATGCTCAAAACCGCCTTTTTCAAGCATTTCTAACTTCAGCTCAAGTTCCTGTATTAACGGTGTTTGCACAATGTTATCCAGTTGCTTTACCAGTAAATCTTCTCTGGTGACCAAAGCAATTTCGCCATCTTTTAAATAGATTACATTTTTGGTATATTCAATAATCGGCGTAGCATCTGAAGCGATAAAGTATTCGCCTTTACCAACACCAATCACCATTGGGCTGCCTTTCCTTGCTGCAATTAATTGATCCGGATGGTCTTTATTCATAATCACAATGGCATAAGCACCACTCACCTCATTTAATGCTAAACGAACGGCCTCCAGCAGATCTAAGTTTTCTATCTTTTGAATTTCCTCAATCAAATGGATGAGTACTTCAGTATCCGTATCACTTTTAAATTCATGTCCACGGCCTATCAGCTCTTCTTTCAGCGTAGCATAATTTTCAATGATACCGTTATGAATAATAGATAGTTTACCGTTGTTGGAAGTATGTGGATGCGAATTCCGGTCTGAAGGAATACCATGGGTTGCCCATCTGGTATGTCCCATGCCGATGGTTCCTGTACGATCCTGATGTTCGGCAAATTCTTCTAAAACGGCTACTTTACCAGCTTTTTTATAAATGCTTTGTCCGCTATCATTTATCAGTGCTATACCGGCACTGTCATAACCTCTGTATTCTAATCTTTTAAGTCCTTTTAAAACTATTGGCCAAGCCTCTCTGTAACCGATATAACCTACTATTCCGCACATAATTTGGGGTATTTCTAACGTCGACGAATATACTAAACAAAGATTGTTTAGCGTAAAAATAATTTATCAGGCAAAAAAAAACCTCAACATGATTTGCTGAGGTTTTCTAAAGGATTCAACCTGTTAATTTATTTTGGTATAATAAATATTCAGTTTTATTTTATTTGTGGTGTTGCCAAAAGATCCGATAACAGCTCTTCCTGCTGACGTACCTGATGGTGTAATTTCGTAAGCGGTAGTAGATGATGGCGCTAAGAAAGTTCCATAATCAGTGATGGTTTTATCAATAAGCCCTTGTACGTAAGCTGTGATATTAAATATATATCTGTTATTAAGCGATTGATAAGCACCACCGAATAATCCTGCACCAGCGCTGCCAAGGTTAGTTAAATCAGGTATGTTGGCCGGTTGTTCTGCAATATCCCAACGGTACATCGCTATTCTTTCTGCAGGCGCAAAAGGATTAGCAAAAGAACCATTACTAACATCAACCACTAATTCTGCTTTATTCACTATAACTTTTCCATGAGTACTGGCAAAATTAGCAAGATTTGGAAAAGAAAGTTTTGTTTTTACGCCTACCAGACCTTGTAAATAGGTTACATTATACTGCGTAGAAGTATTTGTCAATTGCGTTTGAATATCCGTACCCGTATAATCATGTTTAATATTTGCCGCAGCGCCGTTTGCTGTAGAAATTGGAAAATTTACGCTTGTGGTATCAATGCCGTTGCTGGTATTAGGTTTTTTATACACCAATTGAACGTATGAATTGGTTGTAGCAAGATCAATGAATGCTATGCCACCGCCAGCAATGGTAGATGATGTTTTGTTAATCTCAGCATATAAGCCCTTAAAATAATCTATAAACTTCGCATTGGTTGTAAATGTGGCAGCAGGTTGTGCTAAAATAGTGCTTTGAATAAAAGCTTTGTTTAGCGGAATTCTGATTTGTGCCTTAACCGTTCTTAAGGTATCCGCTTTACCTGCAACAATATCCGTAATTTTAATCGGCGTTTTCGGAAAGATTTTGCTGTTAAAATTTCCCAATAAGGTACTGTTATGCGCCTGTACATCAGAACTTTTGAAATTGGTAATTTTATTGGTAAGCTGATAAACATCAATACTATACTTAGAAGTTGTGGTATCTCCGTAAAACTGAGTACCAAGATTTAGCACCAGTACCGCCGAATCTAATGTGGAGTTCGTACCAAAATCCTGGGTAAGTGTAGCTGGCGGTGCTACTGTCATGGCCAGGCTGGATTCGGTTTTTCCAAAAATCGGATCAACCATATAGCCTATTGGATGTTGAGTTAATCCACCTGTAGGGATATCGTTTTCCTTAATAGTTTGAGAATTGATCTGCTCATTATTAACCAAAGTGCCTTCTAAAACTGCGCTAGGATCAACATCTAAGCCAACAGCACCTGGGTTTTTACATGATGCAAAAAGAAAAAGACCTATCAACAGGGTTAATAAGTCTTGTTTTGTAAATTTCATATTTAAAATAATAATACCTGATTAAGCAACTGAAACCAATTCATCATTTGAAATTTCTTCATAAAAATTATAGAAGTTTTCAAAATTCTCGGTTAAGTTAAATGCTAATGTTGGTTTATTGGAATCTTTAACAAATTTTAACACAGCGGCATCAAGATTTTCATCTGCTAAAACCACTGCATCAGCGTGCGTTACTGCACCAATATGCATGCTGTTGCAATCAGCTGGAACGAAAGCTTTAGTATCTTCTTCGGTCATGTTAGCCATTACTGCTTTAGATGCAAACTTATCATTCAGTTTTTCTGTGAAACCATCTTCATAAATTGAATACACTACTTTTGAATTCTTGAAAGTAGGGTCATTTTTATAAGTAGTTTTAATATAAGCAGGAACTAAAGCACTCATCCAACCATGACAATGAACAATGTCTGGAGCCCACCCTAACTTTTTAACAGTTTCCAATGCGCCTTTACAGAAGAAAATTGTGCGCTCGTCATTGTCTTCAAAGAATTTTTCACTCGCGTCTCTAAATACTTGTTTACGTTGAAAATACTCTTCGTTATCAAGGAAATAAACCTGCATACGTGCAGCTGGGATGGATGCTACTTTAATAATTAAGGGATTATCATTGTCGTCAATAATGATGTTCATTCCTGATAAGCGGATTACTTCGTGTAAACGATTTCTTCTTTCGTTGATGTTGCCGAACTTAGGCATCAAGATGCGGATTTCGAATCCTTTTTCTTGCATAGCCTGCGGTAGCTGACGGGTGATTTCAGAAATTTTAGTAAGCTCGAGGAAAGGCGACATCTCGTGTGTAACAATCAGCAGCTTCGTTTTTGCCATCTCCATATTGTAGGAAAATATTAAGTTAAATAAAAGATAATGAGCTGCAAAGGTAAGCATAATAATACTATTTATCAATATAGCAAGCATTTGTTTGGTTTCGTTTAGATTAATTTACACCTTTACCACTTTAATTTAGATAGACCAAATTGGAAATATTTAAAACCAAAGCAACGCTTAAAGCTTTCTTAAAACCGCTAAAAGAATCGGGTAAAAAAATAGCACTTGTACCTACAATGGGTGCCTTGCATCATGGCCATATTTCTTTAATCAAACTTGCACAGCAAAACGCAGACATCATTATCTGCAGCATTTTTGTAAATCCTACACAGTTTACGGATCCGAAGGACCTGGAAAAATATCCCCGCCCTATTGAACATGATTTGGCAATGCTCGAAGCTGCAGGTTGCAGTGGCGTACTCATGCCAAATGTGGAAGAAATGTATCCTTCAGATGAGCAGGAAAACTGGTCAATTGATCTTGGAAAAGCTGAGTTTTTACTCGAAGGCGAGTTTAGAAAAGGCCACTATCAGGGGGTTACGCAAATTGTGAAAAAACTTTTTGATGCAGTAGAGCCTGATATAGCCATGTTCGGACAGAAAGATTTTCAGCAGGTATTGATGATCAAAAATATGGTTAAGTATTTTAACCTTCCTATTCAGATCATTACCTGTCCTATTATAAGAGAAGATGACGGACTGGCAATGAGTAGCCGTAACATTCACTTATCTGCTGACGATAGAAAGCACTCTTTGGTGTTAAATCAATCCCTTCTGTTCGTGGTTAAACATTTCGACCAATATTCATTAACAGAACTGGAAACCAAAGCGAAAAGCCTCTACCAAAACATAGAAGGGGTAGACTTAGATTATTTCACCATTGCCAATGGAGATACTCTCGAGCCAGCCACTTCCAAAGATGAAGAAAATCTCATTGCCCTGGTGGCTGCGAAGGTAGGATCAACCAGGCTGATTGATAATATGATTATAAAATAAGGATTGAATTATAAATGAGTGTATGATTGAATGTTCTGGACGCTGGTGAAACTTCATTCTCTAATGCTATCATCCGGTAATTCTCTCATTCATTCTAACTTTATTACTAACTTTGCCAAATGGTTATTACAATATTAAAATCGAAAATACACCGTGTTAAAGTAACACAAGCTGAACTGAATTATGTTGGCAGTATTACGATTGATGAAGATTTAATGGATGCGGCCAATATTATTGCCAATGAAAAAGTGCAAATTGTGAATAATAATAATGGTGCCCGCTTCGAAACTTATGTAATTAAAGGTGAACGTGGTACCGGAACAATCTGTTTAAACGGTGCAACGGCCCGATTGGCTCAGTTAGGCGATATCCTGATCATTATGTCTTACGGAAGCCTTCCAATTGAAGAGGCAAAGCAATATAATCCTATCCTTGTTTTTCCGGATGACAACAATCATTTACTAAAATAGCATTGTGACGCTCGACCTTAAAACGGCAGTAAAATACCTTATCATGCTTTTGATAGGAGTAGGTATTTTATACTTGGCGTTTCGGGGTCAGGATCTGCAAAAGATCTGGCTGGAAATTAAAACAGCCAATTTGTTTTACGTCATTATCTCTGCATTATCGGTGTTGATTGCCTATGTGCTAAGAGCATTGCGCTGGCAGATGCTTTATCGATCTATTCATTATCAGGTTAGTTTCCTGAATGTTTATCACGGTGTAATTATTGGTTACTTCGCAAATTTAGCCTTACCCCGCTTAGGTGAAGTAGTTCGCTGTTCTGTAATGCACAAAACAGAAAACGTTCCGGTTTTTTCTTCGCTCGGTACGGTGATTACAGAAAGACTTTTCGATGTCTTGGTGCTTTTTATAACCGGTTTAGCAATGCTCGTCTTTCAATATGATGTAGTAATTGATTTTCTTTATCACCGCATTTATCAGAATATTGCAAACCACCTGATGCGGGTAAACTATGTTTGGTTGGTCGCATTTGGAATCATAATGATTTTATTCTTTGGTGTTTTATTCTATCTTCTGCGCAGAAGAGTAGGCAAAAAGTTCCTGAGAATTTTTGTAAGCCTAAGACAGGGATTTGGTTCTTATAGCAAAATGAAAAACAAGTGGTTATTCCTGCTTTGCACATTTGCAATCTGGAGTTTTTACCTGATCTCCATGTATTGCTGTCTTTATGCTATTCCATCAACAAGTAATCTTCATTTTAATGCTGCATTTACGGCACTTGTATTTTCAGGTTTTGCCATGGCCGCGCCCGTGCAGGGTGGTATAGGTGTTTTTCACTGGATGGTGGCACAATCTCTGGTTTTATACGCCATATCCTTTAAAGATGGATTGGCATATGCCACAATTATCCATTCTTCGCAAATTTTACTTATTCTCGTTTTGGGGTGTTTTAGTGCTTTCTTAATATTAATGAAACCTGATTCCAAACCTACAAGATGAGAAATTCGCTATGGTAAGCTAAAGGCAGAATACAAATATTTCAATAAAATTACTATGCAGCCATAGTAATTTTAGATTTGAAATGCTACATTTGATTTACTAACCCTTTATACTTAAATGTTATGCATTTTGAATTAAGTGAAGAGCAGATAATGATCCAGCAGGCCGCAAGAGATTTTGCACAGCAAGAGCTTAAGCCAGGTGTAATTGAGCGGGACGAGCATCAGAAATTTCCGGCAGAACAGGTGAAAAAACTCGGTGAACTTGGTTTCCTGGGCATGATGGTCAGCGATAAATATAATGGCAGCGGTCTTGATGCCATTTCTTATGTATTGGTGATGGAAGAGCTTTCTAAAATCGATGCTTCTGCATCAGTGGTGGTTTCAGTAAATAATTCCCTGGTTTGCTATGGCTTGGAGGCTTATGGAAATGAAGCACAGAAAGAGAAATACCTTAAACCCCTGGCATCCGGAGAAAAGATTGGGGCATTTTGCTTATCAGAACCGGAGGCCGGATCGGATGCGACATCTCAACAGACTACCGCCGAGGATAAAGGCGATTATTACCTGTTAAACGGAACGAAAAACTGGATTACCAACGGGAATTCGGCCTCAACATATTTAGTTATCGCGCAAACTCACCCGGAGTTAAGACATAAAGGAATTAATGCCTTTATCGTGGAAAAAGGAATGGAAGGCTTTACTATTGGGCCAAAGGAAAATAAATTGGGGATTCGTGGATCTGATACCCACTCTTTAATGTTTAATGATGTGAAGGTGCCAAAAGAGAATAGGATAGGGGAAGATGGTTTCGGTTTTAAATTCGCGATGAAAACATTGGAAGGTGGCCGGATCGGGATTGCCGCACAGGCGCTGGGTATTGCCCAGGGTGCTTTTGAATTGGCAACACAGTATGCCAAAGCGCGTAAATCTTTTGGGAAGCCCATTTCAGAACATCAGGCGATTGCTTTTAAGCTTGCAGACATGGCCACACAGATTGAAGCCGCCAGGTTATTGGTCTATAAAGCTGCATGGTTAAAAGATCAGGGACTACCTTATACCCAGGCAGGGTCGATGGCTAAATTATTTGCTTCTAAAGTAGCCATGGATGTAACTATTGAAGCTGTTCAGGTTCACGGCGGATATGGATTCGTTAAAGAATATCATGTGGAACGCTTAATGCGCGATGCAAAAATTACCCAAATCTATGAAGGAACTTCGGAGATTCAGAAAATGGTAATATCAAGAGAAGTTATACGCTGAGTTAAGTCGTGAGTCATTAGTCGGGAGTCTCTTATTTAGCGTATCATAACTCCTGCTATTTAGCTTGAGTATTAATTTAAAAGCCTGCGAATTTAAGTGCTTCGACTTAATTTCACAGGCTATTCTTATGATGCCGCTTTATTTGTTTTTAATTAGTAAACCTTAGACTCAAGACTTAGGCCTACGGACTTAAGACTCCAAACTACTCCTTCTCTCCTGCAACAGCGCCAAAAACGGCTTTGATCAACGCTACGATAATGGCTAAAAATGCTGCAGCGAAGAAACCAGACGTATTAAAAGAGGTCATCATGCTGTCTACCAGAAGAATCATTAAAACAGTGATGATAAAGGATACCAAACCCAGTGTTAAAAAGTTAATCGGGAAGGTTAACAATCTTAAAATAAAGCCAATAGTAGCATTTGCAAGTGCGATTAAAACGGCTGCAATAAGTGCACTCATAAATCCTGTTACTTCTACTCCGGGAACCAGTTTAGCCCCGATAAAAAATGCAAGTCCCATCAAAAGAACTTCAATAATTAATCTCATAATGTTTAAATTTGTTAATGTTTAAAAGCCTGTGTAAATTTTCAGCAGTTGCCATAATAGCAGCCACTTTAATTTCTTGTTCTGGTACAAACAAAAAACCTGTGATTAAGTTTGCAGCGGATAGTACAGTGATCGTAGTTAAAAATATTGATGAAGCAAGTTTATTGCAGGTTAAAAATCATTATCAGGCAAATACAGATTCCGTAGCCTTGATTTCGGTTATACTGAAACCAGGAGACCTGGATAGTTTGCAGGATGATATTGAAGTGCCTGGAAAAGTTAAGATAGCGGGCGATTCTGTTATTTTCGTACCTGAACAACCTTTTCAGAAAAATAAAAGTTACCTGGTAGAAAATTATATCGGAGTTAATTTTGCAGGCATGGATAACTTACTTAATGGTAGTGCCAGGCACAATTTACAGCCGCAAAAACAAATACTTAAACGGTAATAATCAGCACAATAATTACGCTAAGTGTTTGATTTTAAAGAAATGTTTACTACATTTGCATCGTAATCGAAGAAAAGAGAAGGGGACAATGTCCCCTTTTTCTATGAAATCAGGGTAAAATATGCAGGTAGAAAAGAGAGTTGCAGCCCTCGTTGAGGAAAAAATTGCAGACAGACCAGAACTTTTTCTGGTCGAAGTGAAAATGTTACCAAACCATAAATTGATTATTCATGTTGATGGTGACGAAGGAATTAGCATACAGGATTGCGTGGCAATCAGCAGGCATGTAGGTTTTCATCTGGAAGAGGAAAATGTAATTGAACAGGCCTATAATTTAGAAGTTTCTTCACCCGGTGTTGGTGAACCACTGAAGTTAAACCGCCAGTACATTAAAAATATTGGACGAACTTTAAGTGTAAAGCTGAAGGATGGACTTAAAAAGGAGGGTAAGCTTTTAGAGGTTGCGGAAGACAACTTGTTGTTGGAAGAGTCAGTTAAAGAAAAAGGGAAAAAAGCGGTAAATGTTGAAACAACAATACCGTTTAATGATATATTAGAAACAAGTGTATTAATAAGTTTTAAGTAATACGATTAATGAGCAAAAACGAGATTTCTTGTAATCTTACTAATCTATTTAATCATGGTAAAAAATGAGTACTACAACAATTAATTTAATCGACTCTTTTCAGGAGTTTAAAGATTTCAAAAATATAGATCGCCCCACGGTGATCAGTGTGCTGGAAGAAGTTTTTCGTAGCATGTTGCGTAAAAAATACGGAACAGACGAAAATTGTGATGTAATTGTGAATCCGGATAACGGAGATTTAGAGATCTGGAGAACCCGGAAAGTAATGGAGGATGGTTTCTCTGAAGATGATGATCTGGAAATTGAATTGGCTGATGTACATCAAATTGACCCAAGTTTAGAGGTTGGTGATGATTATATAGAGCAGATTACGTTGGAAAGTTTTGGCCGCAGGGCAATTTTAGCTGCACGCCAGACACTGGTTTCTAAAGTATTGGAATTAGAGAAAGATGAAATTTTCAAAAAATATAAAGATCGTGTAGGTGAGATTATCACTGGCGAGGTTTATCAGGTTTGGAAAAAGGAAACTTTGGTTTTAGATGATGAGGGCAATGAGCTTTTAATGCCTAAAACAGAACAAATTCCTGCTGATTATTTCAAAAAAGGCGATTCTGTAAGAGCAGTAATCTCTAAAGTAGAAATGATCAACGCGAATCCGAAAATTATCATTTCGAGAACGGCACCGGAGTTTTTACAACGTTTGTTCGAACTGGAAGTTCCCGAAATTTTTGATGGTTTGATTACGGTGAAGAAAATTGTTCGTGAACCAGGAGAGCGCGCTAAAGTAGCCGTAGAGTCTTACGATGATCGTATTGATCCGGTAGGTGCTTGTGTGGGCATGAAAGGATCTCGTATTCATGGTATCGTTCGCGAATTGAAAAACGAAAATATTGATGTGATTAACTTCACAAATAACATCTCATTATATATCACACGTGCTTTAAGCCCGGCAAAAATCACTTCTATTAAATTAGATGATGAAACCAAACATGCATCGGTTTACTTAAAACCAGATCAGGTTTCATTAGCCATCGGGCGTGGCGGACATAATATTAAACTGGCTGGTAAATTAACCGGTTATGAAATTGATGTATACCGTGAAGCCGGAGAAGAAAGCGACGAAGATGTGGATTTGGAAGAATTCTCAGATGAGATTGATAGCTGGATCATTGATGAATTAAAGGCTATCGGGTGCGATACTGCTAAGAGTGTTTTAGCACTTACAGTAGAAGATTTGGTGAAACGCACAGACTTAGAAGAAGAAACCATTAAAGAAGTGGTTCAGATTTTACAGTCAGAATTTGAATAAGTGGTGTAATTGCCAAATAAACACTACTTTTGTATTATATTAAAAAATAACAGGAGCTAAATGTCAGACGACAAACCAATCATTTTAATTAAAGCTATTAAGGAACTTAATATAGGCATGGGTACGGCCGTTGAGTTTTTAAACAAAAAGGGATTCTCTGCCGAGAAGAGCCCGATGTTTAAACTTACGGGAGACATGTATAGTGCCTTATTGAAAGAGTATCAGGGAGATAAGATCGTAAGAGAAGAAGCCAAACAAATAGTGATTGGTAAAATACGTCGTGACGAGCCTGAGACTGAAAAGCCAGTAGAAGCGCCAAAGAAAAATACCGATTTTGAGAAAAATGAAGAGGTTCTGATTAAGAATACTCAAACATCAACTCCTCCGGTAGAAAAACCTAAAGTTGTTGAAACGCCAAAGGTAGAAACTCCGGCACCAACAACTCCTGCGGCAGCAGCGCCAGTTGTACCTGCCAAGGCAGAAGATAAAGCGGAAGAAAGCGGATTACCAGGTGTGAAAATTGTTGGAAAGATTGATTTAAACGATCTGAACTCCAAAACTCGTCCGGCTAAGAAAGAGGAAACTCCTGCTGCTCCGGCACCTGCGCCTGCACCAGTTGCAAAAGCACCAGAGCCAGTGAAGCCTGTAGAACAACCTAAAGTTGAAGAAAAATCAGCAGAGGTTAAGAAAGAGGAAACGCCTGCTGCCCAGATATCTACACCTGCATCACAACCAGTTGCAAAAGCACCTGAACCAGTAAAACCTGCAGAACAGCCAAAAACGGAAGAAAAGCCAGCAGAAGTGAAACCTGCCGAAGTAAAACCGGTAAGTAATGAGCCTGAAGTAATTAAAGCACGTACGGTTAAATTAACTGGTCCGAATATCATTGGTAAGATTGTTTTACCAACTACTCCGGATAGAAGAAACGGTCCTGTAGCATCATCTAGTGATAGTGAGGCTGCTAAACGCAAACGTAAACGTAAGAAAACTCCGGGAGCACCAGGTCAGCATGGTGGTCAGGGTCAGCAAGGACAAAATCCTGCAGGTCAGGGTCAGCCAGGCGCATCAGGTACACCACGTACACCTTATCAAGGTAATCGTCCAGGTGGTGGTACGCCATACCAGGGCAATAGACCGGCCGGACAAGGTGGTACACCTTATCAGGGAAATAGAAATAACAACAGACCAGGTTTCCAAAACAGGAATGCTACACCAAGCGGTCCTAAAGAGGAGCCTACTGAGAAAGAAATTCAAGATCAGATTAAGGCAACACTTGCCCGTTTAAGTGGAGCTGGTAAATCTGGTAAATTTGCTCAACGTGCCAAATTGCGTCGTCAGAAACGAGATGATGTTGCATTTAATGCTGAAGAGGCTGCAAATGAACTTGAATCTCAATCAAGAATATTAAAAGTAACAGAATTTGTTACGGCTAATGAACTGGCCAGCATGATGGATGTACCGGTAACTAAAATTATTGGTACCTGTATGAGTTTGGGCATGTTTGTTTCCATCAACCAGCGTTTGGATGCTGAAACTTTAACGATTGTTGCTGATGAGTTTGGTTACGAAATTCAGTTCGTTAAACCGGATGAAGATGAGGAAAATGTAATTGAAGAGGAAGATAACGAGGCAGATTTAATCGAAAGGGCTCCGGTTGTTACGATTATGGGTCACGTCGATCACGGTAAAACTTCCTTACTAGATTATATTCGTAAAGCAAATGTGGTAGCTGGAGAGGCTGGTGGTATTACACAGCACATTGGTGCGTATATGGTAACCACACCAACCGGTAAAAAAGTAACCTTCTTAGATACGCCTGGTCACGAAGCTTTTACAGCGATGCGTGCCCGTGGTGCGAAAGTTGCCGATATTGCAATTATTGTAATTGCTGCGGATGATGCAGTGATGCCACAAACAAAAGAGGCTATCAATCATGCACAAGCTGCAGGTGTTCCTTTGGTATTTGCTTTTACGAAGGTGGATAAGCCTGGTGCAAATGCAGATAAAGTTCGTGAGCAGTTATCCGTAATGAACATTTTGGTTGAAGATTGGGGTGGTAAATATCAATCACAGGAAATCTCAAGTAAAAGCGGTTTAAATGTTGATTTACTTTTAGATAAAGTATTATTAGAGGCTGAGTTATTAGAACTTAAAGCCAATCCAAATAAAAGAGCTACAGGTTCAGTTATTGAATCCGCATTGGATAAGGGGCGTGGTATTGTGACTACAGTATTGGTTCAGGCGGGTACATTAAGAGTTGGTGATCCGATCTTAGCCGGTAGTTTTAGCGGACGTGTTAAAGCATTAACCAATGAGCGTGGCGCTAAAGTAGATTCAGCAGGTCCATCACAACCCGTACAGGTTTTAGGTATGCAGGGCGCACCAACAGCGGGTGACCGTTTCAATGCGCTTGAAAGTGAAACTGAAGCACGTGATATTGCAAACAAACGGATGCAGTTACAACGCGAGCAGGGATTGCGTACGCAGAAACATATTACCCTGGATGAGATTGGTCGTCGTTTGGCTATCGGTAACTTTAAAGAACTTAATATCATTGTTAAAGGTGACGTGGATGGTTCAATTGAGGCACTGGCCGATTCATTGTTGAAACTATCAACTGAGCAA
This sequence comes from Pedobacter sp. MR22-3, assembly GCF_026240075.1. Classification (NCBI taxonomy): domain Bacteria; kingdom Pseudomonadati; phylum Bacteroidota; class Sphingobacteriia; order Sphingobacteriales; family Sphingobacteriaceae; genus Pedobacter; species Pedobacter sp. MR22-3. The sequence goes on along the minus strand of NZ_JAPIVF010000008.1, from coordinate 206,093 downwards.
ATCCAGATCAATATCATCAGTAAAGGTGTTGGACAGATTTCAGAATCTGATGTATTGTTGGCTTCTGCTTCTGATGCAATCATCATTGGTTTCCAGGTTCGTCCATCAACAGGTGCACGTAAATTAGCTGAAGCTGAGCAAATCGATATCCGTTTATATTCTATCATTTATGATGCAATCAATGAGATTAAATCAGCGATGGAAGGTATGTTGGATCCTGAATTTGAAGAGAAAATTGTGGCTAACGTTGAAATTCGCGAAACTTTCAAAATTACCAAAGTGGGTACTATTGCAGGTTGTATGGTATTGGATGGTAAGATTACCCGTAACAGCAAGATCCGTATCGTTAGAGATGGCGTTGTCGTTTACACCGGAGAATTAGCCTCATTAAAACGCTTTAAAGATGATGTGAAGGAAGTGGTTAAAGGTTATGAATGTGGTCTGAACATCCAGAATTTTAACAACATCGAAGTAGGTGATATCGTTGAAGCATACGAACAGGTAGAAGTAGCGAGGAAATTGTAAGTAGCTATTAAAACAGAAATACCAAGGGCATCAATAATATTGATGCCCTTTTTGTTGTATAGGAAATATTTAATTGCTATTGAATTTTGAATGCAGAATGATTTCATGAATGGAAATCTCGTAAAAGTCGGCTATTTTTTTTAGTTGGGAGAGTGCAAAATCAATTTCATTATTTTCCCATTTTCTGTAAGCTACCCTGCTTATTCCTATGATATTGGCTACGTATTGCTGAGTATACTGGTGTTCATCTCGATACTTTCTTAAGGTATTTCCTATATCTAACATACTGAGAACTGATAATACAACTACTAATGGTAGTTATCCGGGCTATCACTTAGAAGGAGTTGAGGGTTATATATATAAATCTGAATTTCCAGGGACAGTACCTTTGTACAGGTATTATAATTGGACAGAACATTATTATACAACAGTTTCTGGCAGTTATCCTGGCTATCACTCTGAAGAAATTGAAGGATATCTTTATAAAACAAAGCCGTAAAATTTTAATCTTGTAAACAAAAAAGTTTTGCCAGCATATTCAACAAACCTATGCCTGAATATTTCTATTTATCAGAATTTTTAAGCTAGCACACTATAACATCAAATAGGAATAGAAAAAATATGCTGGGTAATTATAGTAAGCAAATAATTAGCAATATAAAGCCCCGAATTTTTAGGAAATAGTGGTTGTTGAGAAACTGTATATAATTATGGCATATTCAGATTTTAATAATCTTATTTATTATTGTAATATTTCTCTATACATAAATGTTAAAAAAGTCATGAATTAATTCATGACTCTTTTTTTTATAGATATTTGCCCATCAACTATCAAAAGCATTTAATGGATACTGAATCAACACATAAGGCCGCACCAGAAAAAAAGAATTTCAATTTCGTTGATACTATCAGGTGCATCTCTATGTTCGGCATAGTCTTCGAACACTCCGCAGTATTGTGGGGAATAAAATATTCGGCCACTTGCGATACTTGGCTACAAGTAGTTACCATGCAGTTTTGGAAATTTGCAACCATTGCCTTTTTTCTGATCGGTGGCTTTCTGATCAATTATAAGTTTACAGAATATACACCAGGGCAGTACTTAGTTCGTAGGTTTAAAAATACGATTAAACCCTGGCTTTTCTGGATATTGTTCCTTGTAATTGCAACCTTAATACAGCGGATTATAATTGCATCAAGGGGTGGTGATGCCGTTTTTGTGATAAGCCCACTCGCTTATTTTACAGAAGAGTTTAGGTACATTCTATTTGAAAGTAGCTTTTGGTTTATCCTAAACTTTCTCATCTGTATAAGCATTCTGTTGATTTTTAAAAGGCATTTATATAAGCTTTGGTTTGGATTGATATGGGCTGCAGTTTCGCTTATATACAGTGTTAACCTCTATTTCGAATGGTTTGTAACACATCATTCAGCAGCCTTGTTCGGTTTTGTATTCTATTTGTGGCTAGGCGTATACCTCAACAGATATTATGAGGCGGTAATGAACTATATCAAAAGAATAAAATGGTCGTACATTGGTGTTGTCAATGCGCTGTTCTTTTTCTTATCCTGCTTGGAGGTGATTTACCTTGCTAAACATGGGTCGAAGGATGAGTATAATACGCTGCGGATCTCAAATATCCTTTATTCTCTAAGCATGTTCGTGCTGCTATTAAAGATGGGCAGCGTGAAATTTATTGATAAAAAACTTGAGCCACGCAAAACCACATTTGGTATTTATCTATTGCATCAAATCTTGATTATCAGGCTAATACCTGAAATTTTTAAGTGGGATAAATGGAATATCACCACTTTTACGGTAACTGAGAATATTTTATACTCCATGTTGCGTTTTGCATTGGTTTATGGACTAAGTTTCTTTTTAACAAAACTTTTGTTAAAAACAAAGTTAAAATGGACCGTTGGCGGATAATTATATTAAGTATATCGACGGAAACTCTACTAATTCTGCTTTTTTCTGATAAAGGTAAAAATTTAACAAACGTTCTGAAAAGAAACCGAAAATTCGGCGTTGATATGGGTATTCGCTTAATTTAACCACTTTTTCCAGTTCTGACAGGATGGGGAATAGCCATGCACAATAATCTGAGAATGTGTTTTTATCTGCAATAAACATATTACAGCAGTACATCGTGTCTGTACTATTAAAAAAGTCGTCGAAAGACCGCGTTTGATTGGGGTACATCTGCGTAACCACATCCCTCATTAAATACCAGTCTTCTTTAATGTGATAAAAGATATAGTGATTTTTGATTGAGCATCTGCATGTCATGTCAATACTCAGTGGTAATGCTGTAGGCACAATTATTTTGTTGGCTATCAATTTTTCCAATAATGCATCTTTTACCTTATCTGAAGCAATAAAATCCAGCGTTTCCTGGCTAAATTCTTTCTCATAAAGTGGTCGCTCATCAGTTATTATCTTGGTCTGGAACAGTTTCTTCTTAGTGATGATTTCGGGAACAATAAAATACCTGCGATAATGGCTCAATCCAACCCATTTACAGTCAAAGCTGTTAAGATTTTGCCATATCCAGTACAAAGCAGTAAGCTCACTGTAAGTGCTATTCTTATCCGCTATATGGTGTCCAGTATTGTCGGCTATAAAGCCAAGGTCAATGCCCGAATCATCTTTACCTACCTGTATGGGCACAATATAATCGCATACAGGCACAGGGTATTCCTTGTGGAAAACAGAGAATATTTTTAGTTCGGAACTACTCATTTTTTAATTCATTTTTCGACTTTACCAGAGCCGATGCAATTACTTGGTGCATATCATAATAGCGGTATTCGGCCAATCTGCCACCAAAAACCACTCTTTCTTCTTTTGAAGCCAAATCCTGGTATTTTCTTAAAGTATGCATATTTTTCTCATCGTTCACTGGGTAATAGGGCTCTGCATTTTTGGCATCGTTAACCGGATATTCTTTTGTAATTACCGTTTTAGGCTGTGCGCCAAATTCAAAATGTTTATGCTCATAAACACGGGTATAAGGGGTTTCTGCATCTGTAAAATTCATCACGGCGTTGCCTTGGTAGTTTTCAGAATTATGTACTTCCAGCTCGTATCTTAAACTTCTATACTCAAGCTCGCCAAAACGGTAATCGAAATAGGCATCTATCTTTCCTGTGTATACAATTTTTTTTGCCAAATTTATCCATTCGGATTTATTATCAAAAAAATCGGTATTTAATCTTATCTCAGAGCCAGTTAATAAACCATCTATTATCTTGTTGAATCCACCAATGGGGATTCCCTGGTACTTGTCGTTAAAATAATTATTGTCGTAGGTAAACCTTACAGGAAGACGCTTAATAATAAAAGCTGGGAGAGCTATTGCTTTTTTCCCCCATTGTTTTTCTGTATAATGTTTAATCAGCTTCTCATAAATATCTGTACCCACAAGTTTTAAGGCCTGTTCTTCCAGGTTTTGTGGCTCTCCTATATTCAAATGTTCAATCTGTCTGGCAATTTCTTCCTTCGCCTCTTTCGGGGTTTTTGTTCCCCAGAGCGAATAAAAGGTGTTCATGTTGAAAGGCAGGTTATATAGTTCTCCCTTATAATTGGCTATGGGTGAATTAGTGTAGCGGTTAAAATCAGCAAACTGGTTTACATAGTCCCATAAAAACTTATCATTCGTATGAAAAATATGGGCACCATACCAGTGCACATTTATATCTTCAATTTTTTTACAATGAATATTTCCCCCTGTGTGATCCCTTTTATCGATAATGAGGCATTTTTTGCCAGCATTGGTCATCTCATGTGCGAAAGTGGCACCAAAAAGTCCAGAACCAACAATTAAATAATCATATTTTTCTTCACTTTTCATTTATTATTATGGCTTATTGATTCTTTTTTAAATAATTAGATTTCATCTTAGCAACCGCACACTGGTAGGTGAGCTTCTCTTGGCAAATTTTAATGCGTTATCCTTAATCTGTTTGTAAAGCATAGAATCTTTCTTGATCAGGTAGTATTGTTTTGCCAGATCACTTAGGTCATTCTTTACAGGAATATAATGCTCATTGGCCTTAAATCGTAATGGAATTATTCTTTCCATTTCCTGTAAAAATACAATCCTTTGGCTGTAAAAAAGAAATTTTAATTGAGCAGAGTAGTTATTGCCTTCCGCGTAGATTAAATCTCTGTAACGGGTATCTTGGGTCATGGTAAAATATGGAGCATCCTTTTTATAATCATCCACATAAGTATTCTTAAAGTCAAAAATCTTTGAGGCCTGATTTCCGTTTCTTTCGGTTTCTCTATGATTATATTGGTTTTGACATTTCCGGCCCAAAATATGCATGGGTTGGCCCAGGTTTCTATTCCTTTGGCATCAATTTCTGCCACTGTCTCCGAAAAACTGTTGATCCCTGCTTCTTTCCAGCTTTCAGAGGCAAAATCAGGGATCAGAAAATACTGCTTTTAAACATCGTCTATGCAATAATAAAAGAATCGTCTTCATAATTGCCGGCAGGTTTATCAATGATAAAAGATTTAAAGCGCAGGATCTTATCGATAACCAGTTCTTTAAGGAAGTCGATCATGATCTTTGCCGTGGCCTGTTCCCTGGTCTGGATCTTGCCTACTAGGTTAACCGCCGTAAAACCGTTTCTTTTTTACGAGCTTTTAGATGTGGCCATAAGTTCCTGTGTTTTTTCTAGAAACTTATGGGTAATGCTTGTTTTATTGATCTTCTTTATAAAGAAATGAGGTTAAACCCATGCCAAATTATAAATTTGGATGCAAAGGTATATGATTTTCTATAATAGGTACTGTTTTTATTTTACTTTTGAAGAGATGATATCAATAATTATAGCCTCCATAAATAAAGATCAGCTTTCTGATGTTAAGGAGAATATTGCCGCAACCATAGGATTAGAACATGAAATTATCAGTTTTGATAATGCTGATGGAAAACGTGGATTATGCGAAATTTACAATGAAGGGGCAAAGCGGGCCAAATATAAGCTACTTTGCTATATGCATGAGGATATCAGTATTAAAACTAAAGACTGGGGTATTATTGTAGTAGATATTTTTAATGAAGATCAGAAAATAGGATTGATTGGCATAGCCGGAAGTAGTTATAAAACTAAAGTTCCGTCTGGATGGTTTTGTAGCGCTGGTGAAAAAAAAATCAATTATGTTAATATTCTTCAACGCTATAAATTTAGTGAAGAGAAAACAAAACACATTTCTCAAAACGTAAAAAATGAAAAATATTCAAGTGTTGTTGTTGTTGATGGAGTTTGGTTCTGTACCAAAAAAGAGATAGTTGAAGCTAATAATTTTGATGAGGAAACATTTAAGAAGTTTCATTGTTATGATCTAGATTTTTCACTTCAAGTCTATAAAACACATCGTGCTGTTGTAACTTTTCAAGTATTATTAGAACATTTCTCAGAAGGAAATTATTGTAAGACCTGGATAGAGGAAACATTAAAATTACATAGAAAATGGGCAACTGATTTACCGATAGACCTAGAAGGGTTATCAAAAAAAGAAATTTTCTTTGCTGAAAAATATTCATTCAAATTCTTTCTAAAGCAGATGAAAATATTTGGATATAAAAAGATAGAAATATTCAAAATATTTTGGCGAAGTAAACTAAGAAATAACAACTTTAGTCTATTTTTAATGTTAAATAAAGAAATTTGGCGCAGTTAAATCTGATAACCTGCTTCTTTAAAGTAAGGTTTCCAAAAACGGATGTTTTTATCCCATGCGTGGCAACCAAAAGGCACATTTCCTTTAATTAAAGTCATTGCCCTTTGTGGAGCTGTTTCAATGGAAAAGTTCAATGCCTCTTTGTAAGTAGGAATCTTTATTCTTTTCTTCTTTCGATTTACTTCTATGGTCCAAAACATGTCTTCGTTATAATCGCTGCTGTTCTGGCCAACATAATTTTCTACGAGTTCTTTTTCTTGAATACAGACATTATAAAAAGATTTAACTTTTCTCAACGAAAAGCCTCCATTGCCGACATAATTGTACAATTGTCGCTCTATATCAGGCTGACCTTGTTTATCAAGTAAATTATATCTTCTGTGTAAGTAGGATCTAAGCTTCTCTTTCGTCTGTTTAAATAAAGTTGGAAATTCTTTTTCTCTTAACCATGGAGCCCCTATATAATCATAACCTAAGCTGCACCAATATTTTAATTCATTTTTAAATACGAAAGCATCCAATTGATAGATAAGTAGATAGCTATAGTTCAAGAATTTTCCATAAAAGAATTCCGAAAGCATTAAATTGTTGTAACTAAACACGCTCTTAAAATAAAAACTTGGGAAAGACACCTCGTTATAAGAGAATCCTATCTGTATATTCGATATTTCTAAATCATCTGGTTTAAGTATTACAATATCATAATCAGACAATAACTTTCCGCATTGAGTCAAAGCTATCTTTTCATAGGTTGAAAGCTCGGGCTTATAAATTGGTATTACAATTACGCAAGAACTATTCATCTTAATTTCTATTAAATTTTGGTAAAAATAAAAGTATAATATTCATAAAGCCTTTCAAAATTTTATAGGCTATCGGATGCTTTTTTATATACAGAAATTGTTCTGCCTTTTTAAACTTTATCTCTTTCAAATATTCATAATCCTTAACAAATTCAGGAAAATATCTATTTAAAGAAGCATCTCTTTCTTTATTGATTTCTGGATGATTCTCTGAATTTGCGGATATTCCAGTTCCATCATAATTTACAATGACACAATCTAAGTGTTTATATGAAGCATCTCGTTTACAGATTGCATAAGTGAAAAATTCCCAATCAGATACAATTTTAAAATTTTCGTTATATAAAAAAATATCTTTAAACAGTTTTGCCTTAATAAAACTTGCTTGATGGGAGATATTTTGTTCATAAAAAAAAGCGAATTTTAATATTTTAGGAAAAGTTCGAATCTCTTTTTTTATTCCATCAATATGTAGGATATCTCCATAGTAAATATCATATTCACCATTTAATTCAGCATTCAATTTCTCTAAAATAGTATTATCAATTAAAGAATCCCCACTATTTAAAAACATTAGATAATCACCTGTTGAAATCTTAATGCCCTTATTCATTGCATTATATATGCCACTATCAGGTTCAGATATAAAATAGCTGAAAAGTGAAGAATATGTAATAAGGATATCTTTACTTCCATCCGAACTATTTCCATCAATAACGATAAACTCAAAATCTTGCCAAGTTTGCCTTGCCACGCTTTGAATTGTTTTTTGTAACCCTGTCTTATTGTTGTAATTAATCGTTATAATCGATAATTTTTTACTCATAATAAAAACTTTGAAAAAATATACTTTTACCCACTATTAATGATTGTATTACAATACTTAAAATATCTTGATAGAAAAGGCCTTCCATCACACTTGCTTACGACAAAAAGATTATTAAACGCTCTCGTTTTATTTTGAATGATTAAACTATTTCAAAAACAGTATCGAGATTTCTATAACAGCGTTCCCTTTCGTAATTCATACTAAAGGCAGTTAATGCATTTTCTGCCTGGTTTTGATATTCTGATTCGTCTGTTAATAATTTCATGATATTATTTCGGAATGCAACTGGATCATCACTTACCAAACAACCATTATTGGTTTTGTTTATCAACCCATCGATTCCTCTGGTATTACAAACTATAGGTAAGCCATAAGATAGGGCCTCTACTACTTTTATTTTTGTTCCGGTACCTGTTAACATCGGGCATAGCGCTACTTTAGCATTTTGGTAATAGGTTGATAAGTCTTCGGCAAAGTTTACAGAAATAATATTAGGTGCCTTTATTGAAAGATGCTCGTTTATCTGTCCAATAACGCATATCTGTATATTGCCTGGTAACAATGGGTATACATCCTTAAAAAACCAATTGGCAGCCCTTTGATTATGTATATTATCGCTTGCTACATATATCAGATCTAATGATTTTTCTTTAACAGCATGAAGATTTTCTGGTTTATCCAACATCATTGGAGCTAAAACCACTTTATTTTTGCAGAATTGACTAAAGATATACTGTTCTTCAACAGAAATAGCTAAAGCAACATCAAATAAAGAAATTCTCCTGATTTCTTCTTTAAAAGATTGCCCAATATTATTTTTATTTTGAAGTTGAGCCGTTATAAAATCGTGTGTATCAATTACTTTTATCGATTTTTTTACAAAAGGGTTATCTTCTACTAATTTAGCCCAACTGGCATAGTTGATATAGATGTAATCGTAATCATTTTTCTTTAAGATTTTTTTGAACGCACGCTTAAACCTTAAGGTTACCAATTCAGGGAATTGAAGTGGAAAAAACCAAGCCTTATTTTGATAGAAAAAATTCGGAAGTTTATAAAAAAGAAGATAATATAGTATATTTTTTTTAGAAGGCTTTTTTTTAATTACGTAAGTATTATCAGCCAGTCCCGATTGCTCAAATGCTATAATATCTGTCTCGTCCCAACGTCCGGTATAATACTCGCTTACAAAATCAATTTCAAAGTTTCTTGATTTAAAGTAGCTTAACATACTTAACGCCCTGGTTCTATTTCCCGCATTTTTTTTAAGCGGATTATCAGGCATAAAAAATAGCACTTTCATGATCTAAATGTTTAGTCGTTAAAGGCCTGCATGTCAATTAACCTTCTGTATAATCCGTTTTTCAACATTAATTCATTATGACTTCCGCTCTCCACTACTTCCCCTTTATCTATTACCACAATTATATCGGCGTGTTGTATGGTACTTAAGCGGTGGGCAATTACAATCGAAGTACGGTTTTTCATTAAATTATTTAATGCATCCTGAACTAATTTTTCAGATTCAGTGTCTAATGCCGAAGTTGCTTCATCCAATAACATAATTGGCGGATTTGCTAACACAGCCCTGGCGATACAAACACGCTGCCTTTGCCCACCTGATAACCTATTTCCCCTGTCGCCGACCGAAGATTGATAGCCGTTTTCCGTATTTAAAATAAATTCATGCGCATTGGCTATTTTCGCAGCCTCGATGACTTCTTCTTCGGTTGCATGTGGTTTTGCAAAGGCGATATTATTAAAAATGGTATCGTTAAATAAAAATGAATCTTGATTAACCGTTCCCATCTGCGCCCTAATACTTTCTACCGTAAGTTCTCTGTAATCATGTCCGTCAATTTTAATTGTACCTGATTCTGGATCATGAAAACGGGGGATTAAATCCATTAACGTGCTTTTTCCACCACCTGAAGGGCCAACCAAGGCCACCGTTTTTCCTTTTTCAATGTTGATATTTATCGAATTTAGAATCTTTTTTTCTCCATAGCTAAATGAAACATCATGAAAGCTGATTGCACTGTTAAAGCCATTAAGTACTTTCGCATCGGGCTTATTAATTAATATTGGCTTGGTGTCAATCAACTCTAAAACCCTTTCACCTGCCGCAATACCAGAGTGGATTCCGCTAAATGAATCTGTTAAGGCTTTTGCTGGTCGCATTACCTGTGAAAAAAAAGCAATATATGCGATAAATTGACTTGTAGTTAAAGCACCTGGCTGGTTACTTATGATCAGATTTCCTCCATACCAAACGATTAAAGAAACCATCAAAACACCTAGAAATTCAGAGACTGGCGAGCCTAATTGCTGTCTTCGAACCATTTTTCTATTTAGATTTGAATAAAATTCATTTTCTTTCTGGAATTTTTCTTTAACTCTATCAGTTGAATTAAATGCTTTGATAATCTTGATTCCACTTAATGATTCATCCAAAAAACCAATCATCTTTGCAAATGATTCGTGAGATTCCTTCGCCTGCTGCTTAATTCTCTTAACTATTTTGCTAATAATAAAAGCAGATATTGGAATTACTAATAGTGAAAATAATGTCAGTTTAACAGAAATACTCAAAAGAACTATGATGTAGAAAATTAAGGTTAGAGGTTCTTTAAAAACAACTTGTAAAGTATTTGTAACCGTAAATTGTACAACCTGTACATCGGATGCAACTTTTGAAATAATATCGCCTTTACGTTCATTATTAAAATAACCAACGTGTAAATTCATGACGTTATTAAAAACTGACTTACGAAGATTTAGCAAAGTATGTACTCTTAAATCTTCCATAAAACGTTGAGAGAAATATCTAAAGAAATTTGATAGTAGAACAGAAGCAACAATAATGATACAGACATAATTTAAAGTTTCTGCCCTGCCATTAACAACAAGCGAGTGTGAAACAAAATCAGAAAACTTACCAGTAATATCAAAAGCAGAACTTGCTGAAGATACTACACTAACGTTTCCAGGCGATTTTGAAGGAAGCAATGTGTCAAAGAGTGGTACAAGTAGGGTAAGGTTTAACGTTCCAAAAAGAACAGCTAATAATGTGACGATTACATATGGTATTGCAAACTTTTCTATGGGCTTGGCAAAGGATAATAAACGAAAATAAGTTTTCATTGAGTATTGTATATATAGCGGACCTTAGGAAAGTACTAGCCGTAAAAAAAATATAATAAAGTTCAGGCAAATGTACGTTTTTTCACAAATATCGATAAGAATATGGTTCCTTACCTAATGAAGATTGTAATGTTTGAATTTTAGAATGTGAAAATGAGTATTTTATTGTTGTGGATACATTTTAAGAATTGAACAATAAAATTTATTTTTCATTCTTACTTTTTTAAGGTTTCTTCATATAAATTCAAATACTGATTGGCTGCTCTTTCCCATGAAAATTTTTCTGCCTGCAAAATCATTTCTTGATTGCGATTTCTTTCTTCGAAATCTTTCATACCATTATAAAATACTTTCTGCATACTTTCTGGTTCAAAGCTATCAAAGTAATATGCAGCATCTCCACCCACTTCTGGCAAAGACGTAAATTTGGAAAGAAATGCAGGCTTACCAAAATGCATCGCCTCAATTACCGGAAGACCAAAACCTTCAGCTACAGAAGGAAATAGGAAGGCACTACAGTTTTTATAATACCATGCCTTATCATCATCACTTATAGGGCCGGTAATATGTACTCTAGTTAAGCAATTGTATTTTTGGGCCTCCTCAATTATACGCTCCTTATGAGGTGTTTCTCTTCCACAGATTACCAGTTCAAAATCATTATCTTTTAATATTGCTGGCAATAAATGGAATCCTTTTTGTACTGATAGCAAGCCAATAGTAAACAAAAATTTGCCTGTTGGTTTAAATGCGGGCTGATGGTTATCATTAGCAATTAGCTTATCAGCACCATTATATATCACACTGATCTTATCTTCAGCTTCAGGGAAATAGTGTTTGACATCGTTTGCAACGAACTGAGAGATGCAAACTACTTTATCACATTGGGAGATAAGTTTACCTAGTTTTTTTAGATAAACTTTAATTCTATGTGGTCGGCTAAACTTTAAATGAACCTTATTCATATCATGAATGGTCATTATCTTTTTTGCATTTACCTTACTAGGTCTTAACCTGCAAGTTTGATCAGATAGGTGAACAACTTCAAACTCATTTTTTTTCCTGAAAAATAACCGATCGAGTTTGGAAAGATAGATGATATCAACGAGGCCATTAAAAAGGTATTGCGTTTGTTTAAATAAGTAAAATTTTAATTTAAATTTCCCTTTATTTTGTTGAATTAATGCGTCCCCTAGTCCCTTTCCAAAAGAAAAGTAGCCACAGTTGGCATCCTTCATTGAATCAAAAGTTACTAAAACAGCAGGCTTTTTCATTAATAATATCCTTTTTTTTAAATAAAAAATTCAGCAAATATAAGTAGTTATATTATTTACTACTTCACAATTTTATAGTTACGGTATTCAAAGAGACGCAATCCTGTTAAATCCTCAATTTTTTGCAACAACCTTCTTCTGAAATTCATTTTTGTGGTTTCTTTAGTTAAATCCTGCTCATATTTCCAGTTTGCTGCGGCAATTCGCTGTTTCATTACTTGTGGATGAGCCCCTTTAAAATGTACCAGGCGATCTGCATTGTGCATATCAAACGTTTGCTGGGCAGGATAATTCTCTTCAATCCATTCTTCTGTTTGATAAAACTGGTTAAAATTCCTGACTTTTCCTTGTAAACCTTGGGGTGGTTTTACCCAACCATAATGATAAATATAGGCATCTATTAATTTAACTTTCAATTTTCTGTTGTCAATTCTAAAACCTTGTGCATCGCGATAAGAATGAATGCCGGGTAGGTTTTTTAGAATCCGGACTTCCCGCCGATACCAGCGTCTTGATTCTGCCAGGTAATCATAAGAAGCATAAAAATGTTTATATTTTAGCAGAAGTGCTTCAATATGATCGTGATGGAGTTCCAGTTCCATCTCTTTTCTGATTAAAGGAAGATCATCTTCATGAATGGCTTCATCACCCTGAATGTAGATCATCCAGTCCGTATCTTTTGAAATTGCAGCAAGCGCTTTATTGGTTTCATCGGCAAAAACACGGCCGCCTTCGCGAATGGATTCTTTCCAGATGGTATCAATAATTCTGATTTTTTCAGAATCTATACTTTTAATCAGTTCTGCCGTTTCATCCGTTGAGTTTCCCAGGGCAATAATAAACTCATCACATAATGGAAGAACAGAAAGTATGGCTTCCTTTGCCGGATAATCATTTACAACTGCATTTCTTAAAAAGGTAAAGCCGGTAACTTTCATCTGTTTAAATGTGTTTTAGCAGTAATGAAGCTATGGTGATTTGTTGATAAATTCCCAGTGGATTTTGGTAAATCATGATGCTTTCGTTCAATGTTGATTGTTTTATGCCTGGTGCCGTATTATTTTGTTAATTTGTACAAAGATAGTTTTATTGATGAATAATACCCCTCTATCCATTTTAAGCGAAGTGAAACAAGGTAATTACCGGGTTTTGGCCAGGGCATTAACACTTGTTGAAAATGATCTTTCGCCGGCAGATTCCATTCTGAAAAATTTAGATAGTCGGTATGGTGCGCCTGTTATTGGTATCACTGGTCCTCCCGGTGCCGGAAAAAGTACCTTAGTTAACGCCATCACTGATTTTTTTACGCTGGAAAATAAAAGAATAGCCGTTTTAGCCATTGATCCAACCTCGCCATTTAATCTGGGTTCATTGCTGGGTGATCGGATCAGAATGGCCAGGCAGTTTAATAAGCCCAATGTCTTTATCCGCTCTTTAGCAACCAGAGGGGCATTAGGGGGCATTTCTGCTAAAACAATTGAAATGGTTGATGTATTGAAGGCTTCAAATTTTGATCTTATTCTCATCGAAACAGTAGGGGTCGGGCAATCGGAAGTTGAAATTGCGGGTTTAGCAGATAAAACGATTGTGGTTCTGGTGCCTGAATCAGGCGATGAGGTTCAGCATATCAAGTCAGGTTTAATGGAAATTGCAGATTGTTTTGTCGTTAATAAGGCCGATCGGGAAGGTGCTGGTACCTTTGCCAATAACTTAAAAAAAATGGTTCACGAGGGGACAAAATCAATTCCGGTTTTGCAAACAGTCGCTGATAAGAATATAGGTATTGATAAATTAATGGACTGGATTACGGCACCGGTTACAGAGGCCAGCCAGCGAAAAGAATTTCTGTTTGCCGAAAAAGCCTGGAAAATTATTCAGCACCATAAGATGCAGTTGGTTGATAAAAAAAAGCTTAATGAAGCGCTTCATTTGGCGTTACAGCAGGAAGATTTTAATGTATATCGTTTTGCTGATGATTTCATTTCTGGTACCTAAATGTTTTTAATATACTGCCTGAAGAGGAAATAGGCAGACTGTATTTTATTTTCTGTAACTGAAGCGAAAGACAAAGTTGTTTCGTTTGATTTAAAAACTGGTATTTTCCTGAGATGCAATATGCCGATTATTTTATCGTTTATCGATTGATAATCAGTATTTGCCAAATGCTTTACATTTTTAAGCCTGGGAAATCCTCACACTCAAATAGCAATTATTAAGCATATGGCTTTAGCTTATATCAACCTCAGCTTAAAACAGTATATCAATTTCATGTGCAGAACGGATTTTGAACGCTATGTTTTTCATCAAACTTATCGTGAATTTCAAAAGCAATCCAAGCCATATGCCCAGAACCAACTTTTCCATACCTTCTCTCAAATGGTGCAGGAAAATGAGAAAGCTTATTCCTTAAATCAAAAACTGGAATCTTCAGTGATGGATATGATGGACGCTTTAAAGCATAAAATACCCGGTTTAAATGATTCACAAGGGCAGTCAGTCCTTTTCGATTGGGCTGAGCTTCATATCCTGTCTTCTGATTTATTAAATAAGGCAGCTCATGTTGTATCGATTACCTATACCAGTCCGAAATTGATTTTGCATAAAATTGTAGATGACTATCTGATGCTCAGTTATTGTGCTAAAGATAATTTTGGCGATATTTTTATGGTTAAACGGAATGATGAATTGGTTATTTCTTATGATCAAAATTTACAGTTGGCTTAATTATGTGAATGACATGAGCTGTATGTTTGATTAGTAGTTCGTATATCAAATATTGATTGATAAAGAATTAAACAAGTCTCTATAGATGCTATTTCTGGAAAAGGATTGGGACTTCAATTGTGATTTTTTACTCATTCATGATTAAAATTGCTAATATTGAAGATGTTTCTAAATTAATTTAAATCAAAAAACAGCGTCTAACAGGCAATCAGGTAGTATTTTCAGGGGTTTTTATTATTATTAAAATAAAAAATTGGTTTATAGGTATTTAAGCCTATCTTTGGTACAAATTAAAATACAATATAATGCAACAAGGAACAGTAAAATTTTTTAATGAAACTAAAGGTTTCGGATTTATCACTCCATCTAATGGCGATGCCGAAATTTTTGTTCATGCTTCAGGCTTAATTGACAACATTCGCGAGAATGATACCGTAAACTACGATGTAGAAGAAGGTAGAAAAGGCCTTAACGCGGTAAATGTAAAAGTAGCTTAAGAAAACTCGAACACATAAATCGTTGAAAGTCCCGATGCAAATCGGGACTTTTTTTATGAAAAAGATTTTGAATACCAGGTATGGTAATCCTGTAAGTTGCGGTAAAGTTCATTCACAAAAGGTTTCAATGATCGTGTAATGTTATCTTGAAGAAGTTAATCAGCAGTCCTTGTGGTACATTTAATAATTTCTTATATGTTAAAATCTGTGCTTCATGAATTGGTAAAAGTTGTTCAAGCGTTTTGAGCTCCGCAACAATGCAATCATCTGCCAGTAAATCAACTCTTGACGCTATATCAATTATTCAACCAGAACCATTGCCTGTTTAATGCCCTGATATCCATTCTTTTCTAATTCATAAGTCAGACATCGCTCCTAAACACTTTCTAATAGCCCAGGGCCAAGATATTTATGCACGCGAATAGCGTAGCCAATGATGTCATAAGACAATTGTTTAACTACTTTTTTATCATCGCTTTTAGGCGATTAAGCATGACTTATTGAAATAATAAGAGATGATTTCAGGGATGATCTTGATCTTACTGTGCTTAATGTTTAAATTTTCAGTTTGGTGACTATTTTCATCTTTGTTTTTTAAAAAATAAGATATTGGCAAAGAAGTTTTTATTTTACTGTATAAATAGTTCAGATCTGAATTGGCCATTTCCAAAAGTAAAATTCCAAATTCTTTCCATTTCTTTCGTTTCCGACTTAGAATGTTTCTAAATAAATGTTTTATCGCCGTTTTGTCATAATCGTTTATAAATTAAACTCATAATTAGATACTTTTGCAAGAAATTTTAGATATAAATCCTAATCAAATGAGTGGTTTCGGAAATGCGCTTTCTTCATCAATAGGAAAGAAATTCATTATGGGTGTTACAGGAATATTCCTGATACTCTTTTTAATTGTACACTGCGGCATAAACGCATTAATTTTTATTAATGATGGTGGTTTAACCTTCAATGTTGGTGCTCATTTTATGGCCACTAACTGGATCATCAGGGCTGGTGAAATTGTTTTATTCATTGGTTTACTTGCACATATTTTTCAGGCGGCAAGGCTGACTTTTGAAAATCAAAAGGCAAGACCAGTTAAGTATGCAGAGTATAATGGTAAAGCAAACAGTAAATGGTATAGCCGTTCGATGGGGTTATTGGGTACGCTATTGCTTATTTTTTTAGTTGTTCATTTAAAAGACTTCTGGGTAGTATCCCGTTTCACCGGCATTCCAACTGTGGATGCTAACGGACATGAAGATTTATATGCGGTAATGAAAGAAAAGTTTCAGGATCCTGTAAGAGTAGCTGTTTATATTTTAGCTATGTTTTCTCTGTGCTACCACTTATTACATGGTTTTGCTTCGGCTTTTCAAACCATGGGCTGGAATCACTCTAAATATAATGGAATAATTAAGGGCGCTAGTGTTTGGTATTCAGTGATCATTTCGATCCTATTTGCATTGATGCCAATTGCAGTTTATACCGGTTTAATTAATTAGTTTTTAGCACAAAAGAGATATGTCAGATATTAATTCAAATATTCCAGAAGGCGAATTAACCAGTAAATGGACTAAATATAAGTCTTCTGTGCCTTTGGTAAACCCATCGAACAAAAGAACTATTGAAGTAATTATTGTAGGTTCAGGTTTGGCGGGGGCTTCTGCAGCAGCAACCCTGGCTGAAATGGGTTATAAAGTAAAATGTTTTTGTTTCCAGGATTCGCCTCGCAGAGCACACTCTATTGCTGCTCAAGGTGGTATTAATGCAGCCAAAAACTATCAGAATGATGGTGACAGTGTTTACCGTCTTTTTTATGATACCATTAAAGGTGGCGATTACCGTGCCCGCGAAGCCAATGTGCATCGTTTAGCCGAGGTGAGTGCTAATATCATAGATCAGTGTGTGGCTCAGGGAGTGCCTTTAGCACGTGAATATGGTGGCTTGTTAGATAACCGTTCATTTGGTGGTACGCAAGTGCAACGTACATTCTATGCTGCAGGACAAACTGGTCAGCAATTGTTATTGGGTGCTTATTCTGCATTAGAACGCCAGATTGGTATGGGTAAGGTAGAAATGTATACCCGCCATGAAATGCTTGAAGTAGTAAAAATCGACGGTAAAGCACGCGGTATTATCGCCCGTAACTTAATTACCGGCGAAATTGAACGTCACTTTGGCCATGCGGTGGTATTAGGAACAGGTGGTTACGGAAACGTATTTTACCTTTCTACCAATGCCATGGGAAGTAATGTTACAGCAGCATGGAAAGCACATAAACAAGGTGCTTACTTTGCAAATCCTTGTTATACGCAAATTCACCCGACATGTATTCCGGTTTCCGGAGATCACCAGTCGAAATTAACCCTGATGTCTGAATCGTTGCGTAACGATGGACGAATCTGGGTTCCTAAAAAGAAAGATGATAACCGTAAGGCTTCAGAAATTCCTGAAGAGGAAAGAGATTATTATTTAGAGCGTCGTTATCCTGCTTTTGGTAACCTGGTTCCCCGTGATGTGGCTTCACGCGCAGCTAAGGAACGTTGTGACGCCGGTTATGGTGTTGGTGCTTCAAAACTGGCCGTATACCTGGATTTCAAAGCCAATACAGAACGTTACGGTAGAATCGAAGCTTCTAAATCGGGTATTCACAATCCGGATAAAGAAACCTGTATGCGTTTAGGCACCGAGGTGATTAAAGCCAAATATGGTAACCTGTTTGATATGTATGCGCAAATCACGGGTGAAAATCCTTACGAAACGCCAATGCGTATTTATCCGGCAGTTCACTATACTATGGGCGGACTTTGGGTGGATTATAACTTAATGACATCTGTTCCTGGTTTATATTGCACTGGTGAAGCAAACTTCTCTGATCACGGTGCTAACCGTTTGGGTGCATCTGCTTTGATGCAAGGTTTGGCAGATGGTTATTTTGTCCTTCCTTATACCATTGGTGCTTATTTATCAAAAGAGATTTCGGTAAAAGCCATTCCAACGGATCACCCTGCATTTGTAGAGGCAGAAGAACGAGCGAAAGGCATTTTAAATACTTTAATCAATATAAAGGGTACAAAATCTGTAGATCATTTCCATAAGCGTTTAGGTCACATCATGTGGGAGAAATGTGGGATGGCCCGTAACGAGAAAGGCTTAAACGAAGCCATTCAGGACATCAGGGCGCTACGTGCTGAATTCTGGAGTAATGTTCGTGTACCAGGATCAGCTGATGAATTAAATACTGAACTGGAGAAGGCCGGTCGTGTTGCTGATTTTATTGAATTAGGGGAGTTAATGTGTATTGATGCATTAAACCGTAATGAAAGTTGTGGTGGCCACTTCCGTGAAGAATACCAGACTGAAGAGGGAGAGGCTTTACGTGATGATGAAAACTACGCATACGTTGCAGCCTGGGAATTTAAAGAAGGCGTAAACTTCGAACTTCACAAGGAAGAATTGAAGTTTGAAAATATTAAAGTAGCACAAAGAAGTTATAAATAGATGTGAGATGTGAGATGTAAGATATGAGAAGGGCAATAATGTCTCAAATCTCAAATCTAATTTCTCCTGTCTAATGTCCAAAATCTCAATATCATGAGTACAGGAAATATGAACTTAACGCTAAAAGTTTGGCGTCAAAAAAATAACAATACCAAAGGTGCTTTGGTAGATTATAAATTAGCTGGTATTTCTCCGGATATGTCATTCCTGGAGATGTTCGATGTGTTAAACGAAGATCTGATCACTAAAGGCGAAGAGCCGGTTGTATTTGATCACGATTGCCGTGAAGGTATTTGTGGGATGTGCTCCATGTTCATTAATGGTCGTCCGCACGGTCCGAAAGACCTGGTTACAACCTGCCAGTTGCACATGCGCTCTTTTAAAGATGGCGATACTATTGTTGTAGAGCCATGGAGAGCAGCAGCTTTTCCGGTTGTAAAAGATTTAACTGTTGATCGTTCAGCCTTTGATCGGGTAATTGCAGCAGGTGGTTTTATTTCTGTTAACACGGGTAATGCACAGGATGCCAATAGTCTTCCGATTCCAAAAATGCAGGCTGATGCTGCTTTCGAAGCTGCTGCCTGTATTGGTTGTGGTGCTTGTGTGGCTACCTGTAAAAATGCATCTGCCATGTTATTCGTATCGGCTAAAATTTCTCAGCTGGCATTATTACCACAAGGTCAGCCAGAGCGTTATCGTCGCGTACAAAGTATGGTGGCGCAAATGGATGCCGAAGGTTTTGGTAACTGTACCAATACGGGTGCCTGTGAAGCGGAGTGCCCTAAAGGAATCTCTTTAGAGAACATTGCGCGAATGAACCGTGACTTTGCCAGTGCGAAATTTGTTTCAGAAGAAACAGTTTAAAAATATACTGTGCATTCAGCTGCAAAGTTGAATCTTAAGCCTCAAACCTGGTTTGGGGCTTTTTAATTCCAAGTGAAATCAAAGTGAACAAAATATAAGTTTGTGAAACATAAATATTTCTATGTCAGCATATTAAAAATATTGTTATTTGAAATTATATTCTGTAAAATTTGTATATACATTAAATAATTTATAGATTTAAACTTCCGAGACAGGAGAGAAAACACAAAACCCCGGCTATTTTTAAGCAGGGGTTTTGTGTTTGATGTTTAATAAACTGCCTTAGCTCATTATAAAGTTAATGGCCATTTGATATTTAACTTTAACCGGGTGTCCGTTTGCATCAATAGCCGGGTTCCATTTCGGTGCAGATTTCATTACCCTAAGTGCTTCGGCATCAGTTTCTCTGGATAGCCCTTTAGTAACCCGTACATCTGATAATGTACCATCTTGCTCCACATTAAAAGCCAAGAATACTTTTCCTTCCACTTTATCTTTTTTAGCCTGTGCGGGATATTTTATGTTTTTTGCCAGGTAGCGATATAGTTTAGTTGTGCCACCCGGATATTCGGGTTGGATTCCAGACTTAGATGCTGCCTTTTTTTCGGTATTAGCAGCTGTTAAACTGAAATTAACATTCATATTATACTTCACCCTGACTGGCTTACTATCCAAGGTGCCAGGAGTCCAGTCTGGTGAGTTTCTTATCACCCTGAGGGCTTCTTTGTCTGTTTCTGTTGATAGGCCTTTAGTGACTCTTACATTGCCTAATTTTCCATTTTTTTCAACAGTAAAGCTTACAAATACCTTTCCCTGTATTTTGTTGTTTTTGGCTGCCTCAGGATATTTAATTTCCTTACCAAGGTATTCATAAAACTTTGCTATGCCACCCGGATAGGAGGGTTGTTTTTCTACAGATGTAAAATCATAAACTTTTTGTGCTTTTATGGCATTAATAAACATGGCGATGCCCATTAGGGCTAAAATTATTAGCTTTCTCATCATTAAATATTATTAAGGTTTTTTTATTTAGTTTTTCTTTTCAGACTTTTTTTTTCGCTTTTATTGTTGTTCCTTGCTGTCTGGTTTAGACCATCCTGGAAATGATATGTTGGATTGGACTTTAATCGTGTCTGTCTGTTGCGCGCAAACATGGAAACCCAAAGCCAGTACAGTAATCAAAATTGATGCTTTTTTCATAAATTGATTCCGTTAAAATTTTTCACGTAAATAGTCAACAGTTATGTTCTTATCAATAGTGCTTTCCTTTTGATTCAAATCTCTGAATAGATTTTTTTCACTATTTTTAGTCGTAATCAGCATTGCGCCTTCTTTGGCTTCTAAACCATATAAACTTGTAGCAGCCTGATTTTTTAATATGCTTACTGATTCAATATTGGCAGGGTTTATCTTATTTAAAAGCTTATTATCTGCCAGCTTAATGCCATCAACTATTATAAGACCATTAAATATACCATCAATAAATTTGGTGTCGTTGTTATTTCCTGTTGATCTTAATGATAATTTTTGTGTTCTGGCCGGCGTTGGGTTTTCTGATGGCTCGTTACTTTTTGCTAAGTTGAAATTCACAGTAATATTATACTTTACTCTTACGGGCTTGTCATTTGCAATGCCTGGATTCCATTTAGGTGATTGCGAAATGACCCTAATGGCTTCCTCATCGGTCCCGCTGCCTAATCCTCTGGTAATCTGAACATCTGAAAGGTCTCCACTCTTCTCTACGATAAAGCTTAAGAATACTTTACCGCTTACATGATTATCCACTGCCATTTTAGGATATTTAATATTTTTGCCTAGGTATTGGTAAAATTTTTCAATACCACCGGGAAACTCAGGCTGCTGATCTATAGATACAAAATCAAATACTTTATCTTTAGACTGATAATTCTGATCAGTTAAATTCTGATTTGCAAAAGCCTTAACCTGAAGGCTTGGCAATAGGGTATAGGCCACTGCAGGTACTGAATTTAGGTTTTTTATCTTTGAATTACCTTCATCTAACCTGAATTCAACTTTGATGGCATAATTTCCATCAATTGCGTTTTTAAAACCAGTATAAGATGACACGGCATTCATCACTTCTTCATCACAACCGGAACCTAAATTTACCAGTGAAGCAACGCGGACTATCTTATGGTTTTTTAACTGAAATCTGATCTGGGTATTTCCCTGTAAACCTTGTGACCTGGCTGCTGTTGGATACTTTATCGTTCTGGATAAATAAGCATAAAAATCTTTCCAGGATTTATCCATCTTTCCTGCTTCCGGCGCAATTGATTTCTCGGCAGCTAAAGTTTCAGCGGATGGATTATCGGATATTACGATATCTTTCACCATTTCAATAGGTTTATCTAAAGGAATCTGATCAGACAGTTCCAATAAATTTTTGTTTTTACGTACGGTAGCCGAAGAGAAAATGATTAAAAGGGCAAAAAGCGGGATAAAAAAGCCATACTTCAAGATGGCGGCCTTTTTTGATTTTTCTTTTTGGAGCATAAAAATTCTCTTTTTGATGAGGGATTGATCAAAGAATCCGTTAGTTAAGCTATTAGGCATAATGCCAAAAGACTGGCTCAGAATCAGCATGGCATATTCTGCCTTATCACCCTGAAATGCCGCGGCATGCTGATCGGCCAGAAACTCATGTATATTTTTAATTGATTTTTTATAGAAATAAATAACCGGGTTTATCCAGGTCAGAATGCCTAAAAGCTCAAAAAATAAAATATCTAAGGTATGCCATTGCTTTACATGTGCATCTTCATGTGCGTGTATAACATTTGATAAGGGTAGTTGCTGATCTATCACTTTTTTATTGAAAAAAGAAAAAGCTGAACCCGATTTTGCGGAATGAATCAGTTTTTTAACCGTTAATAAATTGAGCACCAGCCTAAACAGAAAAAACAATATCCCGGTAAAATAGATCAGCACAAAGATGTTTGACCAGCTAAAACTATTTTCATGATCCGGAACTATTATAGCCTGTTCTAAAACAGCATCCCAGTTTATACTGGTATAAACTTTTTGAGCAACATCCTGCCGGGTAATCCATTCCATGCGTATAAAAGGGATAGATAAAGATAAAACTCCCGATGCCACTAAATAGATGCGATTAAGCAGGAAATAGGTCTCCTTATCTAACAGCAGTTTGTAAAAGCCGTAGAAAACAAACAGGTAGAGGTTAACCTGTAGCAAGTAGTGGGCGAAACTCATTTTGGATTGCGTTTAATTTTGTTAATCATTTTCAAAATTTCATCTACATCACCTAAATCAAGCTTTTCTTCTTTAACAAAAAATGAAAACATACTTTCTACAGAGTTTTCAAAATAATTTCCCAGAAGTTTTTCTGTCGCATGGCGTTTATAATCTTCTCTGCTGATCAGCGGATAATATTGGTGTGCCTTTCCAAATGCCTCGTGCCCGATAAAACCTTTGGTTTCCAGAATTCTGATAATGGTAGAGACTGTGTTATAAGCAGGCTTTGGAATAGGTAGTTCGTCAATAACTTCTTTAACAAATGCTTTTTCCAACTGCCACAAAACCTGCATAATTTGTTCTTCGGCTTTGGTTAAATCTTTAATTTCCATCATAATGCATAACAATAAGGATGATCAACAAATGTTGTCATTATTAAAGTTAAAACTAATTAATTAGTTATCCAAATGATATGGGAAAAAATATCCGGCGATAAAAGATAATTATATCTTAATCAGATTATTTTTAATGGCGTAAACCACTAGTCCGGTGCGGGATTTGATGTTGAGTTTTGCAAACAGCGACTCGCGGTAATTGTCTACCGTTCGCGGGCTCACATTCATAAGGTCTGCAATTTCTCGATAAGTAAGTTCGCTGCTGCAATGTTGAAGGAAGGTTAATTCGCGTGCGCTGAAGATTGGTTTGGTATCACCATCTTTGAGTGCCACCAGCAAGCGGCCAGAAACAAGGTCATTAACATAAAAGCCTTTTTCGTTGATGGCCTTGATAGCGGTAAGCAGTTCGTTTGGAGTAGATTCTTTCAGCATATAGCCGCCTGCACCAGCCTTTAACATACCAATAATTGCTTTTTCGTCTTCCAGCATGCTCAAGGCGAGTATATTAACGTTCGGGTAATTTTCTTTAACCCATTTGGTAGCGGTATAACCATCCATTACGGGCATATTAATATCCATCAAAATAAGCTGTAAATCCGGATGGTTTTTAATTTTATGCTGAAGATCCTGGCCATTGATGCCTTCGAACAGCACTTTAATTTCATCAAACTCATCTAATAAACTGGCCAGTCCGGAGCGGAAAAGTGTATGATCATCAACGATGGCAATGGAGATAGATGGAGCAGACATGTTTTAAGGATAGGGAATTTCAATTAAAATATTAGTACCATGATTAGGTGACGAATTTAATACTAATTTTCCATTGATCATTTCTATTCTTTTATAGATGGAATTTAAACCCATTCCGGAGGAGGCTGCTGCTGCCTGTTCATAATTAAACCCTATTCCATTCTCTTTAACCTGTAAATGAAGGGTTTTATCTTCGTAGTAAGCATTAAAGGTAATGGCCGTTGCATTGGCATGTTTAATAATGTTGTTGATGATTTCCTGTAGTAAACGTAAAATGATCAGGTCTTTATCCGGTGATTTTTCAATTAAATCAACAAGACTGTTGTTAACCTCTATTTCGTAGGCTCCGGTTTTGCTTAACCAGTTTACTTCCTGATCCAGTGCATAGCCTATTCCATTTTCGACAACCTGTTCGCCATGCAGCAGTTTTGCCAGTTCTCTTAGTTCTCTGATTGATTTATTAATAAAGGAAAGGGAGTCGCCAATTTTTTTCTCTGCTTTTTCACTGTCGTTGATGTTTACAGAATTAAGTGTCAATGTAGTAAGGCTCAGGAGCTGGCCAATATTATCATGCAATTCTGTGGCAATGGTTTGCATGGTTTGATCCTGCACTTCAATCCGCGCCTGTAAAATTTCGGCTTCAAATTTTTGCTGCATATGCTGTTTCTCCAGCAAATGATTTTTTTTATGCCTGTTATATGATCTGATATAAATAATCAGAAATAAAGGCATGAGCAGGAATATAAATGTTGTAATCGAAATTAATATAGCAATTTGCGTTGTTTGGCTCTGCATATGTAACTGTATATCCAATTACTATAAAGGATAATGTTGATAATATAGTAAATAAATAATCGAAGCTTAATATGTTCAAATATGAGGATATTAAACAGCCCATAAAAGAGGTTAATAGCTGTGCCGCCAAAGTAATAGAATAAAACCCCGTTTACCCACCAAAACTCTGGATGATGCTTAAGATCAAGGACTTCATCGTCATTTAAAAGTTTATAATAATAATACAGGCAATAAAGCACAAATATTAAAGACATTACACTTACCGTGTTATCATTGAATACATCATTATAGACGTGTATTCCATTTTTGAATGTAAAAAAGATAAAAATCGAGTAACAGATACCAAGGCCAGTAAATATTACAGGCCTTGGATTCGTGTATTTTTTCAAACAATAATACATGCCATAAGAAATAAATGCAATTTCAAACAGGACGAATGTATTGAATAACCCTACGTTATGGCGATGGTGAGCCGAAAGATAGGATCCCCTTGCTTCTGCAGACAATGCTATGATTAGATAGGCTATATTAACTTTCCAGAATGAAATGTTATCCTTAAATAGAAAAGTTAGCGCTATAATCAGAGAAATTAGTTCTGCAATAACGATAGGGGTAAAAAAATTCATAAATTACAGTTCTGTTCCGTCACACATAGTAGGACAAAGATCACCTCTGTTTTCAATATTGGCGGTATCATCTTCATGTGCATTCGTTTTTTCCCCACGCGCATTGGTTTGGCCGGCGGCATAAGTAGGTACCAATAATACTGTATTTCTTCCTCTATGATCTTCAGGTAAGTCTTTTAATGATTCTTCGATGTACTGCGCAAAGTAAATCCGCAAACCATCATGTTTACCTTCACTGATTTTTTTTGCCATTGCCAGAATCTGCTCTGCAGGAAACCATACTGCCTTTGTATATGATCCGGAGTTTAGTCTGGTAGCCTCTTCGCTATAAGCATTAACCATTTTTATCGCTGTATTTTTATCAATAGGCTGCGATTCGTTTACTTTTTCCATATTAGTATTTATAAATGATTTAGATCCCTAAATTCGTAAATTAGATCATGGCAGGCAATAGCGATTGGTTTTTTTTATACCGTAAAAACACCTTTTTATTTAGGGTAATTTCTACTACTCATAAATCAGTAGCGGCCCGTACTTTTGATTATTGAAACAAACAAAATATTGATTTAACTATTAAAGCCGCCCTAACCAGATCCAATTGCTTAAAATGTAACTTAGAAGTACACTATCCTTCATTTATTATTTAATGGTTAATACGGCTGATGTGATTCGCTTAAATTTATAAAATGATAAACAAAGTCTTAATTCAGGAAAGTACCAGTTTGATAACTGAGCGGGAAATAGACATTGTACGTCTTTTATCAAATGGTTATAATAGTAAAGAAATTGGCGATATGCTTTTTATCAGTGAGCATACGGTTAATACACATAGAAGAAATATGGTGAGAAAACTTGATTTACGCAATTCTTACCAGCTCATTGTTTGGGCATTTAAACAAAGAATTTTGTCCTTTTGATAAGGAATAACGCTCTGCATTTAACGCATCTCTCTCTCTAAACAACAAAGCCTGCCTTTTGATCAGCAATGATCAGAAAAGCAGGCTTTTGTAATTAAAAAGAATTTTACACACGCAATAGCAAAGGGCTTATTCCTGACTGCTCCTGGGTGAAAATAACATCTGCTGAATCAAAAAAATGATGCTGGCTTTTCTAGCTTATTTGATGCTTTTTCTGGTTACTATAAAATAACCAACAATGAAAAGAATAGCTGCATAAATTAAACTTGTCCATATTTCCTGTGTAAAAACCGGAAATTCCAATGGATTAGCCCCTTTCTTTACTTTCGTTATTCTCAAAGCCAGGGTGGGTAGAGAGTAAGGGATGAAATAGGCATATTTCCATCCAACATTTACGATAATTATTCCCATGATGGCACCAATAAAGCCTATGCCCATGGGTTTAAGGAAATCGCTCCAAAATAAACTCATGATAAACTGAAGTGATAAAATGCCTAAAGAAGAGAGAAAAAGTTTAGCATAAGAGTTGATCAGGATATGTAGAGGATTATACTGACTAAAATTATATTTTGGCACCAAAACCTGTAATAAATGGCCAAAGGCGAAGGTTAATGATGTGAACAGCAGTAAACAGATGAATATCATAAATACAGCATACAGGTATTTTGCTGCATAAATGGAAAATTTATTCAGGGGCTGTGCAAACAGCATTTTCCAGGTATCATTTTTGTGTTCAATATTGTTGACCGAAAAAGCCATAAATATGACGTAGAAAGGCATAATTAGAAACCCCATTACGCCAAGTGCCGCACCACTATAATTTGCCCACAATATCATCGGTGGATAATGAAAGGCAATAATTCTTTCAGAACTGGAATAAAAACCAAAAGTGATTAATCCACATATGATTACCGGCAACAATATTGCTGCCCAAAATGCCAGTGTTTTTCTTGATTTATAAAATTCGGATATTAATGATATGTAGAGCGTACGCATATTAGTCGGGTTTGGTAATATCCAGGAATAAATTTTCAAGGTCCTTTTTTTGCATGGAGAGACTGGTTACCGTAAAACCATTTTTTATTAACAAGGTATTGACGATTCCGCTTTCTGCCGCAGAGGCATAAGGTATACTGATTTTGGATTTTGTTTGTGCCATGATTTCATATCCATTCTCCAGGATTAAAGCACCAGCACTTTCTACCTGATCAACTTCAATTTCAAGTAAGGGTTTGTTCAATAGCTGAAGTTCCTGAATGGTTCCCTGAAAAAGCAATTGTCCATGATTGATAATGCCAACATGGGTTGCCGTTCTTTCTATTTCAGACAAAAGGTGACTCGATACCAGGATGGTTTTGTTGTATTTTGCAGTAAGCTCCATCATCAGATTCCTGATTTCGATGATGCCATTTGGATCCAGGCCATTTGTGGGCTCATCTAAAAGCAGCAGTTCAGGGTCTGAAATCATCGCCAGTGCAATGCCGAGGCGTTGCTTCATTCCCAGCGAGTATTGGCTTGATTTTTTATTTGCGGCATCTGTTAAGCCAACCAGCGCCAGCAGCTCATCAGCCTTGCTTTTGTGAATGCGTAAAAGCAAACACCGGTTAATTAAGTTTTCTTTTCCGGAAAGATGCCCATAAATGGCGGGTTGCTCTACCAGTGCGCCTACCTGTTTTAAAATGTCGATGCGGTTACTGTTGATTTCTTTACCGAAGATAAAAACCTGATCGGAGGGAGATTTCAAGAGGTTCAGCAGGATTTTTATTGTAGTGGTTTTGCCTGCTCCATTCGGGCCAAGAAAGCCATATATACTGCCCTTCGGAACCTGTAGCGACAAGTTTTTTAAAATAACCTGCTGTCCGAAATTGAAATTTAATCCAACGGTTTCAATGGTAAAGCTGGGCATATGTTATTTGAAAATAGCCGTAGCTTGTTTCACCACTGAGGTAGATGCCTTGGCTGGTTTTACTACAATTTCAGCTTCATTTGGATTGGTATTAACCGTAAGCGTTAATATCATCATCATAAAAACCGGTAATAATAAAAGTAAAAATGGCGAGGTATTGGCTAATTTTTTCATAACTGATAATTTAAGTGGAGCGATGTTGAAAGTAGCATCAGTAAATACTGTTTGATTATTGAAGTGAATGGCTGATGCGTGTTTCATAATTGTTTCGTTTTGATGATTCAAAGAAACTGAAGAAAACCAAGCTGCTAAAATGTATTATACCAAGCGTTAAAGATTCTAGATCAACAGGCCATTTCGGCGTTTATCGATAAAAATTGGTGTTGGTCGATAATTTAGGCCGTTTAGCCTGTTCGTAGAAAAAAAAAGGCAGTTGGTAGATTGTATTATCTAAAAATAGAAACTTTATTTATTTTGGATGCGCTCATCGAAAGTATAAACACAATTGATGAATAAGCGAAAAATAATGACGAAAAGTAAGGGACCTATCATATTGCATGCACTGTATTGGGCAGCTATCTTAATCATAATTGCACTAAGCATATTTTTTGATTCTGAAACTAAAAATATAAAGCACTTTATATTATCGCTTGTACTATTCGGAATTATTAATGTTTCACTTTTTTACATCAATTACCTGATCCTCATCCCGCAATTCATTAAAAAGAAAAAGAGATACTTTCTTTATATCTTCATTTTTATTATTCTGCTGGGTGTAACGGCATTTGTCAAAACGGCAATTGCAGTGTTAAATCCGAGGGAGATGATGGAGTATATGAATGAAGGCAGGCGAAAAGCGATCACTGCAGATCAATACTTCTTCGCGCAGTTGTTTTTGTGTGGCTTCTTTCTGGTTTCCAGTTGCCTGATCAAATTTGCGGCAGACTGGTTTGCAAATGAACGCATTCAGCGAAACCTGGAAAGTGAACGCCGCGAAATGGAGCTGCAGTTTTTAAAGTCGCAGTTAAACCCTCATTTTTTATTCAACTCACTGAACAATATTTACTCGCTGGCCTATCAGAAATCTGATAAAACAGCTGATGCGATCATGAAGCTCTCTGAAATTATGCGTTACATGATCTATGAAAGCAATACGCCTACGGTATCTTTAAGTAAAGAAGTTGATTACTTAACCAACTATATTGATTTGCAGAAAATCAGGTTTAAGGATGGGGCATATATTGAGATGGTTTTAAACGGGGAAATTGATGATCAGAAAATTGTGCCGCTAATGCTGATTTCTTTTGTGGAGAATGCCTTTAAACATGGCGTAGTCAATGATCCCGGGCACCCGGTAAAAATTAACATCATCGCCAACCAGAAAATTCTTCATTTCAGTGTGGTGAATAAAAAAAATAATCAGAATAAAGATGCGCAGGGCGGAGTGGGTTTAACCAATGTAGAAAGAAGATTACAATTGGTTTATCCTGACAGATATAAATTAAATGTTGTAAATTCGGCTACTCATTATACCTGCGAACTGATGATTGATATTTAATCCGGAAGCCACACCAGCGGATTTTATAAAAAATCATGAATTAAAACGATAAACTTAAAATGAATTTAAACTGCATTGTTGTTGATGATGAGCCTTTGGCACTGGATATCCTTCAGGATTATATTTCAAAGGTGCCCTTTTTAAATTTTGTTAAAAGGTGCGAAAATCCCATAGAAGCTTTGCAAATTGTTCAGGCAGGGGGGATTGACCTGGTTTTTCTCGATATTCAGATGCCGGAACTTACCGGAATTCAATTCCTGAAAATTGCCGGGAACAAATGCCATTATATTTTAACTACAGCTTATCCGCAGTATGCCCTGGAAAGTTATGATCTTAACGTATCAGACTATCTTTTGAAGCCTATTGCATTTGATCGTTTTTACAAAGCAGTAGAGAAGGTTCACAAACAATTTAAACCGGCTGAAGCACCTGTAAGCGTAGCGCAACCTATTGTTACACCGGCACCATTTTCTGCACCTGCAAATCCTGTTCAGGATTATATTTTTGTGAAAACAGAACATAAAATTCAGAAAATTTACCTTCATGACATCCTTTTCATTGAAGGTTTGAAAGATTATATTTCTATTTTCACTAAAACGGAGCGGGTAATTACGCTTCAGAGTATGAAGAAAATGGAGGAGGCCTTACCGCAAAGTCAGTTTATCCGCGTACACAAATCGTACATTATAGCGGTAGATAAAATAGAAAGTATTGAACGAAGCAGAATTACGATTAATCAGAAAATCATTCCGGTTGGAGATACCTACCGTGACGAGTTTTTCAAAGTAATTGGAAATAAGAATATTTAGCTTTTAGTCTGGAGTCTTTAATCCGGAGTCAATAGTTCTGATACCTGATACTAACATCTTGAGACCCCATACCAAGGTTTCGATACTAAGTCATTTCTTGTCCTAACACCTTCCTGATTTCTGTTTCTGCTTCCAGTGTAATCTCGTTTGCTGTTTTTCCTTCTGGGTCTATGGGGTTTAGAACGGTCCAGCGTAACGCATTTCCGGTAGTTAAGGGAAACATGCCGAAGCGAACAATTTTCCAGGAATTTTCAATGGCAACAGGCACCACCAGTGCATTTGGAACTGCTTTCAAAAGGGTGGCAATGCCGCCAAACTGGAAGGTTTTAACCTGTCCGTCTTTTGCGCGGGTGCCTTCAGGAAAAATAACTGTACTCCAGTTATTTTGCTGCATCCTGCGGCCAAGTTTGATAATTTCAGAGATGGCCTGCTTATTGTCTTTCCTGTTGATGTTTGCACCACCACCTACTCTGAGGTTGATGGAAATGGACGGAATGCCTTTGGTCAGTTCTATTTTAGAAATAAACTTGGCGCTGTATCTTCTCAGGAACCAGATGAGTGTGGGAATATCATACATACTCTGGTGGTTTGCCACAAAAATTATGGGCCGATGGGTTGGCAGGCTGTAATCGTTTTTAAAAATAACCGAATTCAATAAAAACACCTGGCAATAGGTGAGAAAAAAGTTCAGGATATCAACAGAAACTTTATGCGCCTTGTATCCGAAAAACCGATGGCAAATCCACTGGATGGGGTGAAAAATGCAAAGCGTTAAGCCAAAGAAGAAATAGAAAACAGGGCTTAAGATATAGCCGAAAAGCTTACTCATTTGATTAAAAAATTAATGCGGCAAAGGTAATCATTAGATTTCGCCGTTTAAAATCATCAGCTTTACTTTCATAATGGCAGCAACACTCATCGAATCAGTTATTGTCCCATTTAAAACCATTTGACAGGCTTCTTCAAAGGCAATTTTCTTTACCACTAACTGCTCCGTTTCTTCGGGCATGGCGATTCCCTGGATCAGACCGGTGGCCAGATAGATGATGGCCAGTTCATCACTTACTGAATTGGAAAGGTGCATGCGCTGAATTTCCCGCCAGTTTTTAGCACTTAATCCGGTTTCCTCCAGAAGTTCGCGCCGGGCACTTTCCAGCGGCTCTTCATTCAAAGGACCGCCGCCTTCCGGAATTTCCCAGCTATAGGCTTTAAGCGGAAAGCGATATTGCCCCACCAGCCAGGTATTGTTTTCTTCATCCAGTGCTAAGATGCCAATGGCAAAGTTTTTAAAATGGACTTCGCCATAAATACCGGCGCCACCAGATGGATTAATCACCTGATGTTCGGTAACCCTGATCCAGTTATTATCGTATTTTACTTCACTGTCAAGTGTCTTCCAAGGGTTTTGATCTTCCATAGCGCAAGATAATGAATATCATTTTTACACGATGTAATTAAACAAAAGGTGTTCCGATAGTCGAAACGCCTTACTATTATTTAGAATGAACCTTCATCAGGTCGGTTATCCTGTTGCTCATCTTTTTTCTGTTTTTTTACATTGCTAAATGTCGTTTTTCCGAAACGGTAAGAGAAGGTTAAATTTCCCATTGTTCCCTGCATCTGGCGTTCAAAATCCACAATTGTAAATTTATCTTCAGTAGTCATGCTCCATCTTCTGGTGTTAAATACATCTCTCACGTTGAAGCTTAATGAAGCTTTTTTATTCGGGAAGTCGTATTTGGCACCGCCATCAATGCCATACATGGCATTACGCTTTCCCTGTGCCATTACCTCAGGGGCGCGGTAATCACCACGAACCTGTACCGATAAATTCTTCACTACCGTTAAGTTCGCAGTTAAGTTGGCATTCCAGCTAAAACCACTGCTGGTGGGGATGTCAAATCTGGTATCACCAGCAAATTTTGCCTGGTAAAGGTTTACATTGGTGGTAAAATTTAAGGCTTTTACCAAATCAAAACGGCCGATCAGTTCCAGACCGCTGTTGATCTGGCGAGATAAGTTTTGCGGTGTGGTGGTGATGATTCCATTAACAGGTGAGCTTCTTACCCTTTGAATCACATCATTGGTTTGGCGGAAATACAAGCTGGAAGTTAAGGTTACTTTTTTCCAGTATTTGCTGTAGCCCAACTCAAATGAGTGTACATCTTCTGGCAATAGATTGGGGTTACCACCTCTGTAGTTAAATGGATCAGAAACATCCAGAAATGGATTGGTATCCCATGGCCGCGGACGGTTTACCCGGCGTGTATAGCTCAGCTGAACCTGGTTGTCGCCTTTCAGCTTCTGTGTTAAAAATACACTCGGATATAATCTTTTATAGTGAATATTTCCTTCGTTTGAGGTTAATATATTATTGGTATAGCCATCTAAGTGGGTATCTAACCGTGCATCTTCAGCCCTTAAACCCAGCTGATAACCGAAATCCTTAATTTGATTCTGATAGTTTAAGTAAAGTGCATGAACCTGGTCTTTGCTGTCAAAATTGTTAATCAGCTTATTGTTTTGTATGTAAATACTTGTATTGGTTAAGATAGAATCTGCATATTGATTGTTGCCGGCCAAACGAATCTGACTCCGGTATCCAGCCTCCAATTTACCTGCTTTACCCACAGGCATGGTATAATCTGTCTGGATGTTATAGTTTGAATTATCTCCTCTGTTGAAAACACGTTGCAAACTCAGATTCTCATTGATGGGAATATTATTTCTATTTGTGGTGGTGGTGCTATACGTTTGGTCGTTGTTATTATCTCCGTTCGAATAGCCGAAATTAAAAGTTAACTCTTGCTTAGGTTTTTTAAACTTCTGAACGAAATCCAGATTTAAATCATAGCTACTTCCATAACCATCGTTTAGATTTGTTCTATTACTTAATGAAAGCGGCGTTTGTGCACGGTTCAATTGTTTGATGTCGAGCAACTCATTTCGCTCATTTTCCCTGGAGTTGAACCCCCCGGATAAACTGATTACACTTTTAGGTGTCAGGTAATAATCCAAACCAGCTTTAGCATTATGTCCCTTATCCAAAGAATTTGAACGGGTTGCCTGGCTGGTGTAAGCTGTTCTTGAGGAGTCAGATTTATAAAAAATATCCTGATAACCTCCACCAAGGCGGTTGCCATAACGATAGCTGTAGTTTCCGTAAATATTTACCTTACTGTTCTGAAAACTCAAATTGGTATTTGCATTATAATTGTCGCGGTTACCGGCAGTAATGGCTGCTGAACCATTAAAACCTAATTTAGTGTTTTTCTTTAAAACAATGTTGATAATGCCCGACTGACCTTCCGCATCATATTTGGCTGAAGGATTAGTGATTACCTCTACACTTTCAATAGAACTGGCCGGAATGGAAGCTAAAATCTGTGCTACGTTTCCGCCGGCAATTAAAGAAGGCTTGCCATCAATTAAAACCCGGACACCTGTTGAACCACGTAAACTTACATTCCCGTCCATATCGGTGGAAACGGAAGGCACATTTTGCAATAAATCAGTTGCGGAACCACCTTCGCTGATCACACTTTGGTCAACAGAGAAGATTTTTTTATCAATCCCCATCTGCATGCCTTGTTTCTGGCCGGTTACGGTTACCTCACTTAAAATATTGCCTTTAGCCGCATTCATTTTTATATCGCCAAAGTTTAAAGTTCCAGTGGCTGCGGTAATGGCAACATTATCCCTTACCATGGTTTGATAGCCTACAAAACTGATTTTAAAAGTAAAATTCCCATTAGGTAAATCAGCCATGGTAAAGGCCCCGTTAAGGTCAGTCTGTGCGATTTTAACATTCTTTGCGGTTGCTTTGTCAATTAAAACAGCGGTAGCAAACGGAATAGTTTCTTGGGTTTTAGCGTCTTTTAATACGCCGGTAATTTTTGCTTTGCCCCCGCTTTGGGCAAAAAGGTTAAACGTTAAACTTAAAAATAAAAGGGCAAGTGGTATGGCACGTAAGTGTATAAGTCTCATTAAAGATTAAAATTTGTGTATGTATTGTAAAGGGAGACAAAGTAACAGCAACTAAGTTTAATAAGCATGGCGTAACTATTTTATTACAGCGGTTTTATAGTAATATTTTTGTGAGTCTCAATGATGCGAAAGGCTTTAGATAAATAAGCGCTTTTGAAGTGTGGAAGCCTTTCATAAAATGTTACTTTTGTTTGATTTCAAAAACGTCTGAAATAAAATTTACACAATGAAAAAAATATTAATCGTTGATGATTTACACCCGGTTTTTAAGGAAAGGGCCATTGCAATGGGTTATGAAGTTGATGATGAACCACAAATTACGCGTCAGCAAACGCTGGATAAAATCAAGGATTATGTAGGGATTGCAGTGCGGACGAAGTTTAGAATCGATACTGAGATTTTTGCAGCGGCCCCAAATTTAAAGTTTGTGGCCAGAGCCGGTGCCGGTTTAGATAATATTGATGATAAAATCGCATTTGAAAGAAATATTGAACTAATCAATGCTCCGGAAGGAAATTGCGATGCTGTTGGAGAACATGCTACCGGATTGTTGCTTTCACTGATGAACAACTTCCGCAAGGCCGATTTGGAAATTAGAAATGGAATTTGGGATCGTGAAGGTAACAGAGGTTACGAATTGAAAGGTAAAAAGGTAGGGATTATCGGTTACGGTTTTATGGGACAAAGTTTTGCGAAGAAACTGGCAGGTTTTGAAGTGGATGTAATGGCCTATGACAAATATAAAACAGGCTTTAGCGATGCTTTTGCGCGTGAGGTAAGTATGGAAGAGATTGTAAAACATAGCGATGTGCTGAGTCTGCATATTCCACTCACTGCTGAAACCCGGCAAATGGTTGATGATGAATATTTCTTCCATTTTAAGAAACCAATTTTCTTCATCAATACCGCAAGGGGAGAGGTGGTCAATACCAAAGCTGTTTTGAATGCCATTAAATCTGGTAAGATTTTAGGTGCCGGTTTAGATGTACTGGAAACTGAAAAATTCCCTGCCCTGGCAACGCAAGACTGGTACGAAGAATTGAAGAAAAATGAAAAGGTTATTTTAACTCCGCATGTAGGCGGCTGGACTTTTGACTCATATCGCAAAATTTCGGAGGTGCTTGCTGATAAGCTGCAGGGTTTTTTATAGTTACATTTTATTCTATACTTGTAATTGCTGCTTAGAATTTAAAGCTATTTTCTTAAATTGATTCCAAATCTAACTCAGATATATTATGCCGAAAGATCATTTATATTCAACAACCATTACGTGGACGGGCAATAAAGGTTCCGGAACAATGGATTATCGTTCATACGATCGTGATTATACCATAACCGTTGATGGTAAAGCCGATATTTTGGGCTCATCAGATTCTGCCTTCCTGGGTGATAAAACTAAGTATAATCCCGAAGACCTATTGCTGGCCGCGATATCCAGTTGCCATATGCTCTGGTATTTACACCTTTGCTCGAAAAATGAAATTGTGGTCATTGATTATCAGGATAAGGCCGTTGGAACTATGGAGGAACTGGCAGACGGGAGCGGAAAGTTTAAAGAAGTAACCTTGCACCCTCAGGTTTTAATCGCGGATAAGGCTCATGTCGAACTGGCAGAATCGCTACATCAGGAAGCCAATAAAATGTGCTTTATCGCCAACTCACTGAATTTTCCGGTTAAACACGAAGCCACGTTTAAAGCAGAGAACAGTTAGTGTTTTTTAATTTACAGTTTTCAGTTGGCTATTTACGATTGCCAACTGAAAACTGTAAAACGGTATTATTTTACTTCGTAAATATTATCTTTTGGAGTAGCATCTACATAAATGCCGTTATCCAATGTAACGGATGTAATTTTCCTGGCTGATGGGATATTGATCACTACTTCTTTCTGATTGGTTTTCCAAACTACAGGTGTTTGATGAAGGGTTTCTTTTTTGCCGTCAGCATAAATTACCACCACATCAAAAGGAATAGCAAAACCACCAACGTTTTTAACGGTAACAGCTGATTTTTCTTTTGCTGCAGTTACTTTTTCAACTGCTAAATCCAGATAGTTGTTGGTGAAAAACCAATTCTGGAAAAACCAGTTCAGGTTTTGTCCTGAACCTGCATTCATCGAATTGAAATAATCCCATGGAATAGGATGTTTGCCATTCCAGGTGTTCATATAGTGGTGCAATGCTTTCTTGAAAAGAACGTCGCCCAGCATATCTTTCAATGCCAGGTAAGATAATGAAGCCTTTCCGTACGAATTATTCCCGTAACCTGCACCCGAAACCTGATCTGACATGGAA
This sequence comes from Pedobacter sp. MR22-3, assembly GCF_026240075.1. Lineage (NCBI taxonomy): Bacteria > Pseudomonadati > Bacteroidota > Sphingobacteriia > Sphingobacteriales > Sphingobacteriaceae > Pedobacter > Pedobacter sp. MR22-3. The sequence goes on along the minus strand of NZ_JAPIVF010000008.1, from coordinate 168,981 downwards.
ATCACAGGCTGATCTTCTTCTGTAGATTGATCATTGATGTAGTTGTTTACCCTGAATTTTTTGTAAAAATCATCCGCGGCCTGCTGACCATGTTCAGCGATACCAATTAAGTATTCAAAAGTAGTGGCCCAGCCTTCATCCATGTAAGCGTAACGGGTTTCGTTAATACCCATGTAAAAAGGGAAATAAGTGTGCGCCACCTCATGATCCTGAACCAATTGTGCAAAAACAGGATCGCCGAAGTTAGAATCATTCACCATCATGGGAAACTCCATATCTGCAAAGCCCTGAAAGGCAATTGTTTTGGCATAAGGATATGGAATGCCAGGCCAGTTGTTCGAAAACCAGGATAAGGCATTGATGTTGTACTTCACCGAATTTAGAAAATCTTTACCGGTAGCTGGATTATAAGCTGCCTGTGCACTGGCCCTGCGGCCGGTTCTAGCATCTACAACCACACTGCCACCATCCCAAACATAATGATTACTCAACGCAAAAGTAACATCTGTAATGTGATCAACTTTAAATTTCCAGGTATTCCAGTCTTTTTGTACAGTAACTTTTCCGTTCTTTAATTCTTCAGCAGTGGCAATATGAACCACTTCATCTGCTTTATACGATTTTTTTAAACGGGCAGCAATTTCTGGCTGAAGCACTTCATCAGGGTTTAAAAAATCGCCGGTGGCATAAACCACATAATTTTTTGGCGCTTTTACAGTGAAAACATAATCATTAAAATCGTTGTAAAATTCTGCCCTGTCGGTATGCGGAATCCGGTCCCAGCCATTGTAATCATCATATACAGAAATACGCGGATAGCTGTAAGCCACAAAAAATGAATTGGGGTCTATTTGTCCTTCACGACCACTTTCTTTAGATAATGGATAATCCCAGTCTATTTTGACCGTAATTTTCGATTTCGGGTTTAATGGTTTTTTCAGTTTTACGTTTCCAACTGTTCCCCAGCCTTTGCTGTCTATCTTATAGGTTTCCCCATCAACCGCAAAAGCAGAAATATTTAAGCCGCTGGATAAGAAATCTTCGCTTACTGAGCCACTACGCGGTGAAGTAGGCTTATGCAAATTGTTTACGAAACGAATGGCTAATACATTCAGGGTATCATTGCTGTTATTGCTGTATATAATTTCTTCCTGCCCGCTTACTATTTTAGTTTCTGCATCTACTTTGATGTCCATCTGGTAGCGGCCATGATTTTGCCAGTAATTGGGACCAGGCTGCCCATTCATGGAACGTGTTCCCTTTTGATAGGCAGCTTTGATATTTCGGGGCATATAAAGCTCCTGAGCCGAAACGGAATACCAACTCATCCCTAAGATGAGGGCTAGCGAAAATAACTTTTTCATTTTTTCTGAATAATTTGAGCTAAAAGTAAAAAATAATGAATGAATTTATTGAATGAAAGAATGCTTAGATTCAAATGAGTGATATGTTGCTCAAATGTGTTATCAACGTCATTACAGCATTCTGTAAATCTAAATCATAAAAATCATGTGCATTTATTTGCATTTGTAATTTTCAGATTTTATCTTCGTTATAATTGAAGCAAGACTATGTAGGAACCAACTATGTAGTCTTGTTTGTTTTTTATAGCGTTTGAAAAAAAATTAATAGAGCAATGACAGAGGTAACGTACTATACACAAGAGGGGTTAGATAAACTAAAAGAGGAAGTTCATTATCTAACAACCACAGGGCGTCAGCTAATATCTAAAGCAATTGCTGAAGCAAGAGATAAAGGTGATTTATCAGAGAATGCAGAATACGATGCTGCGAAAGAAGCACAGGGTTTGCACGAAGCGAAAATCTCCAAATTAAAAAATACACTGGCGAATGCGCGCTTGATTGATGAATCGAAATTGGATTTAACAAAAGTGCTGGCATTATCCATTGTTAAGATTAAAAATGTAAAAAATGGTGCAACCATGACTTACCAGTTGGTTGCCGAAACGGAAGCTGATTTAAAAACCGGAAAAATTTCTGTCAAATCTCCAATAGCTCAAGGTTTATTAGGTAAATCTGTTGGTGAATTCGCTGAAATTGAAGTGCCTGCAGGTAAAATGCAGTTTGAAGTGCTTGAAATATCAAGATAAGCAGATAGCGTTTGGCGGTGAGCGATTATAAAACGCCTATCGCAAAACGCTTACCTCAACACCTTTTCACCTTATACCTTCCACCTTTATGACTATCTTTTCGAAAATTGTTGCCGGTGAAATTCCTGCTCATGTAGTTGCTGAAACCGTAGAGTATTTAGCTTTTTTAGATGTTCAGCCTTTAACTGCCGGCCATGTGCTGGTGATCCCAAAAATTGAAGTAGATTACATTTTTGATATGGATGAAGACCTGTTTGTTGGTCTCTGGATGTTTGCTAAAATTGTGGCAAAAGGCGTAAAAACAGCTTTTCCTTGTCAAAAAGTAGGCGTTTCAGTAATCGGGCTGGAGGTACCGCATGCGCATATTCATTTAATCCCAATGAATCATGTCAGCGATATGAACTTTAGCAAAGCGAAACTAAGCCCAAGTCAGGAAGAACTGGCTGAAGCCGCTGAAAAAATTAGGCAGGCCTTGCTGGAAGAATAATATCAGATAATCTATAGTCATTGTGAGGAGGAATAGCGAAGCAATCCTCTTCATAAACTCTTCCATGAAAAGATCCTGAATCAAGTTCATGAGGATGAGTCTAAAGAAATGATCTTCATTTTTTCAAATAAGGATTGTGATTTGGCAGGGGAACAAATTCGGTTTCACCGGGAACAGGTTTAAAGTTTTGGTCTAACCAATTTTGTTTGGCCTGTTCAATTAAAGCTTTATCCGAAGCCACAAAGTTCCAGTAAATAAATCTTTCCTCCGGGAAAGGTTCACCGCCAAAAATGTAAACCGTTGTATTTTCCAGCATGGTAAATTCACAAAGTTTGGCATCGTTGGCAATTAAAATAAGCCGTGGCTCGAATAGATGTCCGTCGCTTTCAATGCCGCCTTCTAAAATATAAAGGGCACTTTCTCCAAATAAATCATTTCCAATGTTCAGCTTTTGCCTTTTATTACTTTTAATTTCGATAAAATAAAGCGGAGAATAAACCGGAACCGGTGATTTTTTACCAAATGCTTCTCCGGCGATCAATTTTATATTTACACCATCCTGCTCCCAACCCGGAATCTCATTTTCTTCCACATGAAAAAATTCTGGCTTCATTTGTTCCAGGTCTTTTGGTAAGGCCACCCAGATTTGTAAGCCATGAAGCATTTTGTCTGTATGGCGAAGATATGCCGGAGTTCTTTCTGAATGTGCAATGCCACTTCCGGAGGTCATCCAGTTTACCTGACCAGGTTTAATGATGATAGCTGTGCCCATGCTATCGCGGTGTTCAATCTCCCCTTCAAAAAGAAAAGTCAATGTAGATAAACCAATATGTGGATGTGGTGGGACATCTAAATTTTCATGATCGCTCATGGCTGCTGGTCCCATATGGTCAATGAATGCAAAAGGGCCTACCATTCGCTTTTCTCTGAATGGCAATAACCTGCCCACCATGAAATTGCCAATATTGGCCGGACGTTCTTCTATTATGAGGGAGATATTTGACATGGAATATTTTTTGAAAGCTGAATTTAAGGAAATTCTATCAAAGTCGTCAGAACAAAAAAAGCATCCCATTGCTGAGATGCTTTTTTGCCTTATAAATAGCAAATCTATACCAGCTCTGCTAAAGCTTCTTTGCTAAAGCCTTTCAATTCATCCGTACGGTTATTTTTGATTTTCTCTACCCAGTTTGCATCGGATAATAGCGGTCGGCCAACAGCAATTAAATCGAAATCGCCACGATCCATTCTGCGTACCAGTTCATCTAATGAACTTGGTTGTGAACTTTGTCCGGCAAATGCACCAAAGAAGTCACCATCTAAACCCACAGAACCTACTGATATAGTGGCTTTACCGGTGATTTTTTTCGCCCATCCGGCAAAGTTTAAATCAGATCCTTCAAATTCTGGTTCCCAAAACCGACGTTGCGAACAATGTAAAATGTCAATTCCTGCATCAACCAGTGGCGTTAACCATTGTTCCATCTCGTTTTCATTCTTGGCTAATTTGAAATCGTAAGCAGCAGGTTTAAATTGCGATAAGCGAATAATTAAAGCAAAATCTTCTCCAACACGTTTACGCGTTTCTTTAATCACTTCAACAGCGAAACGTGTCCGCTCAGCCAGGGTTTTGCCGCCGTAAATGTCTGTACGGTTATTGGTCTCATCCCAAAAAAACTGATCAATTAGATATTGGTGTGCCCCATGAATTTCTACCGTATCAAAACCTAAAGCTTTTGCATCTGCGGCAGCCTGTGCGAAAGCCGCGATGGTATCGGCAATGGCTGCATCCGTCATCGGTACCCCATTTTCAAAACCAGGCCTTTGTAATGCAGACGGGCCTTCGAAAGGTGTACCTGGTGTCCATCCAGAAGCATGATTTTCCATAATGCCCTGGTGCCAGATTTGCGGGCCCATTTGTGCGCCTGCAGCATGAACCTCATTGATCACTTTTTGCCATCCAGCCAAAGCCTGATCGCCATAAAAATGTGGGATGTTTGGGTCGGCGGATGATGAAGGTCGATTGATCACTGTTCCTTCAGATAAGATTAGTCCTACTTCGCCGGCCGCTCTTTTAGCATAATATTCTGCAACGGCATCGGTTGGAATGCCATCAGGAGAAAAAGACCGCGTCATCGGGGCCATTACAATTCTGTTTTTGGTATTTAATGTTTTTAAGCTAAAGGGCTTAAATAAGCTATCTGTGTTCATATATTTCTGTTTTTATAATGCTGTACTAATAATTTGATTTAACATTTTGATTCCTTCTTCACTGCGTTTGTAGTAAGTCCACTGGCCAACACGTGTCGCCGTAACCAAATTTGCTCGCTGTAAAATGGAAAGATATTCGGAAATGGTACTTTGAGATAAACCAGCCTTCATTTGAATCTGCCCAACACAAACACCAATATTTTCGAAATCAGGATTTAGCTGTTCAGGAAAATTCTCGGCAGGCTCTTTAAGCCAGTTTAAAATCTGTAAACGGGTTTTGTTTGATAAGGCTTTAAAGATTTCTACTTGATCCATAAAACAAAGATATATCGACTTTTCCCGATATACCAATGATAAAGCTGAAGATTACAATTTGATGTTTTTACATTTTAGGTTTATTAAAATTAACTGACAAACATTAGCAGCTGCGCTGCGTTCGGTAAGCAAGTATTTATTGATGCCAGATTAAACCTGATAGCGGGTTGATTTGATCATAATTAAAAAGAAGAATATGAAAAATTTTGAAAAAAATGTAATTCTGATTACAGGAGCAGGAATGGGTTTAGGATTGGCAACTGCATGGGAAGCTGCAGCTTTGGGAGCCAAATTAGTGCTTGTTGATTATAATGAAGAAGCCTTGCAAAAAGCAAAGTCTGACCTGACAAAAGATTATTCCGGATTAGAGGTTTTAACCATTAAAGCCGATGTATCAAAAGAAGAGGAAGTTAAAGCTTATGTTGATGAAACCATTGAGAAATTTGGCCAGATAGATGGTTTTTACAATAACGCGGGTATTGAAGGCAAACAGGCATCCATAACGGAATATGATATCGATATTTTCAAAAAAGTAGTCGATATTAATTTAATGGGTGTTTATTATGGTTTACGTTATGTATTGCCACATATGCAGGAAAGAAAATATGGTAGAATTGTTAATGTGGCATCTGTTGGCGGAATCCGTGGTGTAATGAATCAAATGCCTTATGTAGCCAGTAAACATGCGGTTTCGGGGATGACCAAAAATACAGCATTAGAATATGCCCAGTATGGAATTACTTCAAATGCCATAGCCCCGGGTGCTATACTTACCCCAATGGTTGCCGAGGCTTTTAAGCAGGTAAACCCCGCTGATCCCCAGGCGGCAGAAAAGGATTATGCACAAGCCAATCCGGCTAAAAGACTTGGATTGCCGGCAGAAGTTGCTAAAGTGGTTTGCTTTTTATTAAGTAAAGATTGTAGCTATGTAAATGGCCAAACCATAGCTATTGATGGAGGGCAATCCAATAGTTACGGGAATGTCTAAATTCTGATGTAAAAAAGAACGGGGATAAATCATACCGACCTATCCCCGTCATCTAAATTAACGCTCTCATATACATAAACAACCAAAAAGATGATTTATTATACCTGAGTGAAAATTTTTTTTATTTTTTTGCTGCAGGCTTCTTGGCTGCTGCTTTTGGTTTCTTAATTTCTGCTGAAGCATCTGCTGGTTTTTCAACTTTTGCTTTAGCAGTTACTTTAGTTTTTTTAACTTCTGCAACTGGCTCTTCTGTGGCTTCGGCCTTCTTTTTAGCAGGTGCTTTCTTTTCCTTTACTGCTGCAGCCGGTGCATCTTCTGCTTGTACTTTCTTTTTCGCCGGTGCCTTAACCTTTTTAGGTTCAGCAATTGCTTCAACAGCCTCCGCCTTATTTTTGACAGGTGTTTTAGGTTTTTTAGCTTCCGTAACGGGTTCTTTAATTTCTTCCTTTTTTACTTCTGCCGCTTTAGGGGCATCCGCATTTTGCAGGTAGTTGGCTAAAACCTGTTTCAAATAAATCTCTGGCTTAGGCATGTTGATGATAGAACCCTTTTCTTTATCCTGAGATTGCTTGATGTAAGCTGATTTGATTTTACCCCAATCTTTAGAGTAAAGTCTGATAAACATTTCAACGAATTGTTCATCTGTATATTTTTTAGGCAACCTACCCAGCACTGCCTGAATTTTTTCTTCTTTTTTATGTAATACCGCCATCGATTTTATTTTGTGTAAAGATAGCCTAAAATTATGATTTTCAGTTTTAGGGATTTTTTAAGCTGATTTGCCAGTGATTATCTTTAATTGATCATCCTTCGATATCAAGATTTTATGACGATGATGGGAAAAAATAACGATATTGAAGGGGAGCAGGCCATTGTTAAAACCTGTGATGTAATGGCCTGCCTAAACTATTTTTTCTTCCAGCCCTCTTTCATTTTTTTGTAGGCCTTTCTACTCACTTTAGATTTCTTTTTCGAACGGGATTTTCCTTTTTTTTTCCGGGCGTTGATATTGTTCACCAGGGAGTTTTTTACACCAAGCTTGTTCTTTTTAGTACTGCCTTTTTTCTTTTTATCTTTCTTTTTGCCACCTTTTTTCTTCGTTGTTTTTTTCTTTTTTTCTTTTGCCATGATGTTATCGGGTTAGTTCAATGGATAACATCAAATCATATTAAAAAGTTCGGGCGTAAACGTAGCGGTTTACCATAAAGCCTTTCGGTAAACAGACTTAATTCAGAAGGATTGGAAAACTGGTTAAATTAAAAAAGTTGACCATCAGCGGTATCGCTTCCAATCAACTTTAAATCTATTCAGAAATTAGTTATTATTTAAACACTGTTTTGATAGCATTTCCAACCTCGTGCCCGGCTGCGGCTTTAAAATCAAAACCCAGTAGCTCAGATATGGTTTGTGCCAGTTGTTTGTGGTAAATTGTTGTTGATGTTTTTATTTCTCCGCTTGCAGGTGTGTCCGGTCCTAAAATGGCAAACCACGTATTTTCAGCTCCTTTAACATTTGCGCCATGGTCACGCCATTGATCCATGGGTACCTCTCCGCGGCCGTGATCGCAGGTGATCAACAGTGTTGTGTTGTTTTTATAAAACGGATCTGCCTGGATCATTTCCCATAGCGTTTTAATATAGCCATCTTCCTGCTTGGCCCTGTCGAGGTAAAATTTATAATTGCCTGCATGTGCCATGTCATCGGTTTCATCAAAAGCCATATACATTACCCTTGGTTTATACTGCTTCAGGTATTCCTTACTAAATTCATAGGTAATAAAATCCAGTCTGGTAGAATCACCGAGGTAATGCGGAACATGATGTTGAAGTTCGTTCAGGTATTTTAATCGTGCATTTGCATCATTGTTTTTCAAATCTGCATAGCCGGAGTATACTGGCAGACCAGAACGGCCGGTATTCAAAATTTGCGGAAAACGTTCCCATGATGAAAACGTCACTACTTTACCTTCAAAGCCTTTTTGCTTATTCAGAAATTCCAGCACATTCAGGTTAGGATTGGCAATGGCATCATTGGTATTCATCCTGACATCGGGGAAGCCTGTAAAAAGCTCATTGTAGCCAGGATAGGAAAAACGATAAGGATTGGATAACTCTTCTTTATTGCCCAAATCCCGGTTACCATAAATCTGCCCCTCTTTTGCGATGGTGTTCCATAAAAATGGGAAAAGTAGTTTTCTTCGGTCATCCAGAGCGGCAGTCCAGTATTTTTTTCTCACTTCCTCCTTGTCTTCCGTGTATTTTGAACCGATCAGAGCAGAATCAGCCCCTCTGAATACTTCCTGCCAGCGCATTCCGTCAAGGGTAACAATTAACAGGTTTCTTGTTTTCCTGGCCTGTGCAAAGGAAAATGTTGCACTTATGGTTAAGGCAACAATTAATATAAGCTTATTCATATGATGGGTTGGAGGGGTAAAGGCAAGGCCAATAGTTGGCCTTGCCTGAATGGATATTATTTTAAAATCCACATGATGCCGTTAATGTCATCATTGCCATTAAACTGAGCGGTAATGGCTGCCTGATAATTTTTAGCATTGGCGGTGCGTTCTGCCGAAGGATATTTAAAACGTTGCGCAATGCGGTTTCCGTTTCCTGTTCCCGGGCCGGTTGTAAAAGCGGGAATTCCGGTACGGCGGTAAGTAAAATAAGATTCTAAACCAGCATGTCTGAACAAGGCCAGGTATTTCTGCTGCAAAATTTGTGTAATGCCTGTTGTGCCGGCTGCATACTTTACTGTAGCCTGGTTATAATAGGTATTAAAATCAACCGGGATAATGAAGGTGTCATAATTGGATGTGTTGGTTACATCTGTTGATCCGGGGCGATAGAAATATGCGGTATAGTTGCCCGTTTCAGGAATGCCATAAGCACTCATCGAGGCTTTTATGCCGGCAATATAATAGGTTTCAGCATTTCCGGCTGCCCATCCTCTATTGATGCCTTCTGCAAGGTTAAACATGAGTTCGGCATAGCCGATCTGTATGCTTGGCTCACCGGTATAAGTAGAATAAAACCGTTTACGGTTAAGGAAAGAATATTTTTGTAAACCGGCATTGTTATACATTACACCTAAATCCAGGCCTGCATCTGCACCAACAAAAGAAGCAAAATCCGTAGCGCTTTGCTTAGCATTATCCACTAAATCTCTTGCGGGTTCGGCAGTGGCGTAAACCCTCGGGTCTTTTAAACGGGTAAGTAAACTGATATAAGTTGCTGATGAATTTTTTCTGGATCCGCTTTGCCCGAAATTATTTGGGTTTTGAGGGTAATAATTGTTCGGGGCTACAAAGGTGTATTGCAGGTTATCTGCAGTACCAGTCATTAAAGGGTATTTAGTAGGATTGTTGATGATACTGGCAAACTGCGTCATCACATTCAGATCGGTATCCGCTGTTTTTTTGCTTAATTGAAGCAATAATCTGATTCTTAATGCATTTACCGTTTTTTGCCATTTACTCAGGTCATTGTTGAAATAGATATCATTGCTGAGTGTTGCGCCGGCACCAGTGCCAAAATTAGCCGGGTTTTTAATTAGCTGATCCAAATCGCTATTGGCACTTTCCAGCCAGGCCAGCGATTGCTGCATTACTGTTTTTTGTGAATCATATCCGGGTTCCAGCGCATCCAGGCCCTTTAGTGCCTGCGTCATTGGAATATCACCCATTTCCAAACTCATTTTACTAAAGAAATAGGCTTTAAAAAATTTACCCAATGCTTCATAAGGATTAATGCTGGCACCACCGGTAGCTGCAGCACGCTGCTCCATTTCCACTACGTTTTTAAGTGCGGTATAATAATCATCACCACTACCCAAATCATAACGGTTATTGCCATAGTAATCATAATTGTTCAGGTAATACTGGCTATAGGTTTCTTTTGAACCATCTGGCAGGTCTGGTAAATTATTTAATACGCCATTTAACAAAAGGGCTGCAGAAACGGAATTGGGTTTATTGGTGTTTTTAGTGAGCTCTTCAAAGCTTTTTTTACAACCTGTTACCAGGGTGATGAGCACCAGGGGCAACAGGAATATATAGGCTGTTTTTTTCATGATCTTTTGTGTTGTCAAGGTTAGAAAGAAGCGTTTAGGTTGATGCCAAAACTGCGGATAGTTGGCGACTGTAAACCGGTTGAGGGTGTGGCATAATTATACTGATCAAGGTCTACATCCTTAAAGCGTTTATCCTTATAGAAGTACAATAAATTCCGCCCATACAACGATAATGAAGCTTTTTTGATAAAGGTTTTTTCCAGCAATTCTTTAGAAAATTCATATCCGAGAGTTACTTCGCGCAGCTTGGTAAATGTTTTACTCATCAGGTTAGCCTCGTCTACCCCGTAATATTTACTGACATAATCCTGTACAAAGGCCACCTGTGTGTTCGGAGCGTATTGTAAGGCTGCATAATTAAGCACGGCGCCAGTATTGGAGTCATAATTAATTGAAGCGCCGTTAGCAATCACTACACCTTCTCCAACGTAACTGCCATTATAACCTTTCTTTCCAAAATTTGACCAATCCTGGTATCTGGCGGCACCTAAAGCACCATCTGCAGTTTCTGCATTTGAACCACCACGCATGGTTTTGTTGTGCATGTAATCAACAATTACACCACCAACATTCCCATCAAACTGGATGCCCAGGCTTAGGTTTTTATATTGGAATTTATTGTAAATGCTCCAGTTAAATCTGCCGATTTCGTTACCCAGAAACTGGGCTGTTGGGTTAACTAATGGTTTGCCTGCCGCATCATTGATGATTTTTCCATCCGGTGTTCTTACAAATGCGCTTCCATATAATTTATCTGTACGGTCTCCTGCTTTAAAGAAGGTAGCATAAATGCTTTGGCCCTGCGGAAGTTCTTTATAAACTTCTTTGTAAGTAGCAATATTGGTTAGGATATTCCAGCTAAAGCCGTCTGCCTGCTTAAAAACATCACCGCTTAATGAGCCTTCGTATCCGGTTTTCTTCGTTTTAAGCGCATTCAGGTATTCGATGGTGTAACCTGTAGCCGTTGAAATGGCATTTGGTAAAATTCTTGGCCCATCAATATACTGGAAGGCTGTTCCACTAAAAGTTAACCTGTTTTTAAAAAACCTGATGTCAAAGCCTTCCTCATAATTTACACGCGTTGAGGTTTTAATCCCATTCTGATATAAATAATCAGAAGCGTAACCTGCGGTTTGACTATTATAAGGTTTGCTCGTGGCGTAGGAAGTATTTAAAGAATAATCAGGTCCATTGTATGGAGAGCTATATGTCGTGCCATAGCCCAGTGGGTTGTTAAAAAGTGATGCACCCGTGCTGCCACCCAAGGCCGTAATGGAACTGAATGGGGCAGGGCCTATGGTGGTAGAAGTGGCATCAGATCGAATATTGGAGTATGATGCCCTGGCTTTTAAAAAGCTGATAAAAGCTGGCATTTTAACATAATCAGAGATTACTGTTGCTGCTGATAAGCTTGGGTAATAATAGGTGGTTGGAACCTGAAAGGCAGAAGATTTATCTAAACGGCCTGTGCTTGAAATCGTTGCATATTTGCCTAAGCTTAAATCCAACGAATAATAGGCACTTAATACCCGCATGCCAGAGTTGAAACTGGTAGACTGGATTGGATTTTTAGAGTTGCTGAAAGCATAAACTTCAGGAACATTCAGGTAATCGGTAGAGGTCCAGCTGGAATTATAAGACATGTTGCGCATGTTTCCGCCGATTAAACCCGAAATATTCAGGAATTTTTTAATGGTATAATCGTAATTTACCATCAGCTCCGTGTTGTTATCGAATAAGTCGCGGCGATCTTCACGGTAATCCCCTTCATTGCCTTCACGTCCGTAAGGATGGGCAGAAAAAGGCATTTTCTCTGTGCGCAGGATATTGTAGGTATCAACCTGCGAGCGTAAGGTGGCATTCAGGTTCGTGTTGATTTTGTAATTGGCTAAAAGGTAGCCGGTGGTATTTGTTTTATAGTGGCCACGTGTCCATTCCTTCACCATAAACCAGGGATTGTGGTAACGGGTATATTCTGCAAATTGTTGTTGAATCCCTTCTTTACCCGGTTGCCAGATGGCTTTAATATCAGGTGCGTTCACATCCCAGTCTGCCCCAGTCCAGATGGCCATATTGTAAATTAAACTGTTTGGGCCATATTGTACATCTGGAAAATTATCAGTGGTTTGGCGGTTGAAGTTAACATTACCTTCAAATTTCCAGCGTGGGCTAGGGTTGAATGAAGCATACATGTTGACATTGGCAATATCCAGGTATTGCTCAGGAATGTAACTGTCCTGGTGTTGTTGCGAAGCAGAAAAACGGATGGTATGGTTTTCGCCGTTGGAGGTTAAGGCGATATTGTTATTCGTTTGAACTCCGGTGCGTAAAAAGTTATTTAAGTTATTTGCACCCCGCGCGGTATAAGGTGTTGGCTGGCGTACACCGTTCACGATAGGGCTGTCATATTGTGCAATTAATTGTCCGTTGAAGTATGGCCCCCAAATGTCATAATCAGAATCTACACCCCCCGGTGCGCCACCTTTACCATCAACAAACTGATAAAAAGTATTTTCACCCGCCCCATAAGCATGCTGTATTCTTGGGAAGGCCAAAAACCCCTTGTTGATGACCGTACTGCTGTTCACATCAATGGTTAAGCCTTTTTTGTTTTTGTTGCCTTTTTTGGTGGTAATCAGAATGGCACCATAAGATGCCCTGTTGCCATAAAGTGCGGCTGCAGCGGGGCCCTTTAATACTGTATAGGTATCAATATCATCCGGACTGATATTATAGGTATCTGTATTGATGGGGAAACCATCCACCACATATAAAGAAATGGTATTTCCGCGAATGGCTACATTTGGCGAGCCTAATAATTCAGCAGAAGGACCTACTGATAATCCGGCCACTTTGCCAATTAAGCCGGTTACCGGATTGGGATCACGCGCCAGGGTAAGATCATCTCCCTGAACGGTAGATACGGCATAGCCAATTTTACGGTTATCCTTTTTTACACCTAAAGCCGTTACCACAACTTCATTAAGTGTTTGGTTATTCCCTTGCAGCGTGATGGTCAGCGGGTTCGTGCTGTCAATAATGGTCGCTTCCTGGCTGTTAAAACCTACAAATTGAAACTGAAGTGTTTGACCGATATTTGCTGATAAGATAAAGCGGCCATAATTATCAGTAGTTGTGCCAACTTTAGAATCCTTGAGCATGACAGTTACCCCGGGAAGAGGCTGATTGGTCTCATCATTAACCACGCCCGAAATCTTGGTTTGTGCCAGTAAAATTAGCGGAGAAAGGAAGCACATCACCAGGAGTGCGAGCCTTTTTAAATTGGGGTAAAAAGCATCCATAATTGCCAAATAATTTGATTTAATATTATTTGGCAATACTAAACTTTGTTTATTATTTGTAAACTAATTTTAAGTTATCTAAACTTTAAAAGTTTGTTTACTGATCATTAACAGATTTCAGTTTTGGTAACTAAATCAATACAATTAGGTTAAGATGATTTAACACCAAAGCAATAATTCCTATTTGTGATGGCTTAAATGTGTTATGGCAAGCGCCTTAAGCTGATCTAAATTATTGATCGGGATCGCTGTTAATTTCGCTTCATCGTCCCAAAAACGCATGCGGATAATAATATCAAGATCAGGATCAGCTTCAAATGCAGCTGCTTCGGCTGCGTGCATTGGTCCGCCTTGAAAGCCTAAAGTAATGCGACTGGCCGGAGAGAGCTTGTCAAAATATTCAGGATATTTATAAGTGAGATAGCGTTTAGCAATCACATGTCCGTTTACCAGTTTGGCCAAACGCGGGGAGAAACCACGTGCCAGCAGGTAATCAGCTCCAATCTGCTCATGATTTACGTTACCCATGCCATCCATGCTTCCCACTGCTGAACCTGCGGCACATAAATGTCCGATATCATGAAAGAAAGCTGCAAGTACAACTTCATCATCATAGCCTTCTGCAAGTGCCAGGTTTGCTGCCTGCGACATGTGCTCCAACTGGGAAACAGGTTCTCCGATGTAATCATCATTTCCATGTGCCTCATATAAAGCGAACACTTCATCAGCAATAAGCTGAGGATTTAAGGGTTTTTCTGTCATGCGATCTAAAAAAACGCAAATAAAAGCAATTCATGTTAGCACAGAATTAAATTTTTGTGACCTTCTTGCTTGATACTAAAATATTTTAAAAGCCTTGCCATGCTAAAATTTATTCTCTAATTTCCGCCCTTACAAAAATCAGATCGATGGAAGATGATGTACTGATACAGATCAGTAACCGTATTAAAGACAGGCGACGTGAGAAGAATATTACGGTGCAGGAACTTGCCTCCAGGGCAAATGTTAGCAAGGGATTAATTTCGCAGATTGAAAATAGCCGTACTGTACCATCTTTAATCGTACTCATTGATATTATTAAATCTTTAGAAATTGATTTAAACATATTTTTCAAGGATATTAAATACAATGGCAAGGAGTTTCCACTTTTGATCCGCCGTAAGGAAGCTTACGAGCATTTTGAAAAGGAAGATGCTATAGGTTTTAATTACCAGCGCATCTTTACACAATCCATTAAGAAATCAACCATAGATATCGTTATTCTCGATTTGGAACCCGGTGCCCAAAGACCGCAGATCCAAACGGAAGCTTTTGAATATAAGTACATCTTAAACGGGTGTATTGATTACCATTTTGGGGAGGAAGTGTATAGCCTGAAGCAAGGTGATTCTATGCTGTTTGATGGGCGTATGGCGCATACCCCCAAAAATTTGGGTAAAGAAAAAGCCAGTATGCTGGTGATCTATTTCTTTGAAGAAATCAGCTAAACTTAAATTTATCTTAACATTAAGGTAGTTTTGTAATAATAAACTAAGTTTAATTTTGCTAAACAAAAGATTTAGCAAATGTCCATTAAACTCGTAGTGTTTGATATGGCCGGTACCACGGTCAAAGATGAAAATAAAGTTACGCAAACTTTCAAAAGTGCCTTACATCAGTATGGTTATGATGTTCCTGATCACATCATCAACCCTTTAATGGGCTATAAAAAAATAGTGGCGATTACCAAAATGCTCCACTTATATGAAGCTGATGCTTCGAAGATTACATCAGTTCTTATTGATCAGATCCACGAGACCTTTGTACGCCTGATGATTGAATATTATCAGCAGGCCGATTTTCTGGAAGCCTTACCAAATGCAACGTCAACGCTATTGGCCTTAAAAAAAACAGGTATTCAGGTAGGCATCAACACGGGTTTTTCAAGAGATATTGCCGAAGTGATTATTAAAAGACTCGAATGGCGGGAGAAAGATATATTTGATTACCTGGTTTGTTCGGACGAAGTAGCAGAAGGTCGCCCCAATCCAGGGATGATTAACCGTTTGCGGCAGCTGGCCGGTATTGCTGAAGCAGATGAGGTGGCGAAAGTTGGTGATACCGAAGTGGATATCCGGGAGGGGCAGAACGCAGGTTGTAAATATGTCATTGCGGTAACCACCGGCGCTTTTACCCGTGCCGCGCTGGAGCCCTACCATCCCACGCATATTATTGATAACATTGCTGATGTGCTTGGCATCGTTTTATAAATAATCGCGATGGGCTTAGCAAAAATTTTACGGGCAAAGATAGCCCATTGGCCTTATGCCCTTACGTCGGTTATATCGGCTTTGGCTGCTTTTGGGGCCTATTCATCTATGTATGCCTTCCGCAAGGCCTTCGCTGCAGGTACATATGTGGGGCAGCAGTATTTTCATATTGATTATAAAGTATGGCTCGTTATTTTTCAGATTGTAGGTTATACACTGAGTAAATTTTATGGCATCCGTTTTATTGCCGAACTTAAGGGTAAGCGCAGGGGGGCTACCATACTGCTGCTGGTAGGTATTTCGTGGCTGGCTTTGCTGGGCTTTGCCCTTGTACCGGCACCCTACAATATGCTGTTTTTATTTATGAACGGTTTCCCTCTGGGTTTAATATGGGGCCTGGTATTTGGCTATCTGGAAGGTCGCCGTTCTACCGAATTTATGGCTGCGGTATTATCCATAAGCCTTATTTTTGGTTCAGGTTTCGTAAAAACAGTTGGCCAAACGCTTCTGCACGCTTACCATGTAAATGAATACATGATGCCATTTTTAACGGGTGCATTATTTGTAATCCCGATTATATTTTTTGTCTTACTGCTCGAACTCATGCCGCCGCCTACAGAAAAAGACCGGCTTCTGCGCACTGAACGTAAGCCTATGACGGCTTCAGAAAGAAAACAATTTATCAGCCGCTTCCTGCCCGGCATTATCCTTACTTTAATCATCTATGTTTTGCTTACGGTGATGCGTGATGTGCGTGATAACTTTGAAGTGGAAATCTGGAACAGCCTGGGGATTACCGATAAGAACATTTATGCGAAAATAGATAGCCGGATTTCGATCATTGTACTGGTTGCCATGAGCTTGCTTTTTCTGATCAAAAGAAATTTAAAAGCCTTCAGTATTATCCACCTCTTCATTATAGGGGGCTGCATTTTAATTGGCGTATCCACCCTTATGTTCAGTTTACACATGGTTGGCCCCGTAGCCTGGATGACAATGGCTGGCTTGGGGCTCTATCTGGGTTATGTGCCTTATAACGCCATCTTTTTTGAACGGATGATTGCCACTTTTCATTATAAAAGCAATGTGGGTTTTGTAATGTACCTGGCCGATTCCCTGGGCTACCTGGCCAGTGTAAGTGTATTAATCGTGAAAGAATTCGGAAAGCCGGATATCAGCTGGGGGAATTTTTTTAAAGAAGGTATAATCCTGGTCGCCGTTATTGGAGGCCTTTGCAGCATCTTATCCTTAATTTATTTTTTTCAATCTGCACGCAAGGGCACTTCTGCTGCGGCAACACCATTAAAATTTTCAACCATATGAATCAACCATCTGCCATCGTTATTGGAGCCGGCATTGTAGGTTTGGCCACCGCCCGGGCACTTGCCATCAGGGGATTTGAGGTAACCGTATTTGAACGTCACGAGCATGCAGTTGGTGCATCTATCCGCAACTTTGGGATGGTGTGGCCAATAGGACAACCTACGGGGCCCCTTTTCGAGCGTGCAATGTTATCCCGCAGCATCTGGAAACAGATTTGCATGGAGGCCGGTATCTGGCATGATGAGGTAGGTTCCTTACACATCGCCAATAGCGATGATGAACTCGCAGTGATGACTGAATATATAGAAATGAATCAGGCTTATCGCAATTGTAATCTGCTCAGCCCTAAGCAAACTTTAGCCAAATCAAACGGCGTAAATCCTGCTGTATTAAAAGGCGCCTTGTGGAGCGGGACGGAAATGATTGTAGAAGCCCGCGTAGCCATTGGTAAAATAGCCGGTTATCTGGAAGAAAAATATGGGGTAAATTTTCACTGGAATACGGCCATCAGCCAGGTAGAAAATTCAACTGTAAAATCAGGATCACGAAGCTGGCAGGCTGATGAAATCTTTATTTGCAGTGGTGCCGAATTTGAAACCCTATATCCTGAAATTTTTATGCAGCAGGGCATTACCAAATGCAAATTGCAAATGTTACGCATCATCAGTCAGCCAGAGGGCTGGCGTATGGGGCCGGCATTGTGCGGAAGCCTGAGTATGATTCATTATCCCGGGTTTCACGCCACACCATCTCTATCCCAGCTGCGTAAACGTTACGAAGTGGAATATGCAGAATATTTGAAATGGGGCATCCATGTAATGGCGGCCCAAAACCATACCGGAGAAATTACCATCGGCGATTCGCATGAGTATGGCCTGGTTCATGATCCTTTCGACAAGGATTTTATCAACCAGCTGATTATAAAATATTTGAAAACCTTTACCCATTTTAAAGATAACAGCATCATCCAAACCTGGAATGGCATTTATCCGAAAATGAAAAATGGCGAAAGCGAACTGGTTATGGCAGTAGCACCGGGTGTAACCATCATTAATGGTTTAGGTGGTAACGGCATGACTTTATCTTTTGGATTGTGTGAGCAGGTAATCGGTGCACGGTTTAGTTCACAAACCTTATAGGTTTTATAATCGATAGGGTTTATTTGATTTACCCTTTCCGTTGTTTTCTGACATCTGGATATTTAGGGATGGCAATTTTAAAATTAAATACTTCAGTTGGCTGAACTTCAAGTGCCTTGCATACGGCAAACAAGCCACTAACTGAAATATTGTTTTCTCCCCGCACAATACGGTAAACCTGGCTGTAGCTGAAGCCAGTCCGATCCTGAATATCTTCCAAAGTAATTTTTTTCGACTGGGAAATTTCCCAAAGCCTTGCCCTGATGAGTACTAAAATCTCCTTATCAATATACTGTTCAGCCATTATTGACAAAAAGACTTTAATAATTAAATATTTATTATTCCAAATTTGGAATAATAAATAATGAAAGCTATATTCGTGTATTATAACTAGGTATTAATAAAAGTCTTGCAACTACAGAATCTGACGCCGTTGAAGCAAGACAGCAGTTTAATACCCATATCTATGTGTAGTTGTATATATTTGTACATCGAAATAGATGTGGGGCTGCTGTAAATCCATTTCAATGTAAGGCGTCAGAAACTTTAATGTAGTGATGGTTTGCGGCCTCACATGTATTGTGAAAGCTGATTTGTCAAGGCTTGTATTTGATCAATATAAGTATGAACCCACAGGTAAAACAAGTACAGTTAAATTCCCCGCTTCATCCCGGCGCGGCACTTGGTTTTACGTTCAGCTTTACGTTTAAACATCCCATGTATGGTCATCATCCCCAAAAATGTCCTTTCAATTATTTGTTTGCTTTGAAACCAAAAAATCCTGTTTAGTTTAGAGCACAATCCCTGCGCTGCTTTCACATGCTGATTTAGAGGTATAACAGCGGTGAAGCAGCCGGGTTTTGTGAAACTTGAAACAAAACCAGGTAATTTATTAAAACAGCATCAGGCGCTGGCGGTATCTGCTATTTTCTTAACAGGACATACAGGTACATCAATCATTTGGAAAAATGCAGGCATTTAAAATTTAAGGGCGAACCCTAAATATGTGTTTATCCTGCGCTTATTGCAGGGTAACACATTTTAGGTTATGCATCATGCTGCATAAATAACAGATACAGCCATTTAGCATACCACCGGCGGCATGCCTGTTGTTAAAACCTAAGGTAATACCAAACCATAACCTAATCTTTCAGCACATTAAAACTGCGGTAATTAAAACCTGCTGGTTTCTTTCTTTAAGAAAACAGATCGCGCAGGAAAATTAACCAGGTTTAACCGGCTGAATTAAAACAAACCATTATGATTCAAAAAATAACGGCAATAGCCGTAAGGGCATGGCTATGCCTTAAAAATTTCAGAAAAGAAAGCATTAAACGCATAGCTGCGGATGCCATTTCAGACCAGATTACCAGGCATCAGGCACCCATCATCTTCAGCAAGAAAATAGCCCGGGGGCAGAAACGTTCTATACGCTCACGTGAATTGAGTTTGCTGGCCGAACTCTCTTTTGCAGAAATTAAACTGGAATGGATTAAACGAAGCAAAGAAATCACTATCATACTGCTTTTTTTCTGCTGCTGCGCTACTATTCCTACAAATGCACAAAATATGGCAGCGGAGATTAAGCCACAGCAGGTTGGCAGCAAATTACCAGCAAGCTTCTGGACACAGGAGCACCTGGTGTATGCAAAAGGAAAAACCACCCGGCAAAGCCTGCTCCGGTATAAAAACCGGTTATTGATTCTCGATTTCTGGGCAACATGGTGCAGCAGCTGTACCCATAAGTTTAAAGACATGGATAGCCTGCAGAAAGAATACGAAGGGCAGGCCATAGTACTGCTGGTAAACGCCAAAAGCACCCGCGATACACCTGAAAAGATTGCCGCCACGATGAAGCGCTTTAATGATCAGCTGGTAACAGTTATGGCTGATACTACATTGAGCAGATATTTTGTGCACGGCACCGTACCACATTATATCTGGATAGCCGGCGGATATATCCTGGCCGCAAGTGGAAGTGAATTTGTGCAGAAGGGAAACCTTAATGCCATTCTCGATCGCCAGCAACGCTTAAAAGGAAGCACTCCATAAACCATCAAAATTTCAACTAAACCAAACAAATTATGAAATCTTATATTATCGCCCTCCTGATTTTCTTTTGTAGCATTGCAAATTCAAGGGCGCAACAGCGGTTTACAGGAAGCGTTGTGAGCAGGGCTGATGGAAGTGCGTTGCCAAATGCCACCATCATTATTGATCAGGGGAAATTAAATGTACAAAGTGACCGTAACGGAAAGTTTTCTTTAGGTTTAAGCAGCGGGCCTCACCATTTTAAAATCAGCCTGCTTAATTACAGCACGTTAGATACGGTTATTCGTTTCGCTGGCCAATCTGTTCGTTTTGAATTGATACCGGCTATACATCAGCTAGAAGAAGTAACCGTAAATACTGGTTACCAAAAAGTGGGTAAGGAAAAATTAACGGGCGCTTACCAGCAAATTAGTGGCGCTGTACTAAATGAACAAGTGGGCAGTAATATTATGCGCAGGTTGGAAGCCGTGGGTAACGGATTAAGTGTAGACCGTGAAAGCTTTAATCGGGAGCGCATTAATATCCGCGGTGTAAGCACGTTCAGTGGACCAGGAAATGTACTCGTAGTTTTGGATAACTTCCCTTACGAAGGCAGTCTGGATAACCTGAATCCGAATGATGTGGAGAGTATCAGCATCTTAAAGGATGCAGCAGCTACTTCTATATGGGGCAGCCGTGCAGGTAACGGTGTCATTGTCATTCAAACTAAAAAAGGTAAATACAATCAGCCACTCAGCATCAGTGCCAATTTAAATCAAAGCTTTAAGCAGGCACCTGATCTTTACCGGTTGCCGCAAATGAGCAGCAACGATTTTATTGATGTAGAGCTGAACCTTTTTCAAAAAGGTTTTTACCTGGCCAATTATAATAGTCCAAATAAGCCGGTACTCTCTCCGGTGGTAGAATTAATGTATAATAATACCATTAGCCAGGCAGAGAAAGACCTCCGTATTGCGGAATACCGAAAAAAGGATGTAAGGGATGATTTTAAAAAATACTTTTATCAAAACGGTTATACACAACAATACTATGTGCAGGCTGCATCAGGCGGGAAGGGTTTCGGGTGGACCACCTCGGCAGGTTATGACCATAGCCGTTCTGAATTAAATGTAAAGAGCGATCGCCTCAGCCTGCGCTATGGCCTTAATTTTGACCTGCTGCAAAACCTTAAGCTTGATTTAAGCCTGCTATACACCGGAAGCAATACCTTAACGGGCAAAACAGGTTATGGTAGTATTACCTCTGCTACCGGCAGCCTTTATCCGTATGCCAGCTTTGCAGATGAAAACGGTAATGCCCTGCCAGTAGCTAAAAATTATAGCCTGAATTATATCAATAGTTTAAACGGATTGAAATTGCTGGACTGGCATTATTATCCGCTTAATGATGATGCCTATCAGCAAACTAAAGGCCATTTTGATGATTTAAATATCAATACAGGGTTAAACTATAAATGGAACGGCCTCTCGGCTACACTCCTTTACCGCTTACAAAGGCAATCGGGCAATAGCAACCTGTTGCAGGAAATGGGCAGCTTTACCACACGTAATCTGATTAATGCATTTACGCAATTGAGCAATACCGGCACAGCTGTTTATAAGGTTCCGCCGGCCAGCATTAATGATCGTTCTGCATCTTTACTCCGGGCGCAGGATTTAAGGGCACAGTTAAACTATACTAAAAAATTTGCTGCTCATGGTATTGATGTAATGCTTGGTGCAGAACGAAGAGAACAAATAAATAATGGAGATCATTTCAGAAGTTATGGTTTAAATACCAATACCCTGAGCATTACACAGGTAGATTATACCACCGCCTTTCCGAATTATGTTACTGGTAGCAGTTCCTATATTCCTGATCGGCAGGGCATCAGTCAAACACAAAACCGTTATGTAAGTGCATATGGCAATATCAGTTACGATTACCGTGAACAATATTTGCTGTATGGAAGTGCACGCAGGGATGCCACAAATTTTTTCGGGATAAATACCAACGATAAATGGAAGCCATTATGGTCGGCCGGTATCGGATGGATCATTTCAAAGGCTGGGTTTTACCATTTGAAAGCCATCGATTTTATGAAACTAAGATTAAGTTATGGCTTTAGCGGCAATGCCGATCCGAACCAGGCTGGTCTTACCACTATACAATATGTAGGTACATCGGTTTATTCACAGGCACCATACGCCATTATTGACAAAAAAGCCAATCCGGATTTGAAATGGGAAACCGTACAAACGATTAACCTTGGCCTGGATTTTAATGCGATGAGCGGTCGCTTATCAGGCAGCATTGACGGCTACCTTAAACGGGGGAAAGATCTTTTGGGAGTTTATCCGGTAGATTATACTACCGGAGTGGGTAACTTTATTACTAAAAATGTCGCCTCAATGGAAGGAAGGGGCATTGATCTTCAGTTAAACAGCCTCAACACCCAAGGATTATTAAAGTGGCAAAGTACCTTAAACCTCAGTGCCAATAAAACAAAGGTAACTGATTATTACCTGCTTAGTAATAGTGCCTCCGATTGGGTGGGCAGCACAACAGCCAGCATTAGTGGTATTGTGGGCAGCCCGGTTTACAGTATCTATGCCTTTAAAAGTCCGGGGCTTGATGCTGCCGGTGATCCTATAGCCTTTCTTAAGGGGGAGGTTAGTAAAGATTATAGCAAGATTACGCAAACCGGTACTTCGCTGGATGAACTTAAATTATTTGGTTCTGCACTGCCAACGGTTTTCGGCAATTTGCAAAACCGCTTTAGCTATAAAGGTTTTAGTTTACAGCTCAGCCTAAGCTTTAAACTGGGATATTATTTCAGGCGTCAAAGCATCAATTACAGCAGATTAGTGAATAGTGGCGTTAGCCATAATGATTATGGCTTGCGCTGGCAGAAGGCTGGTGATGAGCTAATTACCGATGTTCCGGCTTTTGTTTATCCGAATAATTCAGCACGTGATGCTTTTTATGCTGGTTCTGAAGCTTTGGTAGAACGGGGTGATCACATCCGTTTCCAATATGCCAACCTGGGTTACAAATTGCCCGGGAAATGGCTTGGAAAGGCCATTCGTGATGCTGAATTTTATTTGAATACCACCAACCTCGGGATGCTCTGGCAGGCCAATAAAAAAGGAATCGATCCGGATTATGCCGGTCCGACCATACTACGCCCTGCCAAAACCATATCTGCCGGATGCAGAATTAACTTCTAAAGGAATAAAAGATGAAAAGATATCAAAAAACAATGTTCTACCCGATTATGGGATTTTTAATTCTTCTATGCTTTTCTGGCTGTAAAAAATATCTGGATGAAAAGCCCGATCAGCAGCTGGCTACGATTGAAACAACGGAAGATATGCAGGCGCTGCTGGATTACTATCTTAAAATGAACTTTAATGATCCGGGCGTAGCCAATTCATGTACGGATGATTATTATGTAACAAATGAGGTATTTAATGCCCGTACTGAACAAGACCGGAATCTTTACCTGTGGAAGGCGGAAAATAATTTTGCACCTTTGTCCCTGCACTGGGCATCCTCTTTTGAGGAGATTTATATCTGCAATGCTATATTGGATGCCATTGCGCAAAATGGAAATCGCATTACGCCTCTTGATAAAGTGAAACACATCGCAGCCCAATCCCGTTTTCACCGGGCAAGGGCTTTTCTGAATGTAATTGGCATCTGGACAAAAGCTTATGACCCGACTTCGGCGCCATCCGATCTGGGTATCCCGCTGCGGCTTGACGCAGATTTTAATAAAATATCTTTCAGGGCCAGCCTTGCCGAAAGTTATAATCAGGTATTGAAAGACCTTAAAGCTACAATCGCAGATTTGCCTGTTAAAGATATTTCTGCCACCAGGCCATCTAAAGGAGCAGCTTATGGTTTATTGAGCAGAACTTATCTTCAGATGAGAGATTATGTGCAGGCTGGCCGATATGCCGATAGTGCCTTGCAAATTCAGAAAACATTAATGGATTTTAATACCTTAAATGCATCTGCAAACTTCCCTGTTGCACAGCAAAATGCCGAGGTTCTTTTCGATAGCCAGGCAGTAGCCACTGCAACGGGAAGCCAGGGCAGGGCATTGATTAATCCGGAACTTTATAACCTGTATGCCGCTAATGACCTTCGTAAAACTATATTTTTCAGAGCAAATGGAAATGCTTATATTTTTAAGGGTTATTATGCCGGTGCGGCATCTATTTTTAATGGCGTGGCCACTGATGAACTTTTGTTAACCAGGGCTGAGTGTTTAGTAAGACAAAACAGGATCACCGAAGCACTGGCAGATTTAAATCTTCTGTTGCTTAACCGATACCGGAAAGGAACCTTTTCTCCATACACCGGCCTTACACAAGCGGCTTTACTGGCTTTAATTAAAGTTGAGCGGAGAAAGGAGTTGCTTTTCAGAACCCTGCGCTGGGGAGATATTAAACGTTGGAATGCGGAGGGTGATGGTATTGTACTAAGCCGAACCGTAAATGGCGAAAAGACTATTCTAGAACCTAACAGCTTACGATATGCCTTACCGTTGCCTGAAGATATAATTGCTTTATCAGGGATGCAGCAAAATCCAAAATAAACCAGTCCTATAGGTTTTCTCAAAAACCTATAGGACTTCATGTTTTACATTTTATTCGGCTTCTTTTTTATAAATGGCCGCGTTGGTAATATCAGCAGAAGAGGGAAACATTGAAGTATTATGAAGGTAAGTATCCAGCTCATCCTTTGTATTGATGCTTTCATCAACTCTTAACACGCAAGGAAGATCTAAGCCATTTGCACAGGGTGATTCATTAGGTTCGCTAATCTGCGTATAGCTGGCGCCATTGCGGATATCGTTTAAGCTTCCTGATTCATACTGCCAGTAGGTATAACTTTTTTTTGAAGCTGAAGTAAAAGCGTTTAAAGTGATTAAAAGGCCGAACCCCATCAGGGCTACAAGGCCTAAACTTAATTTTTTTAAATTCATGGCATGTTTAATTTTAGTTTAAAGTTTTAATCCTGATCGATGTACATTGGCCTGGCCATGCCACATCAGTTGTTTAGTTTTTTTTGGTTTCCTCCTTTCTATTTGATTCGCATTTCTTAAAAACCAACAATTCTTTCCAGACACAATGAACATTATTGTGCATGTCGATTGCTATACTAAATTCGCTGTTTTCTCTATAAAAAATTCGGCTGTTTATTTCAAATGGGTTATTACAGGTACCTGAATAGGTATTGTATTTCTGAAAGCTGAGAATAGAAGTACCTATCTTTATTAAACTGAACTTTTAAGGGTCAATATGTAAGCTTCTCAGCAGCTTTTCCTTGGCAATCCATATTTTACAAACAGCTTTTTTTGGAAAATATGGTTTAATTTTTAAATTTATAAAACCATTATGTACCTCTGTTTTAAGGAATATGAAGTGATGATGGGCGCCCTGTTTTTTATCCGAAACGCTTTCAATTTTCCTTATTCATGGACGAAAAATTACAATGTATTGTTGTTGATGACGATCTTGAGGCGATCAATATACTTTCTGCACTTATGCAGGATCATCAGTGCTTCATCCTCCAAAAAAGCTATACTGATCCGCAACTTGCCCTCAGGGATATACTGCTACAAAACGAGGTTATTGACATCGCTTTTTTAGATATTGATATGCCGCTACTCTCCGGGCTGGAACTGGCTAAACGGATTCAGGGAAAAGTTCGGTTTATCGTTTTCGTAACTGCCTTTCGCGAATATTCCTTAGATGCATTTGAAGTAAATGCGATGCAATATTTCATCAAGCCTGTTACGGCAATTAATCTGATTGATACCTTCACTCAGATTAATCAACTTCAGCATTTTCATCAAAAAGATGTGCGCTTAATAGCTGATGTAACGGATGACGGACTATACGTATTGACAGGTGTAAAAGGTCAATACCTCAGGTTAGATATAGCCAGCATCATTTTATTTAGTGCGGAGAAAAATCAGGTTCATGTTTTTACAACAAAAGCTGATTATGTAGTGAGCGCCGGGATTGGCAGGGTTATGAACGACCTTAAAGGTGACAAGCGGTTTATGAGAATACATAAGTCGCATATCATTAGGTTAAATGCCATCAAGAATGTATCCGCTAACCTTGTTTATCTTCAAAATGATTATATGGCGTCAATTAGTCCGCAATACCGAACTGCTTTTTTCAATTATATTCAGCAAAAAATACTCAAAAACCGGCCATAACCGGTTTTCAAATCGTAACCATAAATAACAATACTAAACTTTAATGCGTGGTGAGTACGCTCGTGGTAATACTGGTGTCTGTAGATGGTTTGTTTGTTTCCTTCTTTCTTGATTTAAAAACAAAAACTGTTTTTGCGCCTAAATTGCATTTTGCTTTTTTCATATAGATCTGAATAAATAATAGAAATGGAAATAAATACTGCAAATGGTTTCTATTTCCGTTGCGAACTTAATTGGATGGTGGAATAAAAAAGATAAATTATGACCAGATGGCATATTGATCATACGAAACTGAATATGAGGGTAATCAGGAAATTATTGAGATTGGTAAAAAATTATCGTATTCATATAGTCTGCTGGATAGTTTTTATACTATATGAAAACTTATTGCTCATCGGGATGGAACTTCAAATGCCTGATTTAAAAGCTTTAGTTTTTCATTCGGCCGCAAATGTTACTTTTTTTTACGTTTTTGCCAGGGTGATTTTAAACTGGGCCTGGCGATCTGATTTCCATGACTGGTGGCGAATTCCTTTTGGTGTAGCTGTTAGTTTAATCGCTTTTATGTTGCTGAAATTTTTGTTAGATGATGTAATATTAATTCAATATGAGGTAAAGCAAAGTTCAGCGCGTAGCAACATCAAAATATTTTCAGGTTACCTGTACCGTGGTGTGTTTTTTATGCTATGTGCATTAGGCTACTGTTATTTATTCAGGTTTATTAAAGAGCGTCAGAAAAGGCAGATGTTACTGGTGTCTTATTTTAATGAGCTTACCTTGTCATCCAATGGCAAGAGCCCCTTGCAACAACGGCTTCCCGGCTTATTGTATACACATCAAAATATGCATCACCTGTTTAGTTGTTTAAATTTTATTTATTTAAAGCTGGCGGATAAAGATCCTGATCTTGCCCTTTTCTCTTATTTTTCTACAGATTTAGTGCGCTATTATATTGATCCGGATACGGCGAAGAGCACTAAGCTGGCGAAAGAATTAATTCTGGTTAGCAACCTGATAAAAATGGATCAGATTATGTTTCCCGAAAAAATGCCGTTGCGTTTAAAAATCGAAAAGGGAATAAAAGATATGGATGTTTCCGCTACGGCATTAATTCCGCTGACGATACTTTTGCTCCGCTTTTCAACTGCCAAGATTAAAAGCCAAAGCAATAGAGGTGAGTTTTCTATTTTGATGTTAGATGGACAATTGTGTTCAAGAGGGAGTGATATTCAGTGTATTGAGGATTCGGGTAGTTTAAAGGTAGCATTTGAACAATTACAGGTTCAAATGCTCACTTACAAAAAAGAGATGGTAAAGTTTGAATATGAAATTATTCATGATACCTTAAATTTTGAGGCTGTATTTTAGCATCAGCAAGCAGTATAATTAAATTTGTGGGTTTAAATACATTCATTTAATCTGCAATGAAATAGCCCATGGTTTATTCTAAAAGTTACCCCTGCCTTATCTCGTTTTAATCTGTTTGATGGACATTTAAAATAACCCAAGCTTATGCTAGCAGAGGATATAATATTTTATTGAGGTTGCCAGGAATAAATTTATAAAACTTACGGTACATTTACAGCAGGATTTTAAATACAATTTTTGTAAATATTTTTTTTATTTCTATAATAAAGTTTGTATCTATGTGTAACAAATCTGTTTTGTAATAAACCAAACGCTCAAACTCAATGCAATACGCTCATTCTTTATCTGCTTCCGTTATCCTTACGCGCCGTTTTTTTGTCAACGCCACTTAACGTTTTGTTTTAAGGGGTTATGCCTTTTATTTATAAATATTAGCCTTTTAGTCAGGATTTATAATCACTTCACGTTTAATAATAAGCTGCTTTCGTTTATCAATTTCAGATAAATTAAAATCATCTCATTATATAGTCCATCTAAATTTTTATTTCTAATTTAACTCAATCAATTGTGAAAAATCTATTATCAATTATCCTTCCGGTGCTTGAAGGAATGGAGGAATCTCCGTTGAAACAACAACTGCTTACTTATTTTCCGCAACAGGAAGAACATTTTACGACCATCGAAGAAAGTTTTACCAAACTGACGGCAATCCCGCATGACAGGGACCATCTTAAACCCTTTTTCCATAGCTGGAGTCAAACCAACAATAGTGCTGTTACTGTTGCCGGATTAAGTAACCGCATGACGATGCTGATTCATAAAAATGCACCCGTAGCCGATGAGGCTCAACTTTTCAGATCAGTGGCCAATTTAAACAGAATTGTGGATGAAGACCTTGCTGTAGTAGGAAAGGTATTACATTCTGATTTGTTTTATACGATGGCTACCAATACATGTGGTGATGATGGCTGGTTATTAAGGCAATACCTGGATCCAAGTGCCCGTGCTTTTAAATACTGGAAAGACCAGAACTCGTTGCGCAACAAAGATTTAATGATTGGCTTATTAACCACGCTTGTACATGAAATTTACACACACGGCGAAGTAGAATTTATATTGCCTAAGTTTACACGCTGGCTGGAAGATGATTTTGGTTTCGATAAAGATACGTTAAAACATACCTTGGCCTGGATATCCGTACACTGCGGCCCAACAGAGAAAAACCATTTCTTTTATGCCGTGAATGCCATCAATCACTATGTAAAAGCGATGAATGTAAGCCTGGCTAATTATGACCTCCGTGAAATTGTTGCCGATTATTTAAGTAAAAAAGCAGCCGTAATGGAAACCATCAGTGCCAGTTTAGAACCGGTGATGGAAGAAATTGCTTAAGGAATGACAGGCGAACTTATAGCAGGACACGCCATTTGTAGCAGGGATTTCCTGAATGAAATGCTGATCAAATACCTGGGCGAAATACCATGTAACGGGGCCGATTCTTTTTCGCCGGTGCCTGTTGCGGTAGAACGCAGGGAAATTATGCGGATGGAACAGTTATGCCGGATTTTGAACAAGGCATTAACCGGTATTGTAAATGCCTACTTTGAAGATGAAAGGATCCGTGCCATTTATAACTTCGATGAAGAACTGAATCGTATTTTGCAAATGGCACAAGCACTACCTTATGAAGTGGGTATGTACCGTCCTGATTTTTTACAGGCAGAAGATGGCGGCATTAAAATTTGTGAAATAGGTGCAAGGTATCCCATTAACGGATGGATGATCAGTTATTACCTCAATATCATTACTGAAGCTGGTACAAAAGGTCAGCTGCCATCGCTGGAAGCTGTTCCTGCCCAGCAGGATTTTATAGCCAGCATTTTTGATCAATTTAACAGCAGTACGCCAATTGTGTTGGTGCACGACCGTGAAAAGGGAACGGAAGTATTTTACCTGCTGGATGAGTTAGGTAAACAGGGGCTGGATTACCTTTCTGCAAGCCCCTCGCAACTGACGCATCAAAACGGAATCGTCATGTTAAATGGCCGGCCTGTGAGTCAGTTTATTTTTGAAATGGACCGGGAGGAACTGCGCAATTTCGATCCGGAAGTGTTGAAACTGATTATCAATCAGGGCAACTACTTTAATGATGTGCGTACGCTGATTCTGGTGCACGACAAGCGCATCCTGGCGGTTTTGTATGATGAAGCGATGATGTCGGATCATCTGTCGGAAGAAGAATACCGGTTTTTAAGGTCTTTTCTGATCCCGACCTACGACCTGCATAGCGCTGAGAAAAGGGCAGAAGTAAGCCATTCACCGCTAAACTGGGTATTGAAACGCAATAGCGGAGGCCGTGGGATTGATATGTTTGTAAAAAATGACTGCGACGCCGGGGTTTGGACAGCTATTATTGATAACCAATGGCCGGAATATATGGTGCAACAATATGTGCCGCAACGCTGGTTTACGTATGGCAGTGGTTCAGAGCAGACTATGATCAATCTGGTGGGGATGTTATTGTGTTATAACGGCCACTCTTTTGGCCCGGGCCTGTTTCGTGGTTCAGCAGAGCATGTAGTTAATGTTCACCAGGGCAGGGGCGTAATTTTCCCGGCCATGATGTCTGAATCATCTGTATGACGCATGCTGTAATCATTCCCTTATTTAATAAAGCGGCCTACATTGCTCAAACGCTGCAATCACTCCTCCGCCAGCACAAACTGCCGGAGGAGTTGATTATTGTGGATGATGCCAGTACAGACCATGGTCTTTACATTACCCGTGAGTTTTTGCATCATCATACAACTGAATTTGGCGCTTGCCGGATACAAATAATTGAGCTGCCAGAAAATAAGGGACCAGGCCATGCACGCAATGTTGGTTTTGCGGCCAGCAGCAGTACACTGATCAGTTTTTTGGATGCAGATGATGAATACCATCCGCGCTTGCTTGAAATGGCCGCGGAGGCATTCAGCAGACATGAACTCGATTTTATGGTACTCAACATCACCTTTATGCCCGGCAGGGAAATATACCCTGATCTGGATCCCTTAAAACAATACATTGAACCCATTGCACCGGATCTTTATCTGATTCAGGACCCTTTAAGGGCAGTAAGTTCGCCACACTTTATTATGGGGGTGGGGAGCAATGTCATCACCAGAAGAAAATGGATTAATGGTCACTACTATAGTGCTGAAGCACAATTAAATGAAGGTATTGATTTCTGGTACCGGGTGCTCAAAGGAATTGTGAACAAGGTGCCGGGAAAAATTGCCCTGCAAACCGGAGCTTATCTTTATGTGAATGAAGTGCCGGGTAGCTTATCGCGGAAAAACTATACCCATTTTAAGCAGGTTGAACTGCCACCGGTAATTTCAAGGTATATCAACAGCAATGATAAGCATGATCGCTTGTTGATGGGTATGATTGGTGAACGCTGGTATAAACATGCCTTGCAAAATTTGACATCCAACCATCAGAAAATGTGCTTTGTATGGTATCACCGTCGGTTTTTGAAACCATACCTGGGCTATCTGCTGCTTAAAATAAATTTTAAATCATGAATGATACTCTTCTTCAAGCGCACTATCAGCTTGTGCGCCGGTCTGAACTCTTCAAATCCCACTACCAGGATTATGAGGCCTATCAAAAGGCCCCGCTAATCGGGAAAAAAGAACTAATCAGGCAGTTACATGAAAACTTTGATCTGCATCAGGAGGACAAAGGTGTTTACCTGGTGCGCTCTGGTGGTTCTACGCAGAAGCCGTTGGTTTTTCCTGTAGACATTGCCGAAAACCTGGAGCAGCGGGCTGTACTGGCCAAAGTCTTAAACCAGGCTGGGGTATTTACGCCGAAAACCATTGCGCTCAATCTGTTTGGCTACATGGATATGTACCGCACGGCCGCCATTATGGATGACCTGCTGGAAAGGTGCAGTTCAACCACCCTGGTCGCCAGTGCCAGCCTGCCCTATGAAGATGCCTATCATATGGCGCAGCATTTTAAACCCAATTTATTGCTGGGTACGCCTTCCAAACTATTTCTTTTTGCCCAATACCTGAAAAAAAATCAGCTTCATTTATCCATAGAAAATCTTTTGTTCGGGGGAGAATTCCTGCCGCCATCGCATATCGGGGTTTTTGAACAGGTCTTCGGCACACGGCAAATTTATTCACTGTACGGTTCAGCAGAAACAGGCATCTGGGCCTGGTGCGATTACAGCCGCTCTCCGTCGTTATTCCGAGTGATTGACGGCCTGGTGGTTGAAGTACATGCGCCTGATGCTGATGGTTATGGCAATTTGCTGGTGAGCAATTTGTTTCGCAAGCGTTTCCCTATTTTTAGATACAATACCGGCGATACGGGCAAATGGATTGATATTAACGGACAACCTTACCTGGAGTTAAAAGGGCGGGAGCATCAATCATTTATGTTTAACGAGTGCAATTATGACCTGGATGATTTTAAGGCTGTTTTAGCGGATGTGGAAAGGTTCCAGATCCAGATTGTTCCTGGTGAAGGGCATACGGGCATAAAATTTTTGCTGGTAACCGATTTTACGGATATGGCCAAAGCAGAATATATGGAACTAAAACGTCAGCAGCTCTATGAAATATTTGGTTACCAGGTGAAAAATTTAGAAGTTTTAGTAAGCAATGATCTACAGCTTTATACCAATGAAACCACGGGTAAAAGCCCTGTGATTGTGGATCACAGGGATTGATTGCAACAGCATCTTGACTACTAATTTTATTTCTATTCCAACACCTAAGTGCCAGAATAAACGCTCGATGTTTGCAGGATTTCGATCTGGGGATCATGATCCTTTACTACGATGTTCGCAAACGGCGCCGTTTGCCTGAAAGCCACCGTATCTGCAGGCGTATTGGCTACAAAAACGGCTAATTTTCCGTTGGTAAAACTATCATTGTGGATGGTAGAGGGTTTAATGGCCAGTGCTGATCCATCAGCAGGAATCCTGAATGTGGTAAACCTGATCTGAGGATCACTTTTCCCTGCAGCTTCAACCTTACGGCCCAGTGTAACTTTCGCCTCACAAAAAACTTCTCCGTTTATAGTTGGTTTGGGCAGAAAAATATGCGGGAAGGGATGGTGTTCCACAAACATGCCACCACCACCAATAGGTGAGAGGGCATAGTTACGGATGTAGTCAGGTAAAGAGGTGTCGTATTCCATGCCAAATAAGGTATCTTCAAAACCGAGATAAAATGCTTCTTGTGGCTTCAGCAATTTTGCGCCGTAAAAGGCAAGTGTTTCCTCATAATCAGGATGGGTCACATCAAGCACCGGGAAAATGACTGCATTTTCATTCACATACAGTGAGCCGGTGGCGCCAAATACGTTCGCTGAGGGATCAAGATTGGGTAGCTTCCCGCCATCTTCACTGCTGACCCAGTTGGAATGAACCAAAACTGCATTACCGTCTTTAACGTGCTGATGGTTTGCTGCAAGGGTTTCCAGCTGTTCAATCAGGCTGACTTCAGGCGGGTTCGTGGAGATAACCTTTACTCCGGTACCTTCATTCGGCGTTAAAACCACCTGATCGCCTTTTTTAATAGGACCATAAATTCCTGTGGTAGTCATGAGTGGAACACCCTCCCGGCTTTCTCTGATCACAACGGCATCGTTTAAAAAAAGGATATTATCCTTGAGGTCTTGATGGGAGATTTTAATCTCCACGGTTTGCCATTTTCGTTGGGCGAGGATTTCTTTTAATTTATCGTCGGTCACGGGTTTTACATCCGGTGCATAGGATGTTCTGAATACGGAGCTCATGAGTGGCGTTTTAGATGAGAGTTTGAGGTGTTAATTTAAATGGTTAGATCAGCGTAATGATGCCTGATGTTTTCTGAATAAAATTAAACTTTAAAATGTAATTATTCAAGATCAGAGACATAATTATTTAGACAAGGTGTTTTGCTTCTTATACATTATTTTTGATCTTGAATGGCTTTTGCTATTAAATTTTGCATGGTGCTCAAAAAGGAGCTTCGATATTGTACATCAAGTAAAGCGAAGATGAACAATGGGTTATTTAATTTGAAGTTAGGATTCAGCTGTTTTACGTGGAGATTGTGAAATTAATCCAGCAAGTCCCCCAACTGCTGCAGAACCAATTGCAATCAAGCCTTCATTGCTTTTTTCTTCATTTAGAATGATTACAGTGACGCAGATTACAGTCGTAATCACTGTCAGTCCAAGTATCCAGATTGCGACACGAGGAGCCCATCGGTCTGTCGTTACCGGATTATTTTTGCGTAGTTCATCTATTAATTTTAGTTTTTCTTCAACTTTGAGATCCCTGTCTGATAATACTTTTTCCATAAGGGCGTAAGGGTTTATTTGATCACTCATAATGAGAACTTTAATTGTTAATAATGTGAAATTGGGGATGTATATTTAATAAAATAATTTTTGTTAAGAAATTGATCATTGAAATCTGGTAGTTAATATAATTTCAATTTACGAAATGATGATAAATATTTCAAATGAAGAATACTGTGAATATTGGTTTCCGCAGAGGATTAGATGAAAAGCAAAAATCCCGCTCTACTTATCGTAAAGCGGGATCGTAGCCCGTAGGGGAATCGAACCCCTGTTTCCAGAATGAAAATCTGGCGTCCTCACCCCTAGACGAACGGGCCATTTTTTAAGTCCTGAGTCTTATAGTTCTTCGTCTTGAGTCAGCTGACTTTGGACTTGGTACTGATGACTTCAGACTACTTTTAGTAGCGGGGACACGACTCGAACGTGCGACCTTCGGGTTATGAGCCCGACGAGCTACCAACTGCTCCACCCCGCACTCTATAGCTTCAAATTTTCTTTGTTTGAAGGAGTGCAAAGGTATACAATATTTTTGCTTTTCAAAAGGCTTAGCTAAATTTTATTTGATATTTAAATTATCTGCTTGATTTTTAGTGGATTATTTTTGTGCTGATTTGTATTGGCTTTGCAAAAGGACAATACAAAAAGAATTTGCTCATCTACATGTATCATCAATCTTGGTGTCGCCGGAAATAATTTGGATTTCACATCTCCCGCAAAGTGTTTCCCTGGTAAGCCCTAGCTTGCGCGCAACGTCATTAAATAGGCTCTTTTATTCGTAGAATTATCGTGATGTAATTAATCACATATGTGCTACTAACTTATGTGTATTTAAAATTATTTAAGCGGTGATGGGTGTAGTTAATCTTTGTTGAACATTTGAACTGCTAATTTAATAATTATTACCCTAAACTAAAATGATAAGCCTATACATTTGAACTGCTAATCAATAGTTAAATTGGTTTTTAGTGCCTTTTTAGCATAAGATTAAATGTCTATACCAACTAAAAATGTATAATTGAATTTTGAATATATTCAATTTTGAAATGAATAAAAATGTAAGATTTATATTTATAAAAATGTAGAATAAAAAATTATTAAATGTAGTTTTTATATAAATTCATTTTTGGGTAAATGAGTATTTAAGCCAATAAATGCAAAAACAAAAAGCGTATTTCTTGATAAGTA
Organism: Pedobacter sp. MR22-3; assembly: GCF_026240075.1. NCBI lineage: Bacteria > Pseudomonadati > Bacteroidota > Sphingobacteriia > Sphingobacteriales > Sphingobacteriaceae > Pedobacter > Pedobacter sp. MR22-3. The sequence goes on along the minus strand of NZ_JAPIVF010000008.1, from coordinate 133,610 downwards.
CTGCAATTATACAGCAATTTGAATCTGTCCTTTATGATTTGGTATAACATGATGTTTGGTGTTGCATTTTTATAGCATTACAATAAAATAAAAGGAAGTATTTACAGTTGTATCGTTAATGATTTTATATAAGCTTAATTGATGTTTTAGTGAAAAATTTTTAAGAGGCTGGTAATCGCAAATAAAAAGGATGATGAATAATTATAAATATCCGCATGCATATTGCCAATTGTGGCCCAGCAAAAATACCTGTCAAAATATATTGTACTCAACAAATTCAGACACTAAAAGAAAGGAGGGGCATTCAAGTAAGTAACCTTATACGATTTTTCAACATTAGCAACTATCTATCTTAAACAAAACCTTAATCGAGCAATTATGAAATTTAAAATTTGTGTTATCGCTATTGCGGTATTTTTACTACACGGCTGTTCAAAAGAAAAGCAGCAAAGTGTAGAAAATGTTGAACCGCAGTTAAAAGGGCTGGCATCCATTGATGGCAATACCTATTATCAAACCATTGACGGGCTGGGCTTTTCCAGCGCGTGGTGTGGCACGCTTACGGCTGCCAAAAATGATGCACTTTATAATACACTGGGCTTTTCTTTGTTAAGGGTTCGTTTTGACCAGAATAATGCATGGGCCGATGAAACGAACAATGCTGCTGCGGCACACGCCCGGGGCGCTAAAGTATTAGGCTGCCCCTGGAAAATACCTGACGCTTACCGCTCAGGCAATACCATTCCGTCTAGCCAGTATGTTAATTTCTGCAACTGGCTGGGTAGTGCTGCTTCAGCCATCAATTGTGATTTCGTATCCATCAAAAATGAGCCTGATGGTTCTTCGGAAGATGGCAATTTGGATGGATACCAGATACGTGACATTATCAAAGCAGGCGGATCAAATATTGGCAAACCCATTGCCTGTGCTGATGCCATTAATTTTAATGATACCTATACTGATCCAACATTGAACGATGCCGCCGCTGCTGCTAAAATTTCTTATGTTTCCGGGCATCTTTATGGTGGTGGGAATAATGTACACCAAAATGCGCTAAATAAGGGAAAACGTATTTGGATGACAGAATACTATGTGGCCAATAGCCGTGATAATATGGATAACTGTTTAGTTTTAGCTAAAAACATTAATGATTGTATGAACAACCAATTTAGTGCTTACTATTTTTGGTGGGTAAATGATAATGATGCAAGCGTTAACCTGGTTAATCAAAGCGGTACAATTTACAAAGCCGGCTACACTGGCGGTCAGTTTGCCAAATGGATAAGGCCGGGAAAACAAAGAATAGCCTGTACCTATAATCCTACCCCTAATGTTTATTTAACGGCCTACCGTGGAGGTGGATTGGTAATAGTAGCTGTTAATACAGGTGCTTCTGCAGTAAGCCAGTCTTTTTCGGTTGCTAACGTTAGTGGTATTGGTTCACTGAATGTTCATCGCACATCGAGTAATGAAAACATGTCTTCGATAGGATCAGTTCCTGTTTCAGGTAATGCATTTACGTATACACTTCCTGCAAAAAGTATTACTACCTTTCACCAATTTTAGCCGGCAGTACGTTTTATTGTAATAAGCAATAAAAATGCCGGATACTACCTTCAACGGCATGGAACATTATCGTTTCATGCCGTTGATATTTCCAAAAAATGAAGAAAAAGCAGATTTCTATTTTAACAGTATATGCAGCGGATTTGTTTATCTTAATGTGTTTATGAAGTTTATCCGCCATTGTTTTGTAGTCCTGTTGTCAATACTGGCATGCAGTTATTGTACGGTTGCACAAACTTATAATGATGCCATCCCTATGAGCATTGCCGCCGGAATTACGCCTTTAAAAAATTACGAAACCTTAAGCGGCAGTAGCAAAGGAAAGGCGGAGTTATTGAGTCATAATGCATTACAAGATGCGGCGGGTATAAAATCTTATCAGTTTGCAGAACGCGTAAACGTTAACCTTAACCCTGAAAATTCTGGCCATTGGGATCAAATCACACAGGGCAGGGTTTGGCGCTTAGGCATACATGGCGTCAATGCATATTCCATTTACCTGACTTTTAATTCACTGAAGCTATCAAAAGGTGTCACGCTGTTTGTATACAACAAAGGTTTAAGGCAGTTAAGAAAGTATCATCAAAAAAGCAGTGTAAACAGTCACATCTCATTGGCTCCCGTTTCCGGAGATACAATCATGCTGGAACTGAATATACCTCATCAGGTAACTGATTATGGAAACATTCAATTATCGAAAGTATATTTAGATAGAACCGGCATTTTTAAAGCGGGAACCAAAAATGTTTCTGTCTCTTGCAATCAAAATATAAATTGCGAAAATGGTATTAACTGGTTAACCGACAAAAGGGCCGTATGTAAAATTATTACTGATGGTAACCTAAGCTCAGGTACACTTATCGGCAATACTGCAAAAGACAAACAACCGTATCTGCTAACATCTTTTCATACCATTTTCGATGAAAGTCATGCAGAAGAATCTGTGTTTATATTTAATTATGAATATGATTGCGAACAATCATCAATTAGCGACGACCAGACCATTTCGGGCGCCAAACTTGTGGCCGCAGCTGATCAACTTGACTTTTCCCTGCTCAAGCTCAATGAAGTACCTCCGGCCTCTTTTCGTCCTTATTATGCAGGTTGGGATGTAAGGGATATTCAACCAGAAGCCGGTGTTTGCATCCATCATCCTGGTGGCAGGTATAAGCAAATTGCAATAGATTATAATCAACTTCATTCGGCAACATTCAATACCGATTATATCACCAATTCTTCGTGGCAGGTTGTGAAATGGGATATTGGCGCTACTGCGCCTGGTTCTTCAGGAGCACCGCTTTACAACCCACAACATAGGCTGGTGGGCAGTTTAACAGGCGGGTATTCTTCCTGCAATTCACAAGGCAGCGATTATTTTAATAAGTTAAGTGTCTCTTACACTTCCGTTGCAAAAATAGGAAATAGGCTGATCGAATTGCTTGATCCCTTACAGCGGGGGGCAAGCTTTATGGATGGCTACGACCCTTATGGGTTTAACGCTGAACAATGTGATACGGTTTCTCATATCAGGGTTAACGAAAAAACAGCTTACAACCTGACTGAAAAGCCTTCCGATTACTTGTCGGCAACCTCTTCTGTCATGTTTGCCGAGAAATTCACCCTACCTGGCTATTTGCTTTTGCCAGGCTTTTATTTAAATGTTGCACAGTTAGGAGCTTTTAGTCAAACATCCAGTATAAAAATAAAGATATGGGAAGATGGAAGCTTGCCCGGGCAGGAGATTTACACCAAGAGTATTTTTTTGAAAGAACTAAAAGCGGGGGCGGTCAATCACATTTTGCTTGATTCTGTTTTAAAATTAACCTCAGGTTTTTATATTGGCTACCAGTTAATGGATGATAACAAAGATGGGTTTGCAGTATATCATTCTGCAAATCGTGGTAAAACAGGTCCGTCGACCATGTATGTTTATGATGGTGCCTGGCATAATATTAATTCAATTGACAAAATGAATTACTCCGCTTCCATGTCAATTGGCATCGTGGAGTGTTATGGCAAAACAGATGAATTGCAGCCGGATGCTTTATTGCTGTTTCCTAATCCTTGCAGTCAATATATAAATATTAAGGTGCCGCTGGCATTTACGATTGAAGGAATTGACTGCTATGATATAAGTGGCCGCAGGCATGCTGTAAACTATCAACCCTCAGAGGTATCTAAACGTATTTATTTCAATCTTTCACCAGGGTTATATATCTTGGTTGTAAAGGGCTCGGGCATGCAGCTGTCATCCAAATTTGTGGTGGCCAACTAATCCAAGCCTTGCATAGCAACGGCTCAAATATAGCCTTATTCAACAGGACTTAAGTACGCAAAACCTACCATCCTGAACATTTTACCTTCTTTGGTGCTACTGGGTGCAGTAGTTGTATCTGGTTCAAAATAATGTTTCGAACAAATCAGGCCATATTTATGATTAATTAGGGTGAAAAATGGCCTATTCAAATTCCGACGATATCCTAACTGCTTTATTAACAGATCTACAAATGCATCTGCAGCGTCTTTCGATGCAAAGATCAAAGCTTCAGCGCAACATCAAGAGAGGTAAGGAATAATTTCTTCTTATTCAGATGATCAAAAGTATATACTTGGAATTAATCCCCCCCCAAAAAAATCGTATACTTTTTGATATATTCGTAAAGCATAAAAGGCTGAAAATCATTGATTTTCAGCCTTTTAAAAACTTTGATGATAATAAGTGTAGCCCGTAGGGGAATCGAACCCCTGTTTCCAGAATGAAAATCTGGCGTCCTCACCCCTAGACGAACGGGCCATTTTTTAAGTCTTGAGTTCTATAGTTCTTAGTCTGGAGTCAGTTAGACTTTGGACTGATGACTTTAGACTGCCTTTTAGTAGCGGGGACACGACTCGAACGTGCGACCTTCGGGTTATGAGCCCGACGAGCTACCAACTGCTCCACCCCGCATTATATACAACTCGTTTTTTCTTTGAATTAAATCCTTAACGCTATTTCCGAATTGGAATGCAAAGATATAATTCGTTTCTTTGTGCTGCAAATTTTTTTTAAAAAATATTTCAATGGCGCATAAAGCAGGTTTTGTTAGTATAATAGGTAAACCGAATGTAGGTAAATCCACCCTCATGAATGTGCTTGTAGGCGAGCGACTTAGCATTATTACACCTAAAGCGCAAACCACAAGGCACCGTATCCTGGGTATTGTAAATGAAGAAGAATATCAGATTGTTTTTTCTGATACTCCCGGTATCATTAAACCAAAATACAGTTTGCAGGAAAGTATGATGAGCTTTGTAAACGGCTCATTAACTGATGCAGATGTACTTTTGTTTGTAACCGATATCAATGAAACACATGATGAAGATGATGTGCTGGATAAAATCCTCAACAGGGATATCCCAACCATTGTACTCATTAATAAAATAGATAAAGCATTACAGGAGCAGGTAGATGAAAAGCTTGCGTATTGGCAGGAGAAGCTGAATCCGGTTTCCATTTATGCCATATCGGCCCTGCATAAGCACAATGTTGATGGCTTACTGGATCGCGTTTTGGAAATGCTGCCTGAGCACCCGCCGTATTATGATAAAGAAGATTTGACTGATCGTTCAGAGCGTTTCTTCGTTTCGGAAATCGTTCGCGAAAAAATCTTCCTGAATTACCAGAAAGAAATTCCTTACAGTACAGAGGTGATTGTGAAGAGCTTTAAAGATGAGGCACTCAAAAACGGAAAAGGCCAGATGGTGAGAATCAGTGCTGAAATTGTAGTCGAACGCGATTCACAAAAAAATATTCTGATCGGTACCGGCGGCAGTATGCTGAAAAAGGTAGGTACAGAAGCACGGATAGAAATCGAGAAATTTTTAGATTCCAAAGTGTTTCTGGAGCTGTTTGTAAAAGTAATTCCGGATTGGAGAAGTAAAAAGAACTACTTAAAAAGCTTTGGTTACGATAATTAACCGTACCTTTGCAGCCCGAAATGAATCGGTTAGTAGTTGATAGTCAATGGCTGATAGCCAAATAGTTTAAGCAGCTTGCTTAAGCACCACGACCGTTAACTATAAGCCATTAACTATCAATAGAACACCCATGAGTAATATTATCGCCATCGTAGGCAGGCCAAACGTAGGCAAAAGTACCCTTTTTAACAGATTAACCGAAAGTCGTAAAGCCATCGTTGATGATGTGAGCGGTGTAACCCGCGACAGGCATTATGGCGTAGGGGAGTGGACCAACAGACAATTTACCGTAATTGATACCGGTGGTTATGTGGCCAACTCCGAAGATGTTTATGAAGCAGCAATCCGTGAGCAGGTAATGATTGCCATTGAAGAGGCCAGCGTGCTGGTTTTTATGGTAGACGTTACCACTGGCATTACTGATCTGGATGATGATATTGCACAAGTACTTCGCCGCAGTAATAAACCCGTATTTGTTTGTGCCAATAAGGTGGATAATACGGCCTTATATAGTGAAATCAGTACTTTTTATGGATTCGGATTGGGCGAGATTTATCCCCTTTCTTCCATGACCGGTTCCGGAACAGGAGAGTTATTGGATGATGTGGTTAAACATTTTGAAGATATTCCGGAAGAAGAAAATCAATTGCCAAAAATTACCATTGCAGGCAGACCGAATGTAGGTAAATCATCTTTGGTTAATGCGCTGATTGGTAAAGAAAGAAATATTGTAACAGCGAATGCAGGCACCACCCGCGATTCCATCAAAATTCATTATAACCAGTTTGGCCATGAATTTATGTTGATCGATACAGCTGGTTTACGTAAAAAAACCAAGGTTAAAGAAAATCTGGAATTTTATTCGGTCATGCGTACCATCAAAGCTTTGGAAGAAGCCGATGTGGTAGTGTTAATGATCGATGCCCAGGAAGGAATTGAAAGCCAGGATATCAATATTTTCCACCTGGCCGAAAAAAATAAAAAAGGTATCGTAATCCTGGTAAACAAATGGGATCTGATTGAAAAAAATACGCAGACGATGAAAGCTTTTGAAGAGCAGATTCATGAGCGTATCCGTCCATTTACTGATGTGCCGATCGTGTTTACATCGGTATTGAATAAGCAAAGAATCTTTAAAGCCATTGAAGCTGCTTTGGAAGTGGCTAAAAACAGGGGTAAAAAAATTCCGACATCAAAATTAAATGATGTGATGTTACCATTGATTGAAAAATTCCCGCCACCAGCATTAAAAGGGAAACACATCAAAATTAAATACATCACACAGATCAATGGCACATCTCCTATGTTTGCGTTTTTCTGTAACCTGCCTCAATATATTAAAGATCCGTACAAACGTTTCATTGAGAATAAATTAAGAGAGAATTTTAATTTCTCCGGTGCACCAATTCAGATCTTCTTCAGGCAGAAATAAGCTGTTTGAAAGCTGAAAGTATATTTTAAAAATAATAGAAAAGCAGGGACAGCATTCCATATGGAGTTGCAGCCCTGCTTTTTGTTTCAATCTTTTTGCGAATGTCGGCCCTGAAAATGATGAGGATGAATAGCAAAAAGTATTTCCACGTCAATCAGGTTTAAACAATTAAGTCTGAATTCCATATCTTCGCTGCCATGCAAATCGAAGTCAAAAACAGCCTTTTATCAGATTTTGACACGATATTTAAATTTTATGATATCGCTGTTGCCCATCAGAAAAAGGTATTTCATAAACATTGGCAGGGATTCAGTGCAGAACTGGTGGAAACGGAAATTGCTGAAAACCGACAGTATAAAATACTGGTGGATGGTGTAGTGGCTTGTGTTTTTGCAGTTACGTTTAATGATCAGCTGATTTGGGGTGACCGGGATCATGAAGCCATCTATATCCACAGGATTGTAAGTCATCCCGATTTCCGGGGGCAATCCTTTGTGAAAAAAATCATTAGCTGGGCCAAACAATATGCCACAGCACACCAGATTAAATATATCCGCATGGATACCTGGGCAGATAATAAAAAACTATTGAATTACTATACCAGTTGTGGTTTTGATGATGTTGGTATAGTGACGATGGCAAAAACGGATGGTTTACCCAGGCATTATGAAGGCATAAGTTTGAGTTTGTTCGAAATCGAAGTATAAGATCAATATCCAGCTAATCTTTGAATCATAAAATTGGTCTGCTTTTGAAACCTGTCTGTGATTTACTGAAGATTGGTTAAAGCCTGTCTTACCGCATTATCCGTTTGATTAACAGATCGGTAGTAGCCCACGTCTCCCAGATAGTAACGGCAGAGCAGGGCTTTTAAATCGTTCAGGATAATTGATTTTGCAGCATAAAGCTGAAAGCGGTCTATAGTTACATTTTTTCTTTGCAAGTAGCCTATAAAATCTTTAAACTCATTATCACTCAGGGCAAAATTATTAATATTTTGTTCTACAAAAGCAGCACTATAGCGGTTGGTCAATACATTAAAAACATAATCAGACAGCACTTTTTTGCTCACCAGGTTAGCGTAAAACTTGTTATATCCGGTAGTATCCAGTTTTACAAAAATGTCTGGCTGAATCCCGCCAACAGTTTTAGCCCTTTTATGTTGCTGCATATTAACACCCTCACTTTTTTCTATCGAATCCTGAAAGGAGGTGTGATCACCGGTTAACTCCCCGTCAAGCATCCTTTCATCAAGCTCATGTTTGTACGCATCATATCCTTTTTTATATGATTTCTGAATGCTTCGCCCAGATGGCGTATAATAGCGGGCAATGGTTAAATTTAAGGCAGAGCCATCTCCAAAAGCAAACTGTTCCTGAACGAGTCCTTTTCCGAAAGACCGCCGACCTACAATTATTCCACGGCCCAGATCCTGAATGGCACCTGCAACGATTTCACTTGCTGATGCGGTGTTTTCATTGATTAGGATGGCAAGCTTCCCATTTTGAAAGGCTCCTGTCCCGGTCGAATAATAATCTGTGCGGGGTTCATGCTTACCCTGGGTGTATACAATTAATTTATTTTCGGGCAGAAACTGATCGGCCAGGCCTGTAGCTGCAGAAAAGTAACCGCCGCCATTATCGCGTAAATCAAGGATCAGCTTTTTCATTCCTTTTGCCTTTAGGTTTGCGGCCGCGGCTGCGAAATCACCGTCTGTATTGGCACCGAATTTACTAATCCTCACGTACCCGGTTTCCGGGTTCATCATGTAGGCAGCGTCAATGCTGCTGATATTCACTTTACCCCGGGTAACCATCAGCCGGCTTTGTACCTGTGTGCCGCTGCGCAATAAGGTAACGCCCACGCCGCTACCAGCCTTTCCCCTGAATCTTCCTGTTAATTGTTCTTTTGGTAAATTTCTGCCACTAACCATAGTGGTATCGATCACCAGGATTTTATCACCCAGCTTAATGCCCGCCTGATATGCCGGTCCATCCTTCACCACGCCTGTTACCATCATGGTGTCGTTCAGCATATAGTATTCAATGCCAACGCCCTCAAAATTCCCTTCCAGGTTATTGGTCATGTCTTGCGCATCGGTAGGAGGCAAATATACACTGTGTGGATCCAGCTGGTGGAGTACACTATCAATAGGTAAGTTTTGCAGCGAATCTGTATTGATATCATCTACATAATTTTTATTGATGATATGCAGAATTTCTTCCAGTTTTTCATCACTATTGCTGGCCAGTTGAGGTCTTCTGGTAACGCCAAATCCCTGATCTTTAATAAACTTAATACCCAAATACATTCCTGCTATCAAAATCACAGAATAGCTGATGGCAATCAGTATGTTTTTTCGGGTATTCTTTTTCATTGGCGTTAGGCAAATTTATGAAAATAAGCGGGTTGATATATTTTTAACTGCAATTTCTTGTCTTTTGTTTATAATATTTCACATAAATTAACAGTATAACATCTGCTCTATCAAGTGGCAATCTATATTTTTAAATTTTTAGGGTAGATTTTAGAAAGAATTTACCGAATTTTATCAAAAATAAATTTATGAATAGAGTTACCGAGCAAGAATCAAATTATAACCACATTGATGAAATGTCGGTAATGGAAGTTTTGCAGGGGATTAACAATGAAGACAAAACCGTAGCCTTTGCTGTTGAAAAATCTTTGCCTCAGATTGAGAAATTAACTTCGGCCGTTGCCGAGAGAATGAAAAAGGGCGGTCGGCTTTTTTATATAGGGGCAGGTACCAGCGGCCGCTTAGGTGTGGTAGATGCGTCCGAATGTCCACCAACTTATGGTGTTCCTTTCGATACTGTAGTTGGTATTATTGCCGGCGGGGATTCTGCCATCAGAAAGGCTGTAGAATTTGCTGAAGATGACAGCCTGCAGGCCTGGAAAGATTTACAGGCATTTCATATTAATGAAAAGGATTGCCTGGTAGGTTTAGCTGCATCCGGCACCACACCATATGTGGTTGGAGGTTTAAATACCGCACGCCAGCATGGAGTTTTAACAGGTTGCATTGTCTGCAATACTGATGGACCCATTGCTGCAGCGTCTGATTTTCCGGTAGAAGTGGTCGTTGGACCTGAATTTATTACCGGTTCTACGCGAATGAAATCGGGCACAGCACAAAAATTGGTTTTAAATATGCTGAGTACCACCGTAATGGTGCAATTGGGGCGTGTGGTTGGAAACAAAATGGTAGATATGCAGTTAACTAATCATAAACTGGTTGATCGCGGAACGCAAATGGTAGCTGATGAATTAAATGTGAGCTATGAAATAGCTGCAGATTTGCTGAGTAAACATGGAAGTGTGCGTAAAGCAGTAGAAGCAGGACACTGAGAAATGTTAGAATGAGAGAAGGATGAAATGATTGAATTTGGAAGTAATTTTAGCATTCTCTCATTCAAAATTCACTCATTCAATAATTAAAAAAAACATGCACGAGATAGAGCCGTATTACCAGTGGAGAGATGATTATATCTCGGCAGAGGATGAGCGATCGCCATTCTACAATACCGAATACTCTGAACTGTACTTTGATAAGCAGATCTATAATTTTCTGTTGCACCCGCAATGGGATGAGTTTGGTTCCAATACCTTGTACATGAAAGTATTGTATGCGGATTATGATAGAGGTTACGCGATTATTGAGTTTATCGGCGAATGGAATGATGCCATCAACAACGACATCATGTTGCTGAAACGCGATATTTTGGAACTCATGATGGATGAAGGCATTAATAAGTTTGTATTAATCGGAGAAAATGTATTGAACTTTCATTCATCAGACGATAGTTATTATGAAGAATGGTTTCAGGAAGTGGAAGATGGCTGGATTGTTGGGGTAAATTTCCAGGAACATGTTATCAGGGAGTTTAAAGATAACAACATTGATTATTACATTAATTTTGGAGGTGCTTTCGATCACCTGCCCTGGCGTACATTAAAACCGTTACAGTTCTTCAAAAAAGTTGAAGAATTGCTGACAAAAAGACTGAATTAAAGTATTATTTTTATAATTATTTAAATACACAAATAAAAATGGAACAACAAAATTATCAATATCAGGGCAATAGCGTGTTCGTGCAGGAAAACACAGTGTCTAAAAAATTCTTTGCCAGCGTATTCTTATGGATGTTCGTTGCTTTGTTAATATCAAGCGCTTCTGCATTTGTATTGGCAAATTCGCCAGGAATTTTATCCTATTTAGTAGCTGAAAAAGGATTTACCATATTTGGATACATTGCCATCTTTGCGCCACTGGGTTTAGTGATGTTGATGGGTGCTGCTATGCAAAGATTATCCTTCCCTGCATTAGTGGGTATTTTTCTGTTGTATTCTTTACTAACAGGTGTGATGTTGGGCTTTATTCTTTTAATTTACACAACAACATCTATTGCCATTTGCTTCGTTGCAGCAGCCGTTATTTTTGCTGTAATGGCTATCATGGGATACACTACAGATGTTGATTTAAGTAAATTCGGACCAATACTAATGGCTGGCGTAATCGGTTTGGTTATCGTAAGTCTGATCAACTTCTTTATCGGCAGCGAAACGCTGAACTACATTTTAGGCTTTGTTGGTGTGGCTATTTTTACTGCGCTTACCGCTTATAAGGTTCAGGAAATTAAAAGAATTGGTGAAGGTTTGGATGAAAGCGGAAATGAAATTGCATTGGCCGACAGCAAAAAATTAGCAATAATGGGTGCGTTGTCACTTTATATCACATTCATTAACTTATTTGTTTCTTTACTACGTCTCTTCGGTAGCAGAAGATAATTCACTAAATTCTGACCGCTGGATTTATCTGGTTTCAGGTTAATGACAAAACAATATTTTAAAGGCCGTGCATATTTGCATGGCCTTTGTAATTTTATTTGGCAGCGAAGCGATAAATTTTGGAAATGATGTTGCTTTGTTGCATTTTTGTATGCTTATTAAGAAAGACGGAGGGATTAGACCCAACGAAGTCTTAGCAACCTGTGCCAACAAGGTGCTACATTCTAATCTCGGTTAACCGGGAGAAAGATAAGTTAAGGAAGTACGATCCATGTGCCAACTTTTTGAATAAGCTTTTTTGAGATTTGAGAAATTAGATTTGAGATTTGAGGCCAATTATAAATGTCTTAATTTCTCAGATCACTCCTCTCGTCTCTCACATCTAATAACAGAATGAGCATAAGAGAAGAATTAGAAAAACGTATTTTAGTCATCGATGGTGCGATGGGCACGATGATTCAACGTTATACGCTTACCGAAGAAGATTTTAGAGGGGAACGGTTTAAGGATCATCCTTGCGATGTGAAAGGCAATAATGATTTGCTGAACATCACCCGTCCGGATATTATCAAAGCCATACATCTCGAATATTTAGCCGCTGGCGCAGATATTATCGAAACCAATACCTTTAGTACGCAAAGAATCTCCATGGCGGATTACCAGATGGAAGATTTGTCGTATGAATTAAGTTATGAAGGTGCTAGAGTGGCAAAGGAAGCGGCAGATGAGTTTATGGCTGCTAATCCAGATCGTAAGTGTTTCGTTGCCGGTGCCATTGGCCCAACCAATAGAACGCTTTCCATGTCGCCCAATGTAAATGATCCGGGTTACCGGGCGGTTTACTTTGATGAATTGGAGACCGCTTATTACGAGCAGGTGCGCGGTTTGGTAGATGGGGGCTCAGATGTATTGCTGATTGAAACCATTTTCGATACGCTGAATGCCAAAGTGGCTATTGTGGCCATCAAAAAATATGAAGAAGTTATTGGCCGTAAATTGGAGATTATGATTTCCGGTACGATTACCGATGCTTCTGGTCGGACCCTATCCGGACAAACTGCCGAGGCTTTTTTAAACTCAGTGATGCACGCAAAACCTTTAAGTATAGGTTTCAACTGTGCATTGGGCGCGAAAGAAATGCGTCCGCATATTGAAGAGTTAGCCGCAAAAGCGGGATGTTACGTTTCTGCCTATCCAAATGCAGGTTTGCCCAATGAATTTGGTGCTTATGATGAGCAACCGCATGAGACAGCACACTTAGTAGATGACTTTATCGCTTCTGGCTTTGTTAATATCGTAGGAGGTTGCTGTGGTACCACGCCCGAACATATCGGCTGTATCGCGGCGAATGCCAGAAAAGCATCACCAAGAAAAATTCCGGAAATTCAGCCGTTTATGCGGTTAAGTGGCCTGGAGCCCGTAACCATTACGCCTGAAAGTATTTTCGTAAACGTTGGGGAAAGAACCAATATTACCGGTTCGCCTAAATTTTCGAAGCTGATTTTAGGGGGTGATTACGAAGCTGCGCTCGCCGTGGCCTTGCAACAGGTTGAAGGTGGTGCACAGGTGATTGATGTGAACATGGACGAGGGAATGCTGGATTCGGAAGCAGCCATGACCAAATTTTTAAACCTGATCGCCTCCGAACCCGACATTGCAAAGTTGCCCATCATGGTCGATTCCTCTAAATGGTCGGTGATTGAAAATGGTTTGAAATGCCTGCAGGGAAAAGGAATTGTGAATTCAATCTCTTTAAAAGAAGGCGAGGATAAATTCCGCGAAAGTGCCCGTAAAATTATGCAATACGGTGCTGCTGTAGTGGTGATGGCTTTCGATGAACAAGGCCAGGCCGATAACTACGAGCGCAGAAAAGAGATTTGTAAAAGAAGTTATGATATTTTGGTGCATGAAATTGGATTTCCTGCGGAAGATATCATCTTCGACCCAAACATTTTAACTGTTGCCACCGGACTGGAAGAGCACAATAACTATGCTGTTGATTTTATCAATGCCACCCGTTGGATCAAAGAAAATCTCCCGCATGCTAAAGTGAGCGGCGGGGTTTCTAATATTTCATTCTCATTCAGGGGAAACAATACTGTTAGGGAAGCCATGCACTCGGCTTTTCTCTATCACGCCATTCAGGCAGGCCTGGATATGGGGATTGTAAATGCAGGGATGCTCGAAGTTTACCAGGAAATTCCACCTGAACTTCTGGAACGTGTAGAGGATGTATTGCTCAACCGGAGAGATGATGCCACCGAACGTTTGGTAGAATATGCCGATACCGTAAAATCAAAAGGTAAGGAAGTGGTTAAGGATGAGGAATGGAGAAAGGGCTCAGTGGAAGAAAGATTATCACATTCTTTAGTTAAAGGAATTGTAGAATACCTGGATGATGATGTAGAAGAAGCACGACAGAAATATGCCCGTCCGATTCAGGTGATTGAAGGGCCGCTGATGGATGGGATGAATATTGTTGGTGATTTATTCGGTGCCGGGAAAATGTTTTTGCCCCAGGTGGTAAAATCTGCTCGTGTAATGAAAAAGGCTGTGGCGTATTTATTGCCGTTCATTGAGCAGGAAAAACTGGATAATCCGGATCAGAATCAAAGTTCATCAGCCGGAAAAGTGCTGATGGCTACCGTAAAAGGTGATGTGCATGATATTGGTAAAAATATCGTAGGCGTAGTTTTAGCCTGTAATAACTTTGAAATTGTAGATATGGGCGTGATGGTTCCGGCACAGGAAATCATCAAAAAAGCCAAAGAAATCAATGCAGATATTATTGGACTAAGCGGATTGATTACGCCATCTTTAGACGAAATGGTTCACTTTGCCAAGGAGATGGAACGTGAAGGCTTTACCATTCCATTGATTATTGGTGGTGCAACTACATCCAGAATTCATGCTGCTGTTAAGGTGGCTCCAAATTATTCAGGGCCAGCCATTCATGTGCTTGATGCTTCCAGAAGTGTAACAGTTTGCAGTACCTTAATGAATCCGGAAACAAAGGATGATTATGTAGCAGGCATCAGGGCTGAATATGATAAAGCCCGCGAAGCGCATTTAAACAAGCGTTCTGATAAGCGCTTTAAAACGCTTGAACAGGCACGGGAAAATAAATTTAAGATCGATTTTAAACCAGATCTTCCTGTACCGGAATTTACCGGAATCCGGGTATTTGATCATTATCCATTAGAAGAACTCGTTCCTTACATTGATTGGACACCGTTTTTCCACACATGGGAACTACGCGGAAGCTATCCTAAAATCTTTGATGATAAAAACGTAGGTGACGAAGCCAAAAAACTTTTTGATGATGCACAAAAGTTATTGAAGCGGATTCTGGATGAAAAATTACTGACCGCCAGAGGGGTGATTGGTTTTTGGCCAGCAAATGCGGTTGGAGACGATATTGAACTGGAAGTCCGGAGTCCGGAGTCGGAAGTCGGAATTCATAACGGCGACTCAGGACTAGCGACTCAAGACTCCAGACTGGTAACCATACACACCCTTCGCCAGCAGGCAGAAAAAGTTGACGGACAACCTTATTATGCCTTATCAGATTTTATTGCCCCGAAAGAAAGTGGTATTCAGGATTATTTTGGTGGCTTTGCAGTAACTACGGGTATTGGAATTGATGCCTTGGTTGAAGAATTTGAATCAAACCATGATGATTACAACAGCATTATGGCAAAGGCCCTGGCTGATCGTTTGGCGGAAGCTTTTGCCGAACGCATGCATGAGCGGGTGCGTAAAGAATATTGGGGTTATGCCAAAGATGAGGATCTTTCAAACGCTGAATTAATTAAAGAGGAATATGCCGGAATTCGTCCCGCACCTGGTTATCCGGCCTGTCCGGAACACACGGAGAAAGGTACTTTATTTGAATTGTTAGATGCTGAAAACCAGATCGGACTTCGTTTAACAGAAAGTTATGCCATGTACCCAACGGCGGCAGTGAGTGGGTTTTATTTCGCACATCCTGAATCCAGGTATTTCGGATTGGGAAAAATTACCAAAGACCAGATTGAAGATTATGCCCTGCGTAAAAATATGTCAATAGAAGAAGTAGAAAGATGGCTGAGTCCGAATTTGGCTTATTAAGGTTTTGGGTTATGAGTTGAAGGTTACCGCTTTGGATGTATAGAATGCGATAGGCTATAGCAAAGGTTCATATGGAAAAGAAAATTATACTGATTTAGATGTTTGGAAACAGGCAAGAATCTTATCAAAGGAAATTTATTTGGCATCTTCGGATTTTCCTAACAAAGAAAGATTTGGCCAAATGAGCTCAATCAGAAGCTAGAGGTTCTGTTTACAAAGTCGAAACACAATTGTATTTTTTATGATTTGAATTTTATCACTGAACCGGATTTAAAGGCTATACTCATTAAACTGGAAACGACGCGAAAAACTATTAAACGGATTTATAAACTATTATCAAACAATTGTTCAATTAGCCCTCCCCAGACTTTTAACCTGCAACCTTTAACCCAATGAAAATAACCAACCATATAAAAAACGCCAAGGGTAAAACCTTATTCTCTTTTGAACTATTGCCGCCAATTAAAGGCCAGAGTATCCAGTGGATTTACGATGCCATTGATCCTTTACTGGAATTTAATCCGCCCTTTATTGATGTAACTTCCCTGCGTGAAGATTATATTTATAAAGAACAGGATAACGGCTTGCTGCAAAAGGTATCTTACCGCAAGCGGCCGGGTACGATTGCTATTTGTGCCGCAATTATTCATAAATACAAAATTGATGCAGTACCCCACTTAATTTGTGGAGGGTTTACCAAGGAAGAAACCGAAAATGCATTGATCGATTTACAGTTTTTGGGAATAGACAATGTATTGGCCCTGCGTGGTGATGCCCGTGCTGCCGATCATTCTTTCATTCCTACAAAAGGCGGACATTGTTATGCGACAGACCTCATCCAACATATCAAAAACCACAATGAAGGTAAATTTTTGCATGAAGATATTGATACCTTCAAAAGTGATTTTTGCATTGGTGTTGCCGGTTACCCTGAAAAACACTTTGAAGCACCCAATTTAAATGCCGACTTTAAGTATCTGAAAAAAAAGGTAGATATGGGTGCAGAGTTCATTGTAACACAAATGTTTTTTGATAATCAGAAATATTTCGACTTCGTAAAGAAATGCAGAGAGAATGATATCAATGTGCCGATTATTCCAGGTTTGAAACCAATCAGCACCCTCACGCAATTAAATGTGTTGCCTAAAATTTTCCATATAGACCTGCCGGATGAATTAACTGATGCTTTATCCCATGCTAAAAGCAATGCTGAAGCAAAAGAAATCGGTACAGCTGCAATGATTAAGCAATGCAAGGAGTTGATGGATTTTGGTGTGCCCGTACTGCACTTTTATACCATGGGCAGACCAGAACAAACGAAGCAAATAGCGAAAGCAATTTTCTAAAATGCTTGAATTAAACTGTTTTTGATTACCCATAAGAATTACAAATGAACCACTTACATAAAGACTTAGCTCAACTTGATGAAATTCTTACTCAGGTACAGCAGCAAAGTTCAGACTATTTAAATCATCTGCATAACAGACTGACAACTGGCAAAGTAAATCCTGATCAGGAAGTGGGTTTACATGAAGACGGTTTGGGCACTTTGGGTGCGCTCCAATTTTTTAATGATAGATTTGAACCTGCAATGGTGGCGTCATCAGGACCCAGGTTTTGGGGCTTTGTAACTGGTGGAACTACTCCTGCTGCCATTGCCGGCGACTGGTTGGCTTCCGTTTATGACCAAAATACACAATCGGCAAAAGGGAATGGCGATATTTCTGCAGTAATAGAATTCGAAACCATCAGGCTTTTATTGTCTCTTTTTAATTTGCCTGATGATTTTTTTGGCGGTTTTGTTACCGGCGCCACCATGTCAAACTTCACGTGTTTAGGGAGTGCCAGACAATGGATTGGCAAGCAAGCCGGAAAAGATTTTGCAAAAGATGGCGTGAGTGGTTTGATCAAAGTTTTATCAGCTACGCCGCATTCATCAGCAATGAAATCGCTTTCTATACTTGGAATAGGAAGCAATAATGTCGTTAAAATTAAAGTGTTGCCCGGTAACCGGGAAGCATTGGATGTAGCCGATCTGGAAGATAAAATTGTGGCACTAAATGGTGAACCTTTTATCTTGATTTCCAGTGCAGGGACTGTCAATACCGTCGACTTCGATGATTTCATAACCATTCAAAAGTTGCATAAAAAATATAATTTCTGGTGGCATATCGATGCAGCCTTTGGTGGTTTTGCAGCTTGTTCACCAAAATATCAACACCTGGTAGCGGGTTGGGAGCAGGCAGACAGCATCACTATCGACTGTCATAAATGGCTAAATGTACCTTACGAAAGTGCAGTATTCTTTTTAAAGGAGAAGCATAAGCGGCTACAGATGGAAACTTTCCAAAATGCAAATGCAGCGTATCTGGGTAATCCGCTAGAGAACTTTAATTACCTCAATTTCCTGCCGGAAAACTCCCGACGCTTAAAAGCATTACCCGCCTGGTTTAGTTTAATGAGTTATGGCAAGTCGGGCTATCAGGAAATTGTAGAAAACAATGTGGGTCATGCTTTACTGTTTGCTGAGTTTATAGAAAGTAATGAGGCATTCGAAATGCTTGCACCTGTGCGATTGAATACCGTTTGCTTTTCGTTAAAAGATAAAAATCACTTAGATGAATTTCTTCATCGGTTAAATACTACCGGTAAAGTATTCATGACCTCAACCACGTATAATAGTGTGAAGGGTATTCGTGCAGCCTTTGTAAATTGGCGGACTTCGGCAGTTGATATTCAAATTGCTACCGATGAAATGAAAAGAATTCTGACAGAACTTTAACGCAATTAGATTGTTAGAGAGTTTGTACAACCTATATTTGTAACAATGAAATTCACTGGTTTGAAGTATATATTGATCATTTGTATTACGGTCACTTTTTTTATAAAGGTGAGTAATGCCATGTCGTATATTAAATATTCGCCAACTGAACTGGAATATACATCTACCAATGATGATGCGACTGAAAAAGAGGAAAAGAAAGTGGAAACTGAATATTTCACCAATCATTTCTTTTCTGTTACGGATGTGTGTACATGCTTTATCACTGAGAAAAAGTTGATCATTCCGGATCATACGTTTAAAAAAACCTATTTCCCTGAGGTAATAACACCTCCACCATTGGGGTAATCATTTTTTATCCCTGTTTTTAATTCGCATGGCTATTCGGCTATTGCGGCAGTTTATCTTTTAATCTAAATTTATAAATCATATGAAACGAGCAATTTCATTTACATTTGCGGCATTTTTAGTTGCCGCATCTCTACAGATTAGTGCACAGGAAGTAGCACAAAACAATGTGAAACCAGTTACCAATTCATTGGAAACGGTTTCTAAATTACAACCAGTTAGTTTTAATTATGATAAAGCATGGGCAGAAAAATTAAAAATTTCTCCTAAACAACAATATGGTTTTATCGGAACGGAAGCTAAATCGGCTGTACCCGAAATCGTAAAGGTACAGGCTAAAGATTATGCAACAGGTAAAAACGCTTATCGGTCGGCTACGCTTACGAAGGTTGATTATGAAAGTTTAATCCCCCTACTGGTTGGTAGCATCAAAGAACAGCAGGAGCAGATTGAAGCATTAAAGCGTGAGATTCAGTCTTTGAAATCACATAGTGCCAAATGATACCGGAAAGGGCTGAATATTGATTCAGCCCTTTTATTCGGGTTAATGTTTTTGAATTTTTAATCAGGCATTTCTGATGCATTTAATAAATAATGTTTAAATCCTTCAAAATCCGCCCCTAACTGATCGGCCTGTTTTGGTCTGCTGGTTAAGGCTGTTACCTGTTCAGGGATTTCAATTTTGGCTGCCATATCCGCTGGAAAAATATCGGGAAATTTGCAGGCATGCGCCGTTGATAAAAATACAGCAGCGTTATCGTTTGCCGGGTTTTCTGCTCTGTACCGTTCAATGGCTAAGTAAGCGATTGCGGTATGCGGACAAGCCACATAATTAAATTTTTTATCAATGTCTTTAATCCCTGCAAGGGTTTCCTCATCATTAAAACGGTAAGCAGTCACTACCTTTTTCAAAGTGTCAATGTCATGGTCAAATAAATCCATGATGCGCACCCAGTTACTTGGTGCACCTACATCCATGGCATTAGAATAGGTTTGTGTGGATGGTTTTGTTTCGTAAAGGCCACTTTCCAGGAAACGGGGCACCGTATCATTGATATTTGTTGCAGCGATAAATTGTCTAACTGGTAAACCCATTTTATACGCAAGTAAGCCCGCACCAATGTTGCCGAAATTTCCACTTGGGACCGAGAAAATAACATCCTGTAAACCTGCTCTTTTCAATTGTGCATAAGTATTGAAATAATAAAAGGTTTGAGGAATCAATCTTGAAATATTGATGGAATTGGCTGATGTTAACCTGAATCTGGCATTTAATTCTTCATCGGCAAAAGCCTGTTTAACCAAAGCCTGACAATCATCAAATGTTCCCTTGATTTCAATTGCCCTGATGTTCCGGCCATTGGTCGTCAGTTGTAATTCCTGGATCGGGCTTACCTTTCCCTCCGGATAAAGAATGGTTACCCTGGTGTTGGGTACGCCTAAAAATCCGAGGGCAACAGCACCTCCCGTATCGCCGGAAGTGGCTACCAGAACATCCAGTAACTGCTCTCCGTCTTTAAGAAAATAAGCCATCACCCGACTCATGAAACGGGCACCAAAATCTTTAAATGCCAGCGAGGGTCCGTGGAAAAGTTCCAGTACAAATGTTTGATCATCTAGTTTTACAGCAGGCGCCTCAAAGTTAATAGCATCTTCAATCAAAGTCTTTAAATCATCTGCCGGAATTTCATCTTTAAGAAGTATTGAAGCTACTTTATAAGCAATTTCTGGTAGAGAATACTTTTCAATGTTCTGGATGAAATCAGCGTCCAGTTCCGGAATTTCTACCGGCATATACAAGCCTTTATCCTGAGGCATGCTGTTAAAAACAGCTTCTTTAAAAGAAACGCTTAAGTCTTTATTATTGGTTGAATATAGTTTCATTTGTAAAAGGTTGGAAAGTTGGAAGGTTGGGAGGTTGGAAGGTTTTGGGCGTTTAACCCGCAGCCTTTACGCCTTCTGCCTTCCAGCATT
The DNA here is from genome assembly GCF_026240075.1 of Pedobacter sp. MR22-3. NCBI lineage: Bacteria > Pseudomonadati > Bacteroidota > Sphingobacteriia > Sphingobacteriales > Sphingobacteriaceae > Pedobacter > Pedobacter sp. MR22-3. The sequence goes on along the minus strand of NZ_JAPIVF010000008.1, from coordinate 112,632 downwards.
ATTTACATTACTTTTGGTCCTTCGGCATTCACGGAAGAAACGTAGGCTTTGCTGTTTATGTTAATTTTATGCAGGTGTTGTTGCTGTGCTTTAGTGATTTTCTTTGCCGTTTCTTCATCTTTTGTCAGCGCAAAAACGGAAGGGCCGGAACCTGAGATACCGAACCCGATGGCGCCGTTTTCCATCGCAATAGCCCTCATTTCTTCGAAACCCGGGATTAGAATGGATCTCGTAGGTTCTACCAGCACATCTTTCATGCTGCGGCCGATTAAATCAAAATCATTCATAAATAATCCGCTAACCAAACCGGCAACATTTCCCCACTGGGTAACCGCATCTTTAAGCAAAACCTTGCTGCGAATCATTTGGCGGGCATCTTTAGTGGGTACATCCACCTCCGGATAAACAATTGCGGCATACATTCCGGCAGGGGTTGGTAATGAAATTACATCAAGTGGTTCGTAACTTCTTATTAGCACAAAACCACCTAAAATGGCCGGTGCTACATTATCAGCATGCCCATAACCGCAGGCCAGTTCTTCACCTTTCATCGCAAAAGGGACCAGTTCTTTAGGGGTTAATAAATCGCCCATTAACTTATTTATTGCAAATAAGCCGGCAACCGTACTGGCCGAACTGGAACCTAATCCACTGCCAATAGGCATTTTTTTATGCAGTTCAATTTCAACGCCAATATCCAAACGATTTACATGTTGCAGGTAATGTTGCACGCTGGCACTTACCGTATTTTTTGCAGCATCAAGGGGCAAACGGCCACCATCGCCGGTAATGTTTTTGATGATTACGCCTAGGGTATCGGTTAAACGCATTTCCACTTCATCGCCCGGCTGATTTACCGCAAAACCCAATACATCAAAACCGCAAACTACGTTGGCTACTGTAGCGGGAGCGAAAACTTTTATACTATTTTTCATTATTAATTGGCTTAGCTATTGTTAAGCGGTTATTTGGTTTATATGATATTTTAAATGCACAACATCATCTTCAATAAAATAAGAAAGTGTATGCAGCTCTCTTTTTCCTTTTCCGGTGTCACCGTTATTCTGGAGCTTTTCTTCCGGAATGTTTTTAATTACCCGGCAGATCTGATAATTTTGATAAAGCACCCATTCATCCTGGATATTATTCGATGCACTATCGATCAAATGACCCCGTAATTCTTTCTTAGACCATTTTGAGGGTTGAGGTTTATTGTTCCATGATTTTTCCGTCATGCTGTTAACATCAATTATTGCCTGATCAACCAAGTTTATGATTTCATTCTTATCTGCTAAAACCGGATTCATGGTACTAGTTGTTTAAAGTACCTACATTAATGATGTCGGCAAAAACTCCTGCGGCAGTAACTTCTGCACCAGCTCCAGGGCCTTTCACTACTAATGGACGGGATTTGTATCGGTCAGTGGTGAATGAGATGATATTGTCACTTCCTGAAAGCATATAGAAAGGGTGACTGTCATTTACCATTTGCAGACTGATTTCTACATGGCCATCTTCCAGTTTTCCGATGTAGCGCAGCACTTTCCCATCATTGGCCGCCTGGTTTTTCAAGTCCTCAAAATAAACCGAATTCTTTTGCAATTCAGCATAGAAATCTTCAACGGAAGTGGCATTTAAACAGACTTCGGGCAGAATGTTATCAATTTTTACATCAGCAGCTTCCAATGGATAACCCGCATCACGGGCTAGGATTAACATTTTACGCATGAAATCTTTTCCATTCAAATCATCCCGTGGATCAGGCTCGGTATAGCCCAACTCCTGTGCTTCTTTTACGGTTTCGTAAAATCCCGCTTCACCTTTAAAGTTATTGAAAATGTAAGAGATAGTTCCGGATAAAATGGCTTCAATACGCGCCACTTTATCTCCACTCATCATCAATTCTTTTAGGGTACGGATGATTGGAAGACCTGCACCTACATTGGTTTCATAATAAAAATCTACGCCAAACTTACGGGCAGTATCTTTAAATGATTTGTATTGTGCGTAATCTGCCGAATTGCCTTTTTTGTTGCAGGTAACTACAGAAATACTGCTTTCAAAAACACCCTGATAGAATTCGATAGGTTTTTCAGCGGCGGTATTGTCGACAAAAACGCAGTTTGGTAAATTCATGGCTTTCATTTTTGCTACAAACCCTGCCAAATCAGCCTGCTCACCATTTTCATTCAAATCGTTTTCCCAATTCTCCAGTGATAAGCCATCTGCATTGAAAACCATTTTGCGGGTATTGCAGATGCCGGTTACTTTTACCTGCAAATCATTATTTTCAGCAAGGAATGGCATTTGTTCTTTCAGCTGGTTAAATAAGGTTTTGCCGATGTTTCCTGTTCCCAGACAGAAGATATTTAGGGTTCTCTTTAAATCAGTAAAGAAGGCATCGTGAACAGCGTTTACAGCTTTTGATAAATCATTTTTGCTGATGATTACAGAGATATTATATTCTGAAGAGCCTTGTGCTATGGCCCTAACATTGATTCCGTTGCGGCCAAGTGCGCCAAACAAACGGCCACTCATGCCCGGCGTGCGTTTCATGTTTTCGCCCACAATGGCCAAAACGGCCAGGTTGTTTTCCACTTCGGGTAAAGCCAGTTTATTGGCATCCAGCTCCAGTTCGAATTCTTTTTTGATTAAGGCAATGGCCTGACCGGCATCTGTGGGTTTCACGGCAAAAGTAATGCTGTGTTCTGACGATGATTGGGTAATGAGCACGACATTAATCTGCTCACGGGAGAGAAGCGAAAATAACCTTCCGCTGAACCCGGCTTTGCCCACCATGCCACTACCGGTGAGGTTGATGATGCTGATGTGATCAATAGATGAAATCCCTTTGATAGGCAGGCTGGATGTTTTTACATCACTTTTAATATAGGTTCCGGCGAAGTCTGGTTCAAAGGTGTTTTTAATTACAATGGGGATTTTCTTCATGAAAGCCGGAATCATCGTTGGCGGATAAATCACCTTTGCCCCAAAATAGCTTAACTCCATCGCTTCTGTATAACTTAGTTCTGGTAGAGAAAATGCCTTTTTAACAATCCGTGGGTCAGCGGTCATCATGCCATTAACATCCGTCCAGATTTCGATTTCTTCAGCATTTAAGGCTGAACCCCATACTGCAGCAGTATAATCAGAACCGCCACGACCCAAGGTAGTTACCCTTCCGGCTGTATTACTGGCGATGAAACCGGTAACAAAAAGCACCTGGTCTTTATTGGCCTGGTAAAAATCATTAATTAATATTTCAGTTAATTCGGTATCTACCTTTGCCTGTCCGAAGTTGTTGTCGGTTTTAATTAATTCAGCTCCATTTACATAAAGTGCATGGCTTAAGGTCTGGGCGGCAATATGTGCGATCATAAAAGAAGAGCAACGTTCCCCGTAACTTAAAATCTGATCTTTCGTTTGCGCACTTAATTCGCGAAGGTTGGTTACGGCCTGCAATAAATCTTCCAGCTCATTAAAGAAAATTTTCAGACGGGTGAACACCGGGTTTTGCGCCGCTGCGGGTAAAAGCGAACGAATCACTGCAAAATGTTTCGCTTCTATTTCTTTTAAAGAGGCATCATAATCTTCTCCGCGTTCAGCCCGTTCTGCCATATCGGTAAGCAGGTTGGTTACACCACTCATGGCCGATAATACAACTACCGGATTGCTTTGTAATTTTTCTTTGGCTACGATATTAAGTAGCGTTTTAATGTTCTCGGCCGAACCTACGGATGTGCCGCCGAATTTGAGTACTTTCATTAGTTCTGGTTTTTAGCGAAACTGCCACTTTGCTTGTTAATTATGTTGGTTCAGTACAGTTTCAGTGGTTTGGGTAAAAAAAAAGCGCCCCGATTTGTGTCGGGACGCTTTCTGTGTTTTTATGTTAATTCAATTGACAACAAATTAGCCCCGCTGGTTTATCCCGGTGGTAATAATAATCGTTGTCATAATTGATGTTGTAAAATTCATGCCTTCTTCGTGTACTTTGTACACCGTAAAGTAGAAGAATATTTTTTTAAAATGCAAATGTTTTTTCAATTTTATTTCTGAATTTTTAATAAAACGTTTAAGTAGATGAGATAAAGATATTTTTTGAACTGAAAACCGGGTGGGTTTTAAATGATGAATTTAAAATTTAATATCATAAATTCCTATGGAATCCTGATTGATTTGGCATCATTATTAAAATAAATTCCATGAAATTCTTTTTTGCTGCTTTAATGATGATTGTCTTTAGTGCTACTGCCTATTCACAAAATAATATTGAAATAAAATTAAAATGTGGAGAAACATCTCCAACGAGTCCGGCACCGCTTTGGATTATGGTATTTAAAAATAAAACTTTTATTATAAAAAATGAATATACAAAAGCGATCAATCCAAATACAATTGAGTCCGTAAATGTAACAAAAGATGCGGCTGCCGCTGCTATTTATGGAACCAGGAGTGCCCACGGTGTTATTACCATCATCATAAGGGATAAATTTAAAAAAAAGGAATTTAAAAGACTGAAACCATATCTTGAAAAACTATAATTACCTCACGCCAATATAAATCTCCACTTCTGAATCTTCGCCTCGCTGAGATTTTTCACCATAAACTTCAAAATCAGCATGATAGGTGCGGTATAAGGCAATATCATTGGCCCAGATTTCTTTCCAGGTTTCGACAACAGCATTCGGCATTTCCCCTTTGGCGATATACCTGAGCAGCTTTTCGTTTTTTATTTCCCGTCCTGTTAAACCATCCGGGATCTCATCCAGAGAAGTAACACGGTGGCCAATAATGGTGGTGTAGCTTCCGGTATAATCACTTTCATAATCAGTATAAATGGCATAAACATCATCACTCTCTCTATTGGGGATTTGTTTGCTGATTTCCTCCTGATAGAACCTGCCCCAAAGCTGTCCTAAATCTGTAGCGGCCTGATTGTTTTGATTGGTTGTTTGAACCGATATCCCGATTATCTTGAATTTTTCCATCATTTAAATTTTAAGCTAAGGTATTGTTTGTTGAATAACTTTAAGCTTCTAATTTTTAGAAAATGCATGAGCTTCCATTATCCATTTTCCCATCCCTTATGCTTACCTTTGTGCAAAGTATGCAAGGATTAGTTATAAAATCTACAGGGAGCTGGTACAGCGTGTTAGGTGATAATGGCGAACGTTACGACTGCCGGATTGTTGGGAAATTCAGGATGAAAGGCATCAAAACCACTAACCCAATTGCTGTTGGAGACCGTGTGAAGTTTGATTTGGAACGTGACAGCAACCAGGGAATCATCGATGAACTGTTGCCCCGGAAAAATTATATCATCCGCAAATCCATTAACCTGAGTAAGCAAGCGCAGATTTTGGCTGCCAACCTGGATATGGCCATTTTAGTGGTTACCCTTGCCTCGCCAAGAACCTCTTTGGGTTTTATTGATCGCTTCCTGGTTACGGCCGAAGCTTATGATGTGCCGGCGGTTCTCGTATTTAATAAACTGGATTTGTTTAGTAAAGAGGGCTTGGAAATTCTTCAGGAGTTTAAAGATATTTATGAAAATATTGGTTATGCGACCTATGAAGTTTCTGCTTTGAAGGGCATCAATATTCCTATTATTCAGGAATTAATAACCGATAAAATCACTTTAATTTCTGGTCATTCAGGTGTAGGAAAGTCAAGTTTAATTAATGCCCTTTTGCCTGACCGCGATTTACGTACGGGGGAAGTTTCTGACTGGAGCGATAAGGGACAGCATACTACCACATTTGCAGAAATGTTTGAACTGCCTCAGGGCGGCTTCATTGTCGATACACCTGGTATTCGTGAGTTGGGGGTAATTGATATTGAAAAAGAAGAACTGGGGCATTTTTTCAGGGAAATTTTTAAAACCTCGCATCAATGTCGTTTTAACAATTGCCGCCATGTAAATGAACCTGGATGCGCTGTAATTGAGGCCGTAAATAATGACGAAATAGCCATTTCAAGGTATGAAAGTTACCTGAGCATTTATCATGGTAACGACACCAGGCATTAGCCCCCCAGCCCCCTGAAGGGGGAGTTGAAAGGCTAGGTGGAAAAGCTGGAAGTACAACGCTGAGCGCACAGAAAAAGAGTTGTTATAAACTATAGAGAGTCAAAAACCTCTTTCAGAGGGATTTGAAAGGCTAGGTGGAAAAGCTGGCTACAGAGGGAAAAAAATAAACGTTTTGTTTAAACTATAGAAAGTCAAAAGCCCCCTCAGGGGGGTGGGGGGTAAATATGAAATTCAAACTGGGAGATTTTGTTCGTTTTGTTGATGAAAAACGTGAAGGGTATGTGACAAAAATTATCGATGCGCAAACATTGGGCGTTACCGATGAAGATGGGTTTGAAATTCCTGTGGCCATTAGTAACTTAACCTCAGTTCATGGCCATGGCGTTATTACTGAGGTACAAGATGCACCTAAGCCTGTTCAGGTAAATGTACCGTCTATAAATAAAATTGAAAATGGCATTTATGTTGGCGTAGCTACTGATAATAAGGCCGGGAATGTGGTTCACTTTCATTTATTAAATCAGTCGCCAAATGTGCTTCTGGTGAGTTTAACTACGGAAAGAAAAGAAAAATATGCAGGTGCTTTTCATGGTGTTATTGAGGCTTATCAATCCACCTTGGTTTATTCGGCATCATTGGCAGACCTGGATCTCTGGCCGGAGTTTACTTTTCAGATCTTAATTTCTGGTAAAACGGATGTAAAGCCTGTTGATCCGCTGGTGATCCGCAAAAAGTTCAGGGCAAAAGATTTCTCTTCTGAACAGAAAGAACTACCAGTAGCTAAAAACGAGGGCTGGCTGATTCGCCTCGATGATCTGGTACCTGTTACCATCGATGCACAGAAGTTAAAAGAGAGTTTCTTTAAATCGCCGGCAGAAAAGAAAACCGTAGAAGCACCGGCAAAGGAAATTGATTTGCATATAGAAAAATTGAGAGATGATCATCACTTTTTAGAGGCAGATGAAATCCTGCAAATCCAATTGAATTATTTCCAAAATGCGCTGGATGCAGCAGTTGTTCATCATTATGATAGGATGATTTTTATCCACGGTTCGGGTAATGGAACACTCAGAGATAAAATCCACAAACTGATCAGCAAAAATCCACATATTAAAACTTATATGGATGCCAGGAAAGAAAAATTCGGTTACGGCGCAACGGAAGTGGTTTTTAAGTAAATTGGTTCATTAGTTATTGGTTCGTTTGCTACCTGTGAACTTAAAAATGAAAATTACAAACTGTTAACTGAAAACCTCATCGCCATAATCAGGATTTGCGCCAGGTTGTGAGGCGACGAATGCGCCAATCTTACAGGCCCGGTCTAAGGTGGTATCTATTGGGTAGCCCTTTAGGTAGCTTGCAATAAAGGTACCCAGAAAAGCATCGCCTGCACCAACAGTATCTTCAACTTTAACCTGATAACCTTTATGGTGGTAAAGTCTGTTCTCTTGCAGTACATAAGCGCCTTTGTCGCCCACAGTTAAGCAAATGATGTTGATGTTAAAAGTGTGGCTTAGCTGTTTCAAAAGCTGTTCATCTGTATTGCCTGTTAAAGCCAGTTCATGTTTCAAATAAACCAGTTCGTGCTCATTAACTTTTAAAATATCAGCTTCAGCAAGCAGCACTTTCAACGTTTCAATCGTAAAAAAAGGTGAACGAAGATTAATATCAAATATTTTAAGTTTAGCATGCTTCAATAATGATGAAATCGTATTTCTGCTTTTTTCATTTCTGCAGGTCAGGCTGCAATAAACCAGGGCATCAGCATCTTTGACAGCAGCAACTGCTTCTTCCGAAAGTTCAATTGCATCCCAGGCAACCGGCTCTACAATGGTATATGTTGCCTGATGCTGTGCATCTAATTTTACCTCAACAGTACTGGTTGGCAAGTTATTGAATTGAATTAAATCTGACTCGAAATGCTGATCATTTAAAAACCGGATTAATTCTTTTCCTGATTCATCATCTCCGACTGCGCTGATAAATTTACTGTTGATCCCTTGTTTATGAAGATTTAGAGCTACATTCATGCTTGACCCACCTGCTTTTTTCCCCTCAGGGAAAACATCCCACAAAATTTCGCCTATTGAAATCACTGTTTTTTTCATGCCTGATTATTTGTGACGTAAAGAAACAGTTTTTATACATGGATCGGAATAATTTGTTTCATATCTTTACCATAAGACCAGAAAATAATGAAGATAAAAATATTGACCCTACTGCTAATTTGTTCAGTGGGCGCATTTGCACAGTCGCCAAAAGATAAACAGGCCATTCTGGATGTACTCGAAATGCAAAGAACAGAATGGAATAAAGGTAATTTAGAAACTTTTATGCAAGGTTATGTTAAAAGCGACAGCCTGCTTTTTGTAGGCAGCAGCGGCCCCACTTACGGCTGGCAGAAAACACTTGATAATTATAAAAAAACCTATGCGGGTAAAGCCGGAATGGGCGTGTTAACTTTTGGAATTAAAAAAGTGGATTTTCTAAATACTGACGTAGCCTTTGTTTTAGGAAGCTGGCATTTAAAGCGTGAAAAAGACGAGCCGCAGGGTTATTTTACCTTATTATTTAAGCGATTGAATGGGGAATGGAAGATCTTTGTAGACCATTCCAGCTAAAAACTGACGTAGTTTTAAACTTCATGGCCTTAATTTCTTATCGTTTGTTAGTTAGAAACGATGATTTAATGTATGGAACAATTATTCTCCAAGTTTAAAATCTTTATAATAAAATTCCTTATCCTCGTCAGTAAGTTGGCGGATCACCCTGCAAGGGTTTCCGGCAGCGAATACATTGTCCGGAATATCGCGGGTAACAATACTTCCAGAACCAATAACCACATTTGAACCAATTTTCACGCCGGGATTAATCACTACATTGCCGCCAATCCAAACACTGTTCCCAATCGTAACTTCCTGTGCCCATTCATATTCCTGATCACGCAGATGTGCATGAATGGGATGTCCCGCCGTGTAAATGGCTACATTAGGTGCAATAAAAACATGGTTCCCGATAGATACCTTCGCGCAATCTAAAATAACCAGATTAAAATTAGCATAAAAATGATCGCCGATTTCAATATTATAACCATAATCACAACGAAAGGGTGGTTCGATATAAAACATTTTTTCGGTTTTGCCGAAGAGCTTTTTGATCAATTCTTTACGCTGTTTAACGAATTTTGGTGCAAGTTGATTAAATTCAAATACCACTTCCCGGGCCTTTAGTCTTTCTTTCGATAGCACTGCATCGCCGGCCTGGTAAGCTTTACCCGCCAGCATTTTTTGTTTTTCGGTAAGGAGGTTGATGTTCATAAATTTTAAATTTAAAAAAATACGGGGCTAATCGTAACCGACGCCCCGCTGCAATGCATTTATCAATATGTTATGATCTGCCTTTGGCTAATGCGCGTTCAGCAATCTTCACGGCTTTTTTCTCTCTCCAGTTGGCATATTTTTCTTTGAAAGTCATTTTGATTAAACTATCAATGGCACCATGTGTAAATAAACTCCAAACACTGGCTACTTTGCGGGTAATGGATTGATCCCATGCACGTAAGCTTAAAGAGAATGAACCATCAAGATATTTCATCCAGTGCCACATGCCTGTTGGCATAAATAAGGTGTCGCCGTGTTCTAGAAAAACTTCATAACCTTCAACGCCTTTTAACGCAGGGAATTTTTCAAAATCAGGATTGTCTACCTGGTAATCTTCTAGTGCATAGGTGGCATTTGGCAAGCAATACAATCTGTCTTTCCATTTATTATCGAAAAGAATAATATGCTTTCTGCCACCAAAATGCGTGTGGAAGATATGTGGTAAATCAATGTCGTAATGTAAAAAAGTAACGGAGTTTGATCCACCAAAAAACATGGCAGGCATGCTTTCGATAAAACCACCCATTAAATCTTTTGGAATTTTTACATCATGAATTAAACTGGGAACTTTCTTAAATAAATTAAAGAAAAAGATCCTCAATTCTGTAGGCTCACGTTTAATTAAATCAAGGTAATCACCAAACTTCATGTGGGCTGTTGCCGCATTAATCGGTTTCGATGGATCAGCTTTTGAATTATCGTACAATGGAACTTCCAGTTCACCGCCGATTTCTTTTAAGTATTCTGTCGTCCACTTTTCTCTTGCTGGCCAGTCTTTGGTAAGGCCTTTAATGACAAGCGGGCGCTTCGTTTTCAAATAATTTTTTTTGAAATCTTCAGGAGTAATGTGCTCCACGATATCAACAGGTTTTAGAATGAAACTCATGCGTTTAAAATCGGTTATTTGTGCCGAACAACAAAAATGTAAATTTTATTTTACAAAAAGTATACTGTGGACTAAATGTGACTTAAATCACGTATTTAACTTAACAGGAAGATAACAATTTGGTCATTTAAGCCAGAACTTTGCTTTTAACAATTTCGGCATAAGCGGCATCCCATAAATTTATGCGGTTTTGCAAAGCCATCTTAGTTGTTTCTTCAGCCTCTGCCCAAAACAGATCTTCTTTCTCGCATAACTTTTCTGTCATGGCCAAAGCCAGATGGCTGTGATGGTCGCCATCTACTTCAATATGGCGTTCCAGATAATATTTAAAAATGGACACCTTTTCGGGTTGAGTACTGTTTAAATCATGAACCATGCTAAAGAACATGTTTGGAATTAAATCTTCCCTGCCGAATGTAAAACTGGCCGCTTGCAAATGCGTTTTGCCGCTATTAATGGTTTCGAATGTAGCATTCATAAAATCTCTGGCAGCCTGCGGAACTTTAGCTAATTCATAAGCCATGTTAAAATCTCTTCCATTCTTTAATGAAGTTAAGAAATTGTTTATGGGATTGATGTTAGCACCACATTGCACCATCGCATCTAAATACAGTTCGAAATGGCTTTTAACATTGCCACTGGCATCAAGATCACTTTCCTCCCCAGCAACAATTTCATTAATAAGTTGACGCGTAACTGCATCACCCACCGGAAACCAGGGTAAAGTGGTACAGGTTAAATTGATTTGTAAAGATTTAAGCAGCGACATAAAATCCCAAACGGCGTAGATGTGATGCTCCATAAAAATTTGCAAATCTTCTATCTCACTAATGGCATGATATACCTTGTGGTTGATAATCTGCTGTCTAAGCGGTTCAATGTTTTCCTTGATTTTTAAAATATTAGGATGCATGTTTTCGTATTTGAATGATCAACAGGTGAGTAAGCATAATCAATGATTTACCAAACTAATTTTTTGTCCCGTTTTCATTTGTAAATTTATGCACCAAAATTAAGCAGTAATTCGCGACAACTTCCTAAAAATCAAAAACCTGAAAAACGGCTGACAAACGACTTATTGAAATTAGGTCAGAACTCAAATGCAAAAAATAATAATGGAAAAATGCTTTACAAAAAAAAATGCCTTTGCCGAGGCAAAAGCATTTTAATATTTAAACTAAACTGATGTTTTATTTAGGCATTAAAACTGAATTAATTACATGGATTACACCATTTTTTTGGTATACATTAGCAATTGTTACGGTACTCATACCACCTTTTTCATCTTTTAATACTAATTTTTTACCTTCCATCCAAGCCCAAAGTTTACCACCTTCAACTGTTGTCAGTTCAGCTTTACCACCACCAGCGTTGATGGCTGAAGCAATTGCTTTGCTATCTAATTTACCAGCTACGACGTGATAAGTTAAAATTTTAGTTAAAGTTGCTTTGTTTTCTGGTTTTACTAAATTGGCTACTGTACCTGCAGGAAGTTTATCAAACGCTTCGTTTGTAGGTGCGAAAACGGTGAACGGACCAGCACCTTTTAGGGTTTCTACCAAGCCTGCTGCTTTAACTGCTGCAACCAGTGTTGTGTGGTCTTTAGAATTTACAGCGTTATCTACAATGTCCTTAGTTGGATACATGGCTGCACCGCCAACCATAGGATTTTTTTGTGCATAAACCTGAGTGGTAACTGCCATAGTAACTACTGCAATTGCCGATAAGATTAGTTTTTTCATTATTTTAAATTTTAAGTTTTTGTTATTTGCCTTCATTTACGACACATCACAGATACTTGGTTTTTTAAAACATGAAAATTAATGTTAAATAATTGATTTATAATGTTTTAAAATTATTTTTTTTGAAATATTTGCTTGTAAATTCACATTGAATCTACAACTATATGGGGTAAGTGGATTGTTTTAGTGATCAGGTTACCTTTGCATTTTTAATCTTTTTGGAGAAATAGGACGGGAAAAACCGTTTCAGAAAAATGGCTTTGGTTTCTTTTCCGCCGATATATACTTCTTCTTTTTTGGCCTTAACAGCAACCATAATTTGTTTGGCACAATCTGTTGCGCTCATTCCGTTTGCTTGCGCATCGTCCATACTTCCTTGGCGACTACCATTTGCAGTTAAAGCATTAACAGAAACGTTAGTTTTAATAAATCCCGGGCAGATCAAGGTAATATGAATATCTGGATGCTCAATTTCTGATCTTAAAGAATCGAAATACCCATGCAAAGCATGCTTGGATGCTGCATAGGCTGAGCGGAACTTTGTGCCGAATTTTCCAACCAGACTGCTGATCACGACGATTTGACCATTGCCATTTTTTATCATTAACTGCAAAACCGCCTTACTTAAAATTACGGTTCCCCAGAAATTGGTATTCATAATCTGCTGTTCGGTATTTAGATCTGTTGACAGTGCTAATCCACGTTGACTAACTCCACCTGCATTGATTAGTAAGTCTATGCTGCCAAAAATCCTGATCGCATCTTCTGCCTTTTTTGTCAGGGTTTCCGTTTCACATAAATCGAAAGCTAGCACATGTACATTAAAAGAATTTTGGCAATTGCCTTTCACCCTGAAGAGCTCATCACGGTTCCGGCCCGAAATAATGAGTTTGTCTCCGGCTTTAAAATGTTCGTAAACCAGGGCTTCACCAATACCTGATGATGCGCCCGTAACCCACACAATTTTAGACATATATTATTAATTAATTTTTGAATGATAGCGTTTTGAATGAGTGAATGTTGTTTAAACCTAAATCAGTCCTTCCCTAGTTCATTCATCTAATCATTTTCTATTATAAACAATTCTGAAGCAATATGATCGGCAAAAAGTTTACCGCTTTCGCTGAGTTTAATTTGATCATTCTGGATAATTAACCAATTCTTGTCTTCAAAAGCTTTCAGATTATAATTGGTTTCTTCTAAAAATGCAGAGCCAAAATCAGCTTTAATTTTCTTTAAGTCTGTGCCCCACATGGTCCTCAAAGAAGTCATCATGTATTCATTAAACCTATCATTTATTGATAATTCTTCTACTATTTCAGGGAGTTTGTTTTGCGCCAATACCTCAATGTATTGTGCATTGTTAGCAGGATTCATATACCGGTTTTGTCCGTCAAAACCATGTGCTGAGGGTCCGATTCCTATATAATCCACGCCCCGCCAGTAATTGGTATTGTGTACCGCATGGTGATCTGGTTTAGCAAAATTAGAAATTTCATAATGTTCAAAGCCTGCAGATACCAATTCATTCATCAACATGACAAATTGTGCGGCACTTTGGCGATCACTTACAGGTGTTTGTTTCTTGTTTTTTATTGCATGGGCCAAAGCTGTTTTTGGTTCCACGGTAAGGGCATATGCTGATAGATGCGGTGCCTGAAGTGCTATTGCTTTATGGATGTTATCGAGCCATTTTGAATCGCTCAGCAGGGGATAGCCATAAATCAGGTCGAGACTCAGGTTTTCAAAACCCGCATCCTGACTTCTCTTAATACAATCTTCAGCTTCCATTGCATGATGAGCACGGTTCATCCAAACCAAATCTTCATCAAAAAAAGATTGAATCCCTACGCTAAACCTATTAATGGGAAGTTGCTTTAAGGTTTTTAGTTTTTCAGCAGTCAGATCATCAGGATTAGCTTCGATGGTGATTTCCGCATGAGCATCAACTGAAAAGGTATGATTGATGGTATCAAAAATTTGCTGCAGAGCGTTTTCTGATAAAATAGAGGGGGTTCCTCCACCGAAGTAAATGCTCCCCACCTGGCTCGAAATTCGATCCTGTTTCATCTTAATCTCCCTGCAAATGGCATCTACCATCTCAGTCTGATACTTCAATGAAGTACTGAAATGGAAATCACAATAGTGACAGGCCTTTTTGCAAAATGGGATATGGATGTAAATACCGGACATGCCGCAAAGATACAGCATATTCTAAATCCATTTATTTTCTTTAGGTAAACAATGATTATTCAGCTACTTTTGCATCCATAAGCTTTGTACTGCATGCCGAAATTTATTCTTACCTTTTTTATCCTCATATGGCTGGCAAACTTTGCTTCGGCACAGGAAATTCCTGCTGCTATAGATAGTGTAAAAGCGGTCACTCAGTATAAATACAAGCGTTACCGCCTTGACTCTGCAACACTGGCCAAACAAAAAAAGGCTACTGATTCTATCCTTCGTCATACCTGGGTATTGCCAGATAGCATCATCAACAAAAATGCGATGATGGATAGTGTTCAGCGAGAGTTTTTATTTCCCAGGCTGGATTTTCAGGGCTGGCAAAATAAATACGCACAATTTAAAAAGAAGGCCAATCCCTATCAGCTTGGTAAACAGATTCCGAAGGGAAATGTAGGTTTGCTGGGGTTTATTTTCGCCATGCTGATTATCTTTGCGATATTAAAAAATGCCTTTTCAAAACAGCTATCGGCCATTGTGCAGTCGTTTTTTAGCAATAGGATATTAAATAACATTAATAAGGAAGATAACCTGTTCAGTTCATGGCCTTTTTTACTCTTATTTATTCAGTTTGGGTTTATTTTAGGGATGTTTTTTTTCCTGGTGGCGCAGTATTACGATATGTATCAGGCCAAGCATGGATTTAAGTTTTTCTTCACCATATCCCTCACGATTATTGTGTTTTATGCATTGAAACTGATTATCTTGCGGTTTATTGGATACCTTTTTAATGTTCAGAAGCCGGTTGGAGAATACATCTCTATTTTATATCTGAGTTATTTTAACGCTTCGCTGCTATTTATCCCTTTGGTGGTTGCTTTTGCATTGTCGCCTTTAAAATATGGAGTGGTTTATATTGCACTGGCATTTTTACTTTTAGGCGTAATATTTGCCTTTCAATTGCTCAGGGCGGGTATTACCATACTTTCTAATAATAAGTTTTCAAAAATGCATTTAATTCTGTACTTTTGCGCCCTCGAAATATGTCCTATTTTAATACTAATTAAAACGATAGGATTGTAGCACGAACAAGGAAAATGCAAGAAAAGAACGACTCTAGAATTCGCAAAGTGAAAAGTATTTTGGTTACATTACCAAAACCTGAAACAGAAAAATCTCCTTACTACGATTTGGCCAAGAAACACAATTTAAAAGTTGATTTCAGGTCTTTTATACATGTTGAGGGGGTGCCGGCGAGAGACTTTAGAAAAGATAAGATTAACCTGGCTGATTTCACTGCTGTAATCTTTACCAGCCGTAACGCTGCAGATCACTTCTTCAGAATTTGTGAAGAAATGCGTTATGACGTTCCGGTTGATTTAAAATATTTCTGTCTTTCTGAAACGATTGCGTTATATCTTCAAAAGTACATTCAATACAGGAAAAGAAAAATATTCTTTGGTAAACAAACAGCAGCAGATTTAGCTGAAGTGCTGAAAAAGCATGCCAATGAAAAGTTTTTGTATCCATGTTCTGATGTGGCAACGGAAGATACCATGAAATTCCTTGAAAAAAGCGGCTATGATTTTACACCTGCGGTTCTTTTTAGAACGGTGGTTAGTGATTTGTCAGACTTAGCCGAGGTTTTTTACGACGTAATTGCATTTTTCAGCCCTTCAAGCATTCAGTCTTTGTTTAAAAATTTCCCCGATTTTAAGCAAAATAATACCCGTATTGCAGCATTCGGAACAAATACAAGCAAAGCTTGCGTGGATATGGGATTAATTGTGGATATTGCCGCACCTACTCCTGGTGTTCCATCCATGACCATGGCCATTGAAAACTATATTAAAACATCAAATAAATAAGAAATTTAATAATTTTTTGTTTGATGACAATAAATACGTAACTTATCAGTTTAAAGGAAGTTATATCTCTATAAGCAGGCACACCAAAGTATGAAAACGCAGCCTTTTGCGTTACGCATTTTGGGAATAAACTATTTAATTAAATATTTGCATTTGTTGATTATTGTAGTGATTTTTGATAAAATTGCCCCTTAATCGTGCGCTGCACACTATAAATAATATGAAGAAAATCTACCTTCTGGCCATTGTTGGTGTAACGGTATTGCTTGCGAGTTGTGGTCATGGAGGCCAGGGCGAGTTGGTGGGAGCCTATAACCGGAAATTCAAAAATAACCAGGTTCCTTTGGGGATGGTATATATTCCACCCGGGCATACACCTTTAGGGGGATCTGATGAGGATATCACCTTTTCACAGAATGGTCCGAGCCGAATGACAACCATCAGTGCATTCTTTATGGATCAAACCGAAATTTCCAATGCAGAGTACCGCCAGTTTACCAACTGGGTAAGAGATTCTATTGCAATTGCCATGATGGGAAATCCGCAACGGTTCATGATGACTCCAAAAGGTAGGGGAGCTGCAGAAGCATTGGGTGGCGAGAAATATATCAACTGGAAAGCAGTTGGCACAAATGGATCTAACATCTGGCGCAATAAAGGTAAGGGAGCTGGTGCAGAAACTGCTCAGCTGGACGGGATGTATTATTCCGGCTTAGATGCCTTGCCCGGAAGAAAAGAATTTGATGTACGTAAATTTGAATATAGCTACGCTGAATTAAATATGGATAAGGCCGCTTTAGGCCATAAAAATCCAAATAGTAAACGGCAGGATTATATAGATCGATATAACATTGCGATCTACCCGGATACTATGGTTTGGAAAACAGATTATTCCTATTCTCAAAATGACCCTATGGTGCGTGGTTACTACAACCATCCCTCATATGATGATTATCCGGTAGTAGGGGTAAGCTGGGAACAAGCTAAAGCTTTTTCTCATTGGAGAACCAGGTTATACGATGGTGTGGCACAGGCCAGAAAAATGCCGTCCGGATCAAGATCTGATTACAGGTTGCCGGCAGAAACCGAATTTGAATATGCCGCCAGAGGTGGTAATACCAAAACAAAATACCCTTGGGGCGGGCCTTATATCAGAAATACCAAAGGTTGTTTACAGGCAAATTTCAAACCAGGACGTGGAGATTATTCCAGTGACGGTGGCATTTATACAGTTGGCGTGAAATCGTACTTTCCTAATGACTATGGCCTTTATAACATGGCAGGAAACGTTTCTGAGTGGACCTTGACAGCTTACAACAAAAGCGCGTCGCCATTGTTACATGATTTAAATCCGAACTTTACCTACGTTGCCGGACCAAATGATAGCAAATACCTCAAAAGAAAAGTAGTTAAAGGAGGTTCCTGGAAAGATACAGGGTATTTCCTGCAAAATGCGGTATCTACTTATGAATATCAGGATACACAAAGATCATATATTGGTTTCAGATGTGTTTCATCTTATCCCGGTACCGATTTAAGAAACTAAACCAAACAAACTAATACTAAAGAAAAACATCTAATTTTATGGCAGCAAAGAAACAACCAGGCTGGTTACATGTAGCGATTTCATGGGGAGCAAGTATTGTAATCGTAGGCGCATTATTCAAGATTTTGCATATAGGTGGAATCTTCGGTAGTTACATGATTGGAATAGGCTTAGGTATAGAAGCTATTCTATTCTTTTTAACAGGTTTTTTTCCACCCGAGCCAGAACCGGCATGGGAAAGGGTTTATCCTGAACTCAGAACAGATTTTACAGGTGAGTTACCCAAAGCATCTGCAAGACCTGTGGCTTCAGTGTCTGCTCCGGCCAATACAGCTGCATTAGATAAAATGTTGGCCGATGCTAAAGTTGGTCCTGAACTGATTGAAAGTCTCGGTAATGGCCTTCGTACATTCGGCGATAAGGTAGCTGCAATATCCAATGTTGCAGACGCTTCTACAGCCACGAATGAATTTACAAGTAAGGTAAAAACAGCTTCTGCTGGTTTTGATAACTTAAGTGCTTCTTTCGAAAAAGCTACAGCGAACCTGAAAGCAATGGGCGAAAGTAATGTAGATTCTCAGGCTTACCATGACCAGGTAAATAATCTGTCTAAAAATCTATCTGCTTTAAATGCCGTTTATGAATTGGAATTACAGGATTCGAGCGCTCATTTAAAATCAATGAATAAGTTTTATTCAAACTTATCACTTACCATGCAGAACTTTAATGAATCAATGGAAGATTCTAAACAGTTCAAAGAAGAAGTGAACAAGCTGGCTAAAAACCTGTCATCATTAAATGCAATTTATGGCAATATGCTATCGGCTATGAATGGCCCACGTTTATAATTTGTATAGTTTTTAATCTAAATAAAAGGCTACATAAATATGGCAGGCGGAAAAGAAACAACAAGGCAGCGGATGATCAATATCATGTATTTGGTATTGTTGGCGATGCTGGCCTTAAACGTATCAGATACTGTTTTAGATGCATTCAAAAATATCAATGATAGTTTGGATACTTCAAAAAACAATGTGAACTCCAGTATTAATCAACTTTTCTCAGCTTTTGAAAATTCAAAATTGAAAGAAGAACCTGCTCGTGCACAGCCGATCTATGAAAAGGCTCAGCAGGCCAAGGCTGCTGCAGATGAGTTGAATAATTATATTGAGGGGATTAAAAAACAATTTACTTCGGCTGGTGATGGCATAAATCCCGAAACCGGCGACCTGGTTAACAGGGATAACCTGGATATTGCTCAGGATATCATGATCAATAAGGGGGAAGCCGATAAATTAAAAGCAAAAATCAACGCGACACGTGAGAAGTTAATTTCCCTGCTTGATCCGGCAGACCGGGCTAATGTGGCTTTTTCACTGGAAGCCAAAGATCCGGAAAGAAAGAGAAAAGGCAACTGGCAGGCTACTTATTTTGGTGAGGGTACGCCTTTAACCGCTGCAATGACGGTTTTAACTAAACTTCAGGCCGATACTAAAAATGCTGAAGCCGAGGTTGTTAAGAAGTTGTTCGGAAATATGGATAAGGCTCAGGTAAATCTTGATCAGTTTGCTGCGGTAGCTGTGGCACCAACTTCCTATGTAATCCAGGGCCAGCCTTATACTGCTGAAGTATTTTTAACAGCCAGTGATTCCAGGTCTTCACCTGATATTACGGTAAACGGAAATAAATTGTCGGTTAAAGAAGGCAAAGGAACATATACTGGCGGGACTGGAAGTGTAGGTGAATTTACCTGGGTAGGTACCATTCGCGTGCGTCAAACTGATGGACAAGTGAAAGAGTACAAAACGCAGCCGCAGAAATACCAGGTGGCAAAACCATCAGCAACAGTGTCATCTACCAAAATGAATGTGATTTATGCTGGTATTCCAAACCCATTTACGGTTTCGGCAGCAGGATTTCCATTAGAGAGCATTAAGGCTTCTATCTCGGCTGGGTCAATGTCTGGCTCGAACGGAAACTACAATGTAAACCTTGCGGGTAGTCAGGTTGGTCAGGAAGTTTCTATTAACGTAAGCGCATCGAATGCAGGTAAAACCGTTAGCCTGGGTTCTCAAAAATTCAGGGTGAAGGCCATTCCAAAACCAATTGCTAAGGTTGGTGGACGATCAGGTGGTGATGTGGCATCCGTTCAGCTGAAAAGTGAAAGTGAAATTGAAGCAGACCTTGATGATTTTCCTTTTGATGTGAAATTTAAAATTCAACGTTATAAGTTAACGATTATCAAACCACGTTCTGATGCGGTTACGATTTCGGGTAGCGGCGGAAGTTTTGCAGGTCCGGTTAGAGCCGCAATAAACTCCATTACCCCGGGAACAAGAGTATTTTTTGAAGATATTGTTTCTGTTGGTCCAGACGGACGTCAGAATGTATTACCTTCATTGGCATTCACGGTTAAATAAGAATAAGATGAAAAGGATTTTAAGTATTGCTGTTTTTGCGTTGTTTACTACATTGGTTTTTGCACAAAAAAGGCCAACAAAGCTGGCGCCAAAAAAAGCTGCTCCAGCAGCAACTGTAACAGATACTGTAAAGGCTCCGGTGAAAACGGCAAAGAAAAAACTGAAGGTTCCGCCAAAAGATGGCTTTTATGCCCGTAAGGATATAGATAGCACAGAAATGGTGCCTTTGGCAGATGTACGGGAAGAAGATGTTTTTTATGCTAAACGCATCTGGAGGGAGATCGATTTACGTGATACTGTAAATTCTGTATTAAGATCACCGAAATCTCGTTTGATAGATGTTATCATTGCTGCCGTTAAAGCGGAAGAACTTACAGCTTATTCTCCTTTTGATAGTTTAAATAATGAGGATGATGCATTTACTAATCCTTTAGCTGCTGATACCGCAATGATGCAGGCTTCAGGAACAGTTGAAGTTACAGACTCCAAGGCAGGTACGGTTAAGACAGTAGCTAACGACCTTAATCCTGAATCCTTTTTAAAATTCAGAATTAAAGAAGATTGGATTTTTGATGTGAAACGTTCTATTTTTGAGCCGCGTATTGTGGGTATTGCCCCCATGAAATACATTGAATCGTCGAAACAATGGCAGCCGGTTTTCTGGATTTATTATCCTGAGGCAAGAGAAATCTTAACCAAGAAACGTTTGGTAAACACCAATAATGATGCCTCTACTTTGAGTTTTGATGATTTCTTTATTCGTCGTTTATTTAGCAGCTACATCGTTAAAGAATCTAATCCGGGTGATAACAAGCTTCGGGATATCATTGCAGACCCAAAACAAAGGTTATACGAGTCTGAAAGAATTAAAAAGTCTGTTCTGGATTACGAACAGGGACTTTGGGAATATTAAGCCCTAGCCCAAAAGGGAGCATTATATAACATAAAAAAGGAGCAGATTAATTTGCTCCTTTTTTTATGTAGCGATAGGGTTGTAATTGATATTTTTAAACGGCCTATAAAGTATAGCGTTAATACTATACATTTAAATTTTAGTCCTTTATTACGCTGTATTAAAGCCGTTTAACACATCTAAAATATTGTGATAAATGAAATCCAGTTCTGCCTCTGTAATACAATAAGGTGGAACGAGATACATCACATTTCCTAATGGACGCATAATTATTCCGCGTAATAAAAATTCATGATACAGTTTTTTGCCAATCTCATTAAAATAAGAAGTTTGCTGATCATTTTTTATTTCCCAGGCCAAGATCGTTCCGGTTTGCCTGATATTTTCAATTTGTGGATGCTGTTTTAAAACAGTTGAAAACTGAAAATGCTGCGCAGAAATCCGCTGAATATTACTTTGAGTCTCTTCGTTCAACAGCAATTCCATGCTGGCCAAAGCTGCAGTACAGGCTAGCGGATTTGCAGTAAAAGAGTGACCGTGAAATAGCGTTTTATACTGATCATCCGAAAGAAAAGCATTATAAATTTCATTTGAACAAGTGGTAATGCCCATTGGAATAGTTCCACCTGTTAACCCTTTCGAAAAACACATTATATCAGGCTGTACGGAAAGATGATCAGCTGCAAATAGTTTTCCTGTTCTTCCGAAACCAGTAAAAACCTCATCCTCAATAATTAGGATTTTCTGTGCTCTGCAGTATTGCATTAATTGATCCAAATCTTCAGCCCTGTGCATCAACATTCCGGCAGCACCCTGAACTAAGGGTTCGCAAATAAAACAAATCAGCTCCTGGTGGCAGGCCTTAATTTGAGATTTTAAATTTTCCAGGTTTTCAGTCGTTGGTGTATCAATAAAGATCACCTCGAACAACATTTCTGCAAAGGGTATCGTCCAGACACTTCTTCCACTTACAGACATGGCTCCGAAAGTATCGCCATGGTAAGCATTTTTAAAAGCTAAAATTTTAGACTTTTTAAGGCCTTTATTAAAAGAGTACTGAATACACATTTTAAGCGCCACTTCTACAGCTGTTGAACCATTGTCAGAATAAAAAACCTTCTGTTGGTTTTCAGGGAGAAGGTTCAACAGGTTTTCTGAAAGTTTAATGGCTGGTTCATGGGTAAATCCTGCAAAAATAACCTGTTCTAAAATATTTAACTGCTCGGAAACCTTTTGTGCAATATAAGGATGCGCATGGCCATGCAGCGTAACCCACCATGACGAAACAGCATCGATATACTGGTTTCCGTTGTCATCAAAAAGATAAACGCCCTTTCCCTTAACAATCGGGATTGCATCCCCAGCATTCTTCATTTGTGTGTAAGGATGCCAGTTAACGGCCCGGTCTCGTTCTCTTAAATTCATAAGCATTTTATTGATAATTTTCCCATAATGATAGATGCTGTATTTCTTATTTAAAGGGTAGCTTTTTCCACTTTCATGGGCTTTAGACCTAAGGTTTGCAGCATTTGCATGTCTTCTAAAACACCTGGATTGGGTGTTACGAGTAAAGTTTCCCTTTCGCCGGTAAAAATGGAATTTGCTCCAGCCATAAAACACCAGGCCTGCTCAAACGCCGTCATTTCAATTCTTCCGGCACTCAGGCGAACCATTGATGCAGGCATTATCATTCTTGCGGTTGCGATCATTCTTACCATTTCCCAGGTATCTGTTTTTTCGTTATTTTCAAGCGGTGTTCCCTGTACCCTGGCTAGTGCATTAATGGGAATGGATTCGGGGTGCTGTGGCATTGTTGCTAATGTTAATAACATAGAAATTCTATCCTGGTGGGTTTCTCCAAGCCCGATAATTCCTCCGGAACAAACGGTGATGCCAGCTTTTCTAACGTTATTGATGGTGTTAATTCTATGATCAAAAGTTCTGGTCGATATAATCTCCTGATAATATTGTTCTGATGTATCCAGGTTATGATTATAGGCATACAAACCTGCTTGCTGGAGCCGGACGGCCTGTTCTTCGGTCAGCATACCCAGGGTGCAGCACACTTCCAAACCGAGTTCGTTAATACCTTTTACCATATCGATTACCTGATCAAAATCGCTGTTATTTCTTACTTCTCTCCAGGCGGCAGCCATACAAAAACGAGAAGAACCACTTTCTTTTGCCTTCCGGGCATGTGCAATTACGGTTTCTGTAGGTAATAGAGCCTGAACTTTAATATTGGTATGGTACCTGGCAGCCTGTCCGCAATAAGAACAATCTTCCGGACAGCCACCTGTTTTTATAGATAGTAAGGTAGAGATTTGTATTTCTTGCGCATTATGCCATTCACGGTGTACGGTGGCGGCTTTATAAATAAGGTCCAATAAGGGTAAATGGTAAATTTCTTCTATTTCACCTTTAGTCCAGTTGTTTCTAACGATTGTTTTCTGATCCGTTATCATAAATTTTCAATTTTTTTTGATATACTTTCTATGCTTTGTTCTGAGATTTTTTTGATGTGGGGAATTTTTATAATTTTCGTTTCGGCTCCTGTAAAATTGCAGATAACCCGTTCGGTAGCTTCGGGGAAACTTCCATTTAAAATCAAATATTGCAGCTTAATTTTTCTTTGGTTTATGGCCATTATTGATAATAAACTGTGGTTGATACAACCCAGGTAATTTTTTACTACCAGTGCAGCAGGAAGGTCTAATTTTACAATTAGATCGATCATAAATTCGTGATCAGAAATCGGAACCATTAATCCTCCTGCACCTTCTATAATGAGGCGTTCAGAATTTTCAGGGAGTACAAAGTCATTTGTGTGAATTGAGATTCCTTCTTTGGCAGCAGATTGATGTGGTGATGCTGCAAGTTTCAGGAGATATTTTTCGGGGTTGATAATCACATATTCACCTGCCCATGCTTTAATCTTCATGCTGTCGGTATGATCCAGATCGCCAGATTGGATGGGTTTCCAATAAGTGGCATTAAAATATTTCGTTAAAATGGCTGCACAGATTGTTTTTCCTACTTCTGTCCCTATTCCGGTGATGAATAATTTCATGTTTTTTACCTGGTAAAACTGTTTTTAATTTTTGTTATCTAAATTTTCTGATCATGCTGGTAAGTGCGGTAATTTCCCTTTCTGTATTAAAACTATGAATACAGATTCGCAGGCGTTCTGTACCTTGTTTTACAGTCGGACTGTAAACCGCATAGGTCAAAAAATCTTCATCTGATAGCGTTTGCTGCAGGCGTTTTAATCGATTACAATCCGGAATGAGAACAGCTTGAATGGGACTGTTTTCTGCTGATGGAGCTGATAATTTCTGCTCCCTGAAAATTTTAATGTTATCCTGAAGTTTTAATAACGAATCAGCCTCTGTTTTTAAAAAGTCATAGCCGGTTTTTATCGCCACCCAATGGAGGTTTGGAGCGGAGGTGGTATAGATAAAAGGAGAAGCAAAATTGACGAGATAAGATTTGATCAGTTCATTACATAAAATAGCTGCGCCATGTGCGCCCAGCGCTTTCCCGTAGGTGATAACGGTTGCCAAAGTTTTATGCTGAAGCTGATATCGATCAACCAATCCATAGCCTAAAACTCCAAAAGCATGTGCTTCATCAACAATCAGGAAAGCACCATACTTTTCTGTAATTCTGGAAATTTCCTGAATAGGTGCAATGTCGCCATCCATCGAATACAGACTCTCTATTGCAACATAGCAACTCCCGTTTTGCCTTTTTAAAATATGTTCTAAATGTTCAGGCTGATTATGATTAAACTTTATTTTTTTGGCGTGAGACATTTTACAGGCATCGTGCACAGAACGGTGGATCTTTTCATCAACAATAACAGAGTCATGCCGTTCAGGCAATGTAGAAAATAAGGCTAGGTTGGCTTCATATCCGGAGGAGCATAATAATGCAGATTCGTATTGATGTGCATTTGCGATAAATTTTTCTGTTTCCGTCACGTCAGCACTGTTTCCGCTTATCAGCCTGGAACCTGTACTTCCCGATAATAATTGGGGGCTGGCGATAATTTGTTGCAGTAGTAAATTTTGAAGCTTTGTATTCCTCGCAAATCCGAGGTAATCGTTTGAATAGAAATCTACTCCGGTTGCCTTTGGTTTTAATATCCTCAAAGTTCCTTCAGTTTTTCTTTGATTAAGATCTGCCTGAAAACGATCAAAACTTTTAAGCATGGTTAAATGGCTTTAATTCATCAATAATGGCATTGATCCACCGGGTGTGCAGTTCTGTTTCCATCTGTAAGATGTGTTCTGCATGGGTTCTCCAATCTTCAGAAAACCCATTAAGTTGTTCAATCATTTCTTCCAGGTGTCCTTCTTCTTCCATAATGATTGATTTTACCATAATTTTTGAGGCCATTTTGGTAAGAACATCTTGATAAATGGGGTATAATTCATCGGCACGAACTTCAATTGCATAGGTTACAAAGAGATAGGCAGCATATTTCAATTCTTCCTTTGTTAAATTGAAGTGATGTTGTAAATACCTGCAAGCTTTAATATCAAGCGCATGAAGGTATTGTTGTGTTGCAACAGGTGCCAGTAGTTCATGTTGTTTATAAGTGCTGCACAGCAAATTACCCAACTTACCAATCTGTTTTTTGAGATAATAGGCGTGGCGATGTTCTTCACAAGCATGTTTTAGTTGAACTAAACTTACAGTGTTTGGATGTTCACATGCTGAAATTTTTCGTGCTCCAGCATTCTCCATGAAAGATAGGGTATTAAGCCATTTGGCATGGATTTTATTGTCTCCAGTTATTTTCTCAAGAAGATGGTAGAATTCCATTTGTTTTTGATTTTCACCAAAAATAATGGATTGCCGGATGGTTGTATTGGGCCAGTTTTGATAATTTGGGTGGTCCGGTTGAAATTCCTTTCGCAAGTTTATTGGTGCTGAAAGAAAAGCAAATGCTGCTAAGTTAAGACGAGTTGGTTAAATTATTACAAATAAACAGGGCGCATGTAATTTCTTAAGATGATTAAGATCCTTAATTTCAGTCTTTCAAACTATCGTGTTAACATCTCGTTTAGACTAGGGTTTTTCTACATTTGCTAACCAACTTTAACAAAGCAGAGGCTTTAGCGAAGGACGCCATCAATCCCAAGGGCCAGGGAAATCTTAACCAAGAAACGTTTGGTAAACACCAATAATGATGTCTCTACTTTGAATTTCGATGATTTCTTTATTCATCGTTTATTCAGCTACATCGTTAAAGAATCTAATCCAGGTGATGACAAGCTTCGGGATATCATTGCAGACCCAAAACAAAGGTTATACGAGTCTGAAAGAATTAAAAAGTCTGTTCTGGATTACGAACAGGGACTTTGGGAATATTAAAACAAAAAAGGCTTCGAAAATTTTCGAAGCCTTTTTTGTTCACGCTTATCTCGTTTTCAGATAAAGATTTAGTGAATAGAAATGAACTCATTTTTTAGCATTATTTGATATGCTTTTCATTTCTCCGATCCATAAAGATCGCTATTGGTTATCAGTTACAGATTCAATTGCATTTTGAATAGCTGTAGGCACGTTTGATAAAAGATCATAACCTGTTGCCGTTTCTATCGAATTAACAGTTGTACGATAAGTTTTCCAGTTGGTATTTAAGCCATTTGTATTTGGCATATTTACTGTAATTACCCTTGTGGTAGATGTTATCCGATTTAAATCGTTGTTGCCATTTGGTAATACAACAATCACTTTCCAGGTGTTGGATGGTACATTTACCCGGCCATTATCAATAGTATAGGTAATGCCGCCATTGCTTCCTGTACCGCCTGATCCGTAAGAACCGCAAATCACATAAACCTCATTACCTGCTGTCACCAATGAACGGGTATAATTTTCAAGATCAGCCCATGGACCCTGGTTATTATTAGGTGCCTGTGGCATCATATTACTCATTAAAAAAGTAGAAGAATTTGCGGTAACTGAAGATGTTCTGTCTGCCGAAGGGCAATTGTGACCGCGGTCAAAACCCGAACCTGAATAACTGCTGTTTGATACTTCGTACCAGCCTGAAGGTAAAGTGTTATCAGATCTGAAATCATCCTGGCGTGATGCAGAACCTAAATCGGATGATCCGATATGCCAGCTTACCCAATTTGGAGTAGCCCTGCTTTTGCTGTAAGAACTGGTATAGTAGGTGCGTTCCATTAAGTAATTTTCAGGATTGGATATACTGGCAACAGCATTACTTGGGTTTCCAAGTAAAAGGTAACTATTATCGCCCGGGGTTGTGGTAGGTGGGGTTGTGGTACCGCCGTCACCAGTAGAAATGCTGACATCATCTATATTTATCCGCGCTGTACCGCCACTGATTTTGCGGATCTGAAAACGAACATTACCAGAAATTGCCGTGTTAAAAGTTATGGTAGACAATGTGCTACTGCTGCTGGTAACTGTACTGCCCGATTGCTGCCAGCTGGAACCACCATTGATTGAATACCAAAGCTGCCAGGTACTGCTGGCATCGCTGCCATACCTGGCATGCGCAATACTTACTGCATCGGCACCGTTTACATCGAAATTCATACTCAAAATACCGGTGTTGCGTATGCGTACAGATTGACTTCCATTTTTTGCGTCAGCGGCAAGATTACCAATCAGGGCATCGTTCAGGCTCCAGCTGCCACTGCCTAATGTTACAGAAGCAGTGGTATAACTGGTTTTGTTGCCGGATTCGAAATTTTCAGGAAAACCGGCAACGATAGACTGCTCACCGGATGCAACTGCTTTACTGTTTAATTTTTGTTCAAATAAAACCGTTTCTGGCTGAACCTGATTTTCTTTTTTACAGGCAGCAAGGCCAAGGCACAAAACGGCCATTAAGCTTAATTTTTTTAATGCTTTCATTTTTAATGGGGTGTATGTAATTGATGGGATTGATTTTAGGTTTCTACTGCAAATGTTTCAATCAGCACACAGGTGCCATCTGCAAGATATCCGGTAATAAGTACAGGAATTTTGCTGTTGCCTTCTACCCTGATTACCTGGATACTGGAGAGGTTTTCCGTTAAATAGGTGTAGAACTTCTGGATTTTCTGCGCGTTTTCAACCATGGGTGCATCAGCTGCATCCACTTTCGATACCAGACGATCAAAAAAGTCAGCAGGATTGATTTGTTTTAAATGAGATGCATCAGAATGATGTCGGGCTGCAATTTTGGATAATAATTCTGTTGGCGGGATTTTACCCCAGTCGGTCACTGTAAAAGTGCTTTCTGTTTCAGTAAAGTACAATGTGCCCAATAAAAGCTTGGTCATTGCAGCCAGGATGTTGTTATTCATGTAAATCGGGGATGAATGTTTGCTGGTGTTAACATGCCCAATTTATAGAAAAAGTATGGAAGCGAGACTGTGGAAACATTAATATTATGTTAATCTTTTCTACGGCTACTCGTTCGATGATTAAACTTCTTTGAAATGATTGAGCAGCGTCATAACCTGTTTCTTGTTCAGGATCTCTGCCAGCTCTTTTTCCGTCGCTTCTTTAATCTTTTTAACCGATTTAAAATGGGTTAATAATTTATCAGCGGTGGTTTTGCCAATACCTTCAATTTGTTCAAGCTCGGTTTTCAATGTGCCTTGGTCACGCTTTTTCCTATGGAAGGTGATACCAAACCTGTGGGCTTCATCCCGAAGTTGCTGAATAACTTTTAAGGTTTCTGATTTCTTATCTAGATATAGGGGATAGGAATCACCGGGATAGAATAATTCCTCCAGTCTCTTGGCGATACCAATCACGGTAACTTTATTTTCTATTCCTAACAATTTAAGGCTTTTCACTGCAGATGAAAGCTGTCCTTTACCACCATCAATAATGATGAGCTGTGGTAAGGGTTGATCTTCCTCCAGCATGCGCCTGTAGCGGCGAAAAACAGCCTCTTCCATTGTTGCAAAATCATTTGGTCCTTCAACTGTTTTTACGTTAAAATGGCGGTAATCTTTTTTGGATGGCTTGGCATCTTTAAACACCACAATGGCCGAAACCGGATATTTGCCCTGAAAGTTTGAATTATCAAAACACTCAATATGCTTTGGCAGTTGGGTTAACCGTAAATCATTTTGCATGGTGGTAAGAATACGGTCAGTCCTTAAATCTGGATTTAGCTTTTCATATTGATTCAGCTTTTCTTTTTTAAAGAACAGCACATTATTTTGAGAAAGTTCCAGTAACTTCTTTTTTTCACCCAGCTTAGGTACGGTAAACTTCAGGTTTTCATCCTCGAGTGAAAGTTCAAATGGTACAATGATTTCCTTTGATGTACTGTTAAATTTGGTTCTGAACTCCAGCATGGCCGTAATTAATAATTCATCATCACTTTCATCCAGCTGCTTTTTGATTTCGATGGTTTGGGTTTGAATAATGGTTCCGTTCATCACCTTAAGGTAATTGACAAAGGCATAGCGTTCATCAGAAGCAATACTCACCACATCTACATTGGTAATGGCACTGTTTACAACTGTCGATTTACTTTGGTATTTTTCTAAAACCTGTAGCCTTCTGGAATATTGGTGTGCCAGCTCAAAATTTAAGTCCTCTGAAGCCGATTTAATGATGCTTTTTACATCACGGATGACATTGCCTATTTTTCCATTCAGAATCTCCTTAATTTCACCTATGTTTTTATCATAATCAGATTCTGTTTGATAAGCCTGGCACGGACCTTTACAATTTCCAATCTGGTATTCTAAACAAACTTTGAATTTCCCCTCGGCAATATTTTTATCGTTTAAGGGTAAGGTGCATGTTCTTAGCGGATAGGTTTCCTTAATTAAGTCCAGGATGGTATGCATCATTCCAATGGAACCATAGGGGCCAAAATAGGTTGAACCATCTTTAATGACCTTTCTGGTCCAATAAATTCTGGGATATTGTTCATTTTTTACGATAATCCAGGGGTAGGTTTTATCGTCTTTCAGGTTGATGTTAAACTTAGGCTGATGTTTTTTAATCAGGCTGTTTTCCAGCAACCAGGCATCAATCTCAGTATCAACAATGGTAAAAGTGATTTTCCTGATCTTAGAAACCAATACTCTTGTTTTGCCATTAAACTGTTGCTTATCGGTATTGAAGTAGGAGCCCACACGATTTCGAAGGTCTTTTGCCTTGCCAATGTACATTAACTTTCCGTCCGCATCCCAGTACTGGTAAACGCCTGGTTTATGCGGAATAGCGGTTAATGCTGTTTTATGGTCGAAACTGCTCATGCTTTCAATAATAGGGTGATCAGATAAAATTTTCCTGAAAAAGGATCAGGAACTAATTTTGCTCAGCAATGATGGCGATTATAAATAATTTTCAGGCGTAATGAAGCCATGAAAGATTAAAAACCTAATTTTTCATCCAATTCCGGATTGGTATCTTCCTGCTGTTGCTGATATTGGTTACAATCGTAGGTAATGGAAACACCTGATTTAGGGACATCAAAATCAGCATGACTGATTTTTAAGGCCGGATTGGCATAAACCCGTTTGATAAAGCCTGCAAAAATAGGAAGGGCTGTATTGGCACCTTCACCCTGGCTGGTACTGATAAAGTGAAAAGCCCGGTCTTCACAACCTGTCCATACACCGGTGACCAACTGAGGGGTAATGGCCATAAACCATCCATCGGAGTTATTTTGTGTGGTTCCGGTTTTTCCACCTATAGGTGCGTTTACTTTATATTTATAATTTAACCTCGAACCTGTACCACCGGAAACCACGCCCTTCAGCATTCTGGTCATCACGTAAGCCACTTCCTCACTCATAATGGGTTTTGGTATTTCCTTTTGCGAGAACAACACCACACCGTTTTTATCTTCAATCTTCAATAAATAAATTGGCTTGGTGTACACGCCTTTGTTTGCAAATGCGCCATAGGCGCCCACCATATTATAAATGGAAGAATCAAACGTACCCAATGCGATGGAAGGGTAAGCCGGAACATTCGGAATCCCCATTTTAGTGGCCAGGGTAGAAACCGCTACCGGACCAACCTGTTTCATCAGGTATGCGGTCACATAGTTTTGTGAAAAAGCCAATGCTTTTTGAAGGGTTATACTTCCTGCGAGTGGCTTTCCGGAAGATTTGGGTGTCCATGGTTCTCCATAACCATCAATGGTTACCGGAACATTGGGTACAGTATAGCAAGGCGAATAACCGTTTTCAATAGCCACAGCATAGGTAAAAGGCTTAGCGGTTGAACCCACTTGTCTGGTGCCCATTTTCACCTGGTCGTATTTGAAGTGCTCATAATTAATTCCCCCAACCCAGGCTTTAACATGGCCATTGGTAGGGTCCATGGTCATCATGGCATTACGCAGCAACATTTTGTAATAGCGTACAGAATCAATTGGTTTCATTACAGTATCTACATTGCCTTTCCAGGTAAAGATCGTCATCTCGGTTTTGGTATTAAAATCATCTCTAATCTCATCATCCGATTTTCCTTCCAGCTTTAAGGCCTTATAGCGGTCAGATCTTCTGATGCCCTGCTGAATCTGTAAATCTTTGCCTTTAAATGGATTTCTGCCTTTCCAGCTGGCTAAAAATTGTGCCTGAAGGATCTTCATGTATTCTTTCTGCGCTTCTTCGGCATATTTTTGCATATCGTAATTGAGCGTGGTATAAATTTTCAGTCCGTCACGATCCAGGTCATATGCTGATCCATCAGGTTTGGTAATGCCCTGTTCCTGAAAAATAGTCTTGATATCGTTCTTTAAAACCGATCTGAAATATGGCGCGATACCATCATTTACGGTGGCGGCATTAAATTTTAAGCCCAGAGGTTTATCTTTTTCTTCTTCAAATTCCTGCGGGCTCAGCAATTCCGATTTTACCATCATGGCCATTACCGTATTTCTGCGGTCTCTTGAACGCTCCGGATGCCGGGTAGGAGAGTACATCGTAATCCCCTTTTGCATCCCAACAAGTGTAGCGGCTTGGGTTAACGTTAATTTATCAGGAGTGGTGTTAAAGTACACCCTTGCTGCAGATTTAATTCCATAAGCCTGGTTACCAAAATCCACGGTATTCAGATACATGGTGATGATTTCCTCTTTGGTATAATTTCGCTCCAGTTTAACCGCAACAATCCACTCTTTGAATTTAGTCAGCACCAGCGAGAAGAAGTTAAGATTTGATTCCCTTGGAAAAAGATTTTTGGCCAGCTGCTGGGTGATGGTACTGGCACCTTGCTTTTTCCCGATCAGGTTATAACCAATAATGGTAAAGGTACGTTTGAAATCAATTCCGGAGTGTTCTTTGAAACGGGTATCTTCAGTTGCGATCAATCCGTTAATTACATTTTCAGAAATATCTTTGTAAGTAACATTCGAACGGTTTTGTACAAAATAGGTTCCAAGCGGGCGACCATCTTCAGCGATAATTTCTGATGCCTGATTGCTTTTTGGGTGCTCAATATCACGGAAAGAAGGCAGTTCGCCGAAAAGGCCTAAGCCGATCATGGAAATAAAAATAGCAAATAAGGCTATTCCGGTAATCAGTATTTTCCAGATGACTAAACTATATTTTTTTGTTTCCTGTTCAGAAAGGGATTTATTCATTTTGTGTTGTAATTAGTTCAAAAAGGGCTTGATGTAAGGCCGATTTTAAGCTGCAAATTTATTAATTTTTAAAGAAATGAAACTTTTCTGCTTTTGATTAAGCGTCCTGTTCTATTTATAATTGTCTTTTAAAAACTCCAGATATTCATTTATACGTTGCCTGTCGGTAAGCTTTTCGAAGTTTTCCTTGCTGATAATGAATCCTTTATAAAGGTTAGCCGGAACTTTCATGATGTTCTTCAATTGGCCTGAAATGCTTGATTCATATATTCTGGCATCTTCTAAATCTATAAAGCTGGTTACGTAGATGAGCTGATCGTTATCCAGTTCAATCAATTTATGCGCCAAATCATTATCAGGATAATTTCCCCGGTTAAATTGTCCGATTCCAAAACGGGAAGAACTGAGTGTTAAGGTAGCATCTGCCACATCAATCACGTAATAATATTCTTCTGATTTTGCTGCACTAAATATACTGGCCGATTTGCTTACATCAACAGGTTTAACCTCGTTGGGCTTTTCCTCCTCATTGGCCTTTGGTTTTTCAACCGGGATAGCCGCATGTATATCCGTGTTCAAAGGCTTGGCCGGAATGGCAATGGGTTTAGCCTGACTCACAAAACGCGGCTCATTGGCGTCAAAATCAATCAATGCCACCGGTCTTTGTTTGAACTCATCCAAGTTGGCTTCGATGTATTTTAAGTGATCCCGTACCAGCGGAGTAATCACCATATCATCAGGATAATTGTTATTGATCGAATTAAATTCTTTCAGCAAGGGATCTAACTTGGATGTACGCCCAATGGCGATGGCTTTCAGGTAAGCATATTGTGGTGCCAGGCCATTATCTGGCGATGCAGAAATGTTCACATTAGCCTGATTGATCACTGTTGGATAATCTTTTCTGGCATAGGCATCAAAGGTTACGTTGTAATTATTAATGGCAATGTTCTCTAATTCGCTTTGTTTGGCGGAGTATGAAGGATCCAAAATGGTTTTGGCAAAATTGCTTTGCGGGAATTTGGTAAGCACCAATTGCCTATATTCATTTGACTTATCTTCATCAATTCCACGGAAATTGAGATATAAACTATAATAAATGGCGGCCAGGTGATTATTTTCAGGATACCTGTTTAATACTATCAGGTATATCTTATTGGCTTCGGCTTTATCATTTAATTCCTGCTGATAAAAGCTCGCCATTTCAAAATAGGCATCAATTATTTTCTGATCTGAAGCGAGCAAGCGTTCGGGTGTGGTGGGCAAATCATTGAGGAACTGTTTTTCTAAAGAAGTCTGGTCCTGGCTGGTTGATGCATGGGTTTCGTTAGCCGGTATAATTTCGTTGGCAACTTTACCTCCAGACATTACCTGGCTGTTTTCCTGTGCTGATGACCTGATGCTTTGTCTCCAGTTATCTTCCAGTTGCCTGTTTCCCCAGCGTTTTCTGAAATCGGCAAAGCCATTGCTGATTGCGGCATTGTTATTAAAATAAAAGGTATTGCCCGTACCTCTCATCGCCGGATTTAAGGTTTGATTAGGGAAATCCGGATTGTCTAAAGGTTGATTACCTGTTGGTAACGGTACGGTAACTACCTCAACCTTTTGCGTTAAATATGCTTTAACCCTGGCCTCCCGTTCCCCAGCCGGAAGTTTGGCAAAAGCCTGTGCTGTATCTTCCCTTGCAATCAGGGTAAAACGATCAGTCAGGTATTTCAGGTTTTCGGCTTTTTTAGCAATGCTGTTGTAGTCAGGAAAGTTTTTGGGTAAAATCATGACTGTACTGTCGTAATACAGCTTTGCCTTAATGTAATTGTTAAATTCTTTGAAGTTTAAATCAGCTACCCTCAGATAAGACAATGCTTTCTGTGTCTGGTTTCTGGTGCTTTTCTCTATCGACTTCAAATAATTTTCCTCAGCCTTATTAAACTTTCCTTTTGTTGAAAACATTTCTCCAACCTGGTAATAAATCTGGTCGGTATAATCCACGTTCTTGTCATCTTTAAGCAGGGCCAGAAGTGCTTTATCTTCGTCAACCTGTTGTCCGTTAATAATCCCCTTTAATTTGATCCGTTGCAGGTTGGCATGAAAATACATTTCAAAAGGTGCATTGCTTTTTTCAACCTTTGTAAAATTGATCAGGGCGTTCTGATATTCTTTTTCCCTTTCCTGCAATTGTGCTAAAATATACCGCCAGCGAATCCTTGATTGCTGATCATGAGTGAGTTTTACTGCAGTTTCCAATAACAGAATTGCTTCCTTATTTCTGTTTTGGTAAATGCGCATTTGAGCAGTGGTTGCCAAAGGTTCGGCTAGGTCATTTTTTAGCAGGTCTTGCACACGTAACATGGTATCCAGAATCTTATCGGCGAAGACCATATTGTTCAATTCCATCTGGCTGCGTGCTTTCCAGTCCATGGCCATGATGAAAGTTTTCAGGTTTTTGCTATAGGTTTTGGCGGTATAATCGAAATATTCTGATGCGATGAAATAATTGCCTTTAAGGTAGTTTGCTTTCCCTAAAAGCATGTAGGCATCATCAATATAATTGCTGAAACTTTTATCGTTTATAATCGTTTGTCCTTTGGTAATTACCGCGTCTAATTGTTTGTTTGGTGCTGCGGGTGCTAATATTAAATTAGTTTGAGGTTCAGGATCCAGGTAAACCGGAAGGATTTTTTCATAGTTGTCGCTGTAACTTTGCAACAAAGCTTCCCGGTGTTCAGTTAATAAAACATTTGAATTGTAGATATAATTATATCTGGCTGTTAAATTTTGAAACTTCCGATCGATGGTGGTATCTTTGTTGGCCACACAGCCGTATATACATGATAAGCCAAGAAGGATGAGCAAGCTGTTGATGCCTATGTTGATGCGTTTTTTCAAGTATGATAAATCCCCTTTAGTATTATACAATAAAAATGTTTGCAGAATTACCTATTCAGCTATCAGTTTTAATTATTCAAAGTTAATTAATTATCATATTAAAAAATGGAAAATCCTAAAGAAGAAAATCATGGTAAAAAGGTTAATGCAGCAGCTAAATATTCTGCTATAGGTTTCCAGATGATTGCTACGATAGGTTTGTTAACCTTCATAGGTTATAAGATTGATGAACACCGCAACAGTAAAAGCAAAATCATTACTGCAGCCTTTGCTCTGGCAGGTGTGGGCATAGCCTTGTATCAGGCTATTAAACAGGCTACGAAATAATTATTATTAAATTGCTGTATTGTTTGATTAATGATATGTGCCAACAATTAATCAATTAACAATACAGCAATGGGATATTTACCTCAGCCAACCGATTTAAACACTTAACCAACCTTCACAATATTTATCTTCCTTAACTAGTTACATTAATGCTAAAACCTTATCTTTGCACAAGTTTTCATTCGTAAAGAAGTTTCCATTGGCGCTAACCAAATTTACAAGCATCTATTTTATTTTCGTTGGTATTCTAATTGCTATTATTGCTGTTTTACCGATGATTTTTCCTGAAAAACAACTCTTTGTTAAAAATTTTTGGGTAGTTTTTGGCTTCATGGCAGGTATAACTTATATCGCATATACACTTGTTGATATCGGAATAAAAAGGGATCCGGAAGTAGGTGTAATGGCCATTATGGGATCAATTGCGGTGAAAATGATTTTTTGTATGGCTTTTGTGCTGGTTTACAGTATAAAAGCAAAGGGAAACGGGTTGCTTTTTGCACTTAATTTTTTTTCTGTGTATTTATTGTTTACTGCCTTTGAAATATACTGTTTGTTACGTAACTTGCGCCACCAAAATTTAAAGTAAAAAACTGCCAATAAATGGATTGTAACCAAGTTTTTGTGTTGAAAGTTAAGAAGGTAATCTTTGTTTTTACGCTTTTAATCGCGTTTTTATCTATCAAAAATGATACTTTCGCTCAGGTTGAAAGTGTTGTTTCTCCTGATAGTGTAGTAGCAGAATCGGCTCATGCGGTTTCTGGCGAAGATGGTGCTACAGCGCATGGCGAAGAAAAATTTGAGCCAACTAAAGTGATTATGGAACACATTGCTGATTCGCATGTGTGGCATTTATGGGGGCATACTTCAATTCCTCTTCCGGTCATCTTATATACATCAGGTGGTTTGGAAGTGTTCTCATCCGCTAATTTTCATCATGGTGAACATGATTATCAGGGTAAATACAATAAATATCGTTTGGTAACCGGTTTAAAGCAAAGCATGACTAAAGACATGTTCAATAAGAACATCAAAGTAGTTGGTGCAGACGGTCAGATTGATGAAGCGACATCTGATACCGTAATTGATTTTTCAATCACTAAAAATGTTGCGGCAATGTTTATTGCTATTGCGTTAATCGTAATTGTTTTTTCTGCTGTAGCAGCGGGTTATAAAAAACGTGTAGGTAAAGCACCAAAAGGTTTGCAATCATTCCTTGAGCCTGTTATTATTTTTGTTAGAGATGATATTGCTAAGCCAAACATCGGTCATAAGTATGCCAAGTTTATGCCTTATTTATTGACGATCTTTTTCTTTATTTTATTTAACAATTTATTGGGTTTGGTGCCGATTTTTCCAGGTAGCGCTAACGTAACGGGTAATATTGCTTTAACATTTGTAATGGCCACCGCCACGATGTTGGTGGTTAACCTAAACGGAAATAAATACTACTGGAAACATATTCTTACGCCTGATGTGCCCTGGTGGTTATACCCGATTATGATTCCTGTAGAGCTGATCGGTATTATATCCAAGCCATTTGCATTAATGGTTCGTTTATTTGCGAATATTACAGCTGGTCACATTATCGTATTGAGTTTAATATCATTAATATTTATTTTTAAAACATTGGCTATTGCTCCGGTTTCAGTTGCATTCGTTCTTTTTATGGATGTATTAGAATTATTGGTAGCATTTTTACAAGCCTTTATTTTTACATTATTATCTGCTTTGTTTATCGGAATGGCGGTAGAGGAGCATCATTAACGGAAAACTATTTTTTACAAATTATATAATTAAATTAGTTATGGTAGGTTCAATCGCGGCAATTGGTGCCGGTTTAGCAGTAATTGGTGCCGGTATCGGTATCGGTCATGTAGGTGGCAAAGCAATGGAAGGTATTGCTCGTCAACCTGAGGCTGCATCAAAAATTCAAACTGCAATGATTATTGCTGCTGCCCTTATTGAGGGTGCTGCTTTATTCGGAGTAGTAGTTGCTTTATTAGGCTTACAAGTTTAATAGCAAACTGGAATTTATAAACCGGGAATTTAACGATTGGTTATCTTCCCGGTTTTAACGAAAAATTAAGTAAAAAAATATATAAAATGGAATTAGTTACCCCAAGCATTGGATTGGTTTTCTGGACAGCACTTGCATTCATCTGCTTATTAATATTACTTAGAAAACTGGCATGGAAACCTATTTTAGGTGCTATCCACGATCGTGAGCAAAGTATTGATGAAGCTTTGAATAAAGCTGAGCTGGCTAAACAGGAGATGACTCGTTTAACTGCCCAAAACCAGGATTTAATGCAACAGGCACGTGCAGAGCGTGACGAAATTTTGAAGGAAGCTAAAACACTTAAAGATGGTATTTTAAACGAGGCTAAAAAACAAGCTCAGTTGGAAGGTGCCAAGTTGATTGAGAAAGCTAAAATCGAGATCGAAAACCAGAAAAAAGCTGCTTTAGCAGAAGTTAAAGGTCAGGTTTCTACCTTATCATTGGAAATTGCTGAACGTGTGTTACGCAATCAGTTGGATGA
Source organism: Pedobacter sp. MR22-3 (assembly GCF_026240075.1). NCBI lineage: Bacteria > Pseudomonadati > Bacteroidota > Sphingobacteriia > Sphingobacteriales > Sphingobacteriaceae > Pedobacter > Pedobacter sp. MR22-3. The sequence continues at coordinate 74,313 of NZ_JAPIVF010000008.1, read as the reverse complement.
TAAAGCAAAACAAGAAGCTTTGGTGGCTAATTTGTTAAAAGACGTTGAACTAAACTAGATTTGAGATAGTAGATATTAGATATGAGATAGGGTGATAACGCTAAATCTCACATCTCACATCTCACATCTCCAGTCTCACACCTAAATATATGTCAGAAATTAAAGTTGCAGGCAGGTATGCCAAATCATTAATTGACTTAGCTGTTGAAAACAACGCTTTAGCCGAATCTTATAATGATATGGTTTTGTTTGAAAAAGTGGTTGATGAAACTCCTGAACTGGAAGCGATACTTAAAAATCCAATTGTACCTCTTGATAAAAAAATAGGTATTTTGAACGGTATTTTTACAGATAAAGTTAACAAGTTAACCCTTAGCTTTTTCAAAATTGTAGTGAGTAAAGGGCGTTCAGCCATATTGTTTGCTACAGCCAAGCAGTTTGTTCAGCAATACAACCTGATCAAGGGCATTGTTACTGCTGATGTAACCAGCGCCACGGTTTTAAGTAATGAGGCAAAAGAAGAGATTGTTGCTACCGTAAAAAGAGAACTTGGTGCTAAAGAGGTGATCTTTAATGAAAAAGTTAATGATAAATTAATTGGCGGTTTTATTTTAAAAGTAGGTGATAAGCAATTTGATGCCAGTATTGCCAGTAGCTTAAGTAAGCTTAGAAAAGAATTGGCGCACTAGAGCATTAAGCGATAATAGTAAAGCCAAACCGGAAAACAGAACATAATTTGCCAGGTAAGGAGTATAATAACTAATTATTAATGGCTATAATAAATAAGGATGCGCTAAGCGTGTGGCATTGAACGCCAACCGCCATGCGCCAAGCACTAAACATTTACAAAAAGAGATAAAGTAAAATTATGGTAGAGGTAAGACCAGACGAAGTATCGGCAATTATCAGACAGCAATTGGCGGGCTTCAAATCAGAAACCGAACTGGAAGAAGTTGGTACCGTGTTGCAAGTGGGCGACGGTATTGCCCGTGTTTACGGTTTAACTAAAGTTCAATCGGGAGAGTTGGTTGAATTTGCAAACGGCCTCCAAGGCATTGTATTAAACCTTGAAGAAGATAACGTTGGTGTGGTACTTTTGGGTGCTTCAGACGAGATTAAAGAAGGTGATACCATTAAACGTACTAAAAAAATTGCCTCTATCAAAGTTGGTGAAGGTATGCTTGGCCGTGTCGTAAATACGTTAGGAGAGCCTTTAGACGGTAAAGGTCCGATCTTAGGTGAAACTTACGAAATGCCTTTAGAGCGTAAAGCACCAGGTGTAATTTATCGTCAGCCGGTAAATGAGCCTTTACAAACGGGTATTAAAGCCATTGATGCCATGATTCCAATTGGCCGTGGTCAGCGTGAATTGGTTATCGGTGACCGTCAGATTGGTAAAACTGCCGTTTGTATCGATACCATTATTAACCAGAAAGAATTTTATGAAGCAGGCCAGCCTGTGTTCTGTATCTATGTTGCTATCGGTCAGAAAAACTCTACTGTAGCCAACATTGTACGTACATTAGAGGAAAATGGCGCTTTACCTTATACAGTTGTTGTTGCTGCTTCGGCTGCAGATCCTGCTCCAATGCAGTTCTATGCGCCTTTTGCAGGTGCTGCAATTGGTGAGTTTTTCCGCGATACGGGCAGACCAGCTTTAATTGTTTATGATGATTTATCTAAACAAGCTGTAGCATACCGTGAGGTATCTTTATTGCTTCGTCGTCCACCGGGCCGTGAAGCATATCCAGGTGACGTTTTCTACTTACACAGTCGTTTATTAGAAAGAGCTGCGAAAATCAACGCGAATGATGATATCGCTAAAAATATGAATGATTTGCCTGAATCGATCAGACATATCGTTAAAGGTGGTGGTTCATTAACGGCTTTACCAATCATTGAAACACAAGCTGGTGACGTTTCTGCTTATATTCCAACGAACGTAATTTCGATTACTGATGGTCAGATTTTCTTAGAATCGAACTTATTCAACTCAGGTATTCGTCCGGCCATTAACGTAGGTATTTCGGTATCACGTGTTGGTGGTAATGCACAGATTAAGTCGATGAAAAAAGTAGCAGGTACTTTAAAGTTAGATCAGGCGCAATATCGCGAATTAGAGGCTTTTTCTAAATTCGGTTCTGACTTAGATGCTGCAACGAAATCAGTTTTAGATAAAGGTGCACGTAACGTAGAAATGTTAAAGCAAGCACAGTTTTCTCCATTCAGTGTAGAGAAACAAGTGGCGATTGTTTATGCAGGTACTAAAAACCTAATGCGTAACGTACCGGTTAACAAGGTTAAAGAATTTGAAACTGAATTTTTAACTCAATTGGAAATGCGTCATCCAGAAACTTTATCAGCCTTAAAAGCTGGGAAATTTGATGATAACATTACAGGTGTTTTAGATACAGTAGCAAAAGAGATTTCAGGTAAATATTAATAGGGTTTGAGACATGAGATTTGAGATGTGAGATTGGGCCAGAAGCGTCTCATATCTTATATCTCACCTCTCACATCTAAATAAAGAATGGCTAATTTAAAAGAAGTAAGAAACCGGATTGCATCGGTACAATCAACCCAGCAGATCACGAAAGCTATGAAAATGGTTTCCGCTGCAAAGTTGAAGCGTGCTACCAATGCAATTATCGCTTTACGTCCTTATGCAACTAAACTGAAAGAGATTTTAGAAAATCTTTCAGCAAGTTTAGAAGGGTCTTCATCACCTTTTATTCAGGAACGTGAGCCCAATAAGGTTTTAATTGTAACTGTATCCTCTAACCGTGGTTTAGCTGGTGCTTTCAACATGAACGTGATTAAAGCGGCCAATAATTTAATTGCCGAGAAATATAGCGAGCAGTTGAAGAATGGCAATGTAAGTATTATTTCTATCGGTAAGAAAACACAGGATTTTTACGAAAAACGTAAATACAATGTGATTGGAAACAATAATGAAGTATACGCTGCTTTAACTTTTGAAAATGTAACCAAGATTACTGATGCCATTATGGCTGGTTTTATCAAAGGTGATTTTGATAAGGTGGAAGTGGTTTACAACCGTTTCAGAAACGCGGCTGTTCAATTTATTACCACTGAACAGTTATTACCGTTACCAAAAGCAGAAGAAGCTGCCAAAATAGATACAAAGGCTTCCAATGTTGATTATATTCTTGAGCCATCCCAGGAAGAGATTGTTGAGCAATTGATTCCAAAATCTATTAAAATACAGTTATATAAGGCCGTGTTAGATTCACATGCATCTGAGCACGGCGCACGTATGACTTCAATGGATAAGGCAACAGAAAATGCAGGTGAATTATTGAAAGCCTTAAAACTTTCTTATAACCAAGCCCGTCAGGCAGCCATTACCACTGAGTTGACTGAGATTGTTAGTGGTGCAGCAGCATTGAACGGATAGAATGTAGCCTAGATTCGAAATTATTTAGTCTTCATTTAAATCATACAAGGCCCATTTCTTAATTGAAATGGGTTTTTTTATAAGTAATGATATTTTAATCAAAAATTGTTATGTTTATTCTGGATTGTAATCCAAAATTATTATGTTTATTCTGGATTGTAATCCAGAATTATTATATATTTGATTAATGTTTTTAAGCTATGATTGTTAGAAACCAGTTGGATTATGCTATAGCTCGCCTTTTTAAGGGAAAGGCTTTTATTATTTTTGGTCCAAGACAAACAGGAAAAACCACCTTTGTGGAACAATTATTAGCAAGGGTAAATAAAAAAACATTATATCTAAATGGTGATGATGCAGATGTTAGGGAAACATTAGCTAAACCCAATGCAAGCCAGTTGGTACAAATACTTGGTGATTATGAAGTATTGTTTTTAGATGAAGCTCAGCGGATCAATGAGGTAGGATTGTTAATCAAGATCATAGTAGATCGCTTTAAAGGTATTCAGGTGATTGCCACAGGCTCGTCTGCTTTTGAGCTTTCAGGTAAAATCAACGAGCCTTTAACCGGACGGAAATATGAAATGATGCTTTTGCCGCTTTCCTATGCAGAATTAGTAAGTGCTACAGATTTTATTACTGAAGAACGATCAATAGCACAGCGTTTGATTTACGGAGCTTATCCCGAAGTGATTAATGATCCTCAAAATGCTGAAGAACATTTAAAATTATTGGCAGATAGTTATTTATATAAAGATTTATTTGCACTTGAAGAGGTAAAAAAGCCCTTGCTCTTTGAGAAAATTGTGAAGGCATTGGCCTTGCAAATAGGAAGTGAAGTTAATTTTTCAGAATTAGCTCAATTAGTTAAAGCCGATCAGAAAACAGTTGATAAATATGTCAGTCTGCTTGAAAAATCTTTTGTGGTTTTCACCCTGCCGGCCTTTTCAGGTAATGTGCGTAATGAGATAAAAAAGAATAAGAAAATATATTTCTATGATACCGGAATCGTCAATGCGATTACCCGGAATTTTAATTCATTAAATAACAGGAATGATGTCGGTGCCTTGTTTGAAAATTATATGATCGCCGAGCGGATGAAGTTTTTACACCAAAACCAATTGGAAGCAGATTGCTTTTTCTGGCGAACCACCCAGCAACAGGAAATCGATTATGTCGAGAAATCGGATTCAAAATTTCTGGCCGTTGAGTTTAAATGGAACGAAAAAAGTAAAAATAAAATACCAACGACATTTACTCAGGCTTATCCTGAGGCGGAAGCATTGATCTTATCTAAAGCAGATAGAGGAGTTTTTTTGAAGATTTAATTCATTTAGCAATGCGATAGAAGAAGCCTGCTCCTTAAATAGAAGTGGGCTTCTTTACTTTTTTAATTATTTTAGGATGCTTACTCTCATGTATCCATTTTCTATTTTTAGCAGTTTTTTATTTTCATCAAAAACGTTTAGATTGAATTTAGCTTCTAGTAAATATCCCGATTCTTGTTTTTTTAAACTTATAATCTCAAATTTTGAATCCATTTGATCAATTTGTGTAACAGATGGCTGTTTCCCTAAATCTGATTGACTATATGATTTATATATGCCTTGTTGATTAATTAGTGTAAATGCGATTCCAGAGGTCGAATTGCTTCTATTAAATTCAGTTGAATATTTATATGAACCAAGAGAAAAAATATCTGTTTTGTTTTTTGGGTAATTTAGATATCCGCCATTATTTTCATTTGCAAATTCTGTTTCATTTTTATTGTATATTTTGATAAATGAAAGGGCAATGTTGGTATAGGGTGCTTTAATGCTATATTCTCTTACAAATAATAAAGAATCCTTATCTCCAACTAATAAATAATTAAAATTTTCGCCTGAAGTAATTTTAAGATTGGATTGTGTTGTATAAGTCCAGTTTTTTTCAATACCCATAGAAATATAGGTTTTCCCATTAATAGAATATGATGCTGAATCTTTAAGTAACTCTAATGTGTTTTTTGATTCAATGACCGGATCACCTTTCTTGCAGGCAAAAAGGCACATCAATGCCATAGCAATTCCTGGTAAATTTTTAATTTTCATATTAATGTTTGTATTTGCGTGTTTCTAAATGTAATAAAATCTGATAAATCAGAAATGAATAGTTTAAGTTAAGTCGTAAATGATTTGTTGTTTTATTGTATCTGGCTGGTAATTAGTCTGATTAAATTAAAGTAATTGTGTTGCGCTTGAAAAGGAGTTAATATCTTTGTTGGAGAATTTCGAATCATGAAAAAATACATCCTTCTTATTTTAACATTTGTTTCATCTTTTGCTAACGCACAATCTCCGGCCAGAGATTATACCAATGCTGTGCTCTGGCAGCAAACCTCTGGAGAATACAGGGCTTTATGTTTCCAGGCATACAACTTTGCCAGATTATCATTAAAGGAAGCATTATGGGCGGATACCAGCAAAAAGCCAAACTGTATCATTGTGGATATTGATGAAACCGTATTAGATAATTCGCCATTTCAAGGGCATGAGATTAAGAAGGGGCTAAGCTACGATGCAGCAGATTGGACCCAATGGACAAGTTTGGCTCGTGCCGACACCGTTCCGGGGGCATTGGCCTTTCTGAAATTTGCTGCAGCTAAGAACATCGAAACCTTTTATTTAAGTAACCGCGATGAAAAGGATTATGCCGCAACCTTAAAAAACCTTCAGGCCTTTGGTTTTCCATATGCCAATGATGCACACCTGCTAGTGGCTAAAGGAACATCCAATAAAGAGCCAAGGCGGCAGAAAATTGCTGAAACCCATAATATCTTAATGCTATGCGGTGATAACCTGAGTGATTTTAGTAATATTTTCTACCGGGAAAACAAAAATACATTTGAGCAGGTTAATGAAAATCAAAACCTTTTTGGTATAAAATATATTGTACTCCCAAACCCGATGTATGGCGATTGGGAAAAGCCTTTGTATCAGGGAGAAAAACCAAGTGATCAAGAGAAAGCAAAACAACGTTTAGGACGATTAAAAAGTTACTAAAATTATAATTTATTCAGCAATATGTATTACTTTTGCTGCATCATAGAAATAAACATTATGGAGAACAACGAATTAAAGCATAATACAGAGAGTATGAAAACGGCAAATCAGCCGGGAATTTATAAACTAATGATTTTTGGTGTACTTGTTGCCATATTAGGTACTTACTTACGTTTCGCTTTCGACTCCTGGGTTTTATCTTTGGTTTCATGGATTATCTTATTTATTGGTGCAATCATTGCCATTAAAGGTGTATTCAAAATATTAGACGCATAAAATATTTTCTCTCTAAATACAAGAGCCAATTATGTTAAATACATGATTGGCTTTTTTGTTGAAAAGGGTTGAATTAACCATTAATTTGAGAAACTGAAATGAGGTTTCAATAGCTTCCATCCACCTGTACATTTCAAATTAATAATTCCGTTTATGGAATTTTCGTCAAAAAATCATCAGGAAATAAACGCTTTTGTCAGTTGGGTTACCTTAATCTATTTTTTGTATAAAGGGAAACGCGATGTAATAAACTAACCAAAAACGTCGAAACTTTAAATGGCCATTTGAAGCAAATATTTAAAAATGATTACTTTATTAGAACCAGAAAATCATGAAAAGGAATATAATTGCTATAGCCATTATTTTAACTATTTTCGGCTGCAACAACGCCAATAAAAACGATCAAAATGTTGAAGCTAAAGAATCCATAATGGCTGTTGATTCGGTAGCTACGGTTGCTGAACCTAAAATCATCAAAACTGCTGATATGCGGTTTCGCGTAAAGAACGTTCAAAACATAAAAGAGCAGTTAAGTCAAACCATTAAAGCCCAGGGTGGTACAGTTGCTGAATTTTCTATTGAAAGTATTATTCAGGAAACGCAAAAAGTTAAACAATCTGTTGATTCCCTTAAAGAAATTACTTCCTATCGCACGGAAGGGTATCTGGTTGCAAATGTTCCAGCTGAAAAATTAGATGATTTTACCAATACGGTTGCTAAAATGGCTGTATTTGTGGATAACCAATCTTTAAAACTGGACGACCAGAGTCTGGCCTATTTAGGCAACAGAATGAAGGCAGGCAATAGGATAGAAGCTGCAAATCAGATGAATAAGGTTGCGGGCAGGAAAAGTACATCTGTAGAAACTTCCCTTAATATTAAAGATGATTATGTGGATAAAAAATTACAAAACTTATCTATTGATAATCGTGTGAAGTACAGCACCATTACACTTCAATTTTATCAGGATAATACCATTAAAACAACCGTTGTGGCTAATGATGATATTTATGATTACAAACCAGCCTTTGGAAATCGGTTATGGATGGGGATCATCAATGGATGGACGATCTTTAAAGAGCTTATTATTGGTTTGGCTAACATTTGGGCATTAATCTTAACCGGAGTTGCGATATTCTTCCTGATCAGGTATTTCATCAGAAAAGATAAAATTAAAACACAGGCATCTGGTAGTTTGACCGATAACCGAATCTAAAACTGCTGAAACTAATCGCCACTGTTAAATCAAAAGCAGTGGCGGTTTTCTGTTTTTAGTCACTTAAATTATCGTTAGCCAGAAAACATTATTTTTTAACCTTAACAGCCAGTCCTTTAACCTTGGTTTTATTGTCGCTCACAAAAGATTCCCAACCCGAGTAGGATTTTGATTTTCCTGATGAAGAAATTTTCTGAAAAGAATGGCAAACAGCTACTGCTAATCCGTCCGTAGCATCTAAGAATTCAGGTGTTTCCTTAAAATTAAGCAGGCGCTGCAACATGGCTGCTACCTGTTCTTTGGTTGCATTTCCGGAACCGGTAATGGATTGCTTGATTTTACGTGGAGAATATTCCGTAACCGAAATATTTCTGGAGAGTGCAGCTGCAATAGCAGTTCCCTGTGCGCGACCTAGTTTTAAAAGCACTTGTATATTTTTGCCGTAAAACGGAGCCTCTATAGCCAGCACATCGGGTTTATATTGATCAATGAGTACAACCGTTTTTTCAAAAATACGTTGAAGTTTAAGAAAAGGATCGTCAAGATGCGTCATTTTGACTACGCCCATGCTGATCAATTCTATTTTGTTGCCCTTTTCTAAAATAATACCATAGCCCATCACCGCCGTTCCTGGGTCTATGCCCATGATTATCCGTTCCTTTTTTTCATTCAACATTACAGCAATATTAAGCATATTTGCAAACTAAAATGATAATCTTGACAGACAAGAGCAAAAAAACATTATCCATCCTGATTAAAGCGGCCATTGTGGTATTTGCCTTCTGGTTTATTTACCATAAACTGGTGGCCAATCAAAACCTGCGCAATTTTAAAATACTTTTAATAGATATCCCGCAAGTAGAAATTATCCTGATCATTGGTTTGGTTTTACTGCTGATGCTGCTCAACTGGTTTCTGGAAGCGGCCAAATGGAAAAGGTTGATGAATCACATCGAAAACATTAGCTTCTACAGGGCGATAGAATCAGTATTTTGCGGATTAACATTGGCCATTTTTACACCAAACCGGTTAGGAGAATATGGTGGGCGTGTTTTTTTTCTTTCTCCAAAACGGCGGATTGTTGGTATTGTAGCCATGACCGTTGGCAATATCGGGCAGCTGGTATTAACCAATGTATTTGGTGCCATTGCAGCCTGCTTTTTTGTTTATCAGTTTGTGCCGATTGATCACCTGGTGTTTACGGCACTAGTTGTTCTGGCTTCAGTCTTTTGCCTGTTTTTTATCGTTTTTTATTTCAATATTCAATGGTTAAACGGCATATTATTGTCCTTTAAGTTTACCCGGAAATATAAGAAGTTTTATAGCATTTTAGGGCGGTACAGAAAAGCCGAACTTTTTAGGGTTATACTTTTTTGCCTGGCCCGCTATGTTGTTTTCAGTTCCCAATATTTTATTCTTTTTGCCTGGCTTATTCCTGGCTTAAACTACCTGGATATCATCATGATGACCTGTTTATTGTTTTTTATTCAATCGGCATTACCTTCCCTGGATCTTTTTGATGTTGGAATCAGGAGCATCACGGCGGTAGAATTATTTAAGCATATTACTGATCAGCATGTGGCAGTGATTGCCTGCACGGCCAGTATTTGGCTAATAAATATTATTATTCCTGCTATATTAGGCACATATTTCGTTTTTAAACTCAATTTTTTTGGAATTTCTAAATCTCACTAACCTATTATCTGCTACATTGACCTTGGTTTATGGTTTTCTGGTCATCACATTTATCAGAGGCTGGCATAAACTTGTTAATTTTCATCCATCTAAAGGTATTCCTTCAACAAGGGTATCGATTATTGTGGCTGCCCGTGATGAAGAACAGAATATCACCAGAACCATTGATGATCTGGTGGCCCAGCATTACCCGAAGCATTTAACGGAAATTATTTTTATTGATGATCATTCCACTGATCGTACGGCAGAAATTGTGATGAGCTATGCCAGTCAGGGGGTAAAATTAATCAGGTTAAATGAAGACCGGGCACTTAATTCCTATAAGAAAAAAGCCATTCAGACTGCCATAGGCACTTGTTCGGGAGATTTCATCATTACCACTGATGCAGATTGCCGGATGGGGGAAAACTGGCTGACTACGATTGTAAATTATTATGAAACGCATCATTACAAAATGATCTCCTCGCCGGTGGCCTATTTTGAGGAAAAGAGCTTTTTCGAACGTTTACAATCTTTAGAATTTCTTTATCTGATTGGTTTAGGTGCATCTACCATCGGCAATAAGCAGCCATCCACCTGCAACGGTGCGAATTTAGCTTACGAGAAAAGGACTTTTTATGAGGTGGGTGGTTTTCAAGGGATTGATGACCTGGCTTCAGGGGATGATGAATTACTGCTTCATAAAATTGCCGCAAAATATCCTGATCAGATCGGTTTTCTTAAAAACAGCGAGGCGATCGTATATACCCATGCCAAAGAAAATCTTCATTCGTTTCTGCAACAACGCAAAAGATGGGCTTCAAAAAGCACCCGGTATAAAAATAAAGCCATTATCATTTTAGGCGTTTTTGTATGGGTATTCAATCTTAGTATACTTGCCAATTTCATCACAGGTTTATTTATTGCTGATTTTTTATCCGTAACATTTTATCAGTTATTGGTTAAAATGATTTTGGAAAGCTTATTTTTATGGGATGTTACAGGCTTTGCAAAGAGACGGAGCTTACTGCTACTCACCCCGGTTTTAACTGTTGTGCATATTTTTTATATGGTTTATATCGGCATTGCGGGGAATAGCGGTAAATACAATTGGAAAGGAAGAATGGTTAGGTAATGGATAACAGTCCGTCGAAAAAAGTATGGTTAAAATTTAAACGGAATAAGTTTGCATTCGCAGGATTGATTTTTATTCTGGTATTAATGGCAATGGGGATTTCAGGTTACCTCATTACACCTGTTAATACACCTGATGCGAACACCCAGGTGGTTCAGATTAGTAAAGTGCCGCCAGGAAGTAAATTCAGATTCCTGATTATCCAAAAATACCAAAATGTAGCGGAGGTCAATTTTTTCAAAAGAATGCTGCATGGACAAAAGCCACAATTTAAAAGCATCCCGATCACATCGTATAAAATTACAGGTAAGCAGGTTTTGGTTCATGAATATATCGGGAAAGAAGAATCGAGTAAAGAATCGGTTTATCTGCTCAACGAACTTTGTCCCGATTGCTCGTCCATAAATAAAACTCAAACAACCGAACAGTATTTTGAACAGCATTATACCTATCAGCAAACTTTCTTGCTGGGTACAGATATTTACGGACGTGATTTATTGAGCCGTTTAATTCTGGGGATTCGTGTTTCTTTATCCGTAGGGTTAATGGCCGTATTAATCTCTCTTTTTATTGGTATAGGTTTGGGTGCAATAGCCGGTTATTTTGGGGGAAGGGTAGATGCAGCCATCAGCTGGTTTATGAATGTGGTTTGGTCTTTACCTTCTTTGTTATTGGTGATTGCCATTTCATTTGCACTGGGAAAAGGGTTTTGGCAAATATTTATTGCCGTGGGTTTATCCACTTGGGTGGATGTAGCCAGGCTGGTACGTGGCCAGGTGATGGCTTTAAAAGAAGTAGAATTTGTAGAGGCGGCACGGGCCCTTGGTTTCAGTACAGGCAGAACCATTATCAAACATATTTTACCCAATATCGCAGGCCCTATTTTGGTGGTAGCCTCCTCAAACTTCGCATCGGCTATTTTACTGGAAACCGGATTAAGTTTCCTGGGCTTTGGTGCACAGCCGCCCATGCCCAGCTGGGGAGGGATGATTAAGGAGCACTATGGCTATATTATCATGGATGCGGCTTATTTGGCCGTTTTGCCTGGGCTGGCCATCATGTTTACGGTTTATGCCTTTAATGTTTTAGCAATTGGCCTAAGAGATGCTTTCGATGTGAAAGGGCAGAATGTTACGGTGTAAGACTATGAATTTCATGATTAAATGATTGGTCATGATTTCTGGATTGCTGGCTATGATTTTTAGGCAATAATAGAGTAAGTTATATTTTTTTAATTATTGATTACTATCATTCAAGATTCAAACATCATTAGTTTAGATCAAAGGGCTTTCCAATCATAGTTTTGTGCCTGGTTTCATTACTCGTTTAAACTGCAAACTCCTGCTTCCGAAATTAATTAATAAGCCAACCTTAAAACCCGATGCTTCTAAGTAATTAATTGCTTGAGCCAAATGAGCATCATCCAGTAGAATTACAGCTTTTAATTCAACCATAATTTTATTTTCAATAAACAGATCAACCCGTCGTTTACCTAGAAAGTAGCCTTTGTAATAAATATTCATTTCATGTTCTTGTACGAAATTTATACCCTGACTGTGTAATTCTATAGCGAAAGCTTTTTGATAAATCTTTTCCTGAAAGCCATTACCTAAAGCTTTGTGTACTTCCATTGCACAGCCAATTATTTTTCCAGTTAGTTCGCTTTCAGGATATTGGGTATCAATCATGACTTATTAAATAATAGCTACTACAAATTAGATAAAATATTGCAGGTATTTATTTTTAGGAGTTATCTTTGTATAATAATTGAATCATACTAATTATGATTTAATCATAGTCCTCATTTAATCATAGTCCTCATTGAATCATACTAATCATAGTATTGAATCATAATAATCATAGTAGATGTTGTTGAGTTGTTATCAGGAAGAATTTTTGGAAGCGGGTTGTGATGAAGCTGGAAGAGGTTGCCTGGCCGGGCCAGTTTTTGCTGCTGCCGTCATTTTACCTAAAGGCTTTGTGCTGGAAGGTTTAAACGATTCCAAACAATTATCGCATGAACAAAGAGATTTATTACGCCCGATTATAGAGAAAGAGGCACTGGCCTGGGCGGTTGCGTCTTGCGATCATGAAGAGATTGATCAGATTAATATTCTGAATGCATCTTTTTTAGCAATGCACCGTGCGATAGAAAAACTACATACGCCACCACAGTACCTGGTTATTGATGGTAACCGGTTTAAAGCTTACCCTCAAATTCCACACTGCTGCATTATTAAAGGTGATGGTAAATATTTAAATATTGCAGCTGCTTCGATATTGGCCAAAACACATCGTGATGAATTTATGACCAATTTACATCATGATTATCCGCATTATAACTGGCAGAAAAATAAAGGCTACCCGACCATTGCACATCGTAAAGCGGTAATGGAAATCGGACTTTCTCCGTTTCACCGTAAAACTTTTAATGTTCGTGATCCGCAATTAGATTTGTTTTCTAAAAACGTTTAAAATTTAGTATTTTCACAGCATTGTGAAGATTTTGTTAATAACTAAGCGGGTTCCTTTTCCGCCAAATAGTGGTTATCCAATTGTGGTTTATAATACCATGAAAGGTTTGCTGCATCATGGTGCGGATATTACTTTGTTTAGTTTAAATCCTTCAAAAGGAAGGATTGATGTGGAAGACATTTATGATCCAGTTTTCGAACAGATAAAGCATCATAACGTTGATCTGGATACCGACGTGAATGTATGGTCTGCCTTTTTTAATATTTTCACCAATCAATCTTACAATGTTTCCCGGTTTTACAATGACGAGGCCGCCCGTCAACTGGAGAATATTCTTCGTGAGAATGTTTTCGATATCATTCAGTTTGAAGGACTTTTTGTTGTTCCCTATCTGGATATTGTTAAAGCAAACAGCAATGCTAAACTGATTTACAGGGCACACAATATTGAGTTTACTTTGTGGGAACGTCTTGCGCATTCCGAAACTTTTTTACTGCGCAGAAAATATCTTGCTTTCCTGGCGCAGCGGTTAAAGGCTTATGAAACGGATCAGATTAATCGCTTTCATCAGATTTTTGCCATCAGCGAGCCCGACAGGCAGAGTATCCTCCGGTTTGGTTGTGAGGTGCCCATGACGGTTTTTCCGGTAGCTATTGATTTGGACAGGTATAGGGTAGATAAAACTAAAACCAGTTTTCCAACATTATTTCATCTTGGTGCAATGGATTGGCGGCCTAATCAGGAAGGTCTCGAATGGTTTCTGGATGATATCTGGCCTGATATTGAAAAACTGAATAAGGATTTGCGTTTTTATATTGCAGGCAAAAATATGCAAAAGCATTTTTTCGAATATGACTCAGAAAACCTGATTGTGGAAGGAGAGGTATTTGATGCAGTAGATTTTATGAATTCTAAAGCGATCATGATTGTACCCTTAATTTCCGGAACGGGAATGCGCGTAAAAATTATTGAGGGCATGGCCATGAAAAAATGCATTATAGCCACTACTACCGCGGCTGAAGGTATTAACTGTAAGCATGGTTATGATATTCTGATTGCAGATTCTGCAGATGAATTTTACCGTTCAATTTTACAATGTATCATTAATCCTAAACGCTGGATGGAAATTGGAGAAAATGCCCGTAAAACCGTAGAAACCGATCATAGTGTTTATTTAATTTCATCCGGAATGCTTCAGATTTACCAGGAACTGGCGAACACTTAAAAGGTTTAATGTAATCATTAAACTTTTAAACATCCTCGAAAAGCCCGTGCTGCGTAATAAGACTGTGCGCCATTATGGTAAATAAAAACGGTATTGTAGCGAAAATCTGCAAAAAGTGCTCCTCCAAGTACCCTGATGCATTCTGGTGTTTTAATCCAGCTTGATGTTTTCTCATCAAACTTGCCCAGCGTTTGTAAAAAACGGTATTGTTCTTCCGTTAAAAGCTCAATTCCCATTTCTGAAGCCAGATCAATCACATTATGATGAGGCTTGTTTTCTTTTCTCGCGTCAAGTGCATCACGGTCATAACATAAACTCCGGCGGCCTTTCGGACTTTCAGCTGAGCAATCCATAAAATGGTATTTACCTGAGGCACTATCCAGCAAAACTACATCCGGTTCGCCGCCAGTTTCTTCCATCTCATTTAATGACCGTAGTTTATGGGCGCTCATACTTAACCTGGTTTCTACATCCGCCCATTTCAGATCTGCATGCCGCTGCATATTCGCATTGAAGCGATTTTTTAGTATAGGCATCAATGCTGCTGTTTGCTTAGGTGTTAATGTCTTTTCTGTACTCATAGGTTTTATTTTTCTTAGTCGTAATATTTGCATTAACGAACTTTCGGTATGTTGAATTTACGAAAGAATATAGATGTTCAGCAACTTGATTTTTAAATTTAGGTTTACGTATGCTTTATTGCTTGTTTGAATAAGCCTTCAGGTTTTTGTTGCTTATCGGTTGGTTTACCCCTAAATTCTGCCTTTAGAATGGCTATATATCTCCTGAAATAAGGTATTAAACATTGCCGTTTTCTTAGTACTTTTGCGGCAAATAAAGATTAAGCATGAACAATACGGCATTAACAGAAAAACACATCGCTTTAGGCGCTAAAATGGTTCCATTCGCAGGCTATAATATGCCTGTTACTTACGAAGGCATTAATGCAGAGCATGCAACAGTACGTAACGGGGTAGGGGTTTTTGATGTGAGCCACATGGGTGAATTTATCTTAAAAGGTGAAAATGCCTTAGATTTAATTCAGCGGGTAACCAGTAATGATGCATCAAAATTGTATGATGGCAAAGTTCAGTACTCCTGCTTACCAAACCTTGATGGCGGTATTGTTGATGATCTTTTGGTTTATCGGATTGATGAAAAAACCTATATGCTGGTGGTGAATGCATCAAACATTGAAAAAGACTGGAACTGGATTCAGCAGTTTAATACCAGCAATGTTGAAATGCATAATATATCAGATCAAACCTCTTTATTGGCTATTCAGGGCCCGAAAGCTGCTGATGCATTACAAACTTTAACGGATGTAGATTTGGCATCAATGGAGTATTACACCTTTGTTAAAGGAACCTTTGCGGGTGTAGATAACGTGGTGATTTCTGCAACGGGTTATACCGGCGCAGGTGGTTTTGAAATTTACTTTGAGAACGAACACGCAGACAAAATCTGGGAAGCTATTTTTGAAGCGGGTAAAACCTATAATATTAAGCCGATTGGTTTAGGTGCACGTGATACCTTACGTTTAGAGATGGGTTTTTGCTTGTATGGAAATGATATTGACGATACCACTTCACCTATTGAGGCTGGTTTAGGCTGGATTACTAAATTCTCCAAATCTTTTACCAATTCTGAAGCCTTACTTGCTCAAAAAGAAGCCGGGATTCAAAAGAAACTGGTAGGTTTTGAAATGATCGACCGTGGTATTCCACGTCATGATTATGAAATAGCAGATGCTGAAGGAAATATTATTGGTAAGGTAACGTCAGGTACACAGGCACCATCATTACAGAAAGCAATTGGTATGGGATATGTAACTAAAGATTTTTCGAAAGAAGGAACTGAGATTTTTATAAACATCCGCAATACACCCATTAAAGCCAAAGTAGTTAAATTTCCTTTTTATAAATAAGATTTGAGATAATAGATATGAGATTAAGCGCAATAATGCTTTATCTCATATCACAAATCTCAATACTCACAACCAGCGTATGTCTAAAAAAATAGAAGTTTGTCTAACCCCCGCATTGATTGATTTATACGATATTAAGGAAAGTATTGTAGTAGTAATTGATATTTTAAGGGCTACATCTTCCATTACTTACGGAATTGCTAATGGTGCAGAAGCTATTATCCCTGTGGCTAATGTTGAGGATTGCCTGAAGTATAGTGACTGTGGTTTTTTATTGGCTGCGGAAAGAAACGGTGAAGTGGTAGCCGGTTATGATTTCGGAAATTCACCTTTTTCTTATACCAGTGAAAAAGTCGAAGGGAAGACTATCGTCCTTACCACCACCAACGGAACCAAAGCATTGCATCTGGCGCAAAAAAATGCACATCAGGTCGTGATCGGTTCATTCCTGAATCTGGATTCACTCTGCGATTATTTATCTGCTCAACATAAAAATGTATTGCTATTATGTGCAGGCTGGAAAGATCAGTTCAATTTGGAAGATACCTTGTTTGCCGGTGCTGTAGTAAATAAACTGCGGAAACACTTTGAGCATTTTGATGATTCCAGCGTTGCAGCCGAGGATTTATATTCATTGGCTAAAGGTGATTTGAGGAAGTATCTTTATAAGTCGTCACATAGCCACCGTTTAGCTCAGCTTAATATTGAGGAAGATGTTGTATTTTGTTTGCAGCTTAATATCTGTTCTGCTATTCCGGTTTTAGCAGGTGAACGCCTGGTTGCTTTGAAGCATTAAAACAAGAAATTAAAACCGAATGCAATCGTATTTCTGCGGAAGTTTGCGCCATTAAATCGGGTCTCTTCAATGTTTTTACCAATTAGATAGGCGCGGTCAATGCCCTTTTTGGTATTTACATTATTTATTTGATAATCAACGGAGAACTGTAGATCCTTATTAACTGGAATTGATACACTGGCGTAACCTGTTAAAGCGAAAGAGTTGGCTTTTTGTGTAAAACTGACAGGCTTTTCAAAAGCGGGAATCAGGTTCCAGTTGGCTTTAGCAGAATAGGAATAGAAACCATTCAGAATACCTGCGCTGATATAGAATTTTTTCGTCTTTAAAATGGCTTCGACCCCGAAATCAAACCCGTTATATTTGGTTTGATACGTGGAATTTAATCCAATAGCCTGTGGGTTACCAGCGTTTTCCAATAGGTTAAATTGATGCTGGTTATAGGTGAATGCAATAATTGGGAAAATACTCACCAAACCGAAATTTACGGCTCTGTATTTTAGTTGTACCTGCGTAGATAACAAGTATCCTTTGCCCGCATCAAAAAGATCGTAATAAAAAGCATTCTTACGGTTATCATCTGCATAATCCGTATCTTCTGCATCACCTTTAACAATGTCTGTGTATTGTGTAGCAGCCTTGATGTAGAGCCTATCAGTAATTTGATATTGAACATCTAATCCAAAATCTGGTCCTCTTAAATTCTTCCAGATCAGTTCTGATAAAATGTTGGGGCTTGTGCCGGATAAGTTACCCGCTATAGACCAATTAAATTCAGCTCGACTTAAACCAATGTTTGGCTTAATTTCCCATTTATGGGTGATCTGCTGTGCTGATGTAACCCTACCAAAAAGCATAATGAGTAGAAAAAATAAAATGCTTTTGAAAGAAAAAACCTGCAAAGGATTAAACATATAGTATTTCATTCTTAGCCGTTTATATACACATAGTGGAGCGCTCCACTATGTGCAAAATTTAGTTTAAAATGGATATACTGATTTAATGAATGTTTTGTCAGTATCAGATAAGACATTGTTCCAGCCTACTTCGAAATCTCCTACGGTTAAATCATTTGAAATAGCGTAATGCATAATCGATTTGGCATCATAAGCACTATAGTTTGTTTCTGCTGTGCTGTATTTTGCAAACAAATTGTTATCAACCTGTGCCTGGGTCCAGAAGTTGGGTGAGCCAGCATAATAAGCATAAACTGCTGGTTTATCCCATGGAATTGAAACCAGTGGCTGCTGGTGTTCATGGATCATACCTAAAGCATGGCCAAATTCATGAATAACTACACGGCTATATTCAGTATCTGCTGTGGTTGCCGTAAACCATCCAAAATTCATTGTAGCATTTCCACTGGCAATACTATTGGCATCTTTACCTATGTAAGACCATGAACCGTCTCCGCTGACAAAGCTAACCCGGATGGCCGCCGTATTATCATTTGTTACGAAATTGAATTTGATGTTTGCATATTTTTCCCATTCTCTGGCAAATTGAATCACCTTGTTTCTAATGGCTAAGGTACTTCCATTTAAGCTGACTTTTAATGTGGTTCCGGGTGTCCATTTCTTTGTTTTTACAACGGCGCCTCTCGGGTTAGTTCCATCAGGAAATCTTTCCGTACAAATTTTAATATCAGCAAGTGGATTTGTGCCAAGTTTTTCTTGTTGATCAACAACTGAAGATTCTGTTGCTATATTCTTTTTACAGGCGTAAAATGTGGTACTCATCGCAAATGCGATCAATAGCAATCTATTAAATTTTAATTTCATGTTTTCGGTTTTTAGGTTAGTATTTTAATCTGATGACAAACTTAGGATCAGATCAAAATATGGCAAAAACCGGAATTCTCCTTTTGTCAAAAAAGGAAATAGTTGAGTGGCACATAAGAAGTTTAGGTTAAGTTGTTCTGCATTTGCAGATGATCCTAATCTAAAACTTTATTCGTTAATCGCCAAAAGATATGTAATATTTATATTGCGTATATGTATTAAAAATAACATATATGAGTATGGTTAAAATGCTGTAATATGGCGTTCAATTTAATTTCTGATTACTTGCTGATCAATTGAGAAATAGTTGGATTGTTTTTAATTGTAATTAAAGCTTCTTCATGCGCTAACCAGTAAATGTCTTCAGCACGTTTCATATCGAATGTACTAATGGCACCCAGGCCTTTTGGTTCGATCAGAACATTACAGAACTTTGCTTTTCTTTCCATATCATGGTTAATAGACATAATTCCAGCTCTTCCCATTAAATTGGTAATCCCCGTAATTTTATCTACGGGTTTAAGGTGATTGCATGACGAACCGATAATAAAGTCGCAGTCTTCCATTAAAGGTTCAACAGGAAAATTATTTAAAATTCCGCCATCAACATACATCTGCCCATCAATCATAATGGGCTTAAAAATACCAGGAATACAACTTGATGCATGTATGGCCCTGATTAATGGTCCTTTGGTGAAATAGACCAAACGGCCTTCGCTAAAATTTACTGCTGCAATGGTTAGCGGAATCTTTAATTTTTCAATGGCATTTTCAGGAAAGTACTCCTTCAAAATCATAGCCGTATTTTCAATATTGATTAAACCTAATGAGCCAACAGCAGGTCTTACAAATCGCCACAATTTGGTTTTAAGAAAAATACTTAATCCTTCTTCAGGGTCAATTCCTGCAGCAAAGAATGCACCGGCAATGGCACCAGCACTGGTACCACTGATGTGGCTAAAAGTAATCCCTAAGTTGCTAAATGCCTTTAGAACACCTAAATGCGCAATGCCCCTTATTCCTCCTCCTGATAAAACGATGCCTACTTTCATAAAATTAATTAATGGCTTAATGGATGGTTAGATAACTGAATTGATTAATTGTTGCAAGATGAACATCACCTTTATTGGTCAGCTATTACTATTTCATTTCTGCTTCGGTTTATATTTCGACTGATTAAGGATTTTCTGTGCATCATGGTCAGCCATCAATTGTTGTAGTGTCACTTTAGGATTTTCATCCATATATTTTCTCACGATCTGCCAACCTGTCCACACGCCTAATTTAGGTGCCGAATCTCTGTTTTCGCCTAAACCTGGAGTAAAAGGGCCTTCAGATAGAAATACCTGAATTTTCTGATAGTCTGTTTCATAGAGGTAATTTTTTTCCAAAAAATATGCCCAGATATCGCCTTCAAATTGTTGAGCCCACTGCAGCTGTTCGGTGCTGTACCCGATTTTAACTGAATCAGTAATGTTTTCCGGTAAAACCTGATCAAGAAAGTATAATATCTTTCCCTGGAAAATCATTTTGGAGAGTAATGTCCGGTTTTCATCAGGTTCAGGAAAGAGCTCTTCGTGTGCATAGGTTTCTGCCACACGGGGAACAATATATTCGGGTGTAAAACGTCTAGACAGGTACAACGGAACACTCTGAACAATTGCTTTATAAAATTTGCTGTCCTTGCCTAAAAACATATCCAAACCAATGCCCAGATACTGATCACCCACTGGCATCTGATAGGCAAAACCAGATACGAATGAAATGAATTTCGGAATTTTAGCCTTAGGATAATAGTATTTAATGTATTTGAAAGTTTGGGTCAGGCCTGCCTCCTGTGGTTTGAGGTTAGGGAAAACACTGTCCACATCCTTTGTTAAGTCTGCATAAGCCTGATCTTTAAATAATGTGCTTAATACTTCATCATTACTATACTCAGGTGAGCCAATCATCCGGTGGATATAATCCTCATAAAACAAACCATAGCTTTTGGTCAGCATTTGATTCACTTCACTGGCATTTCTGTTTTTAGCAGCATAAAGTATATGATCGAACCGATCAATTTTAATATCCAGGTTTATATTGCTCACATCAGGCCTGTTTGCCTGTTTGCATGAAATAAATGCAATGGCAAAAAGAAAAATTAGATAGATTTGTCTGTGTTTTACGTTATCAATCATGTTCAACAAATATAAACACATCCAGCATGAAAAAAATATCAACAATTTTAATTTTCTCATTCCTCAGTTTCAGTGCTTTTGCTCAACTTCCAAAGTTAAATAATTACGGATTCCGGTTAGGCTTAACAGCATCGCCAACCTTTGGCTGGGTAAAACCTGAACAAGGTAAAACCGATGGCGTGGCTTTAGGCTTCTCTTACGGATTAATAGGGGATTTCAATTTTGCGCCCAATTATAGCTTTTCAACAGCATTAACCATTACAACTATGAATGGAAAAAGCACAGAGGTTGATCCGGCATATATTAAAAGCCTGGATGTAGGAGCCAATAAGAGTATCCCCGTAGCTTATGATTTAAAGTATAAAGTTCAGTACCTGGAATTGCCATTAACGATAAAACTTAAGACTGAAAAGGATAATGGGAGACGTTTTTATGGTCAGTTTGGTTTGTCGAATGCTATTTTATTAAGTGCTAAACAAGATGCGGTAAGCAGTACGGTTAAGCTAAATGATGTAAGAATTGGTGATCGTACTAAGTTTTACCGGGCCGGGCTAATCGTTGGTGGTGGCGGCGAATTTGATATTTCAGGAAATACCAGCATAGTGGCGGGCTTAACGTTAAATAACGGGTTTACCAGTATTACCACCGAAAAAAACAGGGATGTTAGAAGTCACTATTTAGCGTTAAATTTCGGCGTATTCTTTTAAAAATTATCAATTATTATGAAAATAGCATTAGCGCAACTTAATTATCACATCGGCAACTTCGAGGCAAATACTCAAAAAATAATTGATCATATTAAACTGGCTGAAGATAAGGGAGCTGATTTGGTTGTATTTGCAGAACTGGCCATTTGCGGCTACCCACCCAGAGACTTTTTAGAATTTGATGAATTTATATCTCTTTGTGAAGAAGCTGCACAGAAAATCGCTGCGCACTGTAAGCACATTGCTTGTATTATAGGGTTGCCTGTTAAAAATAATCTCCTGCAAGGTAAAGACCTGCATAATGCGGCCTATTTTATTGAAAACGGGCAGATAAAAGCAGTTGTGAAAAAGGCCTTGTTGCCTACTTATGATATTTTTGATGAATACCGGTATTTTGAACCATCCACATCATTCAGCTGTATTGATTTTAACGGGAAGAAAATTGCCTTAACCATTTGTGAAGACCTTTGGAATATTAACGACAATCCCTTATATGTTTCAAACCCGATGGATGAGCTGATAAAGGAACAGCCAGACATGATGATTAACATTGCCGCCTCACCTTTTTCTTATACTCACGACGATGAACGCATAAAAGTGCTTTCTGATAATGCTAAAAAATATCATCTGCCTGTTTTCTACGTGAACCAGGTGGGTGCACAAACGGAAATTATTTTTGATGGCGGATCCCTTGTTTTCGATGCAGACGGAGCAATGAAGGCGGAAATGAAATATTTTGAAGAAGATCTTCAGGTTTTCGATCTGGAAGAAGTTGAACATGTACGGAACAAATATCCAGAAGCAGAACGTTTGACTGATATTGAGCAAATTCACGATGCATTGGTACTTGGTATTCAGGATTATTTCAAAAAATCAGGATTTACAAAAGCTGTTTTGGGCTTATCAGGGGGGATTGATTCTGCCGTGGTTTGTGCACTGGCCTGTCGCGCTTTGGGTGCAGAAAATGTGATGGCTGTATTAATGCCTTCTAAATTTTCTTCTGATCATTCTGTTCAGGATGCCCTGGATTTAGTCGATAATTTTGGCTGTATGCATGAAATCATTCCGATTAAAGCGGTTGCTGATGCATTTGATGCAGCGTTGGCACCGGCTTTTAAGGGTTTGCCTTTTAACCTGACAGAAGAAAATATTCAGGCGAGGTCTCGCGGAACAATTGTAATGGCCATGAGCAATAAATTTGGTTATATCTTGCTCAATACCTCTAATAAAAGTGAATGTGCGGTGGGATATGGTACCCTGTATGGCGATATGTGTGGTGCCATTGGTGTAATTGGTGATGTATACAAAACCCAGGTTTTCGAACTGGCAAAATATATCAATAAAGAGGGCGAACTCATTCCGGTCAATACCATTGTAAAGCCACCTTCTGCCGAGCTCAGGCCAGATCAGAAAGATTCGGATTCTTTGCCGGAATATGATGTCTTAGACAAAATTCTGTACCATCATATTGAAGAAAAACAAGGCTCAAAAGCCATTATTGCAAAGGGGTTTGATGAAACTCTGGTGCAGCGGATTTTAAAAATGGTGAATATTGCTGAATTTAAACGTTATCAAACACCTCCGATTTTAAGGGTCTCGCCAAAAGCATTTGGAATGGGAAGAAGAATGCCAATTGTTGGAAAGTACATGGCATAATATAAAATCAATAACTAACTCTATCGAATAAAGTGATCTTATTGAATTAGCTAAGGTGTAATTTAAAACTTTGACAGCTTTAATAAGCATTATGCCCTTAAAGTTGTCAAAGTTTATTGAGATTTAGGCTAATGTTGCATCAACTTTGATTGAGGTATTAAGCAATTTTGAAATCGGGCAGTTTTTCTCCGCATCTGCAACCAATTCATCAAATTTTTCCTGAGATAAGCCTGGCACAGTGGCGGTTAATGTCAGGTGAGATTCTACAATTTCACCTTTTGAAGGATCTAAATTGATATCGCATTTGGTTTCCAGTTTATCTGCAGTGAATCCGGCTTCACCAAGATTGGCGGATAACTTCATGGTAAAACAACCCGCATGCGCAGCGGCTATTAATTCTTCGGGGTTAGTGCCCACACCTTCTGCAAAGCGTGAATTAAATGAATACTGGGTGTTGTTTAACGTGGTACTTTGTGTGGTAATGTTACCAGCGCCTTCTTTAATAGATCCTTGCCATACGGCTGTTGCATTTCTTTTCATGATTGGGTTTTATTTTGGTTGTTTTTTGTTGTTAACACTTAAAGATAATTATATGTTTGTTTAAGGTGGCAATTCCGGTTATAAAAAATACCGGTCAACCTCCATTTCAATTCACATCGGTCTATTCCAAAAAAAGAAGCTGTCTCAGAGAAACAGCTTCCATTACATTACGATCTTTAGGTTCTTAATTATCTGGTTGATTCCTTATAAAGGGTACAAGGCTGCGGTAGCCAACTTATCCTTTGATGATAACACGGTGGCGCCACTTCCGCATTGTCCGCCATTCATGAGAGATTGGGCATCTGTTCCGCCAACTCCGGGTACATTAATGGTGGTAGATTGATTGGTATGTCTGAAAGAAATGGTATGCCCGAACTCATGTGCTATTGTTCTCTGGCGTTGAGCAAAAGAATTGTTTTGAATCAGTGCCTGGTTAATCCAAACCGTATTGCCCGCAAGGCCATTAGATGTTGACAGATAGGCCTGCCCGCAGGTAGAACTTCCAATGGAATTGTCAACTTTAATCAGAATATCATAAACAGTACCGGTGGTAATTACAAACCTGAGCCTGGAGTTCGGTACGGTGTTCCATTGGTTAATGGCACCATTGATCTCACTGGTCATGCTGGTGATAGATGGATCGATTTTAACTCGTATGCTCCTGCTGTTGGTTACAACATATCCATTGTAATACTGCTCGGTTATCTGATTTCCCTTATCTGCAGGAATATCCATGTATTTACTAAACACCATGTCTCCGTCAACGATATAGTTGCCTCCTTTTTCAACAATTTGTGCCTCTGAAAACCCTAATTTTTTAATGTAGGCTAAAACTTTATTGGGTTGAGTGGTTTCTGTTTGCTGTTCCGGCAGGATTTCATTTTTCTTGGAACACGAAATAATGAAGATTGAAAGTAGCGCAATTAATGCGGCGTTTTTAAATAGATTTTTCATAGTTTAGTTTTAGGTTGACCGTAATGACTGATATCACTATCGTAAATATAGTATAAAAAATACAAAAATGTATTCTTTAATCTTGACGAGTGTAGTTCATTTTGTTCAACTCATTTTCTATAGCTAAACCAACCCGTTTTGCTTGATCAGATTTCCCTTAACAGATTGAAGAAGTAAAATTCCTATACCGATCATAATGGAAATATCAGCGAAATTAAATACACCTGTTTGAAAAATATGGAAATCCATATGCATAAAATCCGTAACTGATCCATGCACCATCCGGTCGTATAAATTACCGATGCCGCCACCAATTAAAAAACATAAAGCGATTTGCATGGTCGATGGCAGGTCAGGTTTAGCAAACAGGTAATAAAGACCATAGCCCAGAAATAAAAGAGGCAAACCCGTTAAGATAATTAGCCTGAAAGCATAAGGCATGTCGTCACCTAAGCTTAAGAAAGCACCACTATTTTCAACCTTCGTTAGGGTAAAGAAATTTTTGATCAATACAATGTGCTCATAATCAGAAATCTCCAGTCTTACAATAATCTTTGAAATCTGATCTACTGCAATATTTAAGATTAACAAAACGATAAGGAAAAATCTGGTAAAGTTTTTATGGTACTGCATAAGTTTTTAATAAGGGTCATTAGTTATTTGCTGTGGAATAACCAATTCTTTATTGAACTCTGGAATTAATTTTTAGGTTTAATTTTATTTCTTGGCATTTATAAAGTACCTGTCTTTCTACCCAATATCAGATAGACAATCTATCTTATTATTTTTTTACCCATTTTTTATAAGGTATAATCAATACCAATAAAATGGCCAGGAAGCTTAATACTTTTGCAATGATATCACCACTTTTTACATAAAATGTAACCTCATCATTCAAGTTGATATCGCCCTTCAATGCAGTTCTGGTCCACCACTTGGTGCTTTGGGTTACATCGCCGCGCTGATTGATGAAACAGGAAATGCCGGTGTTGGCTGACCTGGCAATATCCCGGTGTGTTTCTATTGCCCTAAGCTTGGCGTATAGGGCATGCTGGTCTTTCCCGGAGGTATTGCCCCACCAGCCATCGTTGGTAATAATGGCAATAAACTGGGCCCCATCCTTAACCTGTTGCCCGATCCAATCGCCCCACAGACTTTCATAACACACTACGGGGGCTGCGCCAATTCCGCTTTGCGCATAAAGCACACTTGGTTTTTCCTGCCAGCCCCATCCGCCAACAGTGCCTCCCAATTGCGCAAAAACACCATCCAAAAAGGAAAATACTTTAGGAAAAGGCATTTTCTCTACACCAGGTACCAGCTTTGATTTATGGTAGAACTGAACGTTTGATGAGTTTTCGACCTGCATTGCCGCATTGAAATTATCAAAGTATAGCCTCTGTCGTTCATCATATTTGGCTGTAATGGTCTTTTTATTGGGATAAACCTTAATACTTTCTATTCCGGTAATCAGGGTGCCGTTTTTATATTTACTTAAGAAGTTTTGCAATGTAATAAAATCAGTGTTGCTGCGAATCTGATCTTCATCGGCATAGTTCGGAATAGCAGTTTCGGGCCAGATAAAATACTCGGTATTGGGTTGAGCAACCGAATCAGACAGCTGTGTGAGGATTTTAATTTGTTCTGCCGGAGGAATTTCGCTCAGTTTTAAATAAGGATCAATATTGGGTTGCACGACCACAACGTTGCTGGGGGTGCCTTTTTGCGTTGCAGTAAAATATTTGGTGAGTGATATGGAAACAGGAATAATAACGACCAGGGCCCAGGTAATAACCGGTCTGAATTTTAAATATCCGGAAGCTGATTTCAGCTTTTTATACGCTTCAAAGGCAAGTATATTGCTGGTTATAATCCAAAGCGAACCGCCATAAATGCCCGTATAATCATACCATTGTGCCAATTGGTGCATTCCTGACAATCCATTACCAAGCGTCATCCAGGGAAAGGCTAAATCCCAGGTTTGTTGTATGTATTCCAAAGCAATGTAAAAGGATATTAAGCCCAGGTAGGCTATTTTTTTATTTACGTATTTACCCAGGCGGTAATATAACCAAAAGGCAAAAGTCATGAGGAGCGCACCTAAACCAAATGGAATTAATGATACCGGAATGGCAACAATTGCACCATTATAAGCACTAATGGCATTATAAACCCAGTAAATAGATGCCGAATTCCATAGCAAAAACGTTAAACCAGCTGTTAAGAAGATGCGTCTGCCTTGTTTTTTTTGTTCGTTCTTCGCGATTTCATCCAGCGCGATGAATAAAGGAACCCATGCTACCAGTAATAATGGTGTTGAAAACGGCATGGGTGGCCAGGCCAGCCAAAGCAAAAATGCACTTAACAAGGCAAGGAGGTAAGTCTGTTTGGGTTTCATTTTAAGGTAATTTGTTGTGCTGAAGCATTATTTATTTATCATGGAACATTAAAAATGCTAAAAGGCAATCTTTGTGGGGTGGGATGAAGCAATCTCTTTCGCTAAAATAATATCTTGAATGAGATTGCTTCAGTTGATGAAGACTGATTTTGAAGGTTGAAATAAAAGTCAACGGTAGTGATGAGATAATAGTCCGTACACAAAGGGGCGAAATGGATCGTCCAAGGGCTACAAACTATCTAAAATATCCGCTTTTTTTGCTTCGTATTCTTCCTGAGTAATCAGGTGCTTGTCATATAAAGTTTTTAGTTTACGCAACTTTAATGTGGTTTCATCTTCTGGTTCTTCCACTACTTCAGCAATCTGAATAGGTTCCGGAGCTTTTGGTTCTTCGATAGGTAATTCAACAACTGGTTGTGCACTCATGCTTATTGCTGATGCCGTAGCACGGTTTTCTTCCAGCTTTTGCTGATGCAACAGTTCTTTATATTCTTCCAACTGCTGGTTAGCTGCCTGATGTAATTTTCTTGCCTGTATTTTCGGGATAAACTCTGTTACGATATTCTCGCCATATTGTGGAACGCATATAAATTTCGAACCAAAAAGTTCTTCTTTAAAGGAAACTTCCTTGATGCTTTTCCAGGAAATATCCTTGAAATTCATGGTCAAACCCAAATTGCCCGGTTCACAATAAAAAATCCTTTTGTTGGAGATGGCAATACTATCCGGAAGTAAGTTTACAGCCGGTTTTTTCTGTACCGCTAGGTAAAGGATTTCCTCTCCGGTAGTTAGAAGATCATTTAGTTTTCCAATTACTTTTTCTACTGCTTTTGGATCCTGTTCATCGCTCAAGAATCTATCTATGCTAATCATATGTTACGTTTATTTGTGTTAGTGCTATTCAGCATCTTCATATTTGTTTTTACTTTTTGTTGCAGGTTTGCCTGCTATGCAAATTACAAATTCTCCCTTTAAAGTATTGTTTTCAAAATGAGATTTTATTTCCACTAAAGTGCCACGAACTGTTTCTTCAAACATCTTAGTTAATTCCCGACTAACGGATGCCTGTCTGTCTTCGCCCAGATACTGTGCAAACTCTTCCAGAGTCTTCAATAAACGATGCGGACTTTCATAAAGTATAATGGTACGTTCCTCTTCAGCCAGTTTTCTAAACTTTGTCTGGCGGCCTTTTTTAACCGGAAGAAAGCCCTCAAATGCAAAGGCATCAGCCGGTAAACCAGAATTCACTAATGCAGGTACAAAAGCAGTGGCACCCGGAAGGCATTCTACCGGAATATCATTTTTGATCGCCTCGCGGACCAGGAAAAAGCCTGGATCCGAAATGGCTGGCGTACCTGCATCAGAAATCAGGGCAATTTTTTGGCCTTCCTGCAGGAATTTAATAATTTCTGAAGTAGCCTTATGTTCGTTATGCTGGTGATGGGAGAAAACGCGTTTATCAATGCCAAAGTGCCTGAGCATAGGTGCACTGGTGCGGGTATCTTCCGCCAGGATTAAATCACACTCTTTTAAAATCCGAATGGCCCTGAAGGTCATGTCTTCTAAATTCCCTATTGGTGTGGGTACGAGAAAAAGTTTGCCACTCATATTTCAGTTTTCAGTTGCCATTCACAGTTTACAGTTTTTTCCAAACTCCTTACCCCAAACTCCAAACTCTTGCTATCTTTGCTTAAAAAAATTAATAATGCTGCAAGTTAACTATATCCGCGAAAATAGAGAGAAAGTTTTAGAACGTTTAAGTGTACGTAACTTTAAACAACCAGAGCTGGTAGATGAAATCATTAAAATTGATGAAGAGCGCCGTTCCACTCAAACGTCCTTGGATGCCATTTCTGCGGAAGCCAATGCAGCAGCCAAACAGATTGGTGATTTAATGCGTGCGGGTAAAAGGGATGAAGCTGAAGTCATTAAAACACAAACCGCATCCCATAAAGAAAATATAAAAAACATGGGTGAGCAGCTGGCTGAACTGGAAGCAGCACAGTTTAATTTACTTGTTCAGCTGCCAAATTTACCACATGATCTGGTACCGGAAGGTACTACACCCGAAGAAAATAAAACGGTTTATACTTTTGGTGAACCGGCTGAATTGCCCGCTAAGGCTTTGCCACACTGGGAACTTGCTGCAAAATATGATATTATCGATTTTGAAC
The DNA here is from genome assembly GCF_026240075.1 of Pedobacter sp. MR22-3. Lineage (NCBI taxonomy): Bacteria > Pseudomonadati > Bacteroidota > Sphingobacteriia > Sphingobacteriales > Sphingobacteriaceae > Pedobacter > Pedobacter sp. MR22-3. Next base: position 44,740 of record NZ_JAPIVF010000008.1, on the reverse strand, counting down.
TGGGTGTAAAAATTACAGGAGCGGGCTTTCCGGTATATAAAGGAAAGGGCGCAAGATTACAAAGGGCATTGATTAATTTCTTTTTAGATCAGGCTATCGAAGCAGGATACAATGAAGTACAGGTGCCTCATTTGGTTAACGCAGCTTCTGGTTTTGGTACGGGTCAGTTGCCGGATAAAGAAGGTCAGATGTACCATTCTACTGTTGACGATTTATATTTAATTCCTACAGCTGAAGTTCCGGTTACCAATTTATATCGCGATGTTATTTTGAAAGAAGAAGATTTGCCGGTTAAAAACACGGCTTATACACCTTGCTTTCGCAGGGAAGCTGGCTCTTATGGCGCACATGTTCGTGGTTTAAATCGTTTACATCAGTTTGATAAAGTGGAGTTGGTTCAAATCACACATCCTGATCAATCTTATCAAACCCTTGAAGATATGAGTGCCTACGTGCAATCGTTATTGCAAAAATTAGGTTTGCACTACCGCGTGTTATTGTTGTGTGGTGGTGACATGGGCTTTGGTTCTGCCATGACTTATGATATGGAAGCCTGGAGTGGAGCGCAAGGAAGATGGCTGGAAGTTTCTTCAGTGTCAAATGTTGAAACTTTCCAAAGTAACCGCTCAAAAATCCGTTTTAAAGGGGCTACGGGAAAAACACAGTTGGTACATACCTTAAATGGAAGTGCTTTAGCTTTGCCTCGTATTGTGGCATCCATTCTAGAAAATTATCAAACAGAGAACGGAATTAAAATTCCAGAGGTATTGGTAAAATATACAGGCTTCGATTTTATTGACTAAACTTAGTAAACGTCAGCTCTGAGCTCACCGTCATTGCGGAGAAGGCTTTTTCAGCCGACGATATTGTAAAAACAAAAAGCTTTGCAGCAATGCAAAGCTTTTTGTTTTTATAGGTAAATGTTATTTTAATTATAAAATCAGGATCAATAATAAGATGATGATGATAATTGCACCAACAGAAAGATAAACACCACCTGATACCGCACGTGCCTGACCTTTCAATTCTCTTAATTCGCTGCGTAAAGCTTTACGCTCTGCTCTCGTTAAGTTAGATTTATCCATGTCTCTGATTTCTTCCACACGGGTTTTAATTTTCTCTAATTTTAACGTCTGCTCAGCCGTTAATTCGGTAGGATTTTTTGCAGGTTTATCAGCAGCCTGTACTGAATTGAAACTGATACCCAAAGAGAAAATCAGGGCTAAAGTGTAAATGAATTTTTTCATAATTTTAATTTTTTTAGTGTTCGATGACTACTAAACAAAAAACCTATCAAAATGTTCTGATAGGTTTTAAGTCAATGTTAAATTATTATCACGTATTACTTAATTTCAAACACCACATTAACGGTGAAGTTTAGTTTGATTTTCTTGAAGTCGATTTCCGGAGCGGTATCTGCAGAAGTTTCAGCCATTGCAGATTGAGCCATGAAATTTCTGTACACGGGCTGAATAATATTATCGCCACCATCCTGAATTTCAATGACACTGCCCAACTTACCATTTAATGCCTCTACCATATAAGTCGCCTTTTCTTTGGCAGCTAATAGTGCTTTAATTTTGAGGTCTTTTTTCAGGCTTTCAATTTTAGAGTAAGAATAATTCTCGATGTTGGTATTCGCAACGCCTTTAGGATCCAGTTCATCAAGGATGGCATTAAATTTATTTAAATCGCTCACTTTTAAACGGTACTGTTTACTGGCCAGAAAATCAGGATTTTTTTTCTTTGATGTCTGATCGTTCCAGCTGCTTAAATTGCTTACGGTTAAATTTTCTTTGGCGATTCCGGCTTTCTGTACAGCGGCATAAAGTTTATTTTCCAGTTCAGTGATTTCTACCTTTTTCTTCCCGTTTAAATATTCCTTTAAAGAAATACCGATGTAAATGATGTCGGGGGTTACTTCAGTTTCTGCGTTACCGCTCACACTGATTTTTCTGCGTAAATCTGCTTGTTGAGCCATGGCGGTGGATAATCCTAAAAATGCAACTAGTGCAATTGCTATTAACTTTTTCATAATTCTATTTTCTATGTGTGTGCAGTAATGATGTAAGCAAACAGCAAATTCCACACCGGGATTATAAAAATTTTTAAATAAAGGAAAAGTAAGATTAAAACTGATGTTTATCGTTTGCCTTAAATGTGTGTTTGTTTATAACAATGGCTTCTTCATAAGTTAGTTATAGAATATGCCTGTCTAGGCAATATTAGATCACAAACCGTAAATACTTAAATTGAAGTTAGAAAAATAAATCAGGATAATTGCTTACATATCCTGAATGCGATGAAATAGTTGTGAATAAATCTGTAAATAAAGTTATTCATCCGCAAAAGCAAACTCAACAAAGCAACGTTGCCTCGTTTATTTTAGATGAAGGGAAGAAAAATTATTTTTTCGATTGAAATGAAAAAAATGCGCTAGGTTTTATGCTTAAATAGACGGAAATATAAATGTTTATAAAACCTGGCGCAGCAGAATTTGATCTGCATATTTTTTATCTTATTGCTGTTTTTGAGAAAGCAATATGGAGCGTTTAATAACGATTAAACTTTAGATACCTTAACAGCTGTCGGACCTTTTTGACCCATTTCTACTTCAAAAGTAACTTTATCACCCTCTTTGATTTGAGTAACCAAGCCATTTGCATGTACGAAAATACTATCCTGAGTTTCGGTATTTTTTATAAAGCCGTAACCTTTACTGTCATTAAAGAAAGTAACAGTACCTTTTTTAACCGGATTTTCGTCGATAATATCTTCCTGTCTGGTGATACCGATCTGAACATCCTCAATGTTAAATACTTTTTTCTTTTTCGGATCTGGTGGAGTAGAAGAAATGTTTCCGTTTTCATCAACGTAAGCCATCATGTCTTCAAGTGCCAAACCTTTTTTAGCGTTAGACTGACGCTCTTCTTTTTTCTCTTGTTTGTCTTTTTGTTTCTTTAATCGTTTTTTTTCGTTCTCTTTTTTACTGTATGTCGCCTGAGATTTAGCCATAGATATATAATTGTTTTGTTTTTTTTAAAAGGTGAGTGGAATTGAGATTGATACAAATATAAGAATACTAAATCAGAAATACGATTTTATTCATATCAAGATGAACACAGATAACGGATTGTTGTTTGATTTTTGTTGTCATAAAACATTCAATAGGAGTGCTTTATTAACTTATGGATAGTATGTAAAGGCATTGTGTTCAGCCCTAGGTGAAGAACAGCTATCTGCTATTCCATGCTATTTTATTAATTTGATAAAGAAAGTTCCATTTTACAGGTTCGCCATAATAGGCAACTTCAATCTCGGTCGTTTTTATTGCTCCTAATTTTTCTATTGCCTTTTGTGAGCGAAAATTAGTTGCACCAATATACAGAATAATCTGGTCTGTAAACTGAAAAGCATAATTAAACATCAATTTTTTCAGCGCAGTGTTATAACCTTTACCCCAAAACTTACGACCTATAAAAGTGTAACCAATTGCAATGGATTTTTCTTCTTCATTCCATTCATAATATCTTGAGCTGCCTACCACTTCACCAGTAGCCTGATCATAAATGATAAATGCTCCTTTTGAATCCATTGCCCCCTTGAAAAAAACTTCGAACACTTCTCTTTTGTAGCGGTCTTTATTGGGATGCTGTTCCCATATTAGTGGGTCAGCAGCTACTGCATAAAGATTTTCAAAATCACTTTCCTTTAATGGAACAACTTTTATTAAAGGATCTTGTAATGTGGGTTGTAAATCGAAATTCATTTTTTTTCCAGATCGAAAACGGCCGGCAAATGCCAGCCGTTCCTGTAATTAATATTGTTTGATCATGCTTTTCTTCTTTAAAGGATTGATGCTTTCGGCAACCCTTATAAAAATGATCGCAAAAAATATTAGTTGGCCAGACCTTCTATTTCTACCATTTCATTGGTGTCTTTCTGATAATCAACCTGATCAACTTCAAAACCAAAAAGGCTTAGGAAATCAGAACGGTAACCCGGTAAATCTCCTATTGCTGGTAAAGTTTCAGTTGTGGCTTCTTCCCAGAGTTGTGCAACTTTAGCCTGTACATCTTCACGCATTTCTAAATCATCAATTCTGATTCTGCCTTTTTCATCAACAGGAATATCGGCACCGGTATATAATCTTTCGGCATAAAGGCGTTGAATTTGCGCTATTGTTCCCTCATGAATACCTTCTTCTTTCATGATTTTATACAGCAAAGAAATGTATAATGGAATAACCGGAATCGCAGAGCTGGCTTGTGTAACCAAAGCTTTATTTACAGAAACGAATGCTTTTCCGTTAATATCTTTTAATTCATCACCAATTTTAAATGCGGTGGCTTCTAAATCATCTTTAGCCCTGCCAATGGTTCCTTTACGATAAACCGGCTCGGTTAAAGCAGGGCCGATGTATGAATAAGCAACTGTGGTAGCACCTTCAGCCAATAGGTTTTCTGCCTTTAAAGCATCAATCCACATGGCCCAATCTTCTCCACCCATTACCGCGACGGTATTTGCGATATCGTCTTCCGTTGCTGGTTCAATAGAGATATCAGTTACATTACCGGTATGGAAATCAACTGTTTTGTTGGTATATGTGCTTCCAATAGGTTTTAATGTCGAGCGGTGCACTACTTCTGTATCCGGGTGTTTTCTTACCGGAGAAGCCAGGCTATAGATTACTAAATCAACCTGCCCTAAATCAGCTTTGATCAAGTCGATGGTTATTTGTTTAATCTCTTTAGAAAAAGCATCACCATTAATGCTTTTGGCATATAAGCCGGCGGCATGTGCCTCTTTTTCAAATGCTGCAGTATTATACCAGCCCGGTGAAGCGGTTTTGCCTGCAGATGGTGCCTTTTCAAAAAATACCCCAATTGTTGAAGCATCAGAACCATAGGCCGCAGCAATGCGAGATGCCAGGCCAAAACCTGTGGATGCACCAATAACCAGTACTTTTTTAGGACCGTTAATGGCCCCTTTAGATTTTACATATTCAATTTGGTTCTTTACGTTTTGTGCGCAACCTTCCGGGTGTGCAGTTAAACAGATAAAGCCCCTCATTCTCGGTTCAATAATCATTTTGTTCTTATTTTACGTTTTGTAATGCTTAAAAAAGGATCAATCTCAGGAATTATGCTAATATCGATATCCTAATTCTTCAACGAAGATAAATTTTTAATTGCGTAACATTAAATGAAATTCAAATAAAGCAATTGTATTGGCCCAAAACAAGTTCGAAATTTTAGTTAAATTAATTTAAGGTAAACTCCTTAGCTTTACATCTTTTATTAGGCCATTACTATGCACATTTATCATTCATGAGAAACGTTTTATTATTTTCCTTTCTACTCTTTATGCTAAATGGAAAACTTTTGGCACAAACGCAGCATCAGAACACAGGTTGGTTCATGTTTTTAAACAATACAAAGTTTAATGATAAGTGGGGTTTACAGTTCGACCTTCAGGTGCGCTCGGCAGATGATTGGAGTAATGTAAGAAATACACTGGTAAGGCCTGCAATACAATATTTTATTAATGATAAGAGTAATGTGGCACTAGGTTATTTATGGCAGACAACTCAAAATCGGCTTGATGGAACTTCAAATAATTTCTTACATGAACACCGCATTTTTGAACAATATATTTTTAACCACAAATTAAAATCTATATATGCCAGCCACCGGTTCAGGGTAGAGCAGCGTTTTATAGAACGCACAAATGATGATGTATTTGCACAGCGTTTCCGTTATTTTTTTAGGCTTATTCAGCCCTTAAAAAAAACTGAGCCCACCTTTACCAGGGGAGCATTTGTAGCTTTACAAAACGAAGTTTTTTTGAACTTTCAAAATAAAGATAAGCTCAACAATAGTGTTTTTGATCAGAACAGGCTTTATTTAGCTGCAGGATACCGGTTTTCGAAAAAGATAGATCTTGAAGTGGGATATATGAATCAGGCGGTCAAAAACATAAACAATCATACCAACAATAATATTATCCAACTGGCGGTATATACCAGATTCTAATTACGTTTTAATATCTTAAAGTCATTTTTTATGTATTAGCGGTATCGATATGTTAAAATTATTGTAAATTGATTTCCTTTTTGCTCAATTTGCTGCGTGAATAAATATTTTATATTGGTTATTGCGCTTTTGTTTGCAAGGCGGATGCAGGCGCAGGAAAACCAAGACTCCCCGAATCCCAATGCTCCAAGTTCTAAAAGCATTTTTAATCCAGAGCATAAAAGAAATTTTTCCCGTAAAGGCGATTTTTATGTTCATTGGGGATACAATCATTCCTGGTATGGTAAGAGCGATATCAGGTTTACCGGGCCAAACTATGATTTTACGCTGAAAGATGTAGTGGCGCATGACAGGCAATCGAAATTAAGCTGGGATTGGTTAAACCCGGGTTTGGTAACCGTTCCGCAATATAACATTCGCGTGGGCTATTTCATTAAAGATAATTACAGTATTTCTATTGGCTGGGATCACATGAAATATGTGATGGATATTCCTCAGACAGTTGCCATAACGGGTCATATCGGTGCCAATATCACGCCTGAAAATGTAGCAACGGGTGCTTTGGCGGGAGATTATAACGGACAGCAGATCAATGTGAAGAAAAGCATGTTAACGTATGAGCATACTGATGGATTTAATTATGCCAATATTGAAGTGGAGCGCTATGATGATATCTGGGTAGCACCTGCCGGTAATACCTCTTTAACATTAGAAACCGGTTTAGGTGGTGGATTAATGATTCCCCGATCGGATGTTCGTTTATTTGGCCTAGGGAGAAATAACCATTGGAATATTTCTGGCTATGGCGTGTCTGCTAAGGTAGGATTGAAGTTTTATATCTGGAAACACATATATCTTCAAAATACAACGAAGTTTGGTGCCACCAATTTAACTCAGATTCACACTACTGGCTGGGATGAGTATGATAAAGCCAGCCAGAAGATTAATTATATTGAAAATATGTGGTTGCTTGGGGCTCAATTCTAATAACTACTCTTTATAGAAATTCAATTGGATGTTTTGATTAATTTATCTTTTCAAATTAATCAGAACCTAATAACCTTCTGTGGTAGTTTATTTGTCCTAAGTGGTAGCTTAAATGTGTAGTCAAGTGAGCCAGAAAAAACATCAACGATGTTTTTTCTGCTAATACGAGTATTGGATATTCAGCATTAAGCTGGGCTTCTGTTAGTTTATCTAATGATTGATGAACCATCGCTTTCGTTGCTTTTATCGAAGCCAATAAATTTTTTCTAGGAATATTTTTAAGACTGAACTCCAATTCACGATTCCTGATATAGTTTGTTCCACCAATAATTGCACCTATATAAGTATGAAGATTACCCATAAGGTGCAGGCATAAATTTCCGGCAGAGTTGGAAATATTCTTATTAATCATCCAGATGTCGGATTCATTTTGATATTGTTCGATCTCGTTGATAAGTTTGTTAAGGTCTCTTTCGAAAAGTAGCTTGATGGTTTCTATGAACATAGCGGAAAATTCTTCGATTAAAATATAGAAAAGTTCTCTAACCAGGGATTGAAATAATAATTAAAGCAAAAAATGCCTGTAATTTCTTACAAGCATTTTCCATTTACATATTTATGGTTATATTTTTCTCACCCTTCCAGATCCGATGATGGTCTTATCAACAGTAGCATTTCCGGAATAATTTACGCTTCCTGATCCGCTGATAACAGCCCTGATAGATTGATCAGTTTTAATATTCACAGTTCCTGAACCACTGATTGTAGCAGATAAGGTTTGGGATGAAAAGCTTTTTCCGTCAAATGAACCAGAACTACTGATCACAATTTTAGCACGATCTGTGCTGCCGGTGATATTTAATGAACCAGAGCCACTGATTACGCCATTGTAGTTGTCTACATCTGCATTGGCTTTAATACTACCTGATCCACTCAATGTAGTTGTCAAATCACCAGTGCTGATTTTGCCGTTTACCACCATGCTTCCGGAACCACTCATGGTTAAGCTGGCCAGTTCACGGGCGGAAACATAAGCTGTAATCTTTTTTCCTTCATATTTTTTTGACCAGCTGGTAATACTATTTTTTGGACGTATAATTAATACATTTCCTTTTACTTCAGTGATAATGGAGGCAATGGCTTCTGCGTCACCATCTAAACGGCAACTTTCTTTGCTGCCTAATGTAATTACCACATTAATTGGCCCGGCAGCGGCTATGCCATTGAAGTTTTCTACGTCCCGGTCATCATTGCTGTATTTTGATGGCGTAATATTGATCTGATCTTTTGCGATTGCATGGATACTTATGGTTAAAGTAAGTGCTGCAAATAAAATGGTGAATAATTTTTTCATCGATTAAAATCTTTAGTTTGTTAAATGCCAATCATTAAAAAATGATTGTGCTTTTATTATAAGACGGCAGAAAAATAAAAAAGTTGCACAACCATTGCCATTTCATGAAAGAAAAAATCATCACTACAAGCGCTTTAAATTAATCTTTTCTGGTCTTGATATAAAACTGCGGATCGCTCTTAAAATTATCTGTGGTTATACCAGGATCTATTTTAATGGTTTTCCACTCATTTGTGGGTTTAATTAAAGTATATTCACCCGCTTTTAAAGTCACCTTAACGGGCATGTCGAAGCCTTTTACATCCGTGATCCACCGGTAAGATAAAACACCATCATTAATTTTATAGGCTAACACCGGGATATTGGCGTGGCGGAGATACTGATCAAAAACCTTGTCCAGTTTAAGTCCGCTTTGTTTGGCAATATCATTTTCAATATCTGCAGTAGTTACCGTTTTATGATAGAAAGTTTTATTTAGGCCTCTTAAAATTTGCCTGAATTTCTCGTCATCATTGATCAACTGGCGAATGGTGTGGATCAGGTTAGCACCTTTAGGATACATATCGCTGGACCCTTCTTTATTTACGCCATAAGGGCCGATTATGGGGATATCATTTTTAATCCCGTCTCTGATTCCGATAACATATTCACTTCCTGCTTTTTTGCTGTCTGTGCATTCGGTAAAAAGGGTTTCGGAATAATTGGTAAAACCTTCATGAATCCACATGTCTGCAATGTCTTTTGAAGTGATGTTATTTCCAAACCATTCGTGGCCACTTTCATGAATAGTGATGAAATCCCATTTTAAGCCATGCCCGGTTCCGCTTAAATCCCTACCCAGATAGCCTTCTCTGAACTGGTTTCCGTAAGCTACGGCACTTTGATGTTCCATACCTAAATGTGGCGCCTGAACCAATTTATAGCCATCTTTATACCATGGATAGGGACCAAACCAATACTCGAAGCATTTAAGCATAGGTTTAACATCTGCATCCCAATGCGGACGGGCTTTGGCACTATCCACTTGTAAAGCCCAGTAATCGATGCTTAAATTTCCATTTTCACCGGCATAATTATCCTGCCAATGGGCATATTTTCCTATATAAAAAGTAACATCATAATTGTTGATGGGATTACTCACAAACCAGTTATACTGTTTGTAGCCATCCGGCTGATCAACAGTATTTCTTAATCTTCCATTGGATATTTCCTGTAAGGTTTTAGGAACGCTGATGCTAATGAGCATGCTGTCTACCTCATCACTCTGGTGGTCTTTATTTGGCCACCATACACTCGCTCCCAGGCCCTGGCAGGCTACTGAAACAAATGGATGGCCAGCAGCATCTTTTTTGAAAATAAAACCGCCATCCCAGGGGGCATTTTTCGCCACTACCGGATTTCCTGAATAATATACGGTAAATTTATCTTTACTGCCTTTCTTAACGGCCTTCGGGAAGGCTACAAAAACGGCATTGTATTCACGGGTAAACGGCATTTCCTTTCCTTTATAAAGCACTTTTTCGACCTTTAAATTAGAGAAAAGATCGAATTGGAGTTTGGTAAAATCCTGGGTGGCTGTAAAGGCAAATTCATTACTTCCGGCCACAGATTTTTGATCAATATCGATTTTAACATCCAAATGGTAGTAATTGATATCATAGCAGGTACGTAAAGGGGTGAGTGTTCCGCGAAGGGTATCTGCACGGGCGTTTACCTGGTTTTTCCCCAGCATTTGGGCATTTGCATTACCTAGGCAAAGTGCCAGCGCAAAAAGGATAAATAGTTTTTTCATCTGTGTTTTATTTGCCACCCCTGACCATCTCTAAATTTAGAGGGAGTTAGGTCGTGCTTTTACTTTATGTTGTGCTTTTATTCAGTTGCTTATTAAGCGTTCGTTATATTATCTCTATCTACTTGCTAAGCTGTTAGGTCGCTTCCTCTTTATTTTCAAATATAGCTTGGAATTGGTTAATTTAGTCCAATCATTTTATCACATCAACCTCTACAAAACTATCATTAAAAATCGTTTGAGTAGCTTTAATATAATCAGCTGCTGTAGCTTTATAAGGGTTTTCAACAAACCTTTGCGGGTTACGGGCAAATAAAGGAAAAGCTGTACTCTGCACCTGGATCATCAACCGGTGTCCCTTTTTGAAAGTGTGCAACACGTCCTGCAAGCGGAAATTTACATCCGTTTTTTGATTCGAAACCAAGGCTTCAGGTTTTTCAAAACTATTGCGGAAACGGGCGGGCATAATCTCCGAACGAACCATTTGCCAATAGTTACTTAAAATGATGTTTTTATTGGGCATATACGGATTGTTCGGTTCATCAGCAGGATAAACATCAATCAGTTTCACCATAAAATCAGCATCTGTTCCGGTGGTGGCAATTTTGAGGTGGGACATGATTTCTCCGCCAAGCGTGATGTCATTTTCAAGAATATCCGTCTGAAAAACCAGTACATCAGGTCTGCGACCAGCAAAACGCTGATCCTCGCTCATATAATTGTGAGGGGTGAAGCCTAGTGTGGTGGTTAAATCTTCGGTATAAGGAACGGGTTTCGCAGGGTCACTAATATAGTCTACAGATCCTGCTTTAGCTGGCGCAGTCAGGCTGAGTTTACCATCAGCACCTAAGTATAATTTTTGTTTGGTCGCTTTTTCAGCTGGCCATTTTGTAAAGGTTTCCCACTCTTTTTTGCCGGTATCAAACATATAAGCTTCCGGCAAACCAGCATTTTTATCTCCATTCCCTTTGAGGAAGTGGTTAAAGAATTTCAACTCAATTTCCTTTTGATAGAAGGTCGCAATGCTATCTCCAAAGTACACATTGCTGTGCATGGTATGGCCTGTTTCGCGGCTCCATCGGCCATGACCAAAGGGGCCCATTACGATGGTGTTGTAGGCATTTGGGTTTTTCTTCTCAATGCTTTTATAAATGTTTAGCGGGCCGGATAAATCTTCTGCGTCATACCAGCCACCTACCACCATCACTGCCGGTTTGATGGTGCTGTAATGCTTGAGTAAACCCCGTTTCTGCCAGAACTCATCATAATTTGGATGGTTTACGGTTTCCTGCCAGAAAAAATTGTCTTTATAATATTGATCTGCATTTGTTAACGGGCCTAAATCTAAAGCAAACTGATAACCATCTTTGGTTTTCGGGTTAATCATTTGACTATTGTACCAGGGTCTGGAAGTGGTATCTTTTTTCTGTACACCAAACAAAGGAAAGGTAGAAAAATAGCTCTGCAGGAAAGCACCATTATGGTGGAAATCGTCGAAGAAGAAATCTGAAATTGGCGCTTGCGGCGAAGATGCTTTTAATGCCGGGTGATTGCTTAAAATTCCGGCGGCAGTATAAAATCCGGGATAGGAGATTCCCCATTGACCCACCTTACCATTATTATAAGCTACGTTTTTAACCAGCCAATCGATGGTGTCGTAAGTGTCTGATCCCTCATCCACATCTTTTTTGGTTTTTTTGTGATCAATTACGGGTGTCATGTTGGTCCAGGTGCCTTCACTTTTCCACCTACCGCGAACATCCTGCATCACCACAATATAACCATCTTTCATCATCAAATCAGAAGGACCTAAACGGGCAGGAATTTGGTCTTCTCCATAGGGCGCAACGCTGTAACAAGTGCGTTGCATAATCATCGGATACTTTTTGCCAGTACCAGCATCTTTTGGGGTATAGATCGCAGTGAAGAGTTTTGTGCCATCCCGCATAGGAATGTACACTTCTTTCTTCGTGTAATGGGTTTTGGCATAGTTCGCATCGCCCTGCGCAAAGGCTGTTGATGTGAAAAGAAGCAATAGGATGAACTTAAAGTATTTCATGTGTTTATTTTAATACTGAAACGGTAATAAATGAACTATTGTGTACGTCGTGATAAATCCGGTGTGTGGCCTTTTGAAAATCGGCTGGTTCAGCCTGATAAATATCCATGAATTTCTGCGGATTGCGATCTGCCAATGGAAACCAGGAATTCTGGATCTGAATCATGATTTTATGTCCTTTTTTAAAAGTATGTGCCACATCCGGCAGGGGATAGTTCACCTTGGTAATGGCATCCGGTGTAAAAGGCTCAGGCTTTTCAAAACTATTGCGGTATTTCCCCCGCATAATTTCACCTCGTACCAACATTTCATATCCACCCATGATTAAGTTTTTAGGGTTTGGTTCAGGGTTTGGCGAATCTTCCGGATAAACATCAATCAATTTTACGACATAATCAGCATCAGTTCCGGTAGTGGAAACCACGAGGTTGGCCAGAACGGGGCCTGTAATGGTGATATCTTCCGTAAGTTCATCAGTCTGATAAGTTTTAACATCCGGTCTGCGGGCTGCAAAACGCTGATCGTCGATCATATATTCTCTTGTACGTCTCGCCTGAATGCCATCCTGATAGGGCACAGGATGATTTGGATCGCTTACGTATTCATCCCAACTATCGGTTCTGCCTACTTTTTCAAAGCTCAGTTTTCCATTGGGTTGTAAATAAAGATTCTTGTTCTCCGTATCTTTTGGCGGCCAGCTTGCAAATTTTTTCCATTCGTTTGAACCGGTTACAAAAATATTAGCCTCAGCAGGATGGAAGTTGCCTTCTCCCTTTAAATAGTGTTTAAAAAATGGTAATTCGTATTGTTGCTGATAATCCATACTGGTCTTTTTTTCAAATGAAATATCTCCTAAAGAGGAACCATCGCTACGCACCCAGCCACCATGGTACCAGGGGCCTGCAACCAGAATATTATTGGCTCCAGGATTTTGTTTTTCAATGGCTTTATAAGTGGCAAAGGTTCCGTAGGCATCTTCCGCATCAAAGAAACCACCAACCACCATTACCGCAGGTTTTACTTTTGTTAAATGCGGTGTAATTAATCTTGCTTTCCAGAAGGTATCCAGATTGGGATGTTTAAAGAGGTCATTCCAGAAGACGATGCTATCTGCAAAATATTTATCCTTCAGGTTTTTAACTGAGCCGGCTTCCAGATAAAAGCGGTAATTATCCTGAATGGGAAATTTAAATCCTTTCGGGCCTTTATCCGGTGTGATGGGTTGCGGACGAGGCGCTCCGAAACCGCTCATAAAGCTGAAAGCATCCATTAAAAATAAGGTGCCGCGGTGGTGAAAATCATCGCCCATAAACCAATCGGTTACCGGTGCCTGTGGTGATACCGCCTTTAGCGCGGGATGTGCATTTGGTAATGCGGCTGTAGAATAAAACCCGGGGTAAGAAATGCCATAAATACCGGCATTGCCGTTATTGCCTTTTACATTTTTTATCAACCAGTCAATGGTGTCGTAAGTATCGGTGCTTTCATCAATATCTTTTTTTCCTTTTCTGGTGGTTTGCGGACGGATATCAGCAAAAGTGCCGTCACTCATCCATCGCCCGCGAACATCCTGATAAACAAAGATAAATCCTTCCCGCATCATGGCCGGAAAATTGCCCAAACTCAGTTTATATTGATTTGCGCCATAAGGCGCAACCGTATAGGGTGTTCTGTTAATCAGAAAGGGATATTTTTTGCTTTGATTTTTAGGGATATAGATGGAAGTAAAAAGTTTAACTCCATCCCGCATTGGAATTTGCCGCTCTATTTTAGTGTAGTTTTCTCTAACATATGCAGAATCGCTCTGGGCCAGTAAGTTGTTAGCAATACATAGAAAAAATAAGAGGCATAAAAATCTGGGAAAGTTCATTTAAGTATTTTTTAGGAATAAAATTTAAATATAGAAGATTAGGAATTGATTAGAAAAAACATCCGGTAAATAGTTTGTCAATATTGGAAAAAAGGGCATTCGTCATCACTTTATCAAAATTTAGTTAAAATAAGGATGTAAATAATCTTTTGATCAGTTTCATCGTCATATACACAATTGAATCAATTAGAGATGAAAAGGTTGTTAAATAAAGGTTTTGTAATCATGGCTGTAGCAGCGATGATGGCCATGTTAAGTACTGAAAATGTTTCTGCCCAAAGACCAGGAAGGGGCGGTGGAGGCTTTCATAGTGGTGGCAGATCGGGCGGGTTTTCTAGCTCAAGAGGCGGTGGTTCACTTTCAAGACAATCAGCTATGCCGGGCAGAGGGACATTTTCGCCACGCGTGAATAATACAAGCATCAGATCAAACCGCACTACCTATGTATATAACAGGTCTGTTTATAGAGGCGGTTTTGGGTATCGGGGCTACAGACCTGGTTTTGGCTACCATTATGCTTACGGAAGACCATACTATCGTCCTTATTTCAGTTACTATAATTACTACAGGCCATTTATAGGTTTTAAGATAGGCGTATTGCCGCTTGGTTATTATCCATTTTACTTCGGCGCAAGCCAGTTTTATTATTCAGGCGGATTATTTTATCAGCAAAATAATAACCAATACGAGGTAGTGGTTCCACCGGTAGGTGCAGAAGTTCCGAATTTACCTGAAGAGGCGAAACGGGTAACCATTAATGGTGTTGATTATTATGAGTATAAAGGGGTTTATTACACTCAGTCGCAAAATGCTGATGGTAAGACAGTTTATATCGTAGCTGGTAAAGATGGCGTATTGAACACCCCAAATGGTACGGTGGATTCGCATCAGATTGGCGATATTATTGATCAGCTCCCTGAAGGTTGCCGGGAAGTCACCATTAAAAACGAAAAATACTTTGTTTCTCCTGATGATATTTATTACGAAGAAGTTGTGGATGGAAATCACATCACGTACCGGGTAATTGGCAAGTTGTTTTAAGGGAAATATATTTTATAAAGCCGTTTCAATCTGAATTGAAGCGGCTTTGTTTTTTGCCATTGCTACTGTCTGAAAAGTAAAAGGTATTTCATAATTGCATTGCTGATGAAATTTATTAACTCCTTTTCTATACTTTTACGCAAAACTTATGCTGGTTTGAAAATATTATTACCAAGATTTTTCATTTTATCCCTTGCTCTTATCACTGTGCTATCTGCCTGTACGGCAAGCAGAACTTTATCTCGTGATTCGCAAATTCAGTCGGTTTCATCCATCAAATTTCTGAATGAATACATTTTACCGCTCAATGATACTTTCAAAAATACCATTATTGGCGGTTTATCAGGAATAGATTACGATGTGAAAAACAATCAGTATTACCTCATCAGCGATGACCCCTCTCAGTTTAGTCCCGCGAGGATTTACACGGCAAAGATTGACATTCGAAACCATAAAATAGACACCATTAAATTTACGGATGTTACTTTCATTCTTCGGGAAGCTGGAGCACCCTATCCAAAATATCAATATGGCAAAAACATTAAGGCTGATGGAGAATCCCTTCGTTACCACCCTTTGAAAAATACGTTGGTTTGGAGTAATGAGGGCGAAAGATTATTCCGTAAAACGGATACAACGCTTGTTCAGCCTGCACTGACATTCATTTCTATCGCTGGAAAATTTTTAGATACCGTGCCTTTGCCGCCTGGTTTTCACATCAGCAAGCAGGACTATGGTGTGCGGAAAAACGCTTTTTTCGAGGGCTTAACCTATGCTGATCATTATAAAACTTTATATGCCAGCTTGGAAGAACCACTTTACCAGGATGGGGAACAATCCCATTTTGGATATGATAAAGCGCTGACCAGAATACTTAAATTCGATGTTAAAAGTAAAAGAAATACAGCTCAATATGCCTATAATCTTGATGCATTGCCCATAAAACCTACGGTAGAAAGCGATTGGAATATCAACGGTATCTCAGAAATTTTAGCTGTAAACGATCATACTTTAATGGTCATGGAGCGGGCCTGGGTGAAAGGGCGTGATGATCATTCCTTTGTTAAGCTTTACCTGGTTGATTTGAATCAGGCAGAAAATGTGATGCATAATCCATCCTTTGTAAAATTTCCACCAAAACCTTTAGCCAAGAAATTGCTTTTTGATTTTGATACCTTAAAGATGCATATTGATAATATTGAAGGCGTAACATGTGGACCTAAGTTACCAAACGGGCATCAAAGCCTGATTTTTTGTGTGGATAATAATTTCAGCAAAACACAGGTTCAGCAGTTTTTCCTGTTTGAAGTGATGCCGTAACCTGAAAGTTGGGAGTAGAAAAGAAATCTCCATTGGTGATTGCTTCCTCGTTCCTCCTCGCAAAAATGACCTCTCTATTGTAGCCTCTTAACGATAAGGGAATTAGTTAATAAAAATAAAATGAGTAAAATAAAAGCATTGTTGTTTGATTTAGATGGGACTTTGATTGATTCTGAAAAGTTTCATTTCGATTGCTGGAATGAGTTTTTGCTTCCTTATGGTGTAACGCTTGAACTTAAAGACTGGCTAACCAATTACGCCGGGATTCCTTTGCCTCAAAATGCGAAGACCTTAATAGAGCGGTATAAAATTGATGCCGATTTAACAGACTTCACTGCCAGACGGGAGCACCTTACCTACGAAGGATTTAAAACGAAAGACATCAGTCTTATGCCTTTTGCCCTGGAGTTTGTTCAATATTTTTATGAGAAAGGACTTACACTCGCAGTGGTAACGGCAAGCCCCAGGGTAGATGTAGAAGCTGTTTTCAAACGCAACGGCCTGGCAAAATATTTCAAATTGTTTATTACCCGGACGGATGTCAGCAAAAGCAAACCAGATCCCGAAAGTTATAATGTGTGTGTAGAACGGCTTGGTTTACAGCAAGATGAGTGCCTGGTTTTTGAAGATACGGTAAATGGTGTTAAATCAGCAATGGCCGCCGGAATTACCTGTTACGCGATTCAAAATAATGTCAGGGCGCATCTTAAACTTAAAATAGCCGATGAATTATTCCTCAGCTTTGTTCATGCAAAAGCATTTATACTTCAAAACGAACTGATTTAAAAGAATTCATCTCTAACTTTTGATTGTTTTTCCGCAGGATTAAAAATGAATTAGAAAGTAACCTTTTGCAATACACTTTCAATGTAAAATTGTCATTTCAGCCCTAGCCTTAAACAGTTGATCCTTCAGCTTTCCGCCTTTTTTCCCTACATTTGAACAATCAAAATTCTAAAGAAATTATGCAATACGATGTCGTTGTTATCGGTTCAGGGCCGGGCGGTTATGTTGGCGCAATCCGTTGTGCTCAGTTAGGTTTAAAAACTGCGGTTATTGAAAAATATAAAACTTTTGGAGGTACCTGCTTAAATGTAGGCTGTATTCCATCTAAAGCGTTATTAGATTCATCAGAGCATTTTCATAATGCTGCACATACATTTACAACCCACGGGATTAATCTGAAAGATTTACAGGTTGACATGAACCAGATGATTGCCCGTAAAGATGATGTGGTCGCACAAAACACTGCTGGTATCACTTATCTGTTTAAAAAGAATAAAATTGATGCTTTCGAAGGCGTAGGATCATTTGTAGATCAAAATACCATTTTAATTACCAAGGCAGATGGTACTACAGAAACCTTATCTGCCAAAAATGTGATCATTGCTACGGGTTCAAAACCAACAACGTTGCCATTTTTACCAATTGATAAAAAGCGGATCATCACTTCAACTGAAGCTTTAAACATCAAAGAAGTTCCAAAATCAATGGTTGTAATTGGTGGTGGTGTAATCGGTTTGGAATTAGGTTCTGTATATGCCCGTTTAGGTACAAAAGTTTCTGTTGTAGAATTTTTACCATCTATCATTGCCACTATGGATGCCAGCTTAGGTAAAGAGTTGCAACGTGTTTTAAAGAAAAACCTGGGAATGGACTTTTACATGGGACATAAAGTTACAGGTGCAACCAATAATGGTGAAACCGTAACTGTAACTGCCGAAACCCCGAAAGGACAAATCATATCATTAGAGGCAGATTATTGTATCGTTGCGGTTGGTCGTACTGCATATACAGAAGGTTTAGGTTTAGATAAAATTGGCATTACGATAGAAGAAAGAGGTAAAAAAGTTCCGGTAAACGAACATTTAGAAACTACGGTTAAAGGTGTTTATGCTATTGGCGATGTGATTACTGGCGCTATGCTGGCACACAAAGCTGAAGATGAAGGAATATATGTTGCTGAAACCATAGCGGGACAAAAGCCACACATCAATTATAACCTGATTCCGGGTGTTGTTTATACCTGGCCAGAAGTAGCCGCTGTTGGTTTAACAGAAGAGCAGTTAAAAGAAAAAGGAACAAAATATAAAGCGGGTTCATTCCCTTTCAAAGCGAGTGGCCGTGCAAAAGCAAGTATGGATACTGATGGTTTCATTAAAGTTCTGGCTGATGCCTCAACTGATGAAGTTTTAGGTGTGCATATGATTGGTCCGCGTGTGGCTGACGTAATTGCTGAAGCCGTGATTGCAATGGAATTCCGTGCATCAGCTGAAGATATTGCCCGTACTTGCCATGCTCACCCTACCTATACAGAAGCTTTAAAAGAAGCTGCACTAGCTGCAACTGAAAACAGGGCGATACATATTTAGGGTATTTGCAAAGAATAGCATTCCAAACCTCATAGGCCTTAAAACCTGTGAGGTTTTTTTATGAGCAGTTAATTTATAAATAGATAGCGGGAAGGCAATTACACCATTTGTTTAAAGTTCATGAAACAGTAAATTTCTATCAGCCCAAAATATAATCAAAGCCATTTTCTAACTAAAAGGCCTGCCAAAAGGTTGGTTTTTTAGTTAATTGATATGTATATGATAATAATTTTTTAATTTTCAATTGATTTGAGGACCTTTGCATAGGTATTAACGTTCATATAAAAATCAGGAATTGGAAGAAATTAAAGCAGATCAGGAAAACATTCACACCATTAACCAGCCTGTATTAGCCAAAAGCTCTCCTAATAGAATCCGGTTAGCCGTTTCACTTTTTTACTTTGGTCAGGGCATTGCATTTGCATCATGGGCCAGCCGCATTCCGGATATTAAACATTCCCTGCATTTATCTGACGGTGAGTTAGGCAGTATTTTACTGGCCCTGCCTTTAGGACAGTTGGTTACTATGCCTATTTCCGGCAGATTGGTAACCAGGTACGGAAGTAAGAAAATATTAACCATTACAGCACCTTTGTATGTTTTAGCTTTATGTAATTTAGGTTTGGCTACTGCACCCTGGCATTTGGCTGTCTTTCTTTTTATGTTTGGTGTGGTGGGTAATATGTGCAATATTGCAGTGAATACCCAGGGTTCTGAAGCTGAAAAGCTTTTTGGCCGACCTATTATGACTTCCTTTCACGGTGCCTGGAGCATTGCCGGATTTACCGGTGCCCTGGTGGGTTTACTGATGGTGAATCTGCACCTTATCCCATATTACCATTTTTGGATCATTACTTTCCTCATCTGGATCAATGTATTTCTAAACTACAAACATTTGGTGCCTGGAAAGGGCGCTAAAACAGAGCGGAAACCGAAACTATTTACCATGCCGGAAGGTTCACTCCTGCAATTGGGTATCATCGGATTTTGCAGTATGGCCACCGAGGGCGCTATGTTCGATTGGAGTGGTGTTTATTTCAAAGAAATTGTGAAGGCACCAGCCTCATTGGTTATTTTGGGTTATGCATCATTTATGATCATGATGGCTACGGGGCGCTTTATTGGAGACAGGATCATAGCCAAACTGGGGAGGAAAAAAACCATTCAGATCAGTGGCTTAATTGTTTCTACAGGCATGTTTCTATCTGTATTCCTGCCTTATGTAGTAACTGCAACCATTGGCTTTATGCTGGTTGGTGTAGGTGTTTCGAGCATTGTACCTACCTTATACAGTGTGGCTGGTAAAAATGGAAAAGTATCTCCAGGAATTGCCATCGCAATGGTGTCCAGTGTGAGCTATTTTGGTTTTTTAATGGGTCCACCTTTAATCGGTTATATTTCTGCTTTATCCAGCTTGCGGTATTCTTATGCTGTAATTGGTGTTTTTGGTTTATTAGTGAGCTTTTTGGTAACTAAAATGAAAGCTATTGAGTAGCGGTTTTCCCCAAGCTATCTTTTTGTACCGGCACATAATCCTTTTTAATTAAGCCATGTTCTTTTAGTGTGGCCACGGCGATTTCTATCAGTCTTAAATTTTCTTCCTGATGCCCGTGCTGAACTTCTACATTGATGTAAGGGATATGATTGATCATGGCATAAACCGATAAAGAGCCGTCATTCTCGGCAAATTTAGATTGTAAAATGACATTTACATTTGCTTTTTTTAAACTCGTAAATAACCTGGGCTCGGTTACATATAAAAGATCATCGCCATCCATTTCAAAGTTTATGAAAACTGAATCTGCTGTGCTGGATAAATCATATCCGGGTAAATAGGAGGAAATCCCAAAACCACCATCAGCATTATTGTGCAACGTTAAAAAATAGCCGGTGGCTTTGGGATTATAGAAATCAACAATCTGTTTGCCTGCATTGAGAATAAGCTTTTCTACTTCGTTAGAACTGTACGCATCCTTTTTTAAGCGGGTTTTTACACCGGTTTCTGTATAAATGGCATTCGGATCAATACGGTAAGGATCGTCCATATAGGTAAATGTATAATCCCTGACGCCTCCATACTGGCTGTCTATTAATTCTCCGCCGTTCCAGCGGATATAATCAAATCCTGCCTTAACGCCTGTATCTTCATTGTCATGAACCACTAAAAATTTTACGCCATTGGGTTTGTAACTATATTTTACCAGTGTAATGTCAAGATCAGATACTTTAATAAATGAAGAATCGCTGGTCATGGCATCAAAAACAGGTGGATGTTGCGCTTTAACTAAAATTGAAGCACAGATCAGGAGGAGAGATAAAACAATTTTAAACATATGACTAATATACAATGATGCCCAATATTTTGTTTGAAGCCCTTTCATTTACACTGAATTTTCATGTTCAATCTTTTTTTAGGCTGTTGTTCAGTCTTTTGTGGTATTGCAAATTTGATTAAAAAAAAGGTCGCCTTTGTGGGGCGACCTTAATTGATTGTTCATCTTTTTTTTAATGTTTGGCATCTAAATCATATTCCAAAACGTCTTTATGGTCATATGGTTCAACCATTAACTCATCAATGGTTTTTCCTTTTTTGTTGAATCCGAATCTATCCAGAATTCTATCAAATATCAGATAGATTACCGGTACAACAATTAAAGTTAAGAATAACGAACTGGTTAAACCACCAACAATAACCCATGCTAAACCATTTTTCCATTCGGCACCTGCACCACTTGCCAATGCAATTGGAAGCATACCGAATACCATGGCAATGGTTGTCATTAAAATAGGGCGTAAGCGGGCATGATTGGCCAATACAAGTGCTTCCTTGGTCTCTTTACCTTCTGCTTTTAGCTGGTTGGTAAAATCGACCAGGATGATTGCATTCTTCGCCACCAGACCCATTAACATAATCAAACCTAAAATGGTGAAAATACCAATGGAATTATTAGTTAAAGCCAATGCGAGCAATGCGCCAATTACAGCCAGGGGAAGTGAAAACATCACCACGAGCGGGTAAACAAAGCTATCGTAAAGCGCAACCATGATCAGATAAACCAAAATTAACGAAGCCAGCAAGGCAATCCCTAAAGTTCCGAAACCTTCTGATTGGTTTTCCTGATCACCAGCCCAGGTATAACTTACACCGATAGGCGTTTTCATTTTGCCGTTAGCCTGCAGTTGTTCCAGTTTTTCCTGGAATTCTGCTACAATAGTTCCTGTAGGACGACCAATTGATTGTGCCTGTACAGATACTGAAGTAGACTTATTTAAACGCTCCAGCTGACTTGGACCAGAGCCTTCTGTAATGTTTGCAAACTGTGATAATTTAATTTGTGCGCCCTGATCGTTCACAAAGATAAGGTTCCGTACATCATCAATGTTTTTCCTGTTGAAATCCTGATATTGAATGTTGATGTCGTACTCATACTCACCTTTTCTATACTTTCCATCCGTGTTACCGGCAAAGGCAGTCTGCATGGTAGAACCTACGGTAGATAATGTCAATCCAACAGCCGACATTTTATCACGGTCTACCTGAACATTAATTTCCGGTGTACCTTTCTCTACCGATAATTTAATCTCTGTTGCACCAGAAATCGTTTTAAGTACTTTTTGAGCACCCTCTGCGTATTTTAAAGCACTATCCAGATTGGAACCCATTACCACTAAACTAATAGGTGCATTTTCAGCAATACCCAAAATACTAATCGGCACGGTTTTAACTTTCGCACCAACCAGTTGTTTGGCCAAAGAACGGCTCATTTTGGTTGCAAAAACGTCAGAGGACATGCCTTCACGTTTATCACGTTCTACCAACTTCACGTTAATTTCAGACTTGTAAGCTGTAGCCTGCGTACCGCCAAAATCACCGCTGGCCTGACCAACAGTTGTAATTAACTGGGTAATTTCAGGCTGTTTGCTTAAGAAAGCTTCGGCTCTTTGTGTAAAGAAATTGGTTTGTTCCAAAGGCGCATCTTTTGGTAATTCAATCTGTACCAAAAATTCTCCCTTATCTGATTTTGGAAAAAACTCAGAACCAATAAAACCAGCACCCAATAAACCACATGAACTCAGGAACATCACAAACACAATAATCAGCGTTAATGCTTTATGGTTTAATGACCAGTTTAAAATACTGGTAATCCACAGCGTGAATTTTTTCAGTTGCTTTTCAAACCAAAGGATGAATCTGCCAAACAGGTTTTTACCTTCAATGTGTTCCAGCTTACCATATCTGGAGAAAAGCAATGGCACGATGGTAAAGGAAGCAACTAATGATAACAGTGTGGCTATGATCACCACGATACAAAACTGACGGAGGATGTTTGATACTAACCCGCTACTTATTGCAATCGGGAAGAATACCACTACAATTACAAAGGTAATGGATACTACAGTAAAACCAATTTCACGAGTCGCATCTGATGCTGCACGTACCTTGTTTTTACCCATTTCCATGTGGCGTTGAATGTTTTCCAAAACCACAATCGCATCATCCACCAGGATACCCACTACAAGTGATAATCCCAGTAATGACATTAAGTTTAACGTAAAGCCAAATAAATTGATGCCTATAAATGTTGCAATTAATGAAACCGGAATGGAAACCATTACAATTAATGCATTACGGAAGCTATGCAGGAAGAAAAGCATTACGAATGCCACTAAAATAACGGCTAAAATTAAATCGTGAATAACGGCATCAGCAGATTCAAGGGTAAAAATAGAGCTATCGTTTACAATTTTAATGTCTAATTTATTGGCTGCATATTCCGTTTTAAGTTTTGCGATAATGGCATGTGTACCTTCACTCACTTCTACCGCATTCGCATCACTTTGTTTAATAATTTGTATGGCGATAGATGCTTTGCGGTTAATACGCGCCAGTTTTTCAGTTTCTTTTTGCGAATCCTGAACATCAGCCACATCACCCAGGCGAATTTGTGAACCATCTTTCGATGTCGTTAATACCAGGTTCCGCAGTTCTTCAATACTTCTGTATTTACCAGATAAACGGATTAAAACATCCTGATTTTCAGTTTTAACGCTTCCGGTAGGGAAGTCTAAGTTAGAGCTTAAAATCATTTGTTGTACCTGAGGCACTGCAAGGTTATACCCCTGCAATTTATTGGCATCAAGCATCACCCTGATCTCCCTTTCTGAACCCCCAACTAAATTTACCTGTGCAACACCTGTTACCCTCGAAATCACCGGGGCAATTCTTTGGTCAATTAAATCATAGAAGGAAACATCATCCATATTAGCCGAAGCCGTCATGGTAATTACCGGTAAATCATCTAGCGAGAATTTACTTAATGAAGGTGTTTTAACATCTTCAGGTAAATCTGAAAGAATGGCGTTTACCTTACGCTGTGCATCGTTTAAGGAAATATCGATGTTCGCTGCATCCGTTAGGGTTATGGTAACGGTTGATAAACTTTCGAATGATACGGAATTGATTTTTTTAATGTTTTCCATGGAGGAAACCGCATCCTCAATTTTCTTCGTTACCGTATTTTCTACCTCGGCAGGAGAGGCGCCAGGATAAATGGTTGAGATGGATACTACGTTGTTTGAGAATTTTGGTAATAATTCATAACCCAACGAAAAGTAACTCAATAGCCCAAGAAGCGTAAGTGCGGTAAACACCACAATTACCAGCGAGGGCCTTTTTATAGAAATGTCTGTTATTTTCATTTTTAATTTTTATGCTGGTGGTATAGCCACCGCGTGTTCTGACTAATGATTTTAGACTTTCAGCTTATTTAACAATGCTTACGGCAGTACCTTCAGCTAAGTTAATCTGTCCACTGGTAATTACAGTTTCATCTTCATTTAAGCCTTCAACTATTTCCACATTATCACCTAAAATACGTCCTGAAACTACCTTGCGTACCTTAGCCTTGTTATTTGATTTATCATAAACAAATACCTGATTACTACTTACACTACCTACGAAAGAGGTACGAGGGATCAGGATACTTGGTGCTTGTTTAGGGAAGTTAAATACGGCTGTTCCGTACATACCTGCTCTTAAACTGTTTTTGGTATTATTGGTTACTTCAATTTCGATCGGGAAATTTAAAGTTGCATCCGCTTTTGGGGCAATGAATGTAATTCTGCCTGAAAATTTCTCATTAGGGAAAATGGTTGATTTTATGCTGATCTGATCGCCAACTTTAATATTCGCTACCTGCGATTCATTAACGTTTACTTTTAGTTTCAATTTAGAAACATCAACCAGTTCAAATAACTGTGTACCTTGTGCGGTTACAAATGCACCAACTTCAATATATCTTTTATTTACAATACCGTTGATTGGAGATTTGATGTTTGCATCACTTAATTTTCGCTGTGAAGCCTGCAGGCGTAATTTTGCATTTCTGGTAGCCAGTTTAGCCTGGTCCAACTGTTGCTGGGTTACACCGCCGGTTTGAAAAGAGCTCTGGTATCTGGCTTCATCTCTAACTGCATTTTGATAAGTAGCTTCAGCAGTTTCCCTGTCGGTATTAATAATTTCAGCATCAAGGCGTGCCAATGGCTGTCCTTTGGTCACTTTATCACCTTCATCTACATAAATTTTAGTTACGCGACCGGCATTTTCAGATAAGAAGTTTAATTCTTGTTTCGGTGCAAAGTTTCCGTTTGCCACAAAATCTACATCAACTACTTTTTTCTCTACTGTTGCCACACGAACGGCAACTGCACCACCGCCTTCGGCAATGTAAGCCGTTTTGGCTTCGTTCTTTTTCTTATTGTTGGTTAAAACATAGGCTATTGCACCCAGGGCAACAACAATAACGATAATTATGGTAATTATTCTTTTCATTTCTATTGTACTAGCGATTTAATATTTCCGTTTGATTTGATGAGCTGTATTTCGGCAACCTTAAAGTTTAATAATGCCTGGTTATAACTGTTTTGCGCCTGAGTCAGGGAGTTTTCGGTATCCAGTAAGTCAGTTAAAGAAGCTAAACCATTGTTATAGTTATTCTGTGTGCTTTTATAAATTTCCTGTGCCAGTTCGGCATTTTTACGTTGTGAAGTGATGGTGTTTAAATTATTGCGAAGTTGAATTTTAGCATTCTCGTAAGCTAAATTTAATGAATTTGTAGATTCCTTTCTGTCTTCTTTTGCTTTTTTGATCTCCACATCAGCCTGGCGGATTTTTGAACGGGTTAAAAAGCCATTGAAAATGGGTACTTTTAAAGTTAAACCAATCGCCGATGCACCGTAACCGATAGATGCGGCATTTGAAGATAAGAAATCAAATCCATCACTCTGACTGGAATAAGTATAATTTCCTGTTAGAGATAGGCTGGGGTAGTATTCAGCTACATAGGCCTTCCGTTGAAGCGATAAAAGCTTATCCTGGGTGTTTAACAATTTCACTTCCGTACGGTTGCCGAAGTCAATGGTTTCTGCAAATTCCGGCAATTGCGATACATTGGTCAATTCTGCTTTAGGTAATTCAATAGGTGTAGTAACGGGCATACCCATTGAAAACTTCAACTGATTTTCCAATTGTGTGATGGCATTAACCGTTTGTTCCCTTTGCGTAGTCAGGTTCGTGATATTCACATTGATCCGGTCTACATCAATTTTTCTGGCCAGGCCATTTTGGTATTGATTGGAAACAATTTTTTCGACAACCTTAACATTTTTAATATTAGTATCAATTACACTTAACTGCTCTCTGTTAACCAATACCTGATAGTAATTGTTGGCCACCAGTTCTATAATCTGCTCTTCTGTTAATTGAGCGGTTAGGTTATAATATTCTTCGCTTGATCGGGCAGCCTGCAAACCAGTAAAAACCTGCTGGTTAAATAACTGTTGCGAAAGTTGCACGCCGGCAGAAGAATTCCAGTTCTGACCTAATTTAATGGCCTGTGTCTGACCGCCAAAATTGGCCACCAACTGGCCGATAATCGGGTTATAGGTTAGTCCGGCGTTACCTGTAATTTGTGGTAAAGCCTGCGCCCTTACTTCCTGGACTTTATATCGGCCGTTTTCGATATCCAATCTTGATTTACGTACATTGGCATTGTTCTGAAGCGCATAGGTCAGCGCTTCTTTTAGGGTAATCTGCTGCTGCGCAGATACCAGTTTTGGTAAAGCCATGCCAACGATCAGGACGAGCATTAATTTTACCATTTTTACTCTAAGCATCATGTATTGTTTTTTGTTTTTGGGTTCTTATCTATGACTATTTTTCCGGTATCAATATACCAGTATTTTAAACGATTAGGCTTTGGGCCTTTATACTTTCCACTTTAAGTTTTGCACTTTAAACTTCCCACTCCCTCATGCTTTCAGCAACTTAATCCCCTGGTAAAGATGGAAGAAAGGTCTTTCTGTTTCTGTTTCATTCTGTTTACAGCTTTTTTATCCGGAAGGAGATCTTTACCCAGTTCCATAATGCACATATTTGTTAAACCCATCAAGCTTTCCAGGTAAAGTTCTGCTATATGCGACATGTTTTCGTGTTTGATCTCTCCCTTCTCTTTTGCCCTTTCAAAAATCTCTGCATAAAAAACTTTTTCTGAATCTTTTAATGCGGTTAGTTTCTTTTTCATAGAGTCATCGTTAAAAATATCAGGTAGTCCTTCTGAGATTCTCAACATAAAATATTTCATGAAAAAGGTATTTCTGATTTCTATTGTCTGGAATAAAACAGTTTCTAAAGGGGCATCTGGATTATATTTCTTTTTTAATAAGTCGAAATAGTCTGTAAATACCTTTTCAATTACACCAACTATCAAACTTTTCTTATCAGGGAAATAATAATAAAGAGAGGGCTTAGATACGGAAAGATCTTCAGCGATATCATTCATGGTGGTTTTGCCTATCCCAAAATGGCTGAAACGTTTGATCGCCCCGTCAATAATTTGTTCTCTTTTTTTATCAGCTACAATCATTCTACTTTTCTACTTTCTGACTTTTTTAATATTTTAGTCAAAGTTAGATTTAAATTTTCATTTCTTAATCAGCAGGCTAAAATTTGGATTAACAACTGACGCATGGATGACAATCAATTCTCGTTTTAAATGATTTATATATCTTTACAAACCAATAACTTAAGAATGATGCATGTTATATTTGGTATTCTGATTACATTATCTACCCTGATTGTAATGGAATGTTTGTCCTGGTTTATCCATAAGTACTTATTTCATGGCCCTTTGTGGTTCCTGCACAAAAGTCACCACCAAAAATCGCATTCTTTTTTAGAGTGGAATGATTTATTTGCCCTGCTCTTTGCCGCGCTTGCTTTATACCTCATGTATCTGGATCGAAAAAGTTATGGTTATCGCTTTTTTATTGGTTTAGGAATTACTTTGTATGGCATCATTTATTTCGTAATTCACGATTGGTTTGTGCACAGAAGATTTAAAACTTTTAAAAGCAAGAATACTTATTTGCAAATGGTGAGAAAAGCACATAAAATTCACCACAAAAATCAGCGCAAGGAAAAAGGAAAGGCATTTGGATTGTTGTTTGTTAAAAAGAGTTTAGTGAAATAGGTGTTTTATTATTATCAGGGCACTTCTAACATAGTTAAATTTTATTTTACTTTTGCAGCTTAACACCCAATACCATGCCTCAGATTTTGGAAAATATTTCGTTAAAGCCTTATAACTCATTCGCTATTGATGTTAACGCACGCTATTTTACTGAAATAGAAACAGAAAGTGATTTGAAGGAATTGTTTCAAAACCCACTTTTTAGTAATCAAAAACGATTAATTGTTGGCGGTGGAAGCAATATGCTGTTTACGCAGGATTTTGATGGCTTAGTGGTGAAAATGAGTATCAAGGGGATCGAATCAAAAAATGAGGGAGATCAGGTGTTGGTAACGGCAGGAGCTGGAGAAGTTTGGAATGATTTTGTGAATTATTGTGTTTCAAACCATTTTGCAGGTGTTGAAAACCTGAGTTTAATCCCAGGAACTGTTGGGGCATCACCTATTCAAAATATTGGTGCATATGGCGTGGAACTGAAAGATGTATTTGAAAGTTGTACTGCTTTTGAAATTAAAACCGGTCAGATCAAAACCTTTCATTTTGATGATTGCCAGTTTGGTTACCGCGAAAGTGTTTTCAAAGGTGCATTTAAAGGGCAGTATATTATTACCAAAGTTACTTTCCGTTTATCATTAAAAGCAGTGTTAAACACCAGTTACGGTGCCATAGAGGCTGAGCTTCATCATCGTGGCATTGAAAATCCTGGTATAGCAGATGTTTCAGCTGCTGTTGCGCACATTCGGGTGAGTAAACTGCCGGATCCTTCCACAATCGGCAATGCCGGAAGTTTTTTCAAAAATCCAGTAATAGAAAAGTATGAATTTGCCGATGTGGTAGCCAAGCATCCTGATGTGGTGCATTATCCTACTGCAGATGATAAAATTAAACTTGCTGCAGGATGGTTAATTGAACAATGTGGTTGGAAAGGCAAAAAAGTTGGTCAAACCGGTACCTGGAAAAACCAGGCTTTAGTTTTAGTTAACCATGGACATGCTTCTGGCACGGAAGTGTATCAGTTATCTGAACAGATAATAGACAGTGTAAAGTCCACTTTTGGAGTCACTCTTGAACGTGAAGTAAATATTCTGTGACGAAAACTCACCTGACTAAGGCTGAATGAGGATATTGCCGTGCCAGTTATTTTTGGTATTAAGTTTGATTATAGTATTATAAATGAACATCAATTCATTTTATTTAATCTCCTAAAGCTATATATCATGACAAAATTTGAATTCAACCATCTGGTTAACCATCACGCTGTTTCACTTAGATCATACGCTTTAAATTTTACAAAAGATGCCGAAGATGCTAATGATCTTGTTCAGGATACGATGCTTAAGGCGATAACTTACTACAATAAGTTTAAAGAAGGTACGAATTTAAAAGGCTGGTTATTTACCATCATGAAAAACACCTTCATCAATAATTATCGCCGTTTGGTTAAAACAAATACTTTAATCACGCAAAGTGAGGATATTTCTTCCGCAAACCTTTCTTATAGTGCAACTAAAAATCAGGCTGAAAGTAAATTTGTATTGGGTGATATTGATAAAGCACTTTCTCAATTGCCTCAGGAATATTATATTCCGTTTATCCGTTATTTTGAAGGATATAAATATCATGAAATCGCAGATATGTTGGAGATTCCAATCGGAACTGTAAAAACCCGTATTCACGTAGCGAGGGGTATTCTTAAAAAATATTTAAAAACATATTCTAAAGATATTGCCATTGCAGAAATGGCTTAAGATACATCTACTTAAAAACTAAGGTCCTGATTTAATCAGGACTTTTTTTTGCCCTGTTTTTTGAGCGTTATCATTATTCTATGATGATTTGTAATAAAATAATAAATAGAAAATGAAATAAGTATTTCGACAAGCGAGGCTGTATATTACCGGTCAGTGAGGTAAAAAGCAAAAAGGCCCGGAAAAACCAGGCCTTATTTGCTTATCATATATTTGGTTAGTTGATTCTTATGTTTACTTTCAACAATTCGCCTTCTCTTTCGTTTCGAAACAAATGCAAACCCTGAACAATATTGCGTTTAAAAGGTTATTAGCAGTGTTTTTGTTTTGTGGATATAAAGATAAGGGAAATTTTAAATTTGTCAAGCTTTTTTTAGCTTTTTTATTATTTCTTTTGCCACCACTTGTCCGGATATGATGGCAGGAGGCACTCCAGGGCCTGGAATCGTTAATTGTCCGGTGTATAACATGTTTGTTACTTTGCTTTTCATCTTTGGTTTTAAAAAAGCAGTCTGTTTCAATGTGTTTGCCAGGCCGTAAGCATTTCCTTTGAAAGCATTATAGTCACTTACGAAATCATTCATGGCGTAACTTCTTTTAAAAAGAATAGCATCCCGGATTTCATTGCCAGTCAAGTCTCTGAATCTATCTGCCAGAATTTCAAAGTATTCGGCTCTTTTTAACTCGCTATCTTCCAGACCTGGTGCAAGCGGAATTAGAAAGAAAAGATTTTCACAGCCTTCTGGAGCCACGCGATCATCAGTTATCGATGGGCAGCAAGCGTAGAACAATGGTTGAGATGGCCACTGCGGATCAGTATATATTTCTTCCGCATGCTGATCAAAATTCTGGTCGAAAAATAAATTGTGATGCAGAACATTCTTAAGTTTTTTATTTAAGGCGATGTAAAAGAGCAGGCTTGAGGGGGCCATTGTTCGGCTTTCCCAATATTTTTTGTCGTAATTCCGGTAAGGTTTATCCAGTAAATGTTGCTCTATATGGTTATAATCTGCATTTCCTATAACATAATCAATCTCCAAATCGCCTTTGTTGGTTTTGATTGTTTTCGCAATCTTACCTTTTACTTCAATTTTAGATACAGTAGTATTAAATAAAAACTTAACACCTTCCTGTTCGGCAATGGTTTGCATAGCCGAAACGATTTCATGCATTCCGCCCATCGGATACCATGTACCCATAATAAGGTCTGCATAATTCATCAGGCTATATAGTGCTGGGGTGTTCCCGGGTGTTGCACCCAGAAACAATACCGGAAATTCCAGCAGTTTCCTTAGTTTTTCATTTTTAAAGAGTTGGTGAACATGATTACGCATATTGCCCAAAAGCTGTAATTTAATACCACTTATGGCCAGCCGGGGATCAAAATATTCCATTACACTGTGTGACGGTTTAAACACATATTCATTCATACCGACGTCATATTTGTATTTTGCCTGCTTCAGGAATACATCAAGGTTTTTTGTGCTTCCGGGTTCTAATTCTTCAAACAGCGCATACAATTTTTTGATTGTGGCGGGTACATTTAGGGTATCTTCTCTGTTGAAATAGATTCTGTAGGAAGGGTCCAGTCTTTTCAGCTCATAAAAATCAGAGGTGGTTTTATTGAATAATTGATAGAAGTTTTCAAAAACATCTGGCATCCAATACCAGCTTGGCCCCATATCGAATGAAAATCCATCTTTTTCCCAAGTTCTGGCCCTGCCACCGGCCATCTCATTTTTTTCGATTACAGTCACTTCGCAGCCATGTTTAGCTAATAAAGCTGCGGCAGAAAGCCCTGCGAAACCAGCACCAATAACTGCAACCTGCGGTTTTTTATCCATGATGTAAATAAAAGGATTTTATGGGATTTTGTTTGGAAAATAATGATGCGAGTGCAATTCTTTTAATTCACAGCATTGATCGCCGATGTCAGATCATGTATTTTCATTCCTTTTATTACATTTGCATCTAACCATGTCAAAAATTCGATTTTTAATTCTTCTATTTACCATTAGCGTAAACCTTTGTTATGCACAGTTATCTCCCAAAGAACTTTCGTCACTTAAGAACGATCTGGTAAAGGCGGTAGATGATTCCAAATTAACCGATTCTTTATTTGTTAAACTAAATAAGTTAAGTGGAAAAACGGCTTTAACAACAGCCTATCTCGGAACGCTGGAAGCACTAAAAGCAAAACATGCCTGGAGCCCGTATAATAAGATAAAGTATGTAAAGGCATCGCAGAAAGCCATGCAACAAGCGGTTAATATGGATAAAGAAAACCTGGAAATTCGCTTCATGCGTTTTTCTATTGAACACTTTACCCCATCTTTCCTGGGGTTTAGTAAAAATTTGAGCATAGACCGCAAACAAATTGTTAAGCACTATCAGCATGGTAATTTTGGCAGCGCTGATCAGGCCCTGATTAAAAATGTAGCTAAGTTTATGGTCGAAAGCAAACGTTGTACGCCTGAAGAAGTTAAAGTCCTAAAAAAATATGTTTAAATGAATTATACCTATTTACTCATCAATATTGCTGTAATTTTCTTCCCTCTGGTATTGTCATTTGATAAGAAGGTTCATTTTTTCAGTAAGTGGAAGTTCATTGTGCCCGCGATATTAATTACCGGGATTGTTTTCCTGATCTGGGATTTACTCTTTGTAAAATTGAATGTATGGTCTTTTAATCCGGATTACATTACAGGCATCAATTTGTGGGGTTTGCCTCTTGAAGAAATGCTGTTTTTCTTAACAGTGCCCTATGCCTGTGTTTTTATTTATGAATGCCTAAATATTTATTTCCCTAAAAACGGTTTACAAAGATATAGCCTGGCGCTGAGCAACCTTTTTCTGGGCTTATGTATCGCCATTCTTTTCTTTGGTTACCGCTATTGGTATACAGTTATTAATTTTGGGTTTTTATTTGTTGTGCTGGCCTACGTAGAATATATTAATACAAAGCTTCGTTTTATGTATCGGTTTTACAGGGCCTACCTTGTAGCCTTGATTCCATTTTACATTGTAAATGGATTTTTAACAGCAATACCTGTAGTGATCTACAACAATAAAGAAAACTTAAGTTTTAGGGTAGGTACAATTCCTTTTGAAGATCACTTCTATTTAATGAGCTTATTATTAATGAATATTTATTTATACGAATGGTTTAAAAATAGGGCGATAAAATAATGGAATTGCCAGTGTACACCAAGCAGCAATTGGCTTTGCGGAACGGACAGGATAAACCTCAGATCTGGGTGGCTTATAAGGGGTTTATTTATGATATGACTGATAGTCGCTTGTGGCGTAACGGTAAGCATTACGAACATTGGGCAGGGCAGGACCTTACTGATGAGTTGCCAGATGCACCTCATACAGAAGCGGTTTTTGAGAAATTCACTCCTGTTGCAAGAATGATATAAATAAGAATGCCGCAGATGTACAAATCATCAAGATTTGCAAGTCTGCAGCAATAATTAAAGACTGTAAATTTTCTGATTGCTATTTAATTAGTTTAAGCTTCGATAGTGAAAGCACTCAGGTTAACAAACTCCTGGATTCTATCTGCAACCTCTTGATCTGTTAAATTTAATAATCTTTCCGTTCCAAATTTTTCTACACAGAATGAAGCAAGTGCTGATCCATAAATAATGGCATTTTTCATGTTGTTGAAATTAATGGTACCCACTTTAGCCAGGTAACCAATAAATCCGCCTGCGAAAGTATCGCCTGCACCAGTCGGATCGAAAACTTCTGCCAAAGGTAATGCCGGTGCTGAGAAAATCTGATTTTCATGAAATAACAATGCACCATGCTCACCTTTTTTGATGATTAAATATTTTGGCCCCATGGTCAGGATTTTTTTAGCGGCTTTAACCAGTGAATATTCGCCGGAAAGCTGACGTGCCTCTGCATCATTAATGGTTAAAACATCCACCATTTTAATGGTTTCCAGCAGGTCATCCATCATAATGTCCATCCAAAAGTTCATGGTGTCCATTACAATGAGTTTGGGGCGGTTTTTAAGGCGTTTAATCACGGTTTGCTGTACTTGTGGTGTCAGGTTGCCTAACATTAAAAATTCGCAGTTCTGGTAGCTTTCCGGAATAATAGGGTCGAAATGTTCCAAAACATTAAGTTCGGTTACTAAGGTATCGCGACTGTTCATATCGTTATGATATTTTCCACTCCAAAAGAACGACTTTTCGCCGGTTTTAATCTGTAAGCCTTCCGTATCTATGCCATGCTGCGTAAGGATCTCAATATTTTCTTTTCCGAAATCATCACCTACAACAGCGACAATTTTTGCTTGATTATAGAAGTAAGATGCAGCTAAACTGGCGTAAGTTGCAGCGCCACCAACAATTTTATCTGTTTTTCCGAATGGCGTTTCAATAGCATCGAACGCTACAGTACCTATGATTATCAGGCTCATATATTTTAATTTGAATTTTTTTAAAAATTTTTCACTGCAAATATTGCATAAATAATTTAAAAGCCCTAATATTGCATTCCCAAAACGAACAAGGTATGCAGGCTGAAAAGCCTTAATAACCTCGATTTGGGAAACAACCAGCACTCCTTCTTAGCTCAGCTGGTTAGAGCATCTGACTGTTAATCAGAGGGTCGCTGGTTCGAGCCCAGCAGAGGGAGCAAAAATCCTCACAGTAATGTGGGGATTTTTTATGCCAAACTTGCTAAATGATTTTAGCAAAACATACAGTACCAACCAGAATAAATATTCCTTCTTAGCTCAGCTGGTTAGAGCATCTGACTGTTAATCAGAGGGTCGCTGGTTCGAGCCCAGCAGAGGGAGCAAAGATTTTCAGGCCTGAAAATCACATAAAAACCTCCATCCTAGCTAATAGGATGGGGGTTTTTATTCATAATAAGTGCCAATCATAAAAAAGATTACGATAAGCATCAGAACCATTATAATTTTACCTGAACCATCAATCAATTGAGATTTTTTTAGGGGCGGACCCTGAATAAAAAGCTCCGCCTAAAATGGGGGCATTAATTTTTATCAACTGCAACACTATAACTTGGATCTTCATAAATATTAATGTCGATTACATCACCGGCGTTGGCGAGTAAGGTACGGCAGTCTTTACTAAGGTGTTTTAAATGCAGTTTTTTGCCTTCCTTATGATAGCGTTCAGTAAGTTTGTTTAATGCTTCAATGGCAGACATATCCGCCACCCTACTATCCTTAAAATCAATGATCACTTCTGCAGGATCATTTACTACATCAAATTTTTCAGCAAATGCAGTAACCGATCCGAAAAACAATGGGCCGTAAATTTCATAATGCTTAATGCCATAATGATCGATGTATTTTCTTGCCCTGATTCTTTTAGCACTTTCCCAGGCAAATACCAGTGCAGAAATTGCGACACCAATAAGTACTGCGAGTGCGAGGTTGTGTAGCCATACCGTAATTACGGCTACTGTAATGCCAACAAAAATGTCTTGTTTGGGCATCTTATTGATGATTCTTAAACTCATCCATTCAAAGGTTCCGATGGCAACCATAATCATCACTCCGGTGAGTGCAGCCATGGGAACGAGGCCAATAATGGGTGCACCAAATAGAATGATCAGTAGAATAGTAAGTGCTGCCACAATTCCTGAGAGACGGGCCCTTGCGCCGGCGGAAAGGTTTACCAGTGTTTGTGCAATCATCGGGCAGCCCCCCATGCCGTAGAAAAATCCATTCAGGATATTGGCAATGCCCTGTGCAATTGATTCACGGTTACCGTTACCTCTTGTACCGGTAATCTCATCTACGAGGTTAAGGGTGAGCAGGCCCTCGGTAAGGCCAACGCCTGCCATGATTACAGCATAGGGTAAGATAATCTGAAAGGTTTCCAGATTTAATGGTATATGAGGGATGTGAAAAGGTGGAAATCCGCCACTCACTGAAGCAATGTCACTCACAGTTTTAGTGTGGATGCCAAATCCTAAAACGATAAAGAAAACGACAACGATAGCTGCCAACGATGGCGGAACTGCTTTTGTAATCTTCGGAAAAAATACAACGATGGCGATGGTAAGGGCTACAAGGCCAGTCATAATTATTAATGGGCTCCCCGAAAGCCAGGTTTGTTTCCCGTTAATGATTGTTTTGAATTGCTCCAGTTGTGCCATAAATATGATGACAGCGAGGCCATTTACAAAACCATACATCACAGGTTGCGGAACAAGTCTGATAAACTTTCCCAATTTAAACAGGCCAACCATAATCTGGACAATCCCAGCGAGGGCAACAGCAGCAAAAACATATTCAATTCCATGCGACTGCATTAATGCAATCAGCACTACTACTACTGCGCCTGCACCTCCGGAAATTAATCCCGGACGGCCTCCCAGAATGGAGGTTACCAATCCCATTATAAATGCCGCATATAAGCCTACCAGGGGCGGAAAACCAGCCAAAATGGCAAAGGAAAGCGATTCGGGTATCATGGTCATTGCCACAGTGATACCAGCCAAAACTTCTGTTTTGTAGTTGACTTTTTGTGAAAAGTCAAAAAAACGTGTACGTAAATACATACCGTGAAAATTAATGTCAAAAAAAATAAAATAGAGATTATCGTGGCAAGAGATTAGCCAGGGTTAAAAAAAATAACTGAAAGGTTTCAGGGCTTTGTCACAGGGTGATATGAAACTTGTTGAATTTTTCTCATTTCGATTGTTGCAAAAGTATTAAAATTATAGAAACCCCTGCATATTTATTTAAACCTGTTGATCTTTATACCGCATAATCCTGGCGAGCCGGTTTGTTAAATCAGGTCTGCTGAATCCCGTTTTCTGCTGTTAATCTTTCAAACAGCATAATTTAAGTAAGCAAATGGATTTTTGCGCTGTAACATGTTGCGCTGATTTTCATCCAACTATTATAGCTGAAGTGATGAGAAAAAAAAATCTTTTATTATTGTTTTGCCTGGCTATTCCGTTTTTGGGGTGGAGTCAGCAAATGATTAAGCCTGAAAAGAACATTGTTGATAAAAAGTGGGTCAAGAATCAAAATTACCAAATGATCTGGTCAGCAGTAAAAGATACGCTCAGGATTCCACTGGCAACGGTGGACACGCAGGTAGAAGTTCAGGGAGATAAAATTCTGGTCATAACCATTGTAAAAATGAAATCGTCAGCTTCCCCATGGATAGATTCTACGCTTGTACGCCGCTCAGATCTTTCACCCATTTACCATTCTTCTTATAATGCGCAGCGGGAAATGGTACTGCATTTTGGCGATGAGGTGATGGGGTTTTATAAAAATATGGCAACGGGAGAAACAACTAAAATTAATGAATCCGTACATCCTGGCTATTTTGACAGTAACTTTTATCCTATGCTGATCAACTGGTTACCCTTAAAAAAGAATTTAAAAGCAGAGATTGCCATTTTCGATTACAATCCAAATGGAAAAACAGGTTTGCTTAAGGCCAATATACTGGATGTACGCGAAGGCGAATTTAACAGTAAAAAACTGGGTAAAACGAAAATTTGGATAGTGGAAGTTTCTGATGAAATCGGAAGCACCAACGGACGAAGTATTTACCAGATTGATCAACTTACCCGGCAAATTTATAAACAAAACATTTCTGCAGGCAGCAGGATCATGGAAATGACACTGGTAGGGCATTAATGATTCCCCCGATGTTTAATCCAGGAAATAGCCATCTTAAGAGGTTGTTCTGATGTTGAAAAGGCGGTGTTATGGCCTAATTCCGGGTATAATGCATATTCATAAAGCTTTCCTTTAGCTTTAAAAGTATGAAGGTTTTCTATTGATAAACCTACGGGGGCCTGAATATCTTTTCCTCCGAAAATCCAAAGACCAGGAATGTTAAGCATTGCAAGTGACTGGTTAGGGTCTGTTGCTGCAAATGAATACCTGTCAGGGTCGTTCTTTATGTGATTCCACGCATCATTTTCAGTATGCGTTTCCCAGAAATTTGAATCTCCCTGGGTATAAAACTGAAACCGTAACTGTTGAAGAGTATTAACAACTGGTCCGCTAAATAGGACCATAAAATTTACCTGGCGATTTTTTGCAGCTGCCAGCGGAACAATCCATCCGGCCTGACTAAACCCCATTAAACCTACAGGTATAGGTTTAGCCGGAAGATGCGCCAGAAGGGTATTGAGGGCTTCACTGGCATCTGTTGCCAGCCTGTTCAGGTTAACTGAATCAATGTTATTTGTTCCTACCTCAGGCCCTTCGTAAACCCCACCTGATTCTCCTACTCCGCGTTTATCATAAGTAAATACAGCTATACCATTTTCTGCCAGGGTAGATGCCAGCTTTATCATCCTTTTCTCTTGTCCGGATCCATGTACCAGAACTACCGCGGCATAGGGTTTTTCCGGGATGAGGAGTGTGCCTGCCAAAGTGATGGTATCACGCTTAAACTCCATGTTCTGCATAGTGAATTTAAACCGATGATGAGCATCAATCGTATTTTGCCCAAACGTTTTAGCACTCAAAAAAAGAAAGAAAAGAAACAGATATGTTTTCATCATTATTTTAAATATGAAGCAAGGTAACCATGTCAGGATTACAGAAACTTAAAATGTGATGAAACCATTTAAAAAAGTGATGACCGGGTGTCGGTCACCTGTTTTTTTGCAAATACCAAGGCCAGAGCTGTTTTAAAAATTCTACCGTTAGATTCAGACTTTCTCTTTTTTAAGTATAGATTATATGATCATTTCGCGAATAAAACTGTATTTCGATCTGATCTGATATTATTTTTAAATTTCTGAAGGAATGCCTTAACCGCTGTTAAGAGGGGTTATAATTTATCCAAATTTGTTAAGCAGTAATTTGCACGTTTTAAAACTGCCGATTTGAGTTCAGGATTCATTTTATCCCAAAGCCGATACACCATTGAAAGGCGGTGGTTATGCTGAAGTTTAGCTCTATGGCGATCATGAAAATCCCAGTACAAACTATTGAAAGGGCAGGCATTGTCTCCCACCTTATCATTGCGGTCATATTTGCACCCTTCACAGTAATTGCTCATTTTATGGATGTAGTTTGCCGACGCGGTGTAAGGCTTTGAGCCTGTCATTCCACCATCGGCATACTGGCTCATGCCACGGGTATTGGTAATTTCTACCCACTGTATGGCATCAATGTAAATACCCAGATACCAGAAATCTACCTCATCAGGGTTTATTCCGGCAAGCAAGGCAAAATTTCCTGTAATCATCAGGCGTTGAATGTGATGGGCATAAGCATGATGTAAGGATTGGGAAATGGCATGTTTCAGACAGTTCATGTGGGTTTCGCCCGTCCAGTACCAGGCTGGCAGCTTCCTTTGATGATTAAAGTAATTGAGTGATTCAAATTCTGGCATTTTCATCCAGTAAATGCCACGCATGTATTCGCGCCAGCCCAAAATTTGCCTGATGAAGCCCTCGATCTGGTTCAGTGTGATTGATTTTTTATCTTTTTCCCAGGTGGCCAAAGCCGCATTCACTACTTCTACTGGTGAGATTAATTTCGTGTTCATGCTGAAAGATAGGCGGGAATGATAAAGTGCCCATTCATTCGTTTGCATGGCGTCCTGAAAAGTACCAAATAGTGGCAGGCAGTTCTCACAGAAATAATGGAGAAGTTTTAGCGATTGTTCCCTATTTACCGGCCATTGCAAATATTCCGGTTCGATTTTGCCGATGGTTTTGACCCCTGCTTTTAGTAAACGCTCATATGGCTGACGTACATCATTGTCAAATAGCAAAGGTGGATTAGGTTTATGGTTTTTGGGGAGCTTTTTCCGGTTTTCTGCATCAAAATTCCATTTCCCGGCTTCAGGATCATGGTCATGATGGATTAAAACATGGTGCTTTATCCGCATGGCCCGGTAAAAGCTTTCCATTATGATTTCTTTACGGTCAGCAAAAAAATCAGCCAGTTCTGTTCTTGTAGTATAAAAGTGTTCACTGTCGAAACTACAGGAGGAAATATTGAGGCCACTACAAAAACCTTTCAGTTCCTGATCCAGCCTGTATTCATCCGGAAGCTGATACTGGAATTCCTCAATTTGATACTTCTTTATCAGGTCATTTAGGTTATCAGAAAAATTTTGCCTGTTATCCGGATGGTCAAGGTGAAGGTAAAGTGTCTCAAATCCTTTGTTGCTGATGGTTTCAGCAAAATTTTCCATGGCTGCAAAAAAGGCACATGCCTTTTGAATGTGGTGCCATACATAATCCGTTTCAGTTTTCACTTCCATCATCACATAGAGGATAGCCGGATCAGCATTTAAAAACCAGGAGTGTTTCAGGTTCAGTTGATCGCCGAGGATAAGCCGGAGTATCTGGTATTTTTGCTTCATGATGCATAATATGTAAGATCTTACTTAAGTCAGCTCCATCTTAACCCGTTGATCTTATTGGTATTAAATTCTATTGTAGCGGCTTCTTAGCACAGAGCCGAAGAGGAGTGTAAATTTATGTACATTGGAAATTCTGACGCGTTCCGCCATAATTTGTGCTGCTGTTTTCCTCCTGATTTTATCAAAAAGTCTGCGGTAATAAATGTAAGCCAGGTATACACCTTTTCTGGATGATGCCGGCAATTGCCTGATGCCTTCCAGTGCTTCGTCGAATTCTTTGCTGATTTCCTTTTCAATAACGGTTTTTTCTGACGTTGAAAATACCGACAAATCCACATTTGGGAAATACGTACGGCTTAAAACATAAAAATCGGCATTCACATCTCTTAAAAAATTTACCTTTTGAAAGGCTGAACCCAGTTTCATCGCAGATTCTTTTAAACGTGCATAAGAGGCCTTATCTCCTTCTGTAAAAACATGCAGACACATCAGGCCCACCACCTGCGCAGAGCCCAGGATATACTGCTCATATTTTTCTGGCGTATA
The DNA here is from genome assembly GCF_026240075.1 of Pedobacter sp. MR22-3. Taxonomy (NCBI): domain Bacteria; kingdom Pseudomonadati; phylum Bacteroidota; class Sphingobacteriia; order Sphingobacteriales; family Sphingobacteriaceae; genus Pedobacter; species Pedobacter sp. MR22-3. Next base: position 3,737 of record NZ_JAPIVF010000008.1, on the reverse strand, counting down.
TACTTCCTTTCGGAGATCCATTTCCATGCTCTGAAGAAAAAGATCAATCAGTTCAATATCTATCTGATAGTTATTAACCACTTCCTGAAAGGCATTAAGTACCGGGTTAAGGCTGATGCGGTCATTGATGGCTTCATAACAGTCTCTTTTAAACTTATGGAGCAGTGTGGCCTTATCATAGTCGTGGAAACTGTCAACAATTTCATCGGCAAGCCTTACGAAACCGTATATCGCATAAATAGGATTCCGAAGCTTTTTACCCAGGAATTGAATACCCATGGAAAAACTGGTGCTGTAATTTTTAGTAACGATCTTACTGCATTCTGCAGATACTTTATCAAAGATGGTTTTCATTTTTCTGTAATGGATGAACGGAAGCAAAAATTAAATAATCGAAGGATGCGGCTTTCAAAATAAATCGAATACATATATGTTAAATCTTTTCTGCGAGCTGGGCATGATGAAAGTCTTCAAGTTTGAGCAATAGGTTAATTAGTTCCATTTTTTCCTGTGGAGAAAGTGGCTCCGTTACCTGAGCCGAAGCCAGTCTGATTTTATCCATGCTTTGTTTTAAATGGTCATTTCCTTTTGCAGTTACGCGGATCAGTTTACTTCTCCTGTCCAGAGCTGAAGATTGCTGTTCAATTAAACCTTTGTCCAGAAGCCTTTTAATGATTAATGATCCTGCGGGCTTATCATGTATATTGTGTTTAATCAATTCTGTTTTACTCATGCTTCCGCCAGAAACCAGGCTGATGAGGTAGATAAATTCGTCGGGTGTGGAGAATTTGCTGTCGGTGATAGCGGCTTTGGCGTGGATTTTGGCATAACGGTATAAATGAACGAGAGAGGTGTTGATTACACTATCTGCCGAGCGGCCATTTACTTTGCCCGTCCAGTTGGGATCAGCTATTGATACCGGCTGTTCATCTCTGAAACGAATATCGAGCCAGCTGCGAAAGGCATGAAGATCTTCAGCAGGATGTTTGGTACTGCTTTCATATATTTTAACCAGGTCTACCAGTTCATGGATTAATTGATACATCATATTTCGGGCTAAAAATTCGTTTTTAAATTGCCAATGCCGCCATCAACCGTTAAAATTTGTCCGGTTATCCAGCTGCTATCACTTGAGAGCAGATAGGCAATAGCTGCGCTGATATCTTTTGGTTCTCCGAATCTTCCGATGGGATGTCTTTTGGCTGATGCTTCCATTTTTTCGGGAGTGTTAAGCAGCTTGCCAGCCAATGGGGTATGGGTTAAGGAAGGTGCAACTGCATTTACCCGGATATGGTTAGGGCTCAGTTCGGCTGCTAAAGAGATGGTCAATCCTTCCACCGCGGCTTTTGACGATGCGATGCTGGAATGAAAGCCCATGCCAGTTCTCGCTGCTACGGAACTCATCAGTACAATAGAAGCTGAAGAAACATTTTTTAGTGATTTTAATGCCTGTTGTATAGACAATGCTGCACCAACTACGTTAAGCCTGAAATCATCGATTAAATCAAGTGCAGAAATTCTGTTAAATGGTTTTAGATTGATGTTACCAACACAATAAACCAAGCCATGCAATTCATCTGGGATAAATGCAGATAATGACTCAGGTCCTTGCATCACATCCATTTCCAGGTAGTGTACTGCTGCGGGCCATTCTGCTGAACGGTTTCTGGATGCCGCATAAATAGTCGCTCCTTCATTGTTTAATAATCTAATCAGATCAAGGCCTATGCCTGAACTTCCACCTATAACCAGAATATTTTGATGCTGAAATCTCATGGGATGTCGCTTGAATTAATATATTAATATACAATTTTGTAATTATAATGTTTATAAATATACTAAATATCTGACCAGGACTAATGTTGGGGATACTACATTTCTATTCAATATGTCATGAAGGAATAAATGTATCGCTGATAATAAAGAAGAAACTTGAATTTTATGGATCAGTAAGAGGGGATGAATCAGAAATATATGTTCAAAAAAAATCCGGACCAACGCAAAGTCGTCCGGATTGATTTTATACAGGAAACATGATTACTGTGGCAAATCCTTGATGGTATAAATACTATCAACTACATATTTGCTATAACCTCTCCAGGGCAAGCTTCCTTTATATTCTTTATAGTGTAATTCATAAAATTTACCACTGTTGCCCATCATGCGTTCTGCAATTTGCTTATCTCCGACTGAAAACTCAAATTCATTATTTTGCAGTGTGCCGGTTTGCCTTGATTTGATCCCGCTTTGAATAAGTTTTCCTTCATACGATTTAAACAGGTAGCCCTTTTTTACAATATAGTTTAATTCGCCTGCCTTAACACCTTCGCCAAATACAAAGAAATAATTGTAGTAAATTAACCCTCCGATAATTAATAAAGCGATGAGGGCTATAATTGATGTGATTTTTTTTCCAGTTGTCATATTATTGAATCTTTTAAATTTATCCTAAGTATTTTTTGCCAATTGATTTTTTCCTCTTCTCAGTCTTTTGAGCTGACCCAGGTGTTCGGTAGGAATATTATCCCCGAGTAATTTACCCCAGGGTTTTAATTCGTCAATTCTGTCAAATATGATTTTAAGTACGGCAATGAAAGGAATTGATAAAAACATACCCGGTACGCCCCACACCGCTGCACCCATGAGCACAATAACGATAGACACCAGTGCGTTAATCTGAACTTTTGAGGAAACGATCTTCGGAACCAGTAAATTATTGTCGATAAACTGGATAAGTGCATAGGCCGCAATAATTAATAATTGAGTGGTGTACCCGTCAAATGAAACGGTAGCCATCAGTACGGGCAAAGCAATGGCAATAATTCCGCCGATATAGGGAAGCAGGTTCAAGATTGCCCCAATTACCCCAATCAGAATGGCATTGGGCACACCCAGAATTAACAATGCACAAGAATTCATAACAGCCACAATCCCTGTTTCTATCAGTAAACCTACAATATAACTTTGAATCGCAGCTTTGGTTTCTGCCAGAATTTCTCCAACTTTTTGTTGATTTTCTGCTGAGAAAACTTCATAAAAGAAATTGAGGATTAATGTTTTGTATAGCATGATCAGAAAGGTATATACCGGGATCAGAAACACCACACTCAGAACACCCAGTGCGCCGCTTAAGGTTTGTCCGATTACTGCCTTACTGTTGTTGGCTGCCTCCTTAATCATCTGTACCTGTTTTTTCGTGCCAATACCAAAAGTTTTTTCCAGCCAGGCTTGACTGGTATAAAGCAATTCGGTAAACTTTTGCTTCATGGCATCAACATTATCAAAAAAGTGTGCAATTTGCGACGACAGGAAATAAGCGATTCCGGCTACTACCAGTAAAGCAATAATCATAGAAATTATAATGGAAAGAATTTTAGGTAATTTTCTCTCCAGCCGTACCGATAGGGGATTTAATAATATCGCAATCAATGTTGCAAAAGCCAGCGGAACCAGAATATCCCGAAGCACACTGAGTATAAATACAGCGATAACGAGGCCAAGCATGATTACTGGTGCCTTAATGTAAAATGGGAATTCCTTTTTCATATTTAATTGTTGAGATGTGGTTTTGCCTGCGCCCATATCATTTTATAAAATAAATGCAGTTAAAATAAATTAACTGCATTTATATCATTGGCATAATATTAATCTGATTTTAGTTAATATTATGCTATACTCTATTCTGTACTTAGTATAAGGTAAACTCTACACGACGGTTTTCCTGACGGCCAGTCGCG
>NZ_JAPIVF010000007.1:0-301592 GCF_026240075.1 Pedobacter sp. MR22-3 | reverse complement strand
TATAAAGATTTTTTGTTTTTTTGTGCTTCACAATTGCTGTGTCCAAAATTCTCGGTCAGCTCTTGCGGGTAATTATTGCTTTAATAGTTTATGGAAAAATTAAGTAAAGTTTTTAGTCAGTTTAAAGGATCGTTTATGCTCCAGTTATTATTTGTCTCATTCAATTGATCGAATATTTCAGGTCCGTGATCAATTTTGCATTCCTCAATGCGCTCTTTAATATTGTGGGAATAATAGCCAAAGTTAATCAACTTGGAAGAATATTTCTTCTTTACCCAAGCAAGTGCTGGTGTTGACTCGATAAGTTTGTCAGCCTCATTAATTAAAAAGCAAACTTTATAGTATTTATATACTAATTGTTCAAAAATCGTCAAGTCTGTGCCCTCGTCTTCTAAAATCAATTCGTCATTCCTTAAAGTTTCGTCCACCCATTCATATAACGAGAATAATAGCCTTTCGTTCTTATGATGGACAATCCTAATGAATTCATTTTTGTTTTTGCGACCGACTTTGTTCTTTGGATCAAAAGCTATTTTAACATTCCGCTTTGATAAATTATAATTCTCCGATTTGTCCAAAGCATGCCAGTATATGTTTCCCTGCTCGAGATGGACTAAAAAAATGACCGCTGGTAGATTGAATGAGTTCCAGTACTTGATGTGGCCAGATTTGACAGTCACTTCAAACTCTTCCGCGGTTTTGGTTTTTACTTGAGCTTTGATAATTTCGCCAGTAGATTTATAGTTTTGGTCAACTAGCTCAATTTCCATATCGATGCCAATATCTATATTGGTGAGCCTGCAAGGAAAGCCGTAATAGTGTATAATCTGCGCAGCAAGCAGATGTTCACCAGCATCACCGATCATATTTGTTTTTGTATATCTCAATTGATGTCTGGTCTAAAAAAGTGAAGGTAATTGTAGCTTGTGATGGGTTAATGATTCATACACATATGATATGGTATCGTTTTCCACCATTTTTCCTATGACAAGGTCGATAAGTTTTCCTTTTACAATTTGTCCAAAGTCTTTTTTATTTAGCTTTGTATAGAGTTGTTTCATGTCCTGCATTTCATCGAACAGCACTTCTTGTCCCACCCCTTGACGATTAAGTATCTCGATGAGCTGGTCGATCTTGGCGTTGAGTTGTTCTGGTGTGTAACGCATAGTTTCATAATCTTGCGGAATGGAAGTCCTTGTTTGTTCGATGGCCAAAGCACCAGTCGCTGTGATTTGTGCCATAAGGTCGGCACCGATTCCGCCTAATACTTCTACATAGCCATGATCTTTTAATACATTGATGATTTCCCTTGCCTGATCATATCTTTTCATTGGAATGCCATTTCCAACAAACAGTTCCTCAATCGAGTAATAACTGTCGTCGTAAAGATCATAAAGTAGGTTTAAGATAAAGTTGAGCTTTTGGTTAGTTGTATAACTGATGCGTTCCTCCAGGCTGATTTCATTAGGTGCGATAATGACGTCACATACGCTGAGCACTTTCAACATTTGGCGGAGATAGGATAGTTGTGAACCCAGTTTGCCTGTCATTTTCTCAAACTGTCCACGCAAATTATTCTGTCCACTAAAACTATAATCACCTGCCGCCGCATTATGAAACTCGATCTGATACCTATTGAACTCTCCTTCAAAACTGCCCTTAAGAAACTCTTTAGTCTTTGTGCTCCATTCCAAGTAATTTGTCTCTACAAGTTCCAATTCGGCTTCGGTCGTGATCTGCTGGTTTGCAAGCTTAACACCAATCTCGATTGCAGAGAGGATTTCCGACTGGAAATCTTTCCAGTCGATTAATAGTTTAATTAGTTTATACATCTTTGCGTTAATAGAGAGCTAATTTATAAAATCTATTATAAAATGATAAATATCTTGCTCATGAATTCCACTAACATCTCCATTAAAAGTAATGCTTGGTCTAGATAGTTTTTTTTTCGAATAATAGCTGCAAGCTTTTCATTACCGGATGTCTATCCCGAATTATTCTGAAGGATCATCAGTTGGTTTTGCGATTTTGGTCGAATCTTAAAGAAGATTTTTTTACGAGTAAATAGCTTCGGAAGCAATTATTATGATCCGAACATAGTACGATGTTTTCTCTACCAGATGGCATTCTGTGATCGCTATAAATTTTGTTGTTACTAAATCACTTCTAAATTTCTATTTCTCAACATAATTGGAACCTATAATATGGGAAGTCAACTTTTTTAGCGGCCACGCTTGGAAATCCCCATAACTCCGCATTATTTGCGTTGCAAAATGGAAAACCGTAATTTACAATCGAATTAATGGTTTAATTATGTGGACTAATGTCAAATACACCTGTCATGAAAAAACAACAGCAACTCTCAAATAAGCTAAAAAGTACTAAAGGATCACTCTGGCACAGGTGGGAACCACATATCCATACTCCCAATACGGTATTGAACAACCAGTTTAAAAGCAAGGATATTGGCGATTATTGCGATCTAATCGAACAATCTGACCCGCCGATCAGGGCACTTGGCGTTACAGATTACTATAGTTTGGCTTCCTACGAAAAGCTGTTGGAAGCTAAAAGTCAGGGACGTCTGGCTAATGTAGAACTCCTTTTCCCAAATATCGAGTTAAGGTTTAAAATATCCACTACAACCGACAAGGCCATCAACGGTCATCTAATCTTTTCACCAGAAGATCCTAACCATGTTAGCGAAATCAAGCGCTTTCTACAAAAACTAACCTATTCCAATGGGATTGAAAGGTACAGTTGCCATGAGGCAGATCTGATTAAACTGGGAAAAGATCACGACAAAGACATCATCGCCGACAATAAGGCATTAGAAACAGGTACAAACCAATTCAAAGTCGAGTTTGACCAACTTGTTCTGGCAATCAAAGAAAGTACCTGGGCTCAAAAAAACCTATTGATTGCCATTGCCAGTGGAAAAGACGGAACCAGCGGGCTGAAAGACGACGCTTCATTCGCAAATACCAGACAAGCCATCGAACGCGCTTCGCATATTATTTTTACCAGCAACGATAAAGACCGTGAATTTTGGCTAGGTAAAGGTGTTCAATCAAAACAGCAGATCATCACCACCTACCGAGCTTGCAAACTCTGTATTCATGGCTCGGATGCTCATACCGAAACAACGGTGGGAAGACCTTTGAATGATAAGTACACTTGGATCAAGGGAGATCTGAATTTCGAGGCGCTGGTACAAGCCTGCATTGAGCCGGAAGACAGGGCACATATAGGGCCAACGCCTCCCGACAATCGACTGGCACCTTACATTATCGATGAAATTGAGATCAGCAACGCGGACTGGCTTACACCAAACCAAATCCCATTGAACTCAGGATTGATTGCTATCATCGGTGCCAGAGGGTCGGGCAAAACAGCACTGGCAGATCTGATTGCCACTGGAGGTTATGCCATTTCAGAGCAACAAAATGACACCTCCTTTATCCAAAGGGCTTCCGAACACCTTCAGGATACCGAAGTCACTCTAAAATGGCAGGAAGGAGCAAAAACGACACAAGCGGTAAGAAACACGCATATGGAAGACACTATGGACTACCCACGTGTGCAGTATCTTTCACAAAAGTTTGTAGACCTACTTTGCTCTTCCGAAGGAATGACGGACCGGCTCATTCTGGAAATTGAAAAGGTGATTTTTCATGCCCATCCCAAAGAAGATCGTCTGGGTGTATCTGATTTTCAAGAACTACTCTCGCAAAAAGCTTTCACCTACCGTGCGGAACGGACCGACCAAGAAGAAATGATTTTAAATTCTTCTCAGCAGATTACAATTGAACTGGAAAAAAAAAGAAGTATTCCTGCACTGGAAAAGAAAGTTCAGGACCTTACCACTGAGATTGCTGGCGATAAAAAATCAAGGGACACACTGTTGAGCAAAGATAAAGATAGCAGGTTAAAGAACCTGTCAAGGATCACCACAGCACTAGACAAAGTAACTGTCAAACTCGAAAAAAACCAGACTAGGCTCCGATCTTTAAATGGATTAAAACAGACAGTAACATCATCGAGAACGAACACTTTTCCAACCTTCACCACAAAATTGCCCTCAAGCCATCCTGACACAGGTTTAAGCGCATCTGATTGGCTGGCCTTTGGCGTTGATTTCAAAGGTGATGTAGATAAGATACTCTCAGATCATATTGCACAGGCGACTTTGGAAATTTCAAAAATCAAAGGTACCAAACCAGCAGCCGACATAACCAGAAAACCCGAGGATAGCTACCTAACCACGGGTATTCAGCCAGAAGACCATACCTACGAAATTCTTGTGCTGGAAGTTGAGCGTCTTAAAAAACTTACTGGGATAGATGCAGAAAATGCCAAACAGTATACGAGAATATCCGAAAAGATACAAAAAAGCGAAACCGAACTTGGAAAACTGAACACAGAACTCACTGATGCCAAATCCGCGACAACAAGATTAATGGGGCTGATCGGCGACAGAAAACTCGCCTACAAAAATGTTTTTAAAGCTATCCTGGCTGAGGAGAAAGAACTGAAACACTTGTATCAGCCATTGATGTCAAATCTCAAATCCCAATCTGGCAGCCTTGGCAAACTTTCCTTTGTAGTTCGGCGCCGTGCGGATATCGAAGCTTGGGCACAGCAGGGAGAGGACCTTTTAGACCTTAGAAAAGCAGGGCCATTTAAAGGCAAAGGCGCATTATATGATGCTGTAAAAAACGAACTCAAAAATGCCTGGGAAAACGGCACAGACCAGCAGATCAGTGATGCACTGGCCTTATTCCGCGACAAACATGAGAACGACATCCTCGAACATGCACAGGCCGACAAGAAAGACCTTGCAGAATACTCCAAATGGGCCAACCAAATTGCAAGCTGGTTATATAGCACTGAGCACATAACTATCTCCTATGGAGTAATTTATGATAATGTAGACATTCAACAACTTTCCCCCGGAACACGAGGTATTGTTCTGCTCCTGCTGTATCTAGCCATTGACCAGGAGGACGAACGCCCGCTTATCATCGATCAACCCGAAGAAAATCTGGATCCAAAATCGATTTTTGACGAACTGGTACCACTGTTCAAAAATGCAAAAAACAGGAGGCAGATCATCATCGTTACCCATAATGCCAACCTTGTTGTAAATACCGATGCCGATCAGGTCATTATTGCCAATGCCGGACAACATGACCCAGGCAAACTTCCTGCGATTACCTACCATAGTGGCGGACTGGAAAACTACGATATCAGAACTCAAGTTTGTGAGATTTTGGAAGGTGGCGAGGCTGCGTTTAAAGAACGGGCAAAACGATTGCGCGTTGCCTTTAACTAAATCTATTATAACCTACACATAGGGTTGCCAAAAACAATCCTATGTGTAGAAGGTACGGATCAATAAAGTTTCTTATTACGATCGATTTACTATATTAGCTTAAACTTAAGTTGATCAATGGGAATTAACGATCTTCCGCAGGTTGATAGAGCTTCAAGAAATGAAGATCTGTCCAAAAACCGACTGCTCTCCTATTTTAGCAAACATGCTGGATTTATTGCGCGCGAACAGACCCAAGATTTTGGTGTTGACTATAAAGTGGAGCTTATTGCAAAAGGAGCTACCAATTGGTCATTCGATATCCAGTTGAAGAGTATAAAAAAAACAAAGGTCATTCTGGATGGAAGATACCTTTCTTTTTCAATCAAAGCCTCAACGTTGAACTATCTCTTAAGAAATGAACCGGTCTACGGGCTGCTGGTCATTTACGATTTGGGTTCTGGAAGTCTGTTTTTTGATTACGTCGATGCCCTATACCTTAGATTTTTAGAGGAAAGAGAAGCTAGTAGCTGGAACAGTAACGATAGCCTAAGTGTGCGTATCCCGACAGAAAATGTGATTGACAATTTTGCAGTAGCTGAAATCCATAGCAAGTTCATTCAACGTTTCAAGAATCGTGGGGAAATGGTTAGTGCACATGGTGCAAATTACGGATTGCCGAACTTAGGTGTTGGCCAGATTAAAGGTGCGGGGCTTGGGAGTATTGAGGATGCGGTAACTGAGCTCAGGAAAAAAGGAGCAATGTTATTAGCACAGCGTGATCTTTGGCGGGTCTATGAGCTACTGGAAGCGTTACCAATAAGTCAGATTGTCTCAGACAAGGAGGTTTTAATGGTTGCTGCACTGGCTTACAGCGGAGTAGGGAAGCTAGCGGACTCCATGTACTATGTTGAAAGGCTTCTTAAAAAATATGTGTTGAGCGAAAGTGAACAGCGCTCTATTACTTTCACATCGCTGAAGAACAAGCTAGGCTCTGGTGAGATAGATAGGAAGACCTTTGTGGCGGGTGCAAAATTGTTACTTCCCGGTGCAAGTGTTTCCGAGGAGCTATCGCTAAGACTGAACATTCTGTATTTTGAGTTAGGTAAAATACAGGGCTTCGAACGGATGACCGCCGAACTGATTGCTGAGTTTGAGGAATTGGAGCGTATGATTGCTGAGGTTAAGGATGAAAGGCAACGCAACTATCTCAAGGCGACTAATCTTGATAACCTAGCAGTGATTGTTAGCCATGAGCGTACCGAAGGCATGAATAGAAAGGTTGTTTTTGATCAATTGCGGATTGAAATGGAAGAAAGTCAGCGCCAACATTATTTAGATAAAGACTATACACTTCATCATTGGCTGAAAGTCGGATATGCAGAGGTGGGGCGTTATGGGTTTGAGAATAACGAATTTGTGCTGCTGGCAATGGTGACTGTTTCTAATTTAAAATTTTGGCTCAACTTTCAGATGGATGTGCTCGTTTTTGGTGAGAAGGGAATTTCAAGGGAAAAGACAAGATTGGAGCTTGACGAAAGGATAGACATTGCATTGGCAACTGCAAGTATGCTTGATTCAAGACAATTTCTAAGACAAGCCTACGTCATTCAGTGTCTTGCCTATGAATTAATTTTGGTTTCCAGAAAATGGTATGGGTTTGAGGATCGGTTTAATTGGGATAACATCAGTATTACAATGCAGAAATTGGAGAATGAGCTCGAACTCCCTACGTTTGTTTCACAAATGCAAAAGCTCATCGATATGAAACGGTCAGGAAAACACCACGGATTTGCCGGTGTTGGTTCGATGGTAGGAATGAGTGATGTTCAGATTAGGACTTATGCGAAGTATATATTAGAATCCAAATATTATCCCAACGCAGAGTTGCAAAATATCATCAATGAAATGTCCGCTTTCAGGAACTTTTACCAAAAAATTAAAGATGATAGATTTGAGTTACGTATCATGAGACCCATTGACCGCAGCTTAGCCTATACATTTTCACATCCCTTTTATATAAATGATATCAAAACAGGAATACAGTCACTTCCTACGACAGATATTAATGCTCTATTACAATCTTTTGGGATATAGGAAGGAGATGCTATTTTTCATTACGTATAAAGTAGAACGAACCTAATAGCATTTGCACGTTCTTCAAAATATGGATGTACGAAAGTTACAATAAAAAATTGTTATAGCAGATTGGCTATGACAATCATTTTTTCTAGATATTTTCAGTTGCCGATTAGAGTGATTAGATATAAGATTACTATTTGCCTTTTTTGTGCTCGTGAGGTTTTAAAGTTGGCGTGTTACCTGGCGTTTCCTTATTATCGCGTTGACGCCTGTCAGGTTTTCCTGTTGACTCGGCAATTCTTTTCGGACCTGGTTTAATTCCCATAATTATTTCTCCTTTTCTAGTTAAATACTGATTAAAGATACCGAAGGTTTCTTTGATTTTAATTATTAGTTATCAGTAAGTTATCAACATTAACCCAAGTTCTCAAGAGTAGGGCTTTCTAGGTATTTTGCTTTATGTGGAAGTGGATGCATCCTAAATTTATTGTATATGCTATTAATGAGTGGACAAAACAGACTTAATTTTGAAATTTCATTATAAAGTTGTGAAAAGATTAGTATTGACAGTCTAGGTTAAATAATAGAAAAACCTAGAGTTATTTACTTTGACACTTACAACTTTTTTGTTCTAAAATAGTCCTATCAAGGCATGAGGTACTTTGACAGGACTATAGTTTGTTGAGAAATTATATGAACTTTTTTCTCTCCAAATCTTCAATTATAGGCTCTATGAGTAATAGAAAGCGATTTAAGTGTTCAAAGTATTCCTCATAAGGGGTACCAAAAGATCATACCATAACTTTAACTTTTAATGTGAGAAACGCTTAAGTTTACCTCTATCATCAAACATTATGCTTTTTGCTTCATTCATCTTTTTTCCAATCCGACTTTTCTTGATCCTTGCATATCTCTGGGTCGTTCGGATATTTTTATGACCTAGCATTTTGCTCACGTCTTCCAAGGGAAATTGAAGTACATTCAGCATCATATCTGCAAAAGTATGACGTGCAAGGTGGCTGTTCAACGGCCTTCCGATACCACATAAATCGGAAAGTTCCTTCAGATAAGAATTGTACCTAAAATTACTGTTAATGGGTACTAAACGGTTATATATCTTGCAATATGCCGCATTTTCGTATTTTAGGATCAACTCATCGACAATCGGTAACACGGGAACCATTTCTGTTACCTTTGTTTTCCCACGCTCTTTTACCAGCCATTTTTCTTTATCTGATCCCACATATATGATATGGTCTTTGCTGAGGTTATAGATATCCTGATAGGCAAAACCTGTGAAGCATTGGAAAATGAATGCGTCTCTGACCTTTATTAGACGATTAATTGTAAGTTTCTTACGCCATATCTTTTCAACATCAGAGATTTCAAGAGGTATTATTTCTGGATCTTCCGAACCACACTTGAATTTTTCAATAGGATTTTTTAATAACCATTGATTTGCCTCAGCTATATTCAATATCTGCTTTAGGTTTTTAATCTGCTTCATTGCAGCAGCATCTTTTAATAATGGAGATCTCTCTAGAATAAGGTAATTATAAAATTTTTGAGCAAAGGAATATTCTATAGCTGATAAATCAATATCATCTATCTTTAATTTCTCTTTTAGGAATTCTGCGATCTTCTTCTTAGTGGCCTTCCATTGTTTTAGGGTCTCTTTTGACCTCAAAGCCTTTTCAACTAGCCTTTCAAACTCCTTGATATGGAAATCGACTAATTCCAATAATGAAGGAATATTGTTCGGATTATGCGATTTGATTTTTCCTTTGCTTTCAATCGGAACATTTCTGTATGAATTTTTCAGCATTGATGGACTGATGAATTCATACTTGGTTTTTAGAACTGTAAAGTTGACTTCCAAAACACTGCTGATTCGATTGAGTTCAGCATTTATTTTCTTGGCGTTTTGTGATCTGATGACCTTTTTAAGTTCGATGTCCCAATTGTTAATATGTACTTTTTGCCCAGTAGAAAACTCAGTGTCTTTGCCATCAATAGAAATTCTACAAATAATGGGGGCATGGCCTTTTAAATCTGCTTTTGATTTGCGGTGCCAGAACAGGATTTTTAGGGTTTGGTTACTTTTCATTTCTCAATCTTTTGGTAAAACATGTTGTTTTTCAGATTGTACTTCAAATGTTATTCAAGCCATTCTTGATAACTGGTGCCCAAATTTACCGATTACATTTGGGCACCGGAATGGGCACCAATTGTAGTGGATTATTATGATTAGAAATGAGCTATTATTTTTTGCGAATCGTAGTTTAAAAAGTCTTTTAAATAGAAAAGGCGCAATTTCTTGCGCCTTTCGTGATCCCGCTGGGATTTGCACCTAGTGCAAAAATCAGCGTTTACAATATTTTAGAGTGGTTTTGAAATTCGAACTCCCCGAATAACGCACCTTTTATTTAATAGAGAATAGCTGCAAATGCTATATATAAATATACTCTATTATCTTTAATAATACAAGTCAATTCTTTATAAATTAATGATATTAAATCTGGTCTCAATGCACTCTGGCATTTCGTTCAAACTCAGAGATGATATGGTTGAAATCTTTTGGAGGGACAGGTCTTTTTCCAATTTTTTTTCCCAGATAATATTTTATAAACTCGTCAAAAGGGAAGTTGTCAGAAATTGCATTATTTTGAGACGTATAATCGATATAAGCATTAATGCATGTGGCGAGTTTGAGTGTTCCGCTTGTAAAATAATCTTGCAGCTGGATTAGTGTATCAATATTTATAAGGATAACTTTTTTGACCTGATAAATTGGTATTTCTGCAGTGCTTAGAATATTCTTGAAACGTTGATTAATGAAGCGGTTAACTCCATAGGCCTCCAATGTCAGATCAGTATGTACTAAAATCGGGTATATTGTAGCTTTTGTAGGATCAATTTCATCGATATTGAGATCTTTATAGACCCCTTTTTTAAAATTGATGATATTGTTAGTTAATTGGGTTATTCCTTTGCTTTGTCCTGAATTTGCCTTTTCAAGTTTGTCGATAAGTGCAGCTTTTATTTTTGTTAAATCATTAGAGTGTTTAACTTCCCAATTGATCAATAGGTCTTTAAATTCGAAAATAAATACCTTTGAGCCTTCCCGGATATAATAATCAGGTTCAGATTGCTTTAGAATTTCCTTTAGTTTTCTACCATTGAGTCTAGTTTGACCATATCTATTAAAACAATTGTCAATGATCTTATAAAAAAGAACAGTTTCAGAGAAATGTTCACCCATATGCTGTTTTAAACTGCCAATATTAATTTTTGCCTGAGTTGCGAAGTCAAAAAGAAAACTCTGATAAAATTTGTCGATAAAAAGACGGTAGTCTAAATAGAGAAATTGATTATCTCCAAGTTTAAATAAAGGGAATTGCCGAATTGAGAGAAGGTCTGGATGAACCTCTTGTATGTTTCTATTGATCGCCAAATTATTGAAAAACCTCATGTAATTCTCATCCCCTTCTATCTGTACTTTTGTACTTATTTCGTCATTTAACGTCAATAGAAACATTTGATCCAAAACACGCCATAGGTAGCTTGCGTAAGTATCAATCTTCATCGAATCCAGGAAGTTTGCTAAGTATGCAGAGTATTTTTCATCCTGTTCGCAAAATTTAAAAAAATAATAGACCTTTAGAAATTGTACTTTATAATCTCTAATTGTGTTCAAATCAATGTTCTTAAACTGGATTGGCAAAATGTAGTCCTCGAATTGCTGAGAGCTTCCTGAGCCATCCCAGTTGAAGACACTTTCTTGCTCAGCGTTTACAATTGTATTGAAATAGAGTAGGCACTTAAATAGTATGGAATGATCCTTGGCTTTTAATTCACTATCGTCATCTTCACTGTAAACCAAAATGTGCTGAATGAGGTGAAGACATGCTTTTCTATCTAGAAATTGAAAGGAAGGATCTCCAATCAATACATTTTCATTTTGTGCAAATTCAGTAATTAATAACTTCTCACTATTTTCCATTTGCATCATCCACGAAAAAAGCTGATTTGATTGAAATCTAGTATCAGATCTTTTTCTCATATTATGACTATGTAGGGCAAAGCTGATTAATTCAAGTGCAGCTCTACGAGGTAGAGATTTGAGATTTTTTTGCAAATCTAATTCTGCCTCATATAGTATTCCATAAGAAAGTAAGTATCGATGGGAAATTTCTACGTGTTTCATAAATCAAAGACAGTGTTAATTTAGTGTAAAATACTATTTATTGAAGTTGACTAATAAAAATACGACGGGAACTTCTGGCAATTATGGTCTGATATAAAGTTTAACATTTAAGTTCTCCGTTGATCTGCTCTCGATGTCTTTTTCAACGCCACGAGGATTTTTCACCCTGTTTTCTGGATCATAAACAAAGCAAATGAGCCGTTTACAGCTTGGGTGATTTGCATAGTGAGCAACATCCAGAATCAACTGATTACCAATTTCCCTATCAGTGAGTTTCTCTCTTGTTTTTTTAACTTCAATTACGATTTGTTCTTCGTTAAGTAAAAAATCCATCCTTGCTGAACTACCAGCGAAAGATGGCCCATTTTCTTCTTCTCTGATATCTCGAAAATGCAATTTCAAAATGGAATGCAGAATGTCCTGAACATCGTACTCATCATTGACCTCAATTGAAGGCCTGTTATTATGCCTGTTTTTTAGCTGGTTGCAAAAATTATGGAAGTTGTCGAAAATATTCGTTAAAATGAGTTCATTGTGTTTAGAAGTATCTGGGGAATCTACCCGTTCTGTTTTAATCTCAACTTGTCTAAGTAAACGAGTAGCCAGCTCCAGAAATCCTGAAGCAGAAAAAGCCTGGGTAGTTGAAGCCACAAGATCAGCTGAAACATGGATATGGGGTGGAGTAGCCAACCCCCGATTAATCAAATGTACATTTCGTATTGCTATACTATTAGGCTGCATTTGTCTAAGGACAGTACTGATGTGAAATCCCCACTCATAATCTTCTATTTTTTGTAGCAGGTCAATTTCGTTGTAAAATTCTTCCTTATCCCGTATAGGAGAAAGTTCGGTAACGAGTTCCTGTTTGAATGATTTCAGGTTTTTGAGAAGATCAAAAATTTCCGATTGAATCTCCTCAATCTTTACATCATATTCTTTCTCAATTATTTGGTAGAAATAATCTGTTCCCACTTTTAAAGCTGAACCTGCTTGGCCTGCGTAGTCATAATAATCAAAATCCTCTTGACCCCAGCCACCTAACCATGCATCTTTAAATGAAGCGGAAAAATCCGAAATTCCCATCAAGATTTTGTGGATTTCTAAAAGTCTGCTTCCCTCAGTTTCCTTTATTTGACCAAGTTTAGATTTTATTTGAAGGAGTATTGTTTTATTAATCATAGTTCCAAAAGTAGGAAATATCAACATATCCTTATGTAAAGTGTATTCAGAAAACGTATCAACACAAAACACAAACCTCACTTTATAACATTTATATACATTATGCTATAGTTTCAAAATTTAAGATACTTGTGTATATTTAGAAGTTAGCGGCCATTTTAAGAGGGCACCAATGAAAAACTTACAAACATAGATGGCACATTATCCAAACATATTATTTCACTTTACAGCAAGACAAAGTTTATATGACATTTTGAACAACACTTTCAAAATTTCTTATGCAAGAGAGAGGATTTTAGGTGGAACAAAAATTAAAGAATTTGCAGTGCCAATGATTTCCTTCAGTGATTTAAGATTATCTGAACTTAAAGACAACATAGGAACTTACGGGAAGTTCGGGATAGGTATGACAAAAGATTGGGCAATAAACAAAGGGTTAAATCCAGTTATGTATGCAAGTGACAAAAGTCTCTTCACAGAAAATTTTATGACAGGCATAGAAGACTTTTTCAAACTCGTAAATAATACCGACGATATTTCAGGAAGATATGAAACAGCTTATAATAATACAATCAATACACTTCGATACATAAAAAACTATAAAGGCGACCTAATAAGACCAGGTAAAAAGACAATTTCAGATTATGTATTTGCTAACGAGCGGGAATGGAGATTTGTTCCGCCTATTTCCAACAATATTTTATCATTCGTTCCCATTGACCAAATAGGAACCTCACAACAAAAATCAAAATTTAATCAAAGAGTTAGTCATATCAAACTACATTTTCAACCTGATGACATAAAATATTTAATTGTTGAAAAGGACACCGACATTAACCCGTTAATAGCTCATTTAAGAATTGCAAAAGTTGGTTTTCCAGACGAAATAGTTGACAGACTTTCAAGCAGAATATTGACATACGAACAGATAGAAAAAGATGTATAAAAATAGCCGCTAACATGGGTTGGTATTAGTGCGGCTGAAGACTAAAGTGTTTTATAAATTTATCTTTAGTAGAAGATTGGGTATGACAATAAATGATTGCGTTTGGCTACCTTTATAGAAAAACAATTTTTTGATGTTTAATTGGCTCAGAAATATATTTGGTTCTCCAGCACATTCAAATAACGTTATGATAAATGATAGCATGAAGCATATTCACGAAGCAGTATCCAATCACTTAGCAATGAAAACAACTGGCGCACTGTTACTTACTGGGGATTGGGGAAGTGGTAAAACATATTACATTAAAAACATACTTTTTCCAAAAATAGAAGCAGATACAGGTATCAAATCAATTATTGTCTCATTGTATGGAGTAACCGATAAAAATAGCATTGCAAATAAAGTACTGTTTGCATACCTAGACAAGGTAGGTAAAAATAATCCCCTTTCTGTAGCAACGTTAGCGAAGGGCGCCCATAACGCATTGGAATCCTTCACTTGGCTTAAAAAATTTGTTGATGTTAATAAATTATTCGTAGGATCGGGTGAAGATTTATTTAGGCTTCTTCCAAAGGAAGGGCTATTAATTTGCTTCGATGATTTGGAGAGACTAAGCGACAAAATTAATACAGAGGACTTTCTTGGTATGGTAAATGAACTTGTGGAAAACAAGGGCAACAAAGTTCTGATCATTGCGAATGAGGGATTAATAGATGGCGGTATCAAGTTCAAAGAGAAAACAATTGAAAAAACAATACATTTTACAAATGATTTATCTTCGATTTTTGACAGTATTACCACTAGCTACGATGACATAGATTTTAAAAACTATCTGAATCAAAACAAGAATTATATAATAGCCAGCTTAAATCCAGTACAAGAAGATGAAGAGGAGGAGAAGAAACTAAGCGTATTATTTGCAAATATTCGCACCTTAAAATTTGCAATTGAGCATTTTCATTATGTTTTTAAATTGCTCAGTAAAACAAAGAATATTAGCGATGCTTTAATCCAAAAACAATTTAAAGACATTTGGCTATTTACCCTAGCTATTTCAATAGAATTTAAAAAACCAGGGAGTATTTCTTTTAAGGACAAAAAAAACCTTGATGCTCCATATAACCCCTTAACGAATGATCAGCTTGGAAATTTAATTTGGGCTATGGGTGATGATGAAGAGGAAAATCAGCCTGACAGTCACTTCACCTATCGAGACAAATTTGTAAAAACCTATTATACAAGGTTAGAAGAACAGTATCTGTATTTTGAACAAGTTTTTAACCTAATTACTGCAGGAAAAGCTATTGAAGAAGCATCATTTCTGACTGAGCTTGAAGAAATATACAAAATCAAAGATGGAGTAGTAAATCCTGCTGATGAATTACTCTCTAAATTTTTACATAATGGTTATTGGAATTTTGAAGATCACGAATTCAAACCAGCTCTAAAGGAACTTCTATCTCATGCTGAAAATGGGGAATTTCTGGATTTGCTTTCATATCTAAATGCTGGTGTCTATTTATTACGGTTCAACGAAATCCTAGATGAGTCTAAAGATGTTATAAAAGAGAAACTTAAAATAGGAATAATAAAAACTCTCGAGAAATTAAAAACGTCCATTCTTGCCAATACTCAATTAGATATGATTACCGGAAATTTTCAGGAAGAAAACCTAAAATCTCTAGTTGTTTTTATAAAAGAGCAACTAATAATAAAGGAAGCATCTGATTCAATCAAGGAAGTGCAGAGGATGGAAGATCTTTTTGTAAATAATCTTTCTGGTTTTGTTAAAGAGCTTCTCCCAACGTCTACTCATATTAGAACTCCCGATCCTTTATTATTCGATAAGGTGAAAATTGAAATTATAAATGGAGCGATCGCTCAATGGAAACCAAATGAAATTATGGAGTTGAGTTCACTTTTTCAAATCAGATATTTAGATCCATCTTATGCAGACAGATTAACTGACGAAATTCCATTCTTAGAAGCCTTACAACAAAATCTTAATGATTTTGATGATTCTAAAAGACCGCTTTCGTTAGACCTTATTAAAAATCAACTGATTCCAAAGATTGCAGAGTGTATAAAAACACTAAATGTTTATAAAGCAAAAATTGCAGAAGAATCACGGGGAGCAAATTAATTCGCGTACTTAATAACATTATCTTTTGCTTTTCAGGTTAGATAAGTTGTTTTGTTTTTCTTCCTTATCGTTGTATATAAAGTTATATTTGAGAAAATATCAAATATGACCGATGAATACAGAATTTTAGAATCTCAGATAAGAGAAATCTACGGAAGGGTGATATATACGCATAAAACCCACGAAAAGTGCGCTGATATACTTAAATCCAGAAGTGACTGTCTTAAATTAATCGAGGTCATTCTTTCAGCCCTTACCACGACAAGTATTCTTAGTGTTCTTTTCGGTTCGGGCATAACTTTTGAAATCATAGCAGCAGTTTTTTCAAGTGTGCTTTTATTTTTGACATTATATGCTAAAGACTTTGATCTCCTTGCAATTGCAGAGAAGCATAAACAGTCTGCATTGGAAATATTGGCCATTAGAGAAAGCTACCTTTCACTACTAGTTGACATCAAAATCGGTAATCGTCCGATAGATGAACTTCAAGCTAACCGTGATTTATTAAGCATTGAACTTATTAACACCTACAGAGGCGCACCTAAAACCATAAATAAGGCTTATAAGATTGCCTCTAAAGCACTACAGGAAAACGAGGAATTTACATTCTCAGATGCAGAAATCGATAAATTATTACCAATATCACTAAGAAGAACAACAATTTAAAATTAACACTCTAAATAATTAATCTAAATGCCGATAAATGAAGCTTTTGAATCATGTTTAAATAATCTTTTAGTTGATAATGAAGATAGCATCTTCCAAAAGATCAAGAGAATAGTTAAAATCCTTAATAAGGAATTATATAACATTGATAGTGATATTGAACATTCTTACATTATAGGAAGTTTTGGTAGAGATACAGCAATTAAGGGTGTCAGTGATCTTGACATTATATTTGCTCTTCCAGATGATCTGTATTATACTTACAATGCCTATGAAACTAATGGTCAAAGCGCGCTTTTGCAGAAAATTAGAAATATTATTGGCCTAACTTATAGCCAAACTGATATTCGTGGTGATGGACAAGTTGTTGTTATCCAGTTTACTGGATTTAAAATTGAATTGTGTCCAGCATTTTTAGAGTCAGACGACACCTTCACTTATCCAGATTCCAATGATGGTGGCAGCTGGAAAGTAACCAAACCTCTACAAGAGAATCTCGCAATGGAAGAACTCAACACTCTTTCAGAGCATACTTTAATTAGGCTATGCAGGTTTATAAGAGCATGGAAAAATAAATTTGGTCTGAAACTGGGAGGATTACTTATCGATACTTGGTGTTATGATTTCTTAAAGGAAAATATTCAATTTTATGATGAGGGATTCGACCATTTCCCAGAAATAATTAAAGACTTTTTTAATTATCTTTCGAATTTTAGTGCTGATCGTAGGTATTGGTATTCTCCTGGTGCTAAACAAAAGGTATATAAAAAGATTAATATCAATAGAAAAGTTAAGAAATCATTAGAGATCGCTACTGCGGCTTACGATCTTGAAGATGCAAATAAACAAAGTCAAAAATATCGCGCTCTTTTTGGGAAGGCATTTCCATACACTAATATACTACTGGAAAAAGCAGAAAATGTCATTAATAACGAAGAATTCGTGGAAGAGAGATTTCAACTGGATATTATTTATAGTCTCAGAATAGACTGTAAAGTTTCTCAGGATGGCTACAGAACGGAGTTGTTACGGAGTCTTAAAGTTATTAGAAATAAAAAATCATTACTATTTTTTATCTCCCATTGTGACGTGCCGAGGCCGTATGAAGTTTATTGGAAGATAAAGAACCTAGGTCAAATGGCAATAGACAAAAATATGATCAGAGGTCAGATAATAAAAGATTTGGGGCACGAGGAGCGAAAAGAAACAAGCACTTTTAATGGACCACACTATGTTGAATGCTATATTGTAAAAGATGGTATCTGCGTTGCTAGAGCGAGAATCAATGTTCCTATTTCTTTATAAAAATTGTCTTAAATATTGGCTAAATTAAAAAGCGTCAGCGAAATCGTATATGATTACTCCTATAGCTTAGTAATTCTTAAATTTGGTTAAAGCAATTTTTATCGTTTATGTAAGATAACTAATCCATGCCCAACAAATATTTTAAAGCACACGAAGCTTATGACCTTAATCCGCACCGCTATGATGTAGGTACGATCATCGGGCTCAAAAATGGCTACGAGGATAATCTTTTCATTAGAAAACTATTTACACTGCCAGAGCAGGAATATCCTGCTTATTACGGGTATCACCTAACCTATTATTTAGGAAAGGAACCGGAAGGCGAGGAAGAGTTTTTCACTTTTGTGTGGCAGATCGTCCTTAGACGCATCAATTTCATTGAGCATAAAAACCCCTTTAATTCAAGCCATGCACTTGATATGGAACTATTGGATAAGCTCACAAACTTTCAAAAGTATCTTCGCTCCATTGACCAGTGGCATACCCAAAAGACATTACCTGAAATTATTGCTGATCAGCATGCAGAAATCAGGAAGCAGCAATCAGAGATTGCAAGGCTAAAATCCGAACTGAATAAAGCCACTACATTGGAAAAGGAAGGTTATATCAATATCAGGGCAGGTAGAGCGCATACCCTCTATGATATTATACACCAGTTGCAGGATATTAAACTGCCCGATAAGTTGGAACTCTTATACCCTGCAGATCAGATTATCTGGCGAAGGATGATCTGTAAGTTCTTTCGTGAGGATCATAAGGAGATTAATTTTCATACCATACACCGCTATTTCCCAACCGATAAGAGAAACCTAGGCAATAAATACAAAGAGATTGACCAAAAAGATAAACTTCTAACGATCGTTATCGCTAAAAAGCGCAGTTGACTATAAAGGCATGGCTACATTTTGTTTCGCTTTGCCAAGATTGGTAACATTTTATCATTCAGCCGCTTAATTGTTGCCTAAAGCTTATCAAATCCCCCTCCAATTTAACCACGCAGATTTGCGTGGTCAATAATATTCATTCCCGTAGCATTCTTTTGTCCCAAAACAAAGGCTATGGAGATTATCAATGAACAAGCCCTTAGCCAGTGCATCCGGGATGCATTGCGGGCAGAACTACAAGAGCATTTTAAAACAGGCGGCAGTTCCAAGCAGGAACAGGAAGAACGCTTGTTGTCCAAACAGGAACTAGCCACCGAGCTTGGAGTATCGCTGGTCACGCTGACGGACTGGATGAAAAAGGGGCTGCCCTTTTTACGCCTGCACAGGCGTGTGTATTTCAAAAAAAGCGAAGTGCTTAAAATCATGCAACAAGACATTACAGATTAATTTAAGGAGGGAATTATTATGCACGTGGAGATCATCACTAAGGAAGATTTAAAACAACTAAAGACCGAAATGCTTGCCGAGATCAGGCAGCTTATTAAACCGGAAGACAGGCAGAGTAAGCAATGGCTGAAAAGCGCCGAAGTGCGAAAGCTGCTTAACATCTCACCGGGAACACTGCAAAACCTGCGCATTAACGGTACGCTACGATTTACAAAGATTGGGGGCATGATGTATTACAAACTCGAAGACATTACCAAGCTATTAGAGGGAGGAAACCAATGACAGAAACAGGCATCCATAACAAGACGGCTGACTACAGCAAACTAGTGAGACGCATGGGTGCAGACAGCCGGGTGCTGGCCACCCATGTCAGCCTGATTACTGCACTTTTTGTCTGCTGGCAGCATGAAGGCTTTACCAACCCTTTTGCCGTTACCCGCAAAAAGCTGATGGCCTATAGCCGGATCGCATCGATTGCCACATACCATAAATGCATCAAAGAACTAGATGCATTTGGGTACATCCGCTACCAGCCATCCTACCATCCGATCAGGGGCAGCCTGGTCTACTGGCCACCTGATTAAGCTGGGTCAACCGACCAGAAAAAGGTGCCGGGAAATCCCGGCGAAGTTTGCGCCCTGACGCTCCTTACAGGAGCCATCCGGGCATAGAAACAGCTAAGGTCTGCCGAAGCTTTTAGCACGTCAAACTCATGCGCTTTGTAGGGAGCAAGTTTATGTATTTGTTACACAAATACTCCCCTAAGCCTGCGGCAAAGGGGCAAAACTTGCTTCAAGCTCCCGATGGTCGCATGAAGTAGCAAAGCGTAAAATAAAAGCAGTTAAGTCATTTAATGAGCGAAAAATTATGACCATTACATCATCGAAGTCAGTTCTGAAAGACCAGGTAAACAACCAAGGTAAACCTGCTAAAAGTAAGGGTGGCGCACCACAGAAGAAAATCAAAAGGGCCAGTGGTATCCGTGTAAGGCTGACCGCTGCTGAGCGTTTTTTGATCGAATCCAAAGCGCGTGATGCCGGGATGCGGATCAGTGACTGGTTTAGATCGGCAGCTTTAAAAGCCAAAGTAGCAGCCAGGATGAACGCCGAGGACAGGCGCATCCTGCACCTGCTGGCAGGGATGGCCAATAACCTGAACCAACTGACCAAACAGGCCAATACCACTGGCATTATCAGTATTGCCATCAAGTGCGGATACCTGCTTTCTCAAATTGATCAAACCCTTAAATACCTGAACCGCCATGATGGGCAAGATTCCTAAATCAGGTAAAAGCTTTAAAGGCTGCGTGAACTATTGTGTATTAAAAAAGGATGCGGTGATCCTGTATGCCGAGGGCGTGCGTAAGGGCGAGGTTACCCACACTATTGCAGACTTCAATATGCAGCGGAAGATGCGGCCAGGCCTTGGGCTAGCTGTCGGACATATTGCACTCAACTGGAGCCCTGAAGATGCCGCAATACTCACCGATGAGCTCATGGTAAGTATTGCCAAAGAATACCTGGCGAAGATGAAGATTTCCGGCACCCAGGTGCTGATGGTCAGGCACCATGATACTAACCACGATCACCTGCATATTATTTACAACCGGGTGAATAATGAGGGCAAAACAATCAGTGATAAAAACCAGCGCTGGAATAATGTTAAGGCCAGTAAAGCGCTGACGCTAAAGTACGGTTTCTACATAGCTGAAGGAAAAGACAAGGTAAACCGTCAACGGCTTAAAGGTGCAGACAGAATAAAATACCAGCTGCATGACCAGATCAAGGCCATACTGCCCACGGTCAAAAATATGGATGAACTACAAAAGAAACTGTTAATGCAAGGAATTAAAATGCTGTACAAATACAAGAGTGGTACCCAGGAAGTGCAGGGCATCAGTTTCAGCAAAGCGGAATACCAGTTTAAGGGATCAGAAATTGACAGGAGCCTAAGTTACGGCAATATCAACAAGTTTAGTTTGGATCAGGCGCAGTCCCAAGAGGAACAGCAGATGAAAGGAAAATCAGCCCAGCCTAAAAGTCTGGCCGACGAAATCAGGGAAGCGATCAGGCAATCAGAAAACGAGGCAAAACAGCAGGATCAATATTCGCCACAGGAGCCAGAGAAGGGTTACTTGCCAGATGGGCATCAGGCCAATTTCCTCGGTGAGGTTTTTAAACATTTGCTCAGTGAAGGGGTTGACATATCAGATGACATCGATGATGAGGCCATCAACGGCCGTAATCGAAGAAGAAAACAACAGGCACGGATCAATAGCAGGTAACAATTAGAATTAATTATCAATATTTTCAAAGAAAGGAGTAATAAAATGAATAACCAGCAAACACCAGAAAAAACAGTCATGGACGAAGTGATAGAAAGCCTGATCAAAAAGACTGAAGTACTGGAAAAGGAGCTATCCGTTAAGCAGGATGCACTTTTAGCAAAAGAAGAACAGACTCAAGGCCTAATCACGGCCTTTGAAACCAAGTTCGGTAACGTCGTTATCCAGGCTCCCGAACCGGACTTATCGAAAGTCAATACAGTCCTAAAAAACGGCCTTGCGCTCATCAATCAGACGATGGAAAAATGGCCAAAGCCACTGACAAAAGCGTATCGTTTTACTCTATTCCCCGAGCAGATCAGAAGCGTGGAATATGTAAAAGCGGTACTAACCAGGATAATCCTGCTCATACTCATTTTGGTTTTTATGGGGCTGACCTATCTGCTTTTAAATGATCATTTAAAATAATTTGCCATCCACCAAGCTGAATGGCAAATCAAAGGGGGCGATTATTTCAAACCCTTTCGCTTTCAGATGGGTTGGTGTGTTACCTTTATTCAAACAGTTTGAGCAGGTCATCTTTTCCAAGCGACTTCATTATGCCTTCATCTGTCGGGATTAGTTCACCAGCAAGTTTTCTTTTCCTGTCCTGTATCTCCAAAATCTTTTCTTCAAGGGTATCCTTACAGATCATACGGTAAGCCATTACATGTTTGTCCTGCCCGATACGGTAACAGCGGTCGATGGCCTGGTTTTCTACGGCGGGATTCCACCATGGATCTACCAGGTAAACGTAATCGGCAGCAGTCAGGTTCAATCCGGTGCCTCCGGCTTTTAAACTGATCAGGAACACCCTGCAAGCCTCATTTTCCTGAAAGTTGATTACAGCGGACTTTCTCTGGTTCAGCTTAGTTCTGCCATCCAGGTAGGCATATGCAATGCCCTGCTGATCCAGGCATGAGCGAATCAGCCCCAGCATTCCGGTAAAAGCGGAAAAAACGAGTAACTTATGTCCGGCAGTTTTTTCCGTTATGTGCTCCATGAGTTCAATGATTTTGCAAGGTTGCTCATCAAAAGCAGGTGCATCTTTGACAATTCTGGGTGAATTACAGATCTGGCGAAGGGTAATTAATCCCTTTAATACATGAAGCTTAGAGTTTTCCAGTCCATCGGAATCTATTTTATCACTTAATTCAGCCTTGAATTGCCTGCGGTAATGGTCATAAATTTTTCGCTGTTTAGCCTCCATCTCACACCAGATGATCATTTCTGTTTTAGGCGGCAAATCAGTGGCAACCTGTTTTTTAGTCCTTCGCAAAATAAATGGCCTGGTCATTTTTAGCAAAGTACCAGCGCGCTCGAAATCCTGTTCATCGCCTTTGGCGCCAAGGTTTTCTTTGAACATCCTTAGACTGCCGAAAAAGCCAGGGTTGATGAAATTCATCAACGCATAAAGATCAGCCGAACTGTTCTCAACAGGCGTTCCGGTAAGGGCAAGCCTGTTTCGGGTATTAAATCCTACTACCATTTTAAACTTTTTTGAAAATGGATTTTTGATGGCCTGCGCTTCGTCTAAAATGAGGTAGTCAAAACTGATGGCTTGCAAAAAAAGAACATCCACAGCTGCCGTACCATAGGAGGTAATAATCAGATCATACTTCTGAAGTGCTGTTGCATTCTTTTCACGCTGTGTCCCGTGAAATACCAGGATAGATAAACGTGGACAGAATTTTTCGGCTTCCTGCTCCCAGTTGTAAAGCAGGGAAGTTGGGGCAAGCAGTAAATGTGGAGCCGTGGAAAGCCCTTTATTTTTGAAGTGCTGCAAGAGTGTCAATACCTGCAAGGTCTTGCCAAGCCCCATATCATCAGCTAACAGGCCTCCCCATTTTAAAGTATGCAGATGGCAGAGCCAGCTAAAACCAATCAATTGATAGGGCCGCAGTATAGCATTTACATGATCAGGAACTTCAATGAGTGGTATTTTGTCTTGCTGGCTAAATAGCCGATCCCTTGCTACAACCATATTAGCAAGATCCGGTCTTTCAGAAGGATCATAGAGCTGATCCAAAAGCATGTAATGCTGACCAGCCAGTTTGACCCCTTTACGGGTGAGCATACCACTTCTAAAAACTGTGGTCAGTTTTTCAAAGAATGCATCAGGCAGATAGATTGTTTTTCCGTTTTCAAGTATAAAGATATTGGAGCGCTTCTTTAACGCTTTATGGATTTCTTCGGAGCATAATTCATATTCTCCATAACGCATGGTAACATCAATATCAAACCAACCGTTTTCTTCCCTGATGTCAATTTTCATCTCTCCCGTCAGCATGTCATAATCAATATCGGTTAGGGTTTCCATTCCTGTAAACTGTATTCCGGTACCCATCAGGTTATAGGCTGTTTTAGCAAACCAGACTTCAGATTTCAGGGTTTCTTTTGGCAGGTAAAAGCAAGGTAAGTCCTGCTGCTTTATAAAAGCGGGATGAAGGGTAATAAAAAAATCCCTGAATGCTGCTTCTTCATTTTTATCGCGGTTCAATATTTGAACTTCTTTGCTACCGGTTTGCAGTAGTGCAGAACCGCCGGATTGTACAGGAAAGACATGGCCTTCATCATATTGTATTTCAGGGATAAAAGCGACATACTCTCCTTCATCTTTAACCCGTATATGCTTTCTCTTTACGCTCAAAAAGCTTGGAGTTGGTTTATTATCTATGTTAAAAGTGAAGGTGTATTGGCTGGTAAGTTTAGATAGGATGTTTTGATTGAAATTTTCCAGGTCATCATCCAGGATGGTAAAAGTTCCTCCGGCTTTAATCAATTCAGCCACAGCCTGTGCTTCTTCAAGGGAAGAAAACTGATAAAACGTATCCGACGCTTCGCTTAATGAAAAGAAAAACGGCTGGTATTCAGGAAGCAATTCACCAATTTCAAGATACTGATTCTCCCGTTTCGCATTCATGGTTAATTTATAATGTCCGCTATACTGGCTTAAGGTAAAGTGGAAACTGATCTGCTCATCGGATACTGCAAGCCGTTGCATTGAGCTTTTTGAAACATTGCCATTATAGTAAAATTTGTTTCTGAATGAACGATAAAACAGGTATTGATGATCCTTTAAAAGCGGAATGATTCTTTTCCAATAATTAAAGGCAGTATAGCGTAGCGCTTTTACTTCCTCTTTTGAAGAATTTCTGTATTTCTTATTGACCGTTTCAAAATCCAACAATTTATTGAATTCCATGCTATAAGCATGTAGTAACTGATCCATCGGTGCTAATCGTTTTGGCGCAATTTCAGGATCATAGAAGTTTACAAAGGCTTTAATGGCTCTGCTATCAGCAGCCCTGGTTGCATTACAAGCAATCAGAAAGGGAATCGGGAAATCACAATGGAAGGCAATAGCATAAGCTGTGATGCTCAAATCCTCCTCGAAAAGTTTAACAGGGGAAGGAAAAAATAGCGGATCGGATGAAAATTGACTACTATTAACTTGGTTTTCATAATTATAGATATGCCCGTATTCTGGCTTAGGCACTGCTGAAATATCATTTCGATAGTGGGTTTGAAGCGTTAAATATTGATTAAAGAATGCTGCATCGGTATAGGGATATTGCTTAAAGCGTTCAAAGAAGCCATCAGCGTTGGTTTCGATCATCTTTAAAAATAACCTTGCGGCATGCTTGCAAAGCCCAGTGACTTTGCTGCCACAGTTGCAGGATACCAGAATATGATCTTCAGCTATTTGGATATACTGTTCGAAATACTTCCTCCATCCTGAGCGGATGGTGAGCGTCTGGTTTTCAAAGCTCAATGCCTGGTAATTACAATAGCGAATTTCATCATCTTCAGGATCTTGGATGATGTTCAAATCTGATGGAGAAGGTAATTTTGAACCTTTATCTAATATGAGTTTGTAAGGCACTGAGGCATTTCTCAGTTGATCCCTAATATTGTCCTTAGTCATGTTGGGCGGTATTGATTAATAGTTCATATTTTGCCATCCAGTCCAGGAAAATTTCTTCTGCCCCTGCATGCAGTTTTTCTACCTTTCCAAATAGCGTCTCTAAGTCAGTAGGTTCGATGTTATATTTCTCATGATAGCGGTAGCCCAGGTAAGCGCCGTTTAAAATAAATAACAGCCTTTCATCTTCTTCGCTACCATCATCCATTAGAGAGAATAATCTGGTTGTTAGCCTTAGATTGAATTTCAATAGCGAAGAGATATTATGGGTGGTTTTATCCTGAGTGGTCAATGACCTGTTAAGTGCCCTCAGGCTAAGTTCTGCCGCCTGATGCAGCATAAACGCAGACAGGATTCTGTTTTCGCATTTGTATTGCAGTGCGGCGGTAAAAAAGGTTTTAGCTTTCGTCATTCCTGTATAGAAGTCCTGTTTTGTTTTCTCAATCTTCTCGGGCCTCTCATCTATTTTCAGTTTAGGCATAGGCTTGCTACAATCGTCATAAACCAGGCTATCCGGATTGCAGGACATGCTGAAATAGATATGCCCTTCGGTGATCATTTTATGGAAAAACGAACTTTTAAATAAGCTGCAACTGATGCGGTGATGTTTCATCAGGGCAAATTCAAATACTGTTTCAATATCAACGAAGGCCTGTGCATGTGTGTCCGGAATAACGAGGATCAGGTTTGCATGATCGGTTCCATCCTCACCGGGCTCGTGGTTAAGGCAGAATATTTTTTCGGGCGCAATAACTTCAGCCAGGAAACTGATAACAGCCGGAAAATTCCGTTCCTTAAAGTTTGCTAAATAATGAGAATTAATGTTAGGCGCTGCTGTATTTAGCGTCACATCTTTGAAGATGGGCTCATCTGCGTGATGGATGCGTACATAAGGCATGGATTGTTCAAGAAAAACTAACCACATCGCATCGATCATTTTGTCGAGGTGCTCCCTGACCAGTATAGCTTCGAACGCTTGAATGTGAAGGATTTCTGTCAACAAAACTTTTCCGTTTGCAGCATACAGAAGCGAATCTAGAATACCCTTCCACTCTGATAAACTTTTAAACCTGAAGAATGCATCTAATGAAGTGTTCGAATCACTAACTTCTATATTAGATCTTGTGGCAGATCGATAAATTTCTGATAGGTTATTATTAGTAGGTAATGGATTATAAATTGTTTGGTTATCGGTTTCCGGAGGTACCTGAATACTGTCTAAGGTAGTACTTGTATCGCTTTCTCGGATGACGAAGCTGAGTTCCAATAGCTTGATAAGCTGCTGATGGAGATAGAAATAGTCAGCATTTTCAACATTGGTAAAGGCGGCTTTCAGTAATTCGATTACCCCTGATTTCAGGCGCACTAAACTATTCTCTTGGCTACATAAAAAGCGTGCGATCTGGTAATGTGGACTGATGATGTCCTTTTCTTGTAAATAGCGGAATGAGGTTTTTTCGCTAACGGTTAATAGTGTTGTCATGTTAGGCTCTTTTAGTTTAAGCCAAATAACCTTACTAACTAGCGTCTAAATTAATATTTCAGGGTATTTTTTAGTTAATTTAGCGTTTTTTTTATTCCTTAAACTGGGATAAGATGCTCTTGGAGATGCTTGTTTTAATGTTTCAAAAGATATGATTATCTTTGATATTTAGTAATCAATAGCATATTGATCATTAACTTAAGTTTCATTTATAATCAAATGGATTTAAAACTTAAAAGAATATTTTTTACTTTTAAAGCAAATTATAATATCTATGGGTACAACAGCTGATCGTCCAAACAAGGTGCATGAAGGCAGAAATGTGAAGCGTTTCCGCGAAATGATGGGGATTAAACAGGAAGGGCTTGCAGCTTCACTTGGCGAGGACTGGAGTCAGAAAAAGATTTCAGTTCTGGAATCTAAAGAAAAGATTGAAGATACGCTGTTGGCAGAAATTGCAAAGATATTGAAGGTACCGGAGGAGGCTATAAGGAATTTCGACGAAGAAAGAGCTGTAAATATAATCGCCAATACTTTTCAGGATGATTCAGTTGCATACGTAGAAAATTACAAATGTACATTCAACCCATTAGATAAATTAATGGAAACAGTAGAAGAACTTAAAAAACTCCATGCTGAAAAAGAAGCACTATATGAACGCCTATTAAAAGCACAAGAGAATAAATAAGAATTAGATAAGAATATTTTAGTTTAAGAGGCCACTGCGATTTGCAATGTCCTTTCTTATTTCTCATATTATTTAGAAAAAGTCTCACTAATATATTCGTTGCGCTGGGGAGACTTATGTAAGCTCTTTACCGCTTTCTTAGCTATTTCCTTTACATAAAAGATTCACCTAATCTCGTTTAAATACTAAATTTTTAGGATTTTTTTTTCCTGGCTTACCATTCATCCAAAGTTCCTCAGCATAGCTAATATACACCCTTAAATTTTTGAGTCTTACTAATTAGCACTTTTAAATTAAATAATTTATTTTCTGCTTTATATCTAATAGTTCCTTGAATAGTATCACTGGGCTGATTAATACCCGCGACAATGGAGAACTGTTGATTATTATAATTAAGGTTAGGTTTGGACAGATCATCTACGATAATGTTGTAATCTTTTTTGTATTGAACATATCCTTAGAATACATCTCCGTTTAGTATTGTTTTGTGTTTTGATTGGGCTCCATTCTGTATAATCAGATTTACTTTGAATAATTTTAAACCTCTCTTAGTAACTTATTAAGTAACGAACTTTTTAAATATTACAATAACATTGTCTCTGTAATATTGCCCGATCCTTGTATAAAGTTAGATCATTTGGCTTTTACTTGGTGCTTGATGAATAACTTCCTAAAAAAATCAGCTATGACATCTTTGTCTTTAAGAGTTAGTTCAAATCCTCCAAATCGGTAAACTTCATAACCTAAAAGCTTAAGTTCTCTATCTAAAGATACCATTTCAGCATATTTTCGAGGTGATGCGGCATCTAATTCAGCATAGTGCTGCTTTCCGTCAACCTCGATTACGATTCTTGCATTGCCTATAAGCAATAGAAAGTCCATTCTTTGGCGCAAGAGGTAACTCACCCCATGTTGTTTAACGGAATAAGGATCGTAATGGAGATACACCTGGGGAATTAAAGCGGGAAACTTTCTATCAAATTCTTTTGCGAGAGAAAAGTAGGACTCAAAAAGGATTTGTTCAGGAACGGATGCTAATGCCCCATACAATCTGTCTTTCAAAGATATCGCCTGTTCCCGAGATGGTAGGTTGCCACTCAATGCCGACCACCAGTCTACCAATTCTACCCAAGAAAGACCAGCATTGGGCTTTATAGTCCTATCATAAACTAGACAATATTCCGCATTCTTTACAATCCTGATGCGATTGCTTATAGCATCATCAAGCACAATTACTGGCTTATAGCTTCCAGCTGCAAAAATCAAATTTTTAAAAGGTTCATTTATTCCCTGTTTATCCACGACTTGGTAATAAACCTCCCCGGAAATATCGCCTGCAGGAATTAGTAGAAGTCCATCTTTGGATAAGTAGGTATTAATGAGTTGAACCAGCGGAGCGCTTTTTATGTTGGTTCTAGTGTAAGGGTGAACAACTTGCTCTAGGAAAAGAAAGAATCTGGAATCGAGTTTATTCTGAAGATTGATTTTGCGCAGTTCCTCAGTCAATTCTTTATTGGGTGCCTTTACCTCTCCGGGTATGAATGAGGCGAAGAAATCTTCTGTATTTAAAGGTATAAATTGAAGCAAGTCACAGGCATCTAAAAACTCATCGTTCGTCCTCAGCCCCTGGAGGTCTGGTACTTTAAATAACTCCCTGAGCAACTCATTTCTACTCACCTTGGAGAGCTTGTAAAATTTACCATTATGAAACTCATTTAGGACAAAACCAAGACTGTCATCCTTATAGTCATTGACTAATTTGTTCGCCAGCTCTAATAAGAAAGATTCAGAATGTCCTAGAAGGAGATTTTTAAAATACTTTTCCTTACCTGAAGGAGATTGATATTCTTCTTCAGGGGATAACTTATATTTTGCACAAACTGCATTGATTTGGTAAGCTTTCTCATTTGAAAGCACCCAACTCATAGTATTAACAATATCAATTAATTTTCTATCCATATTCTTCAAATACAGTAAATATAAGTATTTAGATAGCAAAATATTTCCCTGTAAAAAGCGTATATAAAATACGAAACACTATAAATAATCGGTTATTAGGCAGTTCTCTTAGCGGAATACCTTATGACCTAGGGGAGATTCAAAATATCGTCCTTTCCTCCAAGAACAAATATTGTAAACAAATCACTCTTCAATTCTAAAAGTGGAATACCATAGATTCTAGCCAACGTGGTTTGCCGCTCGCCTCGAAATAAAAATGTTTTATTTTTGAGTTCAATTTTCTTAATATACTTGTAGAAAAATCTGCTTTTTTACCGTTTGTAGTGTTATGCCATTTTTTGTCAAATTTAAAAATCTGTAATAAGGTATCTACTTGGTGCCGCGTATTCTATTCATTTGATGGTTTGATATAGCTTAATTGTCGGGATAGATAATAAAAAAATATCGGGTCTATGTTTGATTTAGTTCACTTTGTCTCGAATAGATCAAAGAGTAGGAAAAAAATAATTATTATCTATAAAGATTCCGTCTTAGTCAAATCCTTATGGATAAGTCTTAACGTAATGAATTTTATTATTGATGAAAAATTCCAGGCTTTAC
The DNA here is from genome assembly GCF_026240075.1 of Pedobacter sp. MR22-3. Taxonomy (NCBI): domain Bacteria; kingdom Pseudomonadati; phylum Bacteroidota; class Sphingobacteriia; order Sphingobacteriales; family Sphingobacteriaceae; genus Pedobacter; species Pedobacter sp. MR22-3. The sequence continues at coordinate 271,441 of NZ_JAPIVF010000007.1, read as the reverse complement.
TTCGTCTTTTAGCAATTTATCATAAACAAATGATGAAATAATATCGCCATCATTAAAAATAATTTTTGCTTCCATCGACATGGGCTATAGCGACTTATCATATTATTTTAAGTATCATCTTTTTCTCTTACAACGTGGCTAGGCGTATACGAGCTAGAGATAGAGGCGGCTAGATTTGATGGTAAAATGTGGTCAAATGCAATTTTACTTATAATCCCCCCGGACATTACAGCTTCAATGCCTGAGGAAAGTACAATTCCAATCGCCCTATTTTTTGAAGTTACATACTGGATTTTATTGCCCTTCACCTTTAGCTTGCCTGTTTCCTTGGTACTCAGCCAGCGCGTTTTAAGGCCATTCGCATTGAACACTTCAATCAGTTTATCAAGATTAATTCCAATCATCACTTTCACTTGGCCGATCATAATTTTAATTACAAACTCCTTTGGAAATGGCTTTGCAAAAAGTGTTTCTGAAAGGTCTTCGGTAATATTCATCAAGTCTATGAAAATTGAATGTTCGGTCTGTTTTTTTAAAATTGTCGGAATAGTTGCCCGAGCCATGACGTGGGCTGTCTTGCCCTGATAAACACCAATGTGAACACAGTCTTCCAGAAGCCTATAGCTCCAATCCTTGCTTTTGAGTTCCTCCAGCATGGCAAGAAAAATACCATCATAATAGACCAGATCAATGGCTGGCGTTTTAATTATAATTTCCGCCCCAGTTACCGGGTCTGTTCCTCTGTCTGTATTAATAACTTCAACCGCCTGTTGCATCCGCACATCCTGTCGAAGCATTCGTTTCATCTGTTCCATATCCTTTTCACTGAAATCACTCTGGAACCCCGCACAGGGAAATCCGTTCTGAAGTGTGGTATCAATAAACTCTCTTATCCTTTTATTAGATTTTCCTTCTTTTAACTCAGAAATATAGAGGCCTTTTTCCTCATCACTCACAAGCAAATCTCCAATCTGTACATAGCTGGTAAGGTCTGAGAGCAGAGCAAATGTTCCTGGGTTTTCATTAAGTTGGTCTGTTACTTTGATTGCGTGGGAAAGGTTGGAATGCTCCAGTTGTTTGTTCGACTTTTCGCCAATGTGCAAACGCTTAGCAATATGTACTTGATGGCCCAATAACTCAATGACAATGCCGTCTGCTATATGAGATAGGTTATTCAGTCTTCTTTCTATCAATTTAATCACTGACAGGTACTCCTGCGTCTTTTTCTTGTCGTGGTTAGATCTGGATGCCTTTATTAAATCCTTATTTTCCTTAAGCTTTTGTTGATAGTAGAGTACCTGTTCGATAATCTGCTTTTGGGCTAGTTTAAACCCAACGCGACATTCAGCCATAAACTCCGTCATTTCTGATGCCGTCCACTTATCGCTAGGTTTTTCCTTTTGTTCGGGAACGAAATTTTCACAGTATGAGAAAGCATAGTCTGCAACTCTGGCAAGCGTCAATCCAAAATCTTCCGTAGAAGGCAATCCGTATTTTTCCATTCTTTGAGCATTTGCGTTAATAATCAAATATAAAGATCCAAGAGGCTAAATTTTCGAAAAGTTATAGACAAGATTCCAACCTAAGCCACTTCCCATTGCAAAGCAGATGATTGAAAATTATATTATTTGGAAATGATAATTTTAGCTTTTGAGTGGTATCCTAAAGCGTATAAGCATGAAATGTTTTTTTTGCTTAAAGACATTGCCATATTGCCTTTTGAAACGTTTATTTAGCGGAAATTTGTAAATTAAGGTGAAACTCTAACCATTAACTTTCGATAGATTGAAGACCCTCATAATAGGTGATGAATAGTCATTTCCTCTACGCGGTTTCTATAACATTACAGTAAAAGCGCAGTACAAAGCTGAAACGGTTACCGTAATTCATAGAGCGAACTTTGCAGCTAAATTCGCAGAAACATTGATGAAATTGAAAAATGCTAACACTAACTCTTGATATTGAATTTAATGCTTCACTTCTTAGAAACTCCCAATTTTACAGCCCCTTCGGCTATAACGTGATTACTTTTTCAGCAATTAGAATCAGTTTTAAAGGAGTGGTCGGGAAATTGCCTTTCCTGGGATTGTTTTACTGTCTCTAAATAATTACAGTCACCCCAAAAGCACCAAACTGTTAACTCCTTACTCTTTTTTCTTTAAGATGCTCGTACTTGTCATGTTTAATCATCCTAAAAAAAATATTGACGAAATAGGAGATAGCAAGCACATAGCTTATCACAATAATAAAGAAGACGGTTAGCGGAGAAGGAACCTTAAGAAATGCAAAAGCAAAGCTTGTTACCATCAACATGGCAACGAAGGGCCAAATCTGAAATATAGCGTTTGATAGCGGTAAATCCTCAAAGAGCATTGCATAGATAATTATAAAGCTGACGACTGAAAAGAATACCAAAAATAAATACCCTACGAATTCCAAGGGATGGGAGGCTAAATAACTGAAGTAATAACCTCGTTTTGATGCAGTGACAATTCCCGAGTTGAACAAGCTGTTAATAGGCTTATCCTTAAAAACAGAATATAAAAGTGCAAGAAAAGAAATGATTAGGGAAATATTGCTTCGGCGCCTAGTTGCATCATTGGTCTTCATTGAGTGGATCATGCTGGCTTCTTGTAGGGGTGCTAATTTTTGTTCCATGGTCTTTTGTTTTCGTCTTTTTACTAAAATAAATACAAATTCTGCATCCATAAAGTCTGGTTATTTGATAATAGTTCAAAAGCCATATATATATTGGTTGCACGAGCCAAGCCAATAGTTGTGATCATACGTTGCAATAATTGGCTATCTAAATTTTTCAAAATAATCAAAGATCTTATGTCTTCTTTTTGTTCCATAGCCAACCATAAAGAATTTTGTTGATTTAAGTTTGTTTTTCTAAACTTAATTTGTAATAAATTATAAGAATTTAAAATAAATTGTGTTATAGATAATCTATCCAGAGATATGATCCATTACCTATAATTTTTAGCATATCAGTTCCTAAATATACTCTCAATTTTTCCTGAATATATAACTATAATATTTTGAGAAGAACCATCAATACCGGCGTAGAGCAACGTACTATATGAAGGAAATTCCCAAGAATACAGTACTGTCGTTCCTGAGCCTATTGATGGCAGATCTATTTTAGTCGTAAACTTGCCTATCTTACTAAGTAATGTTTCTATTCGAACTGGCGAAAGTATGTAAATCAAGCTTTTGATCCTTCTGTTTGCCGTACCAACTAGAATAATATCAATGGGTATTTCTTCTTTCACTAAGCTGGTATAAGCATAACTGTAATCGAAAAGCTTTAAAATTCCAGACATTGGGATTGAATCGATTTTTTCCAGCTTGGTTAGGTCTATAGAACTGCTAAGTCCAACACGTTCAAATTCATTGCCTATTTTAAGCTTCGTCGCACTCATCAGATTATCAATCAGCCTATTACTGGATTGCGCAGAGGAATGTTTTGTGAGAAACAACGCTAAAATCAACAACCAAAATTTTTCTTTCATATGCTCGCATCAGTAAAAATCGCTTGTGCAATGGTAACTTCTCCCAAAGGGGTTCTTGGCAATGATATTTCCTTAACAGGAATATCTCTAAGTTCATTTGGTAAAAGCAAATAGGAAGGAAAAAAATTTTGAATCGTAATCGATACTTTTTCCATTAATAAATTCGGAACCTGAGAGACATCGAAAGATTCCCTACGCCCACCTGTGTTGTAAAAGGTTTGGAAAATAAAATACGGGGCAATTATAGATACGCTTGTTAACAGGGAAAAGTCTTGTGATACATCAGTTAGTAAACGAAAACATCTATCCCTCGCAAACAGCTGGGTAAAGTCTACCGTATGGGCGATTCCATTCAATTCTTCTAATAGATCGAGATAGGCCTGTTTATCTGCGTCAGCAGAATCACATACTTTAGCTAAAAACTGATATTCTTCGCTAACTTGGTATTTATCGCTATAGTAGTCTATATCCTTTGGAAAGTAAGGATATAGACTATTTATTAATTCTAAATGTTTCATTCTACTAAGTTAACAACCTGTGCCAAATAGCCAGTCTAAATATCCATCATATTCGGCTTTTGATGGAGATACGCCTGTTCTACCATCAGTGCCACGTTTTTGAACCCTAGCACCTGGTACAGCGACTTTTAGGAATGTTTCCATAGTTGTAATAAAGTCACGTTCATAAGTTGCATCTGTCGCGGTCCTCCATTTATTCCCCAGACCGTATATTGTGCCAAGAATCTTGACTGCATCATTAGCTGCCTCTGCCGCTGCTGCTGCCGCGGTTCCAGCTGATATTGTCGTACCATTAGCGAGTGTTAGCGGTGCATCGACGATAATATCCCCTAAAGGAAACGAGCGTGAGCTGTTACCACCGCCAGCCACCGAAAACGTAGGCGAAGGCAGGCCAGTTACGATAGCTGATTGAGAGTTTGAAGTTCCTACCTGCTGAAATTTGAATGATCTACAAGACAGATCTCCTGGCATTATCCCCGGTTGTTCCCACTCGATTGGTCCACCGCCACCACCGCCACCACCAGCTTCGTCATCATCACCGTTACTACCTGAGCCTCCAGCTCCGCCACCAGCGTTTCCTGAACCACCCGAACCAGAACCGCCAGAACCTCCTCCAACCGGGAACGTTGGAAAGGATGGATTCACTGGGTTGTAGCCTCCTGGGTCTCCGCCATTTCCGGGAGCGGTACCATGAATTGTTACTTCCTCTAAATCTATACCTCCATCACCGCTCATTGTCTTGGTCATTGGTGTAAGGCTTTGTAAGAGTTCCAGTTTAAGTTTAGGCTGCCTCATTACATGTCGTCTTGCATCATATGCGCCAGAGTTCATCAAACGCCCTGAACTAGAGTAGAGTAATAGCTTAGATTGTTTATAACCTACTCTTCTATACCTTTTAAATATTCCTTGCGCTTCCCCATTTGACACCACAACATTCAGCTCTATATATTCATTATTTGATTGTGCCATTGGAACCCCAATAACCTCCTGTTTGCCGGAATTAGTTTTTATCTTTGCAGCTGCCCAGTCTGGCTGGAGAGCTGAGATATTCAAATCGCCTTCTTGAGAAGGCCGGGAAAGAGTGAGCTGGTTATTATACCATTTCTTGGCAACAGATAGGAGATCTTGATTTGTCGTAATATTCTGTTCGGTTTGTTCCCTGTCCTTTTTACATCCATTAAATGTTGCGATACCTAAGGTACCCAAGACCAGAAGAATGGTCAGTTTAAGCGTTTTTTTCATTTTTTTATAGGTTTTAAGATTAAAAATTGTTCGATTTCTTTTTTAATTAAGATTGCTTCTGCTGTTGGGATTTTAATAGCTGAGCGACTTATGTCTAATGCAATCTGATTACGTTTAGAATACTTACCAGTTTGACTATAGAGCTTGAATAAAGCGTATTTCGAAGAAAGCATATGGGGGACCATATTCATCGAACATATATAATTGGCTTCCGCTTCACGGTACGATCCAACATGGGTGTATGCCTGTCCAAGCTGGTTGTATATAAAGACATTGTTCATTTTCTTTTTTCCGTTCTCAAGTATATCTATAGCCTCTTTAAAGTATCCACGCTTGCACATTTCGGCTCCATAATTGAATAAAAAAGCACCATTGTTACTTAATATTAAATAATTTTCATCGAGCTTTTTTATGGAGCCGTATTCATCGTAATCAAAGCGATCGATAGAAAATTTCCATTCTCTTATAGCAATTCCTACAGTTACGATTAACAAAATAAATCCTACCATAACAACCTGAAGAGCAACACGTTTACTTCCCTTCAAATTAATATGAAATAGTGATTTAAATACTTGCGTGTTAACTAGCAGAGCAATTAAAATATAAAACATTGAACTTATACTTGCTAAGGAAAAGGGATACGAAAAGAAAGAGCATATCAGTATTGATAATAAAGAAGTTTTAATCTCAGTCATCTGGGTATTAGTTCCACTTTTTGCTTTAGTAATAAAGAATATCAAGGTGGCAAATATTATTAGTCCAATAACCCCTAACTCGATCAATATTTCGAAATACTCATTAAAGAGACTATAAGTTGTTCCGGCTAGGGCTTTCTCCAAAGGGCTTCCAAATCCATTAGAAAAGTAAGTTGATTGAAATAAATTATAATTTGAATTTACAAAACCAATTCCATTACCAAAAACTGGAGCTTCTTTAAACATATTATAACCTACTTTCCAAATGAGAATCCTTCCATCTACAGACATACTATTAAATCGGTGCAGAAAAATTAATATAATGAATAGGCATAGAAAAGAAAATACTGCGATAACAATAGCTTTTGATTTTTTTAATTTATTCAGATAAGGAATTAAAAGCATGCCGCCTGAAGCAACAATGGAAGTAAGTATTGCTGTTCTCGATCCGCTAGCAACCTGCAATAAAACTGCACAAATCAGTAGAACTATTGCAAATGCCCTACGATTATTTTTATTATCTCTATAGACATAAATAAGTAAGGGTATCATAGCAGCAATGTAACATCCGAAAGGCCCTGGATTTGCGAAAAGTCCGGTAACTAGGAAACTAGGATCGTCTATTTCTATAAATTTCCCAATTTGTAATAACGAAACAAATACGTTTATTCCGAACACGATCATCATAACATTTAAAACAATATCGTTTATGTTATTTAAATATCCGTGCATTCGAATCAATAGAAACAAGACTAAGTACGCAAGGTAGCTAAATGTTGTGCTGTCGTATGCGAGACCTGAGCGGGTTATCACGCCAGAAAGTATGCTGTAGCATAAAAATGCCAAAACAATAATATCAATTTTTGAGATATCAATTTTATATACAGGAGAGATACCTTTTATCAACGCAAAAAAAGCCCCAGAAAAAATAATTCCCTGAAAAATTAATGGATGATATTGCTGGTTCCAGAAGCTATTTTTTGAACTGTGTATATAAAATGAAGATACGAAAATTAGAAAAATAAGTAGTTGAAAATAATTAACATGATATAGGCGAAGGAATGTTCTTTCTTTACGTCCGCAAACGTAATCATTAATAAAACTCATGTTAGTAAGTGGGACAGCTTAATTTTATTTCGCATATACATAGCTCCCTTTTGATAAGAGCAAATTATATAATTTTTATTGATCATTTAAGTAAATAATACTATAGTTATGTAGTAATAGTCTTTATATGAAGATGTATTTTTTTTCTCGGTCTAATATGAAATTAATTAATTACATGTATCATATAAAATTGAGTTTTGAAAGTATTAGATTGGCTTTAACTATACTTATTGGCTCTATTAATTGTCTAATTGATTTAAAATAAAGGTATTATAAATTTAAACACATAAATCTTGTAGTTTTTTCACTAAATAACATTATAATTAAAATAAATTTTATTACATATTATAAACGACTACAAATATAACTAATAATACATTCATATTGAGCATAAATACTAAATATTATATTCCACATAATTATTTTTAATTCATATATCTCATCTAATCTTCTGTAACCTTGTAAGTACGATATTTAATCCTCACGCACGATGCGGCCTGCGAAACCCCTTCGCTCATAGGCTAGCCCACTGTTCTCGCTATGGACATTTACGACGTAGTGCACCTGAGTTTCCTGCCATTTTACATTGGTCTTTTAATATATGATCGGTACCATTGCAGAGGAAATAAAAAAACCACGCATTTCAATAGCAATGCGTGGTTAGTATATAAATAGTTGTTTTAGCCTGTACTACGATGCTTCTTCCATGTGGTGTGTTAACGTGTATTTTTCCCGGATTGATGCAATATCAGCACTTATTTTCAATTCTGTTACTTCATTAGCTTTGATATGTTGGGCGACAAATTTCCCCATTAACGGAGCCATATCTTCACTTACTTTGGTATCCAATACTTTAGCATACAGTTGTGTGGTTCGTATATTAGTGTGTCCAAGCATTTTAGATACACTTTCGATCGGGACACCGTTCAATAAAGTTACAGTAGTGCCGAAAGTCCGTTTCGCTACACGATTGCCTAATATTTTGTTAACTCCTGAAAGTGCCGCAATTTCAACCAAATATTCGTTCATCTTTTGATTACTGGAAACTGGCAAAGCTCTGTTGTTGCTAAGGCAATAGGGGTGATTTTTGTATTTATCCAGAATGCTTGCGGCTATTGGCAGTAACGGTATTGCCGCTCTCGTATCAGTTTTTTTTCGGTAGGTAAATATCCATCTTTCCCCGTCAACACCAATACTTATGTCTGAAAGTCTTAGCTTTTGAACATCCGCATAGGAAAGCCCTGTATAGCAACTGAACAGAAAGAAGTCCCGTACCTGCGATAACCTGTCAGTATTAAACTGTTTTTGGGTAATATTTTCCAATTCATCAGCCGTTAAAAATTCCCTGTGAACTGGCTTGGATTTTAGCGTATGGCCAAAGAAGGGGTCAGTATTGATCCATTTATATTTCCGACAAATGCTAACTATTTTTTTGAGATTTTTAATATGCTTGTTTGCGGTATTGGTATCGTTTTTCTTTACCGTATGCAGAAAGAAGTCAAAACTGTCGATAAACTCATGGTCTATACGTTTTACATTAAAATCGATTCTGTTGTATTTGGCGACAATGAACTCTTCTACATGCCTTTCCAATACTTCAAATCGTCTAAGTGTTCCAGGTGCATATTCTTCTTTCTCCACCAATGCTTTCATTTTATCATTGTGGGTTTTAATGGCCTCCAATATAGTGTGTGCTTTTTCTTCTTTTCCTAAGAATTTGCATTTAACGGCATCGGCAGTTATTTCGGCTCCATCCATGCTTAACTGGCTATGGGCTGCATAAACTTCTGATTTCATATTTTCCAAATAGGCATTTAAAGTTTTAACATCCTCCTTCGTGCCGATGACTTTTCCGGCTTTTGCATTCCATCGCTCTGGTTCGCAATTTCTGCTTGTTGACATTTCCGCACGAATCCCGTCCACCGTAACTCTTAAAAAGATAAAGTAAACGGCCCCTTTTGTGTAGTTTTTTGGCTTCTTCAAAAAGAAAAGCACACTAAAATTAGTTTTCATAACAATAACATTAAGGTGAAACAAATTTAGCTTTGCAACTTAGATCCTACAAGATGTTCAATACTTAAAGTAGTTGAATATCAGTTGGTTATTTCAAATTAGGGGAGTTTAGTATTATAAAGAACGACGCACCGAATGACGCACATTTTATACGCGATATCGTGCATATTTTGGTATAACCCGTAAAGGCAAAAACCCTGCAATCATTTGATTTGCAGGGTCTTAGTTCTCTTTGGTATTGTTTCTTGTGATCCCGCTGGGATTCGAACCCAGGACCACTACATTAAAAGTGTAATGCTCTACCAGCTGAGCTACGGAATCATTTCCTTTTGTTTAAGGAGGTGCAAATATAGAGATAATAATTAATCGCGCAAGTGTTTTTTGAAATTAATTTTTAGTTATACATTTATGATAAAAAATCATAACTATAAATGGTTGATTTCTAATTTTATAGCAAATCAGAGCACCCAAAAATTATTTCACAGTCTTCGGAATAAAATTTAAAAAAGACTGAAATTGCGCCTTATGTTTGTTTTTATCCAGTTTAAAATAAAATGCGCCGCGTCTGGAGTTTGATTTATCTTTCTCAGTCTGCTTGATCAATAAACCACTGGCGGTAATTTTCCGGATGAAGTTCCGATTGTCAATCGGGGCATCATATACCTGTTCATACAAAGCCTGCAATTGTGGGATGGTGAATTTTTTGGGCAAAAGTTCAAAAAGGATGGGGTGCAGGGCTGCCTGATAACGGATTTTATCCATAGCCGCCTGTACCATTGTGTTATGATCGAAGATTAATTGCGGTACTTCTGTCACATTAAACCATTCTGCATGGTACTGATCGTTGATTTGGGTACTGTACTTATTGATGTCAATTAAAGCAAAATAAACCACTGAAACGGTACGCTCAATAGGGTCACGGTCGGGGCGGCCATAGGCATGAAGCTGTTCCAGGTAAACATCATGTAAGCCGGTCAATTCCAGTAAGATTCGCTTGGCTGCGCCATTTAAATCTTCTGCTTCACCGATAAAACCACCCATTAAGCTCCATTGATCTTTAACCGGTTCGATGGCTCTTTTAATCACCAGCAGCTTAAGCTGTTCACCATCATAGCCGAAGATGATGCAATCTACCGCCACCAATACAGGTTTTTGATTGATATATTTTGCCATTTAAAAAAGCGTATTTAATTTAGGGTCGTTGTAATTACTGATAAAAGTAAGGATATTGGAATAATCTTCAAATTCTGCTAGGGTATGCGTAGTCGTTAACACGATGCATTTCATTCCTGCGAGCAGGGCCGATTCTACACCTTTCGGTGCATCTTCAAAAACCAGGCAATCTTTAGGTTGAATCTGAAGTGCTGCAGCAGCTTTCAGAAAAGTTTCCGGGTCAGGCTTGCTAACTGCGACATCATCGGCACTGACGATCGCGGAAAGATAATGACGGATATTCAATCCATCCACCACAAAGTCGATATTGAAAGGAATGGCTGCAGAACCAATCGCCATTTTGATGTTTTTGTCTCTGGCCCTATCCAGAAAATCAGCTAATCCGTCAATTAAGGCTAAATGGGGGAGATATCCTTCCTGATATCGTTTTTCTTTATCGAAGGAAAGTTTTTTCACCTCCTCATCACTAAATTTATTTTTACCGAAAACACGCGCTAAAACCTCATGGTTTTTTCCATACATCTCTTTTTTAACGACATCGTAATCCAGATTGGCACCCAGATCTTCATTCATCACGGCATGCCAGGCCTTGGTGTGGTATTCCATATCATTGATCATAGTGCCGTTTAAGTCGAAAAGAAAAGCGTTGGGCTTAAAATGAAAATCTTGCATATCGCCGTTAAATTATATGATTTATTTTGCAGATGTATCAAGAGGCACATCAATAATCTTACAATTATAATTATAATCGTCATGGCAAGGATAATATATTTTCTTAATTTAGCCCTAACCAAAATAGATCTTTATGAAAAAAATAATGCTTAGCGCGGTACCATTGGCAACATTTTGTTTAGCTGTGGCGCTTTCTTCCTGTAATCCAAAGGCTGATAAAGCTACAGAAACCATTGCGCAAACAGATTCCTTAAAATACAATACCACCATTGACGGTAAAAAGGTAAGTCTTTACACCTTGAAAAATGCAAAGGGTGCCACCGTTACCATTACCAATTATGGTGGGCGGATTGTTTCACTTTTAGTGCCTAATAAGGATGATAAATTAACAGATGTGGTGTTGGGCTACGACAGTATTGGTGCTTACCGCAAAAAAGGAGAGCCGTTTTTCGGAGCTTTAATCGGCAGATACGGCAACCGGATTGGCAAAGGCAAATTTACCTTAAATGGAGAACAATATACGTTACAGCTGAACGACGGGCGAAATACCTTACACGGTGGAACCGATGGTTTTTATTCGAAAGTATGGGATGCAAAACAGGTAGATGGGCAAAAGTTAGAATTAACCTATACCGCTAAAGATGGCGAAGCCGGATATCCAGGTAAGCTGGATGTAAAGGTGCTGTATACTTTAACAGATGATAATGCTTTACAGATTGATTATACAGCCACTACTGATAAGGCTACAGTGGTAAACCTGACCAATCATGCTTATTTCAATCTGAACGGTGAGGGAAATAAAAGTATCCTGGATCATGAACTTACCATCGCGGCAGATTCGATTACCCCAGTTGATTCTACTTTAATTCCGACAGGTAAATTATTAGCTGTAACCGGAACTGCATTTGATTTTACCAAAGCTAAAACCATTGGGAAATCTATTGAAGAAAGCAATGAGCAACTGAAGTTTGGAAAAGGCTACGACCATAACTTCGCACTGAATAAACATGATGCGAAAACACCTGTGGCTACGGTGAAAAGTACTTCAACAGGAATTAAAATGGAAGTATATACCACTGAGCCTGGCTTACAGTTTTACAGCGGGAACTTTTTAACAGGAGCTGATCAAGATGGTAAGGGGGGTAAATCTTATCCGCACCGCTCAGCAATTTGTTTGGAAACACAGCATTTTCCTGATGCACCAAATCATCCGAACTTTGCTTCTACAGAATTGAAACCCGGAGAGACGTATAAAACGAGTACGACGTATAAGTTTTCAAAATAATAAAAAAGCGCTCCTGCAACTGCAGGAGCGCTTTTTCTTTTGCCGTTGATTTACAATTTTTTTGGCTTAGCCGCAGAAACTCGGAAAGAAAGGAAACAGCAGCATGTATTTTATCATTCGCAACACTTGGGATATTTGGTCTCCTGACATCGGACTTCATTTATACTTTCAGCAGCCTGTCAGGGAATTGCGATATCTTCTCAATGGTTAATTGCTGCATGATCTGGTAGAGATGCGTTTTGAACATGTTAATGGTATGTTCACCACCTTCATCACCCAGGGCACCAACGCCATACATAAACGGACGACCCATAAAATTGAATTCAGATCCAACAGCATGCGCCCTGGCTAAATCGACTCCTGAACGAATACCACCATCCATCATGATTTTGAGTTTTGATTTATAAGCCGGATTTGCCGCTAACTTCATTAATGAATTGATGGATGATTCACCTGCATCAATTTGCCTTCCACCGTGATTTGATACCATTACACCGTCTACCCCAATCTGTATAGCAGCCTGCATATCTTCATCGGTTGTAATACCCTTCAATACCAATGGCCCTTTCCAGATTTCGCGGATGGCAGAAACCTTTTCGATATCTACTTTGCCGGTAAAAGTCCTGTTCATGAATTGTCCTAATTGCGACATATCCATACCTTTTTCCATGTATGGCTTTAATGTAGCAAAAGATGGAATGCCATGCTGAAGTGTTTTAATACCCCATAACGGACGGGCAAAAGCCTGCAGGATGTTATTGATCGACATTTTAGGTGGAATGGAAAGTCCGCTTTTGATTTCCTTGTACCTTAAACCAAATGCCGGAACATCAACCAGTACGACCAAAACCGGGCACTCAACCGCCTTCAAACGATTTAATATATCATCTCTCAGCCTGTTCTCTGTAGGATGATAAAGCTGAAACCATGCCTTCCCTTCAGATACCTCGGCAATGCGCTCGATGCTGCTGGTAGAAACAGTACTTAAAGTGTAAGGGATATCGTGTTTGGCAGCTGCCCTAGCTAAAATTTCCGGTGCGTTTGGCCACATTAAACCTTGTAATCCTATCGGAGAGATGCCAAACGGAGCACTGTACTTACGCCCGAAGAGTTCTACTGACATATCAATATCTCCACCAACTCGTAAATAATTTGGTTTAAGGTAAATATTATCAAAGTCGTTCTCGTTACGGGCTAAGTTCAATCCTTCATTACAACCACCTTCTAAATAATCAAATGCGAACTTAGGGATTCTGCTTTTCGCTTTGCGTCTTAAGTCGGCAACAGAGGGATATTGAGAATTATAAGGAAAGGTAATTTTTTTACTCATTATTTAAGCTATTGTTTCTGTCAGATGCCTTTTAAAATTGAAAACTAATACTATATATTAATTTCTCCATCCTGCACTATCTGTTATATTTGGTTTATTTGAGCATTTACCTGATGCGAAACCTTAAAAAGGCTTGATAGTTATGCTTTAAAGCTTATAAAAAGCTTTCGCAGTATTTCCGAAAATTAATTTCCTTTCTTTTTCGCTAAACCTTAAAGCGTATTTATTAATAAGGTTAAACCAATCCTCATAAGGGCGACTTACCAACACAACCGGCCAGTCGCTGCCATACATCACCCGCTCTACACCAAAATTTTCAAATACCACATCAAAGCAATTAAAAAGTTCTGCTTCTTTCCAGTTTTTCCAATCTGCTTCTGCTAACAGTCCTGATACTTTACAGGTAACACTTGGATTTTCAGCCAGCAGTTTAATGTTTTCGCTCCAGGTTTTTAAATCCTGTGTTTTAACATCCGGTTTTCCGCAGTGGTCAAGAACAAATGGTTGATCAGGAATTTGATCAACCACTTGTATAATGCTTTTCAGCTGGTTATGGTAGCACAATAAATCATAAGTGTAACCAAATTTTTTCAACTGTTTAATCCCATTGATAAAAATAGGATCAAGAATGAATGCGGCTGTTTCAGCCTGAAGAACATGTCGCCAGCCCTTAATCTTTTTAAAGTTTTTATAATAATCAAGTCTGCTTTCTAAATTTGGATTTTTAAAATCGATCCATCCAACAATACCTTTGATCATATCATGATCATCAGCCAGGTTCAGCAGAAATTCATTTTCTCCTTCAGACTGATTGGCCTGAACGGCTATGCAACCTGTAATCTGAAGATCTTGATATATCCGGCTTAAGTTTTCAGGAGCGAAATCATTCCGGATCGCCCGCATGTCTTCCGTTATCCAGCTGTCTCTATCAGGGTCGAAGTTCCAAAAGTGTACGTGGGTATCTATCATGGGTTATAGCTTGAAAATTTTATCCATCAACCGCCATTTTTCTCCCGGCTGAGCGCCGGGAAGGGACTGCTGGTATTTCCACATCAGGGTTTCCCATTCCTGTACTCTGGGGTTCTCAAGGTCGGCTTTTGCTTTTTGCTCAAAAGAGAAATCTTCATTTACTTCCATTATCATAAACAGCCTGTTTCCGCTTAAGTAAATTTCCATATCAAGCACGCTGGCCGATGTGATGCTTTCCTGTATCTCCGGCCAAATTGCTTCATGATATTTTTTATATTCAGCAATCAAAGATGGGTTGTCAATCAGATCAAGAGTGAAGCAATATCTTTGCATTATTTTTCTGTGTAAGCTTTAACTTCTTGTTTACTGCTGCCTAAACCATCAATTCCCAACTCCACCACATCTCCTGCTTTTAAATACCAGGGTTCTGGTTTTTGTCCTAATCCAACGCCGGCAGGTGTACCGGTAGAGATTACATCACCAGGCAAAAGTGTCATAAACTGGCTGATGTATGAAACGATAAAAGGCACATTGAATATAAAATTAGCGGTATTACCATCCTGCAATGTTTTTCCGTTTACGGTTAGCCACAGGCGAAGCTTGTGCACATCTTCAATTTCATCCGGCGTAGCAATAAAGGGACCGATAGGAGCAAAGGTATCACAGCTTTTGCCTTTTACCCATTGTCCGTTGCGCTCAATCTGGAATTCACGTTCGCTGTAATCATTGTGTAAGGCATAACCCGCTACGTGGTTTAAGGCATCCTCTTCTGAAACATAACTGGCTTTCTTGCCAATAACAATTGCCAGTTCAACTTCCCAATCCGTTTTCCTGCTGTTTTTAGGAAGGATCAGGTCATCATTAGGGCCAACAATTGCCGATGTGGCTTTAAAGAATAAAATGGGTTCTGTCGGAATGGCAGCATTGGTTTCGGCTGCATGGTCCTTATAATTTAAACCTACGCAAACTATTTTAGACGGACGTGCTAAAGCTGGTCCGAGGCGTACACCTTTATCTATTTCAGTTAAGCTTGCTGATGTAAGATCCTGCTTTAATTTTTCCAGGCCATTGCCGCCAAAGAACGCTTCATTGTAATCCTGTACCAAACCAGAAACATCATAGTATTTATCATCTATAATAACTCCGGGTTTTTCTGCGCCTGCCGCTCCAAAACGTATTAATTTCATGTTGTTTTATTTAGTATTAAATGTCAAATACAAGATGTAGATTATTAATTATCAAAAACTTTCCGCATTCCGCTTTCTGCTTTAAGCTTTTCGCTTTCTGCTTCCGCCTAATTATTCAAAGTAGTAAAACCCCCATCAATAGGGTAGTCGCAGCCCGTAATAAATGAAGCCTCATCACTGCATAAATAAAGGGCTAGGGCACCTACTTCTTCGGGTCTGGCCATTCTGCCAATGGGCTGTGTTTTAGATAATTTCTGAAACATTTCCGCTATATCATCAGGATAGTTATTTTTTAAAAATCCATCAACGAATGGCGTATGTACGCGGGCCGGCGAAATGGAATTACACCTGATGTTTTCACCAATATAATCTTTCGCCACACTCATCGTCATGGCTTTTACCGCACCTTTTGCTGTGCTGTATGCAAAACGATCAGGTAAACCCACTAACGATGCAATAGAGGCCATATTAATAATGACTCCACCGCCAGCAGCACGCAGTTGAGGAATTGCTGCATACAAACAATTGTAAACACCTTTTACATTTACCCGCATTACCCGGTCAAAATCTGCTTCTTCTGTGGTATCTGCCTTGCCAATATGTGCAATACCGGCATTGTTCACCAGGATATTGATTTCCCCGATCTGATCAAAAATGGCTTTAACATTTTGATGGTTAGCCACATCGCAGGCATAACTAAAAGCTTTACCGCCCTGATTGCTTATTTCTGCTAATGTTGCTTCTGCCTGCCCGATGCCCAATTCTAAAATATGGACTTCAGCACCCTGCTGTGCTAAAATGGTCGCAATAGCTTTCCCGATACCACTTCCGCCGCCAGTGACTATTGCTTTTTTATTCGTTAATGAAAACATCCTTATTATTTATATATAATTGAGAGTCGAAATATATGGATTAAAATTAATTCCAATGTTAATATGATATTCAATTTCATTGATTTTTATGGTATCTGATACTGCATTTGTTTTGATTAGAATGAAATACAAATAAAATAAATAATGCTGATAAAAATTTCATCTGCTGATCTAAATATCCATCAAGATGTTTAGGCCTTAGTGATGAGTTGAAAAACAGTTTTCTCTGAACCAATTTTACACGTTTTTATGGCTACGTTTCCCCATATTTGATTCTTATTAACCAATATTCCGTGTGTATTTCTGTTCAACGGATTTTACTGTTAACGCCAACTTAAACGAGAAAATTGCTTATTACTTATAAATTATAAAGATCACGGTATGATGAATGCCCATATTTTTGATGAACCCATCTATCTTAGATACTTCATTCTAAATGGTAATTTATGTCGTAAAAACCGGATTGATAATCCACAAATGATTTAAAGAAGCTAATCCAGTATATGACTTTAAAACCATTTTATCTTTTATGGTCTCATAATCAGCAACCTCAAGGGGATCGAGCCGATTATAGTATATTCTAAATGTTTTTTACTAATTTCAAAATTTAAAACCTATTGATTGAAGCCAACTGGATAACGTATAATGATCTATAGCTTGCATTGGCTTTGAGAACAGATGAACTGATGGGCGCAATGGCTTATCTTCAATGAGCATAGAAGAGGCCATTTGGTTCTTTTTTCAGGCCAACATTACCATAATAAATAAAACCAAATATAATGAACCACAACACCGCACCAGAAATTATAACAACAGGAGATCCCTCATCAGGTAAGAAATACGTATTGCCATTTATACTTGTAGTAAGTTTATTTTTCCTTTGGGGAATGGCCCACAACCTGGATTCCATATTAATACCGCATTTAAAAAAGGCATGTAACTTAAATAATAGGCAATCTACGCTGATAGACACATCCGTTTTCTTTGCCTATTTTTTAATGGCGATTCCGGCCGGAATCATCTTAAAAAAATGGGGGTATAAAGCCACTATGATTTCAGGCTTACTTGCTTTTGCATTTGGTGCACTTTTATTTGTTCCTGCTGCTAATAATCTTTCTTATGTGACATTTTTGGTCGCTCTTTTTATCATTGGCTGTGGATTAACGATGCTTGAAACATCAGCCAATCCTTATGCAGCAGTTTTAGGCGACCCGGCTAAGGCTACGAGCAGGTTAAATTTGGCTGCATCATTTAATGGCCTGGCCGCAATGGTGGCTCCAATGATTGGCGGATTATTTATTCTGTCAGGAAAATCGCACACGAAAGAAGAACTCGCAGCAATGTCAGAAGTGAGCAGAAACCACTATTTTCTGGAAGAAGCTGCTTCTGTTAAAACGCCTTACATCACATTGGGTGTTATTTTACTGGTTATTGCTGTGATATTTTATTTTATTCACCTCCCTGAAATTAAAACTAAAAGTATTGATGGCGAAGCCAAAGGAAGCTTTTTCGGGGCATTGCGACATCAGCACCTCAGGTGGGCAGTGGTTGCGCAGTTTTTTTATGTAGGCGCGCAGGTATGTGTAACGAGTTTTTTTATCAGGATGGCTCAGCAAGGTGGTGGCTTTGACGAAAAGACAGCAGCATCTTACCTGGCTATTTACGGTTTTCTCTTTACCGCAGGCAGGTTTGCAGGAACTGCACTTTTACAATTTATTGCTTCTCATCAGCTTTTATCGATTTATGCTGTTATTTCTGTTTTATTGTGTTTACTGGCCATTACAGGAAGTGGTGTAATCGTGGTTTATGCACTTGGCGGACTAGGTTTTTTTATGTCTATTATGTTCCCCACTATCTTTGCTTTAGGGATTGAAGGAATCGGGGATGATACTAAACCAGGTTCTTCGTGGCTCATCATGTCCATTGTAGGTGGTGCAATTTTACCATTCGGAATGGGAACATTAATTGATATGTATGGAGATCATATTCAGGTGGGTTATATTATCCCATTGGTTTGTTTCGTTGTGGTGCTGTTTTTCGGATTAAGAGGCTATAAAATTGCGCATCGCTAACCTATTCCAGTTTTATATTAATGAGATGGTCAAATAACTTAATGATCTCGTATTTTAACTTTAACTGCCATATAAAACGAAAGCGGCATCGGCATGGAAAATAAAAAATGAGGAATTTAAAACAAAACACTACTAAAATTTAGAAGAAAACATTTCAAGCAATTGGAACGGATTTCTGAATAAAAGAATTGCAAATGGCATTTACATTCACCATTGCTATTATTTCTAATTAAAGAATATGAATTTAAACTTAAAAGAAAAAGTCATCATCATTACTGGTGCCGCAAAAGGCATTGGACGGAGCATTGCAGAAGTTTTTGCAAAAGAAAATGCAATTGCGGTTATTGTTGGCAGGAAAGCAGCGGATAATCAGCAAGTAGTGGATGCAATTGTGCAGAATGGCGGTCAGGCCGCGCAGTTTGTAGCGGAACTATCCAGGCCGGAAGACTGCAAAAATGTGATTCGCTCAATTGTTGAAAAATTCGGAAGAATTGATGGTTTGGTAAATAACGCCGGCGTTAACGATGGTGTTGGTTTAGAAAGTGGAAATTATGAAGATTTTATGGCCTCATTGCACAAGAATGTGGTTCATTATTACCTGATGGCACATCATGCTTTGCCTGAATTGATCAAAAGTAAAGGTGCGATAGTCAACATAACATCTAAAACGGCCGAAACCGGACAAGGAAACACTTCAGCCTATGCGGCAGCAAACGGTGGCAGAAATGCGTTAACCCGCGAATGGGCGGTTGAATTATTAAAGTACGGAATCCGTGTTAATGCAGTGGTGGTGGCCGAATGCTGGACACCGGCTTACGAAACCTGGATCGAGACCTTGGCAGATGCGCAGTCAAAGCTTGATGAGATCACCTCTAAAATTCCTTTGGAAAACAGGATGACAACGGCTGAAGAGATCGCCAACATGACAGTGTTTTTGATGTCGGATAAATCCAGTCACACCACCGGACAGATTATTCATGTGGATGGTGGTTATGTGCATTTAGACAGGGCTTTGGCAAACGCATAGAAAAATAATTAGAGAATGATAGAATTAGAGAATAATAGAATAATAGAATGAATGGCTATAAAATCGCTTTACACATTCTTTCATTCAAAAACTCAATTATTCTTGCATTCAAAATTAACTAATTCAATCATTTTCTCATTCAAAATTCATTCATTCAAAATTCACTCATTTATTCAATCATTGAAGTATATGAAAACCCTTACTTGCACTACACCTGGCACTTTTGAATATTCAGAAACTGAAAAACCTGAATTAAGGAAAGACCATGCCATTATAAAAATCAAACGAATCGGAATCTGTGGAACTGATTTGCATGCTTTTGAAGGTACTCAACCCTTCTTCAATTACCCAAGAGTTTTAGGTCACGAACTATCCGGGGAGTTAGTAGAAGTAGATGGTGCTGAAGGATTTACAATAGGAGAGAAGGTTACTTTTATTCCTTATTTTAATTGTGGCGAATGCATTGCCTGCCGGATGGACAAACCCAACTGCTGTGTAAAAATGCAGGTTTGCGGTGTGCATGTAGATGGTGGGATGCGAGAGTATTTGCAGGTACCATCCCGAACGCTTTTGCATGGCGAAGGTTTGAGTTATGATGAGCTGGCCTTAGTAGAACCTTTGGCTATCGGAGCACATGGTGTTAGGCGGGCTGATGTTCAAAAAGGTGAGTTTGTATTGGTAATAGGGGCCGGACCCATTGGATTAGGTACAATGGAATTTGCGAGAATTGCCGGTGCAAACGTGATCGCTTTGGATATTAATGAAGACCGGTTAGCTTTTTGTAAAGAAAAATTAGGGGTTGCGCACGTCATTAATGCACTGGATGCCGACGTGGTTCAGCGGCTTAGCAATATTACCAATGGCGATATGCCTACAGTGGTAATCGATGCAACAGGAAATCAAAAGGCTATTAACAATGCGATCAATTACATGGCGCATGGTGCAAGATTTGTGTTAATCGGCTTGCAGAAAGGTGATCTCATATTCAACCACCCCGAATTTCACAAACGCGAATCCACTCTAATGAGCAGCAGAAATGCCACAATCGAAGATTTTGAACACGTAATTAAATCTATGAAGGCTGGATTAATAAATCCGACCAATTATATTACCCACCAGGTTACTTTTAGCGAAGTTAAGGAGCAGTTTAAAAGTTGGCTGGATCCGAAAAACGGGGTGATTAAAGCGATGGTAAGTATCGAGTAGATTTCTTTTATTTCTGCACTTTGCAAATGGAAAAAAGCCGATAATTTTTAATTATCGGCTTTCATATTTAGTAGTTTAAAGAACTATTTATAGAATACCTCGTTCCAGTGCAATTCATTTCTGAAATGGTTGATTTTAGTATCTGCACCAATATTTACATATTCTAAACCTGCAATATTGGCGAAGTCTAATAAATGTTCAGTAGTCAGATTCTGGCTATAAGCCGTATGGTGTGCACCACCGGCATAAATCCAGGCAGCACAACCTGTTTTCATATCAGGAAGTGGTTTCCAAAGTACACGAGCTACCGGCAAATTAGGTAAATCATTTTCAGCTTCAACTGCTTTTACTTCGTTCACTAACAAGCGGAAGCGATTGCCCATGTCAATTAAAGATGCATTTAAAGCATCACCACCTGAAACATTAAAAACCAAACGGGCCGGATCAGCTTTGCCACCAATACCTAAGGGATGAACCTCTAAACTTGCCTTGCCTGAAGCTAAACTGGCATCAACCTCGAGCATGTGCGAGCCTAACACCATCGAGTTAGCCGGGTCAAAATGGTATGTATAATCCTCCATAAAAGCATTACCACCAGCTAGTCCGGCACCCATTACTTTACAGGCACGGACCAAAGCTGCTGTTTTCCAGTCGCCTTCACCAGCAAATCCATAACCATCGGCCATTAAACGCTGAGCGGCAATTCCCGGAAGCTGAATCATACCATGTAAATCTTCGAAAGTATCAGAGAAGCCCTTGAAACCACCATCTTCCAGGAACTTTCTTAAACCTAACTCAATCTTTGCAGCATCATAAACCGATTGATGTCTGGCACCACCAGCCTTCAGGTCGTCAGCCATGTCATAAGTTTCTTCATATTCTGTCAACAAAGCCTGAATCGAATCTTCACCTATTTCATTAATTACAGCTACTAAATCGCCTATGCCATAAGTGTTTACTGAAAAACCAAATTTCATTTCGGCCTCTACTTTATCACCATCAGTTACAGCTACAAAACGCATGTTGTCACCAAAGCGAACAAACTTTGCACCTTGCCAATCGTTCCATCCGGCAGCAGCACGGCACCAGGTATCAATTTGTTTTGCTACTTCTTCATCTTGCCAGTGACCTACCACTACCTTACGGTCTTTACGCATGCGCGAAACCATGAAGCCAAATTCACGGTCTCCGTGTGCACTTTGGTTCAGGTTCATGAAATCCATATCAATGGTATTCCATGGAATATCGCGGTTAAATTGGGTATGCAAGTGAAGCAAGGGTTTTTGCAGAACATTCAAGCCTCTGATCCACATTTTAGCCGGTGAAAAGGTGTGCATCCAGGTCATTACACCAATACAGTTCTCATCAATATTGGCTTGTTGCAGTGTTTCGAAAATTTCTTCAGTAGTTTTCACAATGGGTTTGTACACTACCGAAACCGAGATATTTCCATTTTGGTTTAATGAATCGGCTACCTGTTGTGCATGCTCAGCTACTTGTTTTAAGGTTTCTTCACCGTACAAATGTTGTGTACCAGTGATAAACCAAACTTGTAATTTTTTTAAATCAATCATTATTTATTTTATTTAAATGCTAATAGTTTTATTGTTAGTTATATGATTAATCGATTGAAAACTTCAGACTAAGTATTCAATTAATGTTTATCAAAATATTGTTTACCCTGAAGTCGGGGCAGGCTGTTGTGCCTCCCCGTAATAACGAATACGAGGTGACTCAAGACTCCAAACTCCCTCAAACCTGTCCGTAATAAGCGCCCGCACCATGCTTACGCTCGTAATGTTTTTCAATTAATGAATCCTTTAACTTCGGCGCCTGTGGATTGATCTGCTGTGTTAACATCGCCATTTGTGCCACGGCCTCCAGTACTGCGCTGTTGTAAACAGCTTTCTCTGCATTTTTTCCCCAGGTAAATGGCGCGTGGTTGCCTACCAGGATCATTTCGACCTCTTTGTGACTTAATCCTAAACTTTCAAAATGGTTCATAATCTGGAAGCCGGTTTCGTATTCATAATTGCCTTTAATCATGGCATCATCCATCGGCGGTGCACAAGGAATATCAACAGTTAAGTGATCAGCATGTGTGGTTCCATAAATCGGAATGGCCTTTTGTGCCTGTGCCCAGGCAGTTCCGTAAGTAGAGTGGGTATGTACCACGCCGCCAATATCTTCCCAATGCTTGTATAAAACAGCATGCGTTTTAGTATCTGATGAGGGACGTAAATTTCCTTCAACGGTATTCCCATCGAAATCCACGATCACCATCTTATCAGCTGACAAATCCTCGTAAGGAACACCACTAGGTTTGATGGCAAAAACGCCTTTAGCACGGTCGGCTGCGCTCACATTTCCAAAAGTAAATAACACCAGACCCAATTTTGGCAATTGCATATTAGCCAGATAAGCCTGTTCTTTTATATCTTGATAGTTGCTCATGACAAATAAGGTTTAACATCCTTTTTATTATATTTTTCCAGGTATCTACCCAGGCCTAAGTAAGCCTGATAGTGTTGGCGATACAATTTCTGCTTTTTAATATCTGGGGTATATTCTTTTTCAAATCCTGTTCCCATAGCGGCCATTGCGGCTTCGATATTGGGGTAGATACCAGCAGCAACTGCGGCGAACATGGCTGCACCTAAGGCGCAGGTGTGCTCAAAACGGTGGATTCTGATTGGCATTTCTAAAACATCAGCCATCATTTGCATAATGTAAGATGATTTTTTGGCTACTCCGCCAATGCCAATAATTCCTTTCACCGGAACGCCTTGTTCTTTAAAGCGATCTACAATGGCTTTTGCACCAAAACAAGTGGCAGCGGCCAAAGCACGGAAAAACCGGGGGGCATCGGTACCTAAACCAAGCCCTGTGATGGCACCTTTAAGCTCCTGATTGGCATCTGGTGTTCTTCTTCCATTTAACCAGTCGATGGCTAACTCAGCATAATCATCATCATCCAGCGCATCAGCCTGTTTGCTCAGGTTAGCAATGATTTTGCTTTCCAGTTCATCTTTCAAAGCGATTGCCGTAGCTTCATCAATTATATTAGATTCGGTAAGTAAATGATTTAAAGGCCAGCTGATTAAGTTTTTAAACCAGGCATAAACATCGCCAAAAGCAGATTGACCAGCTTCTAAACCCGCCATACCCGGAATTACCGAACCGTTCACCTGTCCGCAGATTCCGCTAATCAATTTACCATCTAAATCCTGATTTGGTGCTACCAAAATATCACAGGTACTGGTACCCATCACTTTACTCAGGTAATAAGGTTCAATCTGACCGCCTACGGCACCCATATGTGCATCGAAAGCACCAACGCCGATGACTACATCCGTTTTTAAGCCAAGCTTATCTGCCCATTCATGGCTCAAAGTTCCTGCAGAAACATCGGAGGTATAAGTATCCGCAAAAAGTTTTTCTCTAAAGTCAGCTAAAAGCGGATCCAGGCTGCTGAAAAAACTTTCCGGAGGTAGACCATCAAACTCTTCTGCCCATAAAGCTTTATGTCCGGCAGCGCAGCGGCTGCGTTTCATGGTGGCGATGTCATTCCCTCCGGTTAGTAAGAAAGGAATCCAATCACAATGCTCTACCCATGATTCGGTACTGTTTTTAACGGCAGCATCTATTCTGAAAATCCGCAGTAACTTAGACCAAAACCATTCTGATGAATAAATTCCACCAACATATTTTAGATAGTTGACCGGAAAATTTTTAGCGTGATCATTAATTTCAGCCGCTTCTTTAACTGCGGTATGATCTTTCCAAAGCACAAACATGGCATTTGGATTTTCTTCAAAACCCGGTGTTAAGGCTAAGGGAGTTCCTGATGCATCAACAGCAACCGGGCTAGATCCAGTTGTATCAATGGAAATTCCTTTCACTAAATGTGCAATTTCAGCTCCTCCTGCTTTTGCCAAACAATCTTTAATGGTGTGGGTTAAGCCTTCAATATAATCTAAAGGATGTTGTCTGAATTGATTGATGGACGGCTTACAATATAAACCTTTTTGCCATCGTGGGTAAAGAAAAACGGAAGCCGAAATCTCTTTTCCATTAGCGGTATCTACTAAAACAGACCGAACAGAATCGGTCCCGTAATCAACCCCAATTACATAGTTTGCTGTGCTCATAACAATAAATAATCGTCTAATTAACGTTTATTTATCCGGATTATAAAATTTTATGAAAATTTGTTAAAAAAAATATAAGTAAACATTCAACAGGTGGAAATAACACTATTGAAAACGACCCGGATTTTAGGGAACAAGTACATCTTCATCCATTAAATGGTTTACTTACATCTATTAATCTTTTAAAAAATGGCTGATTTAGACCGAAAAATTTTATTGCCCTTTTCCTATCCAGCCTGAACTGGTATGTTTGAAATTATCTGTAAACTTTAGTCCGTAACCCAACATGCGGTCAAAAGATGAATGTGCGGCTAATAGTAAGCCTATTGAAATTAGAATATCCATGTGCATCAGAAAGCCTGTCGCCAGCAATCCTATTGCTACAGCACGGTGATGGAACAAGTTATACGTGAAAGCACCTATGCGGGAATTTACCAGATAACCCAGCATTGAAAGGTCAGGTGCAAAAAAGAGCAATACCCAGAGCCAAACAGATAATCCCAGATGATATTTGGTTAAGAAATAAATAGCAACCGCGGTTATAGCTGCTTCTTCAATTTTGATAACGACAGCCATCGCTTTTTCGTGATTCATGACAATGATTTTTGATTCCCTTAAATGTACAACTGAAACTTCGGCACTGCGCTTGACAAAAATCAAGAAACCATTTTTCTGCGTATACGGCTAAAGGTTTCAGGTGTCATGCCTAGCATGGACGCCAGATATTGAAGCGGAACCTGGTTAAAAAGCTCACGATTTTCACTAAAGAATTTTTGATAACGCTTCTCGGCAGTCATGGAGATAAGGTCTAAAATACGATTCTCCATCATTACAAAACATTTACCCATGAACAGTTTTTCAAATTCATGCCATTTGGGCACCAGTCTTCCGATAGTAAGGTATGTTTCATAATCAATTGTGTATAAATGCGTTTCTGTTAAAGCCTGGATATCAAAGCGGGATGTTTCGCGAAACATGAAACCCCGGAGATCGGTCATAAAATATCCAGCTGTGCCTATCCACTGGGTAACTTCTTTGTCTAATAGGTTCACAAAAACCCTTAAAATGCCGCTTTCTATAAAACTAAGTTTATTGCAGGACTTCCCGGTTTGTAAAAAATAGCTTCCCTTTTCCACTACTTCCGGTTTAAATAATTCGCTCACTTTTTGGCATTCATCAGCACTAATGCCGAAATGGTGATTGATATAACTTTCAAGTTCGTTCATTTATTTCATTTAAGTGATGATAAAGATCGACAATATGGGCTGATACTAAACAGCTAATCAGGTAAAATATGTTACATGCCAAAAATGGAAATTCCTAAAACCAGTTTCCTTATAAAGGGTATGCTAAGTCTTTTTATAATAATTCTTTGGCGGTTCAATGTTTACACGCGTTGGTTGATCATCTGTTATTTTCTTTACGCTTAACGATAAATAGGTTTTGAAATATTTAAAATATAGTAGCTCTTTTTATCTTAGGAGAGAACTTAAGAAACTTAATGCACTCATCTATCTGTAATTTTATGATGATTAAACTAGTGCGAACAGACGTTTTTCAAAATTCCTCAGCTTTCACAAACAAAACCATTTCCTTACGCTGTTGTTTGAGAGAAGAGGGAAAGTGAATTCCCGCAAAATAAATAAATTATGAATTCAGGAATTATTGAATATGTTAACCTCGAGGAATTATCTAAGGGCGATTATAAGTTGATTGATGGTGAAACGGATATTACAGGTTGGTCGGTAAAGGATGAAAATGATAGGCAGGTTGGTAAAGTTAGAGACATGTTATTTGACCCTGTGCAAAATGCTATCCGATATATCATCATTGATCTTGACCAGTCAATTTCTGGTGATGATGAAAAAGCAATACTGATTCCCATTGGCTACGCAAACCTCGCAGATAATAAAAAAGAAGTGATTTTACCAGAAATGGTGGAAAGCCAATTTATTGCTATGCCGCGTTATATTATCGGTGAGGTAACCAGAGATACCGAAATGCAAATCAGATCAGTAATAGCAGGTTCGCCTGTATTAGATATGGAAGAAGAACCAGTTGAGACAGTCCATGCTGAGTTTTATCGGCATCATCATTTCGATAGAGGCAATGTTACCGCTATGCATAATGCTACGGAAAATACCAATATGAATGAACTATTTACGCAACCTACACCAGAAGCAGAGACTATTCCTGAAATTACTGATACAATTGAAACGACAAATATTTCGGAGGTGGACAATGAAATACATTCAGCTACTACACTTCAGGAGTTTTCAATCGATACTCAAGATGGAACTTTTGGCATTGAGCCCCAGGAAAATGGCACCTATCGAATCTTTGATAAGGAAAAGAAGATTGGTTTAATATATGCGGAACCAGGTGAGCAGGGTTTACGCTGGCGCACAATGGATCAGTTAGGCGACCGATTTGTTACGATGATTGGCGAGGCAATAAGAGTACATAACGATTCACAAGGTAATTTATAGGCTTAGATTTAATGGCAGCTGAGAAAAACAGTTGCCATTAAATAATGACCAAAATTATGATAACAGGTATTACATATAAATTAACTAGATAAGCTTTTTTATCCATATTATACATTAAATTACGACTTTACCACTTTCAAAGCTTTATCTAAAATTAATCCTCTGTTGCTGACTTCATATCGTTAATCTCAAATTATTTCTCATCATGACAATATTTAAGTCTTCACTTATAAAGCTGATTTTCAGTGCCGCTATTGTATTTATGTACAATTTGTCCTTTGCCGCTAAACCTGCATATTATTATCAGATTAAGATTTATCATCTCAAAGATGCGGCACAGGAAAAAACAGTCGACCATTATCTGGAAAATGCTTATTTGCCTGCATTACACCGGCAAGGAATTTCAGGTGTCGGCGTATTCAAACCCATTCAAAAGGATTCTGCTGAGCTACTGATTTACGTATTGATCCCGTTCAGGAAAATTGAAAATTACCTGAAAATGGAGCAGGCATTGCAAAAAGACCAGACTTACCTCAGCGCAGGAAATGACTATTTAAATGCAGCATTCAATCAGGCGCCTTTTTTGCGTATGGAATCAATTATTTTAAAAGCTTTTGAAGGTATGCCTTCTCCTGCGGTACCGAAATTAACATCGCCCAAAGCAGAAAGGGTGTACGAACTCAGAAGTTATGAAGCCAGTACCGAGAAACTTTCACTCAATAAAATTGCCATGTTCAATGAATTGGAGATCAGTATTTTTAATAAACTTAATTTCAATGCGGTATTCTACGGTCAGGTCATCTCTGGAAGCAAAATGCCCAACCTGATGTATATGACAACCTTTAACAACAAGGCTGGTCGCTATAATCACTGGACTGCATTCGGACCGGAGTACAAAAAGATCAGCGGATTACCACAGTATCAGAACAATGTCTCAAAAAATGTAACAACCTTTCTTTATCCAACAGATTACTCCGATATCTAATTTATAACCTACTTATTTTCTAAAATCTGGAAAATGCGATACAGCATCCGGATTTGACTTAAACCGATCAGGGAGATAAATTTTAATATCAAATGGCTATTCTTTTTTTGAACAATTTAGTTAGCTGATTGCAAGTCGTTAAGTGCTTCAATCTTTAAGTTGATCAAAAAGAAAATACGGATTTTCTTTAAAATGAATAAAATCACGTTCCAGCAGGCTTTTTAAGTGTGTAAGTTCAGCCTGATGGGCAGGGTCTACGGCAACATTTTTCCTTTCCAGCGAAATCACATATTCGAGCAGATTTGCACAGGTGGTAAACTGCCCGGTGCTGACAATTTTTTTAAGCACTTCACCTTTCACCTGAATGGCATCAAACCAGAGGGTGGTATCAGCTGAACGGGCGATTTCGGCTATGGGATTAATTTTTTCGAGACCTTCCAGCAGGAGCTGTTTATCAGCCGGTGTAGGCAGCCATTTTAAACGCTTCTGGTTGTTAAACCGGTTGTGCCTGGCGGCTATATTATAAGTACTTAACTCGTAAATAAAATTGGGCACCCGCCTGTTATCCCATCTCGAATCCTCGAAAAATATCTGGTAAATCAGCCGCCTGACCTGCTTTAAGTTAACGTCTGATACCATCGTCACTGCGGAAGTTAACCTGGCTTTGATCATTTGCTCAAGTACATTCAATCGGGTGAACTGCAGGTAACCAGCCAGTTTATCGGTAATAATGGCGGAGAAAAACTTTTGAAGGCCGAGTTTAATGTAAAGCAATTCCCTTAAATCAAAAGTAATGAGGCTATTGATCAGCTTTTTACCTGTAGATGAATATACCATCATACTACTTAGAACAGTAAGAGTAGCGGTAGCACTGGCTAAAATGATCAACAGTAAGTTTATTTCTGAATGTTTGAAAATCCATCCCATTGCGGCCAAAATGATACAGGTAAAGCCAAACAGCAGGGGATAACGGTTAATGTTTTTTGCCGTCTTTTTAAATTTGGTGAGATAGTAATTCAGGCTGTTTTTTCTCCAGCCCTGCTTTTGTTCGATCGCCGGAGACTCATAACTGTCCATAAAATAACTGGCTACATCGGTAACGATGATCAGGTCGAATGGGTCAGGTTTTACCCTGTTACGTCTTTTTTTATCAGCCAGCATCAGGCTGGAAAGTCCCTGGTTATCCGTGATTCCGCCATCCATCAATGCTACAGTGTTGATATGACTATCCTTTTCCTCTTGAGCAGTTAGTCCACCTTCCGGTACAAACGACAGCGGGAAGCTTTTTTCATTATAATTTTCATAATAAAGTGCTGATCTTAATGCTTCTGCATTTAATGTTTTTTCCGGAGAATCAGCATAACTGAAATCAGACGGGTAAACAATGGGTTCAAAGCCAATTGGAAAACAGGAAGAAGCGGCCAGCACGTCACCTAATTTGATCTTTTTAAAGGTTTCCAGCTGCTTATGATCAAACCAGAGGTAATTATTTCCAATGACCTGATGTGGATTGTCTGTTCCATCCGTCTGAAAACGAAAACTAAGCCCCCGGTAAAATTCAGTACTATTGAAGCAAACTTCCATCTTTTTCCTATAGCTTTTTTCAAAAAAAACAGATAGGGTTTGTTGTTTGAAAAAGATCTCATCATAGGCCTTTGCAAAAGAATTGATCAGGTTTCGCTGTTTGAAGTCAGCACCAGCCTGCCATCGGCTATCATCATTTAGGGTAGTCAAAGCAAGTTCTACTATGGCCTCGCCGTTAAGATCATGATAAAGCTTCCTGTAAAAATCGATAAATGGCTGATCCTGATGCACACCCGCAGCATAAAGCATGGAGGCAATTGTTCCGCCGGAGGCTGAAGAAATGAAGCTGATTCTTTCTGTCAATGATTTTCCATTGCTTTCGAGGTGATTCAGGTAGCTTAAAGTACCCAGGCCGTAAGATGCAGCGCGGAATCCGCCGCCTGAAAAGGCCATGGCTATATTTTGGAATGGATTTAATGTGATGAGCGTGTCATTCGTCATTTTAATAAGAAATTGAGTAAGCGTAAATTTTTTAAATAACTGAGAATACATGGATATTCTTAGACCTAAGATAAAAAAATAAGTTGTTTCTTTTGCTGCATCGATAGCTTACATTTTATATCCCATGTGCCGCTATAATTTTACTGTAACCTAATGCCAGGTTATCTGATTGTTTAACCGTTCTTTAAATTAACGGAATAAGGCAGGCTTACATTGTCGATGCATGTATTGCCCATTGACATTTGAATAGAGTACAAGTGATCATAGATATGCTTTATTGATATCATTATATACCAGAAAATAAGTAGAAAAAAAACAACAAATATTGGTATTTATTTACGAGATTTCTTCATCTAGCTTTGTCTCCAATTCATCGTACCATCTAAATTGCATTTAAAATGATTGTCTATCCGGAATGTTAACAGATCAGACCTCGGGTGATGCTATGAGATCGTAAGCTGAAGCTTGTTTTCATCATCTTTAAAACCTATAAATAAAGATTACAAAATGTATAAATATTAATCCTATGAATTTAAAAAGTTTTGTTTTAACCATTGCAATCATTGGTGGTGTTGCCTATCATTCTCTGGCACAGTATAAAGAGCCTGAAGAAAAAGATAAAAAGCAAATCTTCTACCCTGAAGTTGTTTTTGACTCCCTGCAGGCAAAAAAAATGCTGGCTAAAGGAACTGCTACCATAAAAGGTGTGGCTTTTACAAAGGCAAAAAACAATATGGGCTTCAGAGCCGGTGCAAGAATTCTGGCCAATCAGATTAAGGTCGTATTATTACCGGTTACCCCTTATTTTGAAGCCTGGTACCAACTGAGGAAAGACAAAGAGAATTTTAGAAAGAGGCGTTATGTTTACCTCTCGACAGCGGCTTACATGTACAGGCTGGAAGCCATTACGAACAGCGATGGTAAATTTACTTTTCCGGAAATGAAACCAGGTAAATACTTTTTACAGGGATTTTTAGACTGGACCTCCAACGGCTATTACAATGAATATACAGGTTCGGGTTACAACAGTTATGGCGGACAGACCAATTATTATCAGCAAAAAAAATATACAGTTGACCATCAGGACAGGATTGAAGAGTTTGTAGAGGTTAAAGAAAATGGAGAAATCGTTAAAGTAAGGTTGCATTAACCTATTTGAAATTTCGCTAAAGAAGCGTTTCTCTTTCTGTAATTCTGATCATCCAAAGGCTTTCATAGTTTTGGATTGATTCAGATATTTCATCTTGAGATTTTCTGACCAGTTTTTGATTGAGAACTTACCAATACCAGGTTGCCCCGATGGCCAATAAAATCGTTTTAATAATTCAGCTCTCAATATCTCTCTGATAACTATTTTGTGCCTTTAAAAATTAGAAATACCCTTCATAAATATTCATTAATTCTTCATTTGATATGTTGAACTTTATTAAACAATCAACAAGATTTATAAACCCATAAATAAAAATCAACATGAAAGCAATTAAAATTTTAATGATCGCCCTGGTAGCTACATTTACATTTAATGCAGTAAATGCACAAACCAAGGAACCTGTTAAAGCTAAAACCGAAAAAACTCAGGTTAAAAAAGTATCTGCCAAAAAACACCACAAAGCAAAAAAAGCTGCTGTTAAAAAATAATGCATAGCATCAATTTTTAAAGTAAAGCCGTTTCAAAATTAATTTTGAAACGGCTTTTTTATGTGCAGCCCGTTCTCAAAAGCGACCATTATATTTATATCTTTTTTAAGGTAAATACTGATGTAATGATTCGAGATTAATTTAATAAGGCTTTTAAATAGCAGGTATACTGCATTTTAGTTTTTTAAGTATGTTCAGACGTTTTTGAAATTCTTTAGATCCAGTGGGAGGGATGAAGATTTTGGAAAATCAAGACAAAAAAAAGAGGGTCTTTGATAAAAGACCCTCCCGGCGGAAAGCGAGGGATTCGAACCCCCGGACCTATGACAGTCAACAGTTTTCAAGACTGCCGCATTCGACCACTCTGCCAGCTTTCCGGAGGCAAAAGTACGAACTCCAGCTAAATCTGCAAACTATGATGTTGTTTTTTTTATATTAAATTGATAATTGCTTAAAACAGAGGAAGAAAAAATTATTTTTTCTGGAAATTTTCATCAATGGGATCACTTTTTTTAAAGAGATTAAAGGTGGGGCGAATAATTTTAACACTGCGCTTACTCACATCAACACTGGCATTCAGCTCAAACCCGATCAATAGAATAAAAGAATTGAGGTATAGCCAGATCATCACTACAATTAAAGTACCAATGGAGCCATAAACCTTGTTATAAGAGCCGAAGTGATTAATGTAAAATGAAAATCCCCAGATGGTAATAAAAGCTAAAATAGTAGCCAGCCATGAACCGGCACTAAACAATCTCCATTTTTTTGCATGAGAAGGGCCGTAACGGTATAAAATCGAAATGGTGATAAAATATAAACCTGCCAGTAAAGCCCAGCGTGTAAACTGAATGGCATAAACCGCCAGGCTAGCCTTTAAATGAAGCTCATCTTTAATGTACTTTAAAAGTACTTCACTTAAAGCCATGGCTGTGATACAGGCGATAATAGACAGGCAGATAAATACGGTTAGTGCCAGCGCAATCAACCGCTGTTTAATCCAGCCCCGGGTTTCGATAATCAGTGACGATTTATTAAAAGCCTTCATCAGGTTTTTTACGCCGTTCGTGGCAAAAAAGATAGCCGATAAAAAACCAAAGGAGAGTAAACCCGTATTCTGGTTTTTAACAATATCATTCAGCGTAGATTCAAAGGCTTCATATGCATTATGCGGCAAAACAAGCTCAATCAGACTTAATAACTGATCCTGGAAACCTTTAATCGGAATAAATGGGATCAGTGTAAACAGGAAAATAATACCTGGGAAAATAGCCAGCATAAAACTATAGGCAAGTGACGATGATTTATTCACCAGCGTATCTTTACCTATCTCTTTAAAAAAGAAAGTGGCTACCGTATATAAGGGTAAGGGACTGAAACCAGGCAGAACACAGTTCTTCGTCCACTCGATAAACTTCGCGTAGATGTTTAAATGTAATAACTGCCGGTGTAACCATTCCATTTAATTATGTTGTAAAATGAGGTTGAATCCCATCCATAAAATTCTTTGGCGGATGACAAGGCCTTCTCGTTTCTTTATCTACAAACACCAATGTCGTTTTGCCAATGTTGATCAGTTGTTCAGCTTCATTGTAAATTTCATATTCCACATGTAAACGTACAGTTGGCAATTCTTTTACCAGGCATTTGACGGTTAAAACCTGATTATAGAATGCAGGTTTCAGGAATTTTGATTGTAGTTCCAGTAAAGGAAGCATCACGCCATCAGCTTCCATAGACTCATAAGTAATGCCTGAAGAAGCCTCGAAACATTCCGTACGGGCAATTTCATAATACAGGGCGTAATTACCGTGGTGAACCACACCCATCTGATCGGTCTCTGCATATCGGACCTTCACCTTTGTTTCATGTACAAACATTACCTGTAGATATTTTTTTTGTTTAATGCCTCACGGTATTTTTTGGCGTTGATTTCATGCTGTGCCTTTGTTTCCGCAAAATTATGGTATCCTGAAAAGTCTTCTTTTGCACACATGTAAATGTAATTGTTCTGTTCCCGGTTCAATACTGCATCAATGGCATTAATACTGGGCATCATTATCGGTCCCGGGGGTAAACCAGCATACTTATAGGTATTATATAAAGATTGTACCTGCAATAGCTTTCCGGTTACCCTTTTTACGGTAAAGTCGTTATTGGCAAAAATCACAGTTGGGTCTGCCTGAAGCAAAATACCTTTGTTCAACCGGTTTAAATAAAGACCAGCGATGATTGGCATTTCCTTGTCGTATAGCGCTTCGGCATCAACAATAGATGCCAAGATATAAACCTGAGTGGGCGTAAGGTTCAGGCTTGCTGCCTTTTGCTTGCGTTCAGGTGTCCAGAATTTTTCATACTCCTTGTGCATCCGCTCAAAAAAATCAACCGGAGCTATATTCCAGTACATTTCATAGGTGTTCGGAATAAACATCGTATAAATATTGTCCTGGTTAAAGCCATATTTGGTAATCAGATCTGTAGAATCCAAAACATTGATAAAACTTAGTGAATCTGCCTCTAAATTACTGGCAAGATAAGCGGCGAAATTTTCTTTCTTCCTGATGTTCTGAAACTTCAGTTTCACCGGCTCCTGGTTGCCCGCTTTAATCAGGTTCACTAAAGTCCGGTTGGTCATGCCTTTTTTAAGGCGATAGCGGCCAGGTTTTAAATTGGCAGCCAGGTTCATTTTCTCTGCGGCAGCGGTAAAAGAAGAAACGCTCTTTAAGATGTCCTTCTTTTGCATTTCAGCGACCAGCTGGTCATAATTGCTTCCGGTTTTGATGTATAAATATTTTTGATTCTCAGTAATGTTGGGAGAGAAGTATATCTTGTAAAAATTGAGTGCAAAATAGGCAGCAACCAGCACGATGGCTGCAACGACGGCTAGTATGATTTTTTTTCCGGTACTCATCTTCTTTTTTTCTATTTCAGTCATTTTTTTATAAAGCGTGTTTATGGTTGCTTATTGGATAGCGTAACATTAATTTTTGTGCCGATGGCCACTTTCGTTAAAGAGTCTACCGGTATTGGGTCTTGTTTGATAATAACCGCGTTAGCACTGTCGGTAATGTCGCCTTCATAAAGAATATTTCCTAAAGTTAGGTTAGAACCTTTTAAACTAAACTTAGCTTCATCAACGGTTAAACCTGTTAGTTGTGGAATATCAACCTCTTCATTACCACGGCCGTCGCCCAGCACCAGGTTAATTCTGGAGCCAACAGGAACAATATCGCCAGGCTGTATAGGTTGTCCGCCAAAAGTTGCTTCCAATACCACATCCCGGCTCACGTCGGGTTTATAGGTGGTATCACCTAATTTAAGTCTTGAACTTTCAATAACGGCTTGTGCCTCCCTTAAGGTTTTAAAGGCAATATCCGGAAACTTGGTGTTTGGAATCTTGCCAGCATTGATGGTTAAATAAATGGTCCGGTTGTCTTTTACAAAAGTATTCGGATCAGGATCCTGGTCAATCACAATCCCGGCCGGCTGATCCATAATAAATACAGAATCGACCTCATATTTTAACCCGGCATCTTCCAGTTTACGTACGGCCTGTTCAAAAGATAGACCTTTAACCAGCGGAACATTCAAGCCCTGGCCATGTTTGGTATAGTACCGCAAACTGAAAAAAGCAACGAGCAAGAGGCCCACAACGGTTAAAAGTGCAGCTATAATGTTAGTCCTGAAGGATTTGGTTTTTAAATATGCTATAAATTTGGACATGAATATTAAATTCTGGTGTTTGCGTAAAAATCAAATGTAATCATTAAAGAGTGAATGAATCTTTCCGGCGTTTTGAAAGCAATAATCACACCATTAATCCTTGATTCAATTCATCAATTATTAAACTTTGCACAAAGATATTTATATTTTTGGGGATATATTTAGAATCAAATTCAATTTATACTTAAGAATTTTCTCATGAAAAAAACGATTGCCTTGTTAACAGGCGGTACCACAGGCGAATGGGTTGTTTCTGTAAAAAGTGCAGCCACTATTTCGCATCATATTGATGCTGATTTATATGATGTTTATAAAATTATGCTTAATGACCATGGCTGGTTTTATGAGCCGGCCGATTCTGTTAAAATTGAAATTGACCGGAATGACTTTTCGCTTAGCATAGAAGGGAGGAAGATTAAATTTGATGGTGTTTTCATCGCCATTCATGGCTCACCAGGTGAGGATGGAAAATTACAGGGTTATTTTGATATGCTTCATATTCCTTATACCACCTGCGATGCTTTAACGTCTGCCATCACCATGAACAAAGGATATACCAAAGCAGTTGTTCATGATATCGATGATTTGTATACCGCTAAATCTGTTCAGATTTTTAAAGGCAGTCATTACGATCTTGGCCAAATCAGGCAGGATTTAAAATTACCGTACTTTGTAAAACCAAACAGTGGAGGCAGCAGCATTGGGATGAGTAAGGTAAAACGTACGGAAGATCTTGAAGATGCGGTAGAAAAGGCCTTTAAAGAAGATCCCCAGGTATTAATTGAAGAATTTGTGAGTGGCAGGGAATTTTCAATCGGGGTATACAGCGCCAAAGGTGAGGTAACCGTATTGCCTACTACCGAAGTGATACCGGCCAATGAGTTTTTTGATTTCGAGGCCAAATACACGCCTGGTGCTGCTGAAGAAATTACCCCAGGAAACATGAATGAAGAGGAATATTCGAGGGTTCACCGCATCATTAAAGCGATATATAAAAAACTGAATTGCAGGGGAGTGGTTCGGATAGATTATTTCCTGGAACATGAAACCGGTAAGTTCTATTTTATTGAGATCAATACCATTCCCGGACAAACGGCTACCAGTTTCATTCCACAGCAGGTTGCAGCAATGGGTATATCCCTGAAAGAATTTTATACCAGCCTGTTAAAAGAAACCATTGGTTAGGTTAATCTTAAAAGAATGATCTGATGGAAATCCAGAAGCTTACAGACAAAGGCTTTACCACAAAAACCTTCCAGAAGGATGCCATCATTTATGAACCCGGCATGCAACCGCGCTACGTCTATTTCATTCAATCGGGCGAAGTGCGGATGGTGACCATCAGCGATGATGGAAAGGAATTTATTCAGGGTGTATTTAAGGCCGGTCAGTATTTTGGAGAACCTGCATTGCTGATTGACAAGCCTTATCTGGCTTTTACAATTGTGAATAAGGTTTCACGGATCATCCAGGTGAACAGGCAGGATTTTTTTGCTTTAATTGAAAATGAACCGGATTTCGGCATGTCACTAATTAAAACACTGAGCAGGCGTTTATTCTATAAATCGATGATGTTGGAAGAACTGGCCAATGAAAAAGCAGAGCATCGATTGTTGACTATTATTAATTACCTGCTACCTGATGTAGTTGTTGGCGCACCGCTAAAGGTTACAAGGCAGGAACTTGCAGACATGACCGGACTAAGGGTAGAAACTGTCATCAGAGGTGTTAAACTGCTATCTAAAAAAGGATTAATTTCATTGTCTCGCGGGAAGATCATACGATTAGAGTAACATTTTTTATCAGGTCGCTTTATGAATATGATGCAGATCATAAATCGGGGCCGATATTAGCTTTAAATTTGTATAATTAATAAATACAATATGGCTGATTTAACAAGTTTCCAGGCTTTTATACAATGTAAGTGTCCACGTTGCCGCAAAGGAGATATCTTCACAGGCAGTGCTTATTCGTACAAACTACAGAAAACCAATATTTATTGCCCGCATTGCAATCTCAAATTTGAACGTGAACCAGGCTTTTTTTATGTGGCGATGTTTGTGAGTTATGCGATGAATGTTGCTGAAATTATTACCATTGGCGTAGCGTCTTATGTATTAGGCCTTCCCCTAATTTATGAAAACCTGTGGTATTACGTGGGATTGATCCTTTTTGGGGTATTGCTTTGTTCACCGATTAATTACCGGTATTCGAGGGTGATTTTACTTCACTACCTGACTCCCGGTTTGCATTACGTTCCCGGAAGCGGTGATTTAATCCAAAAGGTATAAACCAAGTCTGGTTATATTGAATTTACTTATGGATTTAAATTTTCAAGTTGTGTAACCAGTTCTCTTACTTTTTCTTCAGCCGTTAATTCATATTGATATTCATCTTCAATACTGCCCATTTTAGCTGTTGTATTAAGGTATGCCATCTTACTTTTTACCCATACTTTGGCTGAAGCATGAAATTCGGTAGCACCTGTTCTGGCATAAAGCTCCTGAATATTGGCAGCATGAATACCCGCACCAGGCATGATGGTAATCCTTCCATTTGCCTGTTTAACCAATCTGGCCAATTGATCCATACCGGAAAAAGCAGATGCGGCACCTCCGGACGATAGTACCCTCACAATGCCCATTTCAATCAGATCTTCCAGGGCCTTCTCCATATCATTACACATATCAAAAGCCCTGTGAAAGGCTACCTGCATCGGTTTGGCCAGTTCAATTAACTCCCGGCACCTGGATAGGTCTATACTGCCATCTTCTTTTAGTATTCCGATTACGATCCCCTCACAGTTTAATGATTTAAAGATTAGGATATCCTCCTTCATCAAATTAAACTCTGTTTCGGTATACAGAAAATCACCACCCCGCGGACGGATAATTGGCCATATGGCAATATTTAGTTGCTGTTTTGCCAGTTTAATCTGTCCATAACTTGGTGTAGTACCACCTTCAGCTAAATTATCGCAAAGCTCTACCCGTTTGGCACCACCTAACTGTGCAGCCAGGGCAGAGGCATAAGAGTTTGCACAAACTTCTAAAGTACCAGGCATGTTTTTAAGATTATGCTTCATTTACCGGACCAAGAACCTTCCATCCGGAAGCAGATTTATAGGTATTTAATTTTTCAACTGATACACCTCCATCCGGAAACCAGCAAACCTCTGTAATGGTATAATGGGTATCATCAATTTTTTCTCTTATTGGAAATGCATGTTGCAAATCTGAGAAATTCGGGAAGCCATGCTCCTGAATATGATTGATGAACGAAAGCTCCAGTACCTCGGCGGTATTGGCAATCATTTCTTTATCAGTTTCCATAGATAATTTGGACAGCATCATTTTAGCTTCTTCGTAAAAATCTTTACAGGCAAGTGCGGCATCCAGATTCTGATCGTTATAAGCTTTTTCGAGCGAAAGAATAGCGCCTTCCGGGGTATTAAAATCAGTTCTGAAATGGTCAACACCTTCATCTATATACAAACCAATGCTTTCGTCAAACTGTGCTTTATCCACATCTGGGATAGAATCTCTGATGGCCCGGATGGTATAACCACCAATCAGCCTGCCCTGTTCGATAATCATCCAGTCTGAAATATAATTTCGATCAACGCCTATTTTCTGGTCAGCCTTTACAGTTTTCACATCAACAGGTACATTACCTACCACGCCAAACAAATTACCCGATTCATCGAAACTGGGATCAGTAAGCCAGATATGCTCGCTTATTTCGCCATCCAGAATCTGCACTTTAATGGAAAAACTGGATTGATCACTTTTTGGCTGATTCAGACTCTCTTCAAAATACCAAAGTGTAAGGTTCGCTTTTTCAATGGCCCATTTCATGCCTTCATCAGCATCAGGAATATAAACCATGCCAGGCTCACCTTTTCGTTCTGCCACGTTTTTTTTGCCGAAAATTTTAGATAGGAACCCCATTCTGATAGGTATTTTAATGGTTTATGGTATTAATAATAACTCTTGCCCTTAATTAATAAATCTTGTTTTTCAGTATTACATACGGCGTAGCTGAATCCTTTCTGAATGGCATAAGCTCCATATTCACCTTTTTTATTGATCGCTAAGAAACCTACCTGAATATTTTTAGCTGTTTCGGGTTTCTTTTTAATGATGCGCATCACGGCTTCTTTACAGGCCGCTTCCGGAGTATAACCCTGACGCATGAGTTCAACCACTAAAAAGGAACCTACATTCCGGATAACCTCTTCTCCAACACCTGTTGATGTTGCTCCACCTACCTCATTATCTACAAATAAACCTGCACCGATAATCGGACTGTCTCCAATTCTGCCATGCAGTTTATAAGCCATACCGCTGGTGGTACATGCCCCCGAAATGTTTCCTTTTGCATCAATAGCCAGCATACCAATGGTATCGTGATTATATTGGTTTCCAGGTAATTTTTGAGGTGCAGCTTTATCATAGAACTTGTTCTCAATATTCATTACCGGCTCATATTTAGCAGTTTTTAACCATTCTTTCCAGGCTTTTTCACTGGATGGCGTGAGCAGGTTTTCTTTCTTGAAGCCTTGTTCAAGTGCAAACTGCAGGGCACCATCGCCAGCCAGCATCACGTGCGGCGTTTTTTCCATTACCTTACGGGCAACAGAAATAGGATGCTTGATGTGCTCTAAAGCCAGCACAGCACCACAGTTCCCCAATTCATCCATGATACAGGCATCCAATGTAACCTTGCCATCCCTGTCGGGCAAACCACCATAACCAACGGTTTGGTTTTTTTCATCGGCTTCCGGAACCCAAACGCCTTGCTCAACCGCATCCAGAGATCTTCCTCCATTTGACAATACTTTCCAGGCATCAGCGTTGGCTGCAATACCAAAATCCCAGGTAGAGATCACAATGGGCAGGTTTTTTGCCTTTGCAGGTTGTGAAGGAATGGCATTGGCCATACTGGTTTTATCGATGGCCAGTAAGCCTGCAGAAAGGGCAGAAGCTTTTATAAATTTACGTCGGTTAAACATGATGCTATATTAGAGGTTGTTTTTATAGGATAGTGAATTGATCTGCATCTCTTAAAAAAGGAAACTGACGCCTGATTTTGGCCAGTTCTTCGTAATTGATGGTAACGGTATACATGTCTTCATCTTCCGGCTTATAATAAACAGTATTGCCATATGGATCAATGACCATCGAATGGCCACCATGATAAACCTGGTTACCATCATGTCCTACACGGTTTACGCCAATTACGTAACTCTGATTTTCGATGGCCCGGGCAGGAATCAGTGCTTTCCAGTGTGCAGAACGCCGGTCGGGCCAGCTGGCTACTAAAAGCAGGATATCATATTCTTCATTTACATTGCGTAACCAAACCGGAAATCGCAAATCATAGCATACCGCCAGCCTGATTTTCCAGCCCTTCAGCTCGACAATCAGTTTGTTTTCACCGGAACTGAAATTTTCATCTTCATCACCCATGCCAAATAAATGGCGTTTGTCATAATGCTGGTGTTCGCCATCTCTATTCATCCAGATTAAGCGGTTATAATAACGGCCATTATCTTTGATAATCAAACTGCCGGTAACCACGCAATTGTATAGTGCAGCTGTTTTCTGCATCCATTGCATCGTCGGACCACCCATTTCTTCAGCCAAAGTTTCGGCATTCATGCTGAAACCACTGTTAAACATTTCTGGTAGAATAATCAGGTCTGTTTTTTCCCGAACACCCATAGATAGGCGAAGTGCCAGGTTAACCAGGTTTTTTTCTATATTTTCCCAAAAAAGGTACGCTTGAAAAATGGTTACTTTCAGGTTTTCTATTTGCGTGTAGGTAGGTGCTTCCATATGTTAGGTTTGCAAATGTTAAACATTCATTAATTTTTCTGCCGCTAAAGCAAGGGTTTCATTTTCTTTAGCAAAACAGAAGCGGATAATTTTATGGTCAGTTGCTTTTTGATAAAAGGCCGAAACCGGAATACTGGCCACGCCAAATTCTTTAATGAGCCTGATGCTAAAATCAGTGTCCTTTTCATCGCTGATCTGATCATAACTTACACATTGAAAATATGAACCTTTACAAGGGAGCAGTTCAAAACGGCTTTCAGCTAATAATCCCCTAAAATAATTACGCTTTTCTTCAAAAAAACGGCCGATTTCAGTATAGCTGCCAGGTTCACGGATATAGGTTGCAATGGCTTGTTGCATGGCACTATTAACGCTGAAAACATTAAATTGGTGTACTTTTCTAAATTCCTTCATCAATAAGGCCGGAGCAAGGCAATAGCCCAGCTTCCATCCGGTTGCATGCAAAAGCTTTCCGAAAGAGGCCACTATAAAGCTTCTTTCCCGTAATTCAGGGTAAAGCATCACACTATTGTGTTTTTCTTCATCGTAAATCAGGTGTTCGTAAACCTCATCGCTCAGAATTAAGATATCTGTTCCACTGATCAGCTTGATCAGCGATTTCATGTCTTCATCAGATAGAATACTGCCCGTGGGGTTTTGAGGAGAATTTAAAATGATCATCCGTGTACTCGACGTGAACAGTTTTTTAACCATGTCCCAGTCGATTCCATAATGCGGAGGAGCCAATTCATAAGTCTTAACTAATCCACCTAAAAGCCTGACGGTTGGGGCATAACAATCATAAGCTGGTTCGAAGATAATGACTTCATCTCCCGAATTAATGATGGCCGCCAGTGCAGTAAAGATAGCCTGAGTACCACCTGCTGTAACCGTTATTTCAGTCTCCGGATGATATTTTACCTGATATAAGCTTTCTACTTTTTGTGCAATGGTTTCATTTAGGAAATGATTACCAGGCATGGGTGCATATTGGTTAAATCCATCTTTCATGGCCTGGTTAACCAATGCTACAAGTTTTGGATCGCAAGGATAATCAGGAAAACCTTGTGATAAGTTGATGGCCTGATGCGCTGTCGCAAGCTGCGACATGACCGAAAAAATGGTTGTCCCAACGCCAGGGAGTTTTGATTGTATATTTAACATGTGATAAGCGAAAATAGCAAAAAAAGCTTAAAAAAGCAGTTCTATTTTAGCTTAAGCCGTTGGAGGTATTGTTTAAATGATTTGAAATCAATGTGTTGTTGGCGGATATTGATGCCTGCTCTTTTGCATGACCCTGCCTGAATCAGCAGGATTAATGTGCCATAACCGCCGCATCTGCTGACGCGGCAACCTCACTTTTAATCAAACTTCTTCCAATCCATAAACAAAGCATGGCGATGAATGCAGCTACCGTCATGACCAATGGCATGGGCACAACAGAATGTTCACTAAATAAACTCACCACCACTGATGCCAAAGCACCAAGTCCCATTTGAAAGGCCCCCATCAGGGCCGAAGCACTACCCGCATTTTTGCTAAATGGAGCCAGTGCCAACGCTGCTGCATTTGGATTAATGAAACCTAAGCAGGAAAGGAACAAAGCGATGAAGCCCAGTGTCAGAGATAAGTTTAACCAGTCATTCAAGGCAAAAACCAGGAAGATTAAACTAAATACACATTGCGCCATTAATGCCCAGGTGACAATCTTTTTACTGCTAAACCATTTTAAAATTAAACTATTTAACTGGCTGGAACCGATAAAGGCTACTGAAAGCAAGGCAAAAATCCATCCATAGCCCGTTTTGCTTACCTCATAAATTTTCATAAAAACCGTTGGTGATGATGATACGTAAGCAAACAAACCAGAAAAAGTTATGGAGCTGATGAAGGCATAGGTAGAAAACTGCGGTTCTTTCAGTACCATGAGGAAGCTATTTAAAATCGGTTTTGGCTTCAGCGAGTAATTCGGATCTGGTTTATAGCTTTCCGGTAATTTGAATATGGAAGCCAGCAGCATCAGAATCGCCATAAAACCCAAAAAAACGAATACATATTTCCAGCTGAGTGTGGAAATTAAATAACCACCTGCAGTAGGGGCCAGCATGGGCGAAACCGCAATAACAAGCATTAAAGAAGCAAAAACTTTCGGGCTTTCTTCAACGGTAAATAAATCGCGGACCATGGCAATGGAGGCTACAGCGGTGGCGCAACTGCCAATAGCCTGAACGAAACGTAAAACAATAAGTTGATTTACATCAGTTACGGCAAG
Source organism: Pedobacter sp. MR22-3 (assembly GCF_026240075.1). NCBI lineage: Bacteria > Pseudomonadati > Bacteroidota > Sphingobacteriia > Sphingobacteriales > Sphingobacteriaceae > Pedobacter > Pedobacter sp. MR22-3. The sequence continues at coordinate 227,432 of NZ_JAPIVF010000007.1, read as the reverse complement.
GCATAAAAATGAAGAAACGATATAAAGTGCTAAACCGAAATAGAGTGGTTTCTTCCTTCCAAATTTATCAAGAAGTGGCCCATAAAGTAACTGACCGGCAGAAATACCAATAAAAAATGCTGATAATGATAGGGCTACCGACGATTCATTTGTTTTTAAGTCTTTTGCGATATCTACAAATCCAGGCAAATACATGTCAATAGAAAAAGGGCCAAGCGCTGCCAGGGAACCCAGAATTAAGATAAGGTAGATTTTTTTTTGCTGAGCCATAATCATGAATAGTTTTTCCGAGGCGCAAAGATTGTCAGATTTATGCATTTAACCTATTTTTGAGGTCGAATGATTGTAAAAAGATAAATGGTTAAAAAAATTAACACGAAGTACAGTAATTCTGATTTGAATTATTTTTAGATTTATGCACTATGACTTTTAAAACCAAAGAAAGCCGGCTATTTCTCGTGTTGGGATGTTTTTTTGTCGCGAATGCGATATTATCAGAGTTTATTGGGGTAAAATTATTTAGCGTAGAGGAAACTTTAGGGATTAAAAAGTTTGACATCAATTTATTAGGCGTTAAAAACCTGTCTTTTGTGATGTCGGCTGGTGTGTTAACCTGGCCGATTATTTTTATCATGACCGATATTATTAACGAGTATTTTGGTGTAAAGCAGGTTCGCTTTCTTTCCATACTTACTTCTATCCTCATTGCATTTGCCTTTTTAGTGGTTTGGGGTTCCATGCATTTAAGTGCGGCAGATTTCTGGGTACACCAAAACATCAACGGGGAAGATTTAAATATGAACAACGCTTTTGCAGGGATATTCGGTCAGGGGATGTGGATTATTGTAGGCTCTATCATTGCCTTTATTGTGGGGCAGCTGGCTGATGTTTTAATTTTTCATCGTATTAAGAGGGTAACCGGAGAAAAGGCTTTATGGTTGCGGGCAACAGGTTCAACACTGGTTTCCCAGCTCATCGATAGCTTTGTGGTCATCTTTATTGCTTTTTATCTCAATCCACAATATCACTACAGCTGGAAAATGGTTGCTGCCATCGGACTGGTAAATTATACTTACAAGTTTATTGTAGCCATTTTAATGACCCCGATTCTGTATATCGTTCATTTGATTATCGACAGTTACCTGGGAAAAGATTTGGCTAAAAAACTCACAGAAATGGCCGGGCGGGGTTAGTCTCTTCCTGGCCGTTAATCATGAAGAAGAATATGCTAATTCAAAAGGGGGTAAACCGCTTAAATGAACAAAAAGGCCGGAATCGCTCCAGCCTTAATGCTTAACAACAAAACAAATAAAAAAAAATTAACCTTAAAATTTACAGGGAAGCCAGCTCTTCCGCGAAAACATTTTCCGCAACCTGCTCCTGTTTGTAGATCTGTCTGCCGGTATAGGCAACAAAAACGTCTTTTTCCAAAAGTAAATCACGGTTTTTAATCAGCTGTTCTAACTTAACTGTGCCGATCACATATTTATAGTTACTGGCTGCATAGCGTTCGCTAATTTCATCGAAACCCAGTAAGGTCACTAAGTCTTCATCCGCATAACGCAAATAAACCTCCAGCAAAATATCTTCAGTGTGTTTAACACCGTTTTCTGAATGATATTTTTTATACTCATAACGATAATCATATCGTAAAGCTGCAATATCTGAGAGTACGGCCGCACCGGTAGGATGACCACCGGCACCTTTTCCGAAGAAGAATTGTTTGTCTGCAAATGCCGCCTGAACCGTTACGGCATTGTATTCATTTTCAACATTATACAGGAAATCATCTTTGGCAACAAGCTTAGGCAATACGTAAGTCACGATATCCTTGGTATTTACTTTCCGTGCAGTAGGAACCAGCTTAATTTTGAAATTCTTTTCACGGGCATATTTGATGTCGTTAGCAGAAAGGTTTTGAATACCAATATTTAAAATAGCATCCGGATTCACAAACAAGCCGTAAGCATGGGCTGTGGCAATCGCCAGTTTATATTTGGGATCGTAACCACCTACATCTAAAATCGGATCGGTTTCTGCAAAGCCCAGGTCTTGCGCTTCTTTTAAGGCTGCGTTGTAACTTTGATTTTCATTAAAAATCTTCGATAAGATGTAATTGGATGAACCATTAAAGATGCCACTTAAGGCATGAAAAAGCTCATTGTCATAATATTCTTCCAGATTCCTGATGATTGGAATACTACCGCAAACCGCACCTTCATAAAGTAATGATGTACCATACTTCTGCTGTAATTCAACCAGCTCTTTTAAATGATTGGCAATCATCTTTTTATTGGCAGAGACAACATTTTTGCCGTTTTTTAAAGCAGTGGTTACAATTTCATAAGCGGCATCAGCATCATTAATCAGTTCCACTACTGTATTGATTTCTGAATTATTCAGAATCTCATGGCGGTCTGTCGTAAATAAATGTTGATCGAGCGTACGTTTTTTCTTTGGATTTTTTATAGCGATTTTTATGATTTCCAGGTTAAGGTTCTGACTCTGGATAATATCTAATAATCCCTGGCCTACCACTCCGAAGCCAAATAAACCGATTTTTAAATTTTTACTCATGGTGTTTTATAGTGTATTAGGTAGCGATTATCAAGTATCAGGACTTGTGCTCAAAGCGCTTTTCGCTACTATTTTTTTGTGAACTTCTATTTGATACGGAAACACAGATTTTCACAGAATTAGATTCCTTATTTACGTGATTCAGTGTTTTCGTGTCTGATTAATATTTTTTAATTCGTTTAGCCTGGCTTTTATTCAATCTTTTACCCTCTACTTTATCAGGCCGTATGCTGTAGCTTAATAATTTTCTTATCCCTGCTTTCTCTGATAAAGTTGCCGATGATGTTGGTTAAGGCATTGGTTTCAATTAAAAAACCATCATGACCATATTCAGAATGAATCACCGCGAATGTTGCATCATTGATCTGATCTGCCAGGTATTTTTGCTCTGACACCGGAAAAAGAAAGTCATTTTCGATACCAATAACTAAGGTATTTGCTTTAATTAATTTTAGAGCTTCAGCAATACTCTTTCTGTTGCGTCCTACATTGTGGCTGTCCATAGCTTTGGTCAAATAATAGTAACTGTAAGCGTTGAAGCGTTTAATCAGCTTCTCACCCTGATAATTCTGATAGGAGGAGGCCCGGAAATGATCCGTTTTATCATTTACACTTTCCACCTGTGTACTGCCATAAGCATGGTAGGTTCTGTAACTCAGGAGTGCAATACTTCTGGCGGTTTTTAAACCTTTACTGCCGCCATCGGGCTGGTTGGCAAAGAAAGTCCTGTCTGTGGTAATGGCCAGTCGCTGACTTTCATTAAAGGCAATGCCCCAGGGCGAATGTACCGCGTTGGTGGCCACTAAAATCAGATTTTCAATTCTGGAAGGTTCGATAATTCCCCATTCCACAGCCTGTTGTCCGCCCAATGAACCACCAATCAGTAATTTAATGGAATCGATGCCTAAATGCCTGGCCAGCAACTGATGTGCGGCAACAAAATCGCGGATGGTAAATGGTGGAAAAGATAAATAGTAAGGCTGGCCGGTTACCGGATTAATGCTTAACGGATTGGTTGTTCCATAATTCGAGCCTAAAACATTGGCGCAAACAATATAATGATCTTCTGGGTTAAACAGTGCGTTTTGTCCGAACAAACCTTCCCACCATTCAAATACATCAGCATTGGCTGTCAGCGCGTGACATACCCAGATCACATTGTCTTTATTGGCATTTAGTTTACCATATGTTTGATAGGCGATTTGCAGATTCCGAATTTTTTTCCCGTTTTCCAGCTTAAATGGCTTGGTATAATGATATGTTGATGCAGTGCTCATGGTAAAATTGTAATGTTGTAAAATGAATAGGTACTAAGCTTACAGGGATTCCTGACTGATTTTTGATCCAATAGCCGCAAAAGCCTGTTCAAAATCTGCTTTAATATCATCAATATGCTCTATACCTACGGAAACCCTTAGTGCATTTGGTTTAACGCCGGCCGCCAGTTGGGCTTCATCACTTAATTGCTGGTGTGTGGTGGCTGAAGGCTGGATAATTAAAGTTTTAGCATCACCTACATTAGCTAAATGAGAAACCAGTTTCAAACTATCTATAAGCTGAGAGGCATTTTCCTTGCTTCCGTTCAATTCGAAAGATAAAACGCCACCAAAGCCGTTGCTTAAGTATTTCTTGGCCAGGTTATGGTATGGACTACTGGATAAACCAGGATAATGTACTTCTTTAACCAAAGGATGATTTTCCAGCCAGGTAGCCAGCTCAAGTGCATTGTCTACATGACGTTGAACGCGGAGTGATAATGTTTCTAATCCCTGTAATAAGAGGAAAGAATTAAAAGGAGACAGGGCAGGTCCCAGATCCCTTAAGCCTTCTACCCGGGCGCGAATAATAAACTGGATGTTACCAAACGGACCTCCGATACCAAAAACATCGTTAAAAACTAATCCGTGGTAACCTTCTGATGGCGCTGTAAACTGCGGAAATTTTCCATTGCCCCAGTTGTAATTTCCACCATCAATGATCACACCGCCAATGCTGGTACCATGACCGCCGATCCATTTAGTAGCAGATTCTACTACAATGTTTGCTCCATGCTCCAGTGGTTTAAATAAATATCCACCTGCACCAAAAGTATTGTCTACAATAAAAGGAATATCATGTGTTTTGGCAATGGCCGCAATTTTTTCAAAATCAGGAATGCTGAAGGCCGGATTGCCAATGGTTTCCAGGTAAATGGCTTTGGTTTTCTCTGTGATTTTTTGTTCAAACTCTTCAGGAACATCCGGGTTTGCAAAATCAACGTGAATGCCCAGACGTTTAAATGCAACCTTAAACTGGTTGTAGGTTCCGCCATATAGATGTGATGACGAAACAATCTGATCTCCGGCCGCTAAGATATTATGCAGGGCGATAAATTGTGCCGCCTGGCCTGATGCTACCGCCAGTGCGGCTACACCACCTTCCAAAGCGGCGATTCTTTTTTCAAAAACATCAGTTGTAGGGTTCATCAGCCGGGTATAGATGTTTCCAAACTCTTTTAAAGCAAACAGGTTAGCACCATGTTCCGCATTCTTAAATCCATAAGAGGTGGTCTGATAAATGGGAACCGCTCTGGAACCTGTTGTAGGGTCTACTTCCTGACCAGCATGCAACTGAAGCGTTTCAAATTTATATGATGTTGACATAATTTTCTAATAATTAAGGTTAAAGTAATGAGTGGAATGAGCGGACAAATCAGAAAAGTAAATTATCCTGCAGGGCGTATCCCGGTTAACCGGGACCTTCCAATTTGAAAAGAAACAAGAGAGGAAGATTTTTAAATTACCGTATGCAACAGCACATACGGGACATATACATCACATTGCAGCACACCAACAGTTTAATGGAAACATTTGCTGTTTGTTGTTTCAGACTAGTGCCGTCGTGAGATAGAAGATTTAAAGTATTCATCAGTTTAAATTTATATCACCGGTTAACTCCATGTTATCCGGTCAGGAATTGGCACCTTCTCTTTCTGAGGGTTGCCAGTGGGTCACGGAGCCAGTCTCTCGCCACTTCTTTATAAATCAATCCGATTCAGATTGACTTTTATTTAGTGATTTACCAAATAATATTTCAAATGTCTGAAATAATTTTAAAACAACAAAATTTAATTCTGATTTTTTATTAAATAAATCCAATTACATGTTGTAATCATAAAACGATTGTTCAGGTAAGTTTATTTAACATTAAAATTTTATGTTTGTATAACCTATCTCATCTATATGAAAAACGCTAAAATGATTTGTCTGGCCCTTTCACTGACCATGGCAAGTTTTACCACAGTTAACGCACAATTCGGCGGATTAAAAGACAAATTATTAAAAGTTGGAACTGCACAGGGGGCTAAGGCTTTAGGTGTGGATAAATTTCTGAAACAACCCGGTGCCATTACCACAAGTTTTGAAGACGTAAACCGCGAGGGAGAAATGATGCCAGATTTTAAGGCCACACTCAAGGCACAACCACTATATCTCTTACCAAAGAATCCGGAAGGAGGATACCTGCTTTGTGAAGGACTTTATGAAATGACGAATAAAAGTTATTACTTGATGGCTGGTACCTTCGCCCCGTCAAAAGGAGATGGCTATATGTTTGCTCCGGTATTGGGCTCAAAAGAAGATGTTGTGATTGCGATCATTAAAAGTGCAGAAAAGCACCCTGAAGTAGAACAACATGATATTCAGGCTTTATTATGGACCATCATAGCACGCACTAAATTTGCAAGTTACAGCGGGCAGGTAAAAGTTACCGCATTAAAATTATTGACGCCAAAACAGATCACCATGTTAGAAGGCGGCGCATTAGGTGTGCTGCCCTTTGATGTAATGGAAAAAGCCAAAGACCAGTTGCCATCTGGTTTAAAGGCAGTTTTTGAAGCTGAAAACAATATTCGCCAGCTCGTTTCTTCAGGAAATTATACCTATGCTGATTTGGAACGGTATGCAATTATTGCCGGTATGGCCCCGCAAAGAGCAGATGTGCCCAGCGGTATCTGGACCAAACATCCTGATGGATATTATGTGCGTTATTTTCCTTCGGGCTATTCTACCACACGCGTACAGGTATATGTGCCAAAAGAATTGCTTGCTTCAGGAACAAAATTGGTTTATGATGCAGCTGGTGATATCGCCTGCCCTGCAAATACAGGTTCTCAACGTTTAGCACAAACCAATGAGCCTTTAAATGCAGACTATGCGAAGAAGTTGGTTACTGTTTGTAACCCAAAATAGGTTTTTAGTTCTATAAGGTTTTAAACCTTATAGAACTGTAGAATTTAGGCCAGCGCCTGTGCTAAATCGGCGATAATATCGTCAACATGCTCCAATCCAACAGAAATTCTTAACAGATTTTTTGGTGTTTTACTGTCTGGTCCTTCAACAGAGTAGCGGTGCTCGATTAAGCTTTCCACACCGCCCAGACTGGTAGCTTGCGCAAATAATTTCACTTTATTCACTACTTTACTGGTTGCGTCCACGTCGCCCTTAACTAAAAAAGACATCATGCCGCCAAAGTCTTTCATTTGTTTCTTAGCAATTTGATGTTGCGGATGAGTCTCTAATCCCGGAAAATAAACCGCTTCTACTCTTGGGTGACTAACCAGATAATCTGCCACTTTCTTTCCGTTTTCGCAATGCCCCTTCATGCGATATGCCAGGGTTTTGATGCTTCGGCATAATAAATAACAATCAAAAGGAGAGGGAACGGCACCACCCGTTTGCTGGATGTTTTTGATTCTCTCCCATAATTCATCTTTCCTGCCTGTAACCAAAATGCCACCCAGAATATCACTATGTCCGCCAAGGTACTTTGTACTGCTATGCATTACGATATCAGCCCCTAATAAAATCGGATTTTGTAAAACCGGAGAGGCAAAAGTACTATCGCAAACCAGTGTCAGGTGATTTGCTTTTGCTATTTTTGAAATTTCTGCAATATCTGTAACCTTCAGTAATGGATTGGATGGTGTTTCCATCCAGATCATTCTTGTGTTTGGTTTAATAGCGGATTGAATGAGATCCAAATCAGTTTGATCAACAAAATCAAATTCCAGAATCTCATGATAAATGGTCAGCAGTTGTTTTTTAATGCCCCAATACATATCATCCGGTGCAATAATGTGACTGCCCGGTTTTAAAGCCTGAAATAAGGCCATACCACAGTAATTTCCCGAAGAAAAAGCAGCTGCATCTTCACCATATTCTAACTTAGCCACAGTGTTTTCTAAAGCAGACCGGTTTGGATTACTTACCCGGCTATACATATGACCACCCGGATAGCCGCCGTTTTCATCACGAAAAAAAGTAGTAGAAAGATTGATGGGTGGCGTAACATCTCCAGTTGAATTTTTAAGAAGATTAGAAGCGTGAATAGCAAGGGTTTCTGGTTTCATCATGATTTTTATTAGGGTACTTTAACCGTGAGGCAATTTAACAATTTAACGCTAAATTAAACTTGATAATTGTTTTGGCAGGATTTATGTATCTGTTTTCACAAATTTAAAAAAACTAAAATGAAAAGATTATTTATAGCTATTGCGATAGCATGTTCTACTTTGATGATGTTACAAAGTTGTTCTTCCACAAAAAATGCTTCAACAGGTATCAATGGCGGTAGAGGTACCATTACCGGTACATGGGTGTTAAACAATGTATCGCTGGAAGGTCTTCCTGATCAGGCTGTCCAGGGTTTGTTCGGAGAAAAATCTTACAAATGTTTTCAGGGAAGTACCTGGAAATTAACCAATAGTGGAAATGGTTCTTACACGCTACCAGCATCAAGTACCTGTGGTCAGGTAATGCAAACCATTTTCTGGTCTGCAACACCTTCAGAAGAAACATTTCAATTCAAAAAAATATTTGAAGGCGATAAAGCTAAAAATGTAACAGAAGGTTATCGTTTGGTGCTGACACAACTTTCAAAAGGTAATATGGTGATGAAATCACCAATCGAATTTGGTGGCAAAACAGCGAACATTGTTTTAACCTTTTCACCGGCAACAAATTAAACACTAATTACCTGCGAAAAACATAAATTGAGAGCACTTCCGAAAGGAGGTGCTTTTTTTATTGGTTCAATGGTTCATTAATTATTGGTTTATTAGTCAGAACTCAGTAAAATGCAAATCTTCTTTCATTTTTGAATTAAAATTTAGGCGTTTGGTTTAAGCACCCTGACAAATGACTGATGAACTAAGGAGTTATTAAACCAGTAATGTCCGTTTGTTACAAGAAAATGATTTTCAAATCGCCTCAATATTGTATTTTTGTTCAAAATAATCAGGAATGAATACAACTGAACAAGTTGAAAAAATATTAGCTGATACTTCATTATCAACTGAATTACAAAACATAGCACATAAAGTACTTCACCAGGAACGAATTACGTTCGATGAAGGCGTTTACCTTTACGAACATGCAGAATTGGGTTATCTTGGTGTTTTAGCCAATTTTATCCGCGAGGAAAGGCATGGCGATAAAACCTATTTTAACCGCAATTTCCATTTGGAACCCACTAATCTTTGTGTTTACGATTGCAAATTCTGTTCTTATTCGCGATTAATTAAGCAAAAGGAAGAAGGCTGGGCGTTAACGATGGAGCAAATGCTCGATATCGTAAAAAAATATGATGACGAGCCAGTAACCGAAGTGCATATTGTGGGCGGCGTTTTACCGCAATATGATGTTGCCTTTTATTCGGCCTTATTTACAGCGATTAGAACACACCGTCCGGATTTACATGTCAAAGCTTTAACGCCGGTTGAATATCATTATATTTTTAAGAAAGCGAAAATAGATTATGCCACCGGCATGAAAATGATGAAAGATGCTGGCTTACAGTCTATGCCAGGCGGCGGCGCCGAGATCTTTCATCCTGAAATCCGTGAGCAGATTGCCAAAGATAAATGTACCGGAGAACAGTGGCTCTCGATACATGAAGAATGGCATAAATTAGGCATGAGAAGTAACGCCACCATGCTTTATGGACACATTGAAAAGTTTGAACACCGGGTTGACCATATGGAGAAACTTCGTGAATTGCAGGATAAAACAGGTGGTTTTCAAACCTTCATTCCGCTGAAATTCAGGAACCAGCACAATCAGATGAGCAATGTGCCTGAATCTTCTGTAATTGAGGATTTAAGAAATTATGCCATTGCCCGGATTTACCTGGATAACTTCGATCATATCAAAGCTTACTGGGCCATGATCAGCAGGGAAACTGCTCAATTATCACTTAATTATGGGGTGGATGACATTGATGGTACCCTAGATGATACCACTAAAATCTATTCTATGGCCGGAGCAGAAGAACAAACCCCGGCAATGAGTACCAAAGAGCTGGTTAACCTGATTAAACAGGTAGGGCGGAAAGCGGTAGAACGCGATACGTTATATAACGTGGTTACCGATTTCGAACATGTTGTTTTTGAAGAGGAAAAGAAACCGCAATATTATAAGTTACCTGTAGTAAATTAATTTTGAATGAATGAGTTTTGAATGTGTGAATATTTCGCGGTTTAAAATTCTGCCATTCTTTAATTCAATTAGTAAATGAAGCAAATTTATATCATCAGACACGGTGAAACGGAACTTAACAAGCAGGGAATAGTACAAGGCAGGGGTATAAATTCTGATCTGAATGATATGGGCCGGGCACAGGCAGAAGCTTTCTATCAGCAATATAAAAACATTTCTTTTGATAAAATATACACCTCTGATTTGAAACGTACCTGGCAAACCGTACAAAAATTTATTGATTCAGGTTTGCCATGGGAAAAACTTTCGGGACTGGATGAACTGGCCTGGGGCATTTGGGAAGGTCAGCCCAACAGCGAGACCGCCCGTGAAGCTTTTCGAAATATGCTTGGAACATGGGAAAATGGTGATTATACGGCGCATTTTGAAGGTGGTGAAAGTGTTCAGGATGTATATGATCGGCTTAAGCACCCTATGGAAATCCTATCCAGCCGTCCCGCCGAAAAAACAGTTTTGCTTTGTATGCATGGTCGTGCGATGCGTGTTTTTTTATGCTTATTGCTTGGAAGGCCTTTAAGTCAAATGACCGAATTTCCTCATCAGAATACCATTTTATACAAAATGGGCTTTGAGGATGGAAAATTTTCAGTTCTTGAGTTTAATAACGCCATTCATCTGGATGATTTGGTCATTGGATAACTTGCTAAATGCTTGGCAAAAACATTAACATATTACTTTGAATAAAATTAAAATATCGGCTGTTGCCTATACCAACACAAAAGCTTTTATATACGGATTAGAACATTCGGATATCATCAATAAAATCGATTTAAGTTTAGATATCCCTTCAGATTGTGCTGCTAAAGTAATTAGTGGTCAGGTAGATATCGGTTTAATGCCAGTCGCTGCAATTCCATTGGTACCTCATGCCAACATTGTTGCTGACTATTGCATCGGAAGTGATGGTGCCGTAAATTCTGTATTTATTTTCAGTGATGTTCCGGTACATGAAATCAAAACACTAAAGATGGATGTACATTCCAGAACTTCCAATAACCTGGCGAAGGTTTTGCTGAAATTTCACTGGAAGAAAGAGGTTGAATTTGTTACAGATCAATCCGTTAAAACAGATGCCCTGGTGTTGATTGGCGACAGAACTTTTGGAAAGAAGGGCCATTACGCTTTTGCCTATGATATGGGCGAAGAGTGGAAAAATTTTACCGGTTTGCCTTTTATGTATGCAGCCTGGGTAGCCAACAAGGAAATTTCAGCAGAATTTAAAACTGAATTTAATGCAGCACTAAAATTTGGTCTGGAACATCGGGATGACGTTTTAAGCGATTTACCAGAAATATCAAACTTTGATTTGAAAGATTACTTATATCATAAATTGCAGTTTGAAGTAACAGAAGACAGGATAAAAGCATTAAAAATGTTTCTGCAGTATATTAATGAACTTGAAAAAGTTAAGGCATAAAAAAAGGCAAATAAATTGCCTTTTATATGTTAGTGTGCTTTCAGCTTTCCAGCGATGGTTTCCAGCTTACTTTTTAATTTACTGATAGCCCCGTTAAGTGCTAAATCATAAGTGTTACCGAGATTGGTTACTGCGATGGGTTCTTTACCAACTATTTTCGCTTCAAGGAGACAACGCTTATCATCTAATCCGTCTTTACTTCCGTTTTCATCAGACAAGTGTACTTCGATCCGGGTAAGTAAATCATCAAAACGGCCTAAACCATCAGTAATGGCACCTTTAATTTTTTCTTCGTATTCCTGGTGTATGGTTAAGTTTTTGTCGGTGTTCAGTTGAATTGTCATAATGTTAATTTTAGGTTAAATCATATTGTTCTAACAAACGGCACAACAAAACGTTTTAAATAGCTTCCGTATAATTGTAACAGGTTGGTTTTCAGATTTACTTTTTTAATCCTTTCAGTGATCATCGCTTTAGTTTCTACATCATAATGGCATACTACATATTTTCCGTTTAAACATTCCAAACATTTATTCAATTTTTCAACAAAACACCCTTGCATTGCAGAATCATGCTATCTTTATGGCTTTTGCAAATTAATTTCAGTTTTGGCTAAAGACACGAATAAAGAAACCCCGTTAATGCAACAATACAACGCCATTAAAGCGAAGTATCCAGGTGCATTATTATTGTTCAGGGTTGGAGATTTTTACGAAACCTTTGGCGAGGATGCCATAAAAACTGCTCAGATCTTAGGCATTGTTTTAACCAGGAGAGGTACCGGACCAAATGGTGGCGCGCTCGAACTTGCCGGTTTCCCGCACCATTCTCTGGATAACTATTTGTCTAAATTGGTCAGGGCTGGTCAGCGGGTGGCCATCTGCGATCAGTTGGAAGATCCTAAAACGACAAAAACCATTGTTAAGCGTGGTGTAACTGAATTGGTTACGCCCGGGGTAGCTTATGGTGATAATATTGTAAATCAGAAATCAAATAATTTCCTGGCCTGTGTTTTCTTTGATAAGACACAACTGGGTGTTTCATTTCTGGATATTTCTACGGGTGAATTTTTAATCGCGCAGGGTAACAGCGATTATATTGATAAGCTTTTGCAGGGTTTTAAACCCACTGAGGTCATTTTTCAAAAATCTAAAAGGCAAATATTCACCGAGAACTTTGGAGACCGTTTTTACACTTTCGGTTTAGACGACTGGCCTTTTACTGCTGATTACGGGAATGAAACTTTAATGAAGCATTTCGATGTTACTTCCTTAAAGGGGTTTGGTGTAGACAGGCTTCAAAGCGGCATTGTGGCCGCTGGTGTCGTACTCCATTACCTGGGTGAAACAGAACACCGTAACCTGCAGCACATCACTTCCATCAGCAGGATCGAAGAAGACCGCTATATGTGGCTGGACAGGTTTACCATTCGTAACCTGGAACTGGTAAATTCACCAAACGACAATGCAGTAACTTTATTTGATATCCTTGATCATACCTGCACGCCAATGGGCGCCCGTTTATTGCAGAAATGGATCATTATGCCCCTGAAAGAACTGAAACCTATTCAGGAACGCCTGGGGATGGTGGATTACTTCGTGGCCAATACAGTATTGCAGGAAGAATTTCTTACCCACATCAAACAAATTGGTGATTTGGAACGGCTGATTTCCAAAGTAGGTTTACAGCGTGTCGGACCAAGAGAACTGGTAGCCTTAAAAAGGGCACTTTACCATATCGAATCTGTTAAAAAGCTTGCTGCAGATTCAAAAAATCCTTTTCTAATTAAAATTGCTGATCAGTTAAACCCTTGCCTGGCCATTCGTGATCGTATTGAAAAAGAGTTACAGCCAGAACCTCCTGCTGTTTTAATTAAGGGCAATGTGATTGCGGATGGAATAGATGAAGACCTCGACCGTTTGCGCAAAATTGCTTTTGGCGGTAAGGATTACCTGGTTCAGATTCAAAAACGTGAGGCCGAAGCGACGGGAATCCCATCTCTGAAAATTGCCTTCAATAACGTTTTTGGTTACTACCTGGAAGTTACTCACACGCACAAAGATAAAGTTCCGGAAGGCTGGATCCGTAAACAAACCCTGGTTAATGCTGAACGTTACATTACGCCTGAACTGAAGGAATATGAAGATCAGATTCTGGGAGCCGAAGAAAAGATTCAGGCGATTGAAATTCGCTTATATAATGAATTGATGTACGAAACTGCGGGTTATATAAAACCTATTCAACTCGATTCATTTCTGATTGCGCAATTAGATTGTTTGTTATGCTTCGCCCAGCTGGCTGAAAAAAATCATTATAATAAGCCGAAGGTAACTGATCATAAAGTGCTGGATATTAAAGGTGGACGCCACCCGGTGATTGAGAAGCAACTTCCTGTTGGACAGGAATATATTACCAATGATGTTTACCTGGATACAGATTCACAGCAAATCATCATGATTACCGGTCCCAATATGGCCGGTAAATCAGCAATTCTCCGTCAAACGGCATTAATTGTGTTAATGGCACAAATGGGTTCATTTGTGCCTGCAAAAGATGCGGAGGTAGGAATCGTTGATAAAATTTTCACCCGTGTGGGTGCTTCTGATAATATTTCTTCGGGCGAAAGTACATTCATGGTGGAAATGAATGAAACCGCAAGTATCCTGAATAATATTTCGGACGACAGTTTAATTTTGCTGGATGAAATCGGGCGTGGAACCAGTACGTATGATGGAATTTCCATCGCCTGGGCCATTGCGGAATTTTTACATCAACACCCAACAGCGAGGCCAAAAACGCTTTTTGCCACCCATTATCATGAATTAAATGAGCTGGCGAATACCATGCCACGCATTAAAAACTTTAATGTTTCTGTAAAGGAAATGACTAATAAGGTGATCTTTTTGAGGAAGTTAATTCCAGGGGGAAGTGAGCATAGTTTCGGTATTCACGTAGCTAAAATGGCTGGGATGCCTCCTAAATTAATTGGCCGGGCAAATGAGATTTTAAAGAAATTAGAAATCGATAGGACAGAGGGACAGAGCATTAAAGACAGTATTAAAAAAGTACAGAACCAGGCTTATCAGTTACAAATGTTCGCGATTGACGATCCTGTTCTGGTTAAAATCAGAGATACACTCAATAATTTGGATGTAAATGCATTAACACCGGTAGAGGCTTTGTTGAAACTGGATGAGATACAAAGGCTGATAAAAAATTAAGTTAGTAGAAACTACAGACTAAATTTTGCATGTTTAGCGTTTACTTGTCGAATAGCAGATAACAACGATATGATGAAAACGAAGTACTCTTTCTGGTTAATTTTAATGTTCTCCTTAATCATAACAGCTTGCGGCTCGAGAAAATATACCGTTAAAAGTGATACCAAAGCATCAAAAGCTGCCGATGCGATGGCCAATTTAAAAAGTAAGCAACTCTATAGATTTATAACCGATTGGACAGGCGTAAAATATCGTTTTGGCGGGTTGGATAAAAGTGGTATTGATTGTTCAGGTTTTGCATTTTTACTGGAGAAAGAAATCTACGGGGTAACGCTGCCACGGGTATCGCGAGACCAGGCCAGTGTAATTAAACATAAAAGCGTTGACAATTTAAAGGAAGGTGATTTGGTGTTTTTCTCCTTTGGCGGAAATAATGTTGATCATGTTGGCGTGTATTTAAATAATGGCTTTTTTGTACACGCGAGTACAAACCGTGGGGTAATTGTAGATGATTTAAATTTACCGGCTTATCAAAGAGTTCTGGTGAAATCAGGCTCAGTAAACTAAATGTTGTCTTAATCAATTCTGATTACGCCATGTGAATAACCTGGCTCCAATAGCTTAATACAAAACATGCGCATTATTATTATCTTTTGTTTATTAATCATCACCTATTCAGCTGATGCTCAGGTAAAGTTGCTGACATTAGATGATTTAGATAAACGCCTCAGCAACGGAAAGGATACCACTTATGTCATTAATTTCTGGGCGACCTGGTGCGCACCTTGTGTTGATGAATTGCCTCACTTTGAAAAGTTGCGGCTGGCCAATTTAAAGAAACCAGTGCAGGTACTCCTGGTCAGTCTGGATTTTAAATCAAAATTAGAAAGAGCGGTAATTCCATTTGTGCAAAAAAATAATATTCAGGCAGAAGTTTTCCTTCTAAATGAGCCAGATCAGCAACAGTATATCAAAAGGATTGATGAAAAATGGTCAGGTGCCATACCCGCAACTTTATTTGTAAATCAAAAAGTCAGGCGTTTCTGCGAACAGACATTTACAGAAGCGGAATTAAAAAGCAAGCTGGCAAACTTAAATTAAGAAAGTTTAAAAAATCAGGAAGCGATATGACTGTCCCTTCCTGATCATGAATTAAAATGGTGTTGGTTTATACTTTGAACTCATCAAAATTAGTTGCGGTTGCCAGCGAATACCAGTCTTCCATATCTTTCTGTAGGTCGGCAATCTTGGTATTTGCAACGGCATAAGCATCGGGGCCTAAAAATAAATGTAGAGGTGGGTTTTCGCTATCTGCAGCTGCAATGATTACCTCGCAGGCTTTGGACGGGTTGCCGGGTTGCTGGTTATTGATGTCATTTTGGTGCGCAGCTTGCGATTCACGAACTTCCTTATAAGCATCAATCGGATTTGCCGGAACTGCCAGTGAGCCTGATGTCAGGAACTCGGTCCTGAAATAACCCGGTTCAACCACCGTGGCTTTAATGCCTAATGATTTAACCTCTGCCGCAAGTGATTCTGTAAATCCTGACACGGCAAATTTAGTCGCACAGTAAATTCCAAAACCAGGAAAATTGCCTGAGAAGCCACCAATAGAGGAGATGTTGAATATATGCCCTGATTTTTGTTTTCTTAATTGTGGCAATGCCTTTCTGATCACATTTAAAGAGCCGAAAACATTTACATCAAAATTCTCACGGGCTTCCTGGTCGCTTAACTCTTCCAATGCGCCAAGCATTCCATAGCCGGCATTGTTAACCACTACATCCAGTTGTCCGAATTTGCTAATGGTCTGGCTTATGGCTTCCTCCACGCTGCTTTCTTGAATCAGGTTAACTGAAAGTGGCAGAAAGTGTTCATGATTTCCGACAGCCTTTTCCAGATCAGCTATGTTTCTGGAAGTTGCAGCAACGTGTTCACCGCGGCTTAATAATTTTTTTACTAATGTAAGTCCAAGTCCTTTTGAAGCACCTGTAACAAACCATACTTTTTTATTTTCCATGAGTTTTGTGTTTGAATTTTTATAAATGGTGATGGTTGCTGATTAATCAAAATCAGTTGAAATTGTTATTGCCTTCCAATCCTGATATTCTTTTATCAGTGCGTCAGTTTTTGTAGTTGCCCGTTGCAAAGCATCATTCCCTAAAAGTAAATGAATAGGCGGGGTTGGCATACTTGCCAGTGATATCATTGCTGCAGCGGCTTTTTCAGGATCACCGACCTGTTCACCATCCATTTTTAAATATCTGGAATGCACGGCACGAACATCTTCATAGTCGGCAATCGGATTTTTTGTCAATACCAGTGAATCGGATGTGAGAAAACTTGTTCTGAAAGCACCTGGTGCTACAACGGTAACTTTTACACAGAATGCTTTCAGGTCTTCAGCCAATACTTCTGAAAGAGCAATTACCGCTGCTTTTGCTGCCGAATACACTGCCCAGCCGGTGGCACCCGCAATACCTGCAACGGAAGCAATATTAATAATATGACCGGATCGTTGCGCTCTTAGATAAGGACTTACTTTTCTGATGACATTTAAGGTTCCGAAAACATTTATATCAAAGCTGTTTCTGGTTTCTTCATCCGTAAGTTCTTCAATACTGCCGCCAATGCCATAGCCGGCATTGTTGATGACAATGTCAATTCTTCCAAAGTGTTTAACCGTAGCTTTTATAGCCTGTTCAACACTTTGCTCATCTCCCAGATTTACTGATAACGGGAGAAATTTTTCAGCATTTGAGTGTACTGCAGCAATCAGGTCGTTAACATTTCTGGAAGTTGCCGCAACGGATTGACCCGCCTTTAATAACTGGTTCACTAAACTTAGTCCTAATCCTTTAGATGCACCTGTTACAAACCAAACTTTTTTAATTCCCATAATTTTATCCTTTTTGTTAAGACAAAATTACAGCAAGAATGACATGATGGTATTACAGGATTCAAACTGATGATTACGAAATTCAAACAATCCGGAAGGATGTAGGGGTATGGTTGGTTAATTTTTTGAAAAAGTTATTAAAATGAGTAGGTTCTTCAAACCCAAGGCAATAGCCTATTTCGGCGATATTCCAGTCGGTATGTTTAAGTAATGCCTTTGCTTCGCTAAGTAAACGCTCTGAAATATAGTGTGTGGTTGTACGTCCGGTAGTTTCCTTAATTGCCCTGTTCAGGTGATTCACATGAACAGAAAGTTGCCTGGCATAGTCTTTTGCAGAACGCATGGTAAGCCGCTGCGAAGTATTTTCAATCGGAAACTGCCGCTCCAGAAGTTCGGTAAAAACAGCCGTAATCCGTGAGTTGGCATCGGGATGTTTATATAAGGCTTCTGAAGGATTGCTTTTAAGTGCAAAGTGTGTGATTTCGGTGGTATAATTTCTCAACAGGTCATATTTGTAGATATAATCACTGTTGATCTCTTCCAGCATTTTCTCAAAAACAGATGAAATCAGTTGATCCTGTTGCTGGTCTAATACATAAGCCGGCTTTCCACCCAAAGCGAACATGGGTAAATCTCCAATGTGGCCACGCATTTTTTCGTTAAAAAAAGCCTCGGTAAAAATGCAGAAGTAGCCACGTACGTCAGCAATGTTTCCGCTTGCGAGCTCCCAGGTGTAAGGTACCTGCGGATTAAAAAACATTAAAGCCGTGCCGTTAATCTCTACGCTTTTATCAGCATAATGATAAATGTTATGCCCCCTGTTCAATGCTATTTTATAAAAATCTCTCCGACTGTAATTCATGGGTGGTTTATCATCCCCAAGGCAGTCTTCCAGTTTAAAGACATTGAAATGGCCCATATCTTTCTGCAGATTATCAGGGAGGAAATCAAATTTATTCTGATAGAATTGTTCAAGGCTTTCAATTGTACTCATGGGGCAAAGTTACAAAATTCAAACTAATAACAGCAGTATTCATGATCTGTACCGTTTAGGATCGTTACGGTGGCATCAAACCCGCTATAGTTGCTGATGCGTTTATAAGTGCGCTGGAAAAAGATGAGTTTGAAATTCGTGTTGGAGATACTGCAAAATTTATGAGTTGTTCAGGCAATCACCTTTAGCGGCTTTAGATGTAATGAATACGAGTAGAAAAATATGATTGGAGACTAAAAGATCAGTTGCTTCAGGCGGTTAAGAAGTTTTACGCTTTACATACCATAAATAAGCACAGGAATTGGCACCTTTGCGGCGTTAAGTAAAAACCATTGCATTGAAATTTTAGATTGATGCCTTACCTGTACACAGGAGAAAATTAAAAAAAATAGAATGAAACGAGTAGTTGTAACTGGATTAGGGGCCATAACCCCACTTGGAAATACGATAGATAGCTTTTGGAAAAATATTTTAGCTGGCAAAAGCGGAGTGGGTCCGATCACTAAGTTTGACACCAGCAAGTTTAAAACCCATTTTGCTGCTGAGGTAAAGGACTTTGACGCCACTTCATTTATTGAGAAGAAGGAAATTAAAAAGTACGATTTATTTACGCAGTATGCAGTTGCCTCAACTGATCAGGCCATTGCCGATGCAGGGTTGGATTTTACCATCATGACAGATGATCAGCTTGCAGAAGTCGGGGTTATCTGGGCTACCGGAAATGGAGGGATTTCTACCTTCGAGCAACAGCTGGCCGAATTTCACCAGGGCGATAAGACACCAAGATTTAATCCGTACTTTATCCCGAAGATGATTGTTGATATTGCTGCAGGGGTGGTTTCTATCCGTCATAAACTCCGTGGGCCAAATTATTGCACGGTTTCGGCTTGCGCCTCCTCCAATACGGCTATTATCAGTGCTTTTGATACGATTCGCTTAGGTAAAGCCAATATCATGGTTGCCGGAGGTTCAGAAGCAGCTATAACTGAAGCTTCTGTTGGTGGTTTTAACGCCGCACAGGCACTTTCTAAAAGAAATGACAGTCCTGAAACGGCATCAAGACCATTTGACGAAACACGCGATGGTTTTGTAATGGGAGAAGGTGCCGGAGCATTAATTCTGGAAGAGCTGGATCATGCCATCAATCGTGGTGCTCATATTTATGCTGAAATTGTAGGCGGAGGAATGGCCGCCGATGCTTACCATTTAACCGGAACACCTCCCGATGGTTTAGGTGCTTCATTGGGCATGAAAAAAGCTTTACATGATGCAGGCATCACAGCGGATAAGATTGATTATATTAATGCTCATGCCACATCCACAGGTTTGGGTGATCTTAGTGAATTAAATGCGGTAAAAACAGTATTCGGAAATTTACCTGTGATCATCGGTGCCACCAAATCAATGACAGGCCATTTACTGGGTGCAGCAGGTGCCGTTGAGAGCCTGATCAGTATATTGGCCATCAGGGATGGAATCATTCCGCCAACAATCAATACCGAAAAACTGGATGAGAAAATCCCCCAGGGTCTGAATATTGTTCTTGCAGAACCCATTAAAAAAGAGATCAACTATGTACTTAACAATACCTTTGGTTTCGGTGGTCATGTGGCGAGTACAATTTTCAAAAAATACGAAGGATAATTATTTATCCATTAAAAGGTTAACCAGTTCTTTTAATTCTTCGAGTTCTTGCTCTAGTTTTGAAATACGATTTTCCAGTTCTTCATTGGACTGGAAAATTGTTGCTTGAGGAGCTGCCTGTTCAGTCTCCTGGGGTTCGGCTTGGTCTCCCAGTAAATGTGCAAACCGTGCTTCTTTCTGACCGGTTCTTTTAGGCAGTTGTTTAACAAATGGCTGCGTTTCTTCAGAGAGTTTTTGTAACTGCTCCAAAACTTCCTCAATACTGTCAAATTCATAAAGCCTGGCAGCATTGCTGTTTATTTCCCCAGGCGTCAGTGGTCCGCGCAGCATCAACAGGCACAGGATAGAAAGCGCAGCGGGCACCAGCGGATATACAATTCCAAGGTTATGTTTATATTTAATTGTTCTGCTTGAACCTCCTGTTACAGTAGAAATTAAACCTTTTATTTTAAGTGAATTCAAGGTCAGCGTAATGGTTTCTTCATCATAATTCACCACAGGGTTTCTGGCGCTTTTTTGGTTACAGGCCGCAGTCAGGCTGTTTAATGTCATGGGATAATAATCAGGAGTGGTTCTGCTTTTTTCAATCAGTGAACCTAATACGCGTTGTTCTGCTGCAGATAAATCAGGCAGTGCTTTCATCTCTTCCATTGGGTAAAAATAGAAAATGGTATCAGATTTTATGAAATCATTTAACAAATAGTTTTTTCTGAATTTTAAGCATTAGGTGAAAGGCTGTTGATTTCAATCTAATATTTAACAGGATTAAGATCAGAACATTCAAAGACACATCGAAACATAAATATTACCGGATAGAATTATTCTAAATTCCTGATGAGGGTAATTTTAAGATTAATATTCCCGATATTTAAAACTGCACCATTTTTACAAAACATATTTTATGCACTCATCTGATTCGAAAAATAATCAGGGCGACAGCAGGAGGGATTTTCTTAAAAAAAGCTCACTGATCACTGCCGTGGCCCTTACTCCAACAATAGCTTTAAAAGCGGCAGAAGGCCAGGCTGATGAACGTTTTGCCGAACTTTTTGAAAGAATTCCCTTAAATCTTACGGTAAATAATCAAACTTACCAGGCTTCTGTGGAGCCCCGGGTTACATTGCTGGATTATCTTCGTGAAGAACTACATCTCACCGGTACCAAGAAGGGTTGTGATCATGGCCAGTGCGGAGCCTGTACGGTGCATGTTGACGGAGAACGGGTCAATTCGTGCTTAAGCCTTGCGGTGATGAATGAAGGTAAAGAAATCACCACCATCGAAGGCCTGGCCAATGGCGATGAACTTCATCCGATGCAGGCTGCTTTTATTAAACATGATGGTTTCCAGTGCGGCTATTGTACGCCCGGGCAGATTATGTCGGCGGTGGCCTGCGTAAATGAAGGACATACAAATTCACGTTCAGAAATCAGTGAATATATGAGTGGAAATATTTGCAGGTGTGGTGCTTACCCTAATATTGTTGATGCCATTGTTGAAGTATCGAAAGGAGGAAATAAAATATGATTAACTTTCAATACTTAAGAACAACGACTTCAAAATCTGCACTGAGCTTAATATCAAAGGATAAAAATGCGAAGTTCCTGGCTGGTGGTACCAATCTCATTGATCTGATGAAACGTGGAGTAGCTACACCAGAAAAACTGATCGATATTAACCATGTACCGTTGAAACAAATCGAACTGGTGGGTGATACCATTATTATTGGTGCACTGGCCTCTAATACGGCTGTTGCGGAGCATCCGCTAATCAAAGAAAAACTTCCCTTGCTGGCCATGGCATTAAATGCAGGTGCATCTGCTCAGTTGCGTAATGTGGCCACTGTTGGCGGAAACATGATGCAGCGAACCCGCTGTGGCTATTTCTATGATACTGAAATGCCCTGCAATAAACGCCAGCCGGGTTCGGGCTGTGGGGCTATAGGTGGTTTCAACAGGATGCATGCTATTTTTGGAACATCAGAAAAATGCATTGCTGTTCATCCAAGTGATATGTGCGTGGCACTAATTGCTTTAGATGCGATAGTTGTACTGGCTAATCCGAAAGGAGAGCGTAAAATATTATTTAAAGATTTTCATCGCCTGGCAGGAGATACGCCACAGCTGGACAATAACTTAAAGGCTGATGAAATGATCATCAGATTGGAGATTCCAGTTAACCAACTGGCTAAAAATTTCCACTACCTGAAGGTGAGAGACCGGGCATCATACGCCTTTGCACTGGTTTCAGTTGCAGCGGCATTAGAAATTTCAGCCGATCATAAAATTACTGAAGTGAGGCTTTCAATGGGCGGAGTGGCACATAAACCCTGGCGTTTAACAGCATCAGAAAACTTCCTTAAAGGGAAGGAAGCTTCTGTTACCAATTTTGAAGAAGCCGCAAAACTGGCGATGAAAGATGCAAAAGGCTTTGGTGAAAATGATTTCAAAATCAGGATGGCACCCAATTCAATTATAGAAGCGTTAACCGTAGCAACATCAAAGGCTTAATCATGGAAAAAAGAATTTTGAAAGATGAAAATGACCGTGTTGACGGAATATTCAAAGTAACGGGAAAAGCTAAATATTTTGCAGAGTACGCGCTTCCAGGGCTCACCTATGGTGTACTTGTCACCAGTACGATCACCAAGGGTAAGATCACAACGCTTAATACAAAAGCTGCTGAGAAGGCCCCAGGGGTAATGGCAGTACTTTCTCATTTAAATAAGCCATCGGCACCAGGTTATGAGCAAGATGGCGGTTCTCCGCTGAAGATCTTTTATACAGATAAAATCTTTTATAACGGACAACCTATTGCCATGGTGGTTGCCAATACTTTTGAAAGAGCTACTTACGCCGCATCACTGGTTGAGGCAACCTATACAAAAGAACAATTTAATACTGATTTTGATAAAGCTGTGGCTGATGCTAAAGCCAAAAAACTGCAGGGACAGCCTGATTATAAACGTGGTGTAGAGGATGCCTATAAAACTGCTGAAGTTAAAATTGAGGAAAAATATCATTTGCCTATCGAAACGCATAACCCGATGGAATTGCATGGCATGATTGCCGATTGGCGACCAAACAATCAGTTGACCGTTTATGCGAAAACCCAGGGCGTAAAGGCCACTCAGGGAACCATTGCCAACGTTTTTAAAATCCCTAATGAAAATATCCGGGTGAATTCAGAATTTGTAGGTGGGGGCTTCGGTATGGCATTGAGGACCTGGCCGGTAGAAATCGCAACCATAATGGCCTCCAAACATATTGGGAAGCCTGTTAAACTGATGCTGACCAGAATGCAGATGTTTACGATGGTAGGGAATCGCCCTGCAGCCATTCAAACGATCGGTCTGGGGGCTAAAAAAGACGGAACGCTCACAGGAATTACACACCGTGCTTTTGGTGAAACTTCCGTTTACGAGAATTTCACTGAAGGGGTGGTGAATATGGCGAAATTTATGTATCAGTGCGATAATGTGAATACCCAGTACACGGTTGTGCCGGTGGATTTGGGTGTGCCCATCTGGATGCGCGGACCTGGAGAAGCCACAGGTGCATTTGCATTGGAGAGTGCAATAGATGAAATGGCACATGCACTGGATATGGACCCGCTGGAATTCAGAATTAAAAATGATCCGGAGCGGGATCAGCAAAGAAATCTGCCCTTCTCCGATAAAAATATTAAGGAAGCCTATCGCATCGGTGCACAGAAAATTGGCTGGAACGAAAGAAAAAATAAACCTGGAAGCCTGATTGAAGGCCAATGGAAAACAGGTTATGGTGTAAGTATAGGCGTTTTTAACGCTAACAGGGGAAGAGCCAGCGTGAAAGGAATTTTAAAAGCTGATGGTTCCTTGGTACTGCAAAGCGCAACCAGCGATATCGGGCCTGGTACAGGAACCGGCATGACATTGATTGCCAGTAAATTAATGAATATTCCGGCCGATAGAATTACTTTTGAACTGGGCGACTCTTCTCTGCCTCCCGCACCAAGTCAGGGTGGTTCTGCTACGCTTTCTACTGTAGGTTCAGCCGTGAATGATGTTTGTGTAGCCTTGAAATCTACTATAGCGGAGTTAGCTGCTAACGCGAATATGGATGCCACCTCAAATTTTGTGGAGGTATTGAAAAAGAATAATCTGCCATCTGTTGAAATGACCAAGCAAAGCCAGGCAGGAAAAGAAAGGGAAGCTTATTCGATGTATTCATTCTCCATTCATTTCGTTAAAGTAAAAGTACATGGCTTAACCGGAGTAGTGAAAGTGGATAAAATTGTGTCTGTTGGCGATTCCGGAACCATTGTAAGTCCGAAAACAGCCCGTAGCCAAATGGTGGGCGGTGCTGTGGGTGGGGTTGGAATGGCTTTAACTGAAGAATCCGTTATTGATCACCGCTATGGAAGGTATATTAACAATAACTTTGCAGACTATCATGTGCCGGTGAATGCAGATATTCCCGAAATTGAAGTTCATTTTATAAACAAACCTGATCCTTACATTAATCCGATGGGAGCTAAGGGAATGGGTGAAATTGCACTGATTGGTTTTTCTGCCGCTGTGGCCAATGCCGTATTCAATGCCACCGGGAAAAGAATCAGAAACTTACCGATTACGCCTGATAAAATTCTGGCTTCCACTTAAATGTAACTGATGGTTGTGCCGCTCTGATTGGGCAACTTCAATAAAAAAGGGGCGGATTTCAATAGAAAATCCGCCCCTTTTATTATGCAATGAACTTATTTTGCAGATGATTTTCCACTATATGTTGCCGCTAATTTAAGTGCTTCATAAGCATTTACTACACCGCCACTGATACATAGATCGGAGAAAGGGACAGAAACATTTTCTGCATTTTCATCATCACTTTTTTTGTATGATACATTGTGGTTAACCTTCGTTACTGATTTTACAATGATTTCCTTTACCTGCGCAGCAGATAATTTTGGATAGTAAGAACGGATTAATCCGGCTAAACCAGCAACCACAGGAGAGGCCATACTGGTTCCGTCCAAATCCTTGTATTTAGACCCGGGAACGGTAGAATGGATTTTAACGCCGGGTGCAAACACATCCACCTGCGTTTTACCAAAATTAGAGAAACTTGCTTTTAATGTTTCATCATCCTTCGGGCCAGATGCACCAACCGTTATCCATGAGGCAATGGTTTTCTCATCTAAATCCTTGTGGTTAGGGAAGTTGTTCTCCGTATCGATGTCTTTATTTTCATTACCTGCAGCCTGTACAATCAACACATCTTTTGAAGCCGCATATTTCATCGCATCATTTACAATAGCTTTATCCCAGCTATAAGCTTTGCCGAAACTCATGTTGATCACCTTGGCACCATTATCTACTGCATAGCGGATCCCATTGGCTACATCTTTATCACGCTCATCACCATTGGGTGTACATCTTACGCCCATAATGGCTACATTATCGGCAACACCTATGATCCCGATATTATTGGTTCTGTCAGCCGCAATAATACCGGCCACGTGTGATCCGTGCATGGCATCAGGTCCGGTTACATCATTATTACCATAGAACTTTTCTTTAGGGTTATCGGGATTATCGCCTACAATCGCTCTTGGGTTGTAATCTAAATTCAGGTTGTATTTAGCCTGACGGGTGTAATAATCCACACCTTCCTGAATCTGGTTCTCATAAAAATCTTTAAAGCTGCCGCTTGCCAGTTGCTGTAGCATCACTCCCTGGATACGTGTTTCAATATCATTGGCAGGCTTGAAGTTTTTGAAATCTTCGGCAGTTGGGTTTTCCTTGCCAATTTTCTTCACCACTCCGTCCAAAGCATTTTTGAAACCAGAAATCCCTGCCAGGCCTTGTTTTGCTTCAGCCAGTTGTTTTTCCAGATCAGCCCTCATGGATTTAAAGGCTTCCCAGTCTTTTTTATCTTTTTCTGCAACGTTAGCATCGGTGGTATTGGCAAAACGTGCCTGATCACGGCGAACTAAACGGGTGAGTTCCAATGTCTCAAAATTCACAGACTCTTTCGGACCTCCGATAAAGTTCCAGCCATGAATATCATCTATGTAGCCATTCTTATCATCATCCTTACCATTTCCGGCAATCTCTTTGGCATTTACCCACATGATGCGCTTTAGATCTTCATGCATTGCATCAACACCACCATCATTTACGGCAACAATAACTTTAGTTGATTTTTTACCTTTAAGCAATTCTTTATACGCTTTCTCTGTACTGATTCCAAATGTTGAATCGGTTTTCAGATCAAGATTTTGCCAGTTTGCCTTCTGCGCACTGGCAAATAAAGGAACCGCAATAACAAATGCACCGGTTAACAGCACATTAAAAATTCTATTCTTATTCATTTGTGTTTTTTTGATTTAAACGGTGAAAGATAATTTTAATTTTTTTCTTTCACATAAATTATGCTAAAAATGATTTTTTGCAAACTTTATAAATAAAAAAAAATCCCATGTAAATTGGGATTTTTCTGATACATGCCATTTGGCAAATGTTATTTTAAACCTAAGGCAATCTTTTTAGCCATCTCATCATGTTGTTCAATAGTGGCCAGTGTTTTAGTTGCCCAGGTTTTCAGGCCAGAATCTTTATTGGAAATACCTTCTTTAAATAAGGCAATGGTTTTCTCATGATCGGTAACCATCATGCCCATATAATGTTTATCAAATGCTGCACCTTTAATTTTTTTCATCTCATCAAGATGAATCTGATCATCTGCAGGTAAGGCATCAGGTGTGATTACTTTTTTCTTAACCGCAAATTCTTTTAGTTCTTTATTGGCTTTAGTGTGGTCTTCCAGCATTTTTGCAGCGAAATCCTTTACCTCCTGGCTTGAAGCATTTTTTTGTGCAATTTTGGCGGCCTCCACTTCCATAATACCACCCACTGCGGCTTTTCTCAAGAAATTCGCACCAGCCTCATCAATACCGGATTCTACCACTTCCGATCCGGCAACATGATTCCCATTAACCATAGTGGTATCACCGCTAACGCTGTCTTTTGTGGTAGAAGATTTCTTGTCTGCGGTTTGGCAAGCCTGAAAACTCATGGACGCTGCAACTATCGTTGATAAAATAAATATCTTTTTCATGTTAATCTATTTGTTTTTGATATTTAACTTAACAAGCGTTGCAGGAAAAGGTTTGCTATGCTGGTACAGGATCGGTAGCGGAACGTTCTTACAAAAATGATCACACTCGATAGATCCTCTTCCGGACTAGAGCAGTTGGCCTGGCAATGGCGTGAAGCAATCTCTTTCAAAAAAGATTTTAATAAAGAATCAGTCGGCTAGAGCCATACTGTACGAAGATACCTTTAATCGTCGTCATTCCTGAGGAAGGCTTTTCAGCTAACGAAGCAATCTTTTTTACGGTCTCTTCGGGTAAGATTGCTTCAGCTTCGCGATGACGATCGTTAATCAGCACAATTTATCCCGCAGATATTAGCGGAAAACGTACTCAGTTTAAAATTAGTTCCTCATATTGATAAACTGTAAAGGCTGATCGAAATCTTCAGACCTGCATAAACTAATTACGGCCTGGAGGTCATCTATCTTTTTTGCTGTAACCCTAACCTGATCATCCATGATGGATGGCTGTACCTTTAAGCCACTAGCTTTAATCTTCGCCACTACCTTTTTGGCGGCTTCCTTATCTAAGCCTTCCTTAATGGTAATTTCTTTTCGGATCATATTGCCGGAAGCGATGGTTTCCTTACCAAAATCCATACTTTTAGGGTCAAGATTCTGCTTCATCATCCTGGAAATAATTGAACCTTCTATCGCTTTTAGACGCATATCATCTTCGGTCACAATGGTTACAATATTCGTTTTTTTATCCAGATCGACAGTACTTTTTGAACCGTTGAAATCAAAACGGTTCAATATTTCTTTTTTAGCATTGTTAATGGCGTTGTCAAGAGTCTGCGCATCAACTTTACTTACAATATCAAAAGAAGGCATGGTTTTAGCTTTAAAGTAAAAAATTAGTAGATTTAAAAAGAAATAAATCGGTTTCACAAAAAAACGAAAAATAATATGAAAACCACTAAAGCAAAGTCTCAAAAAGTAACTAAAAAAGATGCAAAGAAACAATTAGAACAATCGTTAACCGCTCAATTTTTAGAGGTGATTATGAGCCTCGGCCATGATGCATCAGAGATTAGTACCGAAGTGGCCAAAGCAAGCAAACGTGTGGCAAAAAAATTAACCAAAAAATTCACGGTAATTAAAGCCGATGTTGGGCATAAAATTGATGGCATCCTTCATTCATCTAAAGAAACAGCAGCCGAAATTAAGACACCGGTAACAAAGGCAGCAAATAAAGCAGAAAAAAGTGTAGCGAAAGTGGTTAAAAAAGCTGTCGCCAAAGCCAAACCAGTGGTACAAAGTGTTAAGGTTGCAGCCATCGCTACTGAGGAAAAAGCAGAAAAGGCCATTGCTAAACCAGTTAAAGCAGTGAAACCTACGGTAAAGAATATAGCGAAAGTTGTTCAGCCAAAAATTGAATCGGCTAAAGAAGCGGTTGCTGAAGCTACAGAGCAGGCAGCAGGCACCGTTAAAAAATCAACAAGAAAAGCAACCGTTACGGCTAAAGATGTAGTAAGTGAGGCAAAAGAGAAGGTTGAACCTGTAGTTAAAAAAGTGGTAAAGGCTCCGGTAAAAAAATAATGAATTAACGTTAACCTGTGTGTGAATTAACATGGACTTAACAAATTAATATGCAGTTTTGAACATCCCTGTTTCGGCAGGGATTTTTATTTTTTTAAATGAGCAAGAAGAAGATACCATTTTTAAATCGTGAAATTAGCTGGCTTTACTTTAATGACCGCGTATTACAGGAAGCTGCCGATGAAACTGTGCCGCTTATCGAAAGAATAAAGTTTTTATCCATCTTTTCATCCAATCTGGAAGAATTTTACCGGGTAAGGGTAGCTACAATGACCCGCTTAACCAATCTGAATGATAAAGCTAAAGCACTTCTGGGTTTTAATCCGCGTAAAATCCTGAATGAAATCAAAAATATTGTGGTGAAACAGGAGCGGAAATTCGATCAGCTTTTTCAGGCAACTTTGATCAATGAGCTCGCACAAAACAGAATCTTTATCTTAAACGATACCCAGCTAAACGTAAGCCGGGGTGAATTTGTAAAGAATCACTTTCGTGATAAAATCCTGTCGAACGTGGTTCCCATTATGCTGGATATGGACAAACCTTTCCCGGAACTGAAAGACCGGTATCTGTATTTCTTTGTCAAGCTTTCCAAAAAAGATACCAAGATCAGAGAGAAGTATGCCCTAATTGAGATTCCGCCTAATTTACCCCGGTTTCTGGTACTGCCTGAAACCAACGATCTGAAATTTATTATTCTGGCTGAGGACATCATCAGGTACTGCCTGGATGATATTTTTTATGTATTTACGTATGATAACCTGGAGGCTTATTCCATTCAGCTCACCAGGGATGCCGAATTGGATATCGACAAAAACATTAACGATAAATTTATTGAAGATTTAAAAAGTAGCCTGGAAAAAAGGAAAAAGGGTAAACCTATGCGCTTGCTCTATGATTCGGCCATGCCACTCAATATGCTGACGGTTCTGGTGAATAAGCTGAAGCTGGAAGCCGAAAGTTTGATTCCCGGCAACAGGTACCATAAGTTCGGGGATTTTATTGCTTTCCCCAATGTGGGAAAAAAGGAACTGGAATATGCGCCTAATGTCCCGCTTAAGGTGCATGAATTGCATCGCACACAGAGTATGTTCAATAAAGTTGCGCAACGCGATTACCTGGTTAATCTTCCATACCAGTCTTATGACTACATTATTCTTTTCCTCCGTGAAGCGGCTATAGATCCCAAGGTTACCGAAATTCAGATTACTTTATACCGCCTGGCTGAAAATTCAAAAGTAATTAATGCGCTGATCAATGCCGCAAAAAACGGAAAGGCCGTATCGGTATTACTGGAATTAAAAGCCCGTTTTGATGAACAGGCCAATATTTTCTGGACAACCCGTTTAATGGAAGAGGGCGTTAAGGTGAACTATGGCTTAACAGATTATAAAGTGCATTCTAAAATCTGTCTGGTGAAAAGGATTGAAAAAGAAAAACCGGTTTATTACGCCAATCTGGCAACGGGTAATTTCAATGAAAAAACAGCCGGATTGTATTGCGACCACAGTATTTTCACTGCGCGTAAAGAAATTACCAATGATCTGGTTAAGTTGTTTGACGCTTTAAGCAAACGCACGGTAATAAAGGGGTATAAACATTTAATTGTATCTCCAATGGAAAGCAGATCTAAACTGGTGAATTTTATTAACCGGGAGATCAGAAATGCAAAGGCCGGAAAAATTGCATACATCATGCTCAAGGTGAACAGCCTGGCTGATGAGGGCATTATTTCCAAACTTTACGATGCCAGCAATGCAGGCGTAAAAATACAACTGATTATCCGCGGAATTTGCTGTCTGGTACCAGGGGTGAAAGGCTTTAGCGAAAACATTACGGCCATTAGCATCATTGATAAATTTCTGGAACATGCCCGCGTATATATTTTCAGTAACAACGGTAAAAATGATATGTATTTATCATCTGCCGACCTGATGAGCAGGAATTTCGAGCATCGGGTAGAAGTTGGCTTTCCGGTTTTGGATCCTGATGTGAAACAAGAAATTCAGGATATTATTGATTTGCAACTACAGGACAATACCAAGGCACGTCAGATTAATGCATTAAACAATAACAAGTATCATAAAAACAGATTAAGTAAAAAAATCAGGGCGCAAGTTGATACTTATAACTACTTAAAAACCAAGCACCAATCATAATGTTAAGATACGCAGCTATAGATATCGGTTCTAACGCGGTAAGGCTACTCATTGCTGATATCAGCAAACACGATGGCGAATTCAAATACAAAAAAAACACTTTAATCCGTGTGCCACTTCGTTTAGGTGATGACGCCTTTCTGGATAAACAGATTTCAGAAAAAAAAACCGGAGACCTAATCAAAACCATGGCAGCTTTCAAAAACCTGATGGATGTTTATCACGTATCTGAATACCTGGCATGCGCTACTTCAGCTATGCGCGAGGCCAAAAACGGTGCAGAAATTGTTAAATGGATCAAGGAAAAAACTGAAATTAACCTGGAGATTATAGAAGGGCAGCGGGAGGCCAATATTATTTACGCCAACCACATTGAGGCAGATCTTGATGACAGCAAAACGTATCTGTATATTGATGTGGGCGGGGGTAGTACAGAACTTTCTGTTTTTGTGAAGGGAACACCGCAGATCTCCAGATCTTTTGATATTGGTACCATCCGAATGCTGGATAATCAGGATAAGGAAGAAACCTGGGAAGAAATGAAGGAATGGGTGAAAGAACATACCAAGGGCCATAAGCATCTTGCCGGAATTGGCACCGGCGGCAATATCAATAAGCTTTTCAGGATGAGCGAGGAGAAAGACCATGCACCACTTTCACTGCAAAAGCTGAATGCGCTTTATAATAAACTCACCAGTTATTCCTTAAAGGAAAGAATTAATACCCTGCACCTTAATCCTGACCGTGCTGATGTGATTATCCCGGCGAGTGAGATTTATTTAACGCTGATGAAATGGACAGGTATCAAGCAACTCTATGTTCCAAAGGTGGGAATGGCCGATGGAATTATTAAGTTATTAATTGAAGAGAATTTAAAGCCGGCGCTTTAAGTTCAACTTACGCCCAGTATAAATTAACCAACCCATAAGGTCTTCAAAACCTTATGGGTTAATAGTATTAAATGGTTATTACTCTTCCAGTAATCTGGTTGCAGCTTCGTCGGTAAACCAGGTCAGTTTCCCATCAATCGGATCAATTAACTGTGAAGGATACAGATCGAAATTTTTCTCCTCATCATTAATCACATGTTTTAAAGCTTCTGCCTTATTTTCTCCAAAAACCAAGAAAGCCACATTATCTGCCTTATTAATTAAAGGAGCAGTGAAACTGATGCGGTAGGTATTTAATTTTTCAACAAACACGGCGGCCACATCAACTTCCTGATCTTTTACTAAAGTGGTATGAGGGAAAATGGATGCCGTATGCGCATCATCACCCATTCCTAAAAGGATAAGGTCGAATGCCGGATCTTCTCCGTTAAAGTGCTTGTCAATTGATTTTTTATATTCAATGGCTGCCTTTTCAGGTGCCAGTGTGGTATTTACATAAAAAATATGGTCTTCCTTAATTCCAAGTGGATCAAGCAAAGTCTTCTTTGCCATCAGGCCGTTGTAATTTTCATCTGTTGAAGGAACATTTCGCTCATCACCAAAAAAGAAATAAACCTTCTCCCAGTCAATTCGATGTTCACATTCCGTAGCCAGAAGGTGGTAAAGTGCCTTCGGCGAACTTCCACCGGTTAAAACAAAATTAAAGCGATCGTTTTCTTCAATTGACATTTCGGCGATTTTGATCACGTAATCTGCTAAATCCTGATTTAATTCTTCGAGGGTTTTGTATATCAGTAGGTTCATTATTTTAAAATAGACGTCCTTGCGAGGTATGATGCTATTCAATGTACAAAGGCATCATACCTGGCAAGGACGAGATAAAAATATTATTCTTTATTCTTTAAGGGCAGGTTAAACCAGTGGAAACCATCGCGGGCAATTAAGGCCTCGGCTTCTTCAGGTCCCCAGCTGTCTGCCGGATAATTAGGGAAATTAATTGATTTTTTACTTTCCCAGGTATTTAAAATCGGCATCACCAATTCCCATGCCGCTTCTACCTGATCGCCACGCATAAATAGGGTTTGGTCACCCATCATGGCATCCAAAAGCAAGGTTTCGTAAGCCTCGGGGGTGTCGCCATCATAAGTGCCTTTATAGTCAAACACCATATCAACCGGATTTAAAACCATATCCAAACCAGGCCTTTTTGCCTGAACCTGTAACCTGATGCTCATCTCTGGCTGAATGCTGATCACCAGGCGGTTTTGCTGCCAGTTTTCGGTTACACCCGAAGAAAAGATCTGATGGGGTACATCCCTGAATTGAATGGTAATCAATGAAGAGGTTTGATTTAAGCGTTTTCCGGTTCTTAAATAGAACGGAATGCCCTGCCATCTCCAGTTGTCAATGTGGAATTTTACTGCGGCGAAAGTTTCTGTATTAGAATGTGGATCTACACCTTTTTCCTGGCGGTAACCAGGTACCTCTTTTCCTTCTACCCAGCCTTTGCTGTATTGGCCCCGAACGGTATGAAAACGGATATCTTCAGCAGAGAACGGACGCATGGCTTTTAAAACTTCTACCTTACGGTTTCTGATTTCATCCGCATCAAAGTTGATCGGTGCTTCCATTCCAATTAAACAAAGCAATTGTAATAAATGATTCTGAATCATATCACGCAGCGCTCCCGAACCTTCATAATAACCACCACGATCCTGAACACCTAATTGTTCGGTTACAGAAATCTGTACATGGTCAATGTATGTCCTGTTCCAAAGCGGTTCAAATAAAGAATTGGCAAAACGGAAAGCCATCATATTCTGAACAGTTTCTTTCCCAAGGTAGTGATCGATGCGATAGATCTGTTTTTCGGTAAAAATAGTTCTTAATAGCGCATTTAACTCTTTTGCAGATTCTAAATCATGACCAAATGGTTTTTCGATCACAATCCGGCTATTGTCTTCATCTTCCGTCAGCTTATATTTGTGCAGATATTCTGCAATAACCGGAAAGAAATTAGGTGCTACAGCCAGGTAGAAAATAATCTGTGTATCTGGTCCGTATTCCTTTTGGTATTTTTCAACGGCATCCTTTAAGTTTTCAAAAGTCTTTGGTTGAGCAAAATCAGTAGGGCAGTAGTGGATGGTATTTCCAAAGTTATCCCATTTGTCTTTTTTTACCTTTCCGGAGCGAGAAAATTCATTTACTGCATCTTCCAGAGCAGCTTTATAGCTATCATCTGTAAATTCAGTTCTGCCGGTACCAATAATGGCAAACTTTTCAGGCATGTAACCTTCTATAAATAAATTATATAAGGCAGGAGCTAATTTTCTTTTATTTAAATCACCTGTACCACCAAATATGACAAATATCGTTGGGCTTAATGCGGCTTTAGTCTTCATTTTATGTTTGACTTCTTGTAATTAAAATTTATGATAATTTATTCCAGTCGGCATGGAAAACACCTTCCTGATCAATACGCTCGAAAGTATGTGCGCCAAAAAAGTCCCGTTGTGCCTGTATAAGGTTAGAAGGCATCCTTGCCGTTGTAATGGTATCAAAATAAGTCAGTGTTGAGGCAAATGCCGGGATACCAATACCTGCGTTGATGCATGCTGAAATGGTTTTACGGGTTCCTGTCAGTGTATCTTTAATGATGTTCTGGATTCCGCCATCGCCGAATAAATGTTCAAGTGCGTTATCTTTATCATAGGCCTGATAAATATCTTCCAGAAACTTAGCCCTGATGATACATCCACCACGCCAGATTTTAGCGATTTCCTGTAACTGTAAATCATACTCATATTCTGTAGAGGCCTGAACCAATAAATGCATGCCTTGTGCATAAGCGCTGATCATAGAGAAATAAAAAGCATCTTCCAATTCATCAACGGTAAGATTAATCTGGCTTTCTTTTTTGCCAAAAGCCTCTTCCAGTGATACCCTTAATTTTTTAAATTTAGATAAATCGCGGTTAGAAACGGCCTCATTAATGGTCGGGATAGGTAATTGTAATTCCATTGAAACTTCTGAAGTCCATTTTCCTGTACCTTTAGAACGGGCTTCATCCTTAATCTGATCCAGCAGGTCGTTTTGGGTATCGGTATCTTTAAACAAGAAGATTTCAGCTGTAATTTCCAGCAGGAAAGACTGCAGCCTGCCTTCATTCCATTTTTTAAAGACCTTGTAAATTTCTTCATTAGAGTAATTGAGGCCATTTTTCAAGACGCCATATACTTCTGCAATGAGTTCCATAATGGCATATTCAATGCCGTTGTGCACCATTTTGACAAAGTGACCTGATGCTCCGGGACCTATATAGGTAACACATGGATCAGCGCCAACTTTAGCCGCAACTGCATCGAAAACTTCCTTCACCACATCGTAGGCTTTTTTATCGCCACCCGGCATCATGCTCGGACCGAAACGGGCACCTTCTTCTCCACCGGAGATTCCCATTCCGAAGAAATGCAAACCATCTTTTTCCAATTCAGAAACCCTGCGGTTGGTATCGGTAAAATGTGAGTTACCGCTATCAATGATGATGTCACCTTTACTGAGCAAGGGTTTTAATTCTGTAATAACGCTATCTACTATGGGGCCGGCGGGTACCAGCAGAATCAGTGTTCTTGGCGATTGCAAGCTGTTAATAAAGGCTTCAATATCATTGAAACCCTTTAGCTCGTGTTTCTGCCCTTCTTCTTCCAGCTTGGAAATCATTTTCTGATCCTTATCATAACCGGTTACGGCGAAACCCTTATCTGCCATGTTTAATAAAAGGTTGCGGCCCATGGTTCCTAAACCGATCATCCCCAATTTGTATTTTTTTGACTCGTTATCTGACATTTTTAATTTTTTATAGTATTCAAAATTAGAACTTACAAATGAATATAGTTGATTTTGATGTTAAAAGATTGTAATAATTAACAACAGTACATAGTGTAAGTTTTACACTTTTGGATGAACAGTAAAAATATTGTACTTATCAGCTAGTTTCCAAAGTTTTGCACCACCTTTAATACCATCTCTGTTTGTTACCAATGTAATGTTGCTGTCCAGTTTAAAATCAATCTGTTTTGAATTTCCGCCACCAATATAAAGCGCATCGTAATTAAAAACAGTTTTATAGATTTCGATGATTTTCTTTAAACGTTTGTTCCATCGTTCTGAACCAATGTCTTCAAAAGCCTTATTGCCGATGTAATCGTCGTAGTCTTCATCTTTGTTGATCGGGAAGTGCGCCAGTTCCAGGTGCGGTAGCAGTTCGCCGTCAAACAGCAATGCGGTTCCAAATCCGGTACCTACAGTAAACACAATTTCAAAACCCTTGCCTTCTACTACGCCCAATCCCTGCTGATCAGCATCATTTACCAATCTTACCGGCTGATTTAAAGCATCAGCTACGCGTTGGGCCAGGTCTACATCTGCCCATTTATTTTTAGCCAGGTTTGGTGCGGTCTTCACCATCCCGTTCTTTACATATCCCGGAAATCCGATAGAAACGCGGTTATAAGTTTTAGGAATGGGTTTAATCAGATCCTGTATACCGGAAACAATATCTTTTGGTGTTGCACCTGCAGGCGTTTTACTTTTCATATATTCTGACAGCATATTTCCATCTTCGTCCAGTAAAACTGTTTTGATACTTGTTCCGCCGATGTCAATGGATAGGATATTGGTTTGTCCGACTTTTTTTTCTGCTGCCATATGAATGTTTTTATATAAACTGATTTCTGCAAATTAATAGAAACAATAAATATTAAACGAATAGAATGGCAACTAATTTAAAATAGTAAACTATATAATCTATATAATTAGTAGATTATTTATATGTTTGCGGTATTGATATTCAAGAAATGTAATCATCATGACTGTAAACTACCTCGCATTTGCCATTCCTGCTTTTTTTGTTTTTGTGTTCATTGAGTATAAAGTTGCGCAGCAAAGAAAGCGGAAAGAGGTATTTAAGTATGAAAGTTCCGTTGCTAATTTCAGTGTAGGTATCGCCGAGCGGTTATTGAATTTATTTATTGCAGCCAGCTTTTACCAGGTATATGAATGGGTTTATCAGCATTATGCTTTATTTCAGATTCCTAATAAATGGTACGTATGGCTGCTTTTATTACTGGCTACAGATTTTGTCTGGTACTGGTATCACCGTTTAGGGCATGAAATTAACTTTCTCTGGGCTGCACATATTGTACATCATCAAAGTGAGGAATTTAATTTTACGGCTGCCGCCCGGATTACCACCATTCAGGCCATTTTCAGGAATGTTTTCTGGTGCGCCCTGCCACTGACTGGCTTTCAGCCGTCGATGATCATTACCATTCTGCTTGCACATGGTGCTTATTCCTTTTTCACCCATACACAACTCATCGGAAAAATCAGCTGGCTGGAAAAGGTGTTGATCACGCCCTCGCTCCATGGTGTTCACCATGCTTCTGATGAAAAATATCTGGATAAAAATTATGGTGATGTTTTTGTTTTCTGGGATAAGCTTTTTGGTACTTTTCAGCAGGAAGAAGAACCACCTCAATACGGATTAACGCACCCCATTAAAAGCTATAGTTTTCTGTGGCAGCATTTTCATTATTACCTCGAAATAGCAGCAGCTTATCGGCTGGCACATGGCTTTAAAGCAAAATGGAATGCCTTATTCGGAAGTCCGGCATTGATGGATCAAAATATCAGGCCGGTTCTGGAAGCCCGCTATTTCCAGGATAAACAAAAGAAACGATCTACTTTTAAATTTAAAAAATACCTCAATATGCAGTTGGTTGCGGTGGTTGCCACTCTAACGCTTGCCACGATGTTTTTCCCTTATTTAAGTGCTCTAGACAAATGGGCTATCCTGGTCTTCGTTTTAATCACTTTAATCAATATTGGCGCTTTACTGGAACAGAGAAGATGGATCTGTTACCTGGAGGCTTTCAGGTTAATAGGATTAGTTGCCTATATTTTTTATGTGCTCCAGATTTTTACCTGGGTCGTTTTACCAATTATCCTGCTGGTTGTTTTAGAGAGAACTTATTCTTTAAGAAAACTTTACAATAAGTATATATTAAGTTATAATGGTTAACTAAATTGGGTTTCTTTATGTTTCGATATTTTATATCATTAAAATGTTACTTAATATTATTGAATTAATTTGAACAGGTAGATCATGCCTGTAAATTTCCAATAGTCTACAATTTAATCCTACAATTGTTCCTTAAAGATGCCTGTGCATCGATATTTTTAGTTTCTCTTCTGATTACCACCTTTCTTTTTTCTACTGATCGATATTTTTTAATGCAAAATTCCATTCGATTTCGGTAGTTATTGACAGTCAATGTTTGTAATTACTGTTATTCGTTATTACTTTCGTTTTACGTTAAAGATAATATTTCGAAATATAATGTAATCAAAATAAAACTATTCGAAATTAATCAAGACCTATTGGTATACCTTAATCTGCAGTTAACATATTTTTAACGTGAACAGGCTTACTTTGCTCCTGAATTGGGAAGGGGTAAATCGAATTAGATGATACTTACTAACCGAATATAACGAATATGATTAAAAAATTTACTCGAAAATTTTACCTGCCGCAATGTCTTGCAAATTTTAAGGAATGTAATCCGAATAATGGTCTCAAATTCGAAAAAAAGAGGAACCGCTTTCATTCAGGATGTAGACTGTTTGCTGCTATCATGGTTTTACAACTGATCTGCTTTAGCCATGCGTCTGCTCAAATTAACCCTGCCAACATCATTGTAAAAGGAACGGTTCTGGATGATGATGACGGACAGATTCTAATAGGTACTACCATAACGGATGATAACAGAAAGGTTTTAGGGGTGACCAATGAAAAAGGAAACTACGTTATTAATGTTGCTAAAGGCACCAAGGTAGTCTATAACATGGTCGGTTACACCGCTGTCAGCCGCGTTTTTAACAACAACGAAAATAATGTAGTCATCCGTTTAGCTTCGTCAGCCAGTAACCTGAATGAAGTGGTGGTTACAGCCTTAGGGATCAAACGTGATGAAAAGGCATTGGGTTACTCGGTTACGCAGGTGGATAGTACTTCCTTGACAAATGCCGTTTCCAGCAACTGGACAGAATCACTCTCTGGAAAAGTAGCTGGTTTAAATTTGGTGCGTAACAGTGGTCCGGCAGCTTCTAATAAAATTATTTTACGTGGTGAAAATAACCTTACCGGAGACAATGAAGCGTTAATTGTAATTGATGGGGTAGTAGCCAGCAGTTCTGCCAGACGTACAGCAGGTTCATCCGGAGGTGTTTATGGAACATCAGGTGATGTGATGCCGGCCGATTTTGGTTCGGCACTCAATGACCTTAATCCTGATGATATTGAAAGCGTTACCGTTTTGAAAGGTCCGGGCGCTTCGGCATTATACGGGCAGCGTGGTGCAAATGGTGCCATCATTATCACCACCAAATCAGGCAGGGCCAATAAGAAGTTGAACATTACCTTTACGTCAAATAGTACCTGGGAGCAGGTGAATAACAGCCCTGCAGCGCAAAATCAGTTTGGTCAGGGTCAGTTTGGTGTACCTTACTTTTCTTACGGTGCAACAGAAGATGGGCCCAGCACCAATGGAACCAGTTCAAGCTGGGGTGCACCATTTGGCACAGGCGCCAGTTTTTACCAATATGACCCGGCTACCAAGACCCGGGGCACCACCCGCACACCATGGATGGCCTATCAAAACCCGGTAGATGCCTTTTTTCAAACGGGTTTTGAGTCGTTAAATTCCCTGAGCCTGGATGGATCATATAAAGGTGTAGGGATGAGGTTCTCCGCCAGCCATGGTAACAATGAGTGGATTGTACCCAACACCGGCCTGGATCGCACTTCAGTTTCGTATTCGGCCAATACGGATGTCAATAAAAAATTTAGTGTATCGTTTAAAGCCGCTTATAACAACAGGCACAGTGATAATCTGCCCGCAACCGGTTATGGAAACCAGTCGTTGATGTATTGGTTTATGTTTGCCCAACCCAACGTGAATACAGATTGGTACAGGGATTACTGGGCACCCGGGAAGGAAAATGTACAATTTGTAAATATTACCACGACCAATCCTGAAAGTCCTTATGCCATCTCCGAGCAATACATCAATAAGCAGCGGAGAAACGGAATTTTGAGTAATATTCAGGCTACTTATAAGATTTCAAAAGAATTGAGTTTATTATTAAGGGGTTCAATTGATTACAATAAAGATATCCGCGAAACGCAACGCCCCTGGGATGCGGCCGGAAATAAGTTTGCCCAGGGATCTTACCGCGTACAGGACATTAACTCCTATGAAACCAATTTTGACTTCCTGTTGCGGTACGATAAAAAAATCAGTAACAATCTGCACCTGAATGCCAATGCAGGTGGCAGCCAGATGCGTAATGAATATAAAAAATCTGAACTGCGTGCAGATGGATTGGTGGTACCGGGAATTTACCAACTGGATAACAATTTGAGCCCGCTGGTTTCTGTACCCGATACAGCAAAATACAGGATAAACAGTTTTTATGCAGCACTATCTTTCAGTTTCAAAAATTACCTGTATTTAGATTTGACAGGCCGTCAGGATTGGAGCAGTACTTTAGCCACGCCATCCAGAACAGATAACGTGGGTTTTTTCTATCCATCGGCCAGTACCTCATTAATCGTGTCCGATTTGTTATCTCTTCCCAAAGTGATCAGCTTCTTTAAATTAAGGGTATCGGTTTCTCAGGTGGGAAGTGGTGGTACCACACCATATCGTACGGCTTATAATTATGGTCTGGCTTCAAATGGTATATATCCCGATAATGCCATGACCAACCCCAATGTGTTGCCGAATCCGAATTTGAAACCACTGAAAACAAACACTATTGAATTGGGTACGGAATTACGCTTATTTAAAAACCGACTTAATTTTGATTTTGCCACTTATCTGGGCAATACCAAAAACCAGATTTTAAACCGGATTATCGACCGGTCTACAGGTTATAATGTGGCCGTTTTCAATGTCGGCCGCGTGCAGAATAAGGGAATTGAAATTGCGGTAAATGGTACACCTGTTCAAACCAGGAAATTTAAATGGGAACTTACCGGAACGTTTACAGCTAACCGAAACCGGATTGAAGAACTGGCTGATAGTTCAGTAGTGCTGCGCACAGGTGCATTAGGCGGCGGACAAATCGTTGCAAATGTAGGCGGCAGCATGGGTGATTTATACGGACGAGGCTACATGAGATCGCCGGATGGACAAATTATTTATGATTCTGCTACAGGTAATGCCAAAATCAGTACTTCTGATCTCATTTACCTGGGAAATACCATGCCTAAATTCAGGTTTAGTTTTGGCTCTACCTTTACTTATGATCATTTCAGTATCAATGGTTTGTTTGATGCTCAGTTAGGCGCAGTAGCCCACTCTTTAACATTTTCACGAATGGCTTCCCTGGGGAAATTAGACCTTACCTTACCCGGACGTTATAATGGCGTTGTGGGTGATGGGGTAGTGCAAAATGCAGATGGTACTTACCGCAAGAATGATGTGGTGGCCACCAACCTGGAAAGTTTCTATACCTCACTTTATGGTTCAGATCAGGCCGAAGGCAGTGTATTCAGAACCGACTACCTGAAATTCAGGGAAGCAAATATCACCTATGCCTTTGGTCCGGCTTTCTTAAAAAGAATCGGTTTTACCAGACTTACCATTGGTGCTTACGGCAGAAATTTATTTATATGGTCGCCATGGCCGGCATTTGACCCGGAATTCGGCACATTATCCGGTAGCGACATTGTGCAGGGCTTTGAAACAGGTCAGTTGCCTTCTACCAGAAGTTATGGTGTACGTTTAGTGGTGGGTTTATAAAATTATAGATAATGAAGACAAAAAATAAAATAACCAGTTATATATTATTATCAGCACTCTGTTTATCAGCCCTTTCCTGCAAGAAAGATTTTAATGAGGTCAATACCGATCCGATCGGTCGTACCAATACTACAGCAGGGCAGTTACTGGCGCCCGCGCTCGTTAATGTATTATCAACCAATATGGTGCGTAACCGGAATTTCAACAATGAGTTGATGCAGGTTACGGTCGATATCAGTGATGCTGAAGGAAAAGTTTTCAGGTATGATGTTCGCCGGAACTGGGCAGATTACACCTGGAACAATTGGTATCTGGAATTAACCAACCTGAGGGATATTTATACCATTGCAAACCGTCCTGAATCTCTGAATGCATCCTATAAAGGGATATCTTTAATCACACAGGCCTGGGTTTTCCAGCTGTTGACAGATGTTTATGGTGATGTGCCTTATTCTGAAGCCAATAAGGGTAAAGAAGGCATAATAGAACCTGCTTTTGATAAACAAAAAGACATTTACCTGGAT
Organism: Pedobacter sp. MR22-3; assembly: GCF_026240075.1. Lineage (NCBI taxonomy): Bacteria > Pseudomonadati > Bacteroidota > Sphingobacteriia > Sphingobacteriales > Sphingobacteriaceae > Pedobacter > Pedobacter sp. MR22-3. The sequence goes on along the minus strand of NZ_JAPIVF010000007.1, from coordinate 185,030 downwards.
TTGTTAGATAAATTGGAAGAGGCCAATAAACTGTTAGCCACAGGCACAACGATTTCAGCCAATGCAGATCCGGTTTATCAGGGCGATATCAATAAATGGCGCAGATTTGGCAACTCACTTTACTTAAGGTTACTGCTTCGCATTTCAGGAAAATCTGATGTAAGTGCCCGGGTAATTGCTAAAATCAAGGAAATTGCAGATACCAATAAGGCCAATTATCCGGTTATGGAAAATAATAGCCATACGGCAAAAATTCTATGGAACGGAACCAATAGCAGTACAGCAGTTTATTCTTCTCCATTTATGATCAATGTAAGGGCCGTCGATTTCAGAACACCGGCCATTACCGATTTTTTCCTGAGCAACCTGAGTGCTTGGGCCGATCCGCGCATTAATCCCCAACTGGGTAAAAATAATGTAAGCAGGTTTGGAATTGCACCCGGACCAGATGGATATGTCGGCGTACCCAGTGGGTATGATGCAGGTAATTCAATCAAAAAACAATCTTATTTTTATTCTGATGCCACCAATGCTCCATACACCTTACAAACGGACCGCTATACGGGAATCATTATGAATTGTGCCGAGGTTGATTTTATTTTAGCCGAAGCAGCAGCAAAAGGCTGGATTAGCGGCACGGGTGAAGCCTATTATTTAAAAGGAATAGCTGATGCCGTAAATTACTGGATGCCTGAAAGATTTACCAGTGCGAGCAGTCCGGAGGTGATCAGTTATGTTAATGCTGCCGATATTGCCTGGAGCAATGCTCTGCCATTGGAAAATCAGGTGCGCAACGCACCAAGTAAGATGCAGTTGATCCACATTCAGAAATATTATGCCCTGTTTATGGTTGATTTTCAGCAATGGCTGGAATATCGCAGAACAAAACATCCTTTTTTACAGGTGGGTACAGGTCTGGCCAACGGTGGAAAAATGCCGGCAAGGTTAAATTATCCGCTGGTAACACAATCTACCAATCCAACTTCTTATCGAAATGCCGTTGCCGCTCAGGGCGTTGATGATATCAATACACTCGTTTGGTGGCAAAAACCTTAATTCTTAAATAAGATGAAAAAAATAATATATTACATGACTGCGCTTCTTCTTTTGGGGAGCACTTTCATGAGCTGCAAGCGCGACAGTGATTATGTATCGGTGAATCCAAGTCCCTTTATTGCAAACTTTGATTTACGCAAACTTTATAAGAATACAGAAATACAATTAAATACCACCAACTTATCGGGTGCAAGCAGCATCAGGGGTGTGGTCATTTCCGATCAGGCCAGCGGAAATATTCCTGCAGGATTATTGATTGTTCAAAATAGCCGGATTACCGGAAGTGGTATTGATTCTTTAAGGGGAATCGCCATTAATATTGGTACAGCCTCTGCAAATTATGTTCCTGGTGATTCTGTTCATGTTAAAATAGACGGAAGCACCATGAAAAGGGTTGATGGGATTTTGCAGCTTACCGGCGTTAATGCAGGTGAAATTAAAAAAATCTCCTCAGGCAGAAGTGTAAGAACGCAGGCAGTGAATACCGCCACACTGATCAGCCGTCCTGATTTTTACGAAAGCACGCTGATCACGATCAGCAAAGGTGTAACAGCACCCGAGCCGGTTACCGGTGATACCTTTTCAGGAAACAAAGTGATTAATGATGGTTTTGGAAAAGCGACCATTCATACCGAAGCTACTGCCCAGCTGGCTAAATCTGCCATGGTTCCTTTTGCTGATTTTACCGGAATTGTTTTCAGAAATTCAGACGGTTTGCAGTTATGGCCAAGAACTTTAGAAGATATTTACGAACTGGATGTCATCAAAGTATCGCCATTGGTAGTGACCGGATACCTGACGGATCCCGATGGATCTGATGCCAACAATGAATATATACAGTTTAAAGCCACCAGGGATATAAATTTCGCCGTTACGCCGATGTCAATTGTAACGTCTAATAATGCCGGGATTACGGCTGCACCAACCTTAGGATGGGCAATGGGCGGCGTGCGGACGTATAAGTTTAACATCACCACCGGTTCAGTTAAAAAGGGGCAGTTTTGTTACGTTGGCGGAAGCAATAAGAAAATTTGGGGCTCCGCATCAACTGACATCAGCAATGCTGTCTGGATTGCCGCCAAAGCCTATTCTACATTAAACGGAGATGATTTTGGTACAGCTACCACTAATTTACTGGCGAACAGTGGTAACGTTGCAGGTATTGCTGTGTTTGATGGCACAACGGTAAGTGCAAGTTCGGTTCCATTAGATGTGGTCATGTTTGGTGGGGGTGGAAGCGTCTATACAGCCGGACCACCCGAGGTAGGTTACCGCATCACCAATACCGATAAATACAGTGTCATCCAGAATAGAAAACGTGTCAACTTTTACGGCGGTGGTACCAACACCAGTAAGTACGCATTTCCGGCTACCAGTAACTTTACCATGCTCGGTGGTATTTATGATGCCACAACCGGCTTATGGAGCACCGGAAGAGTAGCCAAAAATGTCGAACTAAAGTCGACCTCACAACTTTCAGAAATTCAACAGGCCACTGGTTTTACAGTTATCGTTAATTAATATATTCAATCAAGCCATTCGTTATTGGTGGCTTGGTTGATGAATTTAAATCCTCCTATTATGAACAGAAGATCTTTCATCCAAAAAACAAGCCTGTTAACCACAACCCTTTTTGTTAGTCTAAAATCTTTCCCTTCTTCCCTTTTTACGGTTGATGGCGTGGTAAGCGGTTTCGTTACCAGTAAAGGCAAAGCCGTAGCTGGTGCCGTCATTTCAGACGGGTACCAGGTTGTTCAAACCGACAAAACCGGCCATTACGAAATTAAATTGAATGATCTGGCCCGCTTTGTCTGGATCAGTACGCCGGCTGGCTATGAGTTTAAAACAGAAAGCAGTATTGCCAGGCATTATTATAAGCCGGATACTGCCGGAAAATTGAATTTTGACCTTAAGGCCCTGAAGCAAAATGATAACAGGCACAATTTCATTATCTGGGCTGATCCTCAGGTTAAAAATAAAAATGATGTGCAGCAAATGATGGAAACTTCAGTTCCTGATACTAAAAAAGTAGTTCAGGGAATGGGTAAAATACCTGTTCATGGTATTGGGGTTGGTGATTTAGTTTGGGACAATTTTGATTTATTCCCGGCTTATGATGAAGCAATCGCACAAATTGGGATTCCTTTTTTCCAGGCATTGGGCAACCATGATCAGGATTACAGACAAGGTGGTGATGAAACATCCGACAGGACTTTTCAAGCACATTACGGCCCTACTTATTATTCTTTCAACAGGGGCAAGGCACATTACGTGGTGCTGGATGATGTCAGGTACTTAGGTACTGAGCGAAATTATGATGGCTACATCACCCCAACACAATTGGATTGGCTGGCTAAAGATTTGCAATTTGTACCAAAAGATGCCTTATTGATTATCTGCCTGCATATCCCGGTACATAACGCTGTAAAAAACAATGATGATTTTTATGCCGTAATTAAGGATTATCCAAATGTTCACATCATGTCTGGCCATACCCACTTTAATAAAAATGTAATTAAAAATGGTGTTTTCGAGCATAACCATGGTACCGTTTGTGGTGGCTGGTGGACGGGGCCAATCTGTGAAGATGGAACACCCCGTGGTTATGGTGTTTATGAAGTGGATGGAACAAAACTGAAATGGCATTATAAATCTACTGGTCGTGATAGAAAAGAACAGCTTGCTGTTTATGTGGAGACTTTAACCAACCAGAAAAGGTTGATAGCCAACGTATGGAATTATGATCCGGAATGGAAGGTAGAATATTTTCTGGATGGGAAAGCAATGGGTACACTGGCCCAACAAGATGGATTTGATCCCCTGGCTGTGAAGTTATACAAGGGTGATAAACTGCCTAACCCAAGATCTTTTGTGGAAGCTTGTTCAACAGATCACTTATTTATGGCACATTTTGATCCTACAGTGCAAAAAGTGAAAGTAGTAGCCACTGACCGGTTCGGAGAGCAATTCGAAGCGGAAGTAACTGCCTGATCACCATTTGTAAAATTATCAGAACATTAAACAATTCAATAAACATTAATTCACAGCAAATGAAATTAGTTAGGTCAGCAATCGTAATTACGGCAGTATCCTTTTTTGCGCTACATTCTTACGGACAAAAAACCATCTCATTTCCGGCATTTAGTGCAGAGGCACATCGGGGCGGGAGAGGGCTGATGCCCGAAAATACAATTAAGGCCATGATCAATACGTTGAACATAAAAGGCATCACCACTTTGGAAATGGATACACACATTACGAAAGATGGACAGGTGGTGGTTACGCATGATGATTATTTGAGTCCCGCATTTATGCTTACTCCTGATGGACAAGATATCCCTGCCACTGATGCAAAGAAATATCCGGTCTTCGGGATGAATTATCCAGCATTAAAGCAGTTTGATTTGGGGACGAAATACTACGATTTGTTTCCGACACAGCAGAAAGTGAAAACTTATATTCCTTTACTGGCAGATTTAATTGACTCAGTACAATACGATATTAAGAAAAATAAACGCCGGCAGTTTTTTTATAATATCGAAACCAAGTGCAGTCCGCAAGGTGATGGCCTAACCAACCCAACACCTGAAGTGTTTGTGAAATCATTGATGGATGTGATTGAAAAGAAGAAAATTTCGCCTTTTGTCGTGATCCAGTCTTTTGATAAAAGGACCATTCAAATCATTCACGAGAAATACCCGAAAATCAAAACATCCTTTCTCGTAGCCAATAAAAAATCTTACGAAGAAAACATCGCAGATTTAGGCTTTAAACCTTTTATTTTGAGTCCGGTATGGCAAATGGTTACTGCAGAAATGGTGACTAAAGCACATGCTGATGGCGTTAAAATTATCCCATGGACAGCCAATAAACCAGAAGACATTCAAAAATTAAAAGCACTGGATGTTGATGGTATTATTTCTGATTATCCGGATGTGTTAGTTCAGGCAAAATAATTAAGTTTGAAAAAAAGGTTGTCATGAAATTATTTCCATTCCGTAAATGCTTTACTGCGTTCAGTTTATTATTCTTCATAACGGTTGCTGCCAATGCCCAGACTGTTGCCTGGGACAGTACTTACCGGCCTGGTAAATATGTAGAACTGGTAAAAAAGTTTAAAGATGATCCAAAGTCAAAAAAGGATATTGTTTTTTTAGGCAACAGCATTACAGCCGGAACAGACTGGGCAAAACTACTGGATTTACCACAAGCTAAAAACCGTGGCATCTCCGGTGATATTACATTCGGTGTTTTAGAAAGGCTGCAGGATGTGATTGACGGAAAGCCCGCTAAAATTTTTATTTTAATCGGGATAAACGATATTTCCAGAAATATTCCCGACAGCATCATTCTGAGAAATTATAAAAAGATGATTACAAGCATCAGGAAGGGATCAAGAAAAACACAAATTTATTTCAACACCCTGTTGCCGGTAAACAGTTCATTTGAAAAATTTAAAAATCATTATGGTAAGGATGAACATATTCTTTATCTCAATGAAGAGATCAGAAAGTTTACATCAAAAAACGTTACCGTGGTTGACCTTTATCCAAATTTCACTGATGAAAATCAGCATCTAAGGGCAGCATTAACTAAGGACGGTTTACATTTATTGCCTGCGGGATACCAAGTGTGGGCAGATTTTTTAAAAAGAAGTGGCTATTTAAATTAAAAAGGTTCATTCATATTCGCTTTCACCATTCAATTTGACACAAAAAAAGTACGGAATTGAATTTCCGTACTTTTTTTATCGAATATTATTTTGCTGCCTTTATCCTTGAACAGGCGGATTGGATACTACAGGCGCTTTGTCTGAGCGGTCGCCGCGACGAAATCCTTTACGCATCTTTTCACCTTTTTCTCTTGCCTCTGTGCGGAAAGCTTCCATTTTGGTTTTTTGATCTGCGGTTAAGATGGCATCAATTTTTGCCTTTTGTTCACTCATTGCTGTTTTACGTTCAGCCATTTTATCTTTCCTATCGCCATGATCGGATTTTCTCCAGGCCTCCATTTTTTTAGCGTTTTCCAATTCTACGGCATACACCTTAGTTTTTTGATCAGGCGTAAGCGCCAATTGTTTTTCCAGTCTGGAAGTTACCTTTTCTGCCCTTTGTTCTGCAGTCATTGTAGGCATTTGTCTTCTTATCTTTTTGGTACTGTCTTGCGCAAATGCGGCAGTAAAACCCATTACTGCTATTGCGATGGTTAAAATTGCTTTTTTCATGTTCTGATTATTTATGTGTTGGTATAATAGAGCTGAAAAGCATCATACAGTTTAATCGGGCATAAGTTAAAAAGTGTTAATTTTTATTCAGCTGTGAAATAGATTTTTGCATTTGTGCCATCATCTGGGTTAAGGTTTCCATGGTTGGGTCTGGTGCAGGTTCAGGTAAGGAAGTGGATATATAGGCTTTGGCCTTCCAGATTTCCAGGATATCGTCTGCTGCTATCGTGTAGGCATCATATACTTTATTATCAGAAATGAGTTTCAAATCTTTATTTTCTTTGAAACGATTTCCGGCTCTTTTATATACTACTCCTTCGTTTTTGCTGATGATCACATAGGTTTCACCAGTTTTCACCTCATTCCAGTTGTCCAGGTATTCGCCAATAATTACACTACCAGCCTGAACGGGTAACATACTGTCGCCCATAATTTCAAAAGCCCTGAATGTACCCTGGCGAAGCGCAGGTATGGGTAACTGAAACTTTGGAAGATCGCTGATGTATTGCGGATCAGAAAAGCCATTAAGGTAACCGGCACTGGCCTTAACAGGTACTAGTTCAATGTTCTCCCTGTCATTCTGGTCTACCGAAATACTCAACACCCTTAAATTAGATCCGGAACTTTTAGGCTTAGGTTTCCAGCTGTCGCTTATCTTTTCGTTAATAAACTCATCAATGGTTAAGTCAAAATATTCTGCTATTTTTTTTAGCAAATCATATTTTGGCTCGGCTCTATCTTCCTCATAGGCCCCAATCAGTGATCTCTTAATTTCCATAATATCAGCGAAATTCTGCTGTGTATGGCCCTTTTTCTTTCTGAGATACTTTAAGTTATTTGAAATATTCGACATAAAAATAAAATTTGAAATAAATTTGGAATTACTAAAATAGTTAGTAATTTTATGCTCATAAAGTTAGTAATATTATTTTGAATTGCAAGAAGGTATACTAATTAGTTTAGTTAATTAATATTTTGAAGATTATGAAAAAGTTTGTTTACATCGTTACCGACAGAAATCGCACCAGCATGCACGTAGGCATGAGTTCTGATTTAATTAAAACATTGGATTTCTATAAACAGATGCCAAATTTGTTTTTTGATAACGGGCAACAGTTAACACGTTTGGTATACTTTGAAGAATTTAAAAGCGAAGCACAAGCATTGGCACGTTTCAAAATCATAAGCCGGTTCACCAGAATGCAGAAAGAGCGTTTGGTCAGATCCTGCAATCCGGATTGGATAGATTTAACGATAGGCTTAGACTTTGAAAACATATTGTTGCATAGAAATGTAACCAATCAGATTAACCTGGCCTTTACCAGCTTATCTTAAATTCAAATCCTTCCTGCACAAAAAAAGCGCTCCAATTGAAGTGGAACGCTTTTGAGTGAGGTCAGATACAGATTACCAACCAGGGGCAAAGGTTAAACCAAATACGCCGCCTTTTACATCTTTACGCTGGAACGGAATGGCATAATAAGGTTCAAGTACAAAATACCCGAAAACGTTTACCCGTAAAGAGATCCCTACGCTCATGACAGGCACCCGCTCAGTGGTTGACTGAAATGTAAGTTGTTTTCCACTGCTATCTAAAACCGGATTTCCATTAACATCTTTTAACGTCTCCGTTACATATGTGGGTTCGCTTTTAAATTTTACCTGCGTATCATTTGTCCAGGCTAAACCGGCATCAAAGAATAGATTTAAATCGCTGAAAAGGAATTTAGATGGTATTGCAGCTAATTTCTTAGGTCCTGTAAATGGTAACCGGAGTTCGAAATTAAAAACAGCAATTTTGCTACCTGTTAACTGATTGATATCAAAAGATTCTGAAGATTGAGCGGAAGTGGTTTTATAAATCGAATTTGATTCGTAGCCCCTTACTAAATAGGGGTAACCCACATACATAGGATAAAGTCGATCTGCATCTTTGCCAATTCTTAAGGTATTATAAGTTCTGGCCGCAATGGTTACTGGTTTTAATCTCCAGTACTTTCTTAAATCTGCAGTTACGCCCGAAAAATTATACGTCCCAAAATATTTTTCTGCACTTACCCGGTATCTGAAACCATCTAACGGACCAGTAAGACCGAAAATAGAATTATCGCCAACAAAGCCTGCATTCAATTGGTAAAGCGTAAAGGAATTAAACGGAATACCATAATCCTGTGAAGCTAATTCATTGGAAATCCTTTTCCGGTCAGCACCAATATAGCTACCTGCTGTATTATAATAATTGCTGTATCTGTCAATCCTGTAACTGTAACGCGAAAATGCGCCACCTAATTCAAAACGATGAATTTTACTGAATGGATATGCCGCAAAAAGCTGTACCTGATCTTCGAAAGTTCTGATGATATCGGTATTTTGTGCTACCGCATCAACAGTGGTGTTATTATCTGCCGGTAGTTTTTCATAGCTAACGGAATTAAATCCTGAAACATAAGGAATGTGAGAAATGGCGGCACCCCAGTTAATTCTGCTTTTCTGGTTAATGTATCCTACCAAACCACCGGCATCATAAATCTGCCCGTTAACAGAGATATTGGCAATGATTTGATTTGTTCCTAAAATATCACTGAACATGCCCACAATTCCACCTGCAACGCCGGTGCCAAAACGGCTTGAAGAAACACCAACACCACTATTGGCCAGATAGTCTAACCTGAATTTTGGTTTGTAAGCTACCGTTTTTAAAGAATCTGCCACCACCTTTTCAAACCTGTCGAAATTGTTTAAATTGGAGTTTACAATGTTTACACCTATATTTTCCATAGGCGGCAGTATGGCTGCATCAAAATTTTCATCCTGATTCCCTATTCTTTTAGGTTTGAAGCTATTTAACTTTGCATTGTATAGTGTGTAGCGCTGATAGCGGTAATAGCTGTATACAATGTCGTCGGTAGTGGAAACGGAAATTGCAGGTGAGAATTCTGTAATACCGCTAATCCCTGTAAAATAATCGGTAAGCTGATCAACGCTGTTATCAGAGAAATTGTATTTATAAAGGTTTCTGAAGCCATCTCTGTTGGATAAGAAATAGATATTCTGGCTATTTCCTGAAAATTGTGCGTTTAAGTTATTGGCGCCAGGAAATACATTTAAATTGCTGACGGTTTTATTTTCAATATCGTAAATGGCTAAATTGATCGGGTTTACGGCCGTGATATTATTGCTTTGAATGGCTGCCCGATCAGAAGAGAATACAATCTTTTTACCATCCGGAGAATAATTGGGTGCGTAATCAGAATAAACATCATTGGTTATCTGAGTGATTTGTTTCGTATCTAAATTGTAAGAGAAAATATCACTCTGTCCTTCTACCATTCCTGAAAATGCAATATCCTTTCCATTTGGAGACCAGGTAAGATTGCCGAATTGTTGCACCTGCTGCATGGATGTCTGGGAAGTGGTTGCTCCGTTTGATACATCAATAATCATCATCTGGTTTCTGCCATGACTGAAAATACTGAAGGCAAACTGCTTACTGTCTGGCGACCAGGCACCGGCAGATTCAATAAAATTAAAATCGTCAATGTGGCCGTTACTGATCTGGCTGCTGAGCTTCCTGATTATTCTTCCAGTTTTGGCATCAGCCAAAAACAGATCAATGCCAAAAAGATCTTTTTCAGACATGAAAGCCAGATATTTCCCATCCGGGCTCAGGGCAGGCGCAACGTTCATATTTCCCGCATTTTTATTATCTATAATTTTAGTTCCTGTAATTTTGATCTGTGAACTATCTGCCTTTAACATGGGTTTATAGTGTGCATCAATCGCATTTTTCCATAAGCCGGATAGCGTCTTGTCATCATAACCAAAAGTATATCGAATGGCATTTTCATAGCCATATTTTGCCGTATTCTTAAATAAGGGAACAATGGTCGTGTCACCATATTGAGATCCAATATACGTCCAGAATGCCTGACCATACCGATAAGGAAAGTATTTATTGGAATTGGTTAGGTCTTTCAATGAAGGGATATCCCGGTTCAGCATGGCATCGCGCATCCACATGGAAGTAAAGGCGTCCTTTTTCCCGATAGAAAGATACTCTGCCATTCCTTCAACCATCCAGAGCGGCGTCTGACCCACATTTTCAAGACTGATCGAATCTTTTTCCAACAGCGTATGGTATTGAAAAGCGTGTACCAGTTCATGCCCCAATACATGTCGTGTTTGACTGTTTAGTTCCATTACCGGCATAATTACCCTGTTTTTAAGTGCTTCTGTCACACCACCGGTACCAATGCCGATTTCACCCTGAAGGGCAGTCGTTTGCTGAAAATCAGAATGATTGTTATACAGGATGATTGGATTTTTCTTTAAGAAAGTATCCCTGAATACTTCCTGATGCATCTTATACCAGGTTTCTGCCTCCTGAGAAAATTTCTTTAGTAAGGCTTCATTTTTTATGTAATAATAAATTTCAAAATGCGGTGTCTGCAAAACCTTGAAATCAAGCTTTTTATATCTTACTTTATTTTGCCCGAAATACTGTGCCTGAACCGAAAAAGAAATTACAAGTAAGAACAACAGGGGAAGGTACCTCCTTATTAAAGTAGAGCCTTTTTTCATATATATGTTTAGTGAATGTCGGTTTAACATGCAGAAAATTGATCTATCAAAATTCCGGCATCAAAAATAGTTAATCTTTAAAATATTATTTCTTATTTAACATTTCAGCAATTTATCAGGCTTGATTAGACAAGGCTGGTCTTAATTATTCTCGTTTTTTTTCTTTTCTCTTTCTTCCTGGCGCTGTTTTCTTTTCAATTCACGTTCTTCTTTTCGGGTTAAGGGAACCGTTTGTACAGGCTGGGCAGGATCCGGATCTTGTTTCTTCTCTTCTTTTTTCACTTCCTGTTCAGTTGGCGTTACCGGATTAACAGGATCGGCTGTTTCGGGTACATCAAATTGAGTAGAATCTACCGCGGCAGTATCTACTGAGGTGGTATCTCTTACATATTGCGGGCTCGGACAGTTATAACTTCTGGTAATTTCTACAGTTGCTTTTGGAAATGGTCCGTAAGAATATCCACTGGATGGATCTAAATATACCTTTTCCATAAATTTAGCAAAGATTGGCAAGGCTGTTCTTGATCCTTCGCCTTGTTCTCCATTTTTAAAGTGTGCAGTTCTTTCATCACAACCCACCCAAACGCCGGTAACCAAATCCTTTGTTAAACCCATATACCAGGCATCTACATAATCAGATGAAGTACCTGTTTTACCGCCAATCTGGTTATTTTTTTTAAATAAATCTGGCCACTCCCATAAGGCCTGAGAGGTTCCTCTTGGCTCTTCCATACCACCACGAAACATATACGTCATTAACCAGGCTATTTCTTCGGTGAGTACACGCTTTGTTTTTGGCTTAAACTCATCAATCACATTATTATCCTGATCGGTAATTTTTTCAACCAGGATAGGATCAGTTTTAACCCCTTTATTCATAAAAGTACTGTATGCCTTTACCATTTCATAAACGGTTACATCATTTGAACCTAAGCTCACTGAAGGAACTGATTCCAGGTGACTGTCAATGCCGCATTCATGTGCAGACTTAACCACATTGTCCCAACCCACCTTTTCCGTCACCTGGGCCGTAATGGTATTCACAGATCTGGCCATGGCCCAGCGCAGGCTCATGTCTTGATAAGTCACACTGTAATCGGCATTTTTAGGTTCCCAGTATTTGGTTTCTCCCTTATCCTGGTATTTAATTTTAACCGGTTTATCAGTAAATTTATCACACGGGCTCATGCCTTGCTCTAAAGCAGTCAGGTATGCAAAGGGTTTAAAAGTAGATCCGGCCTGGCGTTTTGCCTGGTTAACATGATCATACTTAAAGAATTTATGGTCAATGCCACCCACCCACACTTTAATTTTCCCACTGGCTGGCTCCATGGTCATCATTCCGGTATTTAAAATCTTTCCATAATAACGGATCGAATCCAAAGTTGAAAAGGAAGTATCGCGATCACCTTTGTAGGTGAAAATCTTCATGCGCTTTTTCTTGTTGAAATAAGCCTTAACCGAATCAGGCTGACTGGAGAATTTCTTCATCAGCATGCTGTATACCGGTAAGTTTTTCATGGCCCTTTCCGGATAATCTACTTTATTCTTTTCCGAGTCATACCATGGGTCTTCATTTCCCCAAACACTATAAAACCTGCGTTGCAGGGTTTTCATTTGTTCTGCAACAGCTTCTTCCGCATATTTTTGAAGCTTAGAATCAATGGTAGTATATATTTTTAACCCATCCTCATATAAATCATATCCATTGTCTGTACACCATTTTTCCAGGTATTTGGCTACTGCGGCCCTCAGGTATGAATCACCATCACTGCCATCTTCCAGTTCACCTGCCTTTAGTTTAACCGGTTCCTTTGACAATGCTGTTAAGCTATCATTACTTAAGTATTTATACTTGTTCATTTGCCTTAACACTACATTTCTCCGTTCCAGTGCCCGTTCCGGATTTTTAGTTGGGTTATACATGGTGGTCCCTTTCAGCATGCCCACCAGCATGGCTGCATCCGTAACCCCCAGGTCTTTGGCATCCTTATCAAAATAGATCCTGCTGGCAGTTTTAATGCCATAAGCATTGTTACCGAACGAAACCGTATTCAGATACATGGTGATGATATCATTTTTAGAGTAATTCGATTCAATCTTAACGGCAGTCATCCATTCTTTCAATTTAAAGATCACGGTACGGACAACCGGGACTTTTGCAAGCAGCCCCTGCGATTTATTGTACCTGGTGCGGTAAAGATTTTTTGCCAGCTGCTGGGTGATGGTACTGGCACCACCTTTTTCGCCTAAGCCGATCACCGCACGGCCAACCGCCTGTGCATCTACCCCCCAATGCTTATAAAAGCGAACATCTTCCGTGGCCACCAGGGCATTAATCACACTGGGTGCTATTTCATTGAAATTTACCGGTGTCCGGTTTTCTTTAAAGTACCTGCCGATGAGTTTACCATCTGCGGTATACAGTTCAGATCCTACACGCAGGGTAGGCATTTTTATATCCTTTGTACTTGGAGAATAACCAAATAGCCATAAAAAATTAAGTTGAAGCGCAGAAAAGAAAATTATTATAAAGAATACAAATATTGCAGAATAACGTAAGTACTTGTTTTTTATCTCTTTAAACATATTGGCTAAGATGGTATTTGATAAATGCTATGGGCGTTAAATATAAAAAACTCTATATGCAAATTAACGTTTTTAATTTACTTATTTTTTAGTTCTATATTTAAAAAAATGGATACACTGAATTATCTTAAACATACATAAGAATGAAAAACGAATTTAAAGCGCTAATTGTACAGGGAGATAAAAAATTTTCTTTAAAGAAGGTAGAAACCGATTATACAGGCACATTTAATAAAGAAAAGGCAAAAGATGAACTGGTTAAAACTAAAATTGAAATCAGCCACCTGCAGGAAAAACTGTATGCTGCCGGCACACACTCCGTTTTAATCATTTTTCAGGCCATGGATGCGGCAGGAAAAGACAGTGCCATTGCACATGTCATGAGCGGGCTAAATCCACAGGGCTGCCAGGTATTTAGTTTTAAAGTACCTACCGCTAAAGAATATGAGCATGACTTTTTATGGCGGCATTACCTGGCTTTGCCCGAAAGGGGTAGGATTGGGATCCATAACCGCTCTCATTACGAAAATGTACTGGCTTGTAAAGTCCATCCGGAGTATATCCTGAATGAGAAAATCCCTGGCATGGAAGAGGTGAAAAAAGTAAATAAAGACTTCTGGAAAAAACGTTATGAAAGTATCCGTAATTTCGAGTCACACCTTTGTGCTAACGGAACAGTCATCTTGAAATTTTTCTTAAACGTAGGTAAAGCCGAGCAGAAACAACGCTTCCTCGAAAGGATCGAAGATCCGACTAAGAACTGGAAATTTTCATCCGGCGATATTAAAGAAAGAGGGCACTGGGATGATTACATGTCTGCTTACCAGGAAGCCATTAATGAAACCAGTACGGAAAGTGCGCCCTGGCATATTATTCCGGCTGATAAAAAATGGTTTGCCCGCTTAGCCATCAGTGAAATCATTTTAGACAAGCTGAAAAAACTGAACCTTGATTTCCCAACAGTAAGCGAAGAAGAAAAAGCTAAATTAGCTGAAACGAAATCGATTTTAATGGCCGAATAGTGAACTAACCATTGAACACTTATAAGAATTAATCAGCCTCAATTTTACTGTTTTACGAATAGCTTTATTTTACTACTTTTGCAGCGCTTTTGGTTTCCGGCGTTTTGTGCCGGAATTAAAAGGGAATGCAGTGTAATTCTGCAACTGTCCCGCAGCTGTAAGCTCTGTAACGGTTTTTAATTCTATGCCACTGTTTTTAACTGAATGGGAAGGCTAAATAACCGGGAGTAAGTCAGAAGACCTGCCACAAGTATATAATTTCATAGCTTTCGGGGATTGAAGCTAGGATTGGAGTACTTAACGGTTTCGTATTTTCATTTCCTTTTCTATCTGTTGGCTGTGGGCAAAACTCACAATCAAATGAACAAAACAAAATTCTTAATTGCAGCAGGCATTGGCCTTGTGCAATTTGGTATTGGCCAAGCCAATGCCCAGGACACCTTAAAACTAAAGGATGTGGTTATTTCTGCAACTAAAAACGATCAGAAACAATCACAAACAGGTAAAGTGGTCAGCATTATCAGTCGCGAAACTTTAGACCGCAGCAATGGCAAATCACTCCCTGAATTAATCAGCGAACAGGCAGGTGTCATTGTAGCCGGTTCAGGAAGTAACCCGGGATTAAACAAATCGGTATTTTTCAGAGGGGCAGGAAGTGCCTATGCGGTGGTGCTGATTGATGGTATCGTGCAGAATGATCCTTCAGGAAACGGCGGTGCCTTTGATTTACGTTTATTTTCCATTGATCAGATCGATCATATTGAAATTCTAAGAGGTGGCCAGTCTACAATTTATGGTTCTGACGCCATTGCCGGAGTCATCAATATTGTAACTAAAAAGGGTGGCCCCAAAGGGAATACGGTTTATGGCGTAGCCAGTGCCGGAAGTTATGAAACCTATAAAGGAACGATTGGTTTAAACGGTGCCGTTGACGGGTTTACTTATAATGTAAATTATACACACCAAAAAAGTGATGGCATCTCAGAAGCGGCTAACCCTGCAGGAAACAATACTGAATTTGACAAGGATGGTTATAAAACGGATGGGGTAAGTGCAAATTTTGGTATTCAGCTGGATAAGCATTTCTCTGTTAATCCATTTATACGTTATTACAGAGGAAATTACAAAATTGACGAGGGTGCTTTTGCTGATGGATTAGCCGCAAATAACACCACCCTTAAAAACTTCAGCGGCGGACTGAATACCAAATACGATTTTGGCTCCGGTAAAATTAACCTGAACTACAGCTATCAGAACACCTCCAATAATACTTTAAGCAGCTTTAGTGGGTTTCCTTACACCAGCATGGGTTCAGGCAGTATCAGCCTGATTGATTTATTTTACAACCAGAAGCTGGGTGAGAAATTAAATCTGTTGGCCGGAATAGAAAACAGGGAAATGCATTTAACTTCTGGTGCCAACCGCCCTGAAACCCACATTTTTGCCGCGTATGGCTCTTTGTTTTTACATGATTTGAGTGTTTTTAACCTGGAAGTTGGCGGACGTTACAATAAACATGAACAATATGGCGAAAACTATACCTATACCATTACCCCGAGCATCAACATCATCAAAGAAATTAAATTATTTGGAACCGTTTCAACGGCATTTAAAATTCCAACGCTCAATATGCTGTTCGGGCAGTATAGCGCAAATTTAGACCTGAAACCTGAAAAATCACAGAATTACGAAGCAGGCGCAAACTTCAGCTTTGCCGATGATCAATTTTCTTTACGTGTAGCTGGCTTTAAAAGAGACTTAACTGATGCCATTATTTATACGCCTGCTCAATACATCAACCAGGAAAGTCAAAAGGTTAAAGGTTTTGAAATTGAACCAGCCGTGAAGGTCTGGAAACTTGACATCAATGGTTATTATTCCTATGTAGAGGGGAACGAGTTCAATAGCATTAACAGCAAAGTTGAAGACTTCTTGTTCAGAAGACCTAAACATACTTTTGGGCTAACAACAGGCATTCAGGCCACTTCAAACTTGTATGTAAATGCTAATTTCAGGTATTTTGGTACCCGTACCGATGGAAATTTCGCCACCTATGCGGTAGAGCATTTACCGGGTTATAAATTACTGAGCGCTTATGCCGAATATGCCTTAGCCAAAAGAAGGGTGAAAATTTTCTTTGATGCCAAAAACATCTTAAACGAAAAATACAATGAAATTATCGGTTATAACACCTTAGGTTTCAACTTTAATACCGGGGTAACTTTTAATATCCGGTAAGAAAATATAACTTTGTATTGTTAATTTACCATAAACGAAATGTCTAACTTAAAATTTAATCCCCGCAACGTTATCCTATTGCTCATGATATTGGTCATTACGGCCTTGCGTTTGCTGATCACCTTTAATTCTGACGCACTTCAGTTTGCCAACTTCTCTTCTATAGGCGCTGTGGCTTTGTTTGGCGGTGCGTACTTTAAAGACCATGTAAAAGCATTTGAATTTCCATTGCTGAGTTTATTTTTAAGTGATTTCATTTTGGCGAATACGATTTTTAAACAATACAGTAATGGATTTCTTTACGAAGGTTGGTACTGGACGTACATTGCCTTCGCTTTAATGGTATTGGTTGGCCGTGTATTATTACGTAAAATAAATGCGGTATCCTTACTAGGTTCTACCCTTGCCATTACTTTAATTCACTGGATCGTCACCGATTTTGGTGTTTGGTTTAAAAACCCATCCTATACACAAGATGTTGCCGGTTTTTGGTTATGCTTAGAAAGAGCCATTCCTTTCGAAATCAGGTTTTTAGAAGGTACATTAATCTATGGCGTGCTTCTTTTTGGTGCCTATGAAATATTAAAATCAAAATTCCCGGTACTAAGATTACAAACGCAAAAGTTATAATTAAACCTATTTTTTTATTGATAAATCCTCTTTTGATTCCGGTCAGAAGAGGATTTTTTTTATCTTTACTTTTCGCTTTTTGAATTTTGATCAACCATAAAAAGCAATTCCATCATCATCCTAACGCTAAACATACTGCACCATGAAAGTTGTTTCTTTTTTACCTGCTGCCACTAAAATGATTTATGATATGGGTTTACAGGACTATCTTTACGGCGTCACCTTCGAGTGTCCGAAAGAAGCTGCTGATCAGCCCAAAATTGTGCGATGCATCCTGGAAGGTAAAAATTATACCAGTATCGAGATCGACCGGATCTTTTCGGCGTCCAAAGCCCAGGGCAAAAGTTTGTATTGGGTAGATGATGAACTGTTAGCAAGCATTGCACCAGATATTGTGTTCACTCAGGATATCTGTGAGGTGTGTAATATCGATACCATTTGTACAGAAACAGCAGTGATGAAACTCAGCAAGCAACCTGCGCTGGTTCCATTATCACCGAACAACCTGCAAGACGTTTATGAATGTGCCATAACCATTGCCAAAGCGCTTGGTAAAGAAGAGGTGGCTTTGCATTACCTGGCTAATCTTCAGCAAAAAACCGATGCCATTCTGGATACCTTAAGGGCAAACAGAGCACCACTGAAAAGGGTGATGCTGATGGAATGGATTGAGCCTGTGTACAATTGCGGACATTGGATTCCATTTCAGATTGCAGCTGCAGGTGGCGTGGATATGCTTTCCAACCCGGCGGGAGATTCTATTGTAACACCCTGGGATAAGATCTTAAAATATAATCCTGAAGTTTTGGTTATTGCGCCATGTGGTTTTGATATCAATAGAAGTCGAGAAGAAATGGATTTATTAACCTCCAAAAACGGATGGGAAAACCTCGAAGCCGTAAAACGAAATCAGGTTTACCTTGCTGATTTTGATATGTTCACCCAACCCAGTATAGGTACCCTGGTTGAAGGCATTGAGGCTTTAGCGTGTATGTTTCATCCTGATTTGTTTGTTCCCAATGAACAAATCAGCCGTAAATTCATTAACCTCAGCAGTGCTGTGTTTCTTCATCAGCCAGTTTAAATTTATTTATGAAATTAGTCGTGTTAACGGGGGCAGGGATCAGTGCAGAAAGCGGATTAAAAACCTTCCGGGATAGTGATGGCCTATGGGAAGGATATAACATATATGATGTAGCCACGCCCGAAGCCTGGAAGCGAAATCCTGAACTGGTACAGCAATTTTATAATGAGCGTAGGCGTCAGGTACTTGCGGCACAGCCTAACGCCGCTCATTTGGCATTAGCTGCCTTGGAGCGCCACTATGATGTGGAAATCATTACCCAAAATATCGATGATCTGCATGAAAGGGCAGGTGCGACCAAAGTGACGCATCTGCATGGCGTGATCACCAGGTCTCAGTCTGATCGGGTACCCCACCTTACGTATCCCATTCGGGGTGCTGAAATAAAAATGGGCGAACTTTGTGAGCATGGGGCTCAGCTGCGTCCGCATGTGGTGTGGTTTGGCGAGCCTGTACCCATGATTGAAGTTGCGGCCGAAATTTGCCGGCAGGCTGATATTTTTGTCTTGATTGGAACATCCCTGGCCGTTTATCCAGCAGCCGGATTAATTGATTTTGTTCCTGCCGGTACCACTAAATACATTATTGATCCTAAAATACCTGATGTAAGTCGCTATCAAAATGTGGTCACCATTGAGAAAGGTGCCGTAGCAGGAATGAATATGCTTAACGCCATATTAGCCGGTGGATAAGAAAGTCTGTATTTTTAACTGGAGTGGTGGTAAAGACAGCACACTTGCCCTGCATTATGCTTTGCAGGATCCTTCCATCGAAATCCGTTACCTGGTGACTACACTAACCGAAAAATATAACCGGGTTTCCATGCATGGGGTGAGGGAAGCTTTGCTGATCGCCCAGGCAAAAAGCATTGGTATTCCGCTGTATCAAATTCGCTTAGGAGAGATGCCGGATATGGAAACCTACGATACCACCATGGCAATTCACCTCAAAAAATTTAAAAGAGAAGGCATTACACATGCTATTTATGGCGATATCTTTCTGGAAGACCTTCGTACTTACCGTGAAAGCAAGCTAAGGGAAGTTGGCCTGCACGCCATCTTTCCACTCTGGAAGAGAAATACAAGCGAGTTGATTGCAGAATTCTTACAGCTGACCTATAAAACCATCATTGTTTGTACACAAAGCAATCTTGGAAATATCTGTGGAGCAGTAATCACCGGTAGCTTAATTGATGCACTTCCGCCAGCCGTTGATCCTTGCGGAGAAAATGGGGAGTTCCACACTTTTGCTTTTGAGGGACCCATCTTTCACCATAAAATCAGTTTTAGCCTTGGAGATAAAGTATTCAGAACTTATCCTGCACCAGTGCAGAAAGATGATGCTGCCCACGCATCAAAGGCCAAGCCTGCCGTTTCTGGCTTCTGGTATATTGATTTAGTATAGTAAATTGGTGTATGCAAATTTTTTGGCATCATTTTTTCTTAAGTACTGGTAATTAACTAAATCACACACATCAATGAAACCTGCTTGTATGGTTAGGGTACCAGAGTAGATTCATTTAAAGGAAAACGTTATGAAAAAGATATTTGTAGTTATCGCATTAAGTTCAGTAATGTTTGCTTGTAACAATAAGGCAAAAGAAGAAGCTGAATTAAAACAAAAGGAAGCTGAAAAACAACTGGCGGTAAAAGCCGTGAAAGACAGTTTACGTTTGGATAGTTTTAAAAGGGCTGAAGTAGCCAAGGTTGAAGCAGAAAAAGAAGCTAAACATCAGGCAGAATTGGCTGCAGCAAGAGCTGCAGGTGCCAGATCATCAAGATCAACAAGGTCATATGCAAGTACCGGCCGCAGTTCAGGTGGAAGCTCCAGCTCCTATGGTGGTACTCAGCCTACAGCAAAGAAAAAAGGCTGGAGTGATGCCGCAAAAGGTACAGTAATCGGTGGTGCGGCAGGTGCCGTGGGTGGTGCCTTGATTGATAAGAAAAAAGGTAGAGGTGCCATTATCGGTGGTTTAGTTGGTGCTGGTGGCGGTTATTTAATCGGCAGAGGCGAAGACAGAAAATCTGGTCGTGTGCAACCTAAAAACTAGATAGCATTATGAATAAAGGAAGCGGTTATTTTTAATAACCGCTTTTTTTGTACCCATTTTTTTGGCTTTACTGCCCTGGCAACCACCGGCAAAAGTACTTATCGCCCTTCGGTGCCGCCATCACCTTCGCGGCTACCCGACCTGTTGGTATTGCCTTCAATGGAAAAGTAAGCGGCACTGACCACAAAGAGCCAGCAGGTAAAGGAGAGCAGCAGCAAAGGCCAGATGTTCGCATCAATGCTTATGGCTTCCTGGTTAAACAGCGCTTTCAGGTAATGATACAGCCATGCAGCAAGGCCGGGAATAAGTACTAACGATAAAAAATTCGTTATGCTTGTACCTGTATGGTTTACAGGAATTGAGGGGATTGTTTTCATCATTTTTTAAACTATCGATACTGGACTTTCAGGATAGGAAATAGGCATTGGTTTTCCGGTTTTGGCGTGTTCAAAGCGCAAACAAGACAATGCAGGATTGCCCTGGCCTTAAAATTAATGGGAACTGCGAAAAGATTGATATAAGTTTTTCTGATCGTTTAGACAGCATTTATCATGCAATGCGCCACCAACTGAGAAAAGTTTAAAGAACTCTTTTTGCAATTGTGGTAGAACACTACCATGCCGCGACAATACATTAGTGGTGTGCTTATGGTAAAGCTGGGTTTGATAATGTTATCACCTACAATCTTATTTCTAAGACCTAACATTGTTGGCTAAAGTTACAACACAAACATTGACTTTTCGATTGAACCAATTATTACTATATTTTTTCATTATTCTGCCGCGCAGGAAGGAGGTTCTTCAGATCTAATAATCATTTTTCTTCCCCATGTGATACTTGAAAATATCCCGTCACGATATACCCAGGCATGTAATAGTGCTGCCGAAAGATGCCCCACTACCATAAAGAAAAGTACCCAGGCCATCACACGATGAGCGTCATGCAACAATGCATATAAAAATGGGCTATGCGGGAGGATTGGAGGAAGATTTATACCCGGAAATAGCTTTACCGAAAAACCTCCGGCAGACAATTGTGCCCATCCTGTCAGTGGCAAAGCCAGCATCATACCATACAGTAGCCAATG
Source organism: Pedobacter sp. MR22-3 (assembly GCF_026240075.1). Lineage (NCBI taxonomy): Bacteria > Pseudomonadati > Bacteroidota > Sphingobacteriia > Sphingobacteriales > Sphingobacteriaceae > Pedobacter > Pedobacter sp. MR22-3. The sequence goes on along the minus strand of NZ_JAPIVF010000007.1, from coordinate 163,469 downwards.
CAAGGTTCCTGCTGCTTTTGACTGAAATTTGGACATGCTGGCAGGCATTTTGGGTACGGAGAAACATAACCTGTTTACAAAACGAATAATGACCAACAGCAGTATAGCTATACCTAGAGGCACATGGAGGTCAAGTAACCAGGGCCTCCAGGTTAAGGAGGTCATCATACCTAAGCCGACAAATATCATGGCCAGTATCAGTGCTGCCATCAGCCAGTGCAATATTCGCGCGGTAATATTGAAGTACGCTGGCGGAGCCGAAGGTATATTTTTCTTTCCAGACATGTTTACTTGTTTTTAGGATTATCATTTTGATGTTTGCCTACTGCATCCGTAGCCTTACCATAGCCGATCTCCCGTACACGATCGCTGTGCGAATGAGCATAAATGCCGGCCCGGGCTGCCAGAACGGGATCATCCGAAAGGGTAATTCCCTTTGGGACACGGGTAGGGTCAAAGTTAACATCCCTGCAACCACCCTTCGTCTGGTCAAAAACATGGGATACTGCCAATGTGCCGGCTACTATCTGTCGGCGGCTTTCCGGCCAAACCTGTGAAGGATCATTTACCGGATCGCCTGGTTCGGCCAAAGTCAGCACAAGGTCCCAGTATAGCGGCCCCTTTTTAAGGCGCTGTTTCAAATCCTCAAATAGGAAATCGTGACTGGCCTGTTTACGCTGGCTGACACTCCACGAAGTGAATGGTGCGTGTGGCCGCATAGACCAGCGTATTGGCTGCTTCCTGCCATTTTTATCAATTAAAATGAATGAATTAATCACGTTGTACTGTGCTCCGGCAAAACTGCGGGTCCAGGGTGCAGTAGCATCCCATTTGACATATTTCTTTACTTCCGGATATGCTTTCAAAAAAGCGGCCACGCGTGCTGGATCAGGAGTGCCCGTAGCCGGGTTGGGCTTATAGGCCTCCATTTGTTTGAGAAAACCTTCTGCATCACTGGTGGCAAAAAAAGGTTCATTGTTCAATTTCATCCGCCACTGTTCTCCGTCATCTGCGGTAAGCATCAGGGCCATACTGACCGTTCGGGTGGAATTATCAGGGGCATAGGGATCGGGACTACCCAATGAAAAACGTCCTATAACCGGAACTTCCTGCTGGGCAAATACGCTCGCAATAGAAAATGGTACAGCTTTACCGGAGGCACGGAAAGTGCCTTCGAAACAAATACCTTTACCATGAGCACGACGGTAGCCTGCCGGGAATGTAATGGGCGTATCCTTTAGGAATGTCCGGGTAGTAATACGTCCGCCAATCAGACCTGCTGACCAGGCAAAGGTCAAAACTAATGTGCCTGCAATCAGCAGAATGCCACACAATATCAACGGAACACGCTTTGTTCTGAGATAGGTAACTAAAGCATTTTTTTTCATAATAGTCCAATATAATGAGGTGCCGGTGTGCAAACTATAATAGTTTGTATTGAATTGTACTTTTCCATTTCTATTTAATTACCGCACAAATGTAGCGTGACAGAAAAGGAAAAAAATTACACTTTCCAGCTAAAAAAAAGGACTTTACTGCTTTAAGAATTCTTTTGGGGTCAGGCCTGTATGTTTTTTTGTAAAACGGGTAAGGTAAGCGGGTTCAGTAAACCCCAGATCATAGGCTATTTCCTTCACGGTCTTTTTACCGAGGTGCAATTCCTTCCGGATTTCCATAACAATGCGGTCCTGAATCAGGTATTTTAGATTTTTATTGGTGATACTATCGCAGATCTGATTTAGCTTTTTTGCTGAAATATTTAACTGTTTGATATAAAAGGCAGCTCCTTTTTCTTTAATAAAATGCGTTTCTATCAAACTCATCAGTTTTCCGAAAACAGGATAGTCCACATAATCTCTGGGCCCAGGGCTTTCCTCAAAAATAGATGACACCTGAAATAAAAGCGAAAACACATAGCTTTCCATCATTAAAGCCCTGTTATCGGTACCGTACTCCGCCAAAAGTAAATCAACGATTTTTCCCATTGTTCTGGCACTTTTACTATCAAAGGATACCAGTTGGTTTATAAAATATCCATTGAGATAGTCGGAACCGATTTTCTGATTGATCCAAAAGAATACATCATTATGAATTAAAAATAAAAACCCCTTTTTATCAGTCAGGTCAATTTTAATATTCTGGTATGGGTAAATGACGACAGCCTGATGGCCAGGCATTTCAAAATCAGTAAAGTCAATACTAAAAGTGATAGTTCCGTCAATCTCCGTACTCCATAGCAACAGATGGAAATTAAAGCGCTGATAATGATCGAAAGTACCGGCAAGTAATTCTTCCAGCCTAAACACCTCAATAAATGGGAATTGTGTTACAGGTTTATTTAGGTAATTTTTCAAAAACGCAATAGATTAATCGAGATAAATATAGGTTAAATTTTCACTTTCATATTTAAAGTGGAATACTAAACAGGAATGCTACCTCAAAAAAATAAAGGCACTGAAATTCGTTTAGTTCTGGATCCAAGCCATTAAGTAGGTTTATCTAGGGATATTGAATTGATTTAAATTCATTTTTTAAAACTAAAAGTAGTATGAAATGAGGTATAACCACGTTCAGTGAAATTATCGGCTATATATGGAATAATCCCCAATCTAAGTATTACTTTATTGATGTGCAGAACGAAATTATTGTGACTAAGACAAATTAAAAACTTTTTCTAAATGTTCGGGATACCTTTCTAAGGTGTCTGAGATGTCGCCATCTTTGTAAATATCAAAACAATTGTAATCCGGCACAATTTCCACCCCACAAAAACGATAAGTCGTTGTAATATTTATTAAGGCATCAGTTGTACTTCTACCTTCATACAAAAGCTGATCGCTATTTCCAAAACTTTCCTGTGGCGCATTCCACGTACTACTAACCATAAATTTCTTTCCCATCATTTTTCCACCTGTTCCATATTGTCTGGTCGGATCCTGACGTGTTCTTCCATCGTTTTCAAAGAATGTCGATTTAATGAATCCGTCGTCAAAAACTTCATCCACGTATTTTTTATATATCCAAGGTGTACTAAACCAATTAATTGGGGTCTGCAAAATGATGATATCTGCTGCCAGATGTTTTTCTACTTCGATATCATGATATCCATCCTCAACTTTAGTCTCTAAAACTTCGAAATCCTTTGACAGGAAAAAGTCTTTTGCTTTTTGATGAAATACCTGGTTTAATAATCCCTCCGACCGATTAGGGTAGGTTAAATGTGCATTGATCAAGAGTACATTTTTTGTGGTATTCATTTTAATTTTATTAAGTATTATCAGTTATTAATTTCAGTCTCCTAGCTATGCGAATCATTCACCAATTACACGGAGAACAGCCTTCAGTTAATGAAGCAAAAGTATATTCGCTCGTAAAAAGTAAGTTGTAACCTAAAGGTTAGTACTATCATAAAGGTTAGTTGCATAAAATAGATGGAAAGTGAAAACGATAAAAACGAATTCAAAAGTTTAGCTTGTTCACAAAGTTTAAAGGCTATTGAGGATGCCCTTCATGTTCTGGGAGGTAAGTGGAATTACGTATTGTAGTAGGAATCGCGAGTGGATATAATCGCTTTAATGAATTACAGCGGGCCGTGGAGGGTATTTCTGCCAGGGTGTTGTCAAATGAGTTGAAGGATTTGGAAACAAATGGCGTTATAGTCCGTAAAGTGGAAGAGGGAGCCACACCTGTTATGGTTACTTATGAGCCCACTGAATATGCGAAGAGAGTTATTCCCATTGTAAATACAATAGCTGATTGGGGAAAAATCACAGAAATAAACTACAGAATGAATGTCACTTGTAAAGGAATCAAAATGGGGAACTTCTATCAAGCCTTATTCCTCGCGGTTATCATGTCATATAAAGCATTTTTTTAAATATTGCTTTCGCTTATTTAGAACTGTCTTATGCGGCTAGCATTCTCCCCATCCCCGATCTGTTAACTTCAGGAACTTTTCCTGGCTCTTTTGCATAAGCCAATTGAAGCCGATGAAGCTTCCCGGGGATAAGTTTTATAAGAGTGAATTGCTTTCGGAGTATCAGGAAAGCAGGAGAAGGGGCAGAGTGTGATATGGATTGTTTCACATCTTTCCGGCAAGGTGCTTATTGCCGGCCTTTGGCTTCGGAGGTTGGTTGCGGTTGAATAAATGTCGTGTAAATGGTATTTCCGGTGCCAACCATAACTATTCATTTCTTTTGCTAAAAAGATAATTTTGCCATGCCACATCTGAGGGCAACATTGTTGCGTCTATTTCGTTTGTATCCATGATGTTAAAGGATGTCACTTGCATGCATCAATAGAATCTCAGTATTCAAAAAAGATAATTTGTGGCGTGGCCATCAGTCTTCTAAAAATATATGGAAAAACACGGGAACAGTAAACATATCGACGGTAAAGGCCTTAAACCAAATCTTTCCAGGATCGTTTTGGTTATGGCGGCTTCCTTGTTAATTATGGCCATGATCATTTGCTTTAGTTCCGGTTTTCGGACAGCAGTGCCGGAAATTATTGTTGCCTTTTTATTCCTGGCGATTGGCTTCAGGAATTTTACCTTATTAAAGGGCTTTAGTTTTACATTGCTGATCTGTGCAGCAGTGACGACATCTTTAAGTTATCCTGACTATTTTATCTCATATCACGGTTTTAAATTTGCATTGCTCATTACTCCCTTGATCCAAATCATTATGTTTGGCATGGGGACATCTATGCATGTTAAAGATTTTGTAAACGTATTAAAAATGCCTAAAGGAGTATTCATTGGTGTTTTCAGTCATTTTTTAATCATGCCCTTACTGGGGTTGACCTTGGCCAGTATAAGCGGGTTTAAGCCTGAGATTGCTGCTGGGATTATTTTAATTGGGTGTTCGCCTAACGGAATGGCCTCAAATGTGATATCATACCTGGCAAAGGCCAATCTTGCCCTGTCGGTTACGATCACAGCCGTTTCAACATTACTGGCACCATTGATAACGCCATTACTGATGAAAATGCTTGCGGGAGCATTTATTGACATCAATGTTGAAAATATGATGTTCGATATTGCCAAGATGGTGATTGTACCGATTGTTTTAGGTTTAATATTTAATCGATTATTGCGGCATAAGCAACAGTGGGTTGAAAAAATTATGCCTTTAATATCTATGTCTGGGATTGCGTTTATCATCATGATTATCACAGCTGCAGGGCATAACAGTTTATTGGATATAGGGTTCAAATTAATATTACTGGTAATGATTCATAATCTGACCGGATATGTTTTAGGTTATTGGTCAGGGAGGTTATTTAAAATGGAGGAACGTGACTGCAGAACTATGGCTATTGAGGTGGGCATGCAGAACGGCGGGTTAGCATCGGCCATAGCCAAAGAGATGGGCAAAATGGCCACTGTTGGACTTGCTCCTGCAGTATTCGGTCCTTTAATGAATATCACAGGTTCCTTGCTTGCTTCTTATTGGCACAGGAAACCAACTAAAGACGAGGTTGCTTATACGGCACCTTCACATTAGTTTTTAGTTTCTTTGAATGGAAACCAGACAATACTTATTTACCTATAATTTTCTTAATTGCTCTGCCGTTTTTCCTGTATTTCCAGTTGCCTCACCGAGACTTATGGCTTGCCCGTAGCTATTTAATGCCAATTCGTATTACTTATTTGTAAGATAGGCTTTCCCAAGACTATCGAATAGATTGGCATTATTGGCGAACTCTTTTATTGCCAATACGGAGTTTGTCATCTTCAATGATTTGACTATATTTTTAATCGCAAATTCTGCAAACGGTATTCCGCTTAACTTTTCAATTATTCTTGCTTTTCTGCTCACATATCTTCCGTGAAAGAATTTGTTGTCGTATGATCTCCCGTACTTTGGGAGCCGTAGACACTTTATTAAAAAGGATTTGATAGATGCTGAATTTAGAAGAGTTGTAGCCAACAGATGCTTCATTTCTGACCTATCCCTTTCGTATCCATCTATGGTTGCAGTTATCAAGGTCATTCGTGCTGGTTTGCAAACAATTTTTTGATTTTTAATTGTTCCTCAAAACATTTTTTCATCTTTGAATATGCTTCCGATTATTTTTTATAAACAGCTAACTAAAATATGACCAGTGAGCAAAAGGCATGGGATGAATTTCGGTACGGTAATGAGCGTGCGTTGAAATTTATATTTGATGCTTATTACGAATTGCTCTTTAATTATGGTCATAAATTTACACCAGACGATCATCTTATAGAGGACATTATACAGGATCTGTTTGTTAAGCTTTGGATTGACAGAGAAAAAATCAATGCTACAAATTCTGTAAAAAATTATATTTATAAGGCTTTCAGAAGGCGTTTAATCCGAAAATTGGATTATTTGCCAAAGATTATGGCTTTTCCTGCGACAGAAGAAAAAATAGCCTTTAATATTGAACTGGGCCATGATCATCGCATGATCAGTGCTGAGCGAACCAGGAAGATTCAGGAAAATCTTGCGATTGCACTTGATAAAATGACGCCTCGCCAGCGGGAGGTTATTCACCTTCGTTATTTTGAGGAAATGGATTTTAATGAAATTGCGGATGTGATGCAACTTTCTACAAAAGCAACCTACAAACTACTTTACAGGGCGATTGATTCGCTAAAGCAACACCTGCCAAGGTTTGATTACTTACTGATACTTTACCTGCTGAATCTTTCCAGAAAGTAACTGCACTTACCAGCTTTTTTACTCCACTCAAAAAATTAATGAGTTGCTTGGGGTAAAATGTGAATTCTATGTGTATATAACATTAATAAATCATGAATAACTTGAAAGCAACTGATTACAGCAGCTATAGTGCGCTGGATTTCTTTGACGATGAAAACTTCATACAATACGTTTTGCATCCTGACCAAGCCAGTAAAATGCTTTGGCAAAAGGTATTATCGGCATATCCCGACAGGGAAAAAGAAATGGCAGAAGCGGAAAGTTGGATACTGATGTTACATCGTCAGCAAATATACACTGCTCAAAATAGTGCTGAATCCATCTGGGGACAAATCAGCGAAAGGATTGCAAGACACGATCATTTGGAACGTTCTTATGTGATGCCGCTTAAACGTGCAGGCAAATGGATGTCCGCCATCGCTGCAGGCTTAGCCGTTTATTTTACTATCGCTGAACTGATGCAGCAAGGAAAACAGGTGGTCCGATCGGATTACGGAGAATTGCGCAGTGTGACACTTCCAGATTCATCTGATGTGATGTTAAACGGTAATAGCCGGATTCACTATGTACGCAACTGGCGTTCTGATAAACCTAGGGAAATATGGCTGGAGGGTGAAGCTGCATTTGCAGTGAAGCACGTGGCGCTAAAAAACAGATTTCAGCAGGCCGACTCATTTAAGGTTCACGTAAACGGTTTAGAGCTGACTGTATTGGGTACTAAGTTTAACATTAAAGATAGACGAGGTCGTACGGAGATCGCTTTGCTGACTGGAGGCCTGAGAATTGAAAAGAAGGGACCATTTGCTTTCTCCAGGATCATGAAGCCGGGTGATGTATTGGTATACGATGGCAAACAGATTCTTAAAGAAACACAAAAAGTTGCGGCTGCAAGTGAGTCCTGGACAAAAAAAGAGCTCAATGTGGAAGGCTATACGATAAACGACATTGCCGAAATACTCGAAGATACCTATGGTTACGAGGTGACCATACATGCTGATGATCTCAAAGGTAAACGACTTTCGGGCGCAGTCCCTTCAGGTAGCGCAGAAGACATCCTTTTTGTAATTAAAAAAGTATTTGATGTAAAAGTTATCATCAATAAAAATCAACTCCTGATTACGCATGAGTAGACATAGACCTTACCGTATGAAATAGATTAACCTCAACAAACTAAACCAAACCAAACTAAATGAAAACAAAACTACTATTTATGCTGGGCTTTCTGCTCATTGTAACCTCCATGCGTTCTGCATTGGCGCAGGAGCAAATGACCCTGCAGAAAGCACTTTCTGAAGTTCAGAAAACTTATGGCACTAAATTTTCTTACCAGGCAGGCCTAGTGGATAACAAGATGGTAAGCCTAAAACTTCCCCTGGCAAAATCGAAAACTGTGGATAGCGTACTGAAGGCGATACTTTACCCCAATAAATTGCTTTTCCTGTATGTTCAGGAGAATTATTATACCATTGTCAGGGATTTAAGGGAAGACGAAAAGCAGTTAGAAGCTGCCAGACAAAAGATACCAGCGCCTAATTACAGAATTATAACTGGAAAAGTTACTGATCAAAATGGAAAGCCACTGATTGGGGCAACGGTGTTTCCCGAAGGAATGTCAGTAAGGGTGGGGGTAATTAGCAGCAGTGATGGAAGTTACACCTTGCGTTTACTTGAAAAAGCCGACGCCATTGTATTTACCTATGTGGGCATGCAACCTCAAAAAATGACGTTGGGGAAAGGTAATGTAGTAAACGCCGTACTTTACAGTGAAAATAATACACTGGATGAAGTGGAAGTAGTGTCTACCGGGTATACCAAATTACCTAAGGACCGTGCGACTGGTGCTTTTGAGGTGATTAAAGCTAAAGATATAAAAAAGGTTCCTTCCGTGAATATCCTTGAAAAACTGGAGGGAATGGCACCAGGCGTTCAGGTTGATCTTAGAACCAATAGCATTAGTATTCGTGGCAATAACAGCTTCGGCAATTTATCTCCAAAGAGTCCTTTAATTGTAATTGATGGATTCCCTTTAATGGAAAATGAGGACAGTCGTGGTGAGTTATCGAAGGTCTCTTCAGGAAATGGTACCAGTGCAGGGGCAGTACTGAACAGGTTCAACCCTGATGATATCGAAAGCATTACGATCCTTAAGGATGCTGCAGCCTCATCAATATGGGGTGCCAAGGCGGCTAACGGGGTAATTGTGATTGAAACTAAAAAAGGGAGAAATACACCCCCTTCAATTAATTTTAGTACCAACCTTAGTGTTTCGTCTCCCGCTGATCTGAACAATATAAAGACAATGAACAGCGCGCAGTATATCGATCTGGAACGTGAACTAAAAGGGCTGGGATTTATCCTGGATCCGGCCGATAAGCCAAGCTGGATGAGTTTTAATAACAACGCACCACAAAGCGAAGCCTTAGAGTGGATGTTTAAGGTGGACCGGGGAACGGCAACGGTGGGAGAACGTGATGCTGCGCTGGCTGCGCTCGGACAGATTGATAATAAGAGCCAGATCAGGGATCTCCTGCTGCAAAGGGCGGTTTCCCAGCAATATAACCTGTCTTTATCAGGTGGAGCCAATAAAAGCAGTTATTATGTATCGACAAACTACACTAAAGATGTGCCTGTATTTAAAGGAAATCAAGCAGAGAGTTTCTTTGTGAATTCCAATCTGAGCAATAAATTGTTTAATGACAGGGTGAACCTTACTTTCGGGTTGAATTATAACTACTCCCGCACACTAAACAATCCAGCTGCGCAGAACGCAATGGGGAATGGAATGAAAGGATTAAAGCCATACCAGTTACTTCGCGACGCCAATGGAAATAACATTGCAAGATCCATCAAATATAGGGATGAAGTCATGCAGGACTTTTTAAATAAAGGTTATCTACCATGGACATATTCTGCTTTGGACGAGTTGGATAAAACGCATTACAATACGCAATCCAACCGCTTAAGGTTCAATATGGGTGTCGACACAAGAATTGTTAATGGAGTCAACTTTTCCGTATCCGGAATGTTGCAGCGTAATATCGAAGATACGGAAAATCTGGACCGGGCAGATAGTTATGACGTTCGTGATCTGTTAAATTTTGCAACAACCATCAATGATGAAGGAAAGCTTGTATACGGTATTCCTTATGGCGGAAAACTGGGCCTTATCAATTATAATTCCTGGGAATATACATTGAGGTCTCAGCTAAATGTAGACCGGAACATTGGAGACTTTTTGAACATTGCTTTCCTGGGAGGGGCAGAGATCCGGCAGAACAGCTATCAGTCTTCTGAGCAGTACCGTTACGGATTTAATGAGGATATTTATCAGGATAAGGCTTTTAACCCAACTGTGCCCTACAATACAGTTGAAGATTACACGAATACAATTAATGCTGATAATCCGTTGAAAAAGGGTATTAAGAGGGCATTGTCCTATTATTCGAACGTTGGACTGTCTTTTCTGAAAGGGAAATATGTAGCATCGGGAAGTGTTCGCTTTGATGATTTTACGATTACGGGAGCTGCACGTAATCAGCGGGCAAAGCCACTTTGGTCTACCGGTATAAAATGGAATGCCAAAATGGAGAATTTCGTTCAGGACATTAGTTGGCTGAATGCTTTGGATTTCAGGTTAACTTATGGTGTGGGCGGAACTTTACCTACCGGATCAGGTAACGTTGTGGTGATTAATACCAGCACCGACAACCAAACAAATGAGACGATTGCACAGATTTCAAGTCCTGCAAATAACCAGATCTCCTGGGAGAAAGTGAAGTCCCTGAACTTTGGGGTGGATTTTGCCCTGCTACAAAACCGCCTGTCCTTTAGCATCGACGCTTATAATAAAAACACATCAGACATTTTATATACCTTTCCTTACAACTCAACCTATGGCTGGACTTCTTTGCAATTCAACAGTGCAAGTATGAAAAGTCATGGTTTTGAATTAGGCATGCAGGTGAATGTAGTTAGCCAAAGGGATTATTCATGGAATTCGGTTTTTAATTTCTCTTATAATACAAATGAAGTTACAGACAACAGGCTAAAAAAGGCTGTGACCAGCAACCTGGTCGGTTCTTCTACGCCTACGGTCGGTTTACCTATGGATTATATGTATGCGTACAGATGGGCTGGACTGGATGACAAAGGTCAGTCACAGATCTATAATAAAGATGGAGACATCATCGGCACTGACATCGGAAACAATAAATTAACTGCGGATGACCTGGTATACATGGGCAGGACTACGCCTCCTTATTTTGGCGGTTTCAATAACGACTTTAGGTATAAGCAGTTTACGTTGGGTGTCAGAATTGCTTATTCGATGGGCAACGTGGTGAGAAAACCGTCTGTAGAAGGCTATCCGGATTATTCACCTTACCAGGGGTCCATAGGCATGCAGTCTGATCTGGCTTTACGCTGGCGTCAGCCTGGTGATGAAAAACTTACCAATGTTCCGGGCTTGAAAGACATTTCATCCAATAGTATAGACAGGTATAAAAACTCAGATATTTTGACCATGAGTGGAAGCTATATTCGGCTTCAACAGATCTCATTAGGTTATTCTTTCAGGAATGAACTGTTGAAAAAGACACCTTTTAAGTCGGCTTCAATCAATGCAAGTGTCAGAAACTTGGGTTTGATCTGGCGCAAGAACAAATACGGAGTTGATCCAAGTTATTTGGCCAGCAGCAATTACAATAACCTGGCTCCTGCGAAAGCATTTTTTATCAGTGTAAACACATCGTTTTAACAAACGTATCAAAATATTTAAAATGAAAGCATTAACTTATCAAATCTGGGTTGCATTGTTTATCCTAACAGTCAGCTCATCTTGCAGAAAGTATGTTGAGGTAGAACAATTCGGTCAGCGTACCTTAAAATACACAGATGATTTTCAATTCGTCATGAATGACAGGTCCACTATGGAGAAGTCTTATATTCTTCCATTTGTGAGCAACGATGACATGGCGACTACTGATGAAAACCATCAAAACTCTTTAAACGCTGAATTTAAGGCCACCTATGTATGGGGATCAAATTACTATGGTGATACCCAGACAGACATTGGCTGGGGCAATTTATATAAAACCATATATACTTGTAATGAAGTTATTTACAGTGTAATGTCTAGTCTTAAAGGGACTGAAACGCAAAAGAAACAAATCTATGCAGACGCTTTAGTTCAAAGGGCGTTTGCGTATCTGATGCTGGCGAATCAATACGGCGAGGTTTATGATCCGTCGAAAGCTCAAACCCAGGTCGGGATTCCTTTATTGAAAACCCCGGATCTGTTCCTAAAGTTAGACCGGAGCAACCTGGATATTGTCTATAAGCAGATCTTATCAGACCTTCAGGAGGCTATCCCGTCATTGCCCGCTACGGCAACGAATAATGGCCACGCCGCGAAAGTTTCTGCATATGCCTTATTGTCAAGAACGTATTTGTATATGAGAAACTTCACGCTTGCAGGAGAATATGCTGATAAAGCCCTGGCGATAAACAGCTCACTCAAGACGCTGGAAAATTATATTGGTAATACAGTAAGCTTTCCAAGAAGATTGGATGATCCGGAAATTCTTTTATCGAAGATTTCTGCCGGTACGTTTATGTCTGAGCTGAACCCAGAACTCCTCAGCTTGTTTCCTTCAGGAGATGCAAGGTTGGAACTGTTTACCGGTACCAGTAATGATGTGCCGGGCATTGCATACATCCGTCCGCAATTTAACGAGTTTTCTTGCCAGACCGGTCTGTCTGTACCAGAAATGATGCTGATCAATGCAGAAGTGTATGCCCGGGCGGGTAATACCTCTAAAACGCTGGAGTGGTTAAACAAACTCAGAAAAACGAGGATAAAAGCCGCAGATTACCAGGATCTGGTGATCACAAATCCTGCTGATCTTCTTCCGGCTGTCATCAACGAACGCCGGAGGGAATTTATGGGAATGGGGTTGCGTTGGTTCGATCAGCGCAGGTTAAACCTCGACCCTGAGTTCGCAAAGCCTTATGTGCGTACCTTCCAGGGGCAGCAATATACTTTAAGTCCGGGTAGCAACAGATTTATATACCCGATTGCCCCTGCTGTGCTTAATCTCAATCCTGAAATACAACAAAGTCCCAGATAAATGAAAAAAACACTTTTTACTGCTTTATTAGCCCTGTTTGCCATATTTACTTATGCACAACAGGGTAATGGTTTAACATTAAGCCCTGCTGCACCTACTGCAGGTAAACCCGTATCTATAAATTATAGTGCCAAAGGAACCGACCTTGAATTTAGTGATGAAGTATCGGCCGTAGCACTTCTTTTTCATAATGCTTCGCAATGGAAAGCGCAGCCGCTGACGCTTAAAAAAGTAAACGGGGCCTGGACGGGCAGTTTGCTATTGCCTGCAGACGTTTCCTTTTTCGCCTTAAGATTTTTTCAGGGAAGCGCAGACCATCCGGATGCGAAAGATAATAATAACGGAAAGGGGTTCTTTAGCCGGGTTCTGAGTCCTAAAAAGAAAGTTGTGCCAGGTAACTACCTTGGAGAGGCACTGCTCTATATGGCCGAACAGGAATTAAGCCCATTTGCTAGTCCCCAAAATGATGCTGCAACCGTCGAGGCTTTATTGAAAAAGGAATCACAAATTCCGGGCGCAAAGCTTAAGGAGGATCAGTTGTCCAACATTCAGCGCTATTATCAGTTTATAGCTAAGGACGAATTGCGGTCTGAACAACTGAAATCGGAGATCCTAAGCCGTTTCCCGAAAGGTAAAATGGCAAGGTTTATTCGCTATCAGCAGGCTTTACAGGAACCCGATAAAGCAAAAATGACAGGAGCCTTAGAGCAATTTCTGGCAGAATTTCCAATCGTGGAATGGCGCAAAAATCCGGACGGACAAGCTTACATTTATTATGAGGTATACCGTGGATTAGCAACTGCTTATTTTAGGCAGAAAGCATACGATAAATTTCTTGCCTTGTTTAATGATTTCGATTTTAAAACTGCAAATGAGGTTTACCGCTTCAATGTAACCAAGATGGAAATGATAGGTTCTGAGGCTGAGAAGAAAGCTGTTTTGCCTTTGAGCCGGAAGATTATGCCTGTGCTGTTTAAATTAAAAAATGATGGTTCTTATGCAGAAGATTTTAGCGGCAATGACTCCCTGATAAATAACAATGTAGCGCAGCAATTGAGCGAACGTATATTCAGCCATGTGTCCTTGTGTAAAGCTGCTGGTGCTTACGATGAAGGGTTGGAATATATTGGATATCTTTCAGATCAGAAACGTTATGCCAGTGCAGAACTAAATGAGATCCATCTGTATCTTCTTGACCAATTAAAACAGATAGATAAAATTAAACCCTTACTGGAGGCCAGTGTGAAAAACATGGCTGTAACGCCGCTGATGTTTGATCGCCTCAAAGCAATCTATTTAGCAGAGCACAACGAGAGCACTCAAGATTATGATAAATACCTTGCTTCATTAAATTCTTCAGACGCTGTGGATGCGATGCGCATTCACGTAATGGAAAATATGGTAAAGCATCCGCTGATTCCTTTTTCCCTGGAGAATGCTGAAGGCAAAATGATTAACTCCAGCGATTGGAAAGACAAGATCGTGGTAATCGATTTTTGGGCTACCTGGTGTCGTCCTTGTATTATGGCTTTTCCGGGAATGCAGTTGCTGATCGATAAATATACGAAGGACCCGTCGGTTGCCGTATACATGATTGGCACCATGCAATTTGGTGACTACAAAAAGAAATCAGTTGACTTTGTTAAAAGCCAGGGTTTCCGGTTTAACTTATTACACGATGCTATCGGTGAAAATGGTGAGCAAAATAAGGTATTTAGAAGTCTGATTCCTTTGTTCCAGTCATCCGGGATTCCCCGTAAGATCATTGTGAAAAATGGTGAAGTAAGATATAGCTCCGAAGGCTATTCGGGTAGCCCTAGTCAGCTCATGGATGAGTTATCAATGGCTATTGAAATCATAAGAAAAGAAAAATAAGCAAATGAACAAGATACATAAAATAGCACTGGCAGTAGTAGTCGCTTCGATAAGCCTGTTACAGGCGCAGGCGCAGATGAATCCAAAAGTAAAGCTTCAGGAAGCCTTAAAGCTTATTCAGGATAACTATGTGGATCCTGTTCAGGATGAGAAAATTGTAGACGTAGCAATCAAGGCCATGATCAGCGACCTTGATCCGCATTCGAGTTACATGAGTAGGGAAGAAGCAGAGGAGATGAATCAATCTATGTCGGGTAGCTTTGCTGGAATAGGGATTACTTTTGCGATGGTTAGCGACAGTACTTTTATCACTGCTGTAAACCCGGATGGGCCTGCATTTAAAGCAGGATTGCGTCAGGGTGATCAAATCATCAGTGTTGATGGTCAGCCGATCTTAGGTAAAGGTTTAAAAAATCAGCAAGTAATGCTGTTGCTCCGCGGCGAAAAAGGTAAGCAGGTAAGTCTGGGAATGATGCGTGGCAATGCTACAAAACCAATGCTGATTAAAGTCACGCGTGAGCAAATTGCAGACTTGTCTATTCGTGCCAGTTACATGGTAAGCAAGGAAATTGGTTACATTTCGCTTGCGATATTTAGTGAATCTACACGCAGGGAGATGGATGCTGCCCTTAAAGCTTTAAAAGCAAAAGGCATGAAAAAACTGGTTTTAGACCTTCAGGGTAATGGTGGAGGATATGTAGAAGCGGCAATCGGTGTAGCAGATGAATTTTTGCCGAAAGAAAGTACTGTATTTTATACCATTGGTCATGATGGCGGTAAGGATTATTTTGGCACAGGTGGCTTTGGGCAGTTTATGACCGGAGACCTGGTTGTGTTGATTGACGAATCAACGGCTTCCTCAAGTGAGATTGTAACCGGCGCATTGCAGGATTGGGATCGTGCAGTAGTTATCGGGCGCCGTAGTTTTGGTAAAGGGCTTATGCAGAAGCCATTGGTTATGACAGATGGTTCGGTGCTACGCCTAACCGGTGCCCGATACTATACACCTTCTGGAAGATCCATCCAGAAACCTTACACCAAAGGAAAAGCCGACTATTTTGAAGACTTTAACCGTAGACTGGCTTCAGGCGAGCTAAAAGAACCCGGTCATTTCAATTTTCCGGATTCATTGAAGTTTAATACCTTAAACAACAAGAGAACTGTATATGGTGGCGGGGGAATCATGCCAGACCGTTTTGTGCCGATTGATACAAATTTATACAGCAACTGGATGACCTTAATCATGAACAGTGGAATGACAACTAAGGTAGGATTTGATTTTGTACAGCAAAACAGGACTGCTTTATTACAAAAGTATCCCGATTTTCAAGCGTTTATTAAGAATTTTAAAGTAGATGATGCAGTGCTTGACAAGTTTATGGAGCAAGCGAAGGAACATATTAAAAATATGCCGGGGAAATCTGATACCGCAGCCCGGGAGAGCCTTGCGGTAGAACTTAAGTCGGAAATTGCCGCCCTGCTGTATGAAGGGTCTGACTATCAGCTGCGCGTACGTAACGAAGCGAATGAAAGCCTAAATGAGGCAGTTGAAGTTTTAAAAGACCAGTCCTTATATAATCGCCTGCTAGGTAGCCATGGGAAATCTAAAAAAGAGAATAAGAAATAGTAGTACATCATTAACAAATGAAAAAATGAGAAAGATAATTTTATGTTTATTGACAGGAATGGTGCCTTTTTACCTTAAGGCGCAAACGGGATACACCATTAAGGGGCAAATAGGAAAACTAAATGCTCCGGCGAAAGCTTTTTTAATGATTAAGTATGCTGATCGTATATCAACAGATTCAACAGAAATAGTTAACGGAAAATTCGAATTTAACGGAAAAATGGAATCTCCAACGGAAGCACGTGTAAGGGTGAAACATGATGCTACACCGGATAATCCTGCAAAAAGGTCTGGTTATGACATAAAGCCTTTATTGTTGTTTAATGAATCTATTATACTTACAGCTAAAGATTCTATTTCTAAGGCCGTAATTACAGGATCGGCAATTAATGCAGAAAATGATAAGGTAACGGCTTATTTGAAACCGATATACGATAAATACAAATCGTTAGACGCAGAATATAATGCACAACCAGAAGCAAAAAAGCAGGATAAGGCATATATTCAGACCTTAGAGACACGTGCAAAAGCTGTAGAAAGGGAAATTTTTGAAGCGAAGATGTCTTATATTAGCAAGAACCCGGATAAATATATGGCCGTAATGGCACTTAATTCATTGCTCGGTCCGGATTTTGATGCTTTGGCCATGGAGAAAACGTTTTTAAGTCTTAACGAGGATTTAAGATTATCCTATCTCGGAAAAGAAGTGGCAGCAAAAATTGCAACTGTAAAGAAAACACAGGAAGGTGTTGAGGCTACGGATTTCTCTCAACCTGACGTAGATGGAAAGATGGTAAAGCTATCTGACTACCGCGGGAAATATGTGCTTGTAGATTTTTGGGCCTCATGGTGTGCACCTTGCAGACGGGAAAATCCAAACCTGGTGAAGAACTATGAGCAATACAAATCAAAAGGTTTTGAAATTTTAGGCGTTTCAATGGATAAAGCAGCAGATAAAGCCAAATGGCTAAAGGCTATTGAAGATGATAAATTGATTTGGAAACAAGTTGGTGATTTAAAAGGCTGGGAAAATGAGGCCGGAGTACTCTATGAAGTTAAAGCCATCCCTACGAATTTTCTTGTTAATCCGGAGGGAAAGATCGTTGGAAAAGACCTGCGCGGGGAAGATCTTTCAAAGAAACTGGCTGAAATCTTTAAAAATTAATGGCAGTAGAAATTAAAGATAACAAACCGACTTCAACACCTCCAGTTAAATGGAACTTAAAATTATGAGGGTTTTTCACCCAATTGGACAGGGTGCGTTTTATTCCGAAATGCATTCCTGTCCGACTGGCTGTAAGCTCCCCTGTTTTTCAGACCTCTCAAAAGTATAATTTTGTCCTCAAATTTCCTGCAATAAATTGATTGGAGATTTGAAGCATATTAATCTATTTCTTCCCATTCAATTTTTTTGCTTTCTATACTCGATGGGATTTGGATGAGTATAGTTTCCTCGGTCATCTAGTTAAGACTTTCGACACACATTTCGTAGGTATGCAATTTAACTGATCCTTTTTTTTAATGGTGAATATAAGGATGCGAACCTGAAAGTAATGAATTTGATGATTTATTGGATCAAATGATTGCTGAAAGCAAAGACAAACCTGATCAGAAAAATGGTAATACCGAATTTTTCCCACCGGATGGGAATAAAAATTAACAAAAAGGTAATCTTTTGCTTTTTATTTTCTGCTGGTTCAGGATGATATGATCGATGTCAGTTACTGCACTGCGGGTACCTGCTGATCTTTTACGATCTTGCGAATTCCAAAAAACGAGATCAGGCCTATTGTTACGCCTACGATGATTGCTGCTTTAAATGCCATAGCTAATAAACATGATTAAAGACCAATTGTTTGTTAAATTGATAATCAGTAAGAAAAACGGGGGCATTGGGTTTCAGCTTATAGCTGCTTTCTTTTTTAGCCTATTTTTTTTACCTTGGAATAAAAAAGAACAGTATGTCAGATCATCAAGTTTCCAATAGCAGTCCAATACAGCATTTCGTTATGTTTTGGCTGAAGCCACAATTAACAAAAGCTGAAAGAGAAAATTTCAAAAATTTCTTTGAGCACCTGCGTGCAAGTAAATATGTAAAAACGCTAAGTTATGGCCTGGCGGCAAATACCCCAATACGTCCTGTTACCGATAACTCCTTTACCTATTCGCTAACGGTCACTTTTAACAATATGGAAGATCATAATGCTTACCAGGAAGATCCGGTACACCTGGCCGCTATAGAAAAGTTTTCTGCAAACTGGTATAGGGTAGTGGTTCATGATACCGTGATTTCTTAAATCATTTTCTATGCCTTACAACCTGAATTCGATTCATATCTTGAGCATTTACTCCTATACAAAAAAAATGTAGGAGGGGCATTGATTCACGCATGAGCAAGCTAAGTTCAATTATGAATCGAATTTTTGTTTAATGTTTTAGTTCAAATAAAAGGCATGGATTTCATTTATTTGGCAAAATAAACTATCCAAATTATATTCTGCTAAAGTATATAAGTTTAAATTAATCAAAGAGTTAAGTGTCATAGCCTAATATCTTTAAACAGATAAAAATTCAGATTTATATTATTTTATATCGAAAAAGCCAAATTAAATTCTGAAACTAAAAATAAACTGCTATAATTCAGTGAGTTAATATGGTGATTTGATTAGAATTGATATCTGTTATAAGCTGAAGTAAAATCACTTCTCATGAGCTTAAACCGGTTGATCACGGTAGTGATAAATTCTTCATCTAAAATCTCAAATACATCGTTTACGCCGCCACCGCTCAGGTCAACTTCTGCCAGTTTATAACTTTGCTCAAAGGTACCTTGTTCAAATTTTACAATATATTTCTGGTTCATTGAAAAGATGGTGATCTTACATTCTGGATGCGGTAATTCTGCAATAACTCTCATTGGACTTAATTGGTTTAATGATTTAAATGATGGAATGGCAGATATTCATGTACTGATTTTCCGTTAAAAACACCTTCCATCTTCAGGATTTCAAAACGTGCAAACAAGTCTTCAGCATACCAATTTCTTTCTCTGGTAAGTTTGATGATATCAGCATGGTCAAATGATTTATAGGCATAATCTTT
Source organism: Pedobacter sp. MR22-3 (assembly GCF_026240075.1). Lineage (NCBI taxonomy): Bacteria > Pseudomonadati > Bacteroidota > Sphingobacteriia > Sphingobacteriales > Sphingobacteriaceae > Pedobacter > Pedobacter sp. MR22-3. Next base: position 144,045 of record NZ_JAPIVF010000007.1, on the reverse strand, counting down.
CATGCTTTCTGCATTTTCCCAAATGGAAAAGGTGGCCTGATCCAGGAAAGGATTTTCTCCCACACCGGCTGATAGAATAAAACCTTCTGATCTCCTCATTTGATCAGCAGCTCTTTTAATGTTTTGCCTAAACTCTTTTAATTTACTAAAACGAATCTTTGCCCTTGTAATGACGGCAATTCTACCCTGATCAATTTTATGATTCACATTAGACTTAAAAGGTTCTTTACCTGACCATAAACCATGGCTACTTAAAGGCTTTAATAAAATTGTAAATTCTTCATATCCAAAAAACCTAAACCATTTTATCGGAAAAGAACGGGCATAAAATTGATCGCAATGTTCTACATTATCCCAGGTGGTGATGATGGCCCAATGCCTGTAATCCGCAGCAAGATCTACCTGCGCGTTTTTGCCACTCCCCATTAACTTCCAGAACCTGCAATTTCGATTGAGCCAAAGCGGCAGCCGGAGTATAGCCATACCGAGAAATGCAAATGGAATACTAAATCCGCGGTATTTGGTAATGGTTAAAGCTGCAATCATGTGATCAGGTGTTTAAGGCATCAAAACTAATTAATTTAACAGGATCATCACCTTCAATTTAATGTCATTATCAAATTATTAAATTAAAATGAATTAAATCCTGTTTAACTTTGGTACATGGCAGAAGATTTAACAATAGACAGGGCAATTCCAAAAGAAAAGCAATACCAATCACTTATTCCTCAAATAGAAGGTTTATTGTTTGGAGAAACAGATTTTGTAGCCAATATGGCTAATGTTTCTGCAGCACTGAAAGAACAGTTTAACTGGTTTTGGGTGGGTTTTTACCTGGTGAAAGATGAAGAACTTGTATTGGGGCCATTTCAGGGACCAGTGGCCTGTACCAGAATTAAAAAAGGAAAAGGGGTTTGCGGATCAGCATGGTTGCAACAAAAAACTTTAATCGTACCCGATGTAGATGAATTTCCAGGGCATATTGCCTGTGCTTCCGCATCTAAATCAGAAATCGTATTGCCATTAATTAAAGATAACCAGGTTATTGGCGTACTGGATGTAGACAGCGAGTTTTCTGATCATTTCGATAGTATAGACCAGGCTTATTTAGAGCAGGTTATTCATGTTTTGCTAAACAGATAATTTAGATTCATATTGAAATTAACGCCGGAATATTATCAGAATGAGGACGTAATTGCTTTGGCAAAAGACTTGCTAGGTAAAGTTCTATATACCCATATTGATGGTCAGATCAGTGCTGGCATTATCGTAGAAACAGAAGCCTACTATGGCATCAAAGACAAGGCATCACATGCCTATGGCGGCAGAAGAACCAACCGTACAGAAACGATGTATAGCCAGGGTGGTGTGGCCTATGTGTATCTTTGTTATGGCATGCACCATCTTTTTAATGTCGTAAGTTCGTTGAAAGATGATCCGCATGCGGTGTTGATCCGGGCTGTTGAACCCTTGATAGGGAAAGAACTTATGGAAGAAAGAAGAGGGATGCCAGTCTCCAGGCCTGCTGTTTCATCAGGACCGGGTTCTGCTGCGAAAGCATTAGGCATCGATCGTACTTTTAACCAGAAAGACCTGTCAGGCAATGAAATATGGATCGAAGATCACCAGGTCCGCTATATGGATGAAGAGATTGTTGCCTGCCCGCGTGTAGGTATTGCCTATGCACAGGAACATGCCTTACTACCCTGGCGTTTTTTTGTTAAGGGTAATCCCTATGTCAGTAAGCCAAATAAGGTGTAGTTAGTCAAACATTTTAAGGGCTATCCTGTTTTTCAATAAATACCAAAGCAATGAAAAACGAGAAAAACATATCGATTTTAAAAGAAATGGCAGAAAGTGTACGTACCTGTATGTTCACTACTTTTTCTGCAAGTGACGAATTGGGCAGCAGACCAATGGGTACGGCCAAGATTGAAGAAGATGGCAGCATTTGGTTTTTCACCAATGAGTATTCGTTAAAGTCAAAAGAGATTTCGAAGGAAAATAATGTGTTACTGGCTTACAGTGATCCATCAAAAAACACTTATTTAACGGTAAAAGGCAAAGCAGAGCTGGTGGATGACCAGGTAAGGAAAGAAGCTTACTTTTCGCCTTTTGTGAAAGCCTGGTTTCCTGATGGCGTAGAAGACCCCAGGTTAATTTTAATTAAGGTGACACCTGATGAGGCTGAATACTGGGATGCCTCATCTTCAAAAATTGTAGTCCTGTTTAGCCTACTCAAAGCAGTTGTTACCGGCGATACGCCGGATATGGGAAAACATGATACGATGAAATTCTAAATTATAAATAAAAAACTATTTTTAAAAAGCAGGATTGGAAACAATACCTGCTTTTTTTGTAATATTGGCTAATGAATTTTGAAAACAATTTAGCGTTTGCTCAAGCGCAGGACCAGGCTGATGTATTAAAAGATTTCAGGCAGCAGTTCTTATTTCCTAAACATCATGACCAAGAATTTATATACCTGTGTGGAAACTCGTTAGGGCTGCAACCTAAAGCAGCATTTCAGGTATTGAGCAGGCAGTTATCCAACTGGGCAAATCTGGCAGTAGAGGGTTGGTTTGAAGGGGATCAGCCCTGGATGTATTACCATAAAGAATTAAAAAATCTGATGGCCCCTTTGGTTGGTGCTTCACCAGCTGAGGTTTGCCCAATGAATACGCTGACCGTAAATCTGCACCTGCTGATGGTGAGCTTTTATCAACCCAAGGGCAGGCGTGTTAAGATTATTATGGAGGGTGGCGCTTTCCCCTCTGATCAGTATGCCTTGGAAAGCCAGGTCAGGTTTCATGGCCAAAATCCGGATGATGTCATCATAGAGGTTTTTCCAAGGGCAGGTGAAGATACACTCCGTACAGAAGACATCATCGCTAAGATCAATGAAAATGCTGAAGAAACGGCATTGGTATTGTTTGGTGGCATTAATTATTATACTGGTCAATGGTATGATATGGAGAAAATTACGAAGGCAGGCCATGCCGCCGGTGCGGTGGTAGGCTGGGACCTGGCACATGCCGCGGGAAATGTTCCTGTAAAACTTCATGACTGGGGCGTTGATTTTGCCTGCTGGTGTTCTTACAAATATCAAAATTCTGGTCCTGGAGGGATTGCCGGTATATTTGTTCATGAAAAGCATTTCCAAAACCAGGAACTCAATCGCTTTGCCGGCTGGTGGGGCTACCAGGAAGATAAACGTTTTAAAATGGAAAAGGGATTTATGCCTGAAGCTGGTGCTGATGGGTGGCAGGTGAGCTGTACACAGGTAATGCCTATGGCCCTGTACCACGCATCCCTGCAAATATTTGAGCAAGCTGGTTTTTTAACTCCGTTAAGAAATAAAAGTATTCATTTAACGGGTTATCTGGAATATATTATAAATGAGGTTAATAAAAATATTGGAAAGGAGCAATTTAAGATCATTACGCCAGCGAATCCACTGGAAAGAGGTGCGCAACTTTCTATTATTGCCGCTGAAAAAGGAAAGGCCATATTTGACGGACTGGTTGCCGAACACATACTCGGTGACTGGCGTGAGCCGGATGTGATCAGGCTTAGCCCGGTGCCTTTATACAATTCCTTTGAAGACATCTATCGGGCTGGTGAGGCCTTGCTGAAGGTGTGCAAAACTGTATTATAGTTCGTTTATTATGATCAATTACAATCCAAAAGACTGGTTTACCTTTATATTTCATTTCCATAAAGGCGATACACTTATTAAGCTTTGGCCGCTGATGATTTGTGTTTCAATGGTTTCTGCAGGTATTGCATTCCTGGAACTGAACGTTTTTAAACTGTCAAAAAGCGACTACGTGAGCAATATTGGTATGATGCATAGCCTGCTGGGCTTTGTGATTTCTATGTTGCTGGTATTTCGCACCAATACCGCTTATGATCGCTGGTGGGATGGCAGAAAACTACTGGGCACACTAACTAACGTGAGCCGGAATTTTGCCATGAAAATTAAGGCATTGAAATTACCGGATGAACATTTACGTTTCTTTGAATACGGCATCCCAAAATATGCCTTCGCCATGAAAGAACACCTCCGCGAGAAGAAATATTTTGGAAAAAACAGTTTTCTGATAGAAGTAAAAGACGGACAGCATATTCCCAATCAGATTGCCAGCAGTTTAATCACCCGCCTTTATGATTTAGTGCGTGAAGGGCTGATCTCTCAGGAACAATTGATTGTTTTAACCCAGGATGTAAATCAGTTTACTGATATCTGCGGAGGCTGTGAAAGGATCAAAAATACACCAATTCCTTTCTCATACAGTGCCTTCATCAAAAAATTTATCTTTATTTATGTGCTGACGATTCCCATTGGCTGGGTGTTTAGTTTGGGTTATTATCTGGTACTTATTGTTCCCTTTATCCTCTATGTATTAGCAAGTTTAGAGCTCATAGCTGAAGAGATAGAAGATCCGTTTGGTTTAGATGCCAATGATTTACCTGTTGATACCATCTGCAATAACATTGAAAAACATGTAGAGGAGATTTTAAGCTGATGATCAAAATAGCTTATCATCATCTATACGCACATCCCTTACCCGAAGGACACCGTTTTCCGATGTTGAAATATGAATTAATTCCGGAACAACTGTTGCATGAAGGAATTATTACCCCGGCGAATCTTTTTGAACCAGAATCTGTAAGTGAAGAGATTGTGTTATGGACCCATCATCCTGACTACTGGATGCAGCTCCGAGACCTGACGCTACCTGCAAAAGAACAGAGAAGAATAGGTTTTCCGCTAAATGCACAATTATTAGCACGAGAACTGAGGATTACCCAAGGTACCATTGATGGTGCCAGATATGCCATGCATAATGGAATTGCTTTTAACGTAGCAGGTGGCACTCATCATTCTGGTAGTAATTGGGGTGAAGGATTTTGCTTATTAAATGATCAGGCTATAGCGGCTAATTACCTATTGAATAATAATTTAAGTAAAAGTATCTTAATTATCGATTTAGATGTACACCAGGGAAATGGCACCGCAGAAATTTTTAGCAAAGAGAGCAGGGTGTTTACTTTTTCCATGCATGGTGATAAAAATTTCCCCTTCAGGAAAGAACAGTCTGATCTGGATGTTCCGCTTGATGATGGTGTGGAAGATGAAGAATATTTAGATTTATTGCGTAATCACCTTCAAATAGCCTTTGACCAGGCTAAGCCGGATTTTGTTTTTTACCTGTCGGGGGTAGATGTATTATCAACCGATAAGCTGGGCAAAATTTCACTGAGCAAGGCGGCTTGTAAAGAAAGGGATCGGATGGTCATTCAGGCTTGTAAAACTAAGGGATTGCCTTTACAAATCAGCATGGGCGGGGGATATTCTACTGCTATCCGGGATATTGTTGATGCACATTGCAATACATACAAAGTTGCTTTCGATCTTTACCACTAAGGAAAGCCCTAAAAATTTGTCAAGTTTGGAAGATAATCTTCTTCAGGGCTGTATTATCCGCGCCAGATCATTTATCTTCGCGGCCATATGCTGGAGATTATTTACGAAAACGATCATTTAATTGCCATTAACAAGCCACACGGTTTGCTTGTTCACCAATCATCAATTGCCAGAGATGCTACGGAATTTGCTTTACAAATGCTTCGCGACCAGGTAGGCAGGCATGTGAGTCCGGTGCATCGTTTAGACCGAAAAACTAGCGGAATCTTATTGTTTGCTTTTGATAAGAATACTGAAACTGCTATGCATCAGCAGTTTATGAATACAAAAACGATTAAAAAATATCTGGCTATCCTGCGGGGTTTTGCACCAGAAAGCATGGATATTGACTATCCACTTGCGAAGGAAAACGGAACGATGCAGGATGCCTTTACTTCTTTTAAAACCTTGCAGCATGCTGAAGTAAATGTTCCTTTCGGAAAACATGCCACTTCCAGGTATTCCCTGGTGGAAGCAACACCTAAAACCGGCAGAATGCATCAGTTAAGAAGGCATTTCAGTCACATATTGCACCCCATTATCGGCGACCGTACCCATGGGTGTAACAAACAAAATAAATTTTTCCTGGAACAGTGGAATATGTCCACCATGCTTCTTCATGCATCAGAATTAACATTTACACATCCCGTTACTTCCGAATCCATTCACTTAAAAGCAGCACTGCACGACGAATTTAAAAGGGTAATGGACTTTATGAATATTCACCTTTAACACAATTTTTGCCTGAAAAATCTGTTTATTAAAAGATCTATGCTTACATATTTACGTTTTATCCTTCCAATACTGGCGCTTTTTGCTGCCAGTTGTTCTTCTGTCTACATGCCGAATGTGCCCAATACCCCGATGTTAAGTAAACAGGGTGAATTTAGTGGCGGCGGACATATCTCCTTAAAAGGAAATGCCAGCATCAACGGGGCCTATGCAGTATCCAATCATATTGGGGTACTTTTTAGCGGTTCTGCCATGAACAACGATCGCCGGAGCAAAGATTTTGGCCATAAGCTTATTGAAATTGGCGGTGGTTATTATGATACTTTTGGGCCAGACAACAACAGGATCATTGAAATTTATGGTGGCGTAGGAAAGGGCTGGAGTGATATCACCTACAGGGATTATAAAAACGATATACTGATCAGCAGTGAACTGCAGGAGGTTGATTACAGAAAATCCTTTTTGCAGGTCAATTATAGTTCAAAAAAGAAGAATAATCTCCGCTTATTCGGTACAGATTTCCCCATTAACTATGGAACAGCATTGCGCATAAGCCATGTGAGAATGGATCGTTTTTTTCTGAATGGTGTGGTGCAGCCTAAGGAAGATAACATTTTCTTTGAACCGATTTTTTTTACCAGGATGGCACTGAGTAAGGTGGTTCAGCTTCAATATACCACCAGCAGTAATATCGGCTTGAAAAGCCGTAAATACATGTCGGCCGGTAATTCTATCTTCACTATTGGTGTCGTGGTGAATGTAGGTGGAAAATAATACTAAACATCTTACAGATCAGCTGCCTAACCTGAACTGGCGGCTGATCTAAATATGATCCTTATGATGAGAAAGGTTCTGGTTTCATGCTCAGAGATTTGGTTTTATTCTGAAATCTTAAGAACAATAGGATAGAAGCTGTTAATAAACCTAACGTTAATCCGTACCAGATGCCATTTACGCCTAAGCCAAAGTAGAAGCCTAAGAGGTAACCCACAGGTATTCCCACTACCCAATAGGCCAGAAAAGTAATGAAGGTTGGCATATTGACGTCACCAATTCCCCGCAGGACACCTAAGCCTACTACCTGCGTACCATCAAACAGCTGAAAAAAGCCTGCAATGATCAGTAATTGCGAGGCAATAGCCACTACTTTTAAATCACTAGTATAAATAAAAGGCATCAGGTTGTTGGCCAGCATAAAGATAATGGCGGTGCATGACATGAAAAGTAGGATCACATGATAACTGGCTATGGCTGATTTACGTAAATCAGCAAAGTTGTTTTTACCAAAGTTGTTTCCGGTTTTAATGGTGGCTGCAGAAGCTATCCCGCTGGCCATCATATAAGTCATTGCGGCCAAACCAATGGCAATCTGGTGTGCAGCCTGTTCTACGGCACCGATGGTACCAATCAGAATAGCTGCACCACTGAATGCACTGATTTCGAAAGAATATTGCATCGCCACCGGCGCACCGATTTTTATGATTTTTCCGGCTCTGATTTTATCAATGAAAGTGGCTTTAAAGCTAACCAGGTATTTTTTAAAATGCTTTGACCTTAAAACATAAATAGCCATAACTGTAGCCATTAAACTTCTGTCAATTAAAGTACTTAAGCCAACGCCACTTACACCCATTGGTTTAATGCCGAACATGCCTTTTACAAAAATGATTCCGAGGGTAATATTTAACAGGTTTCCCCAAATGGAGACAAACATGGCCTGCTTGGTAAATCCCAAACCTTCTGCAAATTGTTTAAAAGTCTGAAAGACCAGCAAAGGTACAATAGATGCTGAAAGTAAGCCTAAATAAGGTTTAGCATAGGCCACAACGGCAGGCGTTTGGTCTAAGTGGTCAATGACCAATAACACACCAAAATGAACCAAAGCATACAGGAAAATACCTATAACAATATTAATAATTAAACTGTTGGATAATAGCTTCCCACATTCTTCATGATTTTGCCGGCCGTTTTCCTGCGCAATTAAAGGCGTTAAACCATAGGAAATCCCTAACCCAATTACCATGATCAATATAAAAATACTATTCACCAATGAAACGGATGCCAGCTGAGTGGTATCTGTAAAATGACCAACAATTACACTATCAGCCATATGAACCAAAGTATGTCCGACTTGTGAACCCACAATTGGCAGGGCTAAAAGCAGATTTTCTTTATAATATGGCTTGTATTTGGCGTAGATTTTAGAAAACATCGTTCGCAAAGGTCGGGTTTTTAAATCTCAATCAAAGCAGGTAAAATAAATTTTAATTCAGGTGAGTCTTCAAAAGCAATAACGATTCATCGTAAACCATCATGGCGAACCGAAGTTTAGGGCTGAGCGATGGCGTGAAGCAATCTTTATCATGAAAACAGATTGCTGAGTTGGCTGAAAAAGCCACCTCAGCAATGACGGAGATAGATTAACTGTTCAAAACTACACTGATTTCACCGCCGTAAAATACTCTTCTTTTTCAGTCGTATGGATCTTAATCACGTTCGTAATAATCAGGTCGACAAGTATTTTTTGTGCCTTCCGGTAAGAACAACGTAATAATTTACTCAGTTCTTTGAGGGTAATTCTTTCTTTGCGGTCCAAGTATTCCAGCAGTTTTTTTTCATTATCTGAATAGGAGATCAGCACCCCCTTGTCTTTATGGCTATTCTTTAAAACCTCCACAATGATCTTGCTGGCGAGTACACTTTTATCATCAATGCGGATGTAGGCCCACCACTTTTTCTGGTCATCGAGAGCATAATGAGGTTTGGTATCGCTTTCGGGGATGTTTACCACCAGAACCAGCTTATCATCCACATAGATTTCTTCAAAGGAGGGCTCTATTGCCGGTTTACACAACTGGTGTGCAGCAGTTAAGATCATATATTTTTCCTCTTCTTCTGACTTTACTCCTTTAATGCGACCATCATCGGCTACACCAATAAGAAGTTGCCCCCCTCTGTTGTTTGCAAATGCAACCAGGCTTTTTGCAATTTTTTCTGTATTGGTAATGGTTTTTTTAAAGTCGAGCTGAACGCCCTCACCCTGAAAAATCAAACTTTTAATGCTCGGCATATCATCAATTAATAAGCAACGGTAGGCCATTCGCCCTGATGCAGGTTTCGGATATAAACTTCATTCATTACGGTGGCACATAACTCACCTTTTTTATTGGTAATTTCCATCGGGTAGGCTTTTACAAACTTACCTGCTGTTCTTAAAGCCTGTTCTGCTTCGGCAAGCATATCATCGGTAATTTCAATGGTGAAATATAAGTGAGATCGGCCAGGTTTCAGGTAGTGGATGGAGGCGCTTTTTAACCATACCCTGACTTTAAATCCTTTGCGTTGCATCAGCTGATCAAATAACAAGGCGTAAAAAGGATCTGTAGCAGCGTAAATGGTTCCGCCAAAAATAGAGCCATTATAGTTTTTATTCAGAAAACTCTTATTAATTTTTACCGTACAGCTTCTAAAGTCATCTCCGAATTTCTGAACCCAAATGCGTTGAAAGAACAATGGTGGATAAAGGCGCATTACCCATTTAAGGGTGTTTGGAGAAATTATCATATATCACTAATATCAGAAAGTTTTATCACCTTTTAAAGTTTTCAGGTGATGTTTTAGTCATATTTTATTTGCTTGATTAAACAGCTGTAATTATTTATTTTAACAGCATTCATCAGACAGGAGCAATTTTAATATCAGTAAAATAATTATTGCCTTGAAGGTAATTTTGAAGGTAACAATCTTGTTTTAGATACCGTTTTACGATAAAAATAAATGTATTAGTGTATGTTTTACACTCAAAAAATCGAGATTTTAATTGATTTAATATATTGATATACAGTTTTTTGAAAAAAAATATAACTATTTTGAGCCAAAAAATAAAACCAAATGGTAACATCATTGTTAGAGATTACAGATAACAATAAGAAACTATGAAAAAAATAATCTTAAGTCTTGCTTTTGCTGGTACGATCATGATTGCCACTTCAGCATGCAATTCGTCTAAAAACATGGCTGGTTCTTCAGACAGTACAAAGATGGATTCAACTACAACGACTCCAATGGATACAACAAAAACAACTACACCTCCGGATACTTCAAAAACAACACCACCGGATACAACATCAAAAACACCTCCAATGTAGGAGAGATAAAAGCCATCCCAAACCGGATGGCTTTTATTTTTAATTTCTGTTTTTTTTATTTGGCCTAATTTGTACTTTCAGCAATTAAACCAAATAGCTAAATGGATTCCCAAACCAAATCAAACAACCGAAATGTTATCTTCCTGGTTATAGTAGCCGCCCTGGGTTATTTTGTTGATATCTATGATCTCGTTTTATTTTCAGTAGTCAGGCTAAAAAGCTTTTCAGATATTGGTGTTTCACCAGAACATATGCGAACTGATGGCGAGTATGTCATCAATATGCAGATGTTTGGTTTGCTTCTCGGTGGATTATTGTGGGGCATTATCGGAGATAAATTTGGCCGGATTAAAGTGTTATTTGGTTCCATCTTGATGTATTCTCTGGCCAACATTGCGAATGGTTTTGCCACAGATGTGCACACCTACGCCATGATCAGATTTGTTGCAGGTATTGGCCTGGCAGGTGAACTGGGTGCCGGGATTACTTTGGTTACTGAAACCATGGATAAGGAAAAGCGTGGATATGGCACCATGGTGGTTGCCGGAATTGGCTTATTAGGGGCTGCCGCTGCCGCTACTATTGGTAAGCACTTTACCTGGCAAACTTCTTATTTCGTGGGTGGTGGTATGGGTTTATTACTGCTGCTTCTTCGTGTCGGAACATTTGAATCAGGAATGTTTAAACATGCAGAGCAATCTGCACATGTCTCAAAGGGAAATTTCTTCATGTTGTTTTCAAACCGGAAAAGGTTTCTGAAATACCTGGCCTGTATCTGCCTGGGTTTACCGCTTTGGTTTATTGTGGGGATCCTTGTGACACAATCACCAGAAATTGGTAAGGCATTGGGGGCTAAAGAAGTGCTGAATGCAGGTACGGGCATTATGTATACTTATTTTGGGATTGCCATAGGGGATGTGGTGTGTGGTTTCCTGGCTCAGATGCTCAGATCACGCAAAAAAACAGTGCTTATTTTTCAAAGCTTATCTGTGGTTGCTGTTCTAATTTACCTCACCAGCAATAATCTAACAGAAAGCAGCTTCATTCTCATTTGTCTGGTTATGGGCTTTGCGGTGGGTTACTGGGCTACTTTCGTCACCATTGCTGCTGAGCAGTTTGGTACCAATATCCGTTCTACCGTAACCACTACCGCACCCAATTTTGTACGTGGTGCTTTAATACCCATTACCTTGATTTTTGAGTTTTTTGTTCATCAATACAGTATTGTGACGGCAGGATTTATCGTCATGGGAATAGTTACTATTGTTGCGATGATTTCGGTCGCATCTCTGAAAGAAAGCTTTGACAAAGATTTGAATTACCTGGAAGAATAACTGTGTCAATAAAATGTACTATCTGCAGATAAATCAATATCACTGACTGAATAGCCTTAAGTTTGTAGTAAAGGTAAATACGATCATGATATTTAAAGAAGAGGTAGCATCGCGTTATAGGCAGATTCAGGATGAAATTTGCAAAGGATTAGAGATGGCAGATGGCAAAGGAAAATTTGAAGAGGAATTATGGGAGCGAAATGGTGGGGGAGGTGGCCGTACCCGGATCATGCAAAATGGCTCTATCATTGAAAAAGGTGGCGTAAACTTTTCGGCTGTTCACGGCAAATTACCTGAACCGATAAAAAAGGCTTTTAAAGTAACGGAAGATGATTTTTTTGCCACAGGAGTTTCCATTGTGATTCATCCCAATCATCCGCTGGTTCCCATTATCCATATGAATATCCGTTATTTTGAACTCAATGAAGAAACCCGCTGGTTTGGTGGCGGAATAGATTTGACACCTCATTATGTGTTTGAAAATGATGCACGGTTTTTCCATCATAAATTGAAAAATGCCTGTGATGAATTTAATCCTGAGTTTTATCCAAAATTTAAAGAACAGGCCGACAATTATTTTTTTATCAAACACCGGGAAGAAACACGCGGTATTGGTGGCATTTTTTACGATAGACTAAAGCCCGAAAATACAAACTTATCCTGGAATGGTATTTTAGATTTCTCTGCCAATATTGGTGAAACTTTTCTACCTATCTATACCGAGTTGCTGGAACGGAACCGTGATAAGGAATTTACGGATATTCAAAAGGAATGGCAGTATCAACGAAGAAGCCGGTATGTGGAATTTAACCTGGTGTATGATTCAGGAACTAAATTTGGTTTAGAAACCAATGGCAGAATTGAATCGATTTTAATGAGTTTACCACCACAGGCCAATTGGGGATATAATATTCAGCCAGAAGCTGGCTCTGAAGAGTATCAAACTTTACAGTTGCTCAAAAAAGGCATCAACTGGATTTAAAACAGGGTAAGGGGCTGGTGTTGAATATGATAGCCAGCCTTTAATTTACCTGTCCTGAAATCGTTTACAATATCATGAATCAACCGGGTTGGTTCTGGTATTCTGTAATTTCCAATACATTTTTTAATTACGGCCAAAGCCTGTTCATTGGTAATTAAATGCCCTGCAGAGATATAAACCGGTTTGTTATTGTCTTTGGTTCTTAAAGCATAGCCCAATAATTCACCATGACTTTTAATTTCTGCCGTACTGAACTTAGATCTTTCCGGTAAATGGTTGTCGCCATATAAAATACTCTTGGCACAGCCAATGGTGGGTTGACTGGTCATCACGCCAAAATGCGAGGCAACACCCATTCGCCTGGGATGCAGAATGCCATTACCATCAAGCACCACAACATCAGGTTTTACCGGAATCAAATCCCATACTTTTAAGAGCGCAGGTACTTCTTTAAAACCCAAATATCCAGGTTGATAAGGAAAAGTAGTTTCATAGGTTTCGAGTGCGTATGATTGAATCACCATTCCCGGGAAACTTAAAATGACTATTCCGGCATACATGGTTGAACTGCCTTTATCAAAAGAAATATCAGCACCCGCAATGGTATGAATGGCTTGAAGAGGTTTAAAAATAAGTTGCCTGGATAAGGCTATCTGTAAAGCATCAGCTTCAGGAAAGGTGAAATGATCATACATGTTAGCACAACAAAAAATGAAGTATTTGGTTGTACAAATCTGCTAAGATTGCGTACGGAAAGTTTCGGAATGTTTATCACTGAGCAGCTTTAAATATTAAGACTGCTCAGTGATAAACTAATTACGGAATTTTATTCTACCCAGGCAATTGGAACATAAACGGTTACATAACCATCGGCACCAATCATTTCCGGAGATAAGGTTACGGTGACAGATCCATAACCCGTCCAGTTTCCTTGGCCACGTTCAGCTGAGAACTCATAGGTTCCCTCAGGTAAACCAGTCATTATTCCCGGCAATTGATAAGGTAAAAATGTTCCGAATGAAGAAGGTCCATTTTCACCATAATACTCATCACCACTTTCCTGGTTATAAGCAGTAAATCCTGGCGATTCTGTGGATACTGAAGTGGTTAAGCTGCCATCAAGATTTCTGTAGCCTAAACGGATGTTGTAAGTGGTTAGTTTAGCTTTAGTAGTGCTAACTGGTTTTGGTACTTCTGTTGTAGCGTAAGTGGTTAAGGAAACCATACATAATACCAGCATGCAGATTGAAATGATCTTTTTCATAATAAATGGTTTTAGTTTATCATAAAGATCATAAAAAAAATCTTTTTATCTATTAATCCAGGATTATTAAAGTATTAATAAAAGACCTTGAAGTATGTTTAGTTTAAAGAAGTGATGATGTTCGAACAGACAAACTAATAAGTAATAATATTAGTCTCATAATTAATATTATGTTAAGTTAATATTTAAAGGCTTCCTCCTTTGTTGCGTTTTGAGTCCTATTATAATTCCTGAAGTTTGCGGTTTAGTTCCTGTACTTTGTCCGTATCTTTTTTCCGGGAATAGATATCTGCCAATAGCTGAACCGTTTTTTTATCGTTGGGATTAATTTCATTTGCCCGCTGCAAAGCAAACTGTGCACGGTTGATTAATGAATTATACTTAGCTGCTTTTTCAGGGTCACTTTTTTTCAAAGTTTCATTTGCCGTATTGATATATGCCAGGCTTAACTGATACAAAGCATCAAAGTAATTTTGATCTGTAGCCAGCGCTTTGTCATAAGCCAGGATTGCAGTCGAATTATTTCCACCGGCCTGTTGTAGGTATCCATATAAGAAATAAAGCAGTTTGTTCGCCTTTTCAACTTTAAGGTTGCCTTCAATCAAACTGGTTGCTTTGGCGTAATTTTCTGTATCTAAAAGCAAATTGATATACTCATTGGTCAGATTATGATGAAACGGATTTTTCAATAACCCCTCTTCAAGGGTTTTAATGGCTGTTTCATTGTCGTATTTTGATGCATATAACTGAGCCAGCTTTTGAAACATTGATGCATTGCGAATGCCGTTATCCTTAGCCCTTTTAAAATAGTTAATCGCCTCATCATAATTTTGAATATTCAGTGCACAAATGGCTGTATTTAAGGCCAAGGTAGTATCCGCAGGAAAACTGTCGCTAACCTCTTTTAAATCATCATAAGCTTCCTTAAAATCATTATTAAAATAAGAAGCATTGCCCAGCTCCTGTTTTTTGATCAGGATATTGTGGTTGGAAGCCTTAATCAGACCAGAATTATCTTCATATTTATCTAAACCTCTGGCCTGTTTAATGGCAGCATTTGCGGCTTCGTAAAATTTATCTGAATTGGCAGCATCGGTATCAATAATTGCGGCATAAGATGTCAGGTATGATTTCAGTGACCAGGTTTCTGCCCAGTTTTTTGTTTTATTATCCTTTTCTGCAGATTCAATAGCTTTTAAGCCTTCCGCAACAATGGAAAGTTGTTTCTTCTCATCATCCTTATTGGCTATGGAAGCCTGAAGTTTCCCAACCGAATTTCGGGCAATGAGAATCTGACTTTTCTGGGCAAAAGAATGTAGTGAGGCGGAAACTAGAATTGCTGTGAATAGCTTAAAACCATTATGCATAGTAATCAAATATTGATAGGTATAAAAAATGCTAGTTCGGTAAAATTAAGCAAAAAAAAATAGTCCTGACTTAAATCAGGACTATTTTTTAAATTTTAGCTTTCAACTATTGCTTTGGCAAGGCATCTAATTTTGCCTTTACATCATTATAGTTTTTAGTATCGTTTCTAAACGCATAAATGGTTTTTAACGTTTCTAAAGCACCGGCATTTTTCGGATCGATTTCCAAGGCCTTTTTATAAAATGGCAATGATTTATCCAGTAAGCCATTCATTTTGGTGGTGATTTCATTAAATTCTTTCACCTTCTTCTGGTCAATTTTATTCCGGTCTGCCTGAAGTTTCAATGCTTGAGAGAAATAAATATTTCCCAATAACACCTGATAGCTGGCATTATTTGGTTCTTTTGTGGCTAAAGTATTTAACATCTGCTCAGATTTCGCTACATCTCCCCTGTCGATATAAATCTGTGTTTCGGTTTTGATCAAATCAGCATTATCAGGATATTTGGCTACTGCTTCAGCAATTAAAGCCAGCGCAGCGGTAGTATCCTTTTGTTTTCTTAACGTGACATCAACCAATTCATTGTACAAATCTTTAGATTGTGGAGAGTTTAAAGAGATCACCTTTTTAAACTGTTGAATCATGCCTGGATAATCTTCCACATTTCTTGCAGCAATTCCCGCATTCAGGTACATAGAAGTATCTGCAGGATTGATTACAGTAGCCTGAACAAATTTAGCATAAGCCGTTTTATAATCTTTTTTATTATATGCCAATACACCGGCATTTCTTACCGCATTGGACACATTGGTTTCTGCAAGTGTAATGTTTTCTTTTTCTGAGCCTTTGGTATCCAGCTTTTTAGCTTCTACCAATGCATCCTGAGCGATTTTTAAATTCGCGTCTGCATTAGCTGCATTCACGGTATCTAAAATGGCAGCTGAAGAAGCAAATAATGCACGATATGTCCAGGCTTCAGGCATTACTTTAGACTTTTCATCTGCAATGGCTTTATCTGTATGGGCTAGACCGGTTTTAATTGATTCTAGTTTTTTATCTAAAGGTGTTGCACCTTGTGTTGTTAACTGAAAAATTCCCCATGCTTTTTTAGCTTCATTAACCTCACTTTTCTGAGCAAATGCAGCGCTTACCGCTCCTGCTAAAATTATACCTAGAAATACTCTTTTCATAATTTTTATTCTAATTTTTATTTTAGTTAAACTTATTCTTCTGTTGTTTCATCGGCATCATCTTCCTCCTCTTCCGTTTCTTCAGCAGCAGGGTCAGCTTCCAGTTCTTCACCATCAACAACCAGTACGCTGTCTAAATCAACTGTTTCTTCTTCATCCTCTTCATGATCGATCTTTGTTACTGATGCAATCTCATCATCACCCTTCAGCGAGATTAATCGTACCCCTTGCGTGGCACGTCCCATTACCCTTAATGCTGAAACAGGGATCCTGATTACAATACCTGAACGGTTAATGATCATCAGATCTTCGCTATCTGTAACGTCTTTAATGGATACTAATTGCCCGGTTTTCTCGGTAACATTGATCGTTTTTACACCTTTACCACCACGATTGGTTACGCGGTAATCTTCAATGTCCGTCCGTTTTCCATATCCTTTTTCTGATACTACTAACACCGTAACTTCCGGATTGTTTACAGCAATCATGCCAACAACCTCATCTTTATCATGCGCAAGCCTTACACCACGCACACCAGTTGCTGTTCTGCCCATCGGACGAACTGTACTTTCATTAAAACGAATGGCTCTGCCAGAGCGTAAAGCCATGACAATTTCACTCTGTCCGTTAGTTAAACAAGCTTCTAACAATACATCTCCGTCATTAATATTGATGGCATTAATACCATTTACACGCGGACGTGAATAAGCTTCAAGAGAAGTTTTCTTAATGGTACCTTTTTTAGTACACATAATAATAAAATTGTTCTCCAGGTATTCCTGATCCTTCAGGTTTTTCACCTTAATGTAAGCCTTGATTTTCTCGTCTTTCGGAATGTTGATGATATTCTGTATCGCCCTTCCCTTACTGGTTCTGGAACCTTCCGGAATTTCGTAAACCCTCAGCCAGAAACATCTACCTGCTTCGGTAAAGAACAACATGTAATTGTGGTTGGTGGCCACCAGCATATGTTCAATAAAATCTTCATTTCTGGATGTGCTTCCTTTCGATCCTTTTCCACCTCTACCCTGCGCCCTGAATTCAGTTGCAGGCGTACGTTTTACATAACCTTCATGAGATATGGTAATGACTACCTCTTCATCATCAATGAAATCTTCCATGCTCATATCTTCGGCAGAGTGAACAATCGTTGTTCTACGCTCATCGCCAAATTTCTGTTGAATTTCTGCCAGCTCATCTTTGATAATCTGCATCCGCAAACCTTCATCAGCCAGGATAGATTTCAAATACTCGATGGTTTTCATTAATTCTGCATATTCTTCCTTGATTTTATCACGCTCTAGTCCTGTTAAACGACGAAGCGTCATATCCAGAATGGCACGTGCCTGAAGATCACTTAAACCAAATTTCTCCATCAAGCCCAAACGAGCCTCTTCCGGAGTTTCTGATGCACGGATTAATTTAATTACTTCATCTAAATGATCTAAAGCAATTAAATAACCTTCTAAAATATGTGCCCGTTTTTCTGCCTCAGATAATTCATATTTGGTACGGCGAATAATCACATCATGTCTGTGATCCACAAAATGTACGATTAAATCTTTCAGATTTAACATTTGCGGACGACCTTTTACCAATGCAATGTTGTTTACACTGAAAGAAGTTTGTAGTGCAGTATACTTATATAAGTTATTTAAAACGATTGAAGCATTGGCATCACGTTTAATTTCGTAAACAATCCGGATACCATCTTTATTGGATTCATCTTTAATGTTCGAAATACCTTCCAGTTTTTTCTCGCCAACCAATTCAGCCGTACGCTCAATCATCTGTGCTTTGTTTACCTGGTAAGGAATCTCGGTTACGATGATCACCTCACGGTCTTTAATGCTTTCAATTTCGGCTTTTGCACGCATCACGATACGTCCACGACCTGTTTCGAAAGCTTCCTTTACCCCGGTATAGCCGTAAATGATCCCGCCTGTAGGAAAATCAGGGGCTTTAACAAACTTCATCAACTCCTCAATCGTGATATCATGATTGTCAATATAGCCTACAACGCCATCTATTACTTCAGTTAAGTTATGCGGTGCCATGTTCGTGGCCATACCTACTGCAATACCTGAAGATCCGTTTACCAGTAAATTAGGGATTTTAGCAGGTAATACTGTTGGCTCCTGTAAGGTATCATCAAAGTTCAGCTGGAAATCTACTGTATCTTTATTGATGTCAGCCAGCATTTCCTCTGCAATTTTAGAGAAACGGGCCTCTGTATAACGCATTGCTGCTGGTGAGTCACCATCAATATGACCAAAGTTTCCCTGTCCGTCAACCATCGGGTAACGCAAACTCCAGTCCTGAGCCATACGAACCATGGTGAAATATACGGATGCATCACCATGTGGGTGATACTTACCTAACACTTCACCAACAATACGGGCAGATTTTTTATGTGGTTTATTACTAGTAACGCCCAGATCAAGCATGCCATATAAAACACGGCGGTGTACCGGTTTCAATCCATCACGTACATCAGGCAAAGCCCTTGATACGATTACCGACATTGAATAGTCAATGTAGGCCGATTTCATCTGCTCCTCTATATTAATCTGGATGATTTTGTCGTTTTGTTGATTTTCTAAATCTTCTGCCATAAATTATTATTCTCGTTATCAAAAACGATGTTTCAAAAAGCTATTCTTATAACCTTGCGAATTTAGCAAAAATATGCCGAAATAAGGCATTGTGGAAAAGTTTTGGCTGTAGCTAAAGGTTTTTAGATGAAAGTTTTTTTTGGTGTTCTTACAGTCGTATTTAAATAAGTTTTTTTTTATACAAGCCATTTAATTTATTTTTCCTCATTAAAATGATAACACTTAAAAGATTAACTTCAAAATTCTATTTTTGTATATAACGCAAACTTATGGCTAAGCAGAAACAATCGGCGATGATCTTCATCATGATTACGCTTTTGATTGATTGTACAGGATTCGGAATTATTATTCCGGTGCTGCCAAATTTAATAAAAGAATTTACCGGCGGAAGTACAAGTGTTGCTGCAGATTATGGCGGCTATTTAATGGTGGCTTTTGCACTACCTCAATTCATCTTTTCTCCCATATTGGGCGGCTTGAGTGATCAGTATGGCAGGCGACCTGTATTGCTTTTTTCTTTGTTTGGTTTAGGAATCGATTATTTATTCCTCTCTTTCGCCCCATCTATTTTTTGGTTTTTTATTGGACGAATTATAGCCGGAATTACCGGAGCGAGTTTTACAACCGGAATGGCCTACATTGCCGATATCTCTACGCCTGAAAAAAAGGCACAGAATTTTGGTTTAGTTGGTGCGGCATTTGGCCTGGGTTTTATTTTGGGATCAGTAGGCGGCGGTTTGCTTAGTCAGTTTGGTTTACGCGTTCCTTTCATGGTTGCGGCAGGCTTGTCATTGATCAACTGGTTATATGGTTATTTCATCTTGCCTGAATCTTTATCAAAAGACAAAAGAAGAAAATTTTCTTGGAAACGTGCCAATCCTGTAGGCTCATTTATCAATGCATCAAAATATCCTGCCATTTTAGGCCTGCTTGCTACGTTGTTACTCCTTTATATCGCCAGTCATTCCGTACAATCAAACTGGTCATATTATGTGATTGAAAAATTTCAATGGACACCAACCATGATTGGTTATTCGCTGGCAGTGGTTGGAATAATGGTTGCGCTGGTTCAGGGTGGATTGATCCGGATTATCATTCCAAAAATCGGGAACAGAAAAGCCATCTATTTTGGGTTGATGCTTTATGTAGTAGGTTTCGTATGTTTTGCTTTTGCCAAAAATGGAACCATGATGATGTTATTTATTATTCCATATTGCCTGGCCGGAATCGGCGGACCAGCGATGCAAAGTATTATTTCTAACCAGGTGCCTGAAAATGCGCAGGGCGAAATTCAGGGAATCACCACCAGTTTGCAAAGCCTGGCAGCAATTATCGGTCCTTGGCTGGCCAGCCATATCTTTGTCTATTTTATTCAGGACGGGACTCCCCTCTATTTTCCGGGAGCACCTTTTATCTTAAGTGCATTTTTAACTATGATCGGACTCTTTATTGCGATTCGTGCCTTGCGGAAATATCATTAATAAATTATTCCAGTAGTTTATTCAGGGGCCGTCATGGCAAAGAGAAACAACGAATTAATTTTCTCTTAAGTAAGATCAGACACAAAATTGCCTCAATCGATTTTATCGGTTAAGGCAATTTCAGCAAATGGATTTATTAAAATTTATACTTCGTTCAGCAGGCAAATTAACCTTGTGGGATGAAACTTTCTGCTTTTTCCAGTACCGAGGCTAAGCCTGCAGGGTTTTTACCACCGGCAGTAGCATAAAATGGCTGACCACCGCCTCCTCCCTGAATTTCCCTTCCTAATTCACGAACGATATTGGATGCATTCATGCCTTGTTTTACCAGTCCATCAGATAACATCACCGTAATACCTGGCTTACCGTCAATTTCGGTCGTAAATACCAAATAAAGATTATCAACCATATCCTTTAGTGAGAAGGCGAGATTTTTAACCGCATCAGCACTTTGTAAATCCAGGTGCCGGGCAATCAGGTTTACCCCGTTTATGCCCCTCACATGATGCACAATTTCGTTCTTTAAATTGCCAACGCGCTCTAAAGTGGTTTTTTCTATTTCCTTTTTTAGCTTAGCATTTTCATCCAGCAAAGCCTGAACAGCGGCAGATAAATCCTTTGAACCATTTAATAAGGCCTTTAAATGGCCAAGTTCTTTACGCTGATCTAAAAAATATTGTTCGGCTTTGTCGGCAGTAATGGCCTCAATCCGGCGTACACCTGCTGCAACTGCACTTTCAGAAACAATTTTAAATGAACCGATTTGCCCGGTTGCTTTTACGTGGGTACCACCACAAAGTTCTTTGGAGAAATGGTCATCAAACGTAATCATCCGAACAAAATCACCATATTTTTCACCAAATAATGCTGTAACGCCACTTTCAATGGCATCTTGATAAGGTACGTTTCTTTGTTCTTTCAGTTTGATGTTTGCCCGGATCTTCTGGTTCACAATCACTTCAATCTGCGCCAGTTCTTCATCGGTTACTTTAGCAAAATGAGAAAAATCGAAACGTAAGTAATCGGCATTCACCAATGAACCTTTCTGGTTCACATGCTGACCTAAAACCTGCTTTAAAGCCGCATGCAATAAATGGGTTGCGGAGTGATTATCTTCAGTGAGCACACGTTTATCTTCATCTACCACTGCCCAGAATTTCCCTTCCAGGTTATCAGGCAGGATATCTGCAAAATGCACCGTTGACCCATTTTCTTTTTTAGTATCTGTAATGTCTACCCAAAATTGGCGGCTGTGATCCTCTAAGCGGCCTGTATCGCCTACCTGACCGCCACTTTCAGCATAAAATGGTGTCTGGCGCAGTACAATCTGGTATTGCTCCTTCCCTTTTGCTTTAACCTTGCGGTATTTTAAAATTTCCGTTTCAATTTCCAGATCATCATAACCCACAAATTCACTTTGATCATCGGCATTCACAATTATCCAGTCACCAGTATCAATGGCTGTGGCTGCACGAGAACGATTTTTTTGTTCACCAAGGTACTTATTAAAGCCTTCCATATCGACACTCCAATTTATTTCTCTAGCCATCAGCTCTGTTAAATCTATTGGAAACCCGTAAGTATCATTAAGTTCAAATGCAAATAATCCAGAAATAACCTTCGATTCATGATTTTTTACTTTTGTTTCATCTACAGGATATTTTTCAGTGTTTGGACCGAGAAAACTTACGATACCCATTTTTTGTATGGGATTAATATATTCAATAAATCTTTTTATACCTGCTGATAAAGTCCTTAAAAAAGAAACTTCCTCCTCCAAAACCACTTTTTGCACAAAATCCTGTTGTGCAACCAATTCATCAAAAACACCTTTAAACTGTTCAGCCAGCAGAGGTACCAGTTGATTCAAAAATGGCTCTTTGAAATTTAAAAAGGTGTAGGCATAACGAACTGCACGACGTAAAATCCTGCGGATCACATAACCCGCTTTGTTATTGGATGGCAACTGACCATCGGCAATCACAAATGAGATCGCACGAATATGATCGGCCATTACACGCATGGCGATATCCGTTTTTTCATCAGCACCGTATGGAATACCTGATTTCTCCGCAATAAACTGAATCATTGGCTGGAAAACATCCGTATCGTAATTGGAAGTTTTTTGTTGTAAAACGCGTACCAAACGTTCGAAACCCATTCCGGTATCAACATGTTTTGCGGGTAAGCTTTGCAACGAACCGTCTTTCAGGCGGTTAAACTGCATGAATACATTGTTCCAGATTTCTATGACCTGCGGATGATCGGCATTGACCAAAGTAGCGCCACTAACCAATGCTTTTTCTTCATCCGTACGGCAGTCTACATGAATTTCAGAACATGGTCCGCAGGGACCGGTTTCACCCATTTCCCAGAAATTATCTTTCTTATTCCCGGGTAAAATATGGCTTTCATCCACGTATTGTTTCCAAAGGTCGTAAGCTTCCTGATCTTTTGCTAAACCCTCCTTTTCATCACCTTCAAAATAGGTCACATATAATTGTGCTTTAGGTATTTTATAAACTTCAGTTAATAATTCCCAGCTCCAGGCAATGGCTTCCTTTTTAAAATAATCGCCAAAACTCCAGTTGCCCAGCATTTCGAACATGGTGTGGTGATAGGTATCAATCCCTACTTCTTCCAGATCATTATGCTTTCCTGATACCCTTAAACAACGTTGTGTGTCGGTAACTCTTGCATATTTAATGGCAGCCTCACCCAAAAACAAATCCTTAAACTGGTTCATCCCGGCGTTGGTAAACATTAAGGTAGGATCGTTTTTAACCACTATGGGTGCCGACGGAACAATATGATGTTGTTTCTGTTCGAAAAAATGAAGGAAGGCTTGTCTTATTTCTTTAGCTGTCATTATTTTAAATGTTGAAGGAACAAAATTAAAATTTTATTGCGTTAATCAGGAAAAATCGAGCTACATTTGAAAGCTTTAATTAATCGATGTAAACCCTTAACAATCAAGCACAAGTTATGCCGTACAAAGAAAGAGACATTAATAAAATGTATTATACGATGGGCGAAGTGACTGAAATGTTTAATGTTAACGCCTCTCAAATTCGCTTTTACGAGAAGGAATTTGATATCCTTCAGCCCAAGAAAAACAAGAAAGGCAATCGGCTTTTTACGCCGGAAGATATTGAAAACCTTAAAATCATCTTTAATTTAGTGGATGAAAAAGGCTTTACCTTAAAGGGCGCTAAGGAACATTTAAAGCACAATAAATCAGATGTGAAGGAAAATCAAAAGATTATTGATTCTTTAGAAAAACTAAAGGGCTTCCTGGTGAATTTGGCAAAAGAACTTTAGCCTTACGTTAAGATTTTAATTTTCTCCTGTTTAAGTTTTTGGGTAGTATTTTGATAAACGCCGTTTTATATCGTGCAAGCAGATCCCAAACCCAGCGATTACTGTCTACATTCCGTTCCCCGCAGTCTACTACCTCAGCACGTTCCAATAACTTATTAACCAGATTTTGAATGTATTTAATTTTCACAACACGATTAAATCTTAAACCGATATAATCACAATACACGTGAACCAGAATCTCTACAATCAGAGAATCGTTGCTGATCTTTAATGCTTCCCCGTAATGAGTCAGGTAATCTGCTTTAATGGTTTTTACTAAAATCTCAAATCGTGTACCTGTATCATTTTCCAGGAATGCCCAAAGTGCAGCATCACTAAATACCCTGACTAATCTTGGTTCAAAATGGACCTGAATTTCATGATTAAATAGGTTATACTGTTTTTCCATTCACATGCTAAGATTAATAAGGCTCACAATTGTTACTAAAAATATATGGGCCTAACACGCAAAACAGCAAAATGTTTAGTGCACAAGACTTTACAGTGTGAGTAAAAAATTAAGCTGCTGATGACTTATTTTAGCGATATTTGGGGTTTGAAAAATAAGCCCCATTCATGAAGATTGTAATTGCAGAAAAGCCCTCTGTTGGTCGTGAACTTGCTAAAGTTTTCGGGGCCACTACCAGAAAAGATGGATACATTGAAGGTAAAGGATATTCTTTTACCTGGGCTTTTGGGCATTTATTACAACTGGCCCCACCGCAGGATTATGGCTTTATTGGCTGGAGAAGGCAGCATTTGCCTATGTTACCGGCAAAATTTAAACTGGCTATTCGCAAAATCAAAACCAAAGATGGTTTTGTAGAAGATCCGGCGGTAAGAAAACAGCTGGATACCATTAAAAAACTTTTTGATGAGGCCACTGAGATCATTGTGGCAACGGATGCCGGACGCGAAGGCGAATTGATTTTCCGTTACATTTACTATTACCTGAAATGTAAAAAGCCCTTTAAAAGGCTTTGGATTTCCTCACAAACTGATGAAGCCATTAAAGATGGATTCAGGAATTTAAAGCCCGGAACGGATTATGACACATTGTTTAATTCTGCACACTGTCGTTCCGAATCAGATTGGCTGGTGGGCATGAACGCCACGCAGGCGCTCAGTATTTCGGCCGGGAACAGAACGGTTTTATCTTTAGGAAGGGTACAAACACCCACTCTGGCCATGATTTGTGCCCGCTTTCTGGAAATTAAAAACTTTGTGCCGCAAACCTACTATCAGATCAGTATTCTGCTGGTGAAGGATGAACAGGTTTTTAAAGCGGTTTCAACCACCAATTATAAAGAGAAAGAAGAAGCTGAAAAATTATTTTCGCTTGTGGAAGATGTTCCCTCAGGCTTTCCTGCTGGTGGAAAAATTACGGCTGTGGAGGCTAAACCCAGAAAAGAACCGCCCCCGTTGCTGCACGACCTCAGCAGTTTACAACAGGAAGCCAATAAAAAGAAAGGTTATACTGCCGATCAGACACTGGGCATATTACAAAATTTATATGAAAGCAAACTGGTTTCTTATCCGCGTACTGGTTCCAGATATATTGGAGATGACGTATTTGCAGGCGTACCGGATTTGATTGATAAATTCACCAATCATCCGGATTTTGGTAAACAGGCACAGTTTTTACAAACCATTAAACTCAATAAACGAAGTGTAAATGCAAAGAAGGTGACTGATCACCATGCGGTTTTACCTACTGGTGTAGAAGCTTATGGATTAAGTAGCGACAGGCAGGCCGTTTATGATATGGTGGTAGGCAGAATGATTGAGGCCTTTCACCAGGAGTGTCTGAAAGAAATTACTAAAATTACCATTCAGTCTGGATTAACTTTTCTGGCCAATGGAACAGTTATACGTTCAGCAGGATGGCGTACTGTTTTTAATGAAGCAGACGATGATAAAAAGGATGAGGATAATGCGGCCCTGCCGAAGGTAGCTGTAGGTGAAGAATTGCCCATCACTGAAAAATCTTTACTGGAAAAACAGACTAAACCAAAGTCTATGTACAATGAGGCATCTCTGCTTAAAGCGCTGGAGACCTGTGGTAAAGAAATTGAAGATGAAGAGCTGCGTTATGCAATGAAAGACAGTGGGTTAGGTACGCCGGCAACACGGGCATCCATTATTGAAACGCTTATTACCCGAACCTATATTACACGTGAAAAAAGAAACCTGGTCCCTACCACCAAAGGATTAGCCGTTTACGAGGTAGTAAAAGACAAGCAGATTGCACAGGCAGAACTTACCGGTCAGTGGGAAAAAAGACTGGAGGAAATCAGGTCCGGCTCATCTGTCAAGGATTTTAAAACTGAAATTACGGAATATACCAAAATGATTACCAATGAACTGCTGATTGCCGGTGCTTCCATTTCAGGAAAACTGGAAGATCAAAAGTTAGAAGTTATTGGTTAACATTTCATTCAGTGATGTCGCTATATTGCTGTCTTTTTGGATATAACCGATAGCACCGGCATTGCGGTAAGCCTGTTCGAGTGTGCTTTTATCATTGCCTGAAAGCATGCAGACTTTAATATTCTGCTGTATGGATAGAATTTCTCTTACCGTATCCGGATTACTATCTCCTTTGGGCATGTTGATATCCAACAGAACAAAATCGAAATCCTTTTTGGCAAGGAGGTTAAAAGTTTCTGGTAAATCAGGCGTTTCAGAAATTTCGAATCCAGAAAGAAACTTCTTTAAAAAACCTTTGATAACCATTCGCATTAATTCGCTGTCATCCACAATTAAATTTTCAGGCCTTGATTCATTGAAACAGATTATTTAGATGCTGTGATATTTAAATCCCCGAACGCGGATTCAAATGGATTACAATCAACCTTACTTTCTCTCAATGTATAAAATCCTAATGAATTGAAATCCAGCGTAATTAGATCAAAAATAATAATTTACGACTATAAAAAAATGACATTATGCATAAATCTTCTTATAAGTCCATAAATTCCCATGCACTGGAATAAGCATTGCGTTTTTCGGTATAATTTATAAAATCTGCATAAAATTTAGCCTTAGATAGTGTAGAGCTGTCGCCAATCACGA
Source organism: Pedobacter sp. MR22-3 (assembly GCF_026240075.1). Classification (NCBI taxonomy): domain Bacteria; kingdom Pseudomonadati; phylum Bacteroidota; class Sphingobacteriia; order Sphingobacteriales; family Sphingobacteriaceae; genus Pedobacter; species Pedobacter sp. MR22-3. The sequence continues at coordinate 117,025 of NZ_JAPIVF010000007.1, read as the reverse complement.
TTAATTTCTTTTTGGCCCTCGTCATGGCTACATTCATTCTTCTGGTATCAGCTAAAAAGCCGATACTTCCTGCTGTATTGCTCCTGGTTAAACTAATATATACCACATCACGCTCCTGCCCCTGAAAACTATCAATGGTGTTCACCGCAATCTTATGCTGGTATTTCAAAAATAATGTTTCTGTTGATAGTAATTCTTTCAAAACCTGGATCTGCTGTTTATATGGAGAAATGACCGCAATGCTTGGAAAATCTGCGATAGTGTAATCAGTTTCCAATCGGCTGAGCAGATGAATCAGTTGTCTGACCAAAAATGCAGCCTCATCCGGATTGATGGTGCTGGTGCCTTCCAGCTTTTCGTCATAGCTGCAACCCGCAGTATCAATAAATTTTATCGGCTCGTCACCATCAAAAAGCAATTGGCCAGAAACGGACGGGTGTGCAGTTAAACGGTCCTCGTAAAATACTTTTGATGAATAACCCATAATGCTGTTGTTCATTCGGTATTGTTCATTTAAAAGCACAACAGATTCAGGGTGAAGACTTACCAGCTTCTCCAGCAAAGTATTACTTAATCCTTTTCTTCCTGCCGCTGTAGATTTTATGGTTGGCGGTAATTGAAAATGATCTCCTGCTAAAATTAATTTTTTGGCTTTTAAAATCGGAATCCAGCAGGCAGGTTCTAGTGCTTGTCCTGCTTCGTCAATCACCACGGTACCATACTTAAGGTGTCGAACTGTATGGTGATGGGCACCTACTAATGTAGCTGTAATGACTTGTGCTTTATTAAACAGCTGATCCATCATGTAGGCTTCGGTCTTTTCTACCTCTCTGCCAATTTTATGCGCTTCATCAAAAAGTGCCTTTCGTTGGTCACGCTCAGCCTTTCCAAAACTGCGCTTGTACTTATGTGCCATGTTCTTATATTCATTAGCCTGTTTTTTCAGCGCTTTGATCATTTTCATTTCCGGATGATCCGCCATTTGATGATCTAAAGTTGCTGACAGCAGTTTTTCTGAAACCCGTGCCGGATTTCCTATGCGGATTACATGTAAACCCTCAAGTACTAATTTTTCCGTCAGTAAATCTACTGCCGTGTTGCTAGGGGCCACGACCAGAATTTTTTGATTATGGTGTTTGAAGAGTGACTTTATCGCCTGAACAATGGTAGTGGTTTTGCCTGTTCCTGGCGGACCATGAACAATAGCCAGGTGATCTGCAGCTATAATCTGAAGTACAGCACGTTGCTGCGAGGCGTTAAGCAAGTTTGGAATGGTGAATTTTACTTCCTGTTCAAATGAAGGTTTTTCACCAAGCGTGATGATTTTAATGAGCTTATTTTCAGCAGTTTCATCTGTAAGGTTTGTAGCCTGCTTCAATGCATGTTGCATTTCATCATAGCTATTATTATCAAAAAGTAAGTCAACACCCAGTTTACCATCCCTCGTCCAGTCTGGCAGTTCATCTATCCGAAAACTAACTTTCATCCTGTTCCCGCTTTGATGGGTGACGATGCCTTCCACCTGGTCTGCTTTCGGATCATGATTGGAAAATATAACCACGGCAGCACCAAACCGGAACTGATGAGACAGCTCCTGATGCTTGGTACGTTCCAGTTCTACTGATAAATAATCACCTTTTCCAATTTCTGTATTCCTGATGGCTATGGGGTACCAGGTTAGTCCGAGGGCTCTCCGGTCTGCAGCTGAGGTATTTTGAGTAAGTTTTAAATACGATTGTAAATCTTCTTCACGCTCTATAAGGAGCAAATCCTGAAGGTTTTTGAAATATTCTTTTGACAAGGGAATGTGCTTAGGTATAATAGATTTATTAATGCGGAAATTAAAGTACCAGCTCCTGATGTAACCTGATCATGGTTTCTTCCGCATCCACACAAAAGCCAGGATGAACTTTTGAACATTGAACCACTGTACTTCTGGTGGCTGTTAACCAGCGAAACCTGGAAGCCTGATCATATTCACCGATTGGACCTGATCCTTTTGCGCCCACGCTGATTCTTTCGAAAGCAGTTAGGTTCGCAGATAATTCTTCAAAGTCAATTTTTGCGCAAAATGTCCTGATCTTAAGTTCGTCCAGAAAAAAGATGCTTTTTAAAAACTTTTTCTTTGCGCAGAACAAAATGATGCCCACATTCAAAAATTCTTCGCGTTCTACCCTTGGCATCACACGGATCACAGCATACTCAAATAAGAATCTCTCTGGCATGCTGTGCTTCTTTTAAAAAGATTTGCGAATTATTCAGACGGGTTTGCAGGAAGTAAGCATAGGCTTTTCTATGGGCTTCTTTAGTCGGGAAATTGGTTTCCCCCTCCAGCCACACATCAGGAATTAAATCTATGATGGCGGCAATTTTCTCTGCGTTAAGAATAGCGTGAAATTCCTGATCAACCAGTTCCAGTTCGGATGCCCATGGAAGCAACACATGATCCTTTATTAAGAAAAACGGCCGGATGGCCTGCTCCTCCCAGTTTTGCCAGGAATGGTGAAAATATAGAGATGCACCATGATCAATTAACCAGAGTTCTTTGTGCCACATCAACATATTGGTATTGCGGCAAGTACGGTCCATGTTCGTAAGAAAACAATCCAGCCACACAATTTGCGAAGCCAGCTTAGCATCAACAACAGTTACCGTTGGATCAAAAGTAATGGCACCTGAAAGGTAATGTAAGGCCAGATTTAAACCTACACTGGCCTTCAGTAAATCCTGAATTTCTTCATCTGGTTCTGTGCGGCCAAAGGCCTCATCCAGCTGAGCAAAAACCAGTTCTGGTACCCGAAAGCCAAGTATTCTGGCTATTTCACCACCAATCAGTTCTGCAATCAGCGCACGTGGCCCTTGTCCGGCACCACGAAATTTCAGTACATATAAAAAACCGTCATCTGCCTCAGCAATGGCCGGCATAGAGCCACCTTCGCGCAGAGGCGTAACGTATCTGGTTACATTAACCGTTCGGAGTTGAAAATCGTTCATAAGTGTAAGCAGAATCGGCATCTATCAATATGCCTGATTTCTAAACTTAGCACAAATCTAAAAGATTTAATCTATAAATCGGTTTAATTTCATACACCCGCATCCAGTTAATCGTGTCCCAGATAAGCAATTCCTGCAGGTGTTATGGTCGCTGCCCATTGTGCGGCATCCCTGTTAATGGTAATTAATCCCATACTTTCCAGTTCCTGATAATCGTCGTCCCGGCCACCCAAAACTGAAGAACTCACCTGTTGATTGATTACTTCCAGCAGGTCTAATATTTCTGATCTTTCCATTATATTTTAATATTGATTAGCTGATTAACAATGGAGGGATAAAAATGTTTAATACACGCATTAAACATTTAATCCATTTTCAGGTTATTATTATTGAAATCGTTTACCGCGAAACTATTTACCCCTTATGGAATCACCTATTTATTACCTTTTCGTACTGGCTTTACCGGTTGCCTGTATTGCCTGGACCGTTACCAAAGAAGAAATATTCCGGGAGGCCAGGGAATTTTGCGTTGACCGTTCTAAAAACTGTAATCGCCTGGTGAAAAGAAAGTTTTTCTATGTATTTACCTGCGAATATTGTTTTAGTCATTACGTTACCCTGATCATCCTCGTTATCACCAAGTATACCTTAATTTATCCAGACTGGCGTGGTTATATCGTTTCTTTTTTCGCTATTGTATGGATCGCTAATGTATATATGAGTTTATATAACATCATCAGGATAGACCTGAAGAAAGAAAAGATAAGGGCCGCTAAAGAGGAATCTGAGCTGCACGCGAATGATTAATTAAAAGATTAATGATGCCATCGTCCGTAATCAAATATTTTAGCTACCAGCCAGCATTAAAATTACTCACCATCACATTTGTAACAGGATTGGTTTATCAGTACCTGGATGTTCCGGAAAGAACTTTTAAATTATTTAAGGCAGCCACATCTAAAGGGCGATATTTCAACTATCACATTAAGAAAAGATTTAAGTTTGAAAAAGTTGAGAATTGATCTCATTTCTCCAATCTCATTTAGCTTTAGAGATTATCTAATCATAGACCATTTATACCCGTAATGAAAAAATTGGTAGGGTTTATTTTGAGTAAGATAAAAAAAATGAAGCTTAAGCTAAAAAAAATATGACTGTTATTTATCTAATAACTCATTAATTAATAAATGGTTACATCATATTAACTTGATCTTAATATTTTCTTATATAATCTTAAAGTAAAAGAAATATTAAATCATTTGGAATTATACAGATTCTGAACGTATATTTGCTGCCGAGAGCGTTAATTTAGATACGGGTATATGGCTTAGGCTGTATGCCCGTTTTTATTTATATTCTATTGCTACATGCTCAATGACCTTATCCAGGCATATTTTTAACCAGGGTGTATAAGCGTCGGGATGATGAATCAATTCTTCTTTGAGCAGTTCTAAATTAATATACCTGAAGTTTTCCACCTCATCCTGATTTATAACCGGAAGCAGGTCAGATTGTCCAAAAAAAACATGATCCAGCTCATACTCTGTTAAGCCACTTTCAAATTCGGCACGGTAAATAAAATTAAACCCATAATTTAAACTGGCTTTCAGGCCCATTTCTTCCATAAGTCGGCGGTTGGCTGCATCAAGATTATCTTCGCCCGGCCGTGGATGACTGCAGCAGGTATTGGTCCATAAACCTCCGGAATGGTACTTCTCTATGGCACGCTGCTGTAAAAGCAACTCTCCTTTTGTATTAAATATAAATACAGAAAAAGCACGGTGAAGTACACCTTTCTGATGGGCTTCCAGTTTTTCCATTTCCCCTACCGGAAAATCATTTGCATCGACAAGAATAACCTGTTCTTTCATGAATTTTAAATCACATTTAATTTATGTCTGATCATGGAATCAAACATTAAACCGATTTTAAGATGGTTCGAAATTCTGATCCGTTCCATCATGATTTTCTCTGCACTTAAACCTTTAATTTTAGAAAATAACTTTTTGTAGTAGACGTAGGAAAGATAAACGCCATTTCTGGAATTTGCAGGCAGCATCTTAATTCCAATCAGCGCATTGGCAAATTCTGCTTCTATTTCTTTTTCAATGGCCCTTTTATCAAGGTCACAGAACTTGTTGAGGTTTACATCCGGGAAATAGCATCTGTTTAAACTTTGATAATCAGCTTTCACATCCCGCAGGAAATTAACTTTCTGAAATGCAGAGCCTAATTGCATTGCATAAGGTTTTAGCTGCTGATATTCTATTTCATCACCACCTGTAAAAACCTTTAAGCACATCAGGCCTACCACTTCAGCAGAGCCTAAAATGTATGTTCCGTACAACTCTGGTGTATAGGTTTTTTCCAGAAGATCCATTTCCATGCTGTTTAAAAAGAGTGAAATCAGTTCATGATCAATCTGATACTGATTCACCACTTTCTGAAAGGCATTTAAAATGGGATTTAAACTGATTCCCAGCCCAATAGCTTCAAAAGTATCCTGTTTAAATTTATCCAACAGATATTTTTTATCAAAATCATGAAAGCTGTCTACTATTTCATCGGCCAGGCGCACAAAACCATAAATGGAGTAAATGGGCTGACGTAATTCCTTACCCAGGAAATAAATGCCTAATGAAAAACTGGTACTGTAACGTTGAGTAGTGAGTTTACTAAAGTCGTCAGATAGCCGGTCAAATATTTCTTTCATGTAATGATGCTTCGCTTTGGATGATGTTATTAAAATACATCAAGAGGTTTAACACAATTGATGCGGCTGATGTTTTTTTATACTGAGATAATGCGATTATTCCTGATCAGAAAATAAGTAGAATTAACTACTCACCTTTTGCAATAAAAGTATACTTCATTTTTGCTTAAATATATTTAATAAAACTTAAACAGGAAATAAAATCAGGTTCTAAAGAAGTGCTGAATTGTTTAAATATTGTGACAATAGGATAAAGTAACTCTATATCAGCTGAAAAGCTAAAATAATTTTACCAGAATAAACAGATATAAAATTTCACCTAAAAAATAAATCCCTATCTATCAAAACTTACAGGAATGCTTATTTGTTTTTATCATTAAATGGTTAGAAGCAGAATGATCTGATGTAAGAAATAATGACAGGTGATATCATAACTGTTTATAAGATCGTTTCCGTAAGCAATACGCCACGTTCACCGTTTCCGGTTTCAATAGAATGTACATTTTTATAACATTGTCCAAAGAAGTCGAAGCCATGTTCCAGCATTCGGATAGATACACTGTTAATGGTGTGATGGGTATTGGTTTGCATGCAGAGTAAGCTTCCGTTTGCAAGTAAGAGGAAATCACAGTCATATCCGCGCTCCTGAAGTTCAATTACCTTATTGGTAATGGAAATATTTAAAAGATTAATTTTGTTTTTCATGGGAGTAGATGAATTGATTAAAGCCTGTTGATTATATAGGTTGTTTTAAAGATAAAATATTGTATTTCAATATATTAAATATAGTTAATTTATTTATTTTCGTATAGGATTATTTAATCTGCTTATCATTCCGAATATTGTGTGTTATTCATCCACCCAATATGGAATAGTCCTGGCTGTTATTTTCTTTTCCTGCCAAAACATTCTTAGCGAAAAATTGTATTAGCATAGTCCAGTTACTTATTAATCCGATTACCCATTTTGAAAAGAATTTTAGTTGTAGATGATGATCCTGATATTTTGGAAGTCTTTCAACTTGCATTAGAGGCAGAACAATATGATGTTTACCCTTTATTATCACCCAGGTATATATTTAAAACGATTAAAGAATACCAGCCCGATCTGATTATATTAGATATCATGTTAAACGGAATGGATGGCCGTGCGGTATTTAAAGAGCTCCGCTTAAATATGGAAACTGAAAACATACCAGTCATATTAGCATCAGCACGATATGATGAAAATTATATCACTTCGCAACAGTATCACCCGGATGATTACCTGGAAAAACCGTTTAACATGACAGACATGTTGCAAAAAGTAAATAAACTAACAAATAACTAATATATGAAAATCAGATTTTTAACACCGATCATAATGCTGTGTGCCGCATTATCTATGAATGCGAGTGCACAAACGGGCAGACCAGACAAGCTTTACAGCATGAGTGGTATTGGCTTTGCCTTTCCAATGGGCCAGACCTCAGATTATTTTAAGCCTAAATTTTCCACCTCACTGGGAATCAATCTGGGTTTGGGTGATAGCGGACTTTTTCTTTATCCTAAAGTGAGTTTGCATGCTTTTACCTTTAATCAGATTACACCAGACCCCGGATATACCTATACCATCCAGAAAGGCCGGTCGACTACTTATCTGTTAAATATAGCCCTGGGTTATCGTAAAATTGTAGATAAGTGGGCTTTTTATGGTTTTGCAGGTGCCGGCGGAGGTTTTATTCTTACCCCACAGGCTGCGGTGAATGCGGGAACATTGCAGGTAGAAATGAATAACAGATCAAATAGTTTAGGGATTGCCGAAGGTGGTGCAGGAATTGAATATAATATTGGCGGGGCAAATTTATTTGTTGAGGCAGGTTATATGTATGGATTCAAAAAGATTCAGGACAGAACTTTCAATACTGTTCCCATTTCCATTGGTATTAAGCCCAATCTGAGTAAATTATTAAATAAACTTTAACAGTCAACAAATAAAATACTGGCGGCTATACAGTGTGTAGCCGCTTTTTTTATGCGCAATAAAAAGCCCAAACATTGGAATACTAATTATTTTAGTATAAATTTGTATTTCAATCAAGCCTAAATGTTATACGCAGTTGTAGATATTGAAACCACTGGTGGCCATGCGTCAGCAAATGGGATTACAGAAGTTGCCATTAATATTCATGATGGCAATCAGGTGGTGGAATCATTCAGCACACTGATTAATCCTGGCATTCCTATCCCCGATTATATTACAGCATTAACGGGAATAGATGCTGAAATGCTGGCTGATGCACCTGCTTTTGAAGATGTTGCCTTGCAAATTTATCAGTTGTTACAGGATAAGGTTTTTGTTGCCCATAATGTGAATTTCGATTACTCTTTTCTTAAACATCATTTGGATAAAGCAGGTTTTGATTTGCAGTGCCGAAAATTATGTACGGTAAGGTTAAGCCGGAAACTAATACCCGGAAAACCATCTTACAGCTTAGGTAAACTGTGCAGCAGCCTGAATATCCCCATTCAAAACCGCCACCGTGCTGCGGGTGATGCCGATGCCACGAGCATTCTTTTTAACCTGCTTCTGGATCACGATCAGGAAGGCGTGATTGGTGAGATGCTTAAAAAAACATCTAAGGAACAGATTTTACCACCAAACCTTAATAAAGCCTCTTTTTTACGTTTGCCCAATCAGCCAGGTGTGTATTATTTTAAGGATGCTAAAGGAAAAATTGTATATGTAGGAAAAGCCAAAGACCTTAAAAAACGGGTGGCCAGTCATTTTTCAGGAAATAAGGCCAATAAGCAAAGGCAGGATTTTCTGAAGAATATTCACCACATTGATTATGTACGTTGTGGTACCGAATTAATGGCTTTAATCCTGGAGGCTAACGAAATCAAACGGCTCTGGCCAGAAAATAACAGGGCCATGAAACGTTATGAGCATAAATATGATTTATGTGTTTTCGAAGATCAGAATGGTTACCTGCGCCTGGGAATTGACAAACATCAGCCAAACCGCAAAGCCATACAAAGTTTTAACAGTTTATTGGATGGCTATAATTTTTTGAACCTGATGATCGAAAAATATCAGCTTTGCGACCGGCTTTGTTACCTGCAGAAAACAGCTAGCAGGTGTAAGGCTCATGAAAATGGTCAGTGTTTTGGTGCTTGTAGCAGCATAGAAACTGTATCTGTTTATAATAAGAAGTTAAATACTGCACTGGAAGAAATTCAGCAGCTGCAGCCCAGTTTTGTTTTGGTAGATGAAGGCAGAGAAGAAGATGAAATGAGTTGTTTACTCATTGAAAAAGGAAAATTTTATGGCATGGGCTATTTCAGAAATAAAAATTTCCTTTCAGATGGTATCGATCCGCTTAAAAATGACCTGGCTGTTTACCAGTCAAATAGTTACATTTTAAACCTGATCCTGAATCATGCCGAACAATTTCCGCAAAAGTTATATCAATTATAATTTAGATTTGCCCTTTAAGTTTTGTATAATGTAAAAAGTTGATTTAAACAGATTAAAAGCAGATCATTCTGCTATACATGAATTTTATATACCATGAAAATATCAAAATTGATGTAAGTTTGCCTAATCAAATCCGAATACCATTCTATTGATCGATTAAATTAAACCCAATAATATGACACCAGATTCCTTCAGAGATCTTGCGCTATCATTTGAAAATGTTGCTGAAGCACCTAACGCAAATAAAAACTCATTCAAAGTAGACGATAAAATTTTTATCACCATTGATAATTTAAACTTAAAGGCAGTATTCAGGTTAACGCCTAAAGACCAGAATAAATTTTCTGATTTAGATCCTTCAGCCATTTATCCGGCCCAGGCTGGATGGGGTAAACAAGGTTGGACCATTTTTGAAATTAAATTTATTGAACCGGAAACGTTAAAAGATGCTTTAACCAAATCATATTGCACGGTAGCTCCGGAAGAATTGAGCAAAAAATATAAAAAGAAAGCGACCAAGAAATAAATATAATAAAGCTGTATCATAATTTTTAATTTAGATTAAGATTTATCATGTTGATCTTGTCGAAACATCGTTAATGGTAATTTTTCACAAATCCTTCCATAAGCTCATGATGATATTTTAAATTTATGATACAGCTTCCTCCATCTCAGTTAGATTATTTATTAAAGCCTAAATACCATGATCAGATCAATCTGGATTAATTTGCCCGTTAAAGATGTGCATAAATCAAAAGCTTTTTTCACGCATATTGGCTTTACACCCAATTCCAGTTATGGTGTCCGTGATGATTCCGCTTCTTTCCTGGTAGGTGATGGTCAACTGGTAGTTATGCTCTTTGAAAGATCTTCTTATGAGGGTTTTGCCGGGGTGGATCTTCCAGCCCACCTGAATGGCGCAGAAGTTTTATTTTCAATCGATGCCGAAAGTCCTGAAGAAGTAGATGAACTCGCCAGAAAGGTAATTGAAGCCGGAGGTTCCGTTTATGGCGAACCCGCTTATAAAGATGGCTGGATGTACGGCTGCGGGTTTATTGATTTAGATGGCCAGCGCTGGAGTGTGCTCTATATGGATACCAGTAAAATGCCTTTGGGTTAAGTGTAAGTAATTGAATGTCTGGATTATTTTGCAAATTGATCTTTAAGCATCCGGGCAACCACCTGGTCTGTTTTAAAAGTAATGTCATTTATTATCAGATCTGCAATGTTTACCCAGCGAAAAGCCTGTAGAATTTCACCTTCCGAATCAAAATCAAAAACTTTAGTTTTAAAAGCGAGCTGCAATGGTGCTTTTTCCTGAACAAGATAATAAATGCTGATTAACTGACTATCATTAAAAGAAGATTTTTCATAAAAGTCGGTGGTATAAAAATGACGGATAATATCAATTTCTGCCTGACATTCTTCCATAAATTCCCGTTTAAGTCCGTCTAATAAACCCTCACCCAATTCCAGTCCACCGCCCGGGAATTTGCTGAAACGAACACCATACTCCTCTTCATCACTCACGAGGACTTCGTTTTGTGGATTGATCAGTAAACCATATACCCTGACGTTAAAGTAACTCATTTTCGAAGTGTTTTTTATTTTTAATTACAATTTCAGGTGTCCATACAATTTCGTGCTTAAAAGCCTCTGCCCTCACCTTACACTCGCTCATATGGCAATAGTGGCAACATTCGGGTAAACAAGGGTCTGCATGAATAAACAATTCAGCCTTTCTGAATCCGTTTTTATTGATTAGTTCATCTATTTGTGAGATCTCACGATGAACCTGGTTTAAGTCGAAATAGTAAGGCAAAGTAACGTGACAATCGATATGAAACTCAGGACCATATTGCTGGGTGCGGAGGTTATGTACGTCAATCCACGGATTGTGCCTGTTTTTCTGCAAAACATCAACAACCTCTTCCACCAAAGTAAAATCACTTTCATCCATCAGTCCACCAACTGAGCCGCGGGTAAGCTGATAGCCCGAATAGATAATATAAAAGCCAACCATTACCGAAAGCAAGCTATCCAGCCAGATAATATGGGTCAGCTGAATCAAAATCAGGCCGGCTACAATGGCCGCACTGGTATAGGTATCGGTTAATAAATGTTTACCATCCGCTTTAAGCGTTACAGAGTGCTCTTTTTCACCAATACTGATCAGTTTTAAGCCTACAATCATATTAATTAAACCCGTAATACCGATGATAAGCGTACCTTCCAGGAGTTTGCCAACTGGGTGAGGATAAATCAGGTTATAAGAAGATTTAAAGATAATGATTACCCCTGCAATCAGGATTAAGATTCCTTCTACAAAGGCTGAAAAGAACTCTACCTTACCGTGACCATATGGATGATTTTCATCCCGGGGCTGAGTGCTCAAATAAATACTATAAAATGCAAAGCTACCTGCTATTACATTCACAATACTCTCGGCTGCATCTGTTAAAATAGCGTTAGAGCCTGTAATGAAATAGGCTACAAATTTAGCCAACATTAATAATACACTCATTGCAAGTGAAATGGCTATTGCTTTTTTCTTAATGGTCACGATTTTTTTTGACAAAAATACGTTTATCACTTAAATTAAATGATAAAAAGATGTGATTTTTAGTGCAGAATAATATTTGGTTTATATATTTGCCTGTAAAGTAATTAACCATGAGCACCTTATCCAGAAGAATCAACAATCTGTCAGAATCTGCAACCCTTAAAATGACGAAACTTGGTCGCGAATTAGCATCCAAAGGCATTAACATCATTAGTTTAAGTGTTGGTGAACCCGATTTTAACACGCCAGATCATGTAAAGAATGCCGCTAAACAAGCATTAGACGAAAACTACACCCGCTACTCCCCTGTTCCAGGTTACCCTGACCTGCGCCAGGCAATTGTTAAGAAGCTGAAGACAGAAAATAATCTGGATTATGATATCTCACAGATTGTAGTTTCAACGGGTGCAAAACAGTCCCTTTCAAACGTGATCCTCACATTGATTGATCCTGAAGATGAAGTGATTATCCCTACCCCTTACTGGGTTTCTTATTCAGAAATGGTAACACTTGCCGAAGGAAAATCGGTTTTTATTGATACAGATATTGAAAGTAATTTTAAAATAACCCCTGAACAATTAGAAGCAGCCATTACGCCCAAATCTAAATTGTTTATGTTTTCATCACCCTGCAATCCAACCGGTTCAGTATACAGTAAAGATGAACTGGCCGCATTGGTGAAGGTTTTTGAGCAGCATCCTGAAATCTATATTTTATCAGATGAGATTTACGAACACATTAATTTTGTAGATAAACATGAATCAATTGCCCAGTTTGAAAGCATTAAAGACCGCGTGATTGTGGTAAATGGTTTCTCTAAGGCTTTTGCCATGACGGGCTGGAGATTGGGTTATATTGCTGCAAATAAAGAAATTGCAGCTGCCAACGATAAATTACAGGGACAAACTACCTCGGGTACTTGTTCCATTGCGCAACGTGCAGGCATCGTAGCTTATGATCAGGGTTTGGAAAGTGTAATGCAAATGAAAGAAGCTTTCCTGCGCAGAAGAGAATTGGTATACAACCTGTTAAATGAGATTCCCGGCGTAAAAACCAATCTTCCAGATGGCGCATTTTACTTTTTTCCGGAAATCAGTGCTTTTTTTGGAAAGAAAGATGCTGATGGAAATGTAATTAAGGATTCTTCAGACCTGGCCTTATATTTACTAAACGTTGGTCATGTGGCAACAGTGGGCGGCGATTCATTTGGCAATAATAATTATATCCGCTTATCATATGCTGCATCTGATGAAAGCCTCGTTGAAGCTTTAAGAAGAATTAAAGAAGCATTGGGTAAATTGGCCTAAGCTATCTTAGTTGATTGCAAATTATATCAAAACCCTGATTAATTCATTTTAGTCAGGGTTTCTTGTTTTATATCGAAAAAGCATCATTAATAATAAACAGCAAAAAATCATGAGGTACAGCATAGCTTTTTGAAAATGGAAGCCGGTATTTCATCGAATCTTGCAGCCCTCCTTTCCGTTACAAGTCCGCACCTGATGAAAGATCAGGCTTGCGGGCTTTCCACTTCAATAAGGTTTATGAACGAAGATAAGTGCGGTATAAAAACAGTAAACTAACTTCTGATCGCTTCAACCGGGTCCAGCCTGGATGCCGAATAAGCCGGCCAGAATCCGGATATGGTACCAATGATGATGGAGATTCCGATACCCAGAATAATATTGTTTAATCCTAAAATGATATTAAAGCCTGTAGCCAAACCAATTAATAAGGCCAGCAGATATACCAGTATCAAGCCTAATAAACCTCCGAGAATACAAAGTGTTATCGACTCAAAAATAAATTGCAGTAAGATAAAATAATTCTTAGCACCTAAAGACTTCTGGATGCCGATGATATTTGTTCTTTCTTTTACCGATACAAACATGATGTTCGCGATACTAAATCCGCCAACGAGAATAGAAAAACCACCAATGATCCATCCTGCCCAGTTCACCATGGTAAACATAGAATCTAATTGATTGGAAATAATAGTCGTCTTATTTAGCGCAAAATCATCTTGCTGGCCAGGTCTGATCCGGTGGATTGACCGCATTAAGCCCTGAAGCTCGCTTTCAATTTCTTCAAGCGATACCTGGTCATTTCCACGAACGGTAATCTGCGGACTATAACGTTCATTCTGAATGTCTAAGATCCCCTTGGCAAAGTTTACCGGAACATTCACATTTTTATCCAGGGTCGTTCCAAACATATCTTCCCCCTCTTTTTTAAATACCCCGATAACGGTTAGCCGACGGCCTAAAATCTGCACTTGTTTCCCAATCGGATCTTCTGATCCAAATAAGCCTTCGGCAATATCCGCGCCCATTAATAAAACCGGGGAACCATTATTGCTCTCACTTTCGGTAAAATAGCGACCAGCCTGCAGTTCAAAATTCCAGGTCTTGTCAAAATCGTGAGAAGCGGCTGATACCGTAATGCCTTCCACAGAGCTGCTCCTGTATTTGATGGTTCTATCGCTTGTTGATATTTCAAAGGTAATTCCCTGGGCGTTTTCCATGCGTGTTCTTAACATTTCAAAATCACGTAATGAAGGCTGAGGGCGATTCATATACTTCCACCATGGGTAATTGTTGCCAAAACTCCATGGCCATTTTTGTATGAAGATGGTATTGGAGCCCAGTTTATCTACGCTTGACTGAAGTTTGCCGCGAAAAGTATCTACTGCAGAAAAAACAGTGATGATGGTAAAAATACCAATGGTTATCGCTAACAGGGATAACATGGTACGCAACTTGTTCTGGCGCAATGCATCAAATGCAAAACGGAAACTTTCACCTATTAGCCTAAAAATAATCATAATTGTTAGTTAGATGCTATAGACTATAAAAGGTTACAGCAGAATATCAAATCTAATGAATTTTGTTTAAAAGGATTTCCAAATCAGTGCTGAAAGTAAATAATAGCTGCTCAAAACATAATATACTTAATTGCGTTTGATAAAATACGGAAAAGAAAAATTAAATTCGTATTTTTGCACCTCAAAAAATTCATCAAGAATGAAATTATCACAATTCAAATTCAACTTACCAGAATCATTAGTGGCCAACAATCCGGCTGAACAACGCGATGAAGCCCGCTTAATGGTCTTACATAAAGACAGTGGTAAAATTGAACATAAAATTTTCAAAGACGTACTCGGTTATTTCGATGACAAAGACGTTATGATATTAAATAACACCAAAGTTTTCCCTGCCCGTTTATACGGAAACAAAGAGAAAACCGGTGCTACAATCGAGGTTTTTTTACTACGTGAATTGAACAAAGAATTACGTTTGTGGGATGTATTGGTTGATCCTGCACGTAAAATCCGTGTAGGTAATAAACTTTATTTTGGCGATGACGACTTATTAGTAGCTGAAGTAGTAGACAATACTACATCACGCGGACGTACCATTCGTTTCTTGTTTGAAGGAACAGATGAAGAATTCAGAAGAAACGTAGAAATTTTAGGTGAAACACCACTACCTAAATACATTAAACGTAAAGCAACTGCTGAAGACAAAGAACGTTATCAAACCATCTTCGCGAAACATGAGGGTGCTGTAGCAGCGCCAACCGCTGGTTTACACTTTAGCCGCGAGTTGATGAAACGCCTTGAACTTAAGGGTGTTGAGTTTGCAGAAGTTACTTTGCATGTTGGCCTTGGTACATTCAGAACGGTTGAGGTGGAAGATTTAACGAAGCACAAAATGGATTCTGAACAGTTTATCATTGAGCCAAAAGATGCAAACATCGTAAATAAAGCCCTGGAAGAAAAAAGGAAAATCTGTGCGGTGGGGACCACTTCCATGCGTGCCATTGAATCAGCTGTTTCAGCTAACCGGACTTTAAAATCAGCTAATGACTGGACCAGTAAGTTTATTTTTCCGCCTTATGATTTCAGCATTGCCAATTCAATGATTACCAATTTCCACACCCCGGAATCTACTTTGTTAATGATGGTTAGTGCATTTGGTGGTTATGAAAATGTAATGAACGCTTATGAGGTGGCCGTAAAAGAAAAATATAAATTTTACAGCTACGGCGATGCCATGCTAATTATCTAGATTTGAGTAATGAGATATGAGATTTGAGTTAATCAGGTCTCCTATCTCATATCTATAATCTCATATCTTAAAAGATGAAATACTACGCTATTATTGTAGCAGGCGGTTCTGGCAATCGGATGCAGACGGAAACCCCGAAACAATTTTTACTGCTAAAGAACCTCCCGGTTCTGATGCATACCATTAAAGCTTTTGCACAGAGCGATACACAACCTAAAATATTACTGGTTTTAAACAAAGAACAACAGGCATACTGGAGGAGGCTTTGTGAAGAATTCAACTTTCGTATTCCACACGAGATCATCGATGGCGGCACTGAACGTTTCTATTCTGTTAAAAATGCAGTTGATTACATTAAGGAGGAAAGCTTTGTTGCTATTCACGACGCTGTACGTCCTTTAGTTACAAAAACATTAATAGATCACTGTTTTAGACAAGCTGAAGAAAATGGAAATGCTATCGCATCCGTGAAATCAAGCGACAGTGTGAGGATGCTCAGGAACAATCAATCATCTGCTTTAAATCGAGATGAAATCTATCTGGTACAAACACCACAAACCTTTAGCTTAAGAACACTGAAGACTGCTTATGAGCAGGAATTTTCTACGCATTTTACTGATGATGCCAGTGTGGTCGAATTGCTTCATGAAGAAATTCATATTGTAGAGGGCGAACGAAACAATATTAAAATCACCTACCCTATTGATCTGGAATTAGCGGAACTGTTACTGAAAAAATAAAGTTACAAAAAAGGCATTCCATAAAAATGAAATGCCTTTCTTTAATTTATCTTATCTAACTGATTAGAAAAAGGTAAATATTTCTTCATGTATCTTAGGTTGCTCTGCCGATAACTTTTAGCAAGATTGCAATTACTGCGATGACTAATAAAACGTGGATGATGTTACCTACATCTCCGAAGCCGTGGAATAAAAATCCGATGACCCATAATATAACCAAAACGACTGCGACTAAATACAATAAATTTCCCATAGTGTTAATTTTTTAAGTAAATGTTGATGTATTAACACGGTGGCTATAATTTTGTTTAAAAAATGTAAATAATTTTTAAGATCATAACCCTAATACTTGCTTTTCAATAGTATAAGCATTCTTAATCTTTTGAATCAGGAGACTAAAATCTGGTCAGATTTGATAGGAAGACATAAGTCGTAAAAAACTAAACCTACAAAAAAAGCCGCTTCGTATGAGGAAGCGGCTTATATTCTTTTAATCCTAGTATTCGTCTTCATTAAAGAAGAAGTCTTCTTTAGTCGGATAATCCGGCCAGATCTCCTCTATCGTTTCATAAGGCTCACCATCATCTTCCAGTGCCTGTAAATTCTCAATCACTTCTACAGGGGCACCAGAACGGATACCATAATCAATTAATTCATCTTTAGTTGCAGGCCATGGTGCGTCTTCCAAGTGCGATGCTAATTCTAATGTCCAATACATATCTTCAATTCAATTAAATTCTTATTCTTTATAATGCGCAAAGTATATTAAAATTTTTGAGCAAAACAAACTTATTTTTCCACTTTTAAACACGGGGAATCCAAATATTTTCTTCCGCTGCAAAATCCATATTCAGTTTTCGTGCCAAAACAAACAAATAGTCGCTTAAACGGTTTAAATATACGGTAACACGCTCTTCTACAAAGCTGTCTGCTGCAAGTGCTACTGTTAACCTTTCTGCCCTCCGGCATACACACCTAGCAATATGGCAGTAAGAAACGACAGTATTTCCACCTGGCAGCACAAAATGTTTCAGGGCGGGTAAGATTTCGTTCATGGCATCCATCTCATTTTCCAACAATACAATGTCGGCGTCATGCAAATCAGGAATTTTCATTTTTGATTTTTCAGGATCTGCAGCCAGTGAGGATCCAATGGTAAACAAGCGATCCTGGATTTCTTTTAACAATAATTTATGTTGCGGATCAATATCCTGGCACATGATTAATCCCACGTAAGAATTCAATTCATCCACGGTGCCATAACTTTCAATGCGCAAATGGAACTTAGGCACCCGGGTACCACCTATTAATGAGGTTTGCCCCTTATCGCCGGTTTTAGTGTAGATTTTCATACCATTGCTCCCCTTTGAGGGGAAATTATTTTGTGAGTCCTAAGTCCTCTTCAGGGGATTTAGGGGTTTAATTAATTTTTTCCCAGTCGCTGCCGCTGTCTTTTAGGGCTTGTAAACGAGGTGAAACATTTTTAACGTCAGTATTCAGGTAATCATTTTCAATTAAACCATCACGCATACGCACTATTCTATGCGCATGTTGCGCAATATCTTCTTCGTGGGTAACTAAAATAATGGTATTTCCTTTACTGTGAATTTCCTCCAGCAGGCCCATAATTTCAATAGAGGTTTTGGTATCCAGGTTACCAGTAGGCTCATCCGCAAGAATAATGGAAGGATCATTAATCAGTGCCCTGGCTACGGCTACACGCTGGCGCTGACCGCCTGATAATTCATTGGGTTTATGGTCCATCCGGTTGCCCAGGTTTACATTTTCAAGTGCTTTGGCTGCCCTTTTTTGGCGGTCTTTCTTGCTGGTGCCGGCATAAATGAGTGGCAGGGCCACATTGTCTAACGCAGTAGAACGGGGAAGTAAATTAAAGGTTTGAAACACAAACCCTATTTCTTTATTTCTGACTTCTGCCAATGCATCATCAGTCATCTGACTTACATTGGTTCCATTCAAAATATAAGTGCCGCTTGAAGGTGTATCCAGACAGCCCAGAATATTCATTAAGGTAGATTTACCAGAACCGGATGGACCCATTAAAGCTACGAATTCCCCTTTATTGATATCCAGAGAAACCGATTTCAGGGCATGGATAACTTCAGATCCGATGACATACTTACGCCCGATTTCTTTAATGGTAATGAGTGGTTTCTCCATGTTTTTTCTTTTTTAGACAGGATTTAGGGCTAAGATGTTACAGGATGCATTAAAAAATACGAAGCACCTGCAGAAACGAACTTCTATAAATGACTTTAAACCTTATTTTTCTATAATTTTCGGAACCATAAAAAACTGATCAGTATGCTTGGCCGCATTCTTTAATCCGTTAGCAGTAGAAATTTCCTGTTTAACAGTATCTTCCCGCCAAACATTGGTAGATTCATTCAGGTATACCAATGGTTTTACGTTAGTGGTATCCAGCTCATTTAATTTTTCCATGAAAGATAAAATCTTATTCATTTCCGGAATAAGGGTATCCACTGATTTTTCATCAATATGGATCCTGGCCAGATCTGCAATCTTGTGTATGGTTTGGGCGTCTAAATTCATTTTACTAATTTACTATCTATTAAATGAAAAACCTGCTCTTTTAAAACATCAGCATCATCTATCACAAGAGCAGCGGTGTTAATGGGTTTATGGACGTAAATATCGCAAATTCCGGGCTTACTTCCATACTGCGAACCATCATCCCAGTTAATTTTCCATACATTGGTAATGCTCACCGGAACCAATGGGATATTTTGGTCAATGGCCAGACGAAAGGGACCGTTTTTAAATTCGCCCAGTTTAGGCGGATAATGCACATCTATTTTACCTTCCGGGAAGATCACCAGGCTCATTCCTTTTTCTAAATTTTCACCAGCCTTTTTAAATGCCCGGAAAGCTGAAATTTTACTGTCGCGGTTCACGGAGATATCAATTGTTTTAAAAAAGATGCCCAGTACCGGGTTTTTGAGCAATTCATCTTTTCCCATAAAATGATATTTCCCCTGCCCCATGATACAGAAAATCATGATATCAAGGTTGGAACTGTGGTTGGCGCAGTAAATATAGGTTTGGTTTTTATCAAGCTTTTCTTCGTAGGTAAAAGAAAAAAATATGCCTGACAGGCAACTGGATAAAAAACTATTGATCTTCCGGCAAAAATTAAGTATTCCATAATACTTTTCATTTCTGGAAGTCAGGTAATAAAGTGGATAAAACAAGGCAAAGAAAAATACAATCCAGAAAAGATACCATATTCTGTGAAATTGCCTTAAAAGTTTAATCATAAGCATCAAAAATATAAAATAGCCAGACAATTACAATTGCAGAAGCTAATTTTTAATCATGCCGGTGAGATTTAATGGCATATAGCGCATTTGAAATAATTAAACCCTGTGGATATAAAATTGACCCGAAGTTGTACATTGCTTGGTTTTTATTTTTAATTTCGTGCCATTATGAAAGAAACCGTGGTGAGTGGCATCAGGCCAACAGGAAAGCTACATTTAGGAAATTATTTTGGTGCGGTAACCAATTTTGTAAAAATGCAGTATGATTATAACTGCTATTTTTTTATTGCCGATCTTCACTCTTTAACCACGCATCCCACTCCTGGCGATTTACATGGTTATGTACGCCACGTTTTGGTAGAATACCTGGCCTGTGGCATTAATCCGGAGGAAACAACCATTTATGTGCAAAGTGATGTACCTGAAGTTTCAGAACTTTATTTATACCTGAATATGAATGCCTACCTGGGCGAACTGGAACGCAGTGCATCTTTCAAAGAAAAAATCAGATCGAACCCGGATAATGTAAATGCTGGTTTATTAACCTATCCCACCTTAATGGCAGCTGATATTTTAATTCATCGCGCAACCAAGGTTCCGGTAGGTAAAGATCAGGAACAGCATCTGGAAATGACCCGTAACTTCGGCAACCGTTTCAACAGAATGTACCAGTCGGATTTTTTTCCTGAATCTTTTGCCTTCAACTATGCCGAAAACCTGGTCAAAGTACCAGGCCTGGAAGGAAAAGGGAAAATGAGTAAATCAGATGGTGATGGAAATTGCATTTATCTGTCAGACAGTCCGGAGGTTATCCGTAAAAAAGTTGCCAGAGCGGTGAGCGATAGTGGCCCGACAGAGGAAAACCAGGAAAAGCCGGAAGCCATTCAGAATTTATTTGATTTAATGAAGATTGTTTCTACAGCTGATACACTGGAGCATTTTGATGGTTTATATAATAAAATGCAGATCCGTTATGGCGACATGAAAAAGCAATTGGCAGAAGATATGATTGTTTTTAATTCACCCATCAGAGAACGCATTGAGGCACTATCCAAAGATGATCTTTACCTTAGGCAGGTAGCCAAACATGGTGCGTTAAAAGCACGTGAAAGCGCACAGCATACCATCAGGGAAGTTCGTAAATTAATTGGTTTTAAAAGTTTTTAACTGGCGTTAGGTGCCATGCGGTTAGCGTACATAACGCTCGTCACATCGCGTTCACCGCAAAACATAATAAAAAATGCACATTGCAATTGTAGGAAATATCGGTGCCGGAAAAACAACTCTCACAGGTTTACTGGCCAAAAATTACGGATGGGAGGCGCTGTATGAAGCCGTGGATAACAATCCTTATCTGGAAGATTTTTACAGCGACATGAAGCGCTGGAGTTTTAACCTTCAGATTTATTTTCTGAACAGTCGTTTTCAGCAGATTACCGATATCGAGGTAAATAAGCGCAATGTAATTCAGGACAGGACTATTTATGAGGATGCGCATATTTTTGCAGAAAACCTGCATGATATGGCATTAATGACCACCCGCGACCACGATAATTACAGGGCCATTTTTGATAACATCACTTCCTTTATTAAACCACCTGATTTATTGGTTTATTTAAGGGCTTCCGTTCCTACTTTGGTTAATAACATCCAACGCCGCGGTCGTGAATATGAAGCAGGCATCCGGATTGATTACCTATCCAAGCTGAATGAAAAATATGAAGCCTGGATTAAAGGTTACAACTTAGGCAAACTTTTAATTTTAGACAAAGACAAATTAGATTTCACCAATAATCCTGAAGATCTGGGCACGGTAATCCAGTCGATAGAAGCAGAAATAAACGGGCTGTTTTAACCCGGCCCCCTGAACGGAGGCTAAAGGCAAGAGGGTAAAGCAAAGTTGTATAAGAATGTTTTAATGTGCTGAGATTTTAATTAAATCCTGGTGTGAAGGCAAAGATTCTTTAACACTGCTTCAATTTTTTAAAAACGATATATGAACAATGGAAAGGAAAAGTCTCCTTTAATGGATTTGAGGGTAATAGGCATCATTCCTGCACGTTATGCCTCTACCCGGTTCCCGGGGAAGCCATTAGTTGATATAGCAGGTAAAACAATGATTCAGCGGGTGTATGAACAGGCTTTAAAAGCAAAAAGCTTATCGAAGGTGGTTATCGCTACTGATGATGAGCGGATTGCGGATGAAGTAAAAAAGTTTGGCGGTGAATTTGTTTTTACATCGCCACAACACCAGAGCGGAACAGATCGCTGTGCGGAAGTGAGTGAGCAATACCCCCATTTTGATATCGTGATTAACATTCAGGGTGATGAACCTTTCATCGAGCCTGATCAAATCGATTTATTGGCGAGTTGTTTTCAGGAGGAAAAAGTTCAATTGGCTACCCTGATCAAACCCATTCAAAGCCAGGAAAGTATTTATAACCCGAACAGCCCCAAAGTGGTGATTGATGTGAACGGCAGGGCCATGTATTTTAGCCGCAGTCCGATTCCTTTTATCAGAAACGGCGAACCCGGTGTCTGGGCTGAAAAGCATCAGTTTTATAAGCACATTGGCATTTATGGTTACTGGAAAGAAGCTTTATCGGCCATTACCAAATTAGCACCATCATCTCTGGAAATTGCAGAAAGCCTGGAGCAATTGCGCTGGATTGAAAATGGTTTTTATATTCAGACAAAAGTAACTGATTTTGAAACTGTTGCGATAGATACACCAGACGACTTATTGAAATTAAATCATCTGCTTGAAGCCTTAAAGTTAAAATAATTAATCCACTGGTTTATTAGTGGTTTCATGATTTAAAAGGACAATCTTATTCCGATTATTTTAACACCAGTTCCATCTGAATATTACACCGGGCATAAGGTGTGGGTTTGCCAGCTACTTTTTTGAAACCGAGTTTATGGTAAAGATTTATTGCTGGTTTCAAAACCGTATTGCTTTCCAGGTAAATTTTTGATGCATGCAAAGATTTTGCCCGTTCTATGATGGCAGTAGCCAGAAGGAACCCGATGTTTTTGCCTTGAACTGTGGGTGCAACCGCCATTTTAGCCAGTTCGAAATCATATTCCCCGTCGCTCATTTTAATTAAAGCGCAAACACCTGAGGGCACACCGTTGTAAACGGCCACCAAAATACAACCACCCTTATCTAAAATATAACTTTGTGGATGATCAAGCACTTTGTAGTCAGAATCCTCCATTGTAAAATGAGTCGAAATCCATTCCTCATTTAATGATTTGAATGCTTCCTGATGGGCTGGTTTATAATCTACAATTTCAACCTGTAAATTATTGTATTTTTTGTGTGCTGTCATAACTCTTTTGAATCTGATTTCGATGTAACTTCCCATATGGACCAATGTTCATTGGGAAAAGACCGCATAAATGTAATGTGCTAATGTTTAATTTCATAAACCATGCAAATATTTGTATCATTCAACGGCAATATTAAATCATATCAATTTTAATGATATCGCTTTAAATAAATAAAATAAGTAGCTAATCATGATTTAAGTATTTAACGGAAGCTTAAAATTTGTATTTTCGGAAATGAGAAAATTATTGCTCCTGATAACCATAAGTACCTTGTTTTTGGCTTGCCAACCGGGCAACAAAGCTAAAGACGATGCTGTTAATTTTAAGAATGTGAATCAGCAAATGACCAAATCATTCTCTGATTTAAATGCACAAGATACCTTCAAAATTGAATTAAACGGAAGAAAGCCTGAAAACATGGTTTTGGTGTTTAACATTAAGAAAGCAGGTGGGAAGGAAATTTATCATGTTCAATTGAAGGGAAGTGATCTAATTGGAGATACTGATCCCAATCTGGATCTTTCTAAAGAAAAAGATCAGATGACTTTTTTAAAAACGATTGCTGATAACTTTTTTGCGGAGGACAATTTTCTGGAACCTGCCGTATTACCTGAAGATAAGGCAGATAACTATGTGCCAGATAAGGCTTTATATGAGGAACTCAAAAAATCCCGGTTAAATGGTTTCAAGTATCGCTTAGGCAAAGAAAACAACGTGTATATTGCCTGGAGCGAAAAGGAGCAGAAAGTGAAGATCTACTATAAATGTTGTTAATCGACTTTCTTAAAACCCACTTATATTAAAGTGATCAGACATCTAACCAACGGTATTTCTATTGTATTTATTTCATGGATTGTTGGAATGATAATCAATGCCTTTCTGATCAAAACAACACGCTATCAAGAAAAATTAACAAATTTAAATTTTATTAAAAGCAAAAAAATCAACAAACTCATCGGAATTGGTTTGATTAAATGGACTGTGAAAAATACTTTCTTCAAATTCTTCAATCCTAAGCTTAGGATGAATAATAAAGTTGAGCCAAATGATTTGAATATTTTGCGTAACGAAATGACACTTGCAGAAATCAATCACTTAATTGCATTTATTGCTGTGGCTATTTTTGCTTTATCTATGGTTTTTAAGGGGAAGTACTTACCGGCATTCATTATGATGATGTTAAATATATTGATGAATTTATATCCCTCATTATTACAGCAAGAAAATAAAAGACGGATTGATAAATTAAAGAAAGTATTTACCAAAAATCATGTTAGTGTTACCGCAACTGATGTATAAAGCTTAAACATAAGTTAGTTAAACCTGGTTGGAGCGATATACTTTTTTTTGTTGCAGTATTTATCATTCAGTGCAACTGATCGCAAAAAAGATTTAGCGGAAAAGGACTAACATTCAACCTTTACAGCGGTTTTGCTTTTCACAAAAAAAGCAATAAACCTTTAATAGCAGCTAATTTTCTGATAAACATTGCTTTATCATTTTTAAAATATCTAAATATTAAAACAGTAAAAACAAGGAATTTTCATACCTTTGTATCCCGTACAAAAAGCGGCAATATTTACCATTTGCCGTAAAAAATCACAAACATGACTAAGTATATTTTTGTTACGGGCGGTGTTACTTCCTCATTGGGCAAGGGCATCATTTCCGCATCTTTAGCTAAACTTTTACAGGCACGTGGCTACCGTGTAACCATTCAAAAATTCGATCCGTACATTAATATCGATCCGGGAACATTAAATCCTTATGAGCATGGCGAATGCTTTGTTACTGAGGATGGTGCCGAAACCGATCTGGATCTTGGTCATTACGAACGTTTCTTAAATGTTCCAACTTCTCAAGCCAATAACATCACAACTGGTCGTATTTATCAAAATGTGATCAGCAAAGAGCGAAAAGGTGAATATCTAGGTAAAACGGTTCAGGTGGTACCGCATATCACTGATGAAATTAAACGCAATATGCGTATTTTAGGGGATAGCGGCGACTATGATATTGTAATTACCGAGCTTGGTGGTACCGTTGGTGATATTGAATCACTTCCTTTTATTGAAGCTGTACGTCAGTTTAAGTGGGAAGAAGGAAGCTCAAATGCCATTGTGATCCACTTAACCTTAGTGCCATACCTGGCCGCTGCAGGTGAATTAAAAACCAAACCTACTCAACACTCGGTTAAAGCTTTATTAGAGTACGGTATCCAGCCTGATATCCTCGTTTGCAGAACTGAGCATCACCTGGGTCAGGATCTGAGAAAAAAAATCGCCTTGTTTTGTAACGTTAACATCAATGCCGTAGTCGAATCGATGGATGCATCCACTATTTATGATGTGCCATTGCTGATGTTAAAGGAACAGTTAGACAAAACGGTTTTAGCCAAATTAAAATTACCAACCAAGAATGATCCGGATATGGAAAGCTGGAAAGATTTCCTGGGACGATTAAAAAATCCAACAGCCGAAGTTAAAATCGGTTTGGTGGGTAAATATGTGGAATTACCTGATGCCTATAAATCAATTATCGAATCTTTCGTACATGCAGGCTCTAAGAACGAATGTAAAGTACGAGTAGAATATATCCATTCAGAAAGCATTTTCCCTGATAATGTACAGGAAAAGTTAGGGCACTTACAAGGTGTTTTGGTGGCACCTGGTTTTGGAAGCCGAGGCATTGAAGGTAAAATTGATACCATTAAGTATGTACGTGAACATCAGGTGCCCTTCTTTGGCATTTGCTTGGGCATGCAATGTGCAGTGATTGAGTATGGCCGTAATGTTTTAGGACTGAAGGGTGCACATACCACAGAAATTGATCCTGAAGCTGAAAACCCGGTGATCAATATGATGGAAGAGCAGAAAAGCATCGTAAACATGGGTGGTACCATGCGTTTAGGCTCTTACCCATGCGATATTAAAAAGGGTACCAAAGCTTTTGGCATTTATGGTAAGGCACATATTAATGAGCGCCACCGCCACCGTTATGAGTTTAATAACGACTATTTAAAGCAATACGAAGATGCCGGTATGATGGCTTCAGGAATTAATCCTCAAACCAATTTAGTCGAAATAGTGGAACTTAAAAATCATCCGTTTTTTGTGGGCGGACAATTTCACCCAGAATTAAAATCAACAGTTGCTAATCCTCACCCACTTTTTGTTAAATTTGTCGCCGCTGCGATGGAGTTTGCGAAAAAGAAAACGAATTAAAAGCAGTACAAACACGTATAATGGATAGAAATACCTTCACAGGATTGTTCCTGATCATGATCATTTTGGCAGGATCATTTTATTTTTTAAGGCCCAGCGAGGCTGAAATTAAAAAAAACAAAGAAATCGAACGTTTAGATTCTTTGAAAAAAGCCGGTGTTGCGCCTGCTGTTAAAGATACTGTCGCCAAAACTGCAGTTGCCAATAGTCCCGTTGTAGATTCGCTTGCGTTAAAAGGTCCGTTTGGTACTGCATTAACCGGCACGGCATCCACTACTACATTGGAAAATGAAAATCTATTGATCACTTTAAGTAATAAAGGCGGACGGATTTCTTCCGTTCAGGTGAAAGGGCAGAAAACTTATACCGGAAAGCCCCTTATTTTATTTGATGGCAACCAGAATAAGTTTGGTTTAAATCTGAATGCTGCCGGAAAAATCATCAATACCAATGATTTATATTTTACCGCCAATAAAACCGGAAATACGGTAACTATGCGTGCCGATTATGGTTCTGATGCATATATAGAATATGTATATAACCTGAAAGGCTTAAGCAATAAGGTCGATTTTAAAATTAACCTGGTGGGTTTACAACAAGTAATTGCAGGCAATACCATCGGTTTGAACTGGCAGACGACCCTGTTACAGCAGGAAAAATCAATAGAAAGCGAACACCGCTATTCTGCTCCATACTATAAATATGTTGATGGTGATGTTGACCACCTCAGCGTATCGAAGGAAGAGAAAGAAGAATTAACCAAAGGTAAAATCCAGTGGTTCTCTTTTAAACAACACTTTTTCTCTGCTTCGCTGATTGCCAAGCAACCTTTTGAAAAAGGCAGTTTGGAAGTAAAGATTCCAACGGAACCTGGTTTGGTGAAGTTTTATGATGCCAATATGCAATTGCCATATGCCCATACGGCAAATCAGGCATATGATATGGAATTTTATTTCGGTACAAATAAATTCTCTGCTTTAAAAGATCAGGGTTACGATCTGGAAAAACAAGTGGATTTAGGTTACTGGCCTTTAAAATACATCAACCGTTTTATTGTATTGCCGGTATTTAATTTCCTGAATAATTTTGGCTGGAACTTTGGTTTAATCATCCTGGTATTAACCATCTTGTTAAAAGTGGCCTTATCTCCGCTTACCTACAAGTCATATCTTTCGATGGCTAAAATGAGGATTTTAAAACCTGAAATGGATGAAATTAAAGCAAAGGTTGGTGAAGATAATCCTACCCTGGTACAACAGGAATATTTAAAACTATATAAAAAGGCAGGCGTAAATCCTTTGGGTGGTTGTTTACCTATGGTTTTACAATTGCCACTGGTGATGGCTTTCTTCTTCTTCTTCCCGAATTTATTTGAATTGCGTGGTGAGAGCTTTCTCTGGATGAAAGATTTATCTACTTATGATGAGTTTATCAAATTTGGTGTAAAATTACCTTTTATTGGTGATCACTTAAGTTTGATGTGTGTATTGATGACCATCTCTACGCTGATTATGACTTATTTCAATAACCAGACCTCGGGTGCCACCGGCCAGATGAAATACATTGGTTATGTCATGCCGGTAATCTTCCTGGGTGTTTTGAATAGTTATCCGGCGGGTTTAAATTATTATTATTTCCTGGCTAACTTAATGACTTTCGGTCAGCAGATCTTAATCCGTAAAATGGTTGATGATGATAAAATTCATGCTTTAATTCAGCAGAATAAAGCAAGGCCGGCAGATGAGAAAAAGAAAAAATCTAAATTTCAACAGCGCCTGGATGACTATATGCGCCAGCAGCAGCAAGCTAAAAAATAAAAAAAGGGCACCTGAAAAACGGTGCTTTTTTTTGACTTCAATTCTAACATAACATTTTCGTTACGTATATTCATCCCATTAAAAAAATACTGCAATCAAAATGAAATTGCCTAAATTTATTGTGCTACTGCTATTCAGTCCTCTTATAGGCTTCGCGCAAAACCAAATGATCGATACTTCGAAATTTACCTATTCACCGGCATTTGAACTTTTAAGGTCTACACATGGCAATCTGTTTTATGCCTCATCATTAAAAGTGAATTATTTATTGGAAAATGGCTTGGAGCCAGGTTTTGGTGTAGAATATTCCGCTACCCGCATACATCATGATAACGGATATACCTTACATAAGCTCTGGTTTATACCTGTTTATGCAAATCTGAAATATCAATTTAGCCCTTCTAAGAAAATAAAACCATTTGCAGAAACTTCTGTTGGTGTATCCTTTAACAAATACCATATTGCACATGATGAAAGACCAGACAAAATTTCACGTAACCGAGAGCGGGGAGTATATGTTTACCTGGGCTTTGGGGCGAAATATGCGCTGAGTTCCAGCACCAGTACTTTTGTAGGTATCGGCTTTAAAGGTTATAAAATGAGTACCAATGCCATGGATATTAACCCCCATGGCTTATCCTTCATGTTTGGTTTTACTTTTATTTAATAGGATGAAAAATAAGCTGCTTCTTTTAATCGTATGTTTAATCTTAAGCAGCTGTGCCCTATTTAAGCGCAATAGAATCAGTGAAAATAAGGGAATTGAAACCATAGAATTTAACCTGCCTGTTTTTCTGTATCCCGCTCAAAAATTACCTACAAAAAGACTGCTAATATTTTTTTCGGGAGATGGTGGCTGGATGAAATTTGAAGATAGCTTATCCTTAAAGTTTGCAGAAAATGGTTTTCAAACCATTGGCATTAATTCAAGGAGTTATTTCTGGAAACAGAAAACACCTGAACAGACTAAACAGGATGTGCTTCAACTCATCAGAAAATATGCCTTTAAATATCATGCCCACCAGGTTTACCTATGTGGTTATTCTTTTGGGGCAGATGTGATTCCCTTCATTTATAACCGACTGCCTTACCGCGCCAAAAAGCATATTAAGGCTTTAGAAATGCTCTCGCCTTATACCACAACGGATTTTGCAGTTCATCTTTTTGACCTCACCAATATTTCATCAGATCATTATCGTTATAAGGTTGATCTGGAAGTACAAGAAATCACCATTCCGGTATATTGTTTTTATGGTAAAGCTGAAAATGAAAAGCACCTGAAAAATATTTCCCTTCCTAATTTTCAGCTGGACAGCCTGGAAGGCAATCACCATTATGAAGAAAGCAGTTATGATAAAATTATTTCTGCGCTTCCCATTCAAAAGTAATCAACAAGCCATGCGCCATTTTTCATTATTGATCCTGCTGCTTATGCCTGCATTTATTTTCGCTCAGGATATATCTCAATACCCATTAAGCGGCTCTGGTAAAGGCAATGCCAAAACATTGATTTTCTACATTAGCGGAGATGGTGGCATGAACAGTTTCTCTCAAAAAATCGTAGATGAAATGGTGCAGAAAAATTATTCAGTGGTAAGCCTGGATAGCCGGAAATATTTCTGGGCGCAGAAAAGTCCTGATCAAACGGCTCATGATTTTTCAGAAATTATTCAGCACTACCTAAAAGCCTATGGTAAGGAAGAATTTAGTTTGGTGGGTTATTCCTTTGGTGCGGATGCGGTTGCTTTCAGCATTCCCAGATTGCCGAAAGAGTTGTTTAAAAAGCTCAGGTCATCTGTTTTGCTGTCGCCCTCATCTTCTACTGATTTTGTGGTGAGGGTAAGCGATTTAATAGGATTTGGAAGCAAAGAGTCCAAATACAAAACCCTGCCTGAGTTGTATAAACATACTTCTACAACGTACTGCATTTTTGGTAAGGAGGAAGACAGCGAATTTTATAAACTGCTGAAAGACCGTAAAAACCTGAATAAAACCTTAATACCCGGGTCGCACAAATATGATAATGATATCCACAAGGTAGTAGCTACCATTTTAACCGGAATCTAAATTTAGCTACCTTCTGAAATTCTTTTTAGTGCACGCGGAACCTGTAATAAATGATAATGGTGACTGTAAATCAAATACTTCTTTTTCCAGGTAGGATAAAATTTTTCTTTGTAACGGCGCAAACCTTTAAACTGGGCAAATATCTTTAAATGATCATAAGCGTATTTAATGGTTTTTTGCGTTACATCAACCCCGTCAATGCCTGATAATGGTGCCAGTCCCATGTTTACACTGGAATAACCTTGCTCCTTAAGATATAAAAAAGTTTTAGCCAGCAGCATATCCAGAATGCCGTTCGGGGCATCTGTTTCTTTCCTGATCATATCATAGGTGGCTTCTCCCGGGGCATAATCAGGAACCAGGTTTAAGAAGGCGTAAATTTTTTCTTCCTGATCCTCGATGGTTAAAATGGTTTGATTTTTTAAAATGTTCTTATCAAATATGCCCTGTGTAAAGGCTACCTCTTTCTGATTCAGTTCCCGGAGCCAGTGATCAGAAACAGTTTGTAATTTTTGTAACAGCCCCTCCTTTTGCGGTCCGTGATAAACCTTAAAGATAAAACCCTCTCCACCCAAACGGTTAATGGCACTTCGGGTGGTTTTCATTTTGCCTCCATCAATAGTAAAGGTTTCCAGGTTTAAAATGGCCTCCTCGCCCACCGGAATAGATTTCTTTCCTATGGATTTATAGAAAGGCAGCGACTCTTCCGGAACACGATAATAAGCAGCAATAAGGCCATTTTCTTCACAACGCGCCTCAAATTTCTTAATCATCTCCAGTTTCTGTTCTACTGATTCAGCAACCGGATCTTCCAGTACCATAGCAAAATGACGGGTAATTTTAAAACTGATAAAGGCCGTCCGGTCTTCATTGAAATAAATAAACTTATCCGGGTAAGTTTTAAAGTAATCCAGGGCCGATATACCTTTCTGCTGCAGTAGGCTTTCGGCATCTGCAAAATCCGCTTCAGAATTGTATGGCTTAAAGAAATAAGGTTTAAACAAATCGAACACAATAAATAAGATTACGAGCCCGCTTGCACAGTAAATGGATTGTTCAAAATGTGATCCGAACCTGGTTAAAGGATGCAGCGCTTTATCATCTATAAAAAATATGACTTTCAACACGGCTTTAACCGAATCTATAAATTGAAATTCCACACCAAAATGCCGCTTATCAATAAAATAAAAGCCAATGACACCGTAGGCAAAAACAGCTAAAATGGCAAATAGGAATATTGGATAACCTACCTTTATCAATTTGGAATGTGTTTTAAGCTTGTAATTGGCACGGGTGTAAAAAAGAGATAAAAAAGCCACTAAAGCTAAAATGGCTTCTTCATAATCTGCAGCTTTAAATAAATGTCCTAAAACAGAAATCAATGTTAATGACACGGCTACGTACCAGGCACGTTTAGAACCCTGGAGTAAGAAAATGCTGATCATGACCAGGATAAGCCCGAATATTAAAACAATGGCATTACTGGTAACAATCAGGTCTTCCGGAAAAATATTCTTCACTAAACGAAGTCGGGCTGGTATCGCCGGACTGATAGATGATATAATATTAACCACGCCCAAGATCAGGATAATAAATGCAGGCATGATTCTTAAAACAATACTGTCTTTTCTGGTAATGAAGCTGATGATACCTCCGATCAGCGGAAGCCAGAATTCGAAGAACCTGAACATTAAGGTAATGGTAGCAGCAGCAATTACCGGAAAGCCAAACTGACTCAGGATAAATGTTAATGAAACTTCTATGGTACCCAGGCCACGTAAAAAAGGAGAAGCAATCAGCAAAATAACCATTACAATATATCCGATGATGGCCGCAGGTATACTGGCATGAAAGCCCAAAGCAAGCATGCAGATATAAAGATGTATAATGCCAATAAATTCTATTCCGATGGAGGTGAACAAGGTTAGCCAGAAATGTTTCCGGCTGATCCGTTCATCGATCATATCATCCAATACAGTTGATAAAGATGGTCTTAACTTCGAAAGCCATTGATAT
Organism: Pedobacter sp. MR22-3; assembly: GCF_026240075.1. Taxonomy (NCBI): domain Bacteria; kingdom Pseudomonadati; phylum Bacteroidota; class Sphingobacteriia; order Sphingobacteriales; family Sphingobacteriaceae; genus Pedobacter; species Pedobacter sp. MR22-3. The sequence continues at coordinate 84,724 of NZ_JAPIVF010000007.1, read as the reverse complement.
GCCCAGCCTTTTTTAGATATGGAATATATCACAACAAATAAAAATACCGTCAGTAAAAGCAGAAAGGCAAAACTTAAAATTTCTACCAAACCGAGTTTGGTGCTTAAAAGTGCGATCCCCAATACAGGTATAGCTACGATAACAACTGAAAGAATGCCGCAGAAGGCGAAAAGTGTTGAAGAAAGGTGGATTTTGGATTTAGAGATGCCCTCTTCTTCTATTCCTTTGGTAAAAAATACCAATGATGAAAACCCTCCTGCCGGGAGAAAAATGCTGATCAGGTTCCGCTTCAGAAACAGTATAATGGCATTTTGCAAACGGATAGGCACGTTCAATGCTTTAAAACTATACACGTACATTTGTCCTTGTGCAACGACGTATAAAATAGTAAGTAGTATGCCAATAGCAATATAAACCGGCACGGCTGTATTTAACTGCGCCCTGATTTGTAAAACTTCCACATGTTGTGCACGGATAAAAAAAATAGCGGTACCCAGCATAAAAATAGCCAGGAAAAACTGCCAGAAAAACTTGTTGTAAACTAACCGGGATAAAAACGACTTCGCTTTATACATAACAGGTACGGAATCTGAAAATAACTATAACACAGAAAAGTTGCGTTTTAATCATTTTATATTTTGCCGGATTAAACCGTGCAAATCATCAGGTAAATAATAATTAATTAAATATTACACTTCATTTTGAAGCCTCTAATGTAATGAGTTTTTTACAAAAGAAAATATTAAACCTCATTCTTTTTATTTCACCAAATTGAGATAATGTAATATTTGGCATACATGTTTCATAATGAGGCAGAATTTTCCAATTTTAGATGCTTGAATTCAAAACCAACAAATTAATCTATTAAAAAAAATGCAAAAAAGACTATCTATTATACTTTTTTTAGTTGTCAATTTTGCTTACGCGCAAAAGAAACCTTTAGATCATAAGGTGTATGATACCTGGGAATCAATTGGAAGTAAGCAATTATCAAATAATGGCACGTGGGCAATGTATGGGGTTTTACAGCAGGAAGGTGATGCCCAATTGTTCATCAATAATCTTAAAACCAATGCTAAACTTGGGATACCAAGGGGAATGAATGCACAGTTTAGCAATGATTCCAAATTTGCGGCATTTAGCATCCGCCCTTTTAATAAAGATCTCCGTCAGGCCAAGATCAAAAAGAAAAAACCAGAAGATATGCCAAAAGATTCACTGGGGATCGCCAATCTGACCACCAATGCAATCACCAAAATTGCCCGTGTCAAATCTTTTAAATTTCCTGAAGAAGGTTCAGGAGTGATGGCTTATCTGACAGAAAAGCCTGATACCGCTAAAAAAGTTAACAAACCAGCAGAAAACAAAGATGCCGCAATAGATTTTGCTGCCGATGAACCCGCAGGTAAGGGCAAAACGGAAGAAGGAACCGATCTGGTAATTAAAAATCTGGGCACAGGAACTGATCAGACCTATAAATTTGTAACCGATTATGCCTTTAGTAAAGATGGCAAGCAACTGGTTTTCAGCTGCAGCGGATCTAAAAAGGATAAAACTGCTCCGCAGGGTGTTTATTTATGGAATACCGAAAAAGGAACCTTAAAAACTTTGATCAAAGGCAAAGGAAGTTTTAAAAATTTCATTTTTGATGAGGAAAGTGAGCACCTGGCATTTGTGGGCGAACAAAGTCCGGAAAAACAGGAAATTAAAAATTACAATGTTTATTATAATTCCCTGAGTCTGGATACCGCGCAGATCATCGTGGATTACGATATGCCGGGCATCCCTGCCAAATGGACGGTTAATGGCGATGGAAAAGTAACCTTTAGCAAGGACGGGAAAAAATTGTTTTTCGGGATTGCTCCGGTTAAAAGTCCGAAAGATACCAGTATTGTTGATTTTGAAGTAGCTAAGGTAGATGTATGGAATTATAAGGATGACTACCTGCAGCCCATGCAGCTTAAAAATGCAGATCGCGATAGCAAAAAGAGTTATTTATCCGTTATTGATGTGTTTAGCAGCGATCCTAAAGTGATTCCCTTAACTGACCTGACAGTACCTGATGCGAACCTGATGGCCGAAGGAAATGCCAATGCTGTGCTGGCCTATACAGATTATGGCCATAGAATTGAATCGCAATGGAGTGGATCAACTTCAAAAGATTATTACCTTGTTGATACGAAAACAGGTCAGCGTAAAAAAATAATTACCGAACTGAATGGTTATGCCATGGCTTCTCCGGGTGGAAATTATGTATTGTATTTCGATAGGAAAAGTGGCAACTGGTACACTTACAACATCTTAACTTCAAAAACCACCGCACTTACTGAACGTTTAAATGTGAAATTTGTGGATGAGGATAATGATGTGCCTGATCTGCCTTCTGCTTACGGCGTAGCTACCTGGACCGCAGATGACAAGGCTGTTATCTTAAATGACCGGTACGACCTCTGGTCGTTTTCACCTGATGGAAAATCGGAACCTAAAAACATTACCGCAGGTTTCGGCAGGGCCAATCAGATTACTTTCCGTTATGAAAGGGTATTACCAGAAAGCAGGCAGGAAAGAAATACAGATAATAAATTTATAAAATCTAATGAAGTGATCTGGTTAAACGCCTTTAATAATGTAACCAAAGAAAATGGTTTTTACCGTACCAATGTGGGTACAGTGAAGGCACCTGAACCAGTTGTAATGGATAAATTCAAATATTCTAACTTGGCTAAAGCTAAGGATGCTGAAATTTACATTTATGATAAGGCCAGTTATGTAGCATCGCCAAATGTTTATGTAACTACTGATTTTAAAACCGAAACAAAATTGACCAATACTAATCCTCAACAGCAAAACTACAATTGGGGTACAGCGGAACTGGTTAAATGGACAACGCCTAAAGGGTTTAAGGCAGAAGGTATTTTATATAAACCGGAAAATTTTGATCCGAATAAAAAGTATCCGATGATTGCTTATTTTTATGAAAAGCTAACAGATGGTTTATACAATTATCAGGCACCTGCTCCTACACCTTCCCGATTGAATATCTCCTTTTTTGTAAGCAACGGCTACCTGGTTTTTGCACCGGATATCAATTACGATAATGGACATCCTGGCCAATCAGCTGTAGAATACATTAACTCCGGTGTAGAAAGCCTGAAGAAAAACAGCTGGGTTGATGGTACAAAAATTGGTATCCAGGGACAAAGCTGGGGTGGTTACCAGGTGGCTTACCTGATTACGCAAAATAACATGTATGCAGCGGCATGGGCAGGTGCTCCGGTAGTGAATATGACTTCAGCCTATGGTGGAATCCGTTGGGAAACCGGGATGAACCGCCAGTTTCAGTACGAGAAAACGCAAAGCCGTATCGGGGCAACACTTTGGGAAAAACCTGAATTATACATCGAAAATTCACCTCTTTTTATGTTTCCAAAGGTAAATACACCCGTAGTCGTCATGGCGAATGATGCGGATGGAGCCGTGCCCTGGTACCAGGGAATTGAGATGTTTACAGGTTTACGCCGCCTGGGCAAGCCTGTTTGGATGTTAAATTACAATGGCGAAGCGCATAACCTGGTTCAGCGTCAAAACCGTAAAGATATTCAGATCCGCGAGCAGCAATTCTTTGATCATTATCTAAAAGGTGCGAAAGCACCAGTATGGATGACCAGCGGAATCCCTGCTACAGAAAAAGGCAAAACCTGGGGCTTTGAGTTAACAGACAATAAACCGTAAGTTAGTTCAGGGTTGAAGTATCAGTACCGAATATAAGTCCATCATCCTTGCTTGAAAAATTAAAGATGATGGGCTTTTTGATTTTTATGCACCTGGAACTCACTACTCCCGACTAAGAACTCTAAACTCCCTTTTATACTTTCATTTAAAAAAGTTATTTTCATCCCGTTAAAATAAACTAAACAAACCCAATGGCATTAAGTAGGATCTGGTCTGCATTCATTATCGTTGCCATTGTAGTGGCTGGTATAAAGTGTTTCTTTTTAGGGCAAACTGACATTTTCAGCTGGATGGTGATTGGGAAAGCGGATGATGCTGCCAATCCACTCAAATTGGATGGCATCATTCAAACCTGTTGGGTTGCGGTAGAACTTTGTCTTAAATTAATTGGTATTCTGGCATTGTTTATGGGTTTGATGAGTATTGCCGAAAAGGCAGGCGGCATCAGGTTGCTCTCCAGAATTGTTGGGCCATTTTTCTCTAAGCTATTTCCGGATATTCCAAAAGGACATCCTTCCATGGGCCACATGATCATGAACTTTTCTGCCAATTTACTGGGACTTGATAATGCCGCAACACCTTTCGGATTGAAGGCGATGGAAAGTTTGCAGGAACTGAATCCGCAAAAGGATACGGCTTCCAACGCACAGATTATGTTTTTATGCCTGCATGCAGCTGGTTTAAGTTTAATTCCGGTAAGTGTAATTGCCATCAGGGCTTCACAAAATGCCTCTAATCCTACTGATGTTTTTATTCCCTGCCTCATTGTAACTTTTGTAGGTACCATGGCGGCTATGCTTATTGTTTCATTTAAACAGAAAATTAACCTCCTGCAACCGGTGGTTATCGGCTGGATCTTCGGTTTATCTGCCGTTATCGCCAGCCTGGTACTTTACATCAGGTCACTGGATGCCGCTGGTATTCAGTCTTTCTCCGGTATATTAAGCAACGGCTTAATTTTATTGATTTTCCTGGTTATTGTATTGGGAGCCTTATATAAAAAAATAGATGTATTTGATGCTTTTATTGAGGGAGCGAAAGATGGATTTAAAACGGCAATCAATATTATTCCCTATTTAGTGGGCATGCTGGTGGCCATCAGTTTACTGCGTACCAGCGGCACTTTCGATGTGGTGATCAATGCCATTAAAAGTGTTTTTGTTTATTTTGGAACGGATACACGTTTTGTAGAGGGACTTCCTACCGCATTAATCAGGCCTTTGAGTGGCGGTGCTGCAAGGGGCATGATGGTGAGTACCATGGAAACCTATGGTGCTGATTCTTTTGCAAGCCGGTTATCCGGTATTTTCCAGGGTGCATCTGATACTACTTTTTATGTTGTTGCGGTTTATTTTGGATCCGTGCAGATTAAAAATACGCGCTACGCCATCGGATCAATGTTACTTGCTGACTTGGTTGGAGTATGTACAGCGATTGGCATTTGTTACCTGTTTTTTGGTTAAGTAACAGTATGATTTGCATATGAATGCTAAATTGTTTTTTGATCAGTTCAGCTCGTAGCACTCCATCTTAATAAGGTATTAAATAAAAAATCCCTGATCCGGTATGGGTCAGAGATTTTTTATGTGATGAGCACTACGGGTCAGGATTTAAGAAACTTGCGGCGGAACTGAAATTCTGTTGATAATTTCATCAATCGCATCGGGCTCAATTGCTATGTGTTTAGAAGCACACCATTTTTCTGTTTTATGGTCTAACCAGATACAAAAAGAATGGTAACCGTCTAAAACAACAGCATAAGTTTCATGAAAATCGTCTTGAATGCGCATGCAAAATCCTTTAAAAATCTTGCCTCTCACAATGAATTGCAGGGATGAATAATTTTCTAACATGGCTCATTATATTTCTGGTTAAGATACAACAAGAAATCACAATGAATGTTTCATCAGTTTTAAGGAATTAATAAATAATCGCAAAGCCTGCAGGAATAAGTTAACCTATGTTTAACATATTGGAATAGCCTTTAGCAATCAGCCGTTTTCTTGAAGGTAAAAACACTTCACATTGTAAATTTAAAATGGTTCTCCCCCGTTTAACAACTGCTGTTTCGGCCACAATCTCATCGCCTTCTGCTGCCGGGGCAAAGTAATCTATATAATTATTTACTGTGGTATACCGATCATTCAGGCCCATGGTGTACACTGTTGCACCAATTAAATCATCAATAATTCCGGCAGTTACACCGCCATGTAAAATCTGGTACGGATTTGTCATTTCCTTTCGAATGGTATACCTGCAAACCAACACACCACTTTCTGCTTTAACCAATACGGGAGCCAGCCAGTTCATATAGTTTGATGGTGAATTGGTCATGACTTTTCCAACAGATTGCCTTAAAAAAGCCAGTCTCTGTTCACTTAATGATTCTTCCATAAGGTATAAATATAGAAAAATCGACAACATATTCACCCTGCTGATTTCAAGTTCAGTTAAAACGGAACAATCATTTTAAAGCTGATGTTTCTGCCCATATTATAAATGCCTGATCTTCCACCTGGCGTGGCGTTATAATATTCAAAATATTTAAGGCGGTTCAGGTGTGACTGATAAGCCACATTGAATATGTTATCCACTTGTATAAAAATATCCATCAGTGTTTTTTCCTTTTTGGATTTGATGGTAGAGCCGATCCCCAGATTAATCAGGGTATAGCCTTTGGTAAAGGTTTCGGTATTATCCAATGCATAAAACCTGTTTTGATCAGCAAAAATAGCCGCATCTATCTTAACATAAGGCTGGTTTAAAAAACCGATGGGATGCTGAGCAGTTGCTTTCAGTTCAGAACGGATTTGCAGGGGTGGAATAAAAGGTAAATACTTCGCATCCTGACCGTGAAGATCTAGCAAGGTTTTATTTTTATTCAAACCAACCACATAAGCCAGGCTATTATTAAAATTTAACCATTTAAACTGTGAAGGATGAAGATTGAAGCTGAACTCAGCACCATAAAGCCTGGCCTTTGATTGCTGGTACTGATACGTTAAATTACCGGGCACAATCACCACCGGGTTGCCATTATCATCTGTTAAGCGCGACTGGTAAATGTAATTCTGAATATCATTATTGAATACTTCCAGGCTCAGATCAACATCTTTAAGGTAGGCAATGATACCCAGATCCTGTTGCAGGTTAAATTCTGGTTTAAATGTTCTGTTGCCCAGGTAAACAATGTGTGCGCCAGGATCAAGTCCGTTTGAGCCGATTTCGGTAATATTCGGCGCGCGGTAACCACGGGCAATATTGGCTTTGATTAATAGTTTTTCTGATACATTGTAGGTAAGTCCAAGGCTTCCGGACAGGCCATAATAATTCTTACTGAATGCAGGGAATTGTAAATCGCCTTTGGGATCAGTGTCGGTAACTTTTTTACCAAAACCAGTCTGCGGATCCGTACCCACATAAAAATTATTCCAGCTGATGTTTCGCCGATCTACCCTTAAGCCACCTGAGATATCTATTTTTCCAAATGATTTACGGGCAAAATAAAAGGCACCGATATCAAACAGGTCATAATCCGGAATGGGAAAATCGGTCGCCGCCTTACTCCTGTTGCCCTGGAGCATTCCATTTATGCCTAAAGTGCTTTGAATGCCTGAAAAATCTGGCAGGTTATATTTAAGATCATAATTAAAGGTATTCAGCACCACATATAAACCAGCCTGGCCAGACATTGTTGGATGATTATATTCACGGCGAATACTTTGCTGGCCACCAATAAGCACATTTAAATCACCGGTACCAAGCTTGAACTGACTGGTGTTGTACAATCTGAAATGCTGGATATGCTGGTGCAAAGGGTTGATCGTGTAACTATTTAATGCACTTTCAGGTACTATCGGGCGGTTCTTGATGTCATCGCCATCATCAAGTATCTGTGTGGTAAATTTTCTGCTGAGTGAATCCCTGCTCCCATCCGGAATTTCCATCAGGTTGTCATAATATGTAACTGCCGTTTTGGAATAGCCCCAGTTTTTATCTACCCTTGCACCTGCTGATAAATTATATTCTCTAAAAGCTGTTCCGTAAACCAGTCCGTCAACCTTGTTCTGGTAATTATGTGCGGTTTTTCCACTGGCCCTGAAGGTATATTTCCAGTCTTCTTTTCGATAAGCCAGGCCCAGCGAGGCGGCAACCAGCCCATTATTGCTTTGGTAGTTAGTGGTGAAATCACCCACCAATTTTTCATTTGCCAATGCAGTGTTCAATGGAATCATATTGATCACCCCAGCCAGGGCATCAGATCCATAAGTTAAACTGGCCGGACCTTTTACCACTTCTGCTCTCGAAATCCCATATTCGTCCACCTCTATACCATGCTCGTCTCCCCATTGCTGGCCTTCCTGCCTCAGTCCGTCATACAAGGTAAGTACACGATTGTAACCCAATCCGCGAATGAACGGCTTGGAAACATTTGGCCCGGTGGTTACTGCCGTAACGCCGGGAATTCCCTTAACAATGGCATCTATTAAATTGGTATTTACCTGCTGATCCATGTTTTTTTTGGATAAAACAGCAATCGGTACCGGGCTTTTCCGCAATGCTGTTGCCCTGTTCACGCCTGTAATGACCACATCGTTTAAATCAGCCGCCTGGGCTTTCAGGTTGATGTCGTACTGAAGGCTGTTTCCGCTGACTGATACTCTCACCATTTCAGACTGAAATCCAACACCAGAAAACTGAACCAATACCGCTTCGTTTCCTTTATAATTAAGTGTGTACTGACCCAAATGATTTGATGTTGTAGACTGACCGGCACCCTGTATTTTAACGGTTATGTTTTCCAATGGTATCTTTTCGCTGGTAATGCGGCCACTAATGGTTCTGGTTTGCCCAAAGACCAATGTAGAAAAAAGGGTAAAGAGCAGCGACAGTATAAATTCCATAATTCAGTTTATCTAAAATTAAATTTAGACAAATCTAAATTTAATTTTAAACTAAGCAAATTTTATTTTTAGAATTTAGTCGATATGTCAGATTACCTGCTCAAAAGGATTTTCAAAAAGCAAATTATTTCGGTAAGCCACGATTTCTGAATCGGTAATTAAACATTTCTGCAATTCATTTTTTAAAGCCTCAATATCAAGTTCCTGTCCGATAAAAACCAGCTCTGTTTGCCTGTCGCCAAAAATCGGATCCCAGTTACTAATAATCATTTCTTTATTTTCAAGGTAATCATCATGACTATTTCTTTCGGCTTCATTCATGCTTGCCCACCAGGCACCTGCATATTCTATTCTTAACGAACCGCCGGCCTGCGAGAAATTAATAGCCACATTGCGCATGGCAGCTATCCAGAAAATACCTTTTGAACGGATAATATTCGTCGGAAACTCCTGGTTGAGGTAATTCCAGAATCGTTCCGGATGGAAAGGCCTTTTTGCTGTAAAAACAGTGGAACTGATGCCATATTCTTCTGTTTCAGGCACATGAACTTGATCCAGTTCATTTTTCCAGGCCGTACCCGCAGAAGCCTCTTCGAAATTAAACAGATTGGTATTTAAAACGCATGCCGGATCCAGTTCACTAAAAACTGTCCGATGAATTTTGGCCTTTGGGTTTAATTTTTTAATTAAAGCTTCAATTAAATTGGCGTCATGAGTCGTTACCAGATCCAGTTTGTTGATCAGGATGACATCTGCAAATTCAATCTGATCCGTTAACAGGTTAACAATGGTTCTTTTATCTGCCGAATCATCGGCCCAGTTTCTGTCCAGCAATATTTCGGCGGTACCAAAATCCCGGTAGAAATTAGATGCATCAACCACCGTAACCATGGTGTCCAGATAGCTGAACCTGCCCAAATCGATATTTGATGCTTCATCCACAAAAGAGAAAGTTTGTGCAACCGGAATCGGTTCGGATATGCCACTGCTTTCAATCAGTAAATAATCAAATCTGTTTTCTCTGGCCAGTTTTTCCACCTCCAACATCAGGTCTTCCCTTAGGGTACAGCAGATGCAGCCATTGCTCATTTCCACCAGTTTTTCTTCTGTTTTAGATAAACTTCCTTCACGATTAACCAGTTGCGCGTCGATGTTGATTTCGCTCATGTCATTTACAATCACCGCGACTTTCAATCCTTGTTTATTTTTTAAAATGGCGTTAAGTAAGGTGGTTTTACCACTTCCCAAAAAACCGCTTAATACGGTTACAGGCAATCTCTTTATCATAATAATGCAATTAAGTTGCAAATATAACTACAATTTTAATAATGCAACAATATTGCTTTTATATTTGTATCAGTAATCACTTATGAAAATGATCAAAGCTATAAACCTCGATAAACTCGGGATTACCGCATCTACTGCCTGTGCCATACATTGTGCACTGCTTCCTTTTATTTTAACCTTATTGCCGTTATGGGGACTGGAATTTCTGGCGCATCCCATTATTGAAATCTCCATGATTTTATTTTCGATGGTTTTAGGCATATGGTCTTTAAGTAAATCATACAGGAATACGCATCGCCGGAAACTACCCATTATGATCCTGATTATGGGTTTTATATTCATCTTTACCGGGCATTTTGCGGGAATAGATGTGCTGGAACCCATACTGATTCCGGCCGGAGGTTTCGCCATTGCCTTTGCGCATTTTCTGAACATCAGACTGAGCAAGAGTTGTACACATTAATTTTTTGTATCAATTTCGATTTAACATCCTTCTAAAAAGAAAACAAAATATATTTGCAGCCATGAACAGAAAGATTAAAGTTTTATTTATCACTGCCCTGAGCGCAATCTGCATGATGAACCCCGCCTGCCGGCACGCAACCAACGACGGGCAGGAAATTTATCGCCGTTATGCCATTAAAAATATCCGTTTAATCTCACGCCACAAATTATGATCAGCATCCAATCTCTAGTTCATCAATATCACCAGGCACCATCGATGCAGTTTCCCGACTGGGAAATTAAAGATCAGGAACAATGGTTGTTACTTGGATCGTCTGGTAGCGGAAAAACAACTTTACTTCATATCCTGGCTGGTTTATTGAAACCAAAGAGCGGACATGTACAAATTGATGGTACCAATCTGTATGCTTTGTCTCCTAAAAAAACCGATCAGTTCAGGGGGCAGAAAATAGGTGTTGTTTTCCAGCGGCCACACCTGATCAAGACTTTAAACATCTATGATAATATTGCTATTGCTTCTTCCTTTGCAGGTTTACCTGTGGACGGAAAGCGGATTCTGATGTTGCTGGATACGCTGGGGCTGGCTGGCAAAGCCAAAAATTTTGCAAGTGAGTTAAGCCAGGGGCAGCTGCAGCGGGTTTCTATCGCAAGGGCATTGGTTAATCATCCCTCGGTGCTGATTGCTGATGAACCAACCTCCAGCCTGGATGACGAAAATGCTGAACATGTGATATCATTGTTAACAGAACAGGCTGCATCAAGCCGCGCGGCTTTAATTGTGGCTACACATGATAACAGAGTGAGAAACCGTCTAAGTCAAGAATATCTATTATCATGAACATATTAAAACTAAGTACAAAAAACTTATCCGGAAATGCGCTCACTACCGTATTAAATATCATCCTGGTGGCGTTTGGAGTAGGTATTTTGTCGATACTTTTTCTGGCCTCCACACAAATCGGCAATAAACTGGAAAGCAATTCTAAAGATATTGATTTGGTGGTAGGCGCGAAAGGCAGTCCGCTGCAGCTCATTTTAAGCAGCATTTATCATATTGATTTTCCGACAGGCAATATTCCGGCTAAAGATGCGCAGGAGCTGATGCATAACCCGATGGTAAAACGTGCCGTTCCGCTGGCACTTGGTGATAATTATCAGGGTTACCGGATCGTGGGCACAGATTCTACGTTTACAGGCTTATATGGTTTAAAAATAGCTGAAGGGACTTTCTGGAATAAAGATCTTGATGCCACTATTGGCAGTGCGGTAGCACAGGAATCAAAATTAAAGGTTGGTGATAAATTTTTCGGGGCGCACGGTTTATCTAATTCCGACGATGAGCATAAACAACATGCCTATAAAGTTACCGGCATCTTGGCACCCCAGGGTAACGTAACGGATAATCTTATCCTGACCAATATTGGCAGTGTTTATAAAATGCACGAACCCAGTCATGAAGAAGAAAAAGCGCATCATGGCGAAGAGGAAAAGGAAATTAACAACCGTGAAATTACTTCCTTGCTGATCCAGTACCGTTCGCCCATGTCGGTAGTGGTATTTCCGAGAATGGTAAACCAGAGTACAAATATGCAGGCGGCTTCTCCGGCTATGGAAAGCGCCAGGTTATTTTCTTTGATCGGTGTGGGTATTGATACCTTGAAATGGTTTGCCATTCTGATTATGGCCATATCTGCATTGAGTGTTTTCATCAGCTTATTTAATTCCATGAAAGAGAAAAAATACGACCTGGCCATTATGCGTTGCCTTGGTGCTTCCAGAACCAAAATCTTTTTTCTGGTGATGCTGGAAGGCTTGCTGATTACCTTAACAGGAGCTATAGTGGGTTTAGTCATCGGCCATGTGGCTTTAAGTATGATTGGTCATTTCCAGGAATCTGCCCAGGCACGGCTTACTGGTGTCTATTTTGTGGCTGATGAATTATACCTCATAGGCGCAGGTATGGCTATAGGCATTATTGCAGCAATTATTCCGGCGATACAAACCTACAGGGTTGATATTGCCAGTACCCTTTCAAAAGATAAATAATGAAATACGTATTGTTGATTGCCTTCTTTTTTTTCAGCTGCGCTGGACTTCGTGCCCAGGTAAAAGTACATAAAGATATGCGTACACCCACCTGGAATTTAATCGGTTTGCGTTATGACAAGCAGGTAGAGCACTTAAAATGGGTAAGTATCTTCCCTCCTGAACTGATGGCCTTAAATAACAAAGTGATTGAACTGCCGGGCTACATCTACCCTACTAAAGTGGGCGCAAAATTTTCAGAGTTTATGCTGTCTATTGTACCTATAGAATCTTGCCCGTTCTGCGGCAGTGGAGATATTCCCTCCATGATTGAGGTGAAAATGGTATCAGCCATCCCTTTTACAGATAGGCCGATTAAAATAAAAGGGAAATTTGTGATCAATAATTCTGGAGATGACCGTTCTGAATTCTTTTTATTAGGTGCTAAACAAATCCCATGAGAAAGCTGACTGTAATTATTTTATTTTTTTATGTAAATTTTTGTTCGGCACAACAGAAACCGCACCGGCCGGGTGATGAACTGCGGTCGCTAAACTGGGATGTGATTGGTAGCGTTAAATTTGAACTGAACGATAAAAATGAGCTCCTCCCGATTTACGGACCAACCATCAATCGTTTTAAGGATGCCGATTTTGATTTGACTGGTTACCTGATTCCGGTCAAAAGCGGTAAAAAACAACAAAGGTTTTTATTGGCTACCCTACCCATCAATCAGTGCTTTTTTTGCGGGCAGAATGGTGTGCCCATCATGATTATGGTGGAACTCAGTGATCCGGTTGATTTTACCGATAAACCCATCCGGGTAAAAGGAATTTTGAAGCTGGCCAATACCAACGCCACTTATGAACCGCCTGTATCCATTAAGAATGCCAAAGTAATTCGTTAATTTTACATTATGAACCAGAAGGAAACACAGCAATATGAAGATCTTTTAGTTAAAAACGGACTGAAAAGGACAGGCGCACGCTTACAGGTTTTAGATATTTTATCTCACCGTGATTCTGCCACCTCTCAGCCTTATCTGGAAAATGTGGTGGGCAAGGAAATTGACCGGGTAACCCTTTACCGGATTTTAAAAACTTTTGAAGAGAAAGGCATTATCCACCGGGTTTTAGATAATCAGGGTACGGCTAATTATGCCATCTGCTCCAATTCCTGTTCGGAACATGACCACCATGATGAGCATGTGCATTTCAACTGCAGTAAGTGTTTACAGGTTTATTGCCTGGATGAGGTGAAGATTCCGTCATTAAAAATTGAAAAAGGCTTTAAAATTGAAGATATGAATCTGGTTGTTTCGGGAATTTGCAAGGCCTGCAATAAGGCTAATTAATTCGCTATGAATTGGTTATTCCTGCGAATTTAAAATCATTGAAAATTCTTTAAAATATATTTTTGCTTTATAGATAGAACTTCTATATTTGCAGCTCATTAAAAAATGAGCCTCGGTAGCTCAGCTGGATAGAGCGTCGGTTTTCTAAACCGAGGGTCAGGGGTTCGAGTCCCTTCCGGGGTACATTTAAAGGTCTTTAGTTTGCTAAAGACCTTTTTTACTTTCAATCTATCCCTGAATTATTTTGCATTTGGCGCGCTCGTTTAAAGCCCTCCTATAATACACTTATTTTTCATAACATAAAAGTTAAGGATGAGTTTCCTCCGGTACTGCTTCGACTATCCTTCGGGAAAACGGTCTTTAAAGCACCAGACAAATACCAACAGGTTTGGCGGCACCGAAGGGCGATAAGTGCTTTTGCCCGGTGGTTGCCTGAACACGAAAAGTGATGGGCAAAAAAATAGGCCGTCACATGATAACTGATGAGACGGCCTATTTCCAGATAACTAAATTTCCACTACGGATGTCCGTTTCCGCCTGCTGCACCATAAATTTGTCCGGTGGCATAACTGGCATCGCTGTCTGCAAGTTGCACATAGATAGCGGCCAGCTCTGCCGGTTGACCCGGTCGGCCCAATGGCGTCACCTCACCGAAATTGACGATGGCATCCTGCGGCTGCCCGCCACTGGTTTGTAAGGGCGTCCACACGGGGCCGGGTGCGACACCATTCACACGAATACCTTTTGGCCCCAGTTGTTTGGCCAGTGACTTGACAAAGGCTACATTGGCGGCCTTGGTTTGGGCATAATCGAATAAATTTTCTGAAGGATCATAGGCCTGTACCGAACTGGTGGCAATAATCACTGCACCTTCTGGCAGCAGCGGCAATGCCGCTTTAGTGATCCAGAACGGGGCGTACACGTTTGTTTTCATGGTGGTATCAAAATGTTCTGTACTGATATCCAGGAGTGAATCAACAGCTTGCTGGTGCCCGGCATTGTTCACCAAAATATCTATTCCGCCTAATTTTTCCGCGGCTTCGGCCACCAGTGATTGACAGAAGGCTTCACTGGTGATATCGCCAGGAATTCCAAAACCCTTTCTGCCAGCTTTTGCTATCCATGTCAGCACTTCATCTGCATCAGATTGTTCCTGGGGTAGATAATTAATTACTACATCTGCTCCTTCTCTGGCATAGGCAATGGCTGCTGCCCGGCCTATGCCCGAATCACCACCGGTGATCAGCGCCTTGCGGCCGGCGAGCCTTCCTGAACCTTTATAACTTTCTTCACCATGATCCGGAACAGGATTCATTTTAGAAGCCAGACCGGGAACTTCCTGCGGCTGTTTTTCAAAGGGTGGTTGAGGGTATCTATTTAAGGGGTTTACCAATGGTTTTTGATCTTGATTAAGCATATTTTGTTAAATTTTTGTGACCGGTTAAACATCCGGATCGATACCTGGCCAGGCCTATCCATCCGGAAAGTATGCTGCACTCCGGCGGCTTACTTATTATTTCAACAGTAAAAATTTAACATTTGTTCAGGATAAAATGGATTTTTTGCATGCGGCGCGATTCTTTTCGGTTACATAGCCAGAAAATAGCTGCCCAATGGCGATAATGCTAAACCTTATGGTCCAGAATATTGTTTATTTGATATGGATAAGATTAGAAAAGACGATGGTCGTGATGATGCTAAAGTAGATCTTAACGATCCGAATGATATTTCATATGCGGCACAGCAAGCCGGCATCAGCGCTGAAAAGTATAAGGAATATGCTAAGGCAGCGGGTACGAGCGGCAGGCAAGCCATTGCCAAATATATTGAAGAACACGAAAAACAAGCTTAACGCAACAGGAAAGGTGCATGTTTTTTGCCGGCTCTTTATACCAGATCTGATCAGAAAGCAAAAATTGCATCCAATTTAAATATCCCTCCTCATATTTTATCATGCAGCTATTTATAAAATTCGCAAACTATTATGGAAGAGATCAGTTTCTCCTATAACTATAAATTATAAAAAATGGAAAATAATCAAGAAATCATCAGTGACCTTAAAGGCCTGGTATCGATTATAAATGATGGAAAAGAAGGATACGAATCTGCTGCTGAAACAACGGAAAGTGCAGATTTAAAGGCCATCTTTCTTCAGTTTGCTGCCGAACGTAAGGCTTATGAACTGGAACTTAAGGCGCACCTGGCCGCACACGGCGGATCTTCAGATAATGATGAGGGTGGTATTTTAGGTGCGATCCACAGAACCTGGATCGACATTAAGGAAGCCTTGAGCAGCAAAGAAGATGTGGCTGTTTTAGGCGCAGTTGAAACCGGTGAAAAAGCAGCCATTGAAAAATATGATGCTTTGATCGGGCATCCGGAAACACATGCCGATCATATCGGTTTATTAACCAGGCAACGAGACGGCATCCAGAAAGCATTATCCGAAATCTCCTTTTTAAAAACATCAAGAGCGTAAATATTAGCCCTGCCCTACATGCAGGGCTTTTTATGGCATCCTGAAATTATGGAAAAATACAAGATAAAACACGAAGCAGACCAGCACACCTATGAATTTGAAGTGGCTCAGTATCCTTTCCGCGATGGGGAAACCTGTAAGTATACCGTGTTTTATGAAGGCAACATGGTCGCTTCATTCGAGCCCGATAGCTGTCATGTACTTCATATCTGTAAAAATGATTCAGGTTTTGATGAAAAGCTGCTTGGTTTGCTGGCTGATGAAATGGAATACCGCCATCCGGATCTTCTTCCTGATCAGGGAGAAAATGAATAATGGCAGGTGTATGCATTTTAACCCTGCAATTAGATGCTGAAAGTCAGGCATTTTTTAACCGGGAACGCAAAAAGCATTTTCCACCGGCGATTAATTACCTGGATGCACACCTTACACTTTTTCATCAATTACCTGATGAAAATAGTACCATTGGAAAAATTACTGAATTGAAAGGTTCAGCTTTTGAGCTGGAGATCACTAAGCCGATGCATTTGGGCAACGGCGTTGCCTATGAAATTAACAGCGATGAAATTATGCGGCTGCATCAGTATCTTGCTGATCTGTTTAAGGCTGATTTGATTCCGCAGGACAGGCAAAAATTCAGGCCACACATCACCATTCAGAATAAGGTTCAACCTGCAGCGGCCAGGGCCTTACTTTCTGATATTCAGCATCACTTTGTACCTTTTACTGCGGTGGCAACCGGTCTCGACCTCTGGAAGTACCTGGGCGGACCGTGGCAGCATATTCAAAGCTTTCCTTTTACAGGTTAAATCTGAACCGGATCAGACCGGTTTATTAACGAATGTGCAGTTTAAATACCAATTGGAGGGAAAAATAAAAATTCCCTCCAATAAAAATAACTAACGGTACTCGATGACAAATTCTGATTTCGGATTTCGTACTTTCTTCATTCCGGCTAACCAATCGCCTTCCTGGTCACGATAACCTAGGTACAACAGTGTGACACTGCGCAATCCTTTTTCCTTTAAGCCTAATACTTCATCTACCAATGCACTGTCGAAACCTTCAGCAGGTGTACTGTCTACCCGCAATTCAGCAGCCATCGCAATTGACATGGCAAAACCAATATAGGATTGATGTGCTGTATGGATGAAGTTTTTTTCAGCTGCTTCATCATTTAAATAAATGCCTTTGATCTTGTCTGTATAACTGGAAAACCTTCCGCGCGGCAATCCCCTTTCATCTGTGGTACGGTCATAGATGGCATCGATACGTTCTTCGGTATAATTATCCCATGCGGCAAATACTAAAACATGAGAACAATCCACCATCACTTCAGGGTTTAAAGCATTATGGCTTAGTTTTTCTTTCAGTTCCTGGTTGGATACCACCAAAACCCTGAACTGTTGCAGTCCTGAGGAAGTTGGTGCCAATCTGGCGGCTTCCACAATCTTATCTATATTTTCTTCGCTTACTTTTTTCGACGGATCGTATTTTTTAGCGGCATATCTCCACTGTAATGATTCTAATAATCCCATTTTTATTGGTTTTAATTTATTAATGATTCTGATTAATGATTGGTAACTGAAATGCTTACTTCAATGTTTCCGCGTGTAGCATTAGAATACGGACAGATCTGATGTGCTTTATCTGCTAAAGCCTGCGCTTCTTCCATACTTACCTGCGGGATGTTTACGGCTAACTTAACTGCCAGGCCAAAACCACCGTTTTCGATCTGGCCAATGCTTACTTCTGCCTTCACGCTGGTTTCCCCCGTAGCTACTTTACCTTGTTTGATGATTAAATTCAATGCACTATCAAAACACGCCGCATAACCCCCGGCAAATAATTGTTCCGGATTGGTATAATTATCGTCTGCACCGCCCAGTGCTTTTGGCATGCGCACCTCAACGTCTAAAATACCATTATCGCTTTTAATGTGTCCGTTACGGCCACCTGTTGCAGTTGCTTCTGCTGTATATAAAACTTTCATTTTGAATATAAAATTGTTGTGAATTTATTTTTTTATCTGTAAAACAGCCCTTAAGTGGCTGAAGGTTTCAAAGCTGAATTTGCCATGATATTTGCCGAAACCAGATGCACCTACGCCACCAAATGGAAGAAAGTGCGAACCTACATGAATGAGTGTGCTGTTGATTTCTGCATCTCCGCTGGAGGTACGGTTCAGGACATCGTCTGCAAAGGCCTGATTTTCTGAAAAAACATATAGGGCAAGTGGCTTGGGCCTGCCGTTAATTTCATTTAATGCCTCATCAATGTTGGAATAGCTGAGAAAAGGCAGAATCGGACCAAATATTTCCTGTTGCATCACCGCATCTTCCCAATTGACATCATCCATCAGGGTGGCTTCAAAATATCGGCTTTCCAGCGCATAGCCACCACCATAAACCAATTTTTCGGGAGCGGCGGCGATATAACCGGCCAGATTTTCCACCTGTTTCCGGGAAACAATTTTCCCGATTTTTCCTAAGCTTTGGTCCTGATAAGTTTCTTTCAGATAGGATTTGATTTTGGAGATCAAAGCTCCTTTCACCTCTTCATGTACATAAACATAATCTGGCGCAACGCAGGTTTGTCCGCAATTGGCCCACTTCCCTGTCGAAATCCGTTTAGCGGCCAGATCAAGGTCTGCATCCCGGTGAACAATGCAAGGCGATTTCCCGCCCAGTTCAAGGGTTAACGGAATCAGTTGTTTTGCCGCTGCAGCCATAATGATTTTTCCCACATTTGCACTTCCGGTAAAGAAAATGTAATCAAAAGGGAAAGTTAAAAGCAGTGTATTTTCTTCGATTCCACCCTGTACCACCGCTACATATTCCGGCTGAAAAGCTTCTGCAATCATCGAGGCTATGACTTTTGATACGGTTGGTGTGTTTTCTGAGGGCTTAAGGATAACCGTATTACCGGTCATCAATGCACCAATTAGCGGACTAAACGTTAACTGCACCGGATAATTGAAGGGGCCAATAATATACGTTACGCCAAATGGCTGGCGGGTAAGTTTACTGACTACATTTTCACCGCCGGGACGGGGCTTTGAAGGTACTTCAACCGGCTGTGCCCATTCTTCAATATTTGCAATACAATAATCCAGTTCATCCAATACCAGCTGCACCTCTGCATATTCTGCTTCCTTCCTGTTTTTGCCCAGGTCTTCCATCAAGGCATCACAAATGGCATCGGTATGTTTTACAAAAACTGCCCTGAACTGTTTAAGCTGTTCTATCCTGAAGCTTACAGATTGTGTTTTACGGGTGGCAAAAAAACTCTTCTGGTTTTGAAATATGCTGTTAATCTGTTGCTGATCTGTTAATGTCATTTCTATTATTTAATGATTATGAAGGTAAATAAATGCTTTGCCTGCTATCCCACGGGCCTATCTTTTCATCGCTTTATTTACGATTTTCTTTAACTGGATAAGCTCATCTATTGAAAGGCCTAATGTCTCCACCAATTTACCCGGAATGCAGCTGGCCTTTTCTTTCATTTTTTCGCCTGCATCCGTCAGTGAGATGATCACCATGCGCTCATCAATCTGGCTTCTTTTTCTCATCAGCATTCCTTTTAGCTCCATTCTTTTAAGTAATGGGGTAAGCGTACCGCTGTCCAGATAAAGTTTTTCACCCAGCTGATTAACTGTTTGCTGTTTTTCCGCCCATAAGATTAACATCACCAGATATTGTGGATAGGTTAAATCCATTTCCTCCAGAAAAGGCCTGTAGAGATTTGTCAGTTCCCTGGAAAAGGCATATAGCGGAAAGCAAATTTGATTTTCTAATTTTAAGAGGTCTTTCATTATTGATCGTTACGATGCAAATATATATTGTACACAATACAATTGTGTATTATTTGTGTAAATTTGATTTTAATGTTTTACATCGGGGCTTGCTTTGACCTCGCTGTTGGCATATGAATCGATTCCGGTAAAAGGTCTATCCTATTCTATCTTAATCGTTACATGGCGATTTTGTATTTAAATATCAGTATATTGTGTCAGGCAGTTCAGCCTGAAAGATAAATGATGACAATCTTTCCCTTTCGGATGAAAGTAATAGTGAGTAAAAAAAATCCTTTCTGAATAATTCAACAGAAAGGATTTTTTTTTAGATCAGGTTCGCCGTGATCATAGCAGATGCCTATAGGACTTATTGACAACTTTCAGAAGCTGAAAATTTTACAGTTACTTTCTGAAAAAATTGCAGCAAAAATGAAATTTTTTCAGTCATTCAGGCTTTAATTACTCAAAAAGTCCATTGGCACAGCACTTGATTAACCCCTGATGTGCTAGCAGGTATAGCAGCACTACCATTAATTGATTTATAGTCCATTTAAACATTAAAAGGAGGAAAAAACGATGACATTGGTTAAATTTAATCCAGAGAAAAAGAACAATGTATTAATGCCAGGCTTTAATGACATGTTCGAATCAATTTTGGAAGACACATTTTTTTCAGGACGCCGCACCAACAACCTGCCATCTGTAAACATTGCAGATACTCCTGATGCCTACCAGATTGAACTGGCCGCACCAGGACTTAAAAAGGAAGATTTTAAGGTAAGCGTGGAAAGAGACATGTTAACCATTTCTACTGAAAAAAGTGCAGAAACTGAACATCACGAAAAATCCTACACCAGAAAGGAATTCAATTATTCAGCATTCACCAGGGCATTTACCTTGCCTGATAGTGCCGATATTGAAAGGATTCAGGCCAATTATGCGGACGGGATTCTGAAACTCACCCTTCCGAAAAAAGAAGAAGCTAAAGCCGTTTCAAGGCAAATAGAAATTCAGTAATTAGAGATGCCGCGAAAGCGGCATTTTTGTTATTACAAATTACTGAACAGCCAGATTGCTGATTTTGTTAATGAACTGCCTGGTATAGTCTTTAAAACGGGTATATTTTACTAAATAATTGAAACTGAGGATGGCTACAACGGCACAAATCATCCCCCCAAAAACATCCAATACATAATGATGGCTGTTGTATACTGCTGCAAACCAGATGCCCATAACCAAAATGAAAAAGAAAATATTGATGGCACCCAACTTGTTTTTCAGGGCATAATAAAGTACTATCAAAGGATAAGACGAATGTAGGGAGGGCATGGCCGCAAAAACATTTGAACCTTTGCTGTATATCCCCTGAAACAGGTGGATATTAAAAAAATGATCAAAACGGGAAAGACCGGCAGTGTTTCCGGCAGTATGGGAAATAAACTGAAAGCCATGTTCCTGTACATACCATGGCGGTGCAGCCGGGAAAGCGTAATAAACCACGAAACCCAATAGATTTACCCATAAAAAGGTAAGGGAGAAATACACAAACTGCTTCCGGTTTTTAAAAAACAAATAGGTGGCAAAGGCCAGCGGGACCGGAACCCACATCAGATAAAAAAGGCCGGTAAGCACATCCAGAAAGGAACTGGTATTTAGTTTCCAGTACTCATTCGGCGTGAGCTCTTGTCCATGAAAATGAATGCCGAAAAGTTTTTTTTCCAGGTGGTATAAATCTGCGATATGAACCGTATTGAAAATATAATTCGGAAAGGCTTTCATATAATCGAAAATAATCCAATAGACCACGAAGATGGAAAAGCCAAGAATAAACTTCCTTGTTCCTGCAGAGATGTAAAACAGTGAATTAAAAATCAATATCAGGATGAGCTGATCTGCTTTAAAACCCACCAGCACAACCGATAGTAACAGGTAAGCCAGAGAAATCAGTGTGGTGGTATAAATTGTTTTAACCGTGAAAAACGAATTTGCCCGGGCGATATCATCCTGCATCTTATTTTTTGTTGAAATTAGATTGGAAAATATTATCCCAGAATGTCCAGCTTACACCATAACCTTTGGTTGCATCTGAATAATGGTGAAGCATGTGATGCTGTTTAAGCCTTTTCCAAAAGCCACTTTTAAAGTTGGCATGGTGTAAAGCATAATGCACCATGTCATAGAACAGGTAACCCAATATGAAACCCGAAAAAAACGGATACACCCTGGTATCCGGTAATACCCAATCGAAAAGAAAATAGAATCCAAGTGCCATGGGTATACTTGCCGAAGGTGGCATCACCAGTCTGTTGGCATCGTTGGGGTAATCATGGTGCACACCATGGAAAATAAAGTGAATTTTTTTACCCCATTCGGCTTCAGGTTCAAAGTGAAATACGAAACGGTGCAAAACATATTCAGTAATGGTCCAGATGGCCAAACCAGCTAAAAACCAGCCGGCGAAAATGATTACCGGCATATTTACTTCCCGGAAGGATCTGTAAAACAGGTAAGCAATTACCGGAACATATACAATTAGCGGCACATAATACTTTACCTTCGAAAGGCTTTCCATAAAATCGCTTTTAAACATCCGGATGGATGCCGGCGAATTTGAAACAAAATTCTTTTTCATCATGCTAAATTTTAATCCGCTCTGTTAATGCTTTTGAAGGGTTATTTGCATCCAAACCTTTAATTTCCACATATTTTACATTAGGCAGCCAGAAAGATCCGCCTTCTATTCTGAGGAAAATTCTTTCGATTTGAACTTTCTTATTATTTACGGTTACAAAAACATGGTATTTTTTATCGGCGGCTGATTTATTCAGGTACATCGGCAGGTTTTTATGTGAGACAAAGCGAAGTTCAAACTGATCTTTCCCGAGGCTCTTGGTCTGTATGCCGTATGCAAATTTCCGCTGGATATATCCCAGTTCCTTTTTTTCGCCCTGGTCTCCATAGCGCATCCAGAACACATTTACCGGATTTTGATCCACCACTTCTCCGTTTTTATCTACATTTAACTGGCAGATAATGGTGTTGGTATTGGGGTCGCGTTGCAGGTAAAACAACTGATTGCTGATATTCTTCGGTACAGGAAAGCTAAGAGGCGAAGGGTTTTGTGCTGTTGCAGGTAAAACACCCGCACCAATTAGAACCAGTGAAAAGGTAAGGCCAATAATCATTGCAGCTTTGTGGCTGCTTTTCTTTTCAGCCAGTTCCTGTGCTTCCAATCCTTTTTTGGCTTCCTGCAACCGCTTAATCGCCGTGATATTGGTTAGAAGGGCCATCATGGTAATGGGAATGGTGAAAACCGACATGGTTTCGAAAACATGAAAAGATATGCCCGGAACATAGATCTTATAAGCTCCACCAATAAAATGGCCGGTGATACCGCAGGCGATGGCAAAAACACCAATGGTAACCACCCGCTCCGGCCGCTGCATTAAACCACCTTGGCATGCTATCCCTAATCCTTCTGCCCTGGCCCTGGTATAACTCACCATCATAGAGCCAATTAAGGCAATAAAGGCAAAAAGAGAGCTCAGAAAATAGTGATGTGATACCAGGTAATAACAGATGCCGAGGAACATAATCATTTCACTGTAACGGTCCAATACTGAATCATATAATGCACCGAATTTTGAACTCATGTTTCCCAGTCGGGCTACCTGGCCATCAAGCATATCAAACAAACCCGCAAAAAGCACCAGGGCGCCGCCCCAGCCCACATATGACATGTCGCCGCGATTGGATTTTTCGGCACCCACCACGAAAATAACCGCAACCCCGATATTTAAAACTAAACCGATAGTGGTTACCGCATTGGGCGTTAATCCTATTTTAATTAATCCCCTCACAAAAGGATTAATGACTTTATAAATGCCCAGTTGTAAACTGTCTCTTAAGTTTGCTTTCATAATCAATTTTTAGAAATCGAATTTTACCCTTGCCCTGATGCCCCATTCTGATACCTCCGGATGATTAAGGTAATTGAATCGCTTGACCAGATCAACCCGTAGTAATTTAAAGATATTCCCTACCCCTACGCTGCCTTCCATATAAGGATCATGGCCAAGGGCATAGGTACGTTTAGAGCCATCTTCATAATCAGGCAAACGATATAATCCCGGAGTTAAAGCCGGATTATTTTCATCACGTAAACCACCATACAAAGCTTTAAATGAAAACACTTCCCTTAATTTTAATTTTTTAAGTAAAGGGATCTTATTAAAGAAAAAGCCATTGAAATTGTGATCGATATTTATGCTCACGTAATGATCGCTGACAAACTCCAGGAAGTTCATCAGGTTATATGAATTGAGCTGGTAAGCATAGGTTTGATTGGCACGGTGAATATCCAATAGTGGAAAAGGAACTTTTCCGGCAATGTAGCCGCCTTCAAAAGTAACATCACTATAGCCCAGCTGAGAAAGGTAAAATCTTTTATCAATACTGCCCATCATGTTATGGTAATTATATTCGCCCCCCAGCACACCTTTTAAACCTGCAGTATACCTTAAATTGAAAACCGGATAACGGTCTGCGATGGGGATTCGGTAGATCTTTCCCTGGTAAAATTTCTCATTGGGTGCATAACGCAGTTGTACCGATACTTCGCTGGTGGTTAAGCGATTAACGAGTTGGTTTGCGTCATTTTGATAAAACAATCCGCCGGCAGGTGTCTGACTCCATTTCTTCAGTCCTAAAGTGTAAGAAAAATGATTTTCAAACTCTTTCACATAATCTACCCGGTAAAAATCGTTGTAAAGCAACATGTCATTTACACCCCGTTTAAAGGATAGCAAAAAGTTATCTTCCTGTACAAACTGAAGTTCCTGGCCGGGAATTTTGGTGTCTCTCTGAAAACTGGCCCTGATGTAATGTTGTGGAAACTCATAAATGGATTTATTATTGATGGAATAGGTACCGGAAAGAAAGAATTTCCATTTTTCATCCTTAAACCCATAAGCCGCATAATTTTCGAAATAGTATCGTTTACTTAATTCAGGAGTGGTTCTTCCGCCTAAACGCAAGCGAAGCCCTTCAACATTATTAAAACTGTAAAAGGTATTTACCGGTCCGATTTCATAAGGCCCCAGGTTCTGGTATCCTGCAAAAAGCAGCGTGACAATTTTCATGGTACGCTTAAACGATGGCAGGTTTTGAAGCGTGTCAATATTCTTATAAATTTTTAACTGGCTGGCAGATATGGTATCCAGCCTGTTTTGCTTCCAGTATAAATCATTCTTTTTCGCCGCATCAGCCAGAACGACTTTATTTTTTCCCTGAAAGATCGTATCTGGTAAGGTGGTGTCAAACTGATAATTTTTATAGGTAACCGTGCGCTCACCTGTAAAACCTATGCCCTTGCCTTTTCCCAGTCCAAAATCAGACAGCAAATTACTTTTAGAGAGGTTATATTTTCCTAAGGCATTTGGTTCGAAGTTTAAGTCGATTTTCATTGCCCTGACAAAATTCAGGTTGATATTTTTATTTACCCCTAACGTTGCACCTGTAATGGCATAATGACCATCATTGGTTACGTAAAGCTTGCCCTCAAACAGCATGTCGCCTGTATTTCTTGGTGTAAAGGATAGCTCAATCATTTGCGGCTTCTGGTTCTTTAATGTATCGGTAATAAAGAACTTGTAAAAATTGGGGGAACCATTTGCAATCGGACTCAAAAAATCGTTGCTCATCACAGAGATATTATTCTGATAGATATCAATGTCCTGATACATCCGGTCAAAGTAGGTTTTCATCCCTTTATTGTCAATGTAGCGGTTATCAAACTCCACCTGTTTCTGTGCTTTCACCACTGTTTTTGATTTCTGCGGATCTTTACTCAGGTATTGGTCAGATAAACTTTCCTGGATGTAGATCGGTAACAGGTTTTTACCGCCTATCAAAGTGGAATCCTGTTCCTGAAATAAGAACTGGTAATTGCGGAACATTTTCTTGTTCTTAAACTTCTCTGAAACATTGCTAACCGAGAACAGCATTTTCTCATATTGCTGGTAAGCTACAGTTTGATAACTTTTAATTCTGTTTTCATCCTTATGTGCAATCACCTGGCGGATCAATTCAACCGCTGGATTATCTTTATTGCGATACCTTACTTTTTTCCCGCCCACAACCATTACCTCATCCAGCGAATTGGCACTGGGCGATAAAACCACATTAATGGTCTGATTGAGGGAAGGTGTTATATTTTTAGTTAATATACTGTAACCTACATAATTAAAACTCAAGGCAGATTGTGGCAGATTGGAACTGATGGTGAAATTTCCATTGAGATCGGTTTGTGTGCCGATTTTGGTATCTTTAAAAAAAACTGATACATAAGGTAAAGTTTCTTTGGTACCGGCATCACGAACAGTCCCCGAAACCGTAGTAGATTGCGCAAGAACATTTACTATACCCAATATATTTAATATTGAAAATAAGCAGATAAAGAATGGAATACTAAACTGACGTTTCATTTAACAGAAAAAATAAACTGTTTTTGCATGATATAATTGTAGCTGATACCAACCGTAACTGATACGAGCAATTTAGAGAGCATGTAATTGAGGTGATAAAAATGTGTAAGCAGATAAACGCCTGAGGTAAGCAATGCTAAATTCCCTGTCCATACGATGATATATTTGACTACCTGCCACCTTAATGCTTTGGCATGTGCCTGAAATACCCAGTTTCTATTGATGTAGAAATTGATCACACCACCAGTAAGGGTTCCGGTAATACTTCCGGCCAGGTACCATAAACCAAAAAGCTTTACTGCAGCCAGGGTAACTAAAAAATCTGCTGCAGAGGCCATTAGCGATGAAGCCTGGGCTTTAAAAAACCGGAGCATCACTTATAGTATTTTAAAAATGATCACCAGCTGCAGGATCACATTGGCATAAACACCGGCAAGTACATCATCAGCCATTACGCCCAAACCACCAGGCAGTTCTTCCATCTTTCTGATATACAAGGGCTTCAGGATATCAAAAAAGCGAAAGAGAACTAATCCTAAAAGCGTATATTCCCATCTTACCGGAACACAGAGTAAAGTAATGCACATTCCCGCCACTTCATCTATCACCACGCGCTGATGGTCTTTGCCCCAAACTTCTTCTACCACATCCGCACTTCGAATGCCCTGAAGTGTGATCAATATCGTGATCAGGATGGCATTAAGTCCAGGGTATTGGTAACCAGCCTGGAAAAAGTACCAGCAAAGGCAAGTGGCTATGGCCGCATAGGTGCCGGCACCCTTCCCAATGTACCCGATTCCCAGGCTGGTTGATATCATTTTATGAATAAGCACTATACCGTTTCTATAACTTCTTCTTCATAATCCTGCCCCAGGTGCGTAATTAAGTCTTCACCCATGATGTAGCGCAAGGTATTCTGCAGTTTCATTAACTGTTTGAAAATGTCATTTTCTGCCGGTACACCTGGAATGGTTTGAGGTGATTTCAGGTAGAATGATAGCCATTCCTGAACGCCAGACATATTTGCCCTCTTCGCCAGATCGATAAATAAAGCCAAATCCAGTACAATTGGTGCAGCCAGGATAGAATCACGACATAAAAAGTTAATCTTAATCTGCATTTTGTAACCTAACCAGCCGAAAATGTCAATATTGTCCCAGCTCTCTTTGTTATCGCCATGGGGCGGATAGTAATTGATTCTGATTTTGTGGTACATATCACCATATAAATCCGGATTAACCTCTGGTTTGAAAATATCTTCCAGTACGCCCAGTTTAGAAACTTCTTTGGTTTTAAAGTTATCCGGATCATCCAGTACCAAACCATCGCGGTTACCTAAAATGTTATCAGAGAACCAACCGTTTACCCCTAATGAACGTGCGGCTAAACCCGGTGCCAGAATGGTTTTCATTAAAGTCTGACCGGTTTTAAAATCCTTACCCGCAATCGGTGTATGGGTTTCTTTAGCCAGTTCAATTAATGCCGGGATATCTACGGTTAAGTTGGGTGCTCCATTTGCGAAAGGGATACCCAATTTCAGTGCAGCATAAGCATAAATCATACTAGGCGCAATTAACGGATCATTATCGATCAATCCTTGCTCAAATGCAGCAAGCGATTCATGAACAGCAGATGGTTCAAAATAAATTTCAGTAGATCCGCACCATACCAGAACAATCCGGTCACAGTTATTGGTGGCCTTAAAGTTTTTGATGTCTTGCATCACTTCCTGGGCCAGTTCATATCTGGTTGCAGCGTCTTTAACATAAGTACCTGTTAAATTTTTCACATAGTTATGATCGAATGCGGCACGCATTGGCTTGATGGCCTGCAATTCTTCACGAACATCACGCAACAGGTTTGCATCTAAAACCCTTGCATTTAGTGCCGCTTCATAAACATTATCCTCATATACGTCCCAGCCACCGAAAACCAGGTTTTCGAGATTGGCCAAAGGCACAAAATCTTTAATTTTTGGTTCTTTTTTTTCCGTTCTTTTACCAATTCTGATGGTTCCCATTTGGGTTAAAGAACCAATTGGTTTAGACAAGCCCTTCTTAATGGCCGCTACCCCCGCAATCATGGTGGTTGCAACTGCACCGAGCCCTGGCATTAATATGCCAAGCTTGCCATCAGCTGATTTTACATCTTCTTTCATTCTATTTTTATTTAAGCTTTTAATTTATAACCATTTATTTTCCTTGTACCAGGCAATGGTTTCATTCAGCCCGCTTTCGAGCTGGTAATGGGGTACGAAGCCAAGGTCTTTTTGTATCTGATCTATATTACAGGTCCAGTTCAGGGCGGTGATTTCATTAATTTTATCCATGTTGAGTGCAGGCACCTGGTCAAAAAAGCCCAGGGTCTTTTCCAGTGTCCAGGCAAGCCCTTTAATAACCGGCATAGGCACTTTAAGTACAAATGGCCTTTTATTTAAAGCCTTGCGTACGTAAGCGGCAAGCGAAAATTTGCTGTAGACCTGCCCGTCAGAGATGTGGTATGTTTTATCGGTTAACTCAGAAAACAGTGATTTAATCATCACCTTTGCTAAATCAGTGACGTAAATAAAACTCAGTTGCTGTTCCTGTGCACCTGCATGCAGTTCAAAACCTGAATTAATTCCTTTGATGAGGATGAAAATATCTTTTTCACGTGGGCCATATACCGCAGTAGGCCTGAAAACAATTAAGGGCAACCCCAGGATCTGATTCAGGTACGTTTCGGCAAGTGCTTTACTCCTGCCGTAATTGGTTACCGGATTGGCGCGGTTTTGCTGATCATTGGTGATGGGGCCGCGGGCAGCCAGGCTACTTAAAAACACAAATTTTTCAATTTTATGTGTAGATAAGGAGGAAGCTACAGCCAGGTTCCTGGTATATGTGGCGTTGATATGAAAATAGTGTTCCCGGTTTTTTGCCTTGGTTGTGGCGGCTGCATGAATGATATAATCATATTTATATTCATCGATGTTCTGTCTTAACTGGTATATTGATTCAAAATCCAGTTCTACGTAATTGATATCAAATTCTTTAAGATGTGACACTACACTTGATTTCCGAACGTTAATGTAAACTTCCAGATGATCTGCCAGGGCCGCTTCAATTAAATGATAACCTACAAAGCCTGTTGCACCCGTAATCAATACCCGCTTTTTCATATTGTTTTTTCCAGAATCCTGTATTTGCGATACAGCTTTCCGCCAATCGCTTCAATAGGCTTATTAATCAATTCATTATGATCAAGGGTCCAGCTGGCCTCCGCATATTTCATGTTTTTTGCTGAAAAACTTTTAATAATGTGCCCATACAAACAGGCCTCAATGCCCATTTTGCGATAGCCATCCACTACACCCAGTAATAAAATCCTGATGCCATCAATCTTCTTTTTCCCGGTGAGGAGTTTAATTAAACCCGTTGGAAACAAGCGTCCACGTTTAATTTTTCTCAGGATCTGGTTGATGTCAGGAATGGCTAATGCAAATCCTACAATCTGGCCATTTTGCTCGGCCATTACACAGAAATCGGGATCAAGAATTAATTTCAGGTCGTTAGCGGTATAATCAAATTCCTTATCGGTCATGGGTACAAAACCTAAATTCTTATCCCAGGCTTTATTGTATACTTCACGCAAGGCCTCACGCTCGCTGTTGAAGTTTTTCATATTGATTTTACGGATGGTAATGTCATTACGTTTCAGGCGCTCCTCAATCTTATCGATTAAACCAACTGAACGGTCATTGTAATTTCCTGTGGTATAGCGGTATGCCCGTAAATCCACATGTTTGATAAAGCCAACCTCCGCTAAGAGCGTCAGGTAATAAGCGGCATTATAGGGCATCATGGCCACCGGCGGCCCATCAAAACCTTCTATTAGTAAGCCACAGGTTTCATTGGTAGAGAAATTCGTTGGTCCTAAAACTTTGGTTAACCCCTTTTCCGTTAACCATTTTTCAGCAGCACTGACTAATAAAGCCGCTACTTCCTGATCATTAATACAATCAAAAAACCCAAAAAAACCATCCTTGCCACCATAAACTTTATTGTGACTGGTATTATTGATGGCGGCTATCCTACCCACTATCCTGTCATCTTCATAAGCCAGGAACAGCTGAATTTGAGAATGCTCGTAAAAAGGATGTTTACCTAGTGTAAGCAGATCACGTTGTGCGATAAACAGTTCCGGAACATAATTTACATCATTCACATACAGATCATGTGGGAAATCTATAAATGATGCCAGTTGCTTTTTAGTGGAAACTTCGATGACCTTTTTCATAATTTTACACCATCTAATTCAATGTTTACGGCCTTAAATGCAGCTTCGATTTTTTCAACTGCGGTTTCGATCTGTTCGAAACTGTGTGTTGCCATCAGTGAAAACCTGATAAGAGAAGAATCAGAAGGTACTGCAGGAGAAACCACCGGGTTTACGAATACACCGTTTTCCTGCAGGATATTGGTGATCATAAAAGTTTTGGTATTGTCCCTGATATAAATCGGCAGGATTGGACTATTGCTGTGGCCGATATCAAAGCCAGATTCCATCAGTAATTTTTTTGCATAATTGGTATTGTCCCATAGCTTATCAATGCGTTCCGGTTCAGATTCTATGATATCCAGGGCAGCGATCACACTGGCTACTGCAGCTGGTGGCATGCTGGCGCTGAACATCAGCGAGCGCGCACGGTGCTTAATGTATTCAATGGTTTGTGCATCACCTGCGATAAAACCGCCCAATGAGGCCAGTGATTTACTGAAAGTCCCCATAATCAGATCAACACCATCACTCAGATTAAAGTGGGAGGCTGTACCAGACCCGTTAAAACCGATCACGCCTAAACTATGGGCATCATCCATCATCACATTGGCACCAAACTCATCAGCAATTTTCACGAGTTCGGGCAGGTTAACCAGATCGCCCTCCATACTGAAAATACCATCAGAAACGATTAGTTTGGCCGCATCTTCCGGCAGCCTGCTAAGTTTCCTCCGCAAATCATCCATATCATTATGGGCATATTTGATCGTTCTTGAAAAAGAGAGTCTGCTGCCGTCAATAATAGAAGCATGGTCATATTCATCCAGGATAAGGTAATCATTCCGCTCCAGCAGGCAGGAAATCACACCTAAATTCACCTGAAAACCAGTGCTGAACAATACGGCGGCTTCTTTAGATACGTATTCGGCCAGTTTGTTCTCCAGCTGGATATGAATATCAAGCGAGCCGTTAAGAAATCTCGAACCAGCGCATCCGGTTCCATATTTATCAATGGCACGTTTGGCCGCTTCTTTAATTTTAGGATGATTGGTTAAACCTAAATACGAGTTTGAACCAAACATCAATACCTTTTTCCCGTTGATAATGACCTCTGTATCCTGTGCGGATTCTATAGACCTAAAATATGGATATAACCCTTGTTCTTTAATCAGGGTAGCATCTTTAAATGCGTCGATCCTATCTCTTAATTTTTTGCGCATGCTATGTGGTAATGATTGCTTTGTTCACGTATTCTGGAAAACCTTATTCTAATAGATTGTACGAACTGACTGCTGAATTTAATGTTCAACAGAAGACATCATTTCGAAACAATTTGATAACGCAATTTTAATCCAGATTAACACCTGAAAAAAGGTTGAAATGTGGGAATTATTGGTCAAAATGTGGGATGTGCAAAATGTGACATTCAGATGAATTGACTTTTCGACTTACTGACTTTTAATGCAAAAAAGTAAAACAGTTAAAAATGAGTTTATTGCCGATCACAAACAATCAATTCTCTGTTTATCAGTGAATTGATTAAAAATATTATTAATCAAAAGATTGAATTCTAATCAGCGGATAGTCATTTTTTAAATAAATAAATCAAAAAATGAGGTAGAATATTACATTTGCTGAGGTCAAAAAAATCAGATATTCCAGGCAACTTTTAAGAAAATAGTTCAGGCTAAATTATCAAGATAAGATATGTGCTTTTTGAATAACAGGTTAAGGCTATATTAACAACCAACCCCTTCATGCAAAGAACTTCAAATCATAATATCCCTCAAAAAATAGGGTTAATTTACAAGCCAGATGATGGTGAGGGATTGGAAGTTTCCAGAATTGATCAGCTTTCTAAAGGCATTTGTAATAACCAACCTTTCAGAGCCTTGTCCTTTGCGTTTATACTGGTCGTAAAAGGACGTATTCATATTAAAACCAACTTTATAAATGAAACATTAAAAGAGAAGGATGTATTTTTTGTTTTTCCTGATACTGTATATGAAGTGACGGATCATACAGACTTCTCCTTTATCAAGATCACATTTAATAAAGATTACCTGTCTAAATCGGGCATTTTTCTCACTGCAGCGCAGCATTATACCATATTTCAAAGTAAGGCTATTCATAAATTTTCTTTAAAGCGCGAAGAATACCAAGACCTGTATCATGATGTAATCGCGCTGGAAAAGAAGTTAAAAATTGCTGCTGATATGCCCTATAGAAATGACATTATCAGAAATAGTTTTATTGAAATTCTTTACGATTTATTGCTAAACTTTAATAACCGGGAGCATTTTGAGCTGCCAAAAAGAGATAGTAAGTCTGAAATGACAACTAAGTTTCTCAATCTGCTTTCCTTACATTTTAAAAAAGAGAGGCTGGTAATCTTTTATGCGGGTAAATTATTCATCACCCCAAGACATTTGTCGCAGGTGGTCAAATCTGTAACAGGAAAAACTGCGGGAGAACTGATTGATGAGATCGTAATTGGTGAAGCGAAAATCTTGCTGAACAATTATTCACACAACATATCCAGTGTTGCAGAGGCATTGAATTTTGCTAATGCTTCCTTTTTTGGAAAGTATTTTAAGAAAAATACCGGAATATCACCCTCGGTTTACCGAATGGAAAACCGTCTTCCACATCAAAATATATTTTAAAAGCTACAGCATTTTCATACAAAAAGGCCAGTTTCCACTACATATTGACCTTGATGGTGGATCAGTTTTTAAAGAATTTTGATTCAAATTTTTATCATGATCAGTCAGCCCGATATTCACATTCCGTATAATTCTAAAAATCAATTCAAATCTGAAACATTAAGTTTTTCTGGTTTGATCACGATGTTCATAAAATTCATCATTTATGGAATCGCCATAGTTGGTGTCGCACAGTTTCTGATGTGGCAGGTGACGAGGGAACAACAGGGAATGAAATTTTCTGAAGCATCTGCTGTGGAAGCATTACAAAGTATATTGCTCCTCTTTTCCGGTATCATCCTAACCTATGGCATTGTGATTTATAAAAACTGGAGGCCGTTGCTCTTATTAATAGCTGAATTCCTCTTTATTTCGCTGGTGCGCGAACAGGATGCTTACCTGGATCTGCATTATTTTGATGGCGCATGGCAAACCATTGTCATCCTGTCTCTGCCTTTCCCCATTTATTTTGCCATCATCAGGCGTAAAAAACTAATGGATAACCTGAAAGTATACACCTCATTATTTGCTTTCGGCATCATGATATCAGGCGTTTTGACTACCTATATCTTTTCAAGATTGTATGGTAGAAGAATATTCTGGATGGCAGCCATGGAAAACGGCTACATGCGGGATGTAAAAAACATATCTGAAGAATCATTGGAAACATATGGTTATTTACTGATTTTTATAGCAAGCATCGAACTCATCTTTTTGATTAAACGACTGGATGTACGGTCAAAAAATGCGATTAAAGTGGCTTCCAACGCTGATGCCAGCACATTTAAAATTGTTCAGCCTGGATCTTAGTTATCCCTGGACTAAGGACTATTGATTTCAATTATTTTCCTGGCTGTAATCTACCTCATAAAAGATTCTCCGGTATTGATGACAAAATTTATGTCATTTAAAATGTGATCCTAAGTCTGTCGAAGGACTTGTGAAAAATACTCTTAAGGGTATTCCGACAGACTCAGGATCACCAATTTAAGCTGAATTAATCCTGTTGCAGCTTCTTTTTGCTAGCAGGTTATATGTTAGCTTTATTTAAACTCAATTCGTTGCGGAGCAGAAAATAAAGCTTCACCTACCCCATTTGTTTTTACCGCCAGTCTTGCATACATAAAGTTTCTGGATGCAAGTGCCGCCGGGATGTTCACTGTAATTGTACCTGACTGTCCGATTACTATATCTGCGGCCAGTTTTTCTGCACTGGCATCCTGCCGCGTATTATCAACAATCATGGTGGTACCCAGATACAGGTTAACACGTTCCAGTACGCTTGTGGGTGTAACTTGCTGCACTGTAAATGTTGCGCTAACGGTATTGCCTGATTTGTTAAAAGACACATTACCAAAAGTAAAATGAGGCACAACCGGAACATCAACCTGGGTATTTCCACTTACTTTAACCGCAATTGAATCAGGATTATCCAACCACGGCCCATTTCCGCGCAAGCGTACCAGCTTATAATCACCATCAAACAATGTCGCAGAAAACGTTCCATCCTGCGCTACAAAAACCGGAATTTTAGTAAAAAGTGAATAGCCATGCTGCCAGAGCTCAAGCTGAACACCATCAGAACGAACGCCGACAGTTTGATTCTGGTAAAGGATACGACCTGTTAGTCTGGATGTTGGCGCATCATAGTTATCCTTTTTGCAGGAGAAAAATGCCATCAGGCAGAATAATACGATATAACTTATCTTTTTCATGGTAGTTGATTAATGAAATGGATTACGAATAATTTTAGGGTTATTATTAAGTACAGCTTGTTCAATGGATGAATAGTAATTTCCAATCTGATAAAAGCGTGGTGCTTTAAAGCGTGGTGCAACCTGCTTAATAAAAATGTATTTATCATGGCGGGCAGCATCACCCGGACGTACTACCCGGTACGGGTACAAAGCATAAAGCATGGCATCAGGACTATTTGTACTGCCATTCCATACCTGATCTGCAATTCGCCAGCGGGCAAGATCCCAAACACGGTGGTCTTCAAAGGCCAATTCTACCCTGCGCTCATTGCGAATGCGATCGATGGTTAGCGTGCTTAAACTGTTAGCGCCAAATCCAGCTCTTTCACGCAAGGTATTCATATAGCTTAAAGCGCTTGCCGTTTGGCCAAGTTCAAAAGCAGCTTCAGCGGCATTCAGGTATACCTCCCCTAACCTGAACCTGATCCAGGCAATATCCGTACCCCTCGTACGGGTACTGGCTAATGGCGTATTGTCTATAAATTTACGCAGGTAAAAGCCTGTATTCGATAAGTCAAGCGCAGAACGTTGAGGTCCATCCAGGCCGGTAAGGAGTTTCCCATCCGTATACCTGGCACCTAAATCTCCTTCAATAATCTGATAGCTAGTTCCATTCCACAATGCCACTCCGGCCTGGATGTTCACCGGCGTATTGCGGAAACTTGTTCCGGGATAAATGATGGTTCCGTATAAGCGGGCATCTTTATTCGCGAAAATATCCTGGGTATTGGTATAATAAACATAATCGCTATTATCTGCGTTCCGGGTTTTCAGGTTTCCGGCAGTACCATCCAGGTACTCGTACTTCTCTACCAGATTTAAAGTTGGTGCAATTGCAGATGAAGCCAGGTTATCTTCCCTTAATGAGCGGGCAATGTTATCATAACTGAAACCATGTTTAAATCCTTTAGACTGTAAAAAATCCTGGATTAAAATCAGTTCCGGATTACCGGTTTTCTTGGTAAGTGCTTCATAAAAATTCTCACCTAAATTTGCCGCATTCGATTTGTACAAGGAATACGGCCCTGCTATTACCTGCTTTGCAGCATCGAGTGCTTTATTGTAAAAATCAGCAGCGCGTTGTGCCGGAATCCCCACCTCACCGCCTGGCAGCGTAATCGGACTGGCCATCAGATTATTGTATTTGGCCAGGGAACCTGCATATAACATCGCTCTGCATTTCAAGGCCAATACGGCATATTTATTTGCGCGAGAGGTGCTGCCATTATTTTCAATATGATTTACAATGGCATCAAGTTCAGTAGCGATAAAATCATATACATCTACTTCTTTACTTCGTGGCAACTGCAAATTGGTGGCATCTCCACTATAATCATAAACCAGAGGGGTAGTGACCAAGGGTACACCGCCCATTCTTTTTACCATCTCAAAATAATCATACGCACGAAGGAAGCGAAATTCGGCATTAAACTGGGCTTTCTGCTGGGCTGTTAATTTGGTGCTTTTTTGTACGCCTTCAATGCCGAGGTTTACATCCCTGATAAAGCCATAATCCCAAAGTCTCCATCTGTCTACCGGATATGAAATGATATTATTCCGGTATTCATCCCCGGCATTTCCGCTTCCAGACCATACTGCATCATCATATGCCGTATGTTCGGTCCAGCGATTGGTTAAGGAAGCATCGGTTGGAATGCGATTATACAAATTGGCTAACACGCCTTCAATCAATTTTGGGTCACCATAAACCTGATCTTCAACCACTATACTCTGTGGTTCACGTTCCAGGAAATCTTTCTTGCAGGCGTTAAATGTGATGGTACAAATGATTAAGCCGATATAAATGTTAATATTTTTCATTGCAAAATTTTAAAGTGTTAGGTTAAAACCGAAATTAAACAAGCGTTGCTGAGGGTATATGACTCCGTTAGTTGAAGAAATCTCCGGGTCAATTTCAAATTCCTTCAAATTGTCTAAAGAGAAGATGTTGGTTCCATTCGCATAAACAAATACATTTTTAAACCCAATGCTTTCTATCCATTTTTTGGGTAGCGAATAGCCTACTAATAAGTTTTTTAAACGGAGATACCGAACATTGGTGATCCAGAAATCATTGCGGTAGGCAAAGTTTGATAAGCCTGGGTTATCTTTTCTTAAGGCGGGATAAGTACCTGAAATCCATTCACTGTTAGGATTAAATGGATCGGCACGGTGCCAGCGGTCATTCAACAGATAGGCTGGTGAATTTCCATTGTTCTGAAACGGAATCTGCAATTCATATTCGCGCTGAAAAGTCTGCATGCTGGCACCTGCAAAATCAAACTGCAGGGTAATCCCTTTCCAGGTTACACTTCCGTTAATACCTACATTTAAATAGGGCAAACCACCTTGTGCATAGCCAATCGGGCGCTGATCCATATAATTGATAATACCATCGCCGTTGGTATCTTCAAATTTAAGGTCACCAGGCAATAAAGTGCGGTTTCCCTGTCCGTCGTTATTGATCGCATAATTATCAATCTCATCCTGCGAATGGAAACGACCAAGTACATGATAACCAAAATTAACGTCAGCCCATCGGTCAACACCACTGTTCCGGTATTCATCCCAGGAATTTCCGAACCGTGGTTTATAATAATCGAGGGTGCGCAAGCGTGAAAGTGTGGCATTTACACCGATAGAATATTCTACTTCCCTGATTTTACTGCGGTACGTCAGGATACCTTCCATCCCACGGTTAGCGTCTGAATTCAGGTTATCGTTTGGCAAAGCATAACCTACCTCGCTAGGCAGTAAAATATCATATCGCGGAGCCGGAAGTCCGGTTCTCTTACGTTCAAAAAAATCAAATGAACCTGTTAATTTATTATTGAATAAAGCAAAATCGATCCCGATATTTTTAGATATACTGGTGATCCAGGATAAATTTGTAATGGGCAATCCCCTTGGTGAAACACCGGTTACCAGTGAACCGTTAAACACGGCTCCACCATTGGCATAATCATAACCCTGCAAATAGCTGAATGGTGCAATCAACGGATCATCAGTATTGCCGTAAGGTTGACGGTCTGTACCGGTCTGACCATAAGAAACCCGAAGTTTAAGGTTATCTACAAATTTGATTCGGTTGAAAAATTTTTCCTTTGAAATGATCCAGCCTGCAGATACGCCGGGGAAAAATCCAAATCTGCTGTCTTTTCTGAATAGAAATGATCCGTCATACCGGCCCAGCGCCTCCAATAAATACTTTTGTTTATAGTTATAATTGATACGGGCGATATAACCTGCCCTGGCCGAAACGCCATAAGTATTTCCTAAAGCAGTCTGATCTGCAAAATACATCAAAGGCACCGTATTATTAGGTGGATTACTGATCAGTTCTATGTAATCATCGGTAGAATCGTAGCGCTCATAGGCGGCGACCACATCAAATGAATGTTCACCGAACGATTTTGCGTAGTTTAACTGAAACTGACCGAAATTTTCTTCGATTTCTCTACGCTCTTTTCTCCTGAATGGATTTTGATTGCCACCATTAATATTATAGGTGTTTGTAGCCGGATCATAAGTGTAGGCATTATAAGTATACTCAAAGTTCTCTCCAACATTCGTAGTATAGTTGTAAGAATATGTGGCTTTGGCTATCAAACCAAACGGAAAACTATACTGCGCATAAAAGTTGGATTTCAAAGCCCTCCAGTCGCTATCA
Organism: Pedobacter sp. MR22-3; assembly: GCF_026240075.1. NCBI lineage: Bacteria > Pseudomonadati > Bacteroidota > Sphingobacteriia > Sphingobacteriales > Sphingobacteriaceae > Pedobacter > Pedobacter sp. MR22-3. Next base: position 45,805 of record NZ_JAPIVF010000007.1, on the reverse strand, counting down.
GCATAGCCAGAAACATCTTCTGCATAAGTTGCCGGGTTTACATTGATATTGTGTGTGGCATTAATGTAATTCGGGTTATCATTTGCATAAGGCCGCTCCGTAGGCCAATTGGTATACAGGCTGAGTAATGGATTAAAATAATCATCATAACCCGGTACACCGGTTTGGTGGCGGCGTTCCAGTCTCGCAGCCAATTGCGTTCCTATCTTCAATCCCTTGGCTAAACCGGCGTCTAAATTGGCCTGGACATTGGTACGGTTAAAACTAAAATCTTTGATAACAGCCTCCTGATTAAGGTGCGTGGCAGATATAAAAAAGTTAGTATTGTTTGATCCGCCTGATGCATTGGCAGAAAGGTATCGCTGTGGAACATTCGGCCGGATAATAAAGTCATAATAGTCAAAACTTTGAAAGCCAGGTTCAGTTCCTGCCTGCCATTTATTAAGCAATTCGCGCGTCCAGATAGACGTCCTGTTCAGGTTTTGATCAGACTCTGCCAGGGCCCGTACGTAATCGCCTGCATTGGCTGGCTTTGGCATTCGGGTGAAATTCTGAAGTCCGTAATATGAAGATACGCTAATGGTAGTGGGTTGATTTGATCTTCCTTTTTTAGTAGTAACCAATACCACGCCGTTCGCAGCACGAAGGCCGTAAATAGCTGCTGATGCATCTTTTAGGATTGAAATACTTTCAATATCATTTTGACCGAGATTATTAAACTGTCCGGCATCTGACGGTACGCCGTCAATTACATAAAGCGGCGAACCCAGGTTCCTGATCTGTAAATTAGTGGTACCACCAGGTCTGGCATCGGTTTGACGGGTATTTACCCCTTGAATTTTACCAACCAATGCACCAGAGGTAGTTATCGCAGGTGTGCGCATCAGGGCATCAGATTTAATATCACTTACTGCACCGGTAATTGTTGCTCTTTTTTGAGCACCGTAGCCCACTACAACCACCTGATCCAATGTATTATCCTGGGCAGCTAAAGAAACATTAATAGTGGTACGCTGGTTCACCACAATTTGTTGTGTAACATAACTTAAATAAGAAAAAACAAGTGTTGATTGAGCATTTGGTACCGTAATTTTATAATTACCTGTTGCATCTGTTTTGACAACAGTAGTTGTACCTTTCAAAAGCACATTCACATCAGGCATTCCCAAGCCCTTTTCATCTAAAACTTTTCCTTTTACAGCAATCTGTGCGAACGCAACAAATGAAATAAAAGTCATTACAACGGTTAAAATCAATTTAAAAAACGTCCTTTCGTAAATAAAGACTTTCATAAAGTAGTTGTTTGGTTTATATAAATTAATGATTAGAATTTCTATTCTGAAGGGATCTTAATGGCGATTTCGGCCTGAAATTCAAGACATTGCATCCTCAACAAGGTTTAAGTTGAATTAGGCAATCCTTTTCTGTTCCGGCTGATGCTGGCTTAATGGTAGTTGAGCATTACGATATGGAGGGATTTATCCGGTATGGCTGGAAAGAAAAAAGAATTATTTTTTCCGGATTGTATTCGGATTGGAATTGGCCATCATTTGAAGCCGGTGATTGCATAACAATCTGTAAGAATGCTAATTTCATATTAATATATTTGGTTAACCTAAATTGAAATTGCGCAACAGGTAGTTAACCTGACGGTGATGCAATTATTCAGACAGACCAAATATACTTATTTATTTTACAAACGTAGTCATAACGTTTGTAAAATAACGGTACTCGATTTTCTTCATGGAAACAGGCTGATTTTATGGTGATGAATCCTTAGTATATTATAGGATATGCATGCCATATCCTGATCATCGGCAATTTCCACTACATGGCGTAATAACCATGTGGTGCTAACGGCTCAGGAACATGATCTTCTTCCAGCAATTGCTTGATATTGATCTCTATGGTGGTGGCAATTGTGGTAACAGCGGTATCTGTGGGTTTATTGTTAAATGGTTCCTGAAGATGGGTTGCAGACTTTTCCAGCAGAAAAAACGCCGATGATATCACCAATAATAAAGGAATTTCGAAAAAACTGTCTATATTATTTAAGGCTATAGAAAGCGTAACCACGAAGATATAGATGAAAAAATGTAGAAATAAGCGATATGTTTTTGGGAAAACGGTTGTTTTTATCCGCTCAGCCATTCCCATCGAATTAGAAAAATTAACCAATGTATTGTTAATCTGTATATGACTAAACAATTCAAGATTACCGCTTTCTCTCAAAGCTGCTATTTGTAGTGTGTTTAACTGCAATAAAGCAAGCGGTTTATTATTATGCTGCTTAATGGAATCAATGTCTTTCTGGCTGATATAGCGATCCAGATTTTCAAGCGCATCGTTGCCTCTTAAACTTTGCCCTAAACTAAAACACCAGGCAATATGCCTGTATGCCAGTTCTTTTATTTCGTTACTTTTTGATTTGGATATAAACGACTGGAGCTGCAATACAAAGCTGCGGCTATCGTTCACAATGCTGCCCCATACTTTTCTGGCTTCCCACCACCTGTCGTATGACTGGTTAATTTTGAAAGAAAGGATTACTGAAATCGCCGTACCTATAAATGTTGGTATAGCAATGGGCATCTGGGGAATCAGGTATTTAAATTCAGCAGTGAGATAGTTCACCAGCAGGCCAATAATCAGGACATAAAGCACTTCGAGTTTTATTTTTCTTAAAATATAGGCAGCAGGAATCGTTTTATTCAGAAGCATATTTTTCTATCAATATTATTTTAAAATTTAAAACTAAGCTAAACAACGTATAAAGCCATATGAATGTTTTCAGGACTTTCTGTTATACACATGATCCCTTTTATGGTATAACGGTTTTGGGGAGAACAAACCAAAACTCACTTCCAGCACCGTTATTGTTTGAAACGCCTATTTCACCACCGTGTTTTTTAATAATTTGTGCTGAAATATAAAGGCCTAAACCCAGACCTGAATATTGGCTTCCTTTTGCGTCTACCCGATAATACCGGTCAAAGAGATGTGCTGCTTTTTCCTGATCAATCCCCGGTCCGGAATCAATAACTGAAATTCTTACCGCATCTTCTTGATCTATAGCCCTGATCCGGATAATTTTCTCGTTGGGTGCATATTTGATCGCGTTGTTAACGAAATTAATAATTACCTGCTGAATCCTGTCGGAGTCTCCGTAAATAGCTGTTTCAAGATCTCCTTCAACCATAATCTGATAAATGCCTTCACGATTGATGTGCGCACAACATTCGTTAACTGCCTCCACAATATTAAAAATCTGCTTATTTAAGTGTAGCTGACCTTCGTTCATTTTGCTGGCATTTAGCAGATCTTCAATCAGAATCGTTACTTTCCTGAGGCTTTTATTGGCTTGCTCGATCAGGGCTGATAATTTTGAATCACCGTCAGGCTTGTTGCGATCAAGTAATTGCAGTGTTCCACTCAGAATGGTAATGGGTGTGCGAAGTTCATGACTGGCAATGCTGATAAAATCATCTTTATACTGATCTGCCTGTTTTTCCCTGCTGATATCCTGAACGGTTCCTAAAAGTCTTTTAGTATGATTTTCATCAGGCTCTATCCGTCCCTGCAACCGAATCCACTTCATCCGTGATGATGCCGTGTTCACCTGGCCAACAAAATCAATGGCATTTTCATCAGGCATTTGTCTAAATAAATTGCTCAACTCAAGTGCTGATTCTTCCATAAAGCAGTTGATCAGCATGACCATATCCAGAATAGGTACACTTGGGTGAATACCAAAAATTTCATTAAAACCTTCAGAATGCACCAGCTGACCATCTTCCATATTTAATTCAAGAACAGCCATCCGGGAGTACTGCAGGGACATATTCAGGCGCTTTTCACTTTGCTGATAACTTTTCATGAAAGTATAATCATCCAGAATAGAATAGGCATATTTTTTATTTCCCTGATGATATTGGATGGTGGTGACATGCACCCAAACCAGATCGCCGTTCTTTTTTTTCAGGCAGGCGTCCAGTTTAAAAAAGGGCTTACCGTGCGACCACATTTCATGCTGCAGGTTTTCCCATGACTGGATATAAGGCTTATACGCAAATTCAAGAATTTTTTTACCACAAATCTCTTCCCTGGTGTAGCCCATCAGTTCGGTCAGGGCATCATTTACTTCTACAATCACCAGATTTTCATCAATGATTTTTGTAGCCGCTGAAGTTAGCAAAAAGATATTCCTGAACCTTTCCTCGTTCTCCAAATATTTAGCCTGGTCATTTTCTTCTGGCGTAGCCCCTTCCATTTCTTTTCCTATTTATACTTCTGAATAGATTTTTCAGGTAGATATTTACCTCATTATTAATTAATCAGACGGTTTACCATCGTCATCAATTCTTCAAAATCAAAGGGTTTGGAAATATAACCTGTTGCACCAGCATTGGCAGCAATCTGCTTTCCTTCTCTGCTGGCTGATATAATAATAACCGGAATCTCTTCAGTTTTCGGATTTTTGCGCAGCATCTTAAGTACCTGATCACCAGACAAAACCGGCATCCATAAATCCAGCACGACCAAATCCGGCGATTGTTTTTCAATAATTCCTTTTATATTTAAGCTATTTTGTTCGGCAATTATCGTGTATGGTGAATCTTCAAATACCATTTCCAGCATATCCAGGATTCCTTCATCATCGTCACAAATTAAAATTGTTTTATTCTCACTCATTTCCATGCTCATTTGTTGTATTAATTGGTAAAGTAAAACTAAAGGTAGATCCCTTACCCTTCTCACTTTCAACCCAAAGTGTACCATTATGGTTTTTGATAATCTGCTCGCAGATATAAAGTCCGATACCCATACCCGGAAAACGTTGCTGAATATCGCCAGCCCTGAAAAAGCGCTCAAAAATTCTCTTCTGGTCTTCCGGACTGATGCCCATCCCTTTATCGGTTACGGATACTTTAACAAATTCACTCACTTTTGAAATGTGGACATGCACTTTTTCAGCATCAGGTGCATACTTGATGGCATTTGATAAAAGATTATTCAGTACTTGTACAATATGGGATTCGTCTGCAGAAACTGTAATGCCGGAAGTTCCTGTAATTTGAATTTCGTGGTTACTAGCTGCTGACTGTATCGCTTCTACCGCTTCTTTCACCATCTTATCAAATTGGAAAGGCTGCTTATGCAATTCGATATTCCCCGTCTGGATCCTGGAAACGTCCAGCAATTCCGCAATAAGATTATTCAGGCGATCCAGGTATTGTGAGGTTTTGGCCAGCATATTCCGGAACCTTTCTCCGGCACCTTCCGGCATTAGCCTTTCCATGGCCTGAACATATCCTTTAATGGTTGTTAACGGGGTTTTCAGTTCATGACTTGCAATTGACAGGAAATCATCTTTACGTCGTTCAATTTCTCTTTTCTCTGTGATGTCCTCTATCGCCAATAAAATCTGATCCTTAAATTGCCCTTCCAGTTCAATCCGGTAAGCATTGAGCAACATCAGCTTGCGGCCAATGTGTGGAAAATCATGCTCAACTTCAAAATCCTCTACTGGATTATTAGTCGGAAGGATATCAATAAGCAATTCCTTCAATTTAGGAATATCCCATTGGTGATTACCCAGTTTATATAAATTGGTACCTACAGTTTCTTCTTTAGTAACTTTGAAGGTTTTAATAAAGTAATCGTTGGCGCTTACCACATTAAATTCAGGATCTAAAACCAGCAGGCTTTCGCGAACCGTTTGGATAATGCTGGAGAGGAAAAGTTCACTTTCACGCAGGCTGCGCGTACGTTCGGCGATCTGTCTTTCCATCGATTCCTGTTGCTGCCTTAAATCCTGTTCAGCCTTTTTCCTTAAGGAAACATCGTTCTGAACACCAATATAATGGGTAACATTTCCATCATGATCCACCACCGGCGAGATAAAAAGCTCATTCCAAAAAAGATCTCCGTTTTTTCTGTAATTGCGAATTTCTACTGTACAGCTTTTACCTTTGGAAACGGCTTCACGAATTAATGCCCTTTCTTGTTGTGAACGATCTTCCCGTTGTAAAAACCTGCAGTTATGTCCAATAATTTCAGCGCGTGTGTAACCGCTTATTTTTTCGAAGGCAAGGTTGCAATAGATAATCGGGTTGTCTGGTTCTAAATTATTGGTAATGATAATCCCGGATATGGAGGCATCCATTGCCCGTATCAGCAACTCAAAATCCTGTCGAATGTCGTTATTGGAGAAGGAATATTCTCCATTTTTATATATGTTCATGATTCTCTTCGTCTATGCTATCAATTAAGGATAGATGGTTTGTATTATGGATACCAACTTATCCCCATTGCCACATTAATTGTAAGTATTTTCAAATCGGAAAACCGCAGACAATTAGATACATTAACTAAAAAATTAATATTTAGTTTTTTAAATAGCGCAAAAAAACAGCTTGAAAAGTAAAATCAGGAAATAGAGAAAACAGGAATATGAATTGAAATGCTATCGAAAACATTAGCTGAATTAGCTTGTTTAAGAGATAAAATAAACTCAATTGATATGGACAAGTTAGAATTAAAAGGAGCCTGGAATGAGCTCAAAGGAAAAGTCAAACAGGCATATGGTGATCTTACAGATGATGATTTGAAACATGAGGAGGGTAAAGATGAAGAACTTTATGGAAGATTACAACAAAAAACAGGTAAAACCCGTGATGAGGTGGTAACCTGGTTAAAATCACTATAACATATATAGAAAGCGCTGCAAATGATGCAGCGCTTTTTTATTGGTCAATGCGCTGCTTGCCAAAAGGGATATGTTGTCACAAGTCCTTCCACAGGATCCGAATGACATCGCTGATTTCTGAAACTACTTCTTTTTATCTTCTTTCTTATTTCGGACCATGCTTCACCGTAACCAAAATTCGGTTTTACTTTAAATAGCGTTTCGCCTGCCCGCATTTTTTACTGCAATAAATCACCGTATTCCAGTTTCTTTCCCATTTTTTCCGCCAGGAAAAAGACCGCTGGCAAACCGGACAAACTTTTTCAGGTAAATTTTCTTTTTTAATACCTTTCAATTTCAAAATTAGGTATAGTTAATGGATGAGATACAGATCAATTCTTATATTTAAGCCTTATGCGACCATAAAAATTAATGGTTAAGGTATTTGTATAAATCAGTAATTTGACCGCTTATCATTAAAACGAACAAACCCTGCATCTTTGCAAGGTTTGTTCTATCATAGCGCTATCCATCCAGATAGCTGTTTTATTTGATGAATGGCTCTAATCCATTCATCACGTTATTCATATAAATCGTCCCGTTGATTTAATTCTAACAGCATCATAATGTACAATTTTGATGCCCAACATCTGATTTATTCCAGAAAGGGTATATTTACCTTTGAGATTCGTAAATCAATTCTGCTTAACTATGTATCATTAGAAATACTTATTGAATGGATAAAAAAAAGCTTTTCATTATTGAATCTGCTAAATTAATATTCATTGACCAGCATACATATTGCTGTATTCAGCCCCTATGATAATTCAATAGCACATTAAAATCGACATTGTGAGTAACCTTTTAAAAGAAAATATTTAATTGGAAGGGTTAGTTTTCACTCCGTGATGCAGCTAATGCATACATCCCCGCCAGATATAGGTACATTTTGCATAGGCATCAGGGTATTTTTTCCTTATAACTGACAGTTTATTTTTCATATCCATTGACTTTACATCTGTAATGGCTGCAACAACAATATAAAAGCCTTTTGCAAATCCTTTGTATGCATTGGAATACTCCACAGAGATATAATCATCGTTAATGGCAGCACCATCGCCACGTGCAGGATAACATGGATAACCATTTTCGTCGCCACCAGCATCTTCCATACAATCACCTTTACTCATAGATAAGCCTATTTTATGATTGGGCATTAAACCTCTTAAATCTAATTTCTTATGTAAAGCAGCAGAAGCCTTTTTAGCGGTTGACAGGGCCAGTTTATAATCCCTCGTACTATTTAGAATTATAATATCTTTCGGCACTTCCACATTGAATTCATCCTGGGCAAAAGTGATATGTGTGGCTAATACCAATACAGCGCAGCCCATTATTTTTCCGAGCATACTTTAGCTGGTTGAATTTTTATTAAAGGTTAGGTTAATCCTCATGTTTATAAATATCGAACTTTTGAAAAGGAATTTTACCGAAATTCTTAACTGTTCTAACTTCTGTTTTTACTTCTTCCGGAGCCGTGGCATGGAAACGGTCGCCCCCATCCTTAAATAGAAACCAATTTTTCTCAGCAGGTGAATACTTGAAAGTGACAATTCTGGTCCAGCGTTGACCGCTCCCGCCATAATGTTCCACAGAAAAATAGCCATTTTTAATACTGATTCCTGTAAATGGATCGCCCATCATCCCACCACAATCTACACAATACACACTGTTATCACTTCTGGCTGCGAGTGTATAAGATTTATCGGCCTGCCCCAGTAAAATCAGCAGCGGTCTTTTCTCAGGATGGTCATTAACATCAGAAGTTTTCTCTTCACCTTTCTTTTTTAGCACCAGAATGACGTCAGCATAGGCATCGCGGTTTAAATCGCCTTTTTCGAAAGCCAGCACCTCATAACCTTTCGGGATATTTTTTCTTAAAATGACAGGTACCTGTACCTCATCCTGCTGCTGAATGTGGTGGATTGAATTTGTCGTTAATAACTGAAAGAATGTAGCAACGAATAATGTAATCTTCATAAATAAATTAAATTGACTGATGATCAATAACAAATGTTTTCAGATGGCAATTTAAGGAAACATTTCAGCTATACAGTTGATTTAAAATTAAAATAAAGCCACTTCTTCCAGCTTTTCCAGGTATTGTGATTTGCCATATGTTCAGGTAATTTTAAACTCCATACCGGATAGGGTTTTCCTGCGCCATCAACCGGAAACTTTTCATGAATTTCAAAACCTAAGCTTAAATAGAACATAACAGCCCGTTTATTCTGAGCATTAACATCCACCATCCAGGCCTGCCAGTGCTGAATGGCAAAATGCATCAATTTTTTTCCTATTCCCTGCCCGAAAACATCAGGATGGACAAACAACAATTGAACTTTACGATCAGCCAATGCAATAAAGCCCTGCATCTGGTTGGCATTTTCCACACAAAAAACTTCCATACCCCATAAACTATTTGATATTAGCAGCCGGTAATCCTCAATATCGGTTTCCGTTATAAAATCATGACTTGCCCTTACAGAATTTTCCCAAAGTTTTAGCACTTCAGCATGTTCCGAAGTTTTAACCACACGGATCTCATTTCCAATCATCTCATTTATGCTTGCATATTGAATTAAAATAATTTATACAGCGTTTAGCTCTAATCATTAGATTTTTTATTTTGTATACCGAACAAAGACGTAGCCCTGATGTTTAAATAATGAACAAAAATATGATGTATTATACTTAATAATGAGTAATAATCAATTTTAATAACGATGAACAGACTAGAAATATATGCCAGCAGTGAGGAAATTAATGATTTAATTACCCTCTTGGGGAATGATTCAAAATTTGAAAATATAAGAAAGCAAATTATTGATGGCAGAGATCAAAGCAATCACCGCCAGGATGATGAAATATCTGCTGAAGGGGATCATGAATATATCGAACGATCAGAATAACCAGCTATTTTCAGATTCAGTCAAGAACCTTTAAAGCTGATTGACTATTTATTATAACTGTCCGAAACCAATATGTTATTTTGCTTTTGAGAGCATCAGGTTTCTGGTATCTACTTTTGCAGTTTTTAATGCCTTACGGAAAGCTTCATCATTCCTGAACTTCAGTTCAGCGATATTTCTGATTTCATAATTAATCTGGAACTGATCCACATCGAAAGGCCAGGGTTCTACTATGAGTGCTTCTTTTAGCTGATAGAAAGTATACACTGTGCCATCCGGACCATTACTAATTTCAATTTTCCGATTTTCAGGTGGAATTTGCGCCTGGCAAATTAATAGAGAGAAGGCATCGCAAAACTCCAGCAACTCATATGCCTGGTTTATTTCAGCCTTTGTCGTTCCAGCTTCTTTAATCCATTTCGCTTCATTTTTCTTCAGCTCGCTCAAAAAATCTTTGGCATGAACATCATGACCATGGGTAAAGGCTATATGACGGGAAATCAGTAAGGCGATAAACCTGCTTTTGGTGAGTGACATATCTATCAATCTCGCTGAAGCTTCCTCATCAAAGCTGGCCATTTTAAAATTAATGGGTGCCCCATTTGCATCAATAAGCGGGTTTTGCTCAAATTCATTAAACACATCATCATGTTCTGTAGTCGCAATCAACGTATCTACCCACCGCGCAGGCTGATTGGCGAGTTTCCACCTGGCACAAATCTGTCCGGCAAGAAGGCCGTGGGCCCGTTGGGTAATTACCTGCCAGCCTTTACTATCATAGCAAACAATCATCTGAAAAACTTAAACTGCAGTTCGCAACAACTGACGTTTGCCCATCAGTTTCGACACCATTTTATTTAACCGGCTACGGTAATCCTCGCCCAGCCATTTCATATAATCTTTGGTTACTTTTCCTAAACACTTGCCATATTGTTTTACCCTGAAATCTATTTCCTTATCCAGCTCACTGCATAACAGATGTGCTTCCGCTATCGTATTACTATTATCTACACACATCAGGGCATGCTGACGAATAGAATCGCGGATCACAATTTTTGCTTTCTGGTCTGATTCCATTGCCGTTTGATAGGCGGCCAATACATCAAAGGCTACCTCTAGCGAATTGGGAAATTTAGCACGCAGATCAGGCGAAATCTGATGAATGACGCTGGCTGATTTATGCAGGCTTTCATGGTAAATATCCGGATTTTCAAACACATGCTTCCAGTCTATCGGTGCATTCCATTCCCCGAAACGTTCGTTATTGTTACCCAGGTCGATAATGTTAAATGTTTTTTTGCCATTCAGCCTTCTGGCACCCCTGCCAATCATCTGGTGATAAAGTGTAATGGAGGTAGTAGCCCTGTACAAAATCACAGATTGAATACTTGGCTCGTCAAAACCAGTAGTCAAAATGGAAACTGAAGTTAAAATGGCACTTTTTGTTTTCTTATACCACTTTAATATTTCTACACGCTCTGCAGGAGAAGTTTTATTATCCAGGTGCCGGATAGGATAACCAGCTTTGGTAAAGGTTTCCAACACCCTTTTAGAAGTGAATATCCCATTATTAAAAATCAATGTTTTTTTCTTTAAGGAATGAGATTCATAGGCATGGAGCAACAGATCAAGCATCACCTGTGAACCGTAAAGTTCATCAGAAGTGCTCACCGTAAAATCACCTGAAATACCGGTTCGGAGTGTATTCAATTCTACATCGTATCCATAAATTTTAGGTTTGGCCAGAAAACCCTGATCAATCAGTGATGAAATGGGCTCCCCTATTATTAATTCATTATAAAACTTATTCATTGGCAGGTCAGCGTTTGCAGAAAAAGGTGTTGCCGTTACCCCGATAACAGCAGCATTTTCAAACCTGCCCAGCAGTTTATGAAAGGAATTATGATGTGCTTCATCTACAATGACCAATCCTACGTCGCCCGTATTGATTAATCCATCATCTATCCGGTGTTTTAACGTTTCAACCATCGCTACATAACATTCGAATGTATCTTTTCTCGATATCTTTTTTACACTGCTGTTTACCACCTTATTCATCACACCGCTGGCTTTTAAAGCAGCAGTAGTTTGCCGGCAAAGTTCAGTTCTATGGGTCAGTACAATAACTTTCTTGCCATAGTTCTGGATAAAGCGTTTCGCAATTTCTGAGAAAATAACTGTTTTTCCACCACCGGTTGAAAGCTGATACAATAACCGCGCTTTGCTGTTATTAGTTTCACTGAGTTTACTGAAAAGATGATCAATATCTTGTTGCTGATAATAATAAAGCTTCCTTTTAGTTACCGGGAGCATGGTGGTATTTTCGGTCAGATTCATACCATGATAACCTTGTACACATTAATAAAGTTTAAAAAATAAATGCATCAGAAAAGAATTGCTTTCATCAGTAAAATGAAATACTTGAACGTCCTTTACCATCATATTTTTAAAACTAAGTATGCTGTTTTATGTTAATCCTTTTAAATTAAGAAATACGAATCATGACAGAAGATAAAAGACAACAGGCCATCAAATTATTAAAGCAAGGGTTAGAAACGGTAGAAGAACGTGAGTATACCGAAATCGCCGAGATACCCATGACCGATGAAAATACATTCGAAATAAAATATAGTTTTGTACATGATGGCATTGAAGGTATTTGTACGATTGTTGGCCAGAGCCAGACTGTTGAATCCAATACGGGAGAAGAAGAATTGAAGATCACTTTACTTAGCCAGTTTGATGAGGATTCTCTTCACTATAACTCTATGACTGCTAAGGAACAGGTAGATAATGATTTAGTTAATGTGGAAGAATATCTTCACAGGAACATCAATGAAGGATAATTTTAAAAATCCGGATTGCTAAGATTTAAATAGAATGGGCGATGAATTGCCCATTTTTTTTTGCTTTATAAATCAGTAATTATGTTTAATTGTTTCTGAAAACCAATAGCAGCTAGGGAAGGTTACTATATTTGATATGGAAGAAGCTCACTTAGACCGATTTCTCGAAGCCCAGAAAAGCAACTATGCCCTGGCACTAAATGAAATTTCAAACGGAAGAAAAACCACACATTGGATGTGGTATATCTTTCCTCAGCTTTCAGGTTTAGGGAGAAGCGAGATGGCTCGGTATTACGGTATAAAAGATATAAAGGAAGCTGAAGCCTATTTGAAACATCCCATTTTAGGTCAGCGTTTAATAGAAATTTCTAAAGTCCTTTTAAAACACACCAATAAGAGTGCCTACGCCATCCTGGGTTCACCTGATGACTTGAAATTGCAATCATCAATGACTTTATTTTCAAGAATTGAAGAAGCACATCCGGTTTTTATAGAAATATTACAGTATTTTTATCGGAATCACCCTGATTTGGTTACCATTAAATTATTGAAATAAATGAGAAAGCCATTTAAAAAATGAAACAGAGAATTAGTTTTCATCTTTTATAACTTATGATCAGTTATTAGCGATCCTAACAGATCTGAAAAAATGTGATAAAATGGTAATTGTATAAAATAAATAAGTCATTACACTGTATTGTTTTTAATTCTGCTGCGTAATATTACCTTTGCCTTCAGCCAGAAAGTTGGTGCTAAAAATATCAGGCATTAAAACGGCATCATTTCTGCAATAGTCAATGTTGTAACGTCATATATGAACGCAAATCCTGTAGAAGAAGTAGAACAACTTATCAAATATTTAGAGCAACATGGTAAGGTGCCCAAAAGCATGGCCGCTCAGATAACTTCAGGAACGAAGATAATGGCTTTTAAGAAACGAAAGCATTTAATTAGTCCGCTGGATTTGTACCCGAATATGTATTACATCTTATCCGGAGCTGTACGTGGTTTTGCCCGTGACAATGGTAAAGATGTGACCATGTGGATTGTAACAGAAGGTCAGATTGTTGGCCTTACCCATTTCCCAAAACAGATCATCAATAACAAGTCACAGTTTGTAGAGACCCTGGAAGATTGTAAAGTCATCGTCATTACGAATGCGCTGGTTAGAACCTTGCTATCTGAATTTCCGGAAATGACTACCATTTGCAGAAAATTATTATGGTTACACTACCATGAAGCCGAGGAAAGAAATTATTTAATCCGGCTGAACAGTGCCATTAAGCGGCTAAATCGCATGATTGATACCTGTCCGGATTTATACTACAGAATTCCTTCCAAGTATTTGGCTTCTTATCTAGGAATGCGAATTGAAACGCTAAGCCGCTTACGAAGTCAGATGTTGCATAGTCATACCACTTAACACACAAAAATGAGTAAACGGCAATTATTTATTATACAAATCTAATCTTAACTGTATACAATAACAAACAGATTAATCAGAACAGAAGCCCTGATTAATCAATAATAAGTTTTATTTTAATTAATGTGAAAGCAACGGTGCGCTGAAAGATAACTTACCCAATTTGTCGGTCATCATTTCTGTAAACCAGATATTACCTGCTGCATCAGTTCTGATTCGATGCATCATCGTCATTTTACCTGGAATTTTAAAGGTATTAAAAGAAATCCCGGAGAGATCCGCATCAGGTAATGTCCTGATGGATTTATCAAAACGAATCAGGTAATCGTTTCCGGCTGGAAAAGGATTGTTCAGATCAACATAAACCTGCACCCATAGATTTCCCTCCAGATCAAAAGTTAATGAAGCAAGAATATCGTTCTTTTGTAATACCGGAACAGGATATTCTATAATGTTTCCATCCATATCAATTTTTCCTATTTTTTGTCCTGCTTCTTCTGTAAACCACATGTAAGGTGCTAAAGGATCAGGAATAATGGCTATTGGCCTGCTGTTTGAAGTTGGAATTTTAAATTCACGAAAAAGTCCGGCGGCGGATATATTTAAGATACTATTCCCAAATAATTCTGTTCCCCATATTCCTCCATCAGGTCCGGCAGATAGGAAAATTGGCAATGCAGCAAGTGTATCCAATTGAAAATGGGTAACCTGTTTGTTAACATCGATCTTACCAATCGTACTGGTCCGTTTGCCTGTAAACCAAATGGTAGATCCATCGGCATCAAGCCCAATACCGTGGGGAGCGGTATTAATGGGTGTTGCGCCTGAAGCATGCAACTTAACATCTACTTCTTGAACGATTTGACCATTTTCATCCAATTGCACCACAAAGCCAATAAATTCAAGCGAAACCCATAACTTTCCTTTTTTATCAATGAGCAGACCATGCGGTCCGCTCCCTTCCGGCATCATATAATACTGAAGCAGCTCACCCTGATGATTAAACTTGGCTATCCGGTGCATGTTTTGTCCACTCACAAAAATAAATTCTTCACTAATCACCAATTCATGTGTAGACCCCATCATTCCACCAGGCCAGTTTAAGCTATACTCAACAATAGACAAGTTATCCATTAAGCTAAACTTTTAAGTAAAGCATCTGCAGATTTAAAAGCCAGCGCCATCATGGTTAAAGTTGGATTCGCTGTGGCCGTTGTTGGAAAAGAACCACAGCCTACTAAATAAAGGTTATCATGATCCCAACATTTCAGGTCAGCGTCAGTAACGGAAGTTGCCGGATCGTTCCCCATGCGATGTGTACCCATGACGTGTCCGGCACCTTCTGAATAGTAATTTTCACCATCATACTGAAAAAATCCCCCCGTCCCTAAAGGCGTAGAATTGTCTTCAGTAGCGTCAAGAGCCTCGAAAATAATACCAGTTGCCTCTGCCGCAGCTTTGAAACCTGCACGGGTATATTCATCCAGGTTATAGTGTATCTCCGGACGTGGCAATCCTAAATTATCTGAACAGGTTGGAGAAGGAATGATATAATTTTCTTCAGAAGGCATCTGCTCCACCAAAAAACCAAGTCTAAACTGTTTGGTAAAATCAGTAATGATCTGTTGCCGCAGCGCAGTTCCCATCAGTCCCATCTTACCTACATAATTCTGTACCTGTGTATATGGCGCCCCGGTTGGCCAGTTCCAGCCTTCATTCCCGATCTCAATCCGGTAGGCCGCCCGCTCAGAACGAAATGAACCATCACGTGTAGTTTCAATACCTGAGGTAGACAATGGTCCTCTAAAAGGATAAACAGGCTTTGGCATACTGCCCCAGCTTAGTTTTACCGGATGATCCATTAAATTTTTACCCACCTGACCACTAGAATTAGCGATACCTGTACTAATTTGTTTGTTAGACATGAGCAATAACTTTGCAGCCTCAATGGCATGCGCTGCAATCACATATTTTGTTCCGGTTACGGTACCTTTTCCGGTTGCCGGACCTGTTCGGGTTTCATATTGAATATAATCAATGCCGGTAACTTCCTTAGTAGTGGCATCAATCTGAATATTGCTGGCTACGGTTTGATACATAATATCCACATTGCCTGTTTCCAACGCTTTACTCAAAGTGATTGTTGCATCGTATTTGGCTTGTATCGGGCATATTGGCGTACAATTGGTATTGCCCTGGCAAAGACGGCGACCATTGTTATAGATGGTGCCATCCTTCATGATATTGGATTCGCCATTTCTACCCGCTGGTGTACCCGTAACGGTTAATGCATTTCCATCTATAACTACATCTTTTAATTCTGTTGTCAGTATCTGATCAAGAACAGATGGTGGGATTCGTTTCATGGGATACACATAATCTTCACTAAAAGTTATGCCATGTACCGTCTGCTCCTCCACATCTGCCGAAACACCAATTTCCAATTCTGCCTGGTCATAATAATCCGAAAGATCGTCATAGGTAATGGGCCAGTCTACCCCTACTCCATATTCAGTATACATTTTAAAATCGTTGGGTACCAGGCGCAGGCAGGTACCCAGCCAATGCCAGGAAGTTCCGCCAGCCAAACGCTCATAGGTACTTCCAAAAGGCATTGGACCTTTCTGAATAAAATACCCATCCGTATCTATTGATTCTGTTACATGAGTACAATCTACAGATGGTGCTGGCGGATGAGTAATTTGTTTGATATCTAGTACGGATGGCCTCGGTGAGTTATAATTTTGTACATAGGGTGCTTCGGGTGTTTTAGCCATGGCCAGGAAAAAGGTTTCCATAAAATCTTCCCGGTTATTGCTCTGCAAAGGTATTCCTCCTTCCAGGATCAGTACTTTTTTTCCGGCTTCGCCCAATCGGTATGCCATGGCACTTCCTGCCCAGCCACCGCCTACAATGATGACATCATATTGTTTAGCTGTATTGCTCATTTCAAATTTCGTTTAAAGTAAATAGATGGATTTATTGAATTGGAGGATGGAGTGGCGGAATTACGGGTGGCGTATTCCAATAGCCAAAAACACCCTCACTGTAACCCATTGGATGTGCGCCCATGGTGTCCCATACTAAACTATTCTGATAGGCCTGTGCAGAAACAACGAAATCCTTATTTGGTGAAGTTCCGGGTGGAACAGTTAAATCATACCATATCCCCAAAAACCACATGTAAATGATGTTTTTGGCAACAGGTGCAAGTTCTGTATTTCCCATGATCTGCTCTTTTACCTGCATTTCATAAGTAGGTTGCGGCATAGCTGAAATCGTATTCCAGGTATCGGTAAGCAACTGTAAAGTAGCTACGGGCACCAATCCGGGGGTGTATAAAGTTGCAAGGTATTCAGCAGCCTGATGTTGTGTATCTAATTTTGGCAATATGGCTTCTTGTCCATAGCCTGTCAGCACCTGAGAAAGTGCCGCAAATTGTTCTAAATTCATGAGCGTTATAATTTGAGCGTTATTTCTTTTTGTTTCCGGCAGCCTGTTTATAGGCGGAGGCCGTTCTGAGCAGATAAGTAAAATCTGATGTACGGCCAGACCACGAAGTAGCGCCGTTATGGCAACCGATACAACTTGAAGTTACACCCGGAACATATGATATTTTCCCTTCTCTTACTACGCCCTGAATATAAGATTCAAGTGTTGAATTGGCCATATATACCGGAAAAGGATCTCCTGTAGCAGATTGCTTGGCATGAACAGGCCATTGGGTACCCACCAGCTCATAATACTGCCAAACGGTTTTCGGATTAACAGCAATGAGTTTTTTGTGAAAAGCATCGTTTAATGCCTGAGTACCTTCGAATATGGGCGTTAATCGTACAATCTGGCTTGGGGTTTGCCCCGGGATACTTGGATTCCAGGGATGTGCTGGCGCATTGTTCATATTGTTATTGCCTGCTGCTGCATTGTAGAAGTTATAATGTACATCTTTCACTGCATTAAAAGTTGGTGCATTATCTACCTGCTCAAAGGTAGACCAAATCCATTGTGGGTTATTCTGGCTTTTGGTACCAATGTGAAGTCCGACCAACCCGACCAATGCTGTATAAGTGGTATCCTTTACACCTTGTTTTGGAATCGCATTAACATGGATAGTAGCCCTTGTTTTATGGAAACGGGTGGTATCATCTCCTTTACCCATAATTTTCCATGAGGCTTTAACCATAATCGCACCATGTGCTTTCTTTTCATTATTACCGGATGGAAAGGCAATGGTATCAGTAAACTTTTGCTGTCCCTGATAGTTGTACAACACGTTATTATCGATGTAATCAAACATCTTCTCATTCATCACGATTTCAAAACGGGTATATTGTCCGTTCTGATCGATCAGCGGACCGGTTAAGAAGGGCTGAGTGACATCTGTAAGCAATACCGTTGGTGTTTTGCCCACTTGTACCAGTACTTTGTTTTTCTGCTGCAAGGTAGCATTCCAAGGTGCGGGCTTGCTGCCATCGGGAAGAAAAACCTCTGCATTTTCTTTCCAGGTTTCCCACACCGTGGCATTGTCTCCATTTGCCCCAATTATTTCAGTGCTATCCGGCGACCAGTTCAGTGCGATAAATGATTCCCAGGAGAAAAGGTCAAAATCTGCTCTGATCTGAGTTTGCAGAACCGTGTCTGTTGGTGCGATCGTGACATCATAAGGCAAATTAGGACTTAATGTTGTTTGACCGGAATCAGTTACTGAAGTGTTCGTACTGTCTTTACCGGAGAAGGAAGGCCGACCTTTGCAGCCCCATGAACCTATACTGATATAGGTCAATCCAATCCCTACTGCAAGCAGCAGAGAAAGTAATCTTACTTTTTTCATGTTTTGAGAGTGTTAATTGAAGGTGAATTTACAGAAATTAAATTATTATTTACAAATAATAGTGAAGTTTTTTGAGTTGATCAGATCAGGAAAATCAATATTAAAATTGGACCAAATACGCCTAAAATTAATGGAAATGATAAAGGTATGATTTTAATAAGTCAGCAAGTTTCGGATTGTTTGGCTACTCAAAACTTGATTTATTTGCATTTAAAATGATAAATATGATGAAATTTAAAATTGTTCCCCTCTCTGTGGCCTATGCAAATAAAATTAAACAAACCTTAAATGATAATTTTGGTCACGAAGTGATTGAGCAGCTCGCTACTGGTTTCGGGCCTTGCCGCGTTTCCTTAAAACCTTTCGCTGTTGACACAGATATCCGGTTATTATTTACCCATAGCCCATTTACCATTGATAATGTGTTTAATCAACCCGGACCTATATTTATACACAAAACAAATGTTGAGTCCTATGATAATATTCATCAATTTCCACCAGAAATTAAGGCCGATAAAGAAAATTTTCCATTATCGTTAATTGGCTATTCAAAAGATCAACAAATGATTTTTACAAAATTAGTGGATGATGCAGATGTTGATCATTTAATTGGTGAAATCTTCGATCAACATCTGGAAATCGACTACCTACATGCGAGAAATGCAGCCGCATGTTGTTACATCTGCAAAATTGAACGTGTTTAAATTCAATTCGAATATCATGATAATCAGACGCTACTCAGTAATGATATTGAATGAATGGAAACTAAATTCATCCTCATTAACCGCTCACCTAATGATCAAAACTCAACTCCTTCACCACTTTGCAAGGTGAACCAACTGCCAAAGAATTTGGTGGGATACTCTTAGTTACCACACTTCCTGCGCCAATGGAACAACCATCACCAATGGTTACACCAGGAAGCAATATGCAATCTCCTCCTATCCAAACATCATTGCCTATGGTAACCGGTTTTGCAAAACCAATGTGTTGATTTCGGTCTGCCGGATTAATGGGATGGCTTGCCGTATAAATCTGAACATTTGGGGCAATGAAAACATTATTCCCGATGGTTACAGGGCAACAGTCCAATAGCACAAAATTGAAATTGATGAACACATTGCTCCCAATTTTGGTATGGCATCCGTAATCAATTCTGACTGCTTTTTCAATATGAACGTTATCTCCAACCTGTGCAAATATTTTTCGCTGCAGGTTTTCTTTCGTTTTGGTATCTCTCGGACTGGTATTGTTAAATAAATCTACAAGCTCCCTTACCTGATATCTGATTTCAACCAATTCAGGATCATTGATGTTGTAATGCTCACCTGCAAGCATCTTTTCTCTTTCAGATTTCATATGTATTTTTCTTTAAAGGCCGAGATTCTTTCACAATATCATCACCGCAAGCTACGATATTAATAAAAATTTCTTAAAAATCAATACCCTATACAAATACTTTTATTGGTCTGAAAAGTTACACCCAGGAAGGTGAAAGAGCTATTTTAAGTACGAATACCAATGTAGTTTAGGGTTAATTTAAATGGCCTGTTTATTTTTCTTTAGGGAATAATTTGGCTATTCTAGAAACTTTTCTATAAGTTTACCGCAACTTTAGGGGTGTCCTTTGCGGACTGAGATAATACCCTTTGAACCTGATGCAGTTAGTACTGCCGAAGGGAAAAGTGATGACAACTCATGCATATGATGTTGTTTTTTCTTTCCTCCATACGGGGCCATTCCTAAAAGTTGATTTTTTTAGATATAGAATGGAAATCACCGTAAATCAACAACATTATCAGGTTGCCGAAGCTTGCAGCATGCAGGATTTAATAACCATAGTCTTAAATAAACCGGCTACTGGCATTGCTGTGGCGGTGAATCAGACCATTATTCCTAAAACCAACTGGGAAAACCATCTTCTCTGTCCCGGCGATCATGTCATCATTATCAAAGCTACACCAGGTGGCTAAACATAAACCTCAAAAAATGAAACACGAAAAAATTCCAAAAGATCAGGTTTTAACAACCACACCCTTTGCAGCCTCAAAAAAAGTTTTTGTACAGGGCGAATTGCACGATATCCAGGTGGCGATGAGGGAAATCACTTTAAGCGATACCAAACTGCATGGCCGTTTCGGAGAAACTGAGCCCAATGCACCGGTAACCATTTACGATACCAGTGGCCCTTATACTGATGTAAATGCAACCATTGATGTAAAAAAAGGTTTGCCAAGATTACGTGAGAAGTGGATCACCAACCGTGGAGATGTAGCACAATTGGATCATATCTCTTCTCAGTACGGACAACAAAGGCTAAATGACCAAAGCCTTGATCACCTCAGGTTTAACCATACTTCCAAACCTTTCCGGGCAAAGGCAGGCCGGAATGTTACGCAAATGCATTATGCCAAACAGGGAATCATTACGCCTGAAATGGAGTATATTGCCATTCGTGAAAATCAGCGGATTGATCTTTTAAAAGAACAACTTAAGGCGCAGCATGATGTGATGAATCATCAGCATCAGGGACATAGTTTTGGTGCCAATACACCAAAAGGTTTAATTACACCAGAATTTGTACGGCAGGAAGTGGCTGCCGGACGGGCAGTAATTCCAAGTAACATCAATCACCCGGAAATAGAACCCATGATTATCGGCAGGAATTTCCTGGTGAAGATTAACGCCAATATTGGTAATTCAGCGGTGACCTCCAGCATTGAAGAAGAAGTAGAAAAAGCAGTTTGGGCCTGCAGATGGGGTGCAGATACCATTATGGATCTTTCTACCGGAAAAAATATCCACGAAACCCGCGAATGGATTATCCGCAACTCCCCTGTTCCGATCGGAACTGTACCGATCTATCAGGCCCTTGAA
Source organism: Pedobacter sp. MR22-3 (assembly GCF_026240075.1). Lineage (NCBI taxonomy): Bacteria > Pseudomonadati > Bacteroidota > Sphingobacteriia > Sphingobacteriales > Sphingobacteriaceae > Pedobacter > Pedobacter sp. MR22-3. The sequence continues at coordinate 24,168 of NZ_JAPIVF010000007.1, read as the reverse complement.
AAAGTGAACGGGAAGGCAGAAGACTTAACCTGGGAATTGTTCAAAGATACCTTGATTGAACAGGCCGAACAAGGTGTGGATTACTTTACCATACATGCCGGTGTTTTATTACGTTACGTACCCCTAACCGCCAAAAGAATTACAGGTATCGTATCTCGTGGTGGATCCATCATGGCAAAATGGTGCCTGGCGCATCATAAGGAAAATTTCTTGTATACCCATTTCGAAGAGATTTGTGAAATCATGAAAGCCTATGATGTTTCGTTTTCTTTAGGCGATGGTTTACGGCCGGGCTGTATTGCCGATGCAAATGATGCGGCACAATTCGGCGAATTGGAAACCTTAGGTGAACTGACTAAAATTGCCTGGAAGCATGATGTGCAAACCATTATCGAAGGTCCTGGACACGTACCCATGCACCTGATTAAAGAGAACATGGAAAAACAACTTCAGCATTGTGCTGAAGCACCATTTTATACATTGGGTCCCTTAACCACAGATATTGCACCTGGCTATGACCACATTACTTCTGCCATTGGTGCTGCCATGATTGGTTGGTTCGGTACGGCCATGTTATGTTATGTAACGCCAAAAGAACACCTCGGTTTACCGAATAAAAAAGATGTGAAAGATGGGGTAATTACTTATAAAATTGCAGCCCATGCCGCTGATTTGGCCAAAGGTCATCCTGGTGCCCAATACCGGGATAATGCACTGAGCAAAGCCCGTTTTGAATTCAGATGGGAAGACCAGTTCAACCTGTCGCTCGATCCGGATACGGCGAAAGAATTTCATGATGAAACCCTGCCGGCTGATGGCGCTAAGATAGCACACTTCTGCTCCATGTGCGGACCTAATTTCTGTTCGATGAAAATCACCCAGGATGTTAGGGAATATGCCAAGGAAAATGGCATGGAAGAAGCAGATGCTTTAACCAAAGGCATGGCCGAAAAATCAAAAGAATTTACACAAAAAGGCAGTGAAATTTACTTGTAATGGATTTGATGGTGATCTCTGCCCCTGATGTTATCGCTAATGAAGCCGTGACCATTAACCAGCTTTTTAAAGCTGGATTAACCCGTTTTCATTTGAGAAAGCCGAAGTGGAATATCAGCCAATGCATCCAACTACTTCAAGACATTGATCAGGAATACCATCCTAATATCGCTATTCATCAACACCATATGCTTAGAGATCATTTCAATATCAAACGTTTTCATTATCCCGAAAAGCTTCGGGCCTGTGCAGCTGCTGAGAATTGGAATGATCTACAGCAAAATGATCATATCAGAAGTACATCAGTGCATCAACTTGCTGAAATACCTTTAATGAAAACATTTGAATATGTCTTTTTCAGTCCGGTTTTTAATAGTCTTTCTAAGCCAGGTTATCAGGGTCAGCTGCAAGATGATTTTATGTTAGCCAAAGCTAACATTCCGCCTAAAGTGATTGCACTTGGCGGAATAAACGAAAGCAACCTGACCACAATAAGAAAAATGAATTTTGACGGTGCCGCCGCACTTGGAGCCATTTGGAATAAGCCAGAAAAGGCAGTCATGAATTTTAAAAAATTAAATAAAATCTTAAATAATTAAACAGAAATGATTGACCGATTGCACTACATTTCACAGCAGCCTGAAAAAGGCACACACCTTACGGCAATAAGAACCGCACTTGAAGCGGGTATAAAGTGGGTTCAATTAAGGGTAAAGAACCAACCGAAGGCAGAGATCTTACCTTATGCTTTAGATGCTGTTGCGTTATGCGATGATTATGGTGCTAAACTGATTGTAAACGATCATCCTGAAATTGCCCTAGAGTCAGGTGCATACGGTTTGCACCTGGGTTTAGAGGATATGCCGATAAGGACAGCCAGAAAAATAGTGGGTGAAAACATGATCATCGGCGGTACCGCAAACACTTTTGAACACGTTATCCAGCGTGTTGCTGAACAGGCAGATTATATTGGTCTGGGGCCTTTCCGTTTCACGGCAACCAAACAAAAACTTAGTCCGATATTGGGTTTGGAAGGTTATACCGAAATCATTAAACAGATCAAACACGCCAACATTCAAATACCGGTTATTGCCATTGGTGGTATTCAATTGGATGATATCAATGCCATTATTCAAACAGGCCTGTATGGTGTAGCCGTTTCAGGAGCCATTACCCATGCCATTGATCCTGCAACTATGGTGCTGGAAATGTATGCACAAATCAACAATGCATTTTTAAAAGAAGCTTAATGATAAAACAATGCTAAAAATTGCAGATAAAACCTTCAGTTCACGATTGTTTACCGGCACCGGAAAATTCAGTTCTGCTGCATTAATGGAAGAAGCCTTACTCGCATCTGGCTCAGAACTGGTTACCGTAGCCCTCAAACGGGTGGATGTCAGAAACAACGAAAATGACGATTTATTAATTCGTTTAAAGTATCCCCATATCAATTTATTGCCCAATACTTCTGGTGTCCGAAATGCTAAAGAAGCTGTTTTTGCCGCTCAACTGGCACGTGAAGCACTGGAAACCAACTGGATCAAACTGGAAATTCATCCCGATCCTAAATACCTGATGCCCGACCCTATTGAGACCTTAAAAGCAACTGAAGAGCTGGCTAAGTTAGGATTTATCGTGTTGCCCTATATTCATGCCGACCCGGTTTTGTGTAAGCGCCTTGAGGATGCCGGTACTGCTGCAGTAATGCCGCTGGGATCGCCCATAGGAAGTAACAAAGGTTTAAAAACCATCGACTTTTTAGAAATTATCATCAGCCAAAGCAATGTCCCGGTGATTGTTGATGCCGGCATTGGTTCACCATCTGACGCTGCCCGGGCAATGGAAATCGGCGCCGATGCAGTATTGGTTAATACAGCCATTGCCGTCTCTGCTAACCCTACATCAATGGCTGCCGCATTTAAAATGGCTGTAGCGGCCGGACGTATGGCTTTCGAAGCCAAATTAGCCTTACCTGTTTCACATGCTGTCGCCAGCAGTCCCCTAACCGCTTTTTTAGATGAATAGTTTTACTGATCTTTTCAATACGTATAATTGGAATGAAACCAAAGCCAGTATTTATGCCAAAACTCCGGCCGATGTAGAACAAGCTTTATCCTCGTCCAAAAGAACGCTGGAAGATTTTAAAGCATTGGTTTCACCCGCTGCTGCACCATACCTGGAGCAAATGGCACAGATAAGTCAGCAATTAACCCAGAAACGTTTTGGTAAAGTATTGCAAATGTATGTGCCGCTATATTTATCGAATGAATGCAACAATATCTGTACGTATTGTGGTTTCAGTTATGACAATAAGGTTAAACGTAAAACACTTTCCATGATGGAAGTGATGCAGGAGGTGGCAGCCATTAAAGAAATGGGTTATGAACATGTGCTGCTGGTTACCGGTGAAGATAACGTGAATGTTCATGTAGATTATTTTAAAAAAGTACTGCAACTCATTCGCCCGCATTTTGCGCACATTTCTATGGAAATACAACCCATGGATGAGGAAGACTATGCGCAACTTATCCCCTTTGGTTTAAATACGATTTTGGTTTACCAGGAAACCTATCACCAGGAAGATTATAAAAAGCACCATCCTAAAGGGAAAAAATCAAATTTTAAATACCGAGTGGAAACACCAGACCGCCTGGGTAAAGCAAACATTCATAAAATGGGACTTGGTGTATTGATCGGTCTTGAAGATTGGCGTACAGATTGCTTTTTTACAGCACTCCACCTCAACTATCTCGAAAAAAAATACTGGCAAAGTAAGTACAGCCTTTCTTTTCCAAGACTCCGCCCTTACAGCGGCGGACTGGAGCCTAAGGTAGAAATGAACGACCGGGAACTGGTACAACTGATCTGTGCTTACCGTTTGTTTAATGAAGAAGTAGAACTGTCTATCTCTACCCGTGAATCGCCAGCGTTCAGGAACAACATTATTAAACTTGGCATTACGTCCATCAGTGCCGGCTCAAAAACCAATCCTGGCGGCTATACCGTTGCACCAGAATCACTCGAGCAGTTTGAAATCAGTGATGAACGAAGTCCAGCCGAAATTTCCCGCCTCATTACTGCACAAGGGTACGAAGCCGTATGGAAAGATTGGGATAATTGCTTAGCTTAATTAACAAATATGCTTACGAAAGAGGAACTGAAACAATATCAGCGGCAGGTGATTTTACCTGAATTAGGTATGGATGGACAGGAAAAATTAAAGGCTGCGCAAGTATTGATGATTGGTGCGGGTGGTTTGGGATGCCCGGTTTTACAATATCTGGTAGCTGCCGGCGTGGGCAATATTGGCATTGTAGACCATGATGTGGTTGAATTAACCAATTTGCACCGTCAAATTTTATATGCTGCTGCAGATGTAGGTAAACCCAAAGCACTAACCGCCAGGGAAAAATTAACGCAGCTTAATCCCTTGGTAAAAATTACTGCCTACCAGGAAAGGTTAACAGCGGCTAATGCACAAAAGCTAATCAGTTCCCATGATCTGATTATTGATGGTTCAGATAATTTCCCTACACGATACCTGGTGAACGATACCTGCGTATCTGCAAATAAACCCCTGGTTTTTGGTTCTATTTATAAGTTTGAAGGACAGGTCTCTGTATTCAATCATCAGCAGGGACCAAATTACCGGGATATTTTTGAAGAGCCTGCAGCTGAAGGGGAAGTACCAAACTGTAATGAAGTGGGCGTAATCGGTATGCTGCCCGGTATCGTCGGTACCCTAATGGCCAATGAGGCAATTAAGGTGATTTGCGGCTTTGGTGAAACATTGTCTGGCAGGTTGCTCACCATGAACGCACTCGATTGCAGCGTGAATATCTTTAACATTGCTACGCAAAAGCAAAACAGCTCCATGCCGCTAGCGGCTGAAAATAATCCGGATGATGGAGAGAAACATGAAATTTCGATAAACCGCCTTAAAAACTGGCAAGCTGCAACACCAGCAGAAGTTTTTTTGGTTGATGTGCGTGAAGATTACGAATTCGAAGAATTTAACATTGGGGGCATAAATATTTCCTTATACCATCTTCACGAACATCTTTCAACATTTCCGGCTGATCAGAAACTGGTATTCATCTGCCAGACAGGGCAGCGGAGCAAGATGGCGGTAAACATGGTTAAGCCATTCTTTAAAGGAGAAATTTTTACTGTAAAAAATGGGATTGATGGATATGCGCTATAAGTATGTTTCTATACTTACCATTGCCGGATCAGATAGTGGTGGCGGTGCTGGAATACAGGCAGATATCAAAACAGTCAGTGCGCTTGGGTGCTATGGTACTTCTGCGATTACCACGGTTACCGTTCAGAATACTGTAGGTGTCTCGGCAGTCCATTCCATTCCGGCAGAAATTGTTCAGGGACAAGTCATCGCTGTATTGGAAGATATTCAGCCTTCAGCTATTAAAATCGGGATTATTCCTGATGCAGCTCAAGTATATGCCATTTCAGAAATTTTAAGCATTTATCCAAAAATTCCGGTCATCCTGGATCCGGTCATAGTATCTACCAGTGGATTTCAGCTGATCGAAAATGACGCCATTAAAGTCCTTCAAAGGGAATTATTTCCTTTAAGTCATTTGGTTACACCAAATATCGATGAAGCTGAAATCTTAGCCGCCATAAAAATCCACACCATTGATGATATGATACAGGCTGCCAGACGTATCCTTCAAACGGGATGTAAAGCCGTGTTAATTAAAGGAGGCCATATGAAAGGACCAGACCTTTATGATGTTTATCTTGATCAGAATGGTACAGAAAAAACCTTCCGCTCAATGGCAATCCAAACACCAAATACCCATGGAACAGGCTGCACGCTCTCTGCCGCCATTGCTGCTTTTATTGCGCTAGGCCATGATCTGCCCGAATCTATTCAAAGGGCGAAAAGTTTTGTGCAGGAAGCCATCAGCGCAGGTGCTGATGTTAAAACGGGAAATGGTAAGGGGCCTTTAAATCATTTTCATAAGGCGCAGGATCTGATTAAGAAAGCGCTGGAATAAATGCGATTGACATAAATATGTCATCATGACCGTTCACTTCATAAATCATATTCTGACCATTTTTACATTATAGATATGGAAAATGTTGTCGGTTCTGAAAGTGCCTGAATGCAGTATCGAAAACCTCAAAAAACTTCATTTTCCGCCAACAAAAAGCTGTTGATAATGTTATTTTTGTAACATGCAGATCAGGCAACCCATCCGGAATATTCAGGATTTTTTATTGAGTACATATTTTGCCGATGGTTTGCGCATTACCATGGGCGTGCTCCTGCCCTCACTTATCCTGGCGCAATTTTCCATGCTGAAATATGGCATGACTTTATCTTTAGGTGCCTTGTGTGTGAGCATTGTGGATAGTCCGGGTCCAATGGTACACCGGCGCAATGCCATGCTGGTTACAACCGTTTTAATTTTTGTGTTTTCTATTTTAACCGGCCTCACCAATAAAAGTGAGTATTTTGTCGCTTTCCTGCTTGCTGTCTCGAGTTTTGTATTTTCAATGTTTTACATTTATGGCATTCGTGCAGCATCTGTGGGTACAGCTGTTCTGTTGATTATTGTCTTAAGTATCGATGATCTTCGCCCCTGGCAGGAAGTGCTCAAATATGCCTTCATGGTGCTGGCGGGAAGCCTTTGGTATACCGGACTAAGCTATTTTTTTTACAGACTTCGCCCTTTCCGCCTGGTGCAGCAATCTTTAAGTGATTCTATTTTTGAGGTGGCCGAATTTTTAAGAGAAAAGGCAAAATTTTATCATCAGCATGCCAATTACGATAAAACCTACGCAGAACTGCTTCAATTGCAGGTTTCTGTTCATGAGAAACAGGATGCCGTTCGTGAATTATTGTTCAGGACGAGGGAAATTGTTCGTGATTCAAGTCCGGAAGGCCGGTTTTTGTTGTTGGTTTTTGTAGATATGGTTGACCTTTTTGAACAGGTCATGTCAACTTATTACAATTACGAACATTTGCATGAACAATTTGATAAAGCCGGGATTTTAAAAGATTATGAGATGGCCATCAAACGGATCTCCTATGCGCTGGATGATATTGCTTTTGCCCTGAAAAGTGGTGGGAAACCAGTGCTTTCTAAAAGGTTGTTAATTGAGATTGAAAGGCTTAAAATTAAGATCAATGAACTGGAAAAGAATAACGTCAACCAGGAATATAATACACTGGGCATCATTGCACTTAAAAATATTGAGGTAAACATCGAAAATATTCTGGCCCGGGTAAAAACGATCTTCAGTTACTTTAAGGTAAGAACGAGTCAGGATATCCGCAAAGCGGAGGTAGATACTGAAAAGTTTATCACCCGGCAGAAATTCGATTTTAAACTTTTTACAGAAAACTTAACTTACAGCTCCTCCACTTTCAGGCATTCGCTGAGGGTTACAGTAGTGATGCTCCTGGGCTTTGTGGTGGCTGAAATCCTGAATTTTTCGCATAGTTACTGGATTCTGTTAACCATTCTGGTGATTTCCAAACCTGGCTTTAGTTTAACAAAAGAGCGCAATTATCAGCGCTTAATTGGCACTACCGTAGGCGCTTTTATAGGGATGGGTGTACTGACTTATATTGATGACCGCCATACCCTGTTTTTTATCCTGCTGATCTGTATGATCGGCAGTTATAGTTTCCAAAGGAAAAACTATGTAGTGAGTGTGTTGTTTATGACGCCCTATATCCTGATCTTATTTGATTTTCTTGGCATGGGTTCTATTGCGCTCGCAAGGGAGCGCATTTACGATACCTTTATTGGTTCGGGCATAGCCCTTTTGGCAAGTTATTCCCTATTCCCTACCTGGGAGCGTGAAAAGTTAAAAGAAGCCATGTTGAATATCATCAAGGCAAACAAGGCTTATTATGAACAGGTGGCTGGCTTGTATTTTGAAAAAAACTACAGCAGAACAGATTATAAATTAGCCAGAAAAGAGGTTTATGTGAGTACAGCAAACCTGGCCTCACTCTTTCAGCGCATGTTTTCTGAACCTAAAAGTAAACAGCTTTTTATTAAAGAGGTGCACCAGTTTACCACGCTGAACCATTTATTGTCTTCCTACGTGGCTACATTATCCTTATACAATAAAGAACATGCCTTTACTTTTGAGAGTTTCGATGCCCTGAAGCCAATGTCAAATAATACGGAATACCTATTTGATATGGCGATTGAAAACCTGGAGCAAAATAAGGGTACCTTAGATAATGTACCACTGATCAGAATGGCAGATACCGGTTTTAAAATTCATCAGGGACAGGACCTGATTCCGGAACAATTTGATCTGATACAGAAAGTGGCCTATGATATTTATAAGCTGACCTTTAAGATTAAAATATAATTTCCTTGCAGCGCACTTCCAGTGGTAAACCTTCTGAAAAAGAAGGTCTTGCATCTTTTCAACGACGTACCCCATTCTGAGCGGCTCAAACAATGGCCGCAATGCTTTGTTAGATTTAAAAACAAAGACATATTTTATCATGGAAAAATTATATACAGCTGAAGTTACAGCTACAGGCGGCAGAGATGGTCACGTTAAATCAAGTGATGGAATTTTAGATTTTGAATTAAGAAAGCCAAAGGAAATGGGTGGCCAGGGTGGTGCTACAAATCCGGAAGAACTATTTGCAGCTGCCTGGGGACCATGTTACCTGGGCGCATTGGGTTCTGTTGCGGAACGTGAGGGCGTAGATGTAAGTGAAGCAAATGTTAAGGTGTTGGTTTCGTTTAATAAGGACGGGAATGCTTTTGCATTATCTGCTGATTTGGATGTTCATATCCCGGGCATTACGCTGGAAGAATCTCAGTCTATTGCAGATAAGGCTCACCGTGCTTGTCCATACTCTAAAGCTGTAAAAGGCAATATTGAGGTAAGGGTAACAGCCGTATAAGCAATTCACTCTTATTATAGTTGATGTGAGTCTCGACAAATCAATACCGATTTGTCGAGACTTTTTGTGGGTAACGCATCACGTGTTTTTAACCCTAAGAGTTCAAACATCGCCATATCATCAATAAAAGCAGGATTAGGTGTAGTTAGCAATTTGTCTCCTGCAAAAATGGAACTGGCACCGGTCATAAAGCAAAATGCTTGTTCTAAAGTGCTCATGTCATTTCTACCAGCAGGTAAATTTTCCCGGTGGATGGTAGCTGCTTCATAAACCAGATCCAGAAATGGCCGGTTATAAATTTCGAGGATTTCTTATTTGCTTCGGTTGTGTCTCGTCGTTTTCATTGGATCAGAGTTTCATTGATCATCTATAATAAAAGTTTACTGGCCAGGCCTAAAATCAGCATGAAGCCAAAAACATCGGTAAAGGTAGTAATGATGATGGAAGATGCAATAGCCGGATCAATTCCCACCCGTTTTAAAATTAACGGAATGCCGGCACCTGTTATACCTGCAATAAGGAGGTTACCCGTCATGGCAAGGAAGATCACTACCCCCAGCATCGGATTGCCATCAAAAAAAACGGCAAATACAAATACAATTAAGCCATTTACGGCACCATTGATTAAACCAACGGTAAACTCTTTTAATACCGTTCTGTACGCTTGTTTATCCGTCAGGTCATAAAGGGAGATACGCCTTACAGTAACGGCAAGTGCCTGTGTGGCAGCGTTTCCACCCATACCGGCAATGATGGTCATATAGGCCGCAAGTGAAGGAATGAGCTGAATGGTCGGGTCAAAATACCGCACAACCGATGAAGCAAGAAATGCTGTCCCCAAATTGATTACCAGCCAGGGCAAGCGCGATTTTACAGCTTCCACCCAATTCCCGCTTAATTCCTCATCTTCTGATACCCCTGAAATCTTTAAGATATCCTCCGTACTTTCTGCCTCCATAACATCGATCACATCATCGAAGGTGATCCTACCGAGTAATTTCTGATGTTCATCAATTACCGGAATACTGGTAAGGTTATATTGAGAAATCAGGTTGGCTACTTCTTCCTGATCAGTATCGGGATGCACATAAACCGCATCTATTTTAACCAGTTCGGTAATTTTAGCATTATGCCTGGCCTTAATAATATCTTTTAAAGAAACAATCCCCCTGAAAATGTCCTCATCATCTACGACATAAATGGTATAAAATTCTTCCATCTCCTCACTCTGGCGGATAATTTCATCGATTGCATCCTTTTTAGTGAGGTTAATGTTTACGCAGATCAGCTCGGTGTTCATTAAACCACCAGCCGTTTTTTCATCGTAAGTTAAGAGGTTTCTGATTTCCGAAGCATGTTCATCCTGCAGATCTTCCAGAATTTCATTTTGCTCGTGATCTTCCAGTTGCGAGATAATGTCTGTGGCATCATCGTAATCCAGTTCTTCGATTACTTCTGTACGCTTATCCGGATGAAGCTGAAAAAGTAAATTCTCAGGGTGAGATTCCTCATCCATTTCTGAGATAATCTCAGATGCAATTTCTGCCGGAAGGAGGTTAATAATATGCTGCTGCTCAGATTGATCTAAACGCTCAAAAAGTATGGCAATTTCAGAGGCATGATAATCATCTAAAACCGCCTTTAAGATTTCATCACCAGCTAAAATTGCATTTTTAACCTTTAGTACGTCGCTTTTATCAATTTCGAATGACTGCATTTATAACCTAACCTAAAACTTTCTAAAGCTACTAATAAAAAGTTTTTAAAACCTATTCTTTGCCCATCATTTCAGAGATCATGCGAATGGTTTTCAACTTTTGATGTCCACTCACAAGCATTATTCAAATGAAATGCAGCATCAGAATGTTTAACCTGATCAGATTTTACAAATTATTAATTAACGTTGGATGCAGTGTTTTTATTTAAACCAGCCCTTACGCCAAAAATAAATGACTTGCGCCAAAGCAATCACCCCCATTACAATCCAGGTCCATAAATAACCATGCGGACTATACAGTTCGGGCATATTGTGTGGCAGAATTTTCCCGGTGACCGGATCTTCGCGACTAAAGTTCATTCCATAAATACCGGCAATAAAGGTTAAGGGAATAAAAATGGAAGAGATAATGGTGAGCACCTTCATAATTTCATTCATCCTGTTGCTGGTGATGGATAAGTTCATATCAATATTTGCAGAGGCAATCTCTTTCAGCGACTCTATAAAATCAATGATCTGGATGCAATGGTCGTAGGCATCCTTCATATAGGTCTTGGTTAAATCAGAAATCAAGGCGCTATCGGTCCGGATGATATCATTGAGTTTATCCCGTTCCGGCCAGGCTACTTTTCTGATGGTGATCAGCGATCGCTTGATGGCCTGCGTATCGTACATGATTCTTCTATCAGGATGATCATAAAGCCGATCTTCAATGGCATCTAATTCTTCTCCCCAGAAATTAAGTAAGGTAAAATAGTTATCTACAATCACATCCATGATGGCATACATCAGGTAGCTGCTGCCGCCAATCCGGATATTGCCCTTCCCCACTTCCAATCGTTTTCTTACCGGTTCGAAACAATCTGCATAAGTTTCCTGAAAGGTGATCAGGGTGCGTTCTGACAAAATAAAGGAGACCTGGTCATTGCATAAAACATCTTCATCTCCTAAATATAAATGCCTGCTTACTGCAAATAAGTATTTATCATTATCATACTCATCCAGCTTTGGCCGCTGGTAAGAATTGGTAATGTCTTCTAAAACCAACCTGCTGATATCGAATTTTTCAAAAAGTGTTTCAAAAATATTCGGATCTCCCAGGCCTTTTATATCAAACCAATAATAAAAATCTTTATTCTTAACCAGCTGGTCGATGTTATTGATGTGGGGTAATTCTTCCTTTTTATAGGTTCCCTCATGATAGGTATGCAGTGTTATTTTAGGTTTTAACGCATTATCATCAATTTCATACAGCCCCGGACTGGTGCCTGGAACAGGTACATTATAATGTTTATGCCGGTTGCGTGGTTTACTTTTTCCCATTACAGATATAATTTGGCCTGCGGACCCTGATTAAACAGCAGGTCTACAATACTTAAATTTGGCAAAAATTCATGCCTGTCTTCAAAAACCTGATAATAAGGCTTATTGTTTGCCTGCAGTTCAGCTTTCTTCGGATTCATCATGCCCCGGTAATCCAGTTCAGCAGGAATATCATCCTGATAATCTGATGTTACTTCGAGTTCGAAAGGAAGTTTCAATTTTTTATTTAACCAGGCCAGTAATTCCAGGTTATAATCAAACAGGAAATCAAATTTTTCATGATAGAAACGTGCCAGCTCATCCTCATAAAATTCAAAGTAGGCAGAACTCCGGTAGCAGGTTTCTAAACTGAGCCAATGTAAACGCTGCCATTTAAAATCATAGCTGATGCGTACATCTTTCATTTTAGTATGGTTTTTAGCCCCTTTAATGATCGGAACAGTTAAATCCAGCTTACCATTGGGCGAATAGATACTGGCCCGGTTACGGTAGGTTTGTTTCGCCAGGTGTTCGTTTTTTTCAATTAAAAAATCCTGCCCCACCTTTTGCAATAAACTAAAATAGCCTACCGGCGGAAGATAAAATAATGGAAGTATAGCTGTATTCTGCATTTGAAGATTTATGTTTGTAGCTGAAACGTTTTAAAAATAATGATTAAAAGAGGATTTGCGCATATAGGCGTATTTTTTTTATTTCTGATTTCGCTGCTGCCTCTGCCCCTGCTCTTTTTTTTTGCAAGATTACTATATTATCTGCTTTATTACCTTATCGGCTATCGAAAAAAAGTGGTTCGCGGGAATTTAAGGCAATCATTTCCCGAAAAATCTGAATCTGAAATTATTGAAATTGAAAAAAAATTCTTTAGATTTTTATCTGAACTCATTTTCGAAATTGTAAAAATGACTACCATTTCAAAAAAGGAGACCCTGAAAAGAGTCACTTTTGAAGGTTTGGAACATCTGGAAAAGCATTTCAAAGCTGGTGAGAGTGTGCTGGCCTGTACCGGTCATTATGGAAACTGGGAACTGGGAACGCTCGCCCTGGGCCTAAACCTATCTGCCAAAACACTGGTGATTTATAAACCCATGAGCAGTAAAATATTTGAATCATGGTTTAGCAAAATCCGTACACAATACGGCAATATTTTTATCGCGATGCGACAAACCTTAAGAGGTATGGCTGCGTATAAGAATGAACCTACCCTTTTATGTTTTGCCAGTGATCAGGCACCTACAAGAGAGGAAACCAGGTATTTCGTAGATTTTCTACATCAGTCCACCGCGGCTTTGCTGGGCGTAGAAAAGATTGCAAAATCGACAAACAGACCGATTTATTTTTTTAAGGTAACCGTTGTAAAAAAAGGTTACTACCATGTCAAAGTGCTGCCTATGTGTTTAAATCCTTCAGCAATGAAAGATTATGAAATTACAAACCTGCATTTCAAATTTTTAGAAAATATTATTAAAGAACAGCCTCAATACTGGCTTTGGAGCCACAAACGCTGGAAATTTAAACCTGAATAATGTCAATGAATCCCGCTGTAGCCGTTGTGATCTTAAACTGGAATGGAAAAGCATTTCTGGAAAAATTTTTGCCTGGAGTATTACGCTCTGAATATGATAACCTGCAGGTTATTGTTGGCGATAATGCTTCTACAGATGATTCCATTTCTTTCTTAGAGGAGCATTTCCCCACGGTTGAAATTTTAAAGAATGATATTAATTATGGTTTTGCAGGTGGCTATAATAAGGTACTGGAGCGCGTATCAGCTGATTATTACATTCTCCTAAACTCGGATGTGGAAGTCACTGCCAATTGGATTAAGCCGGTTATCTCTATAATGGAAAGCGATGTTAAAATTGCGGCGGCACAACCTAAAATCAAATGGCAGCTGAATAAAGAGCAGTTTGAATATGCCGGTGCGGCTGGTGGCTACCTGGATATCTATGCCTATCCTTTTTGTCGTGGTCGTTTATTTAATGTTTATGAATTTGACAGCGGACAATACAATGAACATTCAGAAGTGTTCTGGGCAAGTGGTGCTGCTTTTTTTATTAAAAGTCAATATTGGAAAGAAACCGGCGGGTTGGATGCCGACCTTTTTGCCCATATGGAAGAAATTGATCTTTGCTGGAGATTGAAAAACCTGGGTTATAAAATCATGTATTGTCCGGATGCTGAAGTTTACCATGTAGGTGGCGGTACCTTACAAACCGAAAACCCATTTAAAACCTATCTTAATTTTAGAAATAACCTGATCATTATGCAGAAAAACCTCCCTGCAACTGATGCCATTTTCAGGATTGCGATCAGGATGTGTATTGATTTTATTGCCTGGTGGCACTTCCTGCTCAGCGGAAAGCCTAAATTTACCTTAGCGGTAAGTAAAGGACACTGGCATTTTATCAAATCAATCAATAAAACGAATACCAAGCGAAAATTGCATCAGAAACCATACATACAACACGCCGGAGTTTATAATAATAGTGTGGTATGGGCCTTTTTTATAAAAAAAATCAAATCATTCTCTAATTTGAATTAACAGTTAAATTTATAGATCGGTAAAGTTCAAGTTGTTATCAAAGGAAAAAAACTTTTTATTACAGGCAACTATTTTTTAATGATTAAACTTTCCAAAGCCAAACGATAGCCATTCATTCCAAAACCTGTTAATACACCCTGGCAATTTTTCCCTGTTAAAGAGATATGCCGGTACTCTTCGCGAGCATAAATGTTAGAGATATGTACTTCAACCACTGGCGTTTTAATAGCGGCAATAGCATCTGCCAGAGCAACCGATGTATGTGTGTAGCCACCGGCATTTAATATGATTCCATCAAAACTAAATCCAATCTCATGAAGCTTATTAATTAATTCCCCTTCTACGTTGCTTTGATAATAATTTATCTCAATATGCGGATATTGTGCTTTTAATTCCTGAACATAATCTTCAATACTGGTATTACCGTAAATAGAAGGTTCTCTAACACCCAACAGATTTAAATTGGGACCGTTTATAATTTGTACTTTCATGCTGATATTATCTTGTGGAGCTTGTAAAGCTAATATTATTTATCTCCCACACTTATTGAATTGCAATTATACGGAATCCTAATAAAATTATTCGTTATATTATATTGAATACGACGACTCCAGCAATTCATACTATCTTTGGATTTAAAATGGAGTATCATTTCTGTTTTCAAATCCATTAAATTTATACACTGTGTGGGATTCATATATTAAAGGTTTCAGGTCTTACTTAAAACTAGAAAGATCGCTTTCAGGCAATTCAGTGGAAGCCTATCTGGGTGATATCAGTAAACTCACCCAATATTATGAATCCATCCACCAGGCACCCGGTTTAAATGAGGTTACAGTGGCCGATTTAAAGGCTTTTTTATCCTGGTTAAATGATTTAGGCATGCTGGCCAGTACACAGGCACGTGTGATTTCAGGGTTAAAGGCTTTTTTTACTTACCTCATGATGGAAGAGCTGATTACCCATAATCCGGCAACGTTAATTGATGCACCAAAATTAAGCAGGAAACTTCCTGACACGCTGAATATTCATGAAATCAATGAACTGATAGATGCTATAGATGCCTCCCGGCCGGAAGGTATGCGTAACAAGGCGATTATAGAAGTGTTATATGGTTGTGGTTTACGCGTAACGGAGTTGACAGAACTGAAAATTTCCAATCTTTACCCGCAAATTGAATTTATTAAAGTGATTGGAAAAGGAAACAAAGAACGTTTAGTTCCTATCGGAGGTGTGGCCTTGAAACTGCTCGATATTTATATGCATCAGATCAGGGTGCACATGAAGATTAAAAAAGGAAACGAGGACTTTATTTTTTTAAATCGTTTTGGCGCTAAACTGTCCAGGATTTCCATTTTTAACCTGATTAAAAGCCTGGCGGCAGCCATAGGATTGAAGAAAACCATTAGTCCACATACTTTAAGGCATTCTTTCGCAACACATTTAATAGAAGGCGGGGCAGATTTAAGGGCAGTTCAGGAAATGCTTGGACATTCCAGCATCACCACTACCGAAATTTATACGCATATTGACCGCGATTATTTACATGAAGTAATTACACAATTTCATCCGAGAGCTTAGCCTTGATCATCCTGTCTTTTCCCTGCATGTCTTTTTTTAACTCAATGTTGGTAAACCCTTTGTCGTTTAACATATTCAACATTTCTTTAGTCAGGTATTCATTGATCTCAAAATACAATGCGCCATTATGCTGGAGATTATTCTTACCTAGTTCGGCAATGGCTTCATAAAAAACCAAAGGACTTTCATCAGTCACAAATAAAGCCAGATGTGGCTCATGCATCAAAACGTTTGCATGCATTTCGCTTTTTTCCAGTTCCCTGATGTAAGGTGGATTGCTCACGATGATATCAAATTTCTGTTCTGTATGATAGTTACACGCATCAGCCATTACAAACGTTACCTGCACACCAATGGATTCGGCATTTCTTGCAGCAACCGCAATGGCCTCAGGAGAAATGTCTATGGAGGTCACCACGGCATCAGGCAGGTATTTTTTTAAGGAAACAGGGATGCAGCCAGAACCTGTGCCGATATCCAATATATGGATATCTGGCCTACTTATTCCGGCATGATCCCGGATAATCCAGTCTACCAATTCTTCCGTTTCAGGCCTGGGAATCAAAACATGTTTGTTCACCTCTAATACGCTGCCATAAAAATGTGCCAGCCCAATAATATGCTGAATGGGTTTGCCGATTTTTAAATCGTTCAGGATGCTTAATAACTTCTGTTGTTCAACAAAACGAAGTGTACTATCCTTCGCCATGCGTAACTTTACCGGCGATAAGCCCAATACATGTTCTGCAGATAAACTGAATAAAGCTTCCGCCTCCTCCCCGCCATACATCAATTCCAGTTCAGTTTTATAGTGGGCTGCTAATGCTCCTATTTTCATTGGGCGTAAAATTACAGAATTGCAACCATAACATTTCTACATTCATCTAATCGATCGATCATTTTTACTACTTTTGCCACAATGAGCGATGCATTTTATCTTAAAAGATGCCTGGAGTTAGCGGCCCAGGCCATTGGACATGTTAACCCCAATCCCATGGTAGGCTGTGTTATCGTAGCTGAAGGAAAAATTATTGGCGAGGGTTATCATCAGCAATATGGTCAGGCCCATGCAGAGCCTAATGCCGTGCGAAATGTAATTGAAAGGTTTGGAGACGAAGCTGCAGATTTATTTAAAAAGGCAACTGCATATGTTAACCTGGAACCTTGTGCACATTTTGGGAAAACACCGCCGTGTGCTGATCTTTTCGTAAAACATCAGCTTAAAAAAGTGGTAATTGGCAACCGTGATCCTTTTGATGGTGTAGATGGCAAAGGAATTGAAAAACTTAAAAATGCAGGTATTGAAGTTGTCAGCGGGGTTTTGGAAGAAGAATGCCGCTATTTCAACCGCAGGTTTTTCACCAGAATCGAGCAAAAAAGACCATATATCATTTTAAAATGGGCAGAAACTGCCAATGGCTATTTTGCCACTAAAGATGGTCACCAGAAATGGATTAGTGGTGCTTTAGCTAAACGGTTGGCACATCAGTGGCGAACGGAAGAAGATGCCATTTTGATTGGCAAACAAACCGCATTAATGGATAATCCTCAACTTACTTCAAGGGAGTTTCCAGGGAAAAACCCGATCCGCTTGGTAATTGATAAGAATCTGCAAATACCTTTATCAAATAATGTTTATAACGCAGCAGCTAAAACCATTATTTTTAATGAGGTTAAAACAGATGTGGTCGAAAATATTCACTACATCCAAATGGAAGATATGCATTTTTACCTCGCACAAAAAATAGCTTTTCAGCTTTACCTGATGGATATCCAATCCGTTATTATCGAAGGTGGCGCGCAAATTCTCCGGCAGTTTCTGGAAGCCGGACTTTGGGATGAAGCACGGATTTTCACCTCATCCAACAGCTGGCATGAAGGTGTAGTTTCACCCGCAATTAACGGCAACCTGGTAGAGCAGACTCAGATTCAAAAAGATCAACTTTCTATTTACATAAATAATTTAATTAAATGATATACATCATTTTAAGTGTTCTTTGCAGCGTTACTGTGGCTGTATTGTTAAAGTTGGCTAAGCGGTATCAGATTAATATCATTCAAGCGGTAACTGTTAACTATTTTACAGCTTTAACGCTTTGTTTTTTATTTTTTAAGCCTGATGTACATTTGCTTGGCACATCTGCACCATGGCCTGTTTATATTACACTTGCCATCCTGCTCCCCTCTATCTTTCTGGTATTGGCTGCATCTGTAAAAAAACTAGGCATTGTTAAAACTGATATAGCGCAACGCTTATCATTATTCATTCCTGTTTTAGCTGCTTATTTTATTTTTAAAGAAGGATTTAACGAATATAAAATTATTGGATTAGCAATTGGTTTTCTGGCCATTATTTTAACCTTTATCCGTAAATCAGATCAGGAAGCACAATCCAAACAGTGGGTTTATCCTATTGCAGTCTTTATTGGTTTTGGTGTTATTGATGTATTGTTTAAACAAATTGCACTTTACAAAGCCTTGCCATACACCACTTCGCTTTTTACTGTTTTTGCATTGGCTTTTATTGTATCAATTTTGCTGGTCTTTTTTATGGTCATCACCAAAAAAACCAAATTACAACTGGTTAACCTGGCCTGCGGACTAATTTTAGGCTGCTTTAATTTTGGAAACATTTTATTTTACATGAAAGCACATAAGGCATTATCTGAAAATCCATCTACGGTGTTTGCGGCCATGAATATGGGGGTAATTGTAGTGGGCAGCTTAATCGGAATTATCATCTTTAAGGAGAAGTTGAGCAAATTAAATTACATTGGCATCTTTTTGGCCTTAGTGGCTGTTATATTTATTACTTTATCACAAAATGTTATTCGATGATGCTTATAAAACGATAGAAGGTACTGCAGCGGGTATTTTCCGTGATAAGGGAAGTAAATTTTTGGCTTATGCTTATCCAATCCGATCGGAAGATGAAGTGAAGCCTATTATCTTAAAACTTAAAGCAGAGCATGGTAAAGCCAATCATTTCTGCTATGCTTATCGTTTAACGCCTGATCGTTCAGTCTTTAGAATCAATGATGACGGCGAACCATCGGGAACAGCTGGCCGGCCGATTCTGAACTGTTTATTATCAGCAGACCTGACAAATATTTTAGTGGTGGTAGTCAGGTATTTCGGCGGAACATTATTAGGAGTGCCAGGTTTAATTAATGCTTATAAAAACGCTTGTTTAGAAGTAGTTAAGGAAAGTAAAATTATAACTAATACTGTAAACGATGTGTATGAGGTCTGTTTTGATCACCTGCAAATGAATGACATTATGAAGCTGGTAAAAGATGAAAACCTGAAGATTTTAGCACAACAGTTTGATACCAGTTGCAGCCTTAAATTTGAAGTTAGAAAATCTCATTTAAACCAGGTTTTAGGTAGATTTGAAAAGATAGACAATATAAAACTAAAATACCTGCAAACCATTTAAAACCCAAACATGATGAAAATTGCAGAAAGCGACTTAATTATTAATCCTGACGGTAGCATATACCACTTAAATTTATTACCGGGTGATATAGCAGATAATATCATCACCGTGGGTGACCCTGACCGCGTGAGCGATGTGAGTAAATACTTTGATCGCATAGAATACAAAAAGGGTAAACGGGAATTCATTACCCATACGGGCTATGTTGGAGAAAAGAGGATTACGGTCATTTCTACAGGTATCGGCACAGATAATATTGATATTGTTTTCAATGAATTGGATGCACTGGTGAATATCGATTTTAATACCAGGCAGGTTAAAGAAAAATTAACCTCACTTAATATTATCCGAGTGGGTACTTCAGGGGCTGTTCAGCCAGATCTTCCCATGGGAACCATTTTGGCTTCTTCATATGGCCTGGGTATGGATGCCTTAATGAATTTTTACCTCAGCGAACCATCAGCAGAAGAAAACGAATTGCTGACGGCAGTTCAATTGCATTTTAGTCATCTTAAGAAAGTTAATCCATACCTCACATCTGCCAGTAAAACATTATTAAATACAATCGGAAAAGGTTTGCCTCAAGGCATCACCATGACTGCACCCGGTTTTTACGCACCACAGGGGAGAATGGTCAGAGCAAAAAATGCAGTCCCGGATTTTATTAAACTCATCAACAGCTTTAATAACGGTCAGCAACGCATTACCAACCTTGAGATGGAAACTGCCGGAATTTATGCCCTGGCTAAAGTCCTCGGACATCAGGCTTTATCCATCAATGCGATCCTGGCCAGCAGGGTTAAATTTGAGTTTAGTCAGACGCCAAACCAAATTGTAGATCAGGCCATCAGGTTAGTTTTGGAGCGGATTTAACAGGAAGATATCAAGTGATAAAAGCGGCTGTATTACATTTCAAATTGATGATACAGCCATTTTGGAAATCATATGATCAGGTAGCGGATATTTTTTCTTTAACCAGCTCATTCCCTGCTGTATCATAATAGGTGCAGGTCATATCTTTCAAATCTGTAATCCATTTTTCCACGCCGGCATCTGCAGCATGTTCACAAAACGAAATGAAACCTGTTTCTCCGATTTGATGGATCTTCAACGCATGCTTCAACTTTTCTACAGAAGGTTCTAAGCTAATCACCAAATCAGGATATTCTTCAGGACTAATCTGTAACACCTCTTCTTCGCTGGCAAAGTAAGCAGATAATCCGTTTGAAACATATACATCATTCCTTATTACCCCCATTTCCTTAAGCTCTTGAATAAACTGAGGAAAATCTGATCCACTTTTAATCCTGGATATTGCTGCGTGAATATCTTCTTTGGTAAACATATTTTATTTGTTTAATGAAACTTTATAAATAGTGGTTTGTGTATACAGATCCTCCGGTTGCAGAATGGTATTTGGAAATGAAGGAATGTTTACCGCGTTGGGATGATGCTGGGTTTCTACACAAAAGCCCTCAAAACTTCCATAGTCTCTTCCACCCTTTCCGTTTTTCACCTCTAAATACTTGCCGGTATATAAATGTGCAATGGGTTCTGTCGTATAAACACTTAAAGTTAAACCGCTTTGCATTTCTGTTGTTTTGCTCGCTAGAGAGAGATCGCCATAAATTTTATCCAATACGAAAGATTGATCATATCCGGTGCTTTCGTTCCAATCCTTGCCAATCTCTTTTATCGACGTAAAATCAAGGGGTGTACCTGCAACAGGGATCAATTTTCCGGTTACAGAATAACCCTCATCCTGCTCCAGGCAATTTGAAGCGAAGATTTGCTGCTGATGTTTACTGACATTTCCACCTGTTGGCGACAGATTAAAATAACCATGATGGGTTAAGTTTATCGGAGTAGCAGCGTCGGTTTCAGCTTCGTAACTTAAAATCAATTCATTATTTTCAGTTAATTGAAAGGTTAAATCGACAACTAAATTTCCCGGGAAATGCTCCTCACCATCTATACTTTCATATTGCAGGGTAACTGCGTTCTGGTCTTCCTCAATCTCGATGATATCCCATACTTTTCTATCAAAACCTACCAAACCACCATGCAGGGTGCTGTCAGCAGTATTCAGGGCCAGCTGATAATTTTCGGCACCAACAGTAAATTTACCATCTTTAATCCGGTTGGCATATCTTCCTATCACAGCACCTATGTAAGGGTATTCTTTTAAATATTCAGGATCAGTGTATTGCTCAAGCGTATCAAATCCAAGCACAATATCCTGTTTTTCGCCATTGATATTTTCGACGATGAATTGATTAATAATTGCACCATAATTGAATATTTTCACGTAAGTGCCTTTGCTGTTGGTGAGTTCAATGGCGAATACTTCCTCACCATCAATAAATTTACCAGTTGATATTTGCTGAACGCTCATAAATTGTAACTTAGGGCTTTTGTTTCTGAAACAAACATACCATTATTACTCGCTTTTAATAAATATTTTTAGCCAAATGAAAATTGAACTCGCACAAAAATTTGCTGAAGAATACAACAAAATTGCAGATGCAGTTTATTTTACTCCCGGACGTGTAAATTTAATTGGCGAACATATTGACTATAATGGTGGTTTAGTGATGCCTTGTGCCATCACAATGGGAACCTGGCTGGCTATATCAACAAATGAAATAGATTCTTACCGGTTGAAGAGTTTAAATTTTGAAGAAAAAATAACTGTTAAAAGTGCTGAAGTACAGGACAAAGAGGGAGGCCATTGGGCAAATTATCCGATAGGTATTATCAATGAATTTCTTAAAGATGGCAAGGAAATTCCCGGACTGGATTTTCTTTTTTTTGGAAATATTCCAATTGGTTCTGGCCTTTCCTCTTCCGCTTCCATTGAAATGGCTACCGCATTTACTTTAAATGACTACTTCAACCTGGGATACGATAAGCTTGATCTGGTGAAGATGGCCAAACACGTAGAAAACGATTTCATTGGTTTAAACTCCGGCATTATGGATCAGTTTGCTGTGGCCTTTGGTGAAAAAGATCAAGCCATCGTGTTAGACTGTGAAACGTTGAAATATAAAATGGTTGATCTGGACTTAGGAAACCATGTTTTAGCCATTATCAATACCAATAAACCCAGGGAACTTGCAGACTCCAAATACAATGAACGTGTGGCGGAATGTCAGAAGGCTTTAAATTTATTGAATGAGGAAATTACCCTTCATTATCTTTGTGAACTGACTGCAGAAAAATTTGCCTTGCACAGTCATTTAATTAAAGATGAAATAGTATTGAACCGTGCCACTCATGTAGTTAAAGAAAATGACAGGGTGCATCAGGCGGTCAAAACATTGAATCATGGCGATCTGAAAGAATTTGGTCGTTTGATGTATGCCTCTCATCAATCGCTCAGAACGCTTTATGAGGTTAGCGGTATGGAACTGGATGCTGTGGTTGATTACTGCTTAACTGATGAACATGTGCTTGGTGCCAGGATGACTGGTGCTGGTTTCGGTGGATGTGCAATTGCAATTCTTGAAAGGGGTTTTGAGGAAGACTTTTCCAAAAAACTTACAGATTTTTATGTAGAGCGGATCGGTTACCCAGCTGCAATCTATATCAGTGAAATTGGTAGCGGCCCGCTAAAACTTTAAATTAAAATTCAATATTTAGATAATGCCGTGAAAGATGATTTACCTCTGCACGGCAAAGATGAGCATGAGAAAATTAAAATTAGATGAATTAAACCGCCCGGATGTTGAGGCATTTAAGGCACAGGAAAAATTGCCGGTGGTTGTGGTTTTAGATAATGTAAGAAGTATGCATAATGTGGGTTCCATATTTCGCACGGCAGATGGTTTTGCTTTAGAAAAAGTAATTTTATGTGGCATTACCGCACAACCGCCACACCGTGAAATTGAAAAAACTGCACTTGGAGCGACACAGTCGGTAGACTGGCTTCATTACCCGGATACCGTTTCTGCGGTGGAGGAGCTTAAAACACTGGGATATGAAATTGTTGCCATTGAACAAGCTGAAAACAGTACGATGCTGAATACCTTTAAACCAGATCCAAGTAAAAAGTATGCTTTAATTTTTGGCAACGAAGTAGATGGTGTAAGTGATGAAGTAATGGCTCAAATTGATGAGTGTATTGAAATTCCGCAGTTTGGAACCAAACATTCTTTCAATATTGTGATTTCTGCCGGAATTGTTTTCTGGGATTTCTTTGCTAAATTAAGGTTATAGACAATCCTCCAGCAGCACATATCTTCTATCTTCAAATAATTGGCTAAATGCTAAATTGTATACAAAACTATACATCCGATAACCTAAACTTAATCTTAATGTAACATTCTTGTGTAATTAATTTTACCTTCTAATCTTCTGACTGCTTGATGATTGACGTATTATTTCGACTTTGGCAAGGTTTTTTCTAACTAGTGACAAAACAGTAGGATCAAAATACTGTTTAACAAATATAAAATAGAGAAATGAATACGAGAATTACAAAATCAGCAATGTTGGTTGCATTATTGGGATTATCATCACAATTATTTGCACAAGAATCAACACCAACTACTTCTGGTAGATTTGGTAAACAACCTTTAAGAACCTGGAGTGTAGGTGCTCAGGGAGGTATATTCAGCCAGAATACTTTTTTAGGTGGTGGAAGTGTTACT
>NZ_JAPIVF010000006.1:0-602637 GCF_026240075.1 Pedobacter sp. MR22-3 | reverse complement strand
CTTTATATTTTATTTAAAGTTTTTCTTCGTGTGAGTTAATTCAATTCAACCACGATTTTGGTATTAATGCATCGTCATACTCGCCATCTCTCCATCTTTTAGTTTTAATGACGTTGCAATACTCTTTCCAACTGTCCTCTCCAGCGTGCTCCAAAACGATTATTTGAACCTTTCCTTTTGTATTTGTATTAAATGCTGATAAGACTTCAAATATCTTCTTCAATTTAATTAAATCTTCCTCTTGAACAGATTTATCATCATTTATTTCAGGAAAATAGGCTTGACTAGGTTGATCAAAAACAATAAATGGTGGTACTTTATTATCATTTAAGCCAATTAAATATTCGTGAATACCCAAATAAGTTGAAATGTGATATGCCATGTGGTTATGCCCACTACCAACTTCCCAAAATCCAGTTTCAGTACCGAGTTCGTCAAAAAATTTAAGTGTCAAAGCATCATTAATGTCTAAGTCTATTCTATCGCCACTTTTCTCAGCTTCGAACATCAATGCATACTTTTTTATATTTTCTGATATTTTATTTAATGCATAACGCTCACGATTTTTTAACTTTTCATTTCCAACCTCTTTTTCCATTTTGGCAATAGAGTTCTCATATTGTATTATTTTATCATCATTCGTATCTAATCCTTTATTATATTCTTGAAATTGACTTAATGTTAGCTCAACTTGCCCTAAATATCTATAAATTGCGTTCTGGTTTTGTTTTAATCTTTTAAACTCCCCATCCTCTCGCTGAAGCGCACTAATCTGATTTCTTATATTATTAATTTCGTTCTCTTTCTCTGTAATTTGCTTCTCCAATTTTTTACGTTCATTCAAGTAAATTTTGGCGGAATCTGCAACCTTGTCTGAAACCTTTTCAAATTCCGAAAGTAGTTGAGATAAATTTTTATGATATTCACCGATGTGGTCAGTAGTAGAATTACATAGTGGGCAAGGTTTATTATAGTCTAATTTCTCTTGGAGCCAACTTACAACACCAAGCCTGCCTTTTTTGGTTAACGCATTATCGCCAATTTCCTTATTATTCGCTTGTATGCTTCTAATAATCGAAAGTCTTCGCCCCAAATCCTGTAGCTGGTCGGAAGATTCCAATTCTCTTTTATTTAAAGAATAAAGTTGTTCGGCGGCTAATTGAGTAGCGTGTTCTGGAACCCGAATTTGTTCAATATCAGCTGTAGCAATAAGTTGTAATTGTTGAACAAGGAAATCTTGATCTAATTCTTCAACATCGGTTTCCCTTTTAATTATTCCAAATTCCAACCCAATTCTATAATAATTTATTAGTTCTTGATTTAATCTAGACAATCGGTATTCTTTCATATCCCTGTCTTTGATTAGAATTCCTAGTTGCCTTTTCAGCCCTTTAAGTTCTTCTCGTAACTCCAAAATTTTATTACTAATTACCCCAAGGAGATAAGGGAATAAAACTTTTAGTTTTTCACGATGAGCTGTAGAATCAGTCTTGAAGAACATTGTGGATTGGTTAGCAACCAAATACTGTGGTTGAAAATTCAGAGATATAGCGTTACGATAACTGGGCTTTTGAGTGTCAAACGATTGTACATAATCATTTGTAGTCAATCCAACATCAGCAAATCCTAACATAGTATTTAAATACTGCTTTATCTGCACGATACTAAATGGATAATCATCAACTGAGGTAGGTATTGAAACTATTTTATCTTCTGTTTTAAAAAAGTCATTAGAAACACCCGATATACCTGGTTCTGCCCTAGCAATTAAAATTTCTTTACCTTCTAATGCAATAATAATTCCAAATGCCTTTACCTTATTCCTGATTATACCAGAAGGAATTGAGCATTTTGAACTCCCAAGACAATAATCAATTATTGAAATAACCGAGGATTTACCCTTACCACTTGCACCTGTAATAACATTAACCTTATCAATTATAAACTCAATTTGTCGTGGGGCCAATTCCTCATTCTTTGGCCATAATATTATCGACTTGATTCTAAAGTCCATTTATATATCTAAATTTAAGTACATTAAAAATTCTACGTCAGAAAGATTTGAAAACCATCCACCTAATTTCCTAGCAGTCCTGACCAAGTCGCCTATTTCGATAGAAGGAGGGCTAAACTTTTGTTTTGGCGAGTCTATGTTACTACTGATTATGTTTGAGCTAAAGTCTATGTCTAATAAATTGGCTTTAATACAAATCAATAGAGAAAACATCGTTTTATCGAACATATTCCTTGTTTTTAGTGGAATAATATCAAATAATAATTTATTATCTTCTAACACATTATAAAAGCCTTTAATATTATTTGACCTTCCCTTTGCACTAGTAACAATATCCTTAGTGAAGAGAATCGGAAGTACTGGAAGCACTCGTTCCATCCTTGGCGATCGTTTGTCTTTATTTATACGTTCATAGGAAATCACAAACTCATTTAATAATAAAGCACCTAAGGAACTATTCTGATAAATATCAAATACATTTTCTACTTTCATTTGTTCGCTTGTATTTATTTTATTTCCGTCTGCCAATCAGGGTGCCATCCTATTATAAGTTTATCTGACAAGATGTGTAAGCTTCCAAGTATCGTATATGGCTGAATAACTGGATATCCGGCTAAACTATATCCAGCTGCATTTGATGAATCTATGTATATCAGGTTTCCAACATCCGCCTTTGTCAATGTAGGTTTGGTCTTAGCCTCTATTAAATGTCTTTTTTTATGCCCTTTCCAATTTCGGGAAATGTCACTTTCTAATTCATTAATATCTTCTTGACAAGGAATAGTGCCATTTTCTGCCCATCTATCCCGTTCTTTCGAAGCGCGGAGAAAATGATCTATTGCATCAACAATGTCATCTTCATCAGCTTCAATCAAACTCAACTGTTTAATAA
Organism: Pedobacter sp. MR22-3; assembly: GCF_026240075.1. Classification (NCBI taxonomy): domain Bacteria; kingdom Pseudomonadati; phylum Bacteroidota; class Sphingobacteriia; order Sphingobacteriales; family Sphingobacteriaceae; genus Pedobacter; species Pedobacter sp. MR22-3. The sequence continues at coordinate 599,731 of NZ_JAPIVF010000006.1, read as the reverse complement.
ATATTTTATCCTGTTGTTGTTGCCTTTCGAAGTCAAATACAGGTATAGCTGAAACCGCCTGTTCGATAAATGGTCTTTCTAAGGATTCCTTAATATATACGTCTTTTATATCAATTAATTTCTGAGCTTTAATTGTACCTTCTTGACCTTTTGCCCATTTTCCAATTATATCATTAACCAACCATCCAAAGATTTTCTCATACACAGAATTAAAAGGAACCTCAGAACCAATTCTCAAATTGGTTTTAATCTCCTCTTTAAACTTATTTCTATCTGGATAGAACTCGTCTGCAGATAAAACAATTTTAGCAAGTAAATTTATAAAGTCTTCCTTTGAGTAGTCAGTTACAATATCATCGTGCAATTCTTTTGATTTACCTTTCAACTTACTTCCTATATCGAATAATTCGTCATAAAATCCTTCAAGTATGTTGCGGTCAGTTTTATAGTCGCTGACATAGTTAGCTTTATGAAGTTTAGAGATAGTTGATGTTGATGAAACTCTCTTATTAGTTGACAGAACGAACCGTGCTTTCTCCCTGGGGAATCTCCTCTGAATTGATAACCAAATGGAAAAGGTTTTCCATAGGTTTATATTAGAGTTTGAGAATGGATTACTTTTTCCAGTTACACTTTTATCCTGCTCGTATATTCTGTTAATCTCTTGACCCGATTTTAATTGAGAAACAACATCATCATCCGTTTCTATTGAAACAAAGTCGATGTCTGATCTTGATAGCCAAAATATGGCACGCTCAAATTGATATAAATATCCTAATGCTTGTCCTGATGCAGATTTACCTAACGCCATAACTATAACGAGGTAACTTTAAACCAAAAAAAAACTTCTTTATTTCCAGCATTATGAAAAACGTTAATACTATTACCTTTATACAATAATAATAATTTAATATTCAAAACCCTATTGAATTAGAATCGTCGAGATAATTATTTGATTCAAAAATTTAATGAATTTTATTAAAAAACACATTATTGAAACCTTATAAAGTAATTAATGCCCGCAAGGGCCGCCCGAAATTTTGGGCATAGCAAAGCACTAAGAACAAGATGCCCTTAGTGCCTAATTTATCATAAAAAACATCCTAATTTAGCGCATTTACGCCAATCCTAGCAAAATCACTGCATAAATCAAATGTAGCCTGTGCCTTTCCCAATGCGTTGCCCGACATTATGAAATTGAACTTGGCTTCATCCGTTTTGTAGCTTTTCACATTCTGAAAATAGCCCGTAACGGAATTGTAAGCACCAAACAAAGTTCCTTTTGTGGTTTCCATTTGTTGGCTTGGACTTGTACCCGAATATTCCAAAACCTTATCAACTACATTGCTGAACAGACTTGAAAACTCATCGGGTCTGCCTTTTTGTATGTTCTCTAATGTTTCCTTATTTGGCGCCATTGCCATTTGCACCAACTTCTTAACCTGCTTATCGGTAATCTTGACCTTTGCCCACTGGTTAAAAATCTGCTCCATTTCTCCACCCAATTGGTTGGTGATGCCTAACAGCTGGTGTGCCTGCTTCAACCTTTCGTGTGCGCTTGCGGTATGTCGTATTTTTATCGCCCCTTTTTGGTTTCGCAATGCGGCATTCAACGTATTTTGGCAACAAATTCTAATCGGTGTAAACGATGCGGTAATGCTACCAAAACCATCGTGCGAAGTGGTGAGAAACAAATATTGCTCAATCAAATCTGATTTACCAACCTTGATAAACTCGGGCAGTTTTGCAGTTATAAAAATCCGTTCGCCCTTGCCCAATGCTCCTGCGGTCTCGTACAAAATCCCATCTCCACCGCCAACGATACTATCAAAGAACGAAAAGGCGTCAACGTTCTGCACCACTTCGTAATCTTTACCGACTACGCCCAAAACCTGATTGGTATCAGTGCGGAGCGTGGCAAAATAATCGGGAACTTCAGTTTCAGTATGCGCCAACAAATCGGGTTCATCCTCCTGCGGTTGTCCGTTATCAACCGTAAACAACCGACGTTTTTCGACCGTATAGTTTAAACCTGCATGTTTGATGGCTTCCGCACTTGTCGGATAGTCCTCTATGATCGTGCCCAGACTGTGCCACGCTTTTTGCTTCACACTAAAAAAGCTATGCTTTTCGGTCTTGCTATTATAATTTATGTTGTGTGCCATGATTGATATTTTTAATGTTCCTAACTCTTGATAATAAAATCTCCGTTTCCAGTACATTGATATTTGCCGTATCGCTAAGAGTCATTTTCGATTGGGTCTCTATCTCGTGTACGATATCTGATAGCTGTTTAAGGTCTGCGTGGACTGCCACACGTATCATGATAAAAATCGTTTCGTATTTCATCGTTTTTGGATATGTTGTTTCTTGAACTTGTCGAGTTGCTGATAAAAAGCATTCGGGTTTTCCTCCTCGAATTCTACGCCGTAGCCAGTCCAGTACAACTGGTCTAAAAATTCTATAAATGCTTCAAGCATGATTTATTGATTTGATTAAGAAATTAACCGCCCCCGATTTGGAGGCGGTCATTGGTTACTTGATTGGGAAATGAATATCCCCCTCGATTTCAGCAAGCTTATCTATACATAGTTTATTTACCATCGTTGCAACGGCATTGATAATAAAAGGGTTCTTCGTTGTAAACTCTCTGCCTTTATCATCCTCTATGGTCAATTCGCAACGCTGAAAATGGTTGCTTTCCGTTTCGTCCGCATCATCTTTTTGCAACACCTCAAATTCCTCCAATGTGGTGATGGTTTCCAATAATTTGCCCCTTTGGTTGATACGGCGGTTGAGTTCTAACGCAAATTTGATGGTGGCATCCAAATTCAATTGCGGTTTCTGCTCCTGCAAAGCTTCCCTCAATTCCGCTTTTGTAGGCTCTGCCTTTGGTGCTTCGGGTGTAACCACTAGTTTTACCGGTTCGTTCTTCGTCTCGATGGGCTTTGTGGTCTCTGCTTCCGATTTTTGCTCTTCCTTAGCTTGGGTTTTGGTGGCATCCTTTAGAGGTAATGACGGACGGATTGCCCTTTTTTCTGTTGCTTTATTAACTGTTGTTGCGCTGTCTTTTCCGCTTCCGATTGCTGTTGTTTTCATGATTGCTAAATTTTAATCTGTGTTCAATAAATATTTCTACTATCTGCCCAAAAAGGGCGGTTCTCGCAATGCCCTGCGGTCTGACCGTTTGGGCTGTGGGTTCGGTTGGTGGGCTTCTGCCTTTTGTGCTGTGCATGGGTCTATCTCCTTTAAAAAATGCTGTCGGCTGAAGCCTCCTGCCTTTTTGTTAAAAGCCCTCACTTGATACAATCCGATAGGCAGGCAAGACTTTGCGAAAAAAAATACTACCCGAGCGAAGCGAGGTGTGGAGATTTTTTTTCAGCAAACCCCTTTAGGGGCTTGGTCTTGACGAGGCTAATGGATTGTTCAGAAATTTTGGAACAAAAAGGTTGAGGAGAATTTTTCGCACCTTACCATACTTCACGGGAATTGGCTATTTTTATCCAGATTTTGAGACGGCTCGGCGCTATGCAGGCAAAAAAGAATAAAAAGAAAATCGTTGTACATACCACCCAGCCAAGGGCCGTTCGTCTGAGAAGGGCAAAAGTCTGGCTGGAAAGTTATGCGGGGAAGAAACTGGTTAGGGCTTACGCGAAAAAATACGGGGTCGATTTGCTGTGTGCCATTGCCGGACTGCGGATGCTGGGCGTGGAAATAAAGGCGGAATACGAACAGGCGGTTAGAAATACAATCCAGCAACAGCTGGAACAGAAGCGTTTGAAAAAGCTGGAAAAAGAGGAAATTGAGGACACCAGCGGATATAAAGACTGGGACTTTGCATTCATTGCAGGGTACACCAGTGGCGGTGCGCCCTATGGCATCCGTCAGGAGGATATTTTAGAAGAGAATGACAACTAATAGCTTGCAACCCTATTCGTCATTGTGTTTATCTGGTTCAATTTTATAATCTCTATGTATAAACTTTATAAACTCAGGGATGCAGATTCCGATTAGCACGGGAAGTTCGCACCTGTAATCGTTATCTTTCAAGTGGGCATCATTGCCAATTACTTTCCCCAAATTATCCATGTGAGTAAATAAGCTACGTGTAATATGCTGTAGATATGGAAATAAGGGATAGTCTGGTGTCTTCAGATCCAAAAGGTCAGGCAGGGATGTTTCATAAGGATTATTGATGGTTTTTGGTATCCTAAAATAAGCAAGTCCATTTTTTATGGTAACAATCGGCTCTTTACCATCATGAATGATTGAGTTCCTTATCTCTCTAATAATGTTTAGCGATTTCCTCATATTTTTAAAAACAGAAACAACCGGCTCAGAAAAAATCTCGGTGCTCCATTTATGTTTGTTTTCAAAAGTTTTTAGCAAGTCACTAAGTGAATCGGTACTCACTACTCGTAGTTTTAGAAATTCGGTGTTGACCACTATTCTGGCGAATACCGCCATAAGATCATATATAGTCCTGACATTTGTGACATAACTTTCAACTAGATTGCTAAGGTAAAGCGTTTTTAGCCCAACCTCGGTTATTCGATCGTTAAGCACATATAGCATTTGATGATAGCACACAGATAAGCTATGAACATCATTGGTAAAAGCCTGAATTGCACCCCTTACTTCGCCATACTTCCTCTTTACCTCATCAGGATGATCAATTAAAAATTCGCCAGTTGCACGGAATTGTGCAGTGTGCCAGGTTTCCACTATGCAGATTAACCATGATGCGAGCGACTCGGGATCATTTTGCCATTTCTCATAGTTATACCCTATAACCGTCCCTTTTATAAAAAGAGTGCTCATAAACCTAAATAGGGCTTAACAACCTCAAATATGGGAGCTGCAAGAAGATTAGTAAAGGTACCGATGCCCACGTCTTTCATTAAACCACCAATGGTTGACAATTGAGGCATAACATCCCTATCACGTCCCAATTGTACAATTGCATAATCCATCTCCATAGCAAAATCTTTACGAATACTTTCGTCAACCTGCTGGATATCCCTTTTCAAAATTTCCAAAAAATCTTTGATTTGATCTTTTTGCAGGTGATTGTGTTGTGTCTGAACGGAATGATCTGAGTTTTGTTGGAACTGAAGGGGCGCGTTTACGTTACCCACATTAATGGTATTGTTAACGGTCTGCCCGTGTTTTTGCTCTTCTGATTTCATACTTTGTTTTTTTATCCATTTATCAAATAATTCCACATAGGCTTCGTTCGTACTCCGTTTCTTTAATATTTGAAATATCTCATATTGCATATGTACAATAAACTCTTCCTTTTTTCCGGGGTGATTTGTGAGATAAAAATTAAAGTGGTGATTTATTAACCCATCAATTTTGTAAGAAGGTCTAATCCTTAATAGTTTTGAAACAAACTGATGGTCGTAATCCTCAGCAGTAACATCAGTATAAATGTGGCTACTTTGATACTGATCCCTTTCTCCCCAATCACCCCTTACACGCTTTCCAAAGCTTGCATATATACGCTGGCTACCTAAATTTTCTAGTTGATATACTTCATCCGGTAGACCGTTTTGGGCACTAATATCAAAAAATGGATTCATGGACATTAAGTTTAAATGCAAATATACCTGATCTAAAAAATGATTTTCATATTGTTTTTAAACAAGTGACTGAAACCTATGGGACAAGTAGCATAGCTAGGATACACTAAAAAGAGTTCAGTGATATAGATTTAAACTTTAACTTCTATTAACTTTACCTTAAATTAATGGATATGAGTACCAATAAACTATACCTTTTCAGTAAAGACACGGGAGCGACGGCAACCGAACAGGGCTATCATTATCAAAAACTGAAAACCTTAAAGACCTGGCTCGAAAACCGCATTGCCAAAGTAGAAGAAGTTATCTACTGTAATTACGAAGACGACATATTTCAGCGAAATTTTAATGCTGGTACTTCCAAATTTAGGCAGATCAAGCTGTATTCTTCAAACTTCTCATTTTCGACTGAAGAGATAACCAAGAGCATTACAAATTTTTTCATGCTGTTCACCAAAGGCGACTATCTCTATGACGATGCCCAGTTTGTTTTTGAAACTAATTCTTCCATCGCAAGGGAAATTCGCGGAAACGATGCGAACCTGCTAAAGGAATGGAACGAGAACCAGGGCAACATGAGCGGCGATCTGGTGACCCGTTGCGCAACACGCGTAAAAGCCATCGTCGATACCTATGTAAAAGAAGGTTATGCCAAACAAATGGCTGGGGATACTACAGGAGATTTTCTAAAGGCTAAAAATTATTATGAGCAGCTTCCGGATGAATTTTGGGAAGCTTTTATCAAATCGATCAGGTGGCAGTTTGAATCTGTCCAACAGAACGAGGCCATCCCCAAACTCCTTGAAGAAATAGAGGTATTGATCGCGCAGCTGCCCCTACCTATAGAAGTTAAATCGGCTTCAACCTATTTGGCTGTTCTTCATTATGAGATCGCTACCAGAACGGCAGAACCTGATGAACAGGAGCGCATGTTGACCAATGAATTGCTGGATGTGGTCATATTGAATAAAGGGTCGGAACGAGACAAGTGGTATGCCGAGGTATTTCAGAAATGGTCGGCAGTTGCCGCCATCAATATCTTTACCGTTGGTTCTTTTTATGAAGTGATAGATGCTGCAAGGTATTGCAGATGGAATCTGCCTCGATCAGAACATTCGGAGGTCTGGTTAAGGCTTTTGAAAATGTACATTCATCTTCCCGAAACGATTGTTTTATGCAAGCGTAAGGCAATCTACGAGTACCTGTTCCTCAAAATGTCGCCTGATATGACAACGGGAAGGCCTGGTGGTTCGATTGAGAATGAAGTTGACCTCATCAAATTTTATTTCGAGAATTTTCAGGAGCGTAATTCGCTGGCAGATATTGAGGATGACATCACGCTGTTACAGATCGTGTTCACACAATGGATGAAAACCCAGGATTTTATCGATCCCGAACTGATTACCCAATGGCGCACCATAATAGAGGATTATATCGAGGAGCGTCTTGTCTCGCCCCGCGACGTTGATGAACAATGCCAGTTATACGACCTCAAAGGGTCAACAATACTCCATTTCAATGTTGGCCGGGATAAAGCAGGTAAGGTGAACGAGGCCTTGAACGTCTATCGGCAAATCATTCCGCTACTGGGGGAAACCAAACTTTATACCATATCCAGATTAAGCGACCTGCTAAAGCAAATGATCGATGTTTACATCCAATTTGGCATACAGAATGACGAGGTAGTAGATGCCATCGAAGAATTTCTTTCCGAGATTGCCGAAAAAGCTGTTCAAACCGGAAACCAGCATAACCAGGCGCATGAGTTTGTTGAACGTGGCGTAAAGTATCTGAAACAAGGCGGGGCTAAAAATTTTCTTCGAGCCTTGGACTGCTTTCAGAAATCAGCAAAGCTTTGGCTGTTAAATGATACCAAAGACGGCTACATTCTGGCGATGATAAACATAGCCCAGCTGTATAGTGCATTGGACGCAAATCTTGCCGGAAAATATTATGCACTATGCGGTATCTGGTCATCTTTCAATTTTGGTGACGCCGATTCATTTAAACGAATCCCGGATAGCTATGCAATGGTATTCCATGCAGATTTTAAACAGGGTGCCTGGATGAGTGCGTTGGGAGATTTTCTGAATTTCATAAATACCAGGCAGCAATTTGACCCCCAAAAAATTAGTACTGTCGATACGGTTAAGAGAGTCAAGCAAAGTGTTTTTTTGCTTAGCGAGCAAACGTTCGGCATCTGAAAACATTCGCATCTCTTTTATTTCCACATAAAAGTCGTCACTGTCTTTTTTGACCAAAAAATCAGGGTGCTTTGTCGTATTTGGTAATTTTGGATGAATAGTCAAATCAAAACCTTGATTTTTAAAATAAGCGTGCATTCCCAATTCATAAAATGCAGGTTGGAAATCAGATTTAAGTCGCTGTCTAATTTCAAATTTCTCAGAATCTGGATAAATGCTATACCAGAGTTCCATGACTTCCCTTATTGGATCTACATCATCTCGGCCAGTATTGTTAAAATAGTCGAATGAATTTTCATTCCCAAAAGCAGGACGTGTTTCTGTCCTAATTTTTTCATCGAAAAGTTTATCATTTAACATTTTGCTAATTTATATATTTCCTTTGACGGTTTTCTATAACTGATTGTGTCTAATCGATCTATCAAATACTATCCATAATTTAGATGCCAAAAAAAAGGATTAAAATCTCTTCTGATGCTTCCCTTCAATGAGTGCTAATACATCATCATATTTATAGAACATCAAGCCACCAACTTTACTAAATTTAAGTGTTCCTGTGTCCCTAAGACTTTGGAGGGTTCCAGGCGAAATGCTCAAAAGTTTGCGGACTTCGTAGCTTTTCAGCCATTCTTTTTGCTCGCTATTTTTATGAAGCTTTTGTCCAGGCCTTCTTAATTCTGAAAATAGTTCCTGTTTGAACTGTTCTAAATCTTCTTTGGTTATAAATTCGATAGTTCCCATAATTCGTAATTAAAAATGATTGACAAATTTGTAAAGTTTGGTTTGTCTTATTTGGGTACTTGTTGACAAGGTAGCTATATCTAATTATCCTAATGGATTGGAACCTTGATAAGTTGAGTTAACTATTGACTCACAGTCATGTTGAAACCTGCGAATATTTTTGCATCTTTCCATATAAAAAAAAGTAAAATGACTAAACAAAAAACGCTCCCAACAGACTTTAAAATAATAGCTATAAAACCACTTAAGGACTGTAAGATTGAACTGATTAAGGTTCTAAGAGAGGAACAACCATATTATTTTTTTAACGACTACCAGCTAGATAAACACGATCGATTATCGTATAAAAAAACCTATCCTGATTGTTTGTATGACTACAAAAAATTAAAAATTAATATTTCTGCAATAGCTGGAAAAAATGGATCAGGAAAAAGCACAATCAGCGACCTACTTTTTATGTCCATAAATAATATTGCATATTATTTTAAGATGAAGCATGACCTTGTGCCAGTGATTGGCTTAAAAGTCGCTTTATACATCAAGATTAAATCATATCATAAAATCTTGATAGACGGGTATAATTTGGCTGTTTTCGACTATGACGAAGATGGAAAGTTGCTCAATGAAAATCAAATTGACAAAGATTTTACGAGAAATTCAATGTTCTACAGTATCTGTATGAACTATTCTCACTACGCGTATAATAGTAATGATTATACTTCAATCGGTCAACAAGACTGGTTGTCAGCACTTTTTCATAAAAACGATGCATACCAAACACCCATCGTAATTAATCCTTGGCGCGACCAAGGCAACATAATTATAAATCGTGAGAATGAACTGGTAAAGTCACGTTTAGTAGCTAATCTGTTAAGGCCATCAGCAAGCAAAACATACGATTTCAGAAATATTACAGAAAATTTAAGGGCTAAGAAATTGAACCTTTCCGTAAATAAAGATAAATTCTACAACAAGGAGTTATACAGAAAAAATGCAAAAGATGATAATGGTAAAGATTTGATCATTAAGGTCACCTATGAGAGATTAATGAATGAAGGTAAAATAAAAACAGAGGAAATACTTAAAAAAATAAATAGATCATTCGATTTTGGCTATAAAGTCTATCAAATTGAGGCAGATGATGTAGAAAAATTTGCCCTAGATTACTTAATCCGTAAATTGATTACCGTCTCTATTAAATATGAGGAATACAATGGATACTATAGTGAAACAGAAGATGATTTTGATTATAAATCAGTTCATAAGTTCATCTCTTTATTAGTTAAAGACCCTAGCCATATCGCATTCAAATTCAAACAGACCTTAAATTATCTAAAGCATAAACATATATCGCTTAAAAATGAGTATCAAGAGCTTGATGATATTTCTACTGAAATCCAAAAAGTCATCGATAAAAAGAAAACGCACAGGGACAAGATAATTGAACTAATTCCACCCCCAATTTTCACAGTTGACATTATTCTTGAGCCAATAAAGGGAGGCTTGGAAGAAAATATACCTTTCAGATTGCTTAGTTCTGGGGAAAAGCAAATAGCATTTTCCATGAGTTCGGTTTTGTATCATCTAGTAAATTTGGATTCTGTAAGGGCCTCAACCAAATCGAAAGTTAAGTATAGACATATTCAAATTGTATTAGAAGAAATCGAGCTATACTTTCATCCCGAAATGCAACGTAGATATGTAAGTTTTTTACGTGACAGCATTATAAACCTTGAACTTCAATTTATCAAAAATATTAGTGTTTGCTTTGTTACGCATTCGCCCTTTATATTGTCGGATATTCCAAATTCAAATATTATGTTTTTATCTCTAGAAAATGGGAAATCAATTCAAGTAAACAAATCACAGAAAACATTTGCAGCAAATATACATAACCTTCTAGCAAGTGGTTTTTTCATGAAGGATGGTTTATGCGGTGAATTTGCAATTGATCAAATTAATTTGACAATTCAATTTCTAAATGACACTATAAGACTCAATAAATTACGTTCAAAACTTTCTGAGAACTCTAACGACGAACAGCAACTTGATCTGGTAGATGAACTTGAAAGCAGGCTTTTGAATGACAAAAAAGAAAATCATGCTCTTCTAATTCGTAACGTCGCAGAGCCTGTCTTGGCAAGTAAGTTAACTGAAATGTATGACCAAGCTTTCTACAATGCCGAACAGGATAGAATTAGATCTGAAATCGCCGCACTTCAACAGTTATTACTTAATAAATAATTAGATGCTTTTTATAGACAAAGATGAGCCGTCAATCATCCAGGCGAGAGAATTGCATTTAAGCAGAGTCTCGTGTCGAATCCGAAGAAAATTAGATGGTACAAAATGTAATAATCAACAATGTGAAATTTGTAATCGGGTAACGCATAAGATTAAAAATGTTTCCAATAAGATCGTCGAGATTTTAACGGATGAAATTTTCTTGAAGACCATTTTAGTAGGTTTACCACAGGAGCTTTTTGAAATGTGCGAATTAGTTTGGTCAGAAATGGTGCCTGGTTTTAATTGGCAGGAATACGAAGTTTTTTTAAAAATTAAGAACTCCAAAAATCCTACTCAACTCCAAAATATCATAATTAATAAATATCTAAATAGCCATAACCTATTGAGAAAAATCTTCGATTATGATGATTGGTTCAAAAATGGTAAAGATCAGGTACGCTATGATGCCTATCAATTGGCGACAAATCTAAATCGATATACTTGTACCTACTGTAACAGATCATATACTCACACAATAAAAACCAAAGATAATCATAAGGTAATGCGCCCAACCTTTGATCATTGGTTTGCACACACAAGACATCCACTCTTGGGGCTATCTTTTTATAATCTTATTCCAAGTTGTGCGCTTTGCAATAGTTCGGTAAAGGGGTTTAAAGAATATCTTATAAGTTCACATTTGCATCCCTATATAGACAAGGATTGCTGCGATCATATTACGTTTGATTACTCGCTAGATGATGAGACTCGAAAGTATAAAATTAACCTGATTCCCATTGCTGGAGCAGATCGCGCAGTTAAAAGTTATGAAGATTTAATGATCAAGGAAATCTATTCCTCACATCAATCTGAGTTATCAGATTTAATTAGGATTAAAGATGCATATTCTCAACAATATATTTCTGAAATGATGAACACGTATTCTGCAGCAGGTCTGACACATGAAGAAGTTTATAGATTAGCATTTGGTGTAGAGCTAAGCTCCGCAGACTTTCACAAACGGCCTCTAAGTAAGTTTAGTAAAGATATACTATCCAAATTAAAAATCATTTGATTAATAACAATAATGCCACGTAGAAATCATTACGCGAATTTGTATAATTCCGCAAAAAGCGATAAAATCTATAGATTTTTTGTTAATAATGCTTATATTGTAATCAGATTGTTCTTTAAAGTTAGTCAAATTGTATCAAAATAACTGGTGCCCAATTTGGTGCCCACTCAGAAATGACGATTAACTATTTTTGTACGATACCGGAAGTGCCACTCCTGAAAAGCTTGGAACTTGCAATTCCTTCAAGTGTTTCAGCAGAATAGCTACCCTGGCTGTCCGAATTTCCAATAGCAAAATTGGTGTGGTGGGTATAGGATAGTTTGTTCCTTAATTTTTTGAGATCTGAATAACGGAATCCGCCCAGGATATCGGTGAAATAGTTTCTTTTGTCATTGTTCCTGATATAGGAATAGATCAGCACAAAATGTCCCGGATCCCAAAAACTACGGGCATCAAATTCCGCACTTTCTTCATCTGCCAGCTCCCGCAAAGGAATAAGGTCAGCGGCATGGATATTGAAAACGATAATATCATTAAGGTTATGCCGGAGCTGTAGCCTGGCCAAAAAACGCAACAACCTGCTCTGGTCAAACGAATCAGCACAGTCCTCAAAATCCAGCACAAAAATCTGGTCCTCGCAAATCTTTTTTAGTTCCACCACCCTGGCACCCAGCTTATCGGCAACGGCAATCTCCGCCCGATAATCCATCATCGAAGTAGTGCCTGTAAAGCTTGAAATATCCAATCTGGTTAAAACATCCCTATCTCCTTTTTTCAACTGATCATCTGATTCCAGGAAACTGTATTTGAGCAGTTCGTAATAATTTTTGGCAGAAAAGTCATTGTCTTTCACCTCCCTGGGCTGTACGACCTGCTCTTTCAGTCCCTGCGTCCGGTCAAGCGGCAGGATTACATTAAATATGGTGCCACCAGTGAATAGCTTACTTTCCTGTACAATATGGGAAAACTGACTTTCAAGCGGTCCAGAATAATAAGTGTCCAGTCCACCGGACCTACCTTTGGTCTGCACCTTATACAACCCCGCGTTCTTTTTGATCAGGCTACCGAAAATGATCAGGCCCCAGTGTGAGGCTGTCTTAATCGCATTGTGGTTGAGCTTGATTTCAGCTGCATTGAAAAAATCACCAATATTGACGCTTCCGTCTTTCAAAAGCGCAATGTCAGAGGTATAGAGATCAGAATCTACTGTTATCCCCTTGGCGAGGTTGCTGATATTGCTTATCGTTTTTTCGATCATTCCCGCACTACCCTCATCAAAGATCGAAAGATCAAAATACTCAGAAGGAGCCGATGTGGCACCAGTCTGCTGATCCATTTCCAGTAAATAGCTCTCCACACCACTTTTGAGTTCACTGTTATCTTTTATTGAGCGCAGCTGTATCCCCTGATAAACCCGTCCGGTGATCACACCACGACGGTGTTCGGTATGGTCGATGATATTTCTAGCGAGTTCCCTGATACTCAGGAACAGGTTCCTGGTAAAGGCCAATAGCTCTTTCAGCCGGTCCAATAGCAGGTTCTGTTTAAGCAGAAGCGAACCGTCTTCCCCTTCATCATCTCTGACCACCATGGTGCCGATATTTCTGTTTACCAGAAAACTGAACAGGAAGGTAAAATAACTAGGCTGTCCCTGAAGACCATCAAATATCTTTTTGGCACCTGTCGTTAACTGGTCCATTTCAAAGTCCTTGAACCCTTTTTTGGTAAAAGATTTAAAGCCAATTGCCTTTCCCACTCCTGGACGCACCAGCTCGATATTGGGCTGCAGCAGATTAAATTCGCTCAACATCCTGCAATACTCCAGAAAGAATATTTCATTGGTATTTCCCCAATCGATACTATTCGAAAAATGACCGATTATCCTGCGTGTTTTACGGTAATTTATTTCAGCAGCCGTGCCCTTAGCTGTCTCCAGTTTTTTGATATATCCAAAAAGACTATCACTGTCCACCGGTTTCATCAGTTCAGCGGATGAAAGCGCAACGCGTGTGTCCACAAAATACCGCTGAAAAGTCGCTGGATTGATCGGAAAGATCAGCATCGGATCTATCGTTTCCCTTGCCCTCCCCTTTATTACCAGTTCATCAGCTATCTCAAAGGGACGTATCCCACTGATTGATTCATATACCGCCCTGATCCTGAAAAAACTATCCCTGAACCTAGCATAGGCGCTATATCCACCTGCACCCGGCAAACGCAAGGTAAACTGGATAGATGGAAAATGTGTTTTAAACAATGTTAAAACCCCGATAAAATTAATATCAAAATTCTCCAGTTCATCGCTCAGGTTTAAAAAAACAGTCCGCTGTAATGATGGGTTATCGTAAATCACCAACTTCAGGTCATGGTACAACCGGGAGAACAGGTTGGTATGCTGCACACTGATCACCTTGCTTTCACCCTCCTTCTGCGGAAAGGGTTCTACCTGAATAACCAGGCCAAAGTCTCCCCTTAAGTCTGCCTCGGGAAGGCTGGATTCAAGACCTTGGTAGTCAATTAATCGTATATCGTATTTTGGGATCACAAGCGCTTTTTTTTGATTTACATTATTTTTTAGCCATTGGTTTTGTACTAACCATCCATTTAGTACAACAACATTCCACGCCAGGAACCAATAAGCAGTTGTAACTGATGATTGCAAGGGGTAAACCTATACCTGTTCAACAGATCCTGAAAAACACAGGCAGATGGGGAATTTTATTAAAGGAGAGCGCATTTTGACCGGAATGCACAAATAAAAATGGTGTATTCATATGAGGTTGAGTAGGTTAATTGACTAAAGATTATAATAAAAACCACAAAAAGCAAAATCTCCACAAATAATTCAGGCAATTTCATTTGAAATACTCATAAATAGTGATAGCAGCTGCTCCCACTACAGGTCAAGGGGTAGTCGCTCAACAAAGCCATTTACCAGCCCCTGATACTCTGGCCTGTTACGCAGATCACCGTGACCCCCACCTGCAAGGACGTGTTTATCCCTGATAACCGAAGCCAGATTTTCATAGATCCGGTCCGCATGACCAGGCTCAATAACCGTATCCAGTTCATCATGTATCACAAGTGCCGATATAGTTATTCTAAACGCCTTCTTTGCGTTGTTCAATTCATATGCCGAGCAACGGCCAGCAATAAAGCCCATCTCGTTACCGACGAATAACCACTCTCCATAATTACCGCCGTCGCCTCCCTGCAGGTGGCCAGATGGGACACCATCGCCACGCCCATGGAATAACCCTATAGGATGATCTGTTCAGCGCGGTAGCCCAAACTCCTCCCATAATCATAAACCTGCTCCGCATCTGTATAGAGCTGATCCTGACCACAAAGTTCACCCTCAGACTTCCCAAAACTTCGGTAATCGGTCACCAGAACATTACAACCCCAGTCCAACACCATCGCATGATTATCCAAAAAGTTCTGCAGTTTTTTTGCATTCCCCTGGAAATACACCATCAGATAAGCATTGCCAGGCCGCTCATATAAAAACCCATTTAAACGCAGGCTCTCTTCAACCTCCACAAATACTTCCCTTACATATTCAGGCAGGGAAAACTTATAATTCTGATCCAGTTTTACCGGCTCAAATATTACAGCAGTTTGTTGCTGTAGGTGGGGATTTCGCTAAAAGTATGCAGTGATTCTCATTCCAAACTGTACACCCCGTTTTTTACCATCTGGTCCTGATGGTATCCTAAAGACTGCCCAAATATATCCAATCCGGCCTAATCTGACCTGGTCATTTTTCAAACAGTATTTGTAATTGTTGGTCCACTGACCCTCCATGTGATTCCCTAGAAGGCAATATTCAGCGTCTAAAAGGACATTTTAGACTTGGACTAACAGAAAATTACCTTCGATAAAAAATACTTCAACAAAAGATTTATAAGTTTCGATTTTAAGGCCTTTAGCGCATAGACAATTTAATTTCTCCATACCAAAACAATCAATGTCCGGAAAGCTTAAAACTGCTTAAAATGAGCCGAGTGGCCATTGAAGCGAAATAGAGTGGACAATATAGACCGAAAAAGCTGGCCACTATGCGCGAAAACAGGTGGATATTATTGCCGAAATCCCCATTTTGCTATCTTTACATCATCCAATGAAAACAATCAACGCTCACCATACCAGTCACGAAGGCCATCAGCCCATCCGGGTGCTCAGTCATAACCTGATCGGAAATCATGAAAACACCCACGCCAAATTTCTAAAGGCGCAAATTGAGGCAACCAAGAAAGGTCTTCAAGCGGGAATCAGTTATTATGTCAATGATTTTCCCATTTTAAATCAGCGTAACGGTCAACATCAAATACCCAACATCTCTGCGGATAACAAAATCAATATCCATGAAACCTTCTGCAGTTATCTTTGGTGCATTTCCTATTCCATTCCTGTTTTTTATGATGAAGGTATCGCCAAAGCCAACCTGAACCTGATAGCCGGCAAAGAGGAATATAAAATCGATACAGAGCTCCTAAATAATGTCCAGCAGCTCTTTGACTATGCCATGACAGTCATCACAGCCATTGTGCCCTGGGATAAGGCACAGCTGGTCAATCCCGAACTGTACAGCGAAGAGGAAAAGTTCTGGGTGGAACGCGCCAACAGCATCTATCTTTATGCTGCGAACTTTATGCTCTGTCATGAATTTGCCCATTTCGATCTGGGGCATCTTGAAATGGGAAAACGGTTAAAACTGAAAAACCATCATTGGGTTCAACTGGAAAGGGAGGCGGATCAACACGCTATAAAACTCCTCATGAAAGGAAATAGCAAACAATTGGACAGAACCCTTAAAGTCGGCATCCTAATCGGGATGATCTCCCTGCTTTTTCTAAACCGGATGACGGTTATGACCAAGCATCCGCACACCGATGAGCGTATACACAGCTTCCTCATGCAGCTCCAATTAGAGGACAATGATCCCCTATGGGCAATGGCCTGTATCGGGTACAAGCTTTGGGATAGCCAGTTCAACCATTCCATGGATTTCATTACCAGCCAGACCAGCTATAGGAAACTTTATTTTGACATCAAAAAACAATTTCAGGAGGTATTGAAATGGCTGCCCATAGCGATCTGCATGGCTCTACTGAGTTGATATAAGAGTATGTGTGACTCACATTAATTGAGTTTTAATTCTATTTATTCTTATGTCAGTAGAGACGCTGCGCTTAACTCTACGAATACAGGTGTTTCGGGAAAATTTGTTTCGAAATCCTGAAATGTTTTTTAATGAAACTTTTTTTTGCTTCGAAAAAAACGTTTCTATATCTGGTTAAAAAAGCCATAACGTCATTTTCTTTCTCAAAATAATTTTAGGTATGGGGGATTAAAATGAAGAATTTTCAGAAGAAAAAATTTTCGAACTCTAATTTGTTAACATAATCATACGAATGAAAATGGAATTAAAGACATAAAATTTATAGGCGGTACCAAAACATTTAGTAATTCCATGAGGCTCGATATGTCTGTTAATAGAGTTCCGAAGTACTCTACGAATTAGTTAAGAACAGCGTCTTTGACTCGCTTCGTATTGAGTTTATAAGCTCAATTTTATTCTTGTATCCGTAAAGACGCTACGCTTAAGCACAGAGGGTAATATAATTTGAATACCGAAATTCTGATTTGAACAAAAGAACGAATGTGCGTTAAGCTCGCATTAAAAGATGGTTCAAGAAGTCCAATAAAGATATAATTCAAACATTTCTAAGTCTAACTGATTGGATGGCCATGAGTAACGATATAGCCATGCTTTTAAGTATGGGAGGTATAAAAGCAGGAACCAATAGTAGGGATGCTAAATATTAACGATGTTAAAGCAGGCGTTAAAACGTATTAAATGAATGGAGTAACTCAAAACAAACAGTATTTTCTGAATTTAACAAAATAAAAGAGCAGCTTACAAAAACAGTAGATGCTGCTAAAGAATTTAGAAATAGATTAAAAAATATACTGTAGGTATGCACACAAGCAAAAAGGGTTGTTCCCTATGACGAAAACAACCCTTTAAATTAATTTCTAATTATTCATGGCATTGCCACGCAGATTTTTGTTGTTATCCAACTCCGCTTGTGGGAAAGGATAGTACATTGCACGCTGCGTCCAACCTATCGCCTTAAGCGGCTCAAGCCATTTTGCATCAGCCATACCCCAGCGTAACAGGTCAAAGTAACGAAGATATTCACCGGCTAACTCAACAAAACGCTCGTGCGCTATTATGCTTTTGATATTGTTTAGTGGCACGCCGTTTTTAGTAATATTTTGCGCCAATAGTCCATCAACATCAGGTATGGTGCCAGGAGAATGCTGATACCATAAACTCGGCTGTTCTGATGGCACTACGTTGTTGGCACGTGATCTAACCATGTTTATATACTGTTTTGCGCCAGCTATATCGCTCTTTTCGTTCAAACATTCAGCATACATCAACAATACATCAGCATATCTGATTAACCTGTCGTTTATGCCATTATCAAAATCAGAAACCTGCACATCAGGGCAGTATTTACGTGTTCCGTACAGATCTTTGTTGGTGGCCAGTTTGCTCATCCAGTAGGCGTAATCTGTAACTGTACCATCAATTTGCGTAAACTTAGCACCGTTATCGCACCAAAGCGTCATAAACTTGCGCGGGTCACCTGTCTCAAACTCATCATAAGTTTTTTTGTTCGGCGCAAGGTTCCACCATGCTCCACCAGTACCGTCAAACATACCTATTTCTTGCCAGCGCCATGAGCATGATAAATCGTCGCCCAACCACCCGGGGCCGTTAAACATCTGTACCTCGAAAACAGATTCAACATTATTTTCTGTCGCTTCAGAAAAATTGTCTTTATAAGCACTTACCAATTGATATTCTTTGCTATCAATTACTTTTTTCAATTCAGCTTCAGCACCGGCAAAATTAGCAGGCTGGCCTAATTCAAGTATTGGCCTGTATAGGTATGCCTTAGCCAAATAAGCCTGAGCAGAGCCCTTTGTAGCGCGTCCTTTAAAAGCAGCGTTAGCATACAATGCACTTCTAAGGGGCAGCAAATCTGCTGCTTTAGCTAAATCGCTTGTTATCAAAGCATATATCTGGCCTTTTTGTGAATTGCTGGAATAGTAATCAGCATCAGAAGTAACCGGTTTATCAATAAGCGGGATGGTTTCGCCAAACATCATGCCCAGGTGCAGATAAAAAACACCACGTAAAAAATAAGCTTCGCCTAGCATCCTGCTTTTTCGGGCAGGGTCTATTGGTCCGGTAAACTCGCTTATTTTAGAAATAGCCAGGTTTGATGCAAATACACCGTTCCACATGTCTTTCCATGTTCCTGCTAGCAAGCCATCGCTGGAAGGCGTGTTATAAGTATCATAGTACATCGGCTCCCACTTAAATGTATGATTAAAGTCATCGCCCGGCGCAAGTAATTCATAGTAGAATGATCGTGCATATCCGCCTTGTACTCTTCCTATCAATGCCTCATAAGCGGGTATTATTGCACCCTCTAACTGGTCTGCTGTTTTGTAATATGTATCGGTTGATAATTCTTGCGGATTTACCAGATTTAAATCAGGCTTGCAAGAATGCACCGCTATCAAAGTAGCAATGAATAGTGTCCCTATTTTAAATATATTTTTCATAATTATTTCAGTTGCTATTAAAATGTGATCTGTGTTCCTATAAATATTTCCCTGGTGTTAGAAAATGTTAGGCCCCATGGTGTAATTGCGTCAATACCGCGGCTCAGGTTATATCTGTTATCGCCTGATCCAACTTCGGGATCAAAACCTTTGTATTTAGTAAATGTCAGCAGGTTTTTGCCACCAATAAATACCCGCAAGCGATCTATTTTTAATCTTTGCAGCGTGTTTGCAGGCAAGGTATAGCCTATATTTAAGGTTTTTAAACGCAGGTAAGATCCATTTTCTATAAAACGGTCAGAAGCTCTTAAATTTTGGTTAGGATCACCCAACACAGCTCTTGGAATATTGGTTTCGGTGTTTTTAGGATAAAAGGTTGTTACTCCTGATACCGGGTTTACGAAAGTTAAATCCGCTTCGCGGAACCTGTTAAGGGTTGAAGCAAAGTTATTATAGTAGTGATACATACCTTCACCCCAATATTTACTATTGTTATAGATCTCGTTGCCCTGAACCCCTTGCCACATCATAGACATATCAAGCGTACCGAATGAAGCAGCATAGCTAACATCAAAATTGAAACCATAGCTAAAAGATGGTATAGGGCTACCAATAAATGCCTTATCCTGATCATTCAAGGCTTTATCGCCATTAATATCCCTAAAGCGTATGTCTCCTAAACGTGCATTTGGAGCAAATGATTTATCGGCTTCTAATTGCTGGCTTGTTTTATAAAGTCCATCGGTTGTATAACCCCAAAATTCACCAATAGAATGCCCAACTGCTGTTCTTGAAACGTTTGAACCACTAGGGTTTACATTGCCCCACAAAATTTCGTTATTGTTACCAAGGCTTAATACTTTGTTTTTTACCACCGAGAAGTTAGCCGATGCTCCGTAGGTAAATTTGCCTGAGCTGTTTTTGTAACCTAATAATATATCTACACCCCGGTTTTGTATGCTGCCCGAATTTAAAACCGGAAAGTTATCTATATAACCTGTTGTATAGGAGATAGGTACATTTACCAGCATATCTTCGGTTTTCTTGTTATAATAATCAACAGTCAATGAGAGTTTATTATCAAACATAGCAAGGTCAAAACCAAAATCCGTTGAGTATTGGCTCTCCCATTTAACACTCGGGTTTGATGGGGTAAGCGGTAATGCCCCCGTTACTTTCACGCCATTTAAATAATACCATACGTGATCAAAACTTACTGTTCTCTGGTACTGGTATTGCGCGATGTCAGAATTACCTAATGCACCATAACTGGCCCTTAGCTTTAAATCGCTTATAAAAGATAAATCTTTCATAAAGTCTTCCTGGCTTAGTCTCCATCCGGCTGATACAGATGGGAAATTGCCATATCTGTACTTTTCGCTAAAGTTGGCTGAACCATCGCGGCGGAAGTTGAACGTTAAAAGGTACTTGCTGTCGTAACTATAATTGATACGGCCCAATATAGAGTACATTGCCGATTGACCTATTCCAGAGCCTATTACTTTAGAATTTGGAGATGTAGTTAAGCCAAGGATCAAAACGTCTGGGCTTGGCAAAGCCCTGGCGCCTGCATTCAGTGCTTTATATTTTGATTCTTCTGAGGTTACACCAGCTACAGCGCTGAAATTATGCTTACCAAATGATTTGTCGTAATTTACCGTGTGCTCAATTAACCAGCGGTTATTTTGAGTAGTTGATATGTTTAACTCATCAGGATCATGATTTTGATACTGACCAACAGAATAGGCAGAGTTGTAGTTTTGCGTGCGAGTTCTGTTCAAATCAATACCGACGTTGATTTTATACCTTAATCCAGGTATAAATTCGTATGATGCCCATACGTTGCCGTTAAGGGATAGCGACTCGTTATTATTCTCGTTAAGATAAGCGTTGGCCAATGGGCTGGCACCGTCTGTGCCGTTACCTGCGCCAGCAAAACCTGTAGTGCTGTTAGGATCGTATAAGGGCAAAGTTGATGACCATCGCTGCGCATCTATTACATTTTTGTCACTCCAGTTGCGTGTAGAAAGGTTAAGACTCATGCTTTCGCCAACCTTTAACTTGCCTTTTGTAAAATCAGATAAAAATTGTAAGCCGTAGTTTTTTGAACCGTCTCTGATAAAAACTGGTTTGTCTGTGCCGTAAATGCCGTTTAAACGGAAATTGGCATTTTGCGACCCACCGCTAACAGAAAGGTTATGCCTTTGATAGTTACCTTTACGCATCACAGCATCCATCATATTATACCCCTCGCCTATTGCTGCCGGGTTTGATAAAGCCGGAAGATAATCGGTACGGGCAGGGTTCTGATTATACATTTCCTCGTTAATTAGTTCTGCCAACTGCTGCCCGTTAAGCACATCAATTTTATGGGTGAGATCCTTTAACCCTGCAAAGCCGTAATAGTCTATTTTAACCGGCCCATTTTGCCCGCGTTTAGTGGTAATTAAAATTACACCGTTAGCACCCCTTGAACCGTAAATGGCAGCTGATGCAGCGTCTTTAAGTATTTGTATGCTAGCGATGTTGTTATCATCAGGAACTGCCCCGCCGATCATACCATCAACAACGTATAGCGGATCGGTACTGTTGATAGAACCCACGCCTCTTATACGAATGGTACCATTTGTAACCTGCACACCGGGTACAGTACCTTGCAACGCAGCCTGAAAACCACCCGGAACTTTAACAAGGTCCTTGGTATTCACCGTTGATATTGCTGAAGTCAGGTCAACTTTCTTTTGCGTTCCGTAACCCACTACAACAATGTCGCCCAAATCAGTTCCTGCAGCTTTCAATTGTATTGTCATAGGCTGGGCCGTAACAGCAACCTCTTGAGCTACATATCCTAAAAATTTTACAATCAAAATTGCATTATCAGGCGCCTCTAAGGTAAAGCGCCCACTTTTATCTGTTACCGTGCTGGTTTGCGTTCCTTTAACAGAAACAGTAGCGCCTGGAAGCGGCTGCCCCGTTTCATTAAGCACCGTTCCGGTAGCTGTTAGCTGCGCGTTATGGATACCGTTATTCCAATCAGCCAATCGCGCATTTTCCCGGGCTTCTATAACGAGTTCACTAAAGACATGGGATATTTTTTTTTCTGCCCGTAATTTAGGTGAAAGGATATCCGCAAATGCGGTGGCGTTAAAAAAAAATATGTTTAGTATGGTAAATGCCATGGTTAGCGGCTGCCTAAATAGGTGATATTTAGCCCCCGCATTCCTGGAGAATATAAAAAATTTCATAATTTTTGTTCTAAGGTAAATAGTAGCAGGTCGCTATTTCAACAACTTGCTATTAATTTTAAAGTGGTCACTTTATCAAGTTGGATTCTCGCGGTTATCCGCTTTAGTCTTGTGGATAATTTACATAGGCATTTGTGTTAAAAGTGTAAAAAATTGCATTTTCTATTTAACCACTCTATTTTAACACAGATTGCCTTTGCCTAACCCTTTCAAAACGGGTACGGCTACAAACATACCCTGCCAGTTTGCCAACCGATTAATGCAGCGGATGAAAGGCCTTTAAAAAATTTTAAAAAGTCGGTTTCGAAGTAAGGCAATTAGTCACTGATTAATTCCTACTCACTCTTTCTGAACTCGGTTTATATAAGTGGTTAGAGACAAAAATAGAAGTGTTTAAGAAGTCTGACTATCGCAAATTGACAATTATATAGCAATATAGTTCAAATTGCGGTGGTCTAAATTGCTTGTTATTGGTCGGTTTTTTACATAATAATTATAAATCAATTATTTGTTATTTAAAACCTCTCGGGGGGAGGAGATTAAGTTTTTGTATGAAATTTTATACTAAAGTTTTGCATATCCCTTTCATAAATAATCTATCTAAAACGTGAAAAATCAACATCAAAATATTTGTCAAACCTTGGGTATGCGTGCTCAGTCATAGTTTTCTTACTTCTTCCATTAAACCATATTGATCGTTTACCGGCGTTCTTACCCGTTTTATTCAGGTTACTTTCGTTGCAAAACTCTTCTGAGGACATAACCCAAATCTTATCTAATCTGCTAGAATAAAAAACAAAAAAGTAGTTTTGCCTCATTTCATGAGAAATTGCAGAGAAAAGCGCGGCGTCAATAAAACAATATTAGCGATAAATAGAGACATTAAAACAGGTACAGCAATGAATGAATTAAACCTGGCCTATATGAAATGAGCCCTATAGCGAATCAAGCTCATCACATTATTTTCTTTTGAGGTTCACTTCATTATACAGACCTTTTAAATTTAAATGCTTAAATGTCAATTGTTAAACATCGCAGGCGGGTGGAAGCTGATTCCGGTAAGTAATTACATCATCAGCTTTTCAGCACCCTCTTTCTGATCCCTTTCAAATTGCACTTGAATACTTAAACCAGTGTTACCTTTTGTTTCCGAAAGTATATTATATGCAAATTCATCTTGATCATATTGCCCCATGATCAAGAAAGAGGTATTTTTAATTTTGATGATTTAAGTTTTAGTGATAAATTTTGCATCCTTGTTTGCCTGATGATTTCAAGCCACTGGATTGTTCCTTTTACGAACATATGCCTGGTATTTTTTACATTCTTAAAATAGCTATAGTTATTTTTGACCAAAAACTTCCCTTGCTCATGTTCTATATAGGCCAGATTTTCAGGCGTGTCATAATCAGTGATCCGACTAATTGAATTTTCCTGTCCATGACCTGATGATAGCAATAAGAAAACGGAAAATATCAAGGTTACTTTTGCCATACTGATCAAATGAGGGATATCTGGAATGCATATCAGGAATCTCCAGGGCGGTACAACCAACCGGAAAGCTACGATACGATCAACATCATATCCTTCTCCTGCTTTCCTGATACTCCGAAGGCAATTCACTCTTATAAAACTTATCCCCGCCGGGAAGCTTCATCGGCCTTAGCCGGCCCTGCTTCACCATCCGCTTATCCGTACTCTCACTAATGCCCAAATAGTCCTTCACCTGCTGGCGGTTCATTTGCGGATCTTCCTCAAAAGCAATGTTCCCATGATATCTACTGTTATACACCAGAATCTGATGTATTTTAGACAAAAGATCCAAAAACGCATCCATCCTATTCATGAATCCAAAAATTAAATTCAACATCAAACCCTCGCCTGCCCCCCCCTGCCCTTATCCAACAGGTCGTGATCACAGCACAAAACAGTAAACCTTAACCCAAACAACCACAGCATCATACACTCAACAGCAGACAACTCAGGCAAATAAAAAACATTTCTCCACATCTGTCAAGTTGCTTCAAGGTTGTCAGAGCACGCAACCCTTCGGCATACTAAAAACTCAGAAATCCCGTAAAGCCTAACAAAACCGACCTGATAATCATCACATCATTTCGAACCAGCAGAACATTTAAATAGTGTATCCATAAAATTCATGAAATCACAGCTTTAAAAGTCCAGGGGGGTCAAACAAGACTCTCCATAGGCCTCACCAGCATCCTTATTTACACTCTTTAAAATTATTAAGCTGATCACCAGACCGCGACATTGTTGTGCCTATAACCGGAGGTATTCTGCAGGCTCTTTACAGCTGACTAACTGACTTCAATGACATACATCGATATCCCATAATCCTCCATTTATTAACATGTTGAATAATTCAATGGAAGAATATAAAAAATACATTTTTTAACATAAAAAAAACCACTTCTAGTTGTAGATTTAGTTTTATTTACACATCTTTATAAAAACTAAATTAATCTCATTATGAACGCTCCAAAACTCAGGAATACAATTTACCTGCTACTATTTTTTGCTGTAATAAGCTCGTGTTCCAAAGACAAACAATCTAAAGATGGCGATATGTCTACCCAAACTGGAGAGCAGTTATTCGAAGGAATTTATTTTGGCTACGGAAAATTTGCAAAATCGTTATCTATTCATAAGGAACTAATAGACGTCGTTGAAAAGTTCACACCGGAACAAAAAAAAATAAGTGAAAGCAACTTCAGAAAACTTGAAGAGTCAATCAAAGCAAGCAAACCTAATTATTTTAATGATTTCAAATTGAGCCTCATGACCAGAAATCACCAGGTGATTGCTATCGCAGTGAACCAGGGATTTAGTTTGATAAACGACAATATAAGGGTAATTTTCCCAAAAATGGACCGCATCATTAATTCCATTAAAGACGATATCAAAAAAGGTAAATTAACAAGTGCAAATTTCAATAGCGAGAAAAAATTAAGCCTACTGAAAAATAAACAACTTGCCGTTATTAATAAGGATTTGATTCATCAAAATATGATATCCAGTGAATCCGAGCCTGAACCACTGAGTCTTGATGTTGATGATCCCTTAGTTGCATGTTCCTGGGCAGTTGTATGTGTATACTATGCAGCACTTGCCATACACAATACCGTTGCGATTACCGCAAATGTAGCAGTTGCACTATCTGTTTATTTAAAAGTGGGTTTCTGGGGTCCTAATATCAGCTCTTACAAAGGCGGAGGTAGTGATGTACCAGTTCCTGTAGATCCTGATTCGTTAAGAATTGATACCAATAAAATTTTTCAGCCTGTTGAACCAGGTATGGTTAATCCCGCTTTGGAATTTGAGGTCTTCATAGATAACATCGCAACAGCAGCTTAGTGTGTATAAGTACATCCTAACAACCTTGTGCTCCATTTTATGTGCTGGACTTCTTATCCTTACCGTTTTTTTCTCTTCCCTACCAAGCAACCCAATGAATCTTGCTCTTAAAAGACCAAAGGCGTTTTTAGCGTTGGTTCCAGAGGGCTGGGCTTTTTTTACACGCAGTCCCAGAGAAGCACAGATTTTGATCTATGCTTGTCAGGGAAATAAACTCACTTTACTGGAACACCGTCATTCCTCTTATAGAAATCTTCTGGGATTGAACAGAAGGGTGACAAAATTATTTGGCGAGCTCCAGTTTATAAAACGACAAATCAAAGACTATCAATATGCGGACACCAAGTTTAATTATCAGTCTGGGAAAATTCAAGGTGTACCTGGTCATGTGGTCGAAGTAAAGAACCAGATGGATCATCCCATATTGATGGGGCAATATGTTGTTGTATACCAGAAAGCAATTCCCTGGAGCTGGTACAGATCCAATGAAAATATTGATATGCCCGCTAAAATAATAAAACTCAATATCACCAAATGATTAAACGTTTAGAAAAAAAGCTTAAGTCGCTTACGGTAGACTATTTTCCCTACACCAATGTTATCGGCCTCGCTAGAACGTTAATTGCTGTGGGTACACTGCTTACCCTGATCTGCAATCCGGTATATACACTCTTTAATACAATCAAAAACGGGAAGGTAGTCAACCCACTTTTAAGCGGAGACATTCCGATTAATGATTATAATTTTTTCACCTTATTTGGTTTTGAGAATGTTATATATACGAAAGTCGCAGCTATTTTAATATTAATTTTAGTAATCTCCGGAAGATTCATCAGAATTAGCGGCATACTGCACTGGTGGGTAACCACCAGTTTTATGCTGTCTGCTTCAATCATTGACGGTGGTGACCAGATTGGAGCCATTATCACTCTTTTACTAATCCCGCATTGCCTCACTGATAGCAGGAAAAGTCACTGGACGAAAGTAGAAGCAGTTCCACGTCCATCTAATATCATAGGCATCACTTCAATTATTCTAATACGACTTCAGGTTTTTGTAATCTATTTTCATGCCGCTGTAGGAAAACTTAATGTAACTGAATGGATCAACGGAACAGCAATCTATTATTGGCTTAACCATAGCGCATTCGGTATGCCCTTATGGCTGTCACACATTACTAATCCACTCTTAAAAAATTCTTTTTTTGTTTCAGCGCTGACTTACGGTTCCATTCTTTTTGAAATCATATTATGCATGAGTCTGCTTGCTGGGAGTAGGTTCAAAAAAAACCTATTAGTATTTGCGATCACATTTCACATCCTGATTATTTTCTATCATGGGATATTCTCTTTCTTTTTTGCCATAAGCTCAGGATTAGTCATCTATCTTTATCCTTTTTACACACCTATCAATTTCAGACATATTTATGAAAAAACGTTTAAACGTGGTGTTTTGGCTTAGTCCTTCCATTATTCTATGCTACACCATTATCTACTTATATTACTACCCTCGACTACCTGAAATCATCGTTGGCCACCGGGACCTCTCTGGCAAAATTGATGGTTATACCGAAAAAAGTTTCATCTGGGTACCAATTGTTTTCAATATAGTGATCGTCGGTGCCATTGGCTACCTGTTAAAAAGGCCAGAAATGTTAAACTATCCTGCCGATATCACAGATAAAAATAAGGAATCTGCCTATTTTAAAATGCAAATTTTCCTAGCTATAACCGCTATTATAACCTCTGCACTATTTTCCCTCGTTATTTTTGATGCAATAGGTTTTTTTAAATCAGCAAACGCATTTTATTTTATCGCCTATTTCTTTCTAACTGTTATTGCTATTCCGTTACTCATCCTTAAAGCGAGAATTTAAAGAAGCAGCTTTCATATTGTTCGATACCCCTGAAGTTTACAGAAAGTTAAATCATTGAACGACTTGATACGATTAGATTGCAAGGTTAACTTTAAATCAGTCGATTATGAAAACTAATTTCAGTCTGCCTTCTACCTGAAGAATGATATCAATTCTTTTTAAACGAAGCCAATGTATAACAAACAGAAACAATTTTAATAACATTATAATTTTTAGAAGAATCTAGTAAATCTCCCTCCTAACTATTTAAATGCGTAGCAACTTCAAATAATTTCTTTATTGAAGGTTGAGCAGAATTCGTACACCAACTGGAAACACTTTCGGCTGCTATATTTAAAGCATCTGCTAAATCTTTGTTTGTCTTCCTTTTTCAGCCAGTAAGGCTTTAAGGAGTAGTTTTCCCCGCTGTAGAATTGGCATTTCTATTTCTCGGAAAAAGGTGGTCAAGAAGCATGAATCTAATATAACACATAATTTACGCTAAAATACTTGTTAGTATAAATGTTATAGATACATTTAATAACTATTTCTAACCAAAATGAAAAAATTATTATACCTGTTTATCCTGATCAGTTTATCAGTCATTGTGCATGCGCAAAGTGGGCGGTCTGTTATGGATTTTGATCAAAACTGGACGTTTAACCTGGGCGACGTACCCGACGGCCAAAATGTTGATTTTAATGATGCCAGCTGGCGAAAATTAAATTTACCTCATGACTGGAGCATAGAAGAAGAATTTAAAAAAGAAAACCCGGCAACTGTGGAGGGCGGCGCTTTACCAGGTGGTATAGGCTGGTACCGTAAAAGCTTTACCATCCCACAAACGGATAAAGGCAAATTGATCTACATTGCTTTTGACGGTGTGTATCAAAAAAGCGAGGTGTGGATCAACGGCCATCATTTAGGTTATAGACCAAACGGCTATATCAGTTTCATATATGAGCTTACGCCGCATTTAAATTATGGTGGTAAAAAAAATGTGATAACTGTAAAGGTTGATAATTCATTGCAGCCAAATTCACGCTGGTATTCCGGTTCTGGTATTTACCGCAATGTCTGGCTGATCAGCACCAACAAAATTGCCGTTAGCCATTGGGGCACTTTTGTAACCACACCAAAGGTAAGCGCCAGCCATGCCGATGTTAACCTGAGCGTTAGCGTCAAAAACGCTGCAGGTAACACTAAACTTGCCACTGTTGTTAGCAGCATTTATGCCAATGGTAAAGTGGTAGCAAGCAAAACCCTTACAGGCATTAGTTTAAAGGATACAGTTACTACTGTAAGCCAAAATTTCGGTGTGAATAACCCGGTATTATGGTCGGTTAGCAAACCATTCCTGTATAAAGTACAAACCAAAATATTGGTGGATAATGTTGTTGTTGATCAGTATGAAACACCGCTGGGTATTCGTTATTTCAATTTTGATGTGGATAAAGGCTTCAGCATAAACGGCGTTTACATGAAAATAAATGGCGTTTGCCAACACCATGACCTGGGTGCGCTGGGCACCGCATTTAATGTGCACGCGCTGGAAAGGCAGTTTAAAATACTAAAGGAAATGGGCGTAAATGCGATACGCACCTCGCACAACCCACCCGCACCCCAGTTTTTAGACCTTGCAGACCGCATGGGCTTTATAATTATGGATGAAGCATTTGATGTATGGCAGATTCATAAGAGACCTAAATATGATTCTCATCTTTTCTTTGACGAATGGCACAAGCGCGATCTGACCGATCAGATACTGCGCGACAGGAACCACCCTTCAGTAATGATCTGGAGTATCGGAAATGAAATACCCGAGCAAAGAGATACCAGCGCGACACGTATAGCCCGCGAGCTTGCCGGTATCATCCACGAATTGGATACCACAAGGCCAATCACTACAGGTAATAACGAACCCGGCCCTGGTAATAAAATTGTCGAATCGGGCGCTGTTGACCTTTTAGGCTACAATTACCATAACGATAAACTCGCAGCTTTTCAGAAGGATTACCCCGGTAAAAAATTCATTGGTACCGAAACTGCTTCAGCGCTGGAAAGCCGCGGTGTTTACAATACTTCGCCCGATACCATTAAACGGTGGCCGGGAGGTGGGGTAGTGAATGGCAAAAAGATAAACTGGACCATGAATGCCGATAATACCGTTAATGCTTATGATAATATTTCGGCACCCTGGGGTCACACCCACGAAGAAACCCTGAAAATATATAAAAAACATGCTTTTCTGTCTGGCCAGTTTGTTTGGACCGGGTTTGATTATATCGGCGAACCATGGCCTTACCAATGGCCATCCCGCAGTTCATACTTCGGTATAGTAGATCTGGCTGGCTTCCCTAAAGATGTTTACTATTTGTACCAGGCTGAATGGACAAATAAAACAGTGCTACACATCTTGCCGCACTGGAACTGGCAACCTGGCAAAGTAGTTGATGTTTGGGCCTATTACAGTAATGCTGATGAGGTTGAACTGTTCTTAAACGGCAAATCATTGGGTACAAAATCAAAACAAGGAGACAGCCTGCACATTGCATGGAAAGTAACCTATAAGCCGGGTACCTTAAAGGCCATATCACGCAAAAATGGAAAAGTTGTAAAAACCACTGAAGTTAAAACCGCTGGCCAGCCAGCCAGGATCGAATTAAGTGCCGACAGGTGCAGCATACTTTCAAACGATCATGATCTTTCTTTTATCACGGTTAAAATTGTAGATAAGAACGGTATAATGGTGCCTAATGCTGATAATGATGTCAAATTCAAATTATCAGGGGCCGATGGATTCTTGGCAGGTGTTGATAATGGAAGCCAAACCAGCCAAGAATCGTTCAAAGCCGATCATCGTAAAGCATTCAATGGGCTGGCCTTGGCGATTATTGGTGCTAAAAACAAACCAGGCACAGTAACGATAACAGCAACTGCCAATGGCCTAACTCCCGCATCGTTGCCAATTACTATTAAATAAGCCAGTTGGTAATGCAAATACGTTCTGCTAGCTTATTGCATAAGTTTACTTTACTTTGTAGGGCAAACTCATTATTTGGGTACCTGCCACCGCCCAATCAGAACAAGGCTCAGAAAGTAACAGTGGAAAGGATATTAATCAAGAGCGTATTTTTTTAAAAACAATATACTATTGATTCGGATACAATCCATTATCCGTATGATCTGGTAATTGGTAAATAGTGAATATTAAACCTTAATTTGCACCAAACTAAAAAAAATGGATGAAAACCTTGTTTTTTATACTCTGCATCATCATCAACTTCATCCTTATTTTTAAAGTTAATAATTTACTTAAGCCAAAAACTGCAGCTATATCATATGCTATCAGCTTATTAATAGTTCCTGTGCTGATGCTGGCAGGTGTTTACCTGTTACGACTTCTTGATTTTCAAGCAGATCAACAGTTTCAGGATATTTATTTTGCAGTGATGCTTAGCCTGGTGGTCATGATGCTACAGAATCTGGTTATGATCTCCGCAGAGGTGATGACCCGAAAACTGTTTCATTTTCAGGAAACAGAAAATGCGGTGAATACCAGCCGAAATCTGATCAGGTTCGCATTAAACAATAAGTCTGGAATCAAGCTGATGTACAGAACTGTTTTTTTTGTAGGATCCATACTGATGTTCTACGGAATATGGCTAGGTAAAAAATAATCTATTTATTATTGCTGCACACAAATTTAAAATGACCAGATCATAGGTATATGGTTAATGAAGCACCCCTGCGCCACGAGCTTTGTAGAAAACTCGGCATTTCCACTATACCGCCTATATCGCCAAGTTTATTTTAAACAACGCAGAAGGGTTGTTAACAGACCAGAAACTTTAACAAGCCATGCATAATACCACTATCCTTTCGCATGGCCATTCAAGAAGAATAAGACCCAATCAATGACTAAGTAGTTCTGATTCATCAAATTCTTTTTTGAAGTAAAAGTGGCTTATAGGTCCAACGGCAGTTTCACCAACCAATGACCATCCTAAAGAATAGATGTAATCTAATACATCTGGAACAGCCGAC
This sequence comes from Pedobacter sp. MR22-3, assembly GCF_026240075.1. Classification (NCBI taxonomy): domain Bacteria; kingdom Pseudomonadati; phylum Bacteroidota; class Sphingobacteriia; order Sphingobacteriales; family Sphingobacteriaceae; genus Pedobacter; species Pedobacter sp. MR22-3. The sequence continues at coordinate 567,728 of NZ_JAPIVF010000006.1, read as the reverse complement.
ATTGCCGTTAACTTTTTTAGCATTTCTTCAAACTTTGATCCCTTGATTGACGTCAGTGAATCTGATTTTCCGTAAATAAATTCAATCTTTAATTTATTTCCAGAAAGTCCCCCTATGCGTGTTGTAACTTCGCAGAATTTGGTAACCTTTTTCTGGCAAAAAGAATAGTGAACTGTACAGATTAGTAATGTTATGGCAATTAATAGTGATTTCATATCTTGATTACATAAAAAATAATTTATTAACAATATTGGCCATGATTGTTTTAACGATCAGTGAAAATGGAGCATCAATATTATCTACTATATTAAATGGTACTTTGAAAGCTACTCGATTATTATTTACAGAAGTCCATATATACCACATGCTGAAGAAAATATTGATTATATTATAAGTAAAACGCTTACCGCCTAAATTTACTTAGCCGTTCCACTGCTCATATGGGATTCTGTAGCGTTAAGACCTCTCATTTCAACTAGTTTCTAGTTTGCTAAATCTAATGAGTAGATATTTATTCAATATTAATATAAGGTTATATAATAGTTATAGACTTTTAACGAAATCTGCTTAACTTGAAAAAACCAGAAGTCATTGATCCATCTCACCAAAATTAAGGGAGCAATAACCTACGGACTTACAACTGATTTCTCCAAAGCTAAAATTGGTGGAACGGGGTCAATTAAATTGGTTTATCCACTCTAGTATTGAAATCACAAAAAACTCTAGTAGACACCTTTCAATAATAATCATCCACTTCGTCAGCTAAATCAATTATGCGTTTTAATCCGACACAAATGTGTTCGAGAAAATGTCAGTGAAGTTCACAGAGAACAAAAACCTTTAAGAAATGAAAGGTTTTTTCATTTGGTATCAACCCGCTTGGTTTCGAACAGAAGCGCAGAGCTTGGGTTCGATTTGTAAAAGGCTCAGGGCCGAGTTTGAGATATTGCGGGGCTGAGCCAACCCCAGCGGGATCACGAAAGGCGCAAGAAATTGCACCTTCGATGATTCCAAGGGTATTCGCAAATTCAGTTAATTGATATTCAACTCTTGGAGGCACTTCAGGATTAATGTATAAATCAGATCACATTCTTCTTGGATTAAGTTCATTAAGAAAAAAAGTTGAACACTCTTTCTTTTAGACATATTTTTTTCCTTATAGGTATGTTATAAAAACTATGTAGAATAGGTGATTTCTTTATTTAAAATTTTTGTAAGTTAAAAATCCTACACTAACTATTTTAGAGCGGAGATAGGACATCCCGTTCTTGATGTGTTGCCCGATACGTTGTTGGAGAGCAGCTGTATTTTTCCCGAAAAACCTTTGAAAAATGAGATATGTTTTCAAAACCTAGTGTGTTGCCAATTTCTGAAACATTTAATGCTGTACTTTCAAGAAGTGTTTTTGCTCTTTCAAGACGTTTATTCCTTATCCAAACCTCAGGTGATGTATTATAGATTTGTTGAAAATCCCGCTTAAAACTAGATAGGCTTCTACCTGAAAGATAGGCAAAATCTTTAATGGTCAAAGATGACATATAATGGCGCTCCATTACATCATGTATAGCTGCAACCATAGGTTTGTTTAACTGCAAAATTTGCTGAAACAGATGTGTATTGCAGGTAGCCACATCATAAAGCATCTCCATAAATTTAAGCCGTATTTGACCTGGAAGAACAATTTCACCATCATAGAAATAGGGCTTCAAAGATTCTGCGAATGACAAAAGGCGATCATTCATAGGATGACTATCCTCATCAACTGTGGTAGTTTCGGTTTTTGATGGCATCATCAAATCGCTGGTTGACAAAAAGCTTTTCAAAAGACCGTCTGGTATAGAAAACATCATACAGTCAAACACATTATTGCTATCTGCAATTTTTTGATAATGTACCACTGTTGATTTCTTTAGCAGGATCATTTCATGCTGGTTTACATACAATAGTTGATTACCATATGATAACTTATTGGTGCCGGCCAAAACAAAAAGTAAAAGGTGTTCCTGCAAAAACATAGTTCCTTCTATTTCCGCTTCATGGGTACAGTGTTCTGCTATAGAACAATCTTCCAACACTAAAATAGCCTGTGTTTTAGGATCTGAAGTTAAAGGTCTTGGAATTCTGGTAATACCTTTCATAGGGTAATAAACTGTTGTGGCACAAAAGTAACTAATAGTAGCGGAATTATTTGACTTGCGCATTGAGCCATAGTGAACAAACCATTGGACTAAACAGAATAACAGGTGGTAGGAATGAAGAGTAATTTTGCACTGGTAATCTGTTAACTGATTATATATTAATTAGACCATCCTAAACATTCCTAACTAATAAATATAAATAAGCTGATGGTAGCTTAGTAATTGATTAAAAAGAATTATATAGCAATGAAAAAAATACTATTTATGCTAACCTCCCATGATGAATTGGGCAGTAGCGGACGCAAGACAGGCTTTTGGTTTGATGAAGTTATTTCCCCTTATTACAGATTTATTGATGCGGGATATGAAGTGGTGATGGCATCGCCTAAAGGTGGCCCTTCACCCATTGATCCGGATAGTGAATTACTTGAAGATGCCACACAGGATACTAAACGGTATTTCAAAGACGATAAATGCAAAACTGCGATTTTGGAAACCTTAAAACTAACGGACATAAAGAGTTGCGATTATGAAGCCCTTTATTATCCTGGAGGTTACGGCCCATTGTTCGATTTATTACATGATCCCATATCACTTCAACTGATATCAGATTTTTACGCTGAGAAAAAAATTATAAGTGCAGTGTGCCATGGTACCGGGGTTTTTAAAGATGTACGACTTCCGAATGGAGATTTTTTTATAAAGGGTAAAAAATTGACTGGCTTTGCTGATTCTGAGGAAGCAGCAATAAATATGACGGACTTAACTCCGTTTTTAGTAGAAAAAGAATTAACCCACCAGGGAGCCATTTACCCAAAGGCGGGTGATTGGCAGGAGCATGTTGTGATAGATAACAAGTTAATTACCGAGCAAAATCCTGCATCGGCAAATTTGGTTGCAAATGCAGTTATTCGAATGTTAGCTATTTAAATATTCTTATCAAGAAATATCAATATGAATTCTCATGAAGTGAAGGCAATATTAAATTAGAACTTTTCAGGTTTTCTCCGCTCCTTTATTATGTCCAATACGATATTTTCGCTAACGCTTTTATAGAACACAAAAAAGCCGCTTCGAAATAATTCGAAGCGGCTTAATTACCTAACCTAATTATACCTTACATTTTCGCAGCAGCTTTTTTAGCTTTGTGATGATGTTTGGTATGCGCTTTTTTTACGTGTGTTTTTTCTGTTTTTGCTTTAACAGGTTCTTTGGTTTGAGCATTTGCTGCATTTACAGCGAAAGTAGCTACCAGGGCGATCATTAAAACTTTAATTGCTTTCATTTTGATATGATTTAGGGGTTAATAAACCTTGTTAATTGTTTAATAAATTTCCACATATCAAATGAAGAATTGATGAATTTATCCCTTCTTTTAAATTAATTATTGTTGGTGCTAATCTATGGCAATCAACTGGTTAAATACGGCCATGGTAGCTACCGGAGCATCCGCCGGGTAAGTGGTATAATGAATGGTCAGCTTATGCTGATCAATGGAAAACTTTCCGCTATCAAATAAAATATAATTTACCGGGGTATTCGTGATGATTTTGCCCGTAGCAGATTTCTCAAGGTTACTCGCAGTATTCACAATTAAACGATCTCCGGAAATCGTATATTTGCCAATCACTTCCATTTGCCAATATTGATTATTCTGATCTCTGATTTGCATGGAGAATTGACCTCCGGTTGCGAAAAGCAATCTCCTGCTATATGCTTTTTGAGGTGTTTCTTCCCATGCCCCGGTTAAGACATCCTTTGGTACAGCAGGTATTTTGTCTTTCTTACAAGAGACGATGACCAAAGAAAGTAAAAGTAGCAACCCGCTAATTGATCGTAATTTATGCTTCATATTTTTATTAGTTTACATGATAAACGGTTAGAAGATCATAAAACGCTACAAAACTGAAGTATATTTATTTAAAATCAATCAGGAATAAACGGGAGTTTGAATTTATTCCTAAATGCTAAGCATCTTCACCATTCCATACATCATCATCAGCTTGCTTAATTTCATCATGACTGGATGTGGCCGATTTAAATTCTTCAAGGTGATAATTGCGTTCGGGATTTTCAGGTAGCATATCCTCGTGGTTCGGAATCGTTTTCCTTAAATGTTCTGGTTTTTTCACCTCTGGCAAGTCATCATGAATAACGGAAGGCGTTAAAATCTTTTTTTCGGGATGCAGGTTATTTTCCATAATGATTAAAGGGCAAATTTCAAGCCACAAGCAAAGATGCATTTAAAATAGGATCAAATAACAAAAAAGTTAGATGTACAGATAGCGTTTGTGGAAGGAGATTTTATGATACTCCTAAATAAAAATGAGGCCTTTTGAGCCTCATTTTACATGACCAATGTTTAATAGTTACCGGTCACCCCTACTTCCAGTCCGCGCAATTCTGCAAGTCCCCTTAACCGGCCTATGGCTGAATAACCAGGATTGCTTTGCTTGGCCAGATCATCCAGCATCTGGTGGCCATGATCCGGACGAAATGGAATTGACCGGTCTCTCAGAGCATTTTCTGCCGAAAGGGCTTTCATGATTTCATACATATTTACATCACCGCCCAGGTGGTCCGCTTCGTAAAAACTACCATCTTCATCTTTACTCACGTTACGTAAATGTGCAAAATATATTCTGTCTTTTACGAGGTTAAAAATTTCCAGGGCATTGTTTTTCATTCCGGCACCTAATGATCCCGTGCAGAAACATACGCCATTAAATGCTTGGTTAACTTCTTCTACGATATATTTAAAATCTTCCAGCGTGCTGGCGATGCGTGGCAGTCCTAAAATCGGATAAGGCGGATCATCAGGATGAATGGTCATTTTGATGCCTTCTGCTGTACATACATTGGCAATAGCATTTAAAAAATATTTCAGGTTTTCTTTTAAACCCTGCGTTCCGATAGCAGCATATTCATCAATACTGGTCCTCAAGGTTTCCAGTTCAATTTCCTTTTCATTTGGGATGCCCATTAAAACGTTAATCCGCAGATCAGTTAGTTCCTGTGCACCCATTGTGGCATATTTATCTGCTGCACGTTTTAAAATCGATTCGGAATAGTCCTCTGTGGCACCTGCCCTTTTTAAAATGTACAGGTCAAATATGGCGAGGTCAATCCAGTTGAAATATAAAGCTTTCGAGCCATCTGTCATTTCCAGATCAAGCTGTGTACGGGTCCAGTCTAACACTGGCATGAAATTGTAACACACAATTTTTATTCCACAGGCCGAGAGGTTTTGAAGGGAAATTTTATAATTCTCCAGGTAGTGATCTGCATCTGCCCTTCGGGTTTTAATGGCCTCATGTACCGGTACACTTTCTACTACAGACCATGTCAAACCTGCTGCTTCAATAATGGCTTTCCTTTCTTCAATGTCTGCCAATGGCCAGATTTCACCATGGGGAATATGATGAAGTGCTGTTACAATCCCCGTTGCGCCTGCCTGCTTCACATCTTGCAAACTTACCGGATCAGCAGGACCATACCAGCGCCAGGTTTGTTCTAATTTTTTATAATTCATGTTATATTTGGTTAATCTATCCGATCCTTTAAGAGCCTTGCGTTAAATCTGAAATTTTTAATTAAACACCAGAAAATGCGCAGAAACCACCATCTACGGTAATGTTTTCTCCGTTGACAAACTTCGATGCATCACTTAAAAGATAAACCAGCGCCCCAATTAATTCTTCAGGTGCACCAAAACGTTTAAACGGCGTTTTAGTAATAATGGCATTACCTCTGGCAGTTAATGAGCCATCCGGATTGGTGAGCAATGCCCGGTTTTGGTTGGTAATGAAAAATCCGGGTACGATGCCATTGATTCTGATTTTATCCTGATAACGGTTAGCGAGTTCTACAGACATCCATTTGGTATAACTGTCAACAGCAGATTTAGCCATGGAATACCCCAATACCCTGGTGATGGCCTGTGTGGCAGAAACCGAAGATATATTAACGATATTGCCCCCATTTTTAGCAATCTCCTGACCAAAAATTTGAGTGGGGATAATGGTTCCGAACAAGTTTAAATCGAAAACCTGTTTCAAGGCTGAAATGTTAAGGTCGAAGATGTCGCTTCCCGGCTGGATTACGGCCTCGGCTACATTGCCTCCCGCTGCATTCACCAAAGCATCTATTTTGCCATAGGTTTCCATGATTCGTGTTTTGGCTGCCAGGAGTGCCTGCTCATCCAGCACATCTGCGATAATATAGATGGCTTTGCCACCGGCATCGGTTACTTCTTTCGCACGGAGTTTCGCTACCTCCTCATTTCGGCCAATAACCACAAGACTTGCTTCCGCGGCATGCAGGCCCTGAAGAAATGCTTCACCCAATACGCCTGTTGCGCCGGTTACCACCACTACTTTATCTTTTAAAGAGAAAAGATTTTCGATTTTTTTGATCATGTTTAGGTTTTTATCTGGTTTATTCTACCACTAATGTGGTAATGGAATGTGGCAGGCTGGTGGTATTCGCAGCCTCTCCCTTAATCCACAAACTATATTTTAATTTCTCATCTGACTGATTCATCACCACCACCACTAATTTGCCATCGGTATTCAGGAAAGCAGTCGATTGCAATAAATCTCTGCTGGAAGCTACGCCTACTCTTTTAGCACCCGGACGGATAAATTTGGAAAAATGGCCCATATAATAATAAGCATTGGTATAGATAAGCTTATCTTTTTTAAGATCTGCATGCACAGGTGCAAAACAAAAATTTCCCACATGGTTTGGTCCGCCCTTTTCGTCTAAAAGAATATTCCAATCGGTCCAGGCTGCAGTTCCGGCATTAAAATCATTGATCATGGAATAGCCATAACGCTCTCCCAAAGTCCAGTCATCCAATTTATTTACATCAAATTTTTCTTTGCAACCTTCAGTAAAAATCAATGCCTTATCCGGATAAGCCTCATGTGTTTGGCGTACGTTGCCAAACTGCATGCCGCTGCCTGTCCAGGTTTCATACCAGTGGAAACCGATTCCCCAAACGTATTTAGCAGCATCTTTATCGTTTAGAATGGTACTTGCCCTCTGGAAAATCTGATCACGGTTATGATCCCAAGCGATTAACTTTTTAGATGCTAAGCCTGATTTTTGCAAAGTTGGGCCTAAGAAATTCTTGATAAAATCACGTTCTTCTTCAGCTGTATATACACATGATTCCCAGATCTGTTTAGCCATGGGTTCATTCTGAACAGATAAACCCCAGATCGGAATGCCCATTGCTTCATAGGTTTTAATGAACTTTACATAATGGTTAGCCCAGCTCTGGCGAAATTCAGGAAGCAGGTGTCCGCCTTTAATTAAGCTGTTGTTATCCTTCATCCAGGCGGGTGGCGACCAAGGGCTTACAAATAAAGTTAATTTACCGCCAGCGGCAGCAGTGGCCTGTTTGATTAATGGAATTTTAAACTGCTCATCATGTGCTACACTAAAGGTTTTTAAATCTTTATCTCCATCTTTTACATAAGTATAACTGTCGCTGGAGAAATCGCAGCTGGCAATATTGGTCCGGGCCAGTGTGTAGCCGATTCCCTTATCTTTATTGTAATAGGCTTCCAGTAATTCCTGCTGGTTCTTTTTAGATAGCCTGGCAAACGTTTCAGCCGAGGCATCAGTTAAGGCACCGCCGATCCCCACCATGGTTTGATACTTTACCGTGGGGTCTACAAAAATGCAGGGTTCTGTTTCAAAAGGTTGCTTATTTTCTATGAAATTTAATGTTTCTGTTTTACTGATCCGGTATTCAGACTTTTCAGCTGTGGTGTAAACCGTTACTTTTTTATTTCCGATGCTATAGTTTGCGGCGGGCCTGGTTATCTGTTTCTTTTGCTGTGCCGATGTACCAAAAGCTGTTGCCAGAAGCAGTAAAACACTTAAATGTTGTTTCATTATTATTTCTTTAATTTACGTTTAGATCTTCAAAGAGATCTCAGGTGAATGATTGCCGAATTTCAGGATAAAACCATTGATTCTACCCAGGCAAACATCATTTTAACGTATCTTTTTTATGGATGATGTCTGTTAACCGCCTAACAGGCTATCCCTTAAAAAGATAAATTTTAATTATTTATATTTCGCTTGCATTTGATCATAAAAATCTTTCACAACAAAAAAAGCTTTCTTTTTCTTCCCGGTTTCACTGATCAGCCCTTTGCGGTTCCAGAAATCCTGATAAACAGGGTGCTGTCTTCTCGGCGACCTGAAATCAGCCAGAATCCATGGTGTTACCCCGCGTAATGCATTGATTTTACTTAACATGCTAAACTGATTTTTATAAAGTGCTTCCTGGTATTCTTCACTCCAGCGGGTACTTTCATCACCGTGAAATCCACCCAAGGCATCTCCGCCAAATTCGCTGATAACTACTGGTTTTTTATATTTGATATCAAAAGTATATTTAGACAGTTCTGCCGGTGTGCCGCCCCAGTACCAGCCTGCATATTCATTAAAGCTCACCAAATCGATGACTTCACCCAAAGGATCATTTAAAACCATGGTATTGCCCTCACGGTGAACTTCCAATGCTGCTGCCACCAGTCGACTGTCGTCAAGCATACGTGCTGTTTCGGCCAGATTTCTCATGAAACTCAGGCGGGCTTCGCTCAGTGGTGTTTCATTTCCAATTGACCAGATGATTACACTTGCACGGTTTTTGTCCCTTACAATTAAATCGGTCAGCTGTTGTTTCGCATTCGCATAGGTGGAAGGATTGGTCCAGCTAATGGTCCAGTACACCGGCACTTCGGCCCACACCATTAATCCCATTTCATCGGCTAAGCGCAGCATTTCTTCGTTATGAGGATAATGTGCCAGGCGAACATAGTTGCAGTTCATGTCTTTTGCCCATTGCAGCATCATCCTCATATCACCTTCCGAGCGCAAACGGCCTGCCAGCAACGGATTTTCATCATGAATGGAAACACCACGCAGGAAAGTACTTTTACCATTCAGGAGAATAGAATCACCCTTTACCTGAATGGTTCTGAACCCAATTTTATCGTTGATGTCTTCCTTATCGCTTTTAATATTCACGCCATACAACTTCGGGCTTTCAGGCGTCCAAAGGGATAAATTATTCCAGGTAAATTCATCATTGATTTTTCCTTCGGCATCAGTTTTATATTTCTTTTCAAGCTTTAATTCTGGGATAGACAGGGTAATGTCCTGCCCTGCTGTCGCGTCAGACAGTTTCATAGAGAAATTCAGCAAGTTATTATTTCCCTTTACAAGCTGGAGTTTATAGTCACTGATGAAATGATCCGGAAATTCGGCCAGATAAACATCACGTGTAATTCCACCATAATTCCACCAGTCAGTATTCACCGTAGGGATTTCATCAGGCTTACGGATATTGTCAACTTTCAAAATTAGTGTATTTTCACCTGGCTTTAAACCAGCTGTAACATCAAACTGGAAAGGCGTAAAACCACCTTTATGGATGCCCAGCTTTTTACCATTCAGGTAAACATGTGCCTCATAGTTCACAGCTCCGAAGTACACATAATATTTTTTTCCCTTTTCTGGCTTAACATCAAATTTTCTGCGCAGCCAAACATTACCCTCGTAAAGGGATAATTGTTCTGATTGAGAATTCCAGTCTCCGGGAACATTCATCTGTGGCGAGAGGTCAAAATTATATTCTATTAATTCTGTTTTGTCTTTCTGTACCCGGTCATCATAATACCCTCCCGTTCCACTTTTAGATTCATCAAAAGGCTGATGACGGTAATCGTAATAACCGTTTTCATAGGGATCAACAATATAATTCCATTTACCATTTAAACTCTGGATTTTTCTGCCCTGAATGTTCTGGATAGCACTAACCTGGGCACTGGCGATAAATGAAAAGCAAACGAAAAGTATGATATAACCTGATCTAAGCATAATTATTTTTCTTTAATGTGTAATGAACTGATCCAAAACTAACAATTAATTAACAGACGGTGTTTCCAAAAGGGAGGTAATTTGAAGAAAATTTATGTTAAAAGACTGTAATCGATTATTTTTTCTGATATCACCATTCCACCTGTTCCCCTGCAAATGATACATTATTATAGCTGATCAACTGCATGTATTACGTTGGAAAGATTCGGTTATGGATAAAGTTCCGGGCATAGAAAAGATAATGATCATAGGTTATTATTTGCAGAACGAATTTAAAAAAGCTTCATACAGGATCTGATTAAAGTAGCATATAAATAAAGTAAATCGGTTTCCATCACCATTTCAAACGTTTGAAATAATTACAGATTTTGCTTAACTATGCGTAGAGATTTAAAAGATGATTCGCAACACACCCGTTACGCTGAAATTCCTGGCCGAAAAACTAAAAATGTCGGTATCTACCGTTTCTAAAGCACTGAACGATTATCCCACCATTAATGCCTATACCAAAAAGCGCGTTCAGGAAATGGCCAGGGAGCTGCACTTCACCCCAAACAAATCAGCCATTAATTTACAGGAAAGAAAATCACGGATCATCGGCATTATCCTGCCCAATCTTTTAGATCATTTTTTTACCAGAAGCATTTATGGTGTAGAGCAATTTGCCACCGCAAACGGCTATAACGTGATCATCAAACAAACCCACGATGAACTGGAAAAGGAAATTCAGGCCGCAGATATGCTGCTGAAAAGCCGGGTGGATGGATTAATTATTGCCATTTCTAAAAATACACAAGATTTTGCCCACCTGGGCCAGTTCGAAAACCTGGGTATACCTGTGGTTTATTATGCCAGAAATCCAAGTTTCAATTTAAGCTGTCATAAAGTGCTGGGCAATACTTTTCAGGGTTGTTATGAAGCCACCCGTTTTTTAATACAGCGGAAGCACCGGCAGATTGCCTACCTCGGCGGCCCTAAAATGATCAGTTTTACGCACGACCGCTTTAATGGATATATTCATGCCCTCAGAGATCATGCCATCCCTTTTAATGCCGATCTGGTGGCCTATACGGATTTTGATCAGCAGAGTACGATAGCAGCTATACAGCAATTGTTCTCGAATACCGATTATTTACCTACAGCCCTGGTGGCGTTTAAAGAATCCGTTTTGTTTGATGCAATTAAATACCTGCGCGCTGTAAATTATGCCCACCTTCGGAATATGGAATTTATAGGTTTTGGCAATCATGCCTTTATCAGTTACCTGGATATTCCGCCTGTTGCCTCTGTAGAAGAACAGCCGGAGGACGTGGGTGAAAATGCGGTGAAACTACTGCTTCAACTGATGAATAAAGAAATTGACCACTCAGAATACCAGAAGGTCATGGTAGATTGCAGGTTGGTTGTTCATGAGTAGTAACAATAAGCCCTGCCTGAAAACATTGAATTAACTCATGTAATCATTCTGCCGCATCAGGAGTGCCCTGTATTTATTAAAAATGGCGGTTTTAGAAACAAATCCCTTATAATGATTGGCCTCATCCGTTACCGGTAAAACCCATACATTATCTTGCTCCATTTTCTGCAAAACCACTTTTAAATCGTCATTTTCAATCACAGTATTTGGCGCTGCCTGCACCAGGTTGGTAGCCAGCAGGTTTTCCTGATCCGGATGGTTAACCATTTGACTGAAAAGCTCTTCTATATAGATAATTCCTTTAAAATCTCCGGTTTCATCCGTCACTGCACAAATATTTTTATGCGACTGCACAATCTCGTTCATCTTTAAAGCAATCTGATCGTTCATCTGTAACTGGGGATACGTTTTTTCAATAAGGTATTTGAGTTTCATCTGGTTCAAAACCGTAGTGTCTTTATCCTCATGAGACAATAGTTCGCCTTTATCCGCCAGTACCTTAGTGTAAATAGAATGTTTTTGTGAACTGCGGTTTATGGCATAAGAAATGGCCGTAGTAATCATTAAAGGAACCATCAGGATGTATCCACCGGTAATTTCTGCAATCAGAAAAATGCCCGTTAACGGCGCATGCATAATAGAACCTAATGCAGCAGCCATACCCGCTACAATAAAATTAGATACATTTAAATGTGCCAGGCCCGAAAGATTTACCACGTAGGCGAAGATAAAACCGATTAATCCGCCCATAATTAAACTGGGCGCGAAGGTACCACCATTACCGCCGGCACCCAGCGTGATGAGGGTAGCCAGTGATTTCATAAAGATCGTAACCACCGTAAACAACACCACCATGGGCGGAATGGAATTGTAACTTTCAAAAATACTGTTGTTAATGACAGCCAGATAATCCCCCCTCAGCAGATTCTTCATCGTGATATATCCTTCTCCATACAAGGTGGGAAAAAGAAATACCAGAAAGCCAAGCATTAAACCACCCACCACTACTTTGGTGTAGGGGTGCTTAATTTTATAAAACAATCCCTTTACCGCATAATTCGCTTTTGTAAAATAGATGGAAAAAAGGCCAATTAAACCAGCCAGTAGCACATAATAAAATAATGCATTGATCTGCCAGCCTTCGGTTACCAGGAAAAATAATTGCTGGGTGTAAAAGATCCGGGCCACTACCGCTGCTGTAGCTGCTGAAAGTAAAAGCGGAATAAAAGCTGGGATGGTAAATTCTGGCAATAAAATTTCAATGGCGAAAACGATTCCGGCTACCGGACTGTTAAAAGCACCGGCAATACCTGCCGCGGCACCACAGGCTACCAGCATGGTGATCTCCCGGTAAGATAAGCCCAGAAAGCGACCAAGATTAGACCCTATTGATGCACCACTGGTTACAATGGGCGCTTCCAGACCTGTAGAACCTCCAAAACCCACTGTGATGGCCGCCGTGATAATTTGTGAATAAATATTATGTGCTTCTACCCGGCTTGATTTTTTGGAGATGGCGTAAAGTAAAGGAGTTAAACCCGTTTCAAATTTACTTTTACGAATGAAATATTTGATGTATAAAACCGTCAGAAAAATACCAATCATCGGAAAAATAAAATACAAGTAATATTTGTATTTCCAATGCCAGTCTGACTGGAGAAATTCTTCAATATGATGGGTTAAACTTTTAATTGCCGCTGCCGCAAGTCCGGCGAGAACACCAACAATTACGGCCAGTATAATGAGGAAGTTACGGTTTGATATTTTTGATTTTCGGTACTGATTAATGTTATCAAGGTAATTGACAAAGCGGATATACATTCTATTGAATTTTAATATAGAGCGAATGTTCCAAATGTAGGTAAAAGTGATTATCAGGTCAACTTTTAATGCATTATTTAAGCGTCAAATTTATCCAAAAGCTTGATAAGGGTAGCAAAATCTTTCGGATAGGGTGCCTCGATGGTAATATCCTGATCATCCAGGCCTTTAAATACCAGATGCCTCGCGTGTAAAGCAAAACGTTTCATTACCGGCTGCTCTTCTTCTCCTTTAGTGAGCTTATATCCGCGTTTGATGGAAGAGAGAAAAACAGGTTTTCCTTTGTACATCTCGTCACCTACAATGGCAGCCCTTTGCGTAGCCAGGTGAATCCTGATCTGGTGCATTCTTCCGGTAATGGGCTTGCATTCTACCAGGGTGTAGTGTTTATAATATTTTAAAGAATCAAATATGGTTTCTGCCCTTTTGCCTTCAGCCCGATCGATGGTTACGTTTTTGTTTCCATCATTCAGAATTGGTAAATCAACCAATAACTGATCGAAGATCACATGACCATCTACTACTGCATGATACGTTTTATTGACTTTCCGTCTTTCAAACTGCATGGAAGCATGGCGGTACGCTTCCGGATTTTTCGCAATAATCAAAGCACCAGAGGTTTCCTTATCCAACCGGTGACAAACCTGTGCATCATCACTGTATTGTTTGGCCAGGCGTAAAACATTGGTTTCTCCTGAACCGCCCCTTTCATCAAGTGAAGCCAGGAATGGAGGTTTATTGATCACGATAAAATTATCGTCTTCGAATAGGATAAGGTCTTTAAAATTGGGATACTTCAAATTGTGTATTGGTTAATGCGCCGCAAAAATACAATTTTATTTTTTAATGCTTTAAACTCCTGAGAAGAAAGATTGCTTCACACTACCGCTCAGCCCGCAACTTCAGTTCGCAATGACGGTTTACGGTGAATTCGTCATTGCGAGGCGGCTTTTTCAGCCGGCGAAGCAATCTGTTTTGTCGTTTTTACGATAGAGATTGCTTCACACCATCGCTTAGCCCGCAACTTCAGTTCGCAATGACGGTTTACGGTGATCGTCATTGCGAGGCGGCTTTTTCAGCCGGCGAAGCAATCTGTTTTGTCGTTTTTACGATAGAGATTGCTTCACACCATCGCTCAGCCCGCAACTTCAGTTCGCAATGACGGTTTACGGTGATCGTCATTGCGAGACGGCTTTTTCAGCCGGCGAAGCAATCTGTTTGTCATTTTTACGATAGAGATTGCTTCACACTACCGCTCAGCCCGCAACTTCAGTTCGCAATGACGGTTTACGGTGATCGTCATTGCGAGACGGCTTTTTCAGCCGGCGAAGCAATCTGTTTTGTCGTTTTTACGATAGAAATTGCTTCACACTGCCGCTTAGTTCGCAACTTCAGTTCGCAATGACGAACTCCGTTGAATTCGTCATTGCGAGGCACCTTTTTCAGCCGGCGAAGCAATCTGTTTGTCGTTTTTACGATAGAGATTGCTTCACACTACCGCTCAGCCCGCAACTTCAGTTCGCAATGACGGTTTACGGTGATCGTCATTGCGAGGCGGCTTTTTCAGCCGGCGAAGCAATCTGTTTTGTCGTTTTTACGATAGAGATTGCTTCACACTACCGCTTAGTTCGCAATCAAGATAGCACTTGCCGTCATGTCCTATATATAAAAAACAGAAGCCGCAAACGCGCTGAATGTCATCTGCGAATTTGCGGCTTTTAATTTCGTTGTGGTCAGTCCCTGTTGCTGACTTCAGACGTAAATAACTATCTAAGAAAGTTCGAACTTGTAGCCCACGCCTTTTACGGTTGACACATAGGTTTCACCCAGTTTTTCCCTGAGTTTACGGATATGCACATCAATGGTTCTGTTGGTTACCACTACTGAATCTTCCCAGATATTTTTAAGGATAGATTCACGGGTATACACTTTTCCCGGTTTAGAAGCCAGCAGATATAACAATTCAAATTCTTTCTTTGCCAGCACCACCTTGTTACCACCCTGAAATACCAGATAAGCTTCACGGTCGATTACCAGATCCCCAATTTCCAGTTTGTTCTCTGAAATTTCTTCTGTGCCTGAATTTCTTCTGAGGATGGCATTAATGCGGCTGACTAAAGCACGTGGTTTAATCGGTTTGGCGATGTAATCATCTGCGCCAACATTAAAACCGGCTATTTCTGAGTACTCTTCACTCCTGGCGGTTAAAAACACCATAAATGTATTTTTAAATTCAGGAATAGCACGCATCAGGCGGCAGGCTTCAATGCCGTCCATCTTAGGCATCATGATATCCAGGATAATCAAATCAGGATGAACTTTCTTGGCTACCGTAATTCCTTCCTGACCATTTGAAGCTGTAAAAACCTGATAGCCTTCCTTTTTCAGGTTATATTCAATCAGTTCTACAATGTCTGGTTCATCATCAACAATTAATATTTTCTGACCTGGATTATTCATAGTTAAATATTTGTTACGAAAGTAGTATCTCTGATGTAACTCTTCGTTAAGCCTAAGTTAATAAATTGTTAACGACTTAAATTAGTTTAACATTGAATTTCTTTTAACGTAATGTTTTTCCTAAAAAAGCATCCAGTTCCTCTCCACGCAAGTTTTTAGCTGCAATTTTTCCTGAAGGATCAATTAAAAAGGAAGCCGGAATGGCCTGAACCTGGTATTTTTTGACCGTTTCGCCGTTAAAATCTTTCAATTCTGATACATGTGTCCACATTAAACCATCCGCTTTAACCGCACCCAGCCAGGCTGCTTTATCGGTATCCAGAGAAATGCCCAGGATGTCGAAATTTTTACCTTTGTATTTATTATACACCTTTACCACATTCGGGTTTTCCTGACGGCAAGGCTGGCACCATGAAGCCCAGAAATCCACCAACACGTATTTCCCCTTATAATCAGCTAAACTCACTGGTTTTCCATCAGCGGTATTAATGGTAAATGCCGGAGCAACCTGGCCAACCTGAACGGCCTTTAACAAAGCCATTTGTTTGATAAAGGCATCTACTGTAGCATTTCCTTTAATCTGGTCTTTAATTTCATCAGCGAAAGTAACCAGTTCTGCTTCAAATTCCTGCGGACTTAACGTATTCATGGCATAAAAACTGGCCAGCGTGCCTTTGTTATCCTTTGCAAATTTAAGGATGGAAGTATTTAGCTGGTTGATGTAAGATTCATACTGGGGTTTCATTTCTTCCAGTACAGCCGCCCTGTTTTGTGGTTGTTTGGCAACTTTTGCTTCAAAATCTGCCTGCAGCTTTTCTACCTGTTTCGCAAAATTATTCCGAAGTGCATTCAGTTCAGATAATTTTTCAACTTCATTGGCTCCTGAAATTTTGTAGGCCATTGTTTTATCAGCAAGGTCTGCTTCCAGTTTGATGTCATCTCCGTTTTTGGCAATCAGCATAAATTCATGATTGCCTATAGAAACCCTGAAAAAATCAACAGATGGTGTTTTTCTGATAAATTTGAATTCGCCTTTTTCTGATAGATTGGTTGAATCTATGGCCACCATCTGGCTGTTTTGCATGCCAAAGAGAAACACTTTTTTCTCAGTTCCGGGGTTCTTGAAGATACCATCAATAGTAAAACTATCCTTGGGTTTACATGCTGTGAAAGCAATTGCGATCAATATGATCAGGCTTAAGTTTTTCAATTTCATTATTTCAGTTTTTCTAATATTAATTCGTTGAGTTTTTTGGCATCCGCCCTGCCTTTTGCCAGTTTCATGACGTCGCCAACAAAAAGGCCCAAAACACCCTTTTTACCTTTTTTATAAGCTTCTACCTGTTGCGGGTATTTGTTCAATACTTCATCAATAAATCCATCAAGTTCGTTGCTGTTTTCACTGATCAGTAAGTTCAGGCGTTCTGCTAAAACAGCAACATCAACACCAGTACTTTCTTCAGCTGCCGGTAATAACTGCTGAATGGCAATTTGCTGGGTTAATTTTTTATCATCAACCAGATTGATGGCTTTCGCGAGCTGATCCGGCTTAATTTTATAGGCTGCAATGGCAATCCCCTTTTCACTTAAAACTGCTCTGATAGGGCCAATCAACCAATTAATCAGTGTTTTTTTGATCTTTACTTCGGGTAAGGTTTGATTAAAATAATGAAGCAAATCCGTGTCTTCTGCAAATAAAGTCGCATCAGCCTTGCTGATACCAAATTCAGCAATTAACTGAGTGGAGATCTCATTTGGCAAAGCTGGCATGGCGGCCTTAATTTCGGAAAGCCATTCATCAGAAATATAAATGGGTGACAGATCCGGATCAGCAAAATACCGGTAATCATTGGCTTCTTCTTTGGTGCGCATGGGTGATGTGGTACCTTTATCGGCATCAAAATTCAAAGTGCTCTGGATAATTTTTCCACCCTCACTGATCACCTTAACCTGTCTTCCAAATTCAAATTCCATGGCCCTGCGTACGTTTCGCATAGAATTCAGGTTTTTAACTTCACAACGTATGCCAAAGCTACTGGTACCCTTTTCACGGATGGAAATATTCGCATCGCAACGCAGGCTGCCTTCTTCCATATTGCCGTCACTCACATTTAAATGCCGAACCAGTTTCCTGATTTCGCTCAGTAATGCAGATGCTTCTTCCGCACTGCGGATATCGGGCTCGGTGACAATTTCAATTAAAGGTACACCTGCACGGTTTAAATCAACCAGTGAATACTGGTCATCCTGATCGTGGATGCTTTTGCCTGCATCTTCTTCCAGGTGAATGCGGTTAATACCTATTTTCTTTTTTGAACCATCATTTAATTCCACCTCCAAAAATCCGTTGATGCAAATGGGCTGATTATCCTGCGTAATCTGGTATCCCTTTGGCAAATCGGCATAGAAGTAGTTTTTACGGTCGAAATGATTCAGCTGGTTAATGGTACAGTTTAAGGCCAGGCCAATGCGTACAGCCTTTGCCACAACTTCTTTATTCAGCTTTGGCAAAGCACCTGGTAAAGCCAGGGATACGGTAGAAATATGTTGATTCGGTAAAGCCCCGAAAGATGCACTGTCAGCAGAAAATATCTTGGTATTGGTATTTAACTGAACATGTATTTCCAATCCTGAAACAAGCTCGTATCTGCTTTCGGGTGTCCCTAAACTCATATAAAATGATGCCTTTTAAATGTATGGTGATTGCAAATATAGCAAACAATGTGAAATAGAATGACCACAATTTAACTGAACCTCCTTTTAATCTTGACAGGAAAAACGGGTGAAGTGTTTTCTGTTTTGGCTTCTGGTTAAAAGCGTTTTAAAGATGTTATGCCGGGAAGGGTAAATTTACTGATCAGTATTAATCAGATTGGTTCGCCAGAGCATATAGCCGAGGCGACCACAACATGCCGCCACAAAATATTCCACATTGGCAGGCACATCATTTACGATGCGGTAACGTATTTTAAATTTAGGGTTATAACTGATATAAATTACCAGATCATCCTTTGAGAAACCACTTTCGGTTAATGCTTTAAGGTGTACTTCAGCAAGTTCCTTTGCGGCACGCTTTAAACGCTCATTCATGATTTTAGCCAGGTGTTTAGCCGGAACAAAATCAGTCTCCGGGATGGCCAGCACAGTCACAGTCATGCCGCAAATTTATAGGGATAATCGACTTTTGCAAATGGCTGATGCTAAATTATTGAAATGGAGAGCTATTAATTTTGACACCCGGAAAGCAGATTGCCCTTGGCCATGGTCATCATTTTTACACTTCCAAAACTTTTTACTTTTAAAATTTGTTGCCTAAATATGAAATCTTTCAACCTTGAAGTCATTCTGGATGGTGAAAATACAAGTATCACCGTCAGCGAAGCAGATGGTATTTTTGAGATTATCCATGAGGGGCATATTGTTGCGGCATTGAGGCCTCCGGGCGAAGACTGGCAGCTGCTTCCACTGGATGAATTGATTGAAAAGGTTTCTTTGTTCGAAAGTGATCTCGCCCCGCAAAGCCATCACATTGCCCTGCATTCGCCTGTTATCAATCAGATTATTGCCGAAATTGAAACCCGCTCACACCACAGCCTTCTATAACACAACCGGTCTATTCCAACTCAATCATCAGTGCACTTTCTGCATAACCAGGCTGAGCAATTTAATTTATTTTATTCCTGACAAGTTCATTTCCAGGCTTTAAGCACTACTTTGTTTATATACATGATGCGGGCGGACAGAATTATAGAACTTTTGTTTCAATAATACTGTTCTCCTTGAAACATGTCTTAACCAGCATTATGATTCTATACTTATCTAAAAAAAACGTTATTCTTTTCTCCACATCACCAGATCCCTTTTTGCGTTTATCAGTTATTGTTCCGGTTAAAAATGAGGAAGCTTGTATTGCCCATACATTGGATGCCATCCGTATGCAGGTTGATCCATCTGGAATCCCTGTTCCACCCGAATATTTTGAAGTTTTGGTGCTGGCCAATAATTGTACTGACCGTACTTTTGAAATCTGCCGGAATTATCAGCTTCAATACCCTGAACTGAGGTTGCATGTGGCAGCAATCACGCTGGAAGGTAAAGCGGCTCATATTGGCACAGCCAGGAGATTACTAATGGATGCCGCCTATCAACGGCTGATAGAAGTGGCCGGATACCGTGGTATCATTGTTTCTACAGATGGTGATAGCCAGGCTGATCCGCAATGGTTATATCACATTATGGACGAAATGGAAAACGGTGCGGATGTTGTGGGTGGTAGAATTTTACCCAGAGATACACCACTTCAATCTAAATTGCACCACCTGCGTGATGTGACGTACCGCTTGTTTACAAGCCGGCTGGAATCCGTTCTTGATCCATGTATATCCAATCCATGGCCAAGGCACTTCCAATGCTATGGCCCAAGCCTGGCGGTTACTTGTGAAATGTATGATCGTTCGGGAAGGTTACCAGCCATCCCATACCTCGAAGATGAAGAATTCAGAAAACGTTTAAAAAGAATAGATGCCAAAATCAGGCATTCTCCAAAAGTGAAAATCTATACTTCCTCGAGGCTTAATGGCAGGGTGGAATTTGGATTTTCGGTACAATTACAACAATGGCAGGATATGAGTACCAAGGGAGAGCAACAGTTAGTGGAATCACTGGAAACACTGATTTTTAAACTAAGCACTAAAAATTCACTCCGGAAACTCTGGACAAGCCGCAAACAATGTCCTGCCTTCTATACGGAACTCAAGGAAATGGCTGCTGCACTGGCCATTGATTTTCATGCACTTAAAATGGCTGTACAAAACAATCAGTATTTTGAAAGCTTGTGGGAACAGATGGAGGAACATCTTTTATCTTCCGGACATCATCAGATTATCATGGAACCTATTTCTAAGGCCATCAGTTCGGTGAGACAATATTTTTCAAAAACTATTCTACAACCTATGCCTGCCCCTATGATCATCACTGAAACAGATGATTTGCAGGGTATCGCCGTTTAAAGTGTTTTATGATATCTGTTTTAACCATTGTAAAAGGACGGGCAAATGCATTGATCAACTTGCTTAAAGGATTGGAAATGAATACCGTTCTACCTGATGAAGTGGTAATTGTTTTTATGAACGAGCCGATCAGGAACATCCCGGCACTGCCCTTCCCGGTGCATTGCCATACTATCTTCAAGAATGGACAACTGCCCCTTGCTGCAGCCCGGAATTTGGCGGCAGAGAAAGCAAATGGCGATTTCCTCATCTTTTTAGATGTTGATTGTATTCCGGGTGCCACGCTTATTGCCGACTATCAGCGACATCAAAACGCAACTACATTGTGGAGTGGAACAGTCAGGTATCTTCGTAAAGACGCTACTGAACAAGATGGTTTTTTAACGTCTATGGATTTTTGGAGCGATCCTGATCCGATTCGGGGTGAAATGAATGAGATACCTTATGCACTTTTCTGGTCTTTAAATTTTGCCTGTGCCAGATCCGTTTACCATCACATTGGCGGATTCGATGAAGGCTATGAAGGCTACGGTGCAGAGGATACTGATTTTTCCTTTACAGCATCAGAAATGCATGTTCCGCTAAAACATATTCCGGCCATCGCCTACCACCAGTACCATGAAAGCTTTTCACCGCCGCTTAACCACCTCAAAGACATCGTTGGCAATGCTAACCGTTTCTATCAGAAATGGAAAAAATGGCCCATGGAAGGCTGGTTGAAGGCCTTCAGCGATTTAGGTTTAATAGAATGGCATCCAACCCGGATTATCCTGAAGCGGCAACCTGCTGAGCAGGAAATCATTGCTGCCTTAAAAAAATAAGTTAACCATATATTTTTTGGCCTACAGCCACAATTGCTTCTGCGGTACTTGCCAGTGCATTTTCCGCTATTATACCATCCCACACAGGCTGTTGAGCCTGCAGCTGGTGCAAAACCTCGTTCCAGTTGGTTTCATAAAGCGATTCGGGTAAAATCATCATTACGCCGGGAACGGACTGGATGGCCCTCGCCTTATCTAATTGTTCATCAAACGGACGTGATTCCGGAATGGCAATAAATCGCTTATTCAGGCTGGCCATTTCCATTACGGTATTGTGACCGGTATTGCCAATTACCATGCTGCACTGCGCTAACAGCATTCCCGGTTCATCCTGATGTCCGTAATAGGTGACATGAGGCTGTACTTTAGCTTTCCCGTCAATTTTTCCGATAATGTAAAAATGAAAATCATGGGCAGCATCGGTAAGAAATCCTATAAAATCCGCATCGATGGAGGTACCACCACTTCCTACAATGACAGCAACATGACGCGGCTTTTCTGCTGCAGAATTGCCTTTATCAAACCGCGAGAAACCACCAACATATTTGGTTTTATCTGTGATCCATTGTGCAGATTTGGGGGATATGGCAGCAGGAAAAGGAGCAATTAGTAGTTCAGCGCTCTGATAGGCCATCAGGTGTGGCAGGTCATCGCGAAGCCCGTGCTGACGCATCACAATGGTTGGAATACCCGCTAACCGGGCCAGCAGGGTCACCTCTACCGATACATCAACCACTAGTAATAAAGGATGGGCTGATTGGAAAAAGTTGGTCATCATGGCTGCCCGTTCACTGATTCCTTTTATATTCAATGGCGCATAGTGAAAGGCATCAATTGCATTTCCATTACTATGGTATACATCATTTTGATCTGGCGTATCCATAGGAAGATGGATGACATTAGTCTTTTCAGGGAGTAAATGCTGGTAGGGTTTCAAATTACTACCAAGCAAAGTAATATGGAAACCATGGAGATGCCTGATGATTTGTGCGGTACGGGTGAAGTGACCGGCGCCATGATGGTGAACATAAAAAGCAAGGTTAAATTTCATAAAATCTATTCCTGCTTTTTGTAAACATCCAGCCGGTAATCGGCCGTCCTGCTGCCTTTCAAATGTTTGAGCTTAGCCTGGTCAAAACAATGGTGCACTTCATCGCCACTCAATGGATAATCAGCTACAAAATGTGTCCAGTGTACCAGTACCAAAACACCATCAGGCAATAATGAATTAAATATAAGTTTCCTGGTGGCTAGAAGATCTTCTTTGGAGAGGTAGTAACCCACTTCACTCATGACAATGAGATCAAAACTTTCATCCGGAAAATCGGCGGGAATTCCTCCTTGAATAAAGGCGACTGCTTTTTGATCTTTCATACGCTTTCTGGCTTTTTCCAGCGCAATCTCACTGATATCCATTGCGGTCAAATGGTCACATTTGGAGCTTAACATTTGTGTTAACACGCCGATGGAACAGCCAATCTCCAACGCTTTCCGGTATTGTCCATCCGGGATGGCCGATATGGTAGCCGCATATTTATGGCTTTCATATGCGCTGGTTTCGAATGACCATGGATCTGAATGCGTGCTGTAAAGTGTTTCGAAGTAGTCTTTAGAAAGGGTGCCGGCCGGATTGATTTTGTTGCGCTGCATAAAATATTCTTTCCCGTTTAAAAAATTCCCCATCATTTCTGTTGTTAACCTAAATCCGGATGGGTCATCATCAATGAGTTGGGTGGTTTGAGATTGATGCGCCTGAATGGCTTTTTCTTTTTTATGCAGATAACCGTGGATGTCTAAAAACTTAAGTTCTCCGGCTTCCAGTTTCGGAATATCACTTTCACTGGCATTTTCATAAAGCCAGATGGGATATTCCCAGATCACGGGCTTATAATTGGCTACATTTTTTAACGCAGATAACAGCAATTGAAAGGTTGCCCGGTGGTCGCGGTGTGGATCAAGTTCGTAAGGAACTAAAATAAGTTGCGGAAGAAAATGAGAAAGATCAGCATGAAGCCTTTCAGATAAGGTCTCAAAACCGGGTTCACCTTTAGCCGGCATGGCAGAATCTTTACTTTGGTAACCTTTAAGTTGTTGCGGATCTATACCTAAACAATCCAGTGCAGTAATCATTTCTCCATACCGCAATGCAGCCAGCTGATCAGGCGGATA
This sequence comes from Pedobacter sp. MR22-3, assembly GCF_026240075.1. Classification (NCBI taxonomy): domain Bacteria; kingdom Pseudomonadati; phylum Bacteroidota; class Sphingobacteriia; order Sphingobacteriales; family Sphingobacteriaceae; genus Pedobacter; species Pedobacter sp. MR22-3. The sequence continues at coordinate 543,991 of NZ_JAPIVF010000006.1, read as the reverse complement.
GGTAGCTGACTGGTGTGACTGGCTTCCATCAGTGGTGAGGATCACCCGCACTTCGGTACCTTGCTGAAGCAGCAATTGAATTAAACCACCACAAGCCAAAGATTCATCATCAGGATGTGGTGCTAAAATCAGGCATCTTTTGATCGTGCGGAGAAATTTTTCCTCCACGCCTGTTGCTGATGACCTGAAGGCTTTTTTGTCAAATATCATCGTCAAAAGAAAAATCGTTTTGTATAAAAAAATCGGCAGCCTTCAGTCTGGTGGCATCCGGTGCGGGCTGGCGCAGGTAGAATGTCAGGTCGCGGTGCAGGCGTTCCAGTTCAAAAGGTTCCATTAATCCTCGTGCACCTACACAACGGTTGCTCTCATCCATTATCTTTAAGCAGATTTCTTCAATGATCGTACGGGTCATATTGGCAAAAGCAATCAATGCATCATCATGTGTACCTGCTGCAACCCATCGATCATAATACTTACCGGCACGGTTCAACCACAATTGTCCGGTGGTGAGTTCACTCATCATATGGTATATGCGCATCTGCTGGAAAGGATCATCTGTGCGCTTCAACTGTTTTAAATAAGAAAGGGTATGCGCTGCAATGGCTTCGGCACCACCCAGATGTACGGCTGCAAAGCGAATGGCCCCGGCATTAAAATACGGCTGGGTTAAATAAGTACCTGGGCGGGCCAGTAAATCCTCATCGTAAATGAGGTAATCGCTAAAATTTACTTTATAACTGCCAGATGCCTTCATGCCCAAAGGTTTCCAGCTATCATAGTCAATTCTATCCTGTGGCAAATCTTCCATATTGATGACCAGCAATTGCCAGCCTTTTTCACCATCTCGGTGAATATCTCCAGAAATCAGTGCACGGTTGATGATGGCAGCGCCCGAACAGAAGGTTTTGCTTCCCTGAACGCGAAATCCCGAATCAACTGCTTCAAGCGAAATGCCATCTGCAGCCTGGGTATTCCATATGCCAAACAACAGGCCTGCTTCTGCTTCTTTGTACCATCGCTCACGCTGTGCTTGTGCGGCATATAAATGGATCAGGTAAAGGGTGTTAATATGCCCTTCATAGATTCTTCCTACAGCTAAATTGGTCTTGCCCACGTCTTTCAGAAGACGCAGCAACTGGGGTGTTTTAGGTAGATTAAAATCCAGTTCATGACCAGGAAGCACAATGGATAGTGCCCCGCATTCATGCAACCATTTAAATTCTGCTGCCGGACCATCAGGCTGATGCTCTGTAGCCGTGGCACTTTCCGCAATTCTTTTCAACACCTCATCAATGGAAGGCTTGCTGATTGCTGTATGAAATACTTCGGTTGTATCTGTGATCATATGGCTACCAGATTTTTCTTGATTTTACCCTCAGCTACCGCTGCCAGCATATCTTCATATTTTTCAACCATTTTTTCAATATCAAACCGCTGCCTGGCATAATCACTCACCGTCTTTCTGTCTAGTTTCATGGCGTCTTGTATAGCAGTGGCCAAATCATCAACGGCAGGATAATCAACCAGGATACCGGTTCCTGTGGCTATAATTTCGGATAAAGCACCCATCTTAAAACCGGCTACCGGCGTACCACAGCTCAATGCTTCTGCAACCACTAAACCAAATGGCTCCTGCCAGCACGGACTCACAATACATACACTTGCTCCTCCGATCAGGGCGTTTAATGATTTTTGGTCCTGCAGGCCTAATAGCGTTGTGCTTTCATCCAGCAGTATGGCTACCTTTTCCTTAAAATATTTCTGGTCCGCAATTCCACCGGCAATTTTCAGCGGAATGCCGGCTAGCTTTGCAGCCTGTATAGCCAAATGGAGGCCTTTATCCGGATGGATTCTTCCAAACCAAACGGCATATTTTTCTTCACTTGCTTCCGCATAGACCTTCCACTGATCCAGATCAATTCCGTTTTCAATCACCTCACAACTGGAAACAATATTGCTCCAGTTCGCTGCACTCTGCTTAGACACAGTAACGTATTGAATCACAGGATTTTTTTGTTCTGCCTTAATGGCCAGTTGCAGTTCGTAAAATGGTGGGGTATGCAAAACGGTTAACATCGGTGTGTTTAACAGATTGGCCATGGTAATCGGGATATAGTGCAGGCTGTTATTGAAAATGATGTCCAGGTTATAATCATCAATTTTCGACATCAAACCAAAATAGGCATGATGCTCAGCGATATATTCTGAGGGCAAATCCCTTTTTTTGATCCGCATCCCTGTTTGCTGATCATAATGTTCATCAGATAGAATCGGATCAACAGGAAGATTTTCATCAGAACTTGAACTGGCAAATAGTATCACATCGTGACCGCGAGATACCAGTCTACGAGTTATTTCATGTGTAAATACCTCCAGTCCGCCTGCAAACGGGGCAATTATGGGGTGTTTTAAGTGAGCGATAATTCCGATCCTCATATGTTTTGGCAATGGTTAATGATATAGTTTCATTCATTAGACATTTTTTTAGGCATGAAGGTTTTATATTTCTGATACGGCACAACGGGTATTCGTAAAAAATACTGTTAAATCTCTAACACGGTTAAAATTGACTCACCCGAATGGCATATACATCGATACTGTAAATATTTGATACCAATCATTCGACCGGTTTATTGATGATTATTTATCTTCATGGTTTTAAAGTCTCCTCCGCTGCTATCTGCTGTAAAAAGGCCTATTTTTCCAGCTGTTCGATGGTTGAGTTTTTTGACCACCAGTGAAGGCTGGCTGGAATGGTTGATGTACGCTTTAACGGTAGTGCCCTCCATTACTAATTTCATACTAAACCAATCATCAGGATTTGGTGGATCAATGATTTCTTTCTCAAAAACCCCATTCCGCTCCTTTCGCAGTTTTTCCCAGGTAAAATCGGGTTGTGAAATGTATTGCACCGCATGAACTCGCCGGACAGCATCTTTAGCAAAAAAATTAAAAGGACGGCAATATACCGCATCATAATGAAGATCATCGGCACCATGAAAGGCAATCCCGATAAAACTGCGCTGAAAAACGTCTTTTCCCCGCATTTCAATCTCAATGGTTCCGTTTTTAAAGTCCTTCACCGGTAGCCAAACAATACCTTCCTTTTTACTTTCCGATATTTTCAGGTAAGCTCCACTATCACTTGAAATAATTTTGATCGTTCTGTTTACGGCTTTAAGCTTTCCTTTTTTGTACAGTTTAGCAAGTTCGATGGTTTGCTGTTGCTGCCCGAAGAGTAAGCAGGGAAGTAAAATCAGTGTAAATACGAGGATAAATCTGATTTGCTTTTTCATTTAAATGCTGTTTTTAATGGTGTGATCGTTTATCTGTTCTTCCTTTATGTCAAGAACGTCTGCCTGTTTTTTGTATAAAAGTTAGTGGTGAACAGGCACCTGCACAAAAATACCATGCATAAAAAAATAATCAAGACCAATCAGATAACAGAACTACCCTTTTGATAAGCATTTCTGAATGCTTTCGGGGAGATCCCGGTTTGCGACTTGAAGAAACGTGTTAAATGATTGGCCTGTGAGAATTGCAACTGATACGAAATTTCATTGATATTCAGCTGCGTATAAGATAAAAGCGACTTAATTTCAAACAGGATAAATTCATTGACCATTTCAGAAACGGTAAACCCGAACTGCCTTTTGATGCATTTATTGAGTGTTACCCTGCTAGTGCCTAACTGCTGTGCATAATAATCGATATTTCTGGTTTTACATACGTCATTTTGTAAAACCTCCTTAAACCTGAATGCCAGGCTATTATTTTCTGTTTCTGAAGACAACAGATAATGCTGTGCATAGGCGCGATTGAGTTTAATTAACACCAGGTATAACAACGCCCTGATCATATGTTCGCTATCTGACTTAAATGTTTTGATCTCCATGAGCAGCTCCTGAATAATATTCGCCAGCTGTGAAAAGAAGCCGTCATTAACCTTCAGGTAGAGTGGTTTTGTTTTGTTATAGAAAAACTGCAGCCTGAAAGCAAATAATTTATCCGAGAAGAAATCAGACAAAAAGCTATCCTGAAAAAACAGGAAATAACAATCCACCTTAGTTTTGTCTAAAAACCACCTTCTTTTTTGAAATGGAGAGATAAAAACAATGGTATGATCAGTAATTTCAATGCGCTGCTGATCAAGTGCTAAATAGCCGTTCCCTTTAACAAAAAATATGATTTCATAAAAATCAGCATCATGAAGCTTACTTTCGAAAAAATAATTCGGAATATCTTTATAAGCACCGATATCAATCAGGAGCTCAACATCATACTTATTTTTCAGAAATTTAAAGGTCTTCATTGTTAATGTATTTCATACACTATTTAAATGCAGAGATAAGCCATCGGTGCATTTGACCTCTCCCTTTGCCAGCAAACCACCCACAGCCATCCAATAGAGCTGATAAAAATAGTCATTTGAAATATTTTATCCGAGCTTACTTTAACGTGCACAAACCCTCTCCTAATTCTTTATGGCATTGCCGATATTTATTTATAAATCGTTTAAGAATAACTTAGGCTATATACTTGCACAAGGTTTTGCACTTTATACAATTTACTATTTAGTCCATTCATTTCCGGCTTTATACAAAACGTACTTCCCTCCCCCTGTAAAAAATATAGCAATGCCTGCAAACATATAGATTAGTGCAAGTTCTCCATCTAGTCCGCCGTTTTCATTAATTGTAAATGCTGACATCCCGTGGGCCAGGTATATTGCAAATAACATTACAATAGCAATCATCAGCCCGGAAAGGCGTGAAAAGATACCCAAAATCAACATCAGCGGTGCCAGTACTTCACCCACTGGAACACCAACCCAAACAAAAGCCGGCAAGCCCTTTTCGATAAGGCTCTGTTTGATAAAATCAAATCCATGGAACAGTTTGGCTATGCCGTGAAAGATCATTAAGCCACCAGTAGCGATACGCAATAACAGGATGCCAAGATCTGGATTTAATGTACTTGAAATTTTATTCATCTTATTTGTTTTTCAGTCTTTTTATAATGGGTCGATTTTATTGATTTAACCACTCTTTAAATTTCGTTGCTTTTTCTTTGCTTACCAACACTTCTTTTTCAGGATGCGCTTTAAGCACAACCTTCAGCTTGCCATTAAAACTGTTCAGAATACGCTCGATGCTATTGATAGAAATGATAAACTGACGGTTAGCCCTAAAGAAATCATCCGGGTTCAATTCGTCTTCCAGATCGTCTAAAGAATATGATAACATCTCTTCCTGCCCAGATTTTAACATCAGCCGTGTAGATTTATATTCGAAATACACAAACGCGATATCATCTGCACTTATGGTTTTGAAACCATCGAAAGCTGGCAATAGAAAACGCTTGCGGTATATTTTTGCTTTACTGTTGATCAGGTTCAGCAACTTTTCCATATCAGGCTGTGAAGCGGCAGGATTAGTTTTTTTTAAAGCTATGGCGAGCTCCTCTTTTTGGATGGGTTTGAGCAAATAATCCAGACTATTCACTTTAAAAGCCCTTATTGCATATTCATCATAAGCTGTGGTGAATATCACAGAAAAGCTAACGGTAGTTTGCTGAAAAATATCAAAGCTCAAGCCGTCAGACAGGCGAATATCCATCAGTGCAACATCTGGTTTGGCATTGTTTTTTATCCACTGCACTGTTTCCTCAACCGAGCTTACCGTACCAACAATATGATAGGCATCCGATATTTCTGCAACCAACTGTTGCAGGCGTATGGCATTGTGTTTTTCATCTTCTACAATCAGAATGTTCATTTATTAAAATATTAGTTCAATAAAGGCAAGCCCACTTCAAAACTGTTGCTGGTTTCTTTAATTACAGGAATTTTATCAGATAAAATTTCATAACGGTTGATGATATTGTTCAGCCCAAATCCGGTTGTTGGTAAAGGGTTTGCTATTCGTTGTAAATTATTTCTCACCCATAAAAAATCAGTTTCCTTGTCAATATTAATACACATGAGTAGCGGCATCGCCCCTGTTGCCCTATTGTGTTTAATGGCATTTTCAACTAACAGCTGCAAGCTTATAGGTGGGATATACCTGTTTATAAATTCGTTAGGAATATCCATTTCAATCTTAACATTCTCACCATGGCGGATGTGAATGAGGTAACTATACGATTTCACAAAATTGATTTCCTCCTGTAGGGTAACCAAATTCTTTTTTAGGTTGATCATCATATATCGGTTCACCTGCGAAAGATTATCCAAAAAAAGACTGGCAAGTTCTTGGTCTTCATTAATCAGGGCAGATAGCGTGCTGAAATTATTGAACATAAAATGCGGATCCAGTTGCAGTTTGAGGGATTGCAATTCAGATTGCATGGCCACTTCTTTAAGTTCCAGGGTTTTTATTTTCAGTGCTGCGGTTTCCGACATCGATTTTTTCCAATATTCGAGTAAAGCATATCCGGTGTGAAAAGTGCTTACAAAAATAGAAACAATCACACCAACCAGAAAAAACTGCCAGATACTGATGGCTTGCTCAGTATTTTCAGGCTCATCATATTCTGCCTGGTAATACAGATGTTGCAGGTAGAGCATAAGCGTGACCACAAAGATAACCAAAACCAATTGTACCAGCACACGTTGCATTGGTGCATTGTTCCATGGCAATTTTTTATCCAAAAATTTGGCAATAAACACACTGGTTTCTATAATTGCCCAAGACTGTAAGAAAACAAAAACTACTTCTTCCAGTATTTCATATACACTCATCTGCCGATACGTCTTCATAAAATCGACAAATGGATTTATTAAATAGGAAAATAAATAAACCAATACGAATACTACCAATATGGAAATGAGCTTAACGGGCCACTTTATGGGTTTCATATTTTTTGGTGTGAAATATTAAGATGGTAAAGATACATACATCAATTCCAACCGCCACCTACGGCACGGTAAAGTTCTATTTTATTGGCAATTTGGTCCCGTTGCAGTTGTGCGCTTGCCAGGCTTGCCTGCAGGTAGTTATTTTCTGCAATGATCACTTCCAGATAATTAACCATTCCATTTTTAAATAACTTTTTAGCAGTTACCATTCCTTTTTCCAATTCCTGCGCCCGCAACCTGGTATGTATGGCTTGTTCTTTTAATTTTTCTTCTTTAATCAGTGCAATAGAAACTTCGCCATAAGCCGTCAGAACCGATTGACGGAAATTAATAACGGCTTTTTCATAATCTATTTTTGCATGTTTTTGTTGTAATTTTAAAGCACCCCGATTGAAAACAGGCTGGGTAATCCCACCGGCAAAAGTACTGAATAATGATGCAGGAACAGTGAACCAGTTGCTTACTTTTAGTGAATTAAGTCCGGACTGTGCGGATAAACTGATGGTTGGGTATAACGAAGCCTGTGCCACACCCACTTTTGCATTTGCTGAGCGCAAGCTGAGTGCTGAAGCAGAAACATCCGGACGATTTGCCAGCACCGAAACCCCATAATCCATATGAGTGGTATTGAGTTCATCATTTATGTTTTCTTGTCGGTCTATTGACGATGGATAGTTTCCACACAAAATACTCAGCGCAATTTCTTGCTGTGCAATATCCTGTCCTATCTGTGATAGTAACACCTTTACTTGTGCTAATTGTGCCGTTGCCTGTTGGATGCCCAAAGCATTGGCATCGCCATATTTGAACTGAATGCGTAATATTTGCAAGGTATTTTCACCCAATTCTATATTCCTTTTGGCTACAAAAAGCTGGTTATCCAACATCAGTAAATTATAATAGCCATTGGCCACATCGGCAACCAGCTTGGTTTGTACGGCTTTTTTTACCGCCTGGCTTTGTAAATAATCAGCCAGTGCCGCTTCTTTTTGCCTTTTGATTTTTCCCCAGATATCAATTTCCCAGGTAAGGCCTAGAGAGGTGGTAAAATCTTGTGTAGTGGTACTGGAAGTAAATTGTTGTGCCGATATCCCGGCCAAGCTGTTTTTTGATGCAGTACTTCTGTTCGCATTCATTTGTGCGTTCAATTCAGGTAAATAATTAAGTTTTACTTTCTTAAAAATAGCTCCTGCACTTTCTATATTTTGTATTGCCAATTGTATTTCGCTGTTTTTTTCAATGGCCTGATCAATTAGCTTAACTAATTTTTCGTTTTTGAAAAAGTCTTTTCTATCGAGCACAGTCGTGTCGTTCCTGCCATTTTCGGTTGTACCAAATTGAGCCGGCATTGCTAAAGCTGGTTTCGTATAATCTTTGGTTACACTGCAAGCGCCCAGCATCAGCATCATGAATAAAACAGGAAGGCTGCTTTTGTATCGGTTCATTACCGGGAGTTTATTCGTTTTCATCATTAAAATGTATTTTCATATCTTGCTTTTTGCCCGGACTAAAATATTCCTGCATACTTTGGAACAGCACAAACAAAACCGGAATAATAAATAATCCAAGCAAAACGCCGGAAATCATTCCGCCAGCGGTACTGATACTGATTGATTTATTGCCAATGGCTGAAGAACCTCTTGCAAACATCAATGGTGTAATTCCAGCCACAAAGGCAATAGAAGTCATCAGGATTGGACGCAACCGGTGCCTTGAACCGGATAAAGCAGAACGAACTAACCCCATTCCGTTCTTACGCGCCTGCAAGGCAAATTCCACAATCAGAATGGCATTTTTGGCAAGCAGGCCAATGAGCATAATTAAACCTACCTGTACATAAATGCTGTTGGTTAGACCCACCATTCCTATAGCCAAATACACACCCAGCAAACCAGTAGGAATAGAAAAAATAACTGCCAAAGGAAGCAGGTAACTTTCATATTGTGCAGCCAAAAGAAAATAGGTAAAAAGTACACACAGTGAAAAAACAAAAATCATCTGGTTGCCTGATTCTTTTTCTTCCTTGCTTAAGCCTGTCCACTCGTAAACGTAAGATTCAGGCAGCTTCTTTTTCATCATTTTTTCTGCCGCCGCCATCGCCTGGCTGTTGCTAAAGCCATCGGCAGGAATAATATTTACGGAAATATTGTTGTACAAATTGTACCTGTTAATGAGTTCAGGGCCATATACTTTTTTCAGCGTGACCAAGGTACTGATGGGGATCATTTTGCCGTTATTGCTTTTCACAAAAACCTGGCTGAGTGAGTTTTCATCAGCCCGGTATTTTCCTTCAGCTTTAATATTTACCCGGTAAAACCTTCCGAAGCGGATAAAATCACTTGCCTGGCTACCTCCGTAAAAAAGACCAAGCGTATTCATAACATCTTTTGGCGTGGTACCAAGCTGATAGGTTTTATCTTCATCCAGTTCCATTTCCAACTGTGGAAAATCACTTCTGAACATCGTAAATGCCGAACCAATTTCAGGCGATTGATTCAGTTCGGCAACCAGCTTTTGCGCCACTTTTGAAAAGTCATCAATGTTGCCGCCCATCTTATCCTGAAGCACCAGTTCTGCACCGCTTATACTACCAAAACCCTCCACAGGGGGCGAACGAAAAATACTCAATTCACCTTCTTTTATGTTGCTAAGCCTTTCGTTCATGGCCATCACCACCTGGTTCATATCTTTAATCTCGCCCCGGTTTTTACTTTCTTTTAAACGGATAAAACCAATGCCATACGATGGGCCTGAACTACCACTAATCATATCAAATCCCGATACGCTCGTCACCAGTTCTACCTCGGGCATTTTTTCAAAAGCACTGTCAATCCGGTCAATCACTCTAGTTGTGTAATCGATATTCGTACCCGACTTTAATGTTAAAGCGTACATCACAAATCGGTCATCTTCTTCAGGAATAAATGATTTCGGACTGCTATTCATCATCCAGACAGAAAGAACAGTCATCAGGCTCAATCCTGCCAAAGCCAGCCATTTCTTTTTAATCAGCCATTTAACTGATTGGATATAACGCCCGGTCATTGTATCAAAACCAGCATTAAAGGCCGTAAAAAAGCGTTGCTTAAAATTCTGGTTTACCTCTTTTTCAGTGTTATGGTGCGTCGTATTTTTGAGCAAAAGCGCACAAAGTGCAGGGCTTAAGGTTAAGGCATTCAATGCCGAAATAAGGATGGCAATTGCTAAGGTAAAGGCAAATTGTTTATAAAAAATCCCGGCCGGGCCATCCATAAAACCAATGGGTAAAAATACTGCCGACATCACTAAGGTAATGGAAACAATGGCGCTGGTAATTTCTCCCATGGTGGCAATAGTTGCTTCCTTTGCAGGCAAACCTGTTTTTTGCATCTTGGCGTGAACCGCTTCAACCACCACAATGGCATCATCTACCACAATGCCAATCGCCAGTACCAGCGCAAAAAGCGTAAGCACATTCATTGTGAAACCCAGCAATTGCAGGAAAAAGAAAGTACCAATAATGGCTACAGGCACAGCAATGGCCGGAATAAGGGTAGATCGAAAATCCTGCAAAAACAAGAAAACCACTATAAACACCAGCATAAAAGCTTCGATAAAAGTGTTGCGAACCTGTTTAATAGATTGATCTAACCGTTCCTTCACACTTTGGATTATATGGTATTCAACGCCTTTGGGAAAACGCTTGCTAAAGGTTTCCAGCTGTGCCCTCACGGCAGTTTCTATTTCGTTGGCGTTAGATCCGCTTGCCTGTTGAATCCCAATGGTTACTGCCGGGAAGCCATTCTCCTTGTTATCACTACCATAAAATGAGGCTCCAAATTCAATTCTTGCCACATCTTTCAGGCGAAGCATCGCACCATTAGGATTGGCTTTAACGACAATCTTTTCAAAAGCCTGGGCAGTGTTCAGTTTCCCTTTATACTTGATGGTATATTGCATTGGTGCATCCGACTCTTCACCCAATTTTCCGGGTGAGGCTTCCAGGCTGCTATTGGCAATAGCATTGTCTATATCTTGCGGTACAAGGTTGTTGACCGTCATTTTTTGCGGGTCGAGCCAAATGCGCATCGCATAATCCTTCGAGCCAAATAGCTGTACGTTACCAATTCCCGGAATGCGTTTCAGGCTGGTAATGAGGTTAATTTTAGCATAGTTCTGTAAAAAAAGCTCATCATATTTAGCCTTGTATTTACTCGAAATATTGAAGAACATGATGTTGCTGTTCTGTTGCTTGGTAGTGGTAATCCCGGCCCGTATTACTTCAGCCGGAATAAGACTGTTTACCTGCGCTACACGATTTTGAACATTTACAGAAGCCTGGTCAGGATCAACCCCCTGCTTAAATACAATTCGCAAAGAAAAAGCACCATCACTACCTGCAGAAGAAGAGATATACTGCATATTTTCGACACCATTAATGGCTTCTTCCAGGGGCGTAATTACCGAACGGATTACACTTTCGCTGTTACCGCCCGGATAAGAACCTGATACCGTAACCGTTGGTGGTGCAATATCCGGGAACATGGTAACCGGAATGCGTTGCATACTCACCAAACCCAGTAAAACCAACATGATCGAGATTACGGTAGCCAAAACCGGCCTTGTAATTATTTTTTTCAGCATCTTGAATGAGATAAGGAATTGTTATTTTTCAGGCGTGATTTGTTCGCCTTCCTGAATGAGGGTTAAATCTTTGGTCACAATTCTATCGCCGGCATGTAGCCCGCCGGAAACCAGATAATTATCTCCACTTTTACCGTTTACAGTTACCGCTACACGCTCGGCTTTATTGTCTTGGCTTAAGCGGTAAACAAAAATTTTATTTTGTACATCCAGCGTTGCCAAAACCGGTACCAAAATCACATCCTTATAATTTTCGGGCAACACAACCCTTCCGGTATTGCCGGAGCGCAAAATATTTTCCTTGTTGCTGAAAATTGCCCTTACACTGATGGCACCAGTTGCCTTGTCAAACTGTCCGTCAATCATCTGTATTCTTCCCTGATTGGCAAATGCATTTCCATCAGCCAGCATGAGCTTCACTTTAGGCATAGCTGAAACTTTATCCTGAAAAGATTTTGCTTCACTCCGTGAAATGAAGCGCAAGTAATCTTTTTCGGTCATTGAGAAGTAGGCATATACCTCACTCACATCAGATAAAGTGGTGAGCGGAAGTGCATCTCCTTTTGATACTAAGTTCCCGATACGTTTGGGAATACTTCCGATATAGCCAGAAACAGGTGCTTTAATTATAGCAAAAGCCAGATTTACTTTTGCCACTTCAACTAAAGAAGCATTTTGAGCTACCTGCGCTTTTGCATGCTCAAAATTAGCCTGAGCAGCTTTAAGCTGATAATCAGAAACCACATTACTTGTGCTGAGCTCCTTATTTTTTTTGAGTTCTAAAGTTGCATTTTTGAGTGTAGCTTTAGCCGCATTGAAACTTGCTTTCGCCGTATTGAGCTGTTCTTTCAGCGCGTGGTCGTTAATTTTGAACAAGGGCTGTCCGGCTTTAACATAAGCACCTTCATCAACAAATATTTTTTCGATATAGCCATCGGCCTGCGAACGAATATCAACCATCACCTTACCTTCTATCCGCGCCGGATAATCGGTATCAATATTCGCGTCTGATCGTTGAAGAGTTAAAACAGGTAACTTTTTTATCGCCGCTTGCTTTTCGCTATCCTTCTTGCTCCCACAGCTTACCAGGAAAGAACAAACTGCTATTCCAATAAAAACAACATAATTTTTTAAACCAGCCATATGATTGCACTAAATAATGGTGCAAATGTGGCTATAAGTAAGGGCGGCTGATTTGATTATTTACCCGAAGCGGAAGAAATGGGGTTTGAAACTGATTTATGGGATAATGAGTTTTGGAAATCATATATTAAGCCAGCAGGTATGGAAATTCATCTTATTGTTCGTTGTTATCGTTAGGTCCAATTTATGGTGACCATACGCACAGGATAAGAAGAAAAATAAAAAACCCGATCTAATGCTTTCAAGAAAGGTTTTACCTTCAGCAGGAAATCGAACTAAAATCGGCGTTTCTGCTCAATTATGGTACATTAGGGCATTCTACTTTTAAGAAAACGCTTAACCAAATGGTTCCTTCAGCTTTCTTAAATAAGTTACCCACGTGATGAAAAAAAGCCGTCTCCACAAGCTGGAGACGGCCTCATCTTCATTTACATAAAATGGATGATTGAGCAGTGTCTTACAACACGGAGCTATTGGTGAATTTTACCTTGTAAGGCCATTGGTCATCATTGGCTTCATTTTCATCCCATGGATGTGGTGCATAGGTAGTCGGCGCTCCGGTTACAACATACCATAATTTTACTGTTCCAGCCGGCACAGTAAAGCTGCTGGTGGCATTGTTGGTCCACATGCCGCTATACCGGCGTTCTCCTGTATTTAAAATCGCAACATATCCATGGCGCCAACCGGCTCTTGCCGGATTTGCCACCTGGTTATACCCGGGCGCATTAACCATACCGGTAAACACGGTTGATACGACCGTACCTGCGGCCGGAACGGTTAAAGGAATAACATTGTAACCAGTAGTACCCGGGGCACGATTATAGGCTACCTGATAGCTTCCGTCCGTCAGCCTGGTATAATTCCATGTTTGGGCGCCATGGTAATTGGCACCATAAGACCGGAGTGAAGGAATATCCCAGGTCACAAATCTTACCGCCTGATCGTAAATTTCTCCATTAAAAGTAGCCACATCAATACCATTGAGCCGCATATATGCCTGGATAGGATCTTCCGGTTGGCGAGATTCGCGCCATAATCTTCCGACAAAATTGCGCCCTCTTTTAAATTCCCAATAGTAGAGGATAAAGTAACTGGCATAACGGTACCATTCATGGTGAACATGGCGGTGATAATTATCCTTGTAAACAGTGAAATCATATGCGGTAAAAACCGTTGAAGGATAGCTCTGGAACCCCTGGAAATTAGCCGTTTGTTCCCAGAAGCCGTTACCACCATTGCCACCAAACCCATAGCGAAACCCGCCAACACCCTGGTCAGCAAAAACCTGGTATTGGAAACTATGTCCAATTTCATGACCGATGACATGGCCAACCGGCTGCATGGTAGCTGGACTAACCCACAGGGCACCAATAACGTTATCATAGCCTGAACCAGTAGCCAGCCATTCTGTTTGATAATTGATAAAGATCATCATCTTATATTTATTCAGCTTGGATGTAGCTAAATTAGCAAATCCTAATTCAGTTACATTTAATTGAAAAAAACCTTCCGCTTTGCTCAGCAGGTCGGTAATGTTTACCCGGTATGCGGCTGGCACGGCCGTTGAATTCGGATCGTTACTGCCATAGCCTTTGGCCCAGAAAACAATAAAGTGATCGGAAGAACGGGATCTTGACCAACTCCATGTGCTAGCCGAATTATTAAAATCATTTGAGCGTAGTTCCATCGGAATATAGACATCCGGAGCTGCAGCTGCAAGTGCTGCTGTTGTGGCCTGCTTTTGCGGTTGAGTTAGCGGAGAGGGCTGAATGGATTTAAATTCATCCTTACAGCCTGATAATATCACAATGATCAGGAATAATAAAATTTGTTTTTTCATTTTGGTTTTTGTTTGATTAGGTTCATAGATTGATTAAATTTCATCACACAGCATGCTCATCTTTAGGTTATTGATTTCCTCAGAAGATAAACAGGCTTTTCGCGAAAAATATTTTTATGACGGGTTAATGCTTAAAATAACAGATTTTACCATACACGTCCATATGCAGAATAAAAGTGGTAAGGCGTGGGCCCACTTGATTCTATGGTTGATTACAGTGTTGTATAAAAAATATTTAATTTTTAAATATACACCACAAAAGGCGATTATGCTGATCGTATATTAACAACAAGTTATACATAATTGACCTATTTGTTAGTCAATGATCACAACTGTTTTACGGCAATTAGTAAAAATAAAGGTTCGGTGGAAGAGCACTGAGATCACAAAGAATAGTATTGGTGAAGATGAACAGAAATTTTGATGGGATACTTTAGTATACCTATCTTTAAAATCCAAAACACCAAAATGAAAGATACCACAGTAGCCGTATACATTAACCGTCTCTTCCCACAATTTGAACCTGCACTAAGGGATATCCTTATTGAAAATGCCTTGCTTAAAGATTTTCAGGGAGGAGATATGTTGATGCAGACCGGGCAGAACATGCGTTCAATGAAAACTTTGAGGATCTGGATAAGAACCAGACTTACTTTGTTCATTGTGCCGGCGGTTACCGATCTGTAATTTTCAACTCCATCATGAGGGCAAGAGGATACCATAACCTGATCGATGTGGCCGGTGGGTTTAAAGCCATTAAAGAAAATAGTCCTATCCCTACCACTGCATTTGTATGCCCAGGTACCCTGAAATAAATCAATGGTCTGCTCAGGTTTATACCAGTGCTGACCTTGTCCCTTTAATGGGCAAACTCGAAATACCCTTATAATATTTAATTTAAAATATGATGATTGATTTTATTAAACAACCCTGGCCCTGGTATTTTTCGGGTATAATGATCGTGTTGATCATGCTGATATTGCTTTTTTTTGGCAAGTCATTTGGCTTCTCTGCTAACCTACGCACCATTTGCAGTATGGCAGGAGCAGGAAAAAAAGTAAAGTTCTTCGATTTTAATTGGAAAGACCAGGTTTGGAACCTGATGTTCTTAGCCGGTTCTATTTTAGGCGGGTTTATCGCTACGCATTACCTGAGCAAACCAGCGCCAATCAAGCTCTCTGCAGCAACCATTGCCGATTTAAAACAATTGGGGGTAAAATTTGATGGTGGTCTGAATCCAGCTGATCTCTTCTCTCTCGAAGCCATGAAAGATTTAAAAACACTCGGCATCTTACTCATTGGAGGACTGCTTGTAGGCTTTGGCTCCCGCTATGCAGGCGGATGTACATCAGGCCACGCCATATCCGGGCTCTCCAACCTGCAGCTACCTTCACTTGTTGCGGTAATTGGTTTTTTTATAGGAGGCCTGATCATGACTTTCCTGATCATGCCATTCATCTTCTAAACCCACAACAATGAAATTTATCAAATATATTCTGGCCGGAACACTTTTCGGCATCATCATGACCAAATCTGAAGCTGTTTCCTGGTACAGAATACAGGAAATGTTTCGTTTCCAGTCCTTCCATATGTATGGAATTATCGGTACTGCAATCGTACTTGGTGTAATCGCTGTATTGCTCATTAAAAAATTCAAGATCAGGGATATCTCCGGAAATCCAATCCGCTTTCATGATAAAGATCAAGCATACCGCAAATACCTGATGGGAGGAACCATTTTTGGTTTAGGCTGGGCACTAACTGGCGCATGTCCGGGGCCAATGTTTGTTAACCTTGGTAGCGGATATGCCGGGATGGCAGTGGTTATCCTGGGTGCCCTCCTCGGAACATATTTATACGGTGTGATGAAAAACAAGTTGCCACATTAATGATTAAACATCACCCGATGACAAAGCTTACTATAATAATAGACCAGAACGAGCCAAGTCACGTTATATCAATTGGTGAGAAATAGGATTTACCAGATGAAACCTGAAATAAACGCTGAAGAAAAGCTTAAGGCCTTTTCAAGTCTTGGAAAATATCTGTCATGGATCGGATTGATATCCGTTGGCATGATGTGTTGCCTGGTTCTTTTGTTAACAGGCTTTCATTTTCCGAAAACGCTTTACACGAATACAAACAATCAATTAT
The DNA here is from genome assembly GCF_026240075.1 of Pedobacter sp. MR22-3. Classification (NCBI taxonomy): domain Bacteria; kingdom Pseudomonadati; phylum Bacteroidota; class Sphingobacteriia; order Sphingobacteriales; family Sphingobacteriaceae; genus Pedobacter; species Pedobacter sp. MR22-3. The sequence goes on along the minus strand of NZ_JAPIVF010000006.1, from coordinate 527,369 downwards.
CTTCAAAAAACCAATTAAAGCCTGAAACTGGCCGAGTTGCAGGGCCTGGCTATTGGATGGCGCCTGACACCATTAAAATACAGGATAAACCCGGTGCAGACCTGATCAGATATGGGAGAAATTTAATGGTGAATACGGCATCTTATTTAGGGCCGCAAGGTACAGTAGGAAAACTCGCAAATGGTATGAATTGTCAAAATTGCCATTTGGATGCAGGAACCAAACCTTTCGCAAATAATTTTTCCGTTTTTTATGTAAACTATCCAAAATGGAGCGTAAGAAGCGGCAGAAAAGAAGAAGCTTTTGAACGAATTGATGAATGCTTTGAGAGAAGCATGAACGGGATGGCACCAAAAAGAAATTCAAAAGAAATGCAGGCCATGTTGGCCTATTTAAAATGGGTTGGAGAAAAAGTAAGTTCAGAAACGCCACTTGCTGATCATTCGGTAAAAAAAGTTCCCTATTTAGATATTCCTGCAGATCCGATCAAAGGAAAAATTGTTTATACTTCCAAATGCATGAGCTGCCATGGTAGCGAAGGTAAAGGAATGGCAGCTCCAGGCGGAAAAGGTTATATTTACCCACCCCTTTGGGGGCCTGACAGTTATAATGATGGTGCGGGGATGTTCAGGCTTGGAAATTTTGCTGGTTTTGTTAAAAACAATATGCCTTATGGTTCAACTTATCTAGATCCGAATTTAAGCGACGAAGAGGCCTGGAATGTGGCGGCATATGTAAATGCGCAGCCTAGGCCTCATCTTAACCCGAAAAATGATTATAAAGATATCTCAACAAAACCTATCGATTATCCTTTTGGGCCATACGCAGATGCTTTTAGTGAGAAACAACACAAATATGGACCTTTTAGTGAAATAGCAAAACAACACCCTTTTAAAAACAAAAAGATAACATGAAAAAATTATTAATCTTCATTTCCTTTATTTTAATTACAGCCATTTCTTCGGGCCTGTCTGCACAAGAAAAAGCCAGCAACTATGTGGGCGCCATCGCAAGAAAGAAAACGTATAGCGCCCTTTATGTACTCAATAGTGCCGATGAAAAACACATCTCTGCGACACTTAGGAATATGAATAATGCCCTGGAAGATCCAAGATTAAAGGGAAAATTAGCATTAGAATTGATTGCTTTTGGAGATGGCGTGGTGGTTTACCTCAAAGATGGAAAATTTCTTGATCAGCTTAATTTGCTCAGGAACAAAGGTGTGCGCTTAGCACAATGTGAGAATACCATTCGTGAGCGCAAAATTGATAAATCGGGTTTGTTTGATTTTATAAACTATGTACCCAGTGGTAATGGAGAAATAATCATCCTTTCGGCAGAAGGCTGGGCAATTGTTCATCCCTAAAATCGCCTGTTAAGCGTATACATAGATCAGCATAGTCATGATTTAACACCTCTTCATGGTTACCTTTTTTTCTGCGTCCTGTTGCTTCATGATACATATTGATTGTTCTTTTTCTTGTTTATTTAACGTAATTTTTATCCATTAAAATGCTAATTTTCTAGGTTTAAAGTCTTTAATGTGAAATTCAGGCTGAACTGAATCTTTCCAATTTCCTAATTCTTCTATGCATGGTTTGATTGATGTTGTCCTGATCTTAAAGGCCAGATCAAAATTGATAGCTGCAGCATGTCTAAAAAAATATCATTTTAATACACCTATTAAAATGCGCAATTTTCATGTTTTTTTTTCTGAAATTTTGTAACTTAAGATCATTATTAACCTCTTAAAAAACAAACAATGGGATTTTCATCTTCAAATCTTTCGGCTGCGGCATATGGCTACAGCTTTGTGGTAGCCACCACACAGGAAAGTATCAATGCATCGATGCAGCAATACCTGAGTGGTATTAAAGCCCCCGAAATCATGATGTGTTATATCATGGACCAGAACGGTAATCCGCAGTCCATTGATTATCAGACATTAATTACCCAGGCTAATGGAACAGATCCTTTTTCTGTGCCGGATGGAACACCTGTCACTGATCCGCGCATTCAAAACCTGTCAAAGGCCTACTTTATGTATGCTTTCAAAGCACAAATCGGATTACCGGCAGGTTATGCGCCGCTTACACCCGGAGGGCCTGCACTGCCCAACATTGTTGTGTTAGGCAGCAGCACGGCAACTGTTCAATTCAATCTGACATGCAGTGAATTTCAGGTAACCGAAGCCACATACGGGCCACGTGGCATTGCGAATTGGTTAAATCAATCGCAACCCGCCGGACAAGCATGGATATTTTCATCTTTAGTGGATATGCAGTTAACACCGAACAGTGATTACGCAAACCTGCCACCTGCCGTACAGGCACAAATAAAAAACCTGGGTGGCAATGCTTTCAGTGTACAGCAGTTGTTGTTTGATCTGGACAATGCAGCATTGCAGTCAACTCCGACTATTACAGGTGTGGTACCGGGCACTCCCTTATATAATGGATTGCAAAGTGCATTCCTGGGCCCTTACATGACACAATTGAAAACCAATGGCCAACCTGTGTTAGGTTATTCTATACAGCAATCCACCACGCCTCCGTCTTCCATTACCCTCACCGATCTGAATTTTGAAGTAAACCCATATATGGGTACCAACGGACAACCGGTATCTTCGCCGACAACAGATCAGCAAGGGCTGAGCTCCTTATGTTATCTCTGTGCAGCCAACGGCGTACAATTGCCGGTAGCGAACGAATTTTCATGGAACTGGATTGACCCTTCAGAAGAATCCAGTTATAATGGCGTAGTGGCTATTAACAGGAATACATTTGCAAATTTCTTCGAGACCCAGTTATATCCGATCGTATCAAAGTGTTGTTTTTCTCCATCAGTAAGAGTCTGGCTTTCAGGAACGTTCGATACCACCGTAAATTACCAGTGGGGCCTTTCAGGCAATCAGACACCTACGGTAAACATGCCATCCACCGGATCAACAGTTGCCACGTTTACCTATAGTGGAAATGCTTCTGATCAGGCCGGATTAAACGGAGATATGGGATCGATGACGCTTACCCCCTCTATGAATGCCACTGTGGTATTCACCGGAAAAACCATTGTGATTACACAACATCTGGTCATATACGTGGAAATTACCGGAACATTCGGTGTTACCCTGAGTGGCAATGTAGTGGATATTACCTATACAGACACCTATACTTTAGGTGTAGATGCCAGCGGATCACTTACGGCTACCTTAAATTCTGTAAAAACGGATAATTCGGTTGACCCAAGCACCAACGGATGGAGCAATTTCTGGGGCAGCGATGTGAATAGCCTCATGAATGATATCGCCACCTGGGTTCAAAATTTCGCAGCCACCAATTTCACGGATATTCCGCTGAATACAGTCCAGAGTTTTGTATTTCCGGGTGGCAATACATTCACATTTGATGATGTATCGTTCTCTGAAAACCAGGACCTGGTTTCGCACATCACTTATGTACAGGTGTAAACAACAACATATTCCTTCTATCTTAATCTGATTATCCGATACCTGAAACACCGGCCTTATTTTTTTACACCATTACTGAACTTGTTGAAGCATCAAAGACAAAGGCCTGTTCCCTGTATCGGATTAGTCATTCATCTCAAAATCCACCAACAATGGCAAATACAATTCATATTACTTCGGAATTCATGCAGAATTATGTGCAGGCAGAGATCATGTCTCCACAGTCAAAATTCGAAGCATTACAAACCAGTACCGGCTTATCGCTGTTATTTTCGACGGGTACGGACAACGTATTTTATGTAACGGAAGAAGCACAAGGGGCTTCAGCAAGCGGCTGGCAGAAACTCGACTTAAGTTCAGCGCAGATAGCCAAAGACTTTGCCGGCAAATCAGGCATGTTCTGTAAAACGTTCGATGTGGCACAAAACATTACCGATGGAACCATTGGAATGGCTATGGCCATCAGCGATGGCACGAACGATCACTTATACCTTTGTTTAGGCAATTCCAATTCGGATACCAGTTGGCTGGCCAATCCGCAGTGGGTCTATTATCCTTATGATGCTGCAGCCCCGTCACCTCCTCCCTCACCTGTTCAGATTGTAAATATTTTCATCAGCGAAACAACACAGGGCCAGTATATATTGGTGGATATTGTCCAGGATCTGGCCAGCGCCAATCAATTGGTTTCGAGATATTATATCCATACGGCTAATGCCGGAGGTACTGCATGGAATGTACACAGCATTACCATTGACCTCCAAACAACCGGCTACCAAAGCTGCCTTGGCCGCCAGGCCGGGCAAACCATTGATGGTGTTTATACGGCAGGAAATATAAACGGCAGCCCACAGTTTATCTATCAACCTCTGTACAATATCTGGAATCCTGCATTACCAGCAAATCCTGCCCGACTGGCATTGCCACAGAACCTGCAGCCAGATGCTATCGCATCCTGCCGCAATGCAGACCAGTCAACTGATTTATACTGTGCTGCCGGCAGCGGACTCTATTACTTTGCCAGCACCAATCAGCAAGACCAGGCCATGGGTGCATTGTTATTTAATAATAGCCTGCTGACGGGCGTGACACATGTATTCGCGGCAAGCAATAGCACCACTATAGTCGTGTGGGGACTAAACCAGGCCAATCAGGTGTTTTATACCACTTGTCCATTGGCTCAGGCAGGCACCGGTTCCGCCTGGAGCACGCCACTTCCTGTACTCAGTCAGGTGGACCTGATTTCGCCGTATCTGAATGTGGCAGATGGCGGTAATACTTTCTTTGGCGTAGGCGGTAATTTTTTATACAAAATGATCAAATCGCCAGTAAGTGGTTTATGGACCACACAGCAGATCACATTACCCGCTCCGGGACCGCAATCGCCGGCACAAAGTTTCAGTTCTTATACCACACGTATCCAGTTGGTTGACGATACCAATACGGCTGTACCCCAGGCCACCCTGATGTTAAGTGCCAAAACCAGGGCAACATTCTACATCAATAACCTGTACTATGTGCTGGATACCAATCCGATTCCGGTGGAAACAGATGCCCAGGGCTTTATTATACTGATCGAAACAGTAGATGATATAACAGGCACACAAATACAGGTGGCGGCACAAAATGGTACGCCTACGAATATTAATCCCATGGAAAAGCCATTTAATCAAGCCACACAACTGAATACCGTTTCCAGCTTGCAAAGTGCCGTGGTGACCAATCCCGATGGGAGCACCTATCCGCTTGTACCCTCCGGTAATTCGCAAAGCGACCTGCAGGCAGCGGCTACATCATTAGGCAATTTATCACAGGCCTATACCAGTTTATCATCGCCAGGGCAGGGAAATCCTTCAGCAATGGTGATGATAGCGATGCCTTCCCCCGTCAGTCTTGCAGGTGCTATTGAAACAGATATCGGCGATTTGTTCAGCTGGCTCGAATCCGGGGTTGAAAGTATTGTCCAGGTACTAAAAGACGACGCTACAGATGCATGGAATTTTGTGGTAAAGATTGCCGATACGGTGTACCATGCCGTGCTCGATGCGGTAGAGAAAGTGGTGGGCGCGCTAAAATGGATATTCAATGCCATTAAAACAGCCATTGAAGACCTGATCAAATTCCTGGAATTCTTGTTTGAATGGGCTGATATCACCCGCACAAAGGAAGTGTTTAAAAACCTGGTTACCTCTTTCCTTCAATATGAGGTAGATCAGATCAGTGTGTACCAACAGGGAATCAATACAGGTATTCAAAATCTGGTGGCTGCCATTAACGGATGGGCGGACATCACCGACTGGTCGGGACTGGGAACTGCCGGTACGTCATCTGTCAGCGCCAGTTCCAGTGCCTCATTGGGGCAGAGTTCTCCCGGCACGTTATTGTCGCATCATTTTCAGTATAATGCCAATAACCTGACACTGACCAATCCTCCCGCTCCGCCTATTCCCGGGCAGTCGTACATTGATATCCTGATACAAGCCATCCAAAACGAAGGCACCCTTCTGGATGCCACTATCGATCAGCTGGAAAAACTGGCAAGCAATTATAAAAGCATGTCGTTAGTGGATATACTAAAACAGATCATTGCCCTGTTAGCAGATACGGTGCTTGAAAGTGTAGAGAATATTCTCGATGCCTTGCTGGACGTCATACAACAAGTGTCGCAAACAATATTGAATATCCTGGATACACCGATATACATTCCTGTTGTCAGCGATATATTGAGTGCCTTTGGCGTACACAGTGTTTCATTTATTGATTTGTTTTGCTGGATCACTGCGGTACCTGTTACCATAGCATATAAGATAGCGGAAGGAGCAGTACCATTTCTTGACAATACAGAAACTACCTATCTGATAAACACAACTGACTTCAGCAGCTTGATGAGTGCCTTTAGCGGAACGGCGACTACACCGCCCGCAGCATCAAACCCGGTAAATGCAATGGAGACAACATCCCTGGCCACTGTTGATTTTGCGGCTGTGAATACATCAACCAGCCCTGTAAGCATGTCGCAGGACACAAAAAATGCGGTTTTCGTTATGTTACATGGTGGTTCAGGTTTCTTTACTTTTATGTCGTGCTTTATCACCAGTTTTGAAGCCGCTTCAGAAACCGGTGATAATCCATTCTCTACGCCTTCTGCTATACTGGGCGTACTGAGTGCAGGCACTAATGGAATCGCCAATTTCCTGGTCCCTCAGGATGCCATCCAAAATTCGGCAGTCAGCTGGATCAGTAACTTTACAACCGGTGTAACCATTCTTTCGAAAATCATATTCAGCGGTCCGGCACAGCGAAAATTCGCAGCATCTGCCAGCACCATGAAATACCTGTCTGTCAATGATGGTCGATCAACAGGTGCTATTATAAATAGTGTGCTGATCATACCTGCGCTATTCTGCACCTGCTGGCACTTCTACGAATTGTCGCAAGATACCAGCGGAGATGTACGTTCCAATGCCATTATCGGAGAAACGTCCAACATGACTGGTTACATCAGCCGCATTTCTTATACCGTAGCCGTAAATGATGAAGACCCTGATTCGAAAGCCATTGCCATCGGCATCATGGCAGTGGCCAGTATCTGTACCGGAGGTTTACAAACTGCGGAGGCCATAATAGGCGTTTAGCATGGCGCGTACCTAAAGAAATGTACGGTCCATCACACACAAAGCCCGCTCTGATAGCGGGTTTTGTGTGATTACTTTTTCGTAAGGTTCAATATCAGCCTGTTGAGAGGCAGTAACCTGGGAGTCAGAAAATTACCTTTCGTTTTATTTATGATGACTGATCCTGATGGGCAATCTACTTCCATACAGCGTTGTAAAAACCCAACTTTAGCTACAAATCATTTGATGATGAAAGGCAGTTTGCCCGGTTGTACTGAAGCCCAATCGTTCGTACAAAGCCTTCGCTCGCGTGTTTACTTTAAAAACCTGTAATTTGATTTGTTTCGACCTTGATCTTGCCTGCCCAATTAATTCAAGCAATATTTCTGTACCCAAGCCCTTGCCTTGAGCGTTTTGGCATAAAAGCAGGCTTTGAAGGTAAATATGCGTATCGTCTTCTGTCGTCACCATAAGCCCGATAGCCTCATTGCTTTCATCCATTATGATTTTAGTTTTTTCAGGATTGAAGTCTTTAGTGTGAAAATCTAGCTGAACGCCATCATCCCAACCCCATATTTTCTCAATGCATGGTTTGATTGATGTTTTTTTGATTTGAAAGGCCAGATTAAAATCAGCATTTGTGGCATTTCTAAAATTTATCATACCTATAGATATTTTATACATTAGCTACCATCAACCAACTTCTAACTTTTTTTTGAAAATACTAAAAGATTTCCTACTTCAACATCCAAATATACAGCTATTTGTACAGCAATAATAAAGTATTACCACAAACCCCCATAGGCCATACACTGTTAGTTAAATCATTAGGCTAACATATGGAAAGAAGACAATTTATGGCTAAATCCTCGATCAGCTCTGGAAATGACTTATCCTGGCACTTTTTATCTACATCATAATTTTCTCCTACTACTATATGGAATACTCAATAGCTATTTCTGAATAAATAATGAAGTTTTTTGACCTTTCCAAAATCCTGCTCACCGGCTCTCGTAAAATAAGTTTTAAATAATTCCTGAATTTTAATTGCTGAAATCCTTCCTGAACGTCCTGGACAATGTACTTCATAAAAGATAGGAGAATAAAATTTCAGGTCTTTAATCCCATCTTTGGTAATCAGCTTAAACAACGGGCCACCTCCATCAAATAGCTGAACAGGATTTTTACCTTTCACTATAGGACAACCCTCGCCTTCTATCGCATCATCTTTAATATGCCATATTTGTTCGTTCATCAGGTCTTTCCAGAACGTAGTTAAACTTTGCTCATCAACAACCATAACTTTAAAAAGCGTATTGATTGAGGGTGCCTGATCAATTGCCGTGTAATTTACACGTGCAATGGCTTTTGCAAATGCTTTTGGTACATCAACATGGGGTGTTTCAATTAAATTCCGATATCTGTAGGTATACATATTAATGGTATCACCTTTCTTACTTACAATGAAGTAATCGGGATATTCATAAATATTTTGAAGGTGTGATAAAACGATTGTGCTATCAGCATTTTTTTCAAAAAAATCAAATAACGGCGCAGACTGATGTTTTTGGGCATAAACATCAACTACATTCAACGTATTAAAGCATATTACAATCAGTAATAATACCAGCTTTAAATAATTTCTATTTACAAATGGTTGTTCCGGCATGATAAGCATCATAATCTTTATATTTAAGATAACGGTAAGATAGGTCTTCTTTTGTTATGGAGATACCGGATCTACCCAAAGGAATGAGATCATCCATGTTTTTATTGGTCCATGATGGCGAATCTTGAACACCGCTCCAAACCAGGCTATATGCATCCTCAAGCGTTAGACCATATGTTTTCTTCGATATTGCTTCGACTTTCCTTCGGGAAAATGGCCTTTAAAGCACCATGAGCCGAACAAACCTCGAACAACTGTCGAACAAGTGCCATTCAACCAGACAAATCAGGACAATTCCCGATATTGCCCGGTGCCTCTGGGGTATTAAAAGATCTGTCTTTTACCTTCACCCTGCCATCATATGGTGAACAACAGATTTTAAGTATAGCAGAAATAAAGTCATTTGAAAAGGAATCCCGCGTGAATGCTTCTTGAACCGGTAGCCGGTATAGTCAAACCAGCCTAAGTTCATTGGAACGAAAATCTTCAATCTCCCCCTGCTTAGGCCATGGAGATGAAAACAGTTAAAACTTAAGGTGATGCAGATGGCTGAAAGCTATCTGGCAGATGTCACAAATTCCCCTTTTTCGGATGCAATCTGATTTCCCCATGTCGTAATGGTGTCTAATACCGGCAGGAATGTTTTTCCAAAACCGGTCAGGCTGTAAATCACTTTAACGGGCGGCTTTTCGCCATATACTTGTCTGGCGACCAGGCCATCTTTCTCCAGCTGTTTTAACTGCAAACTTAAAGTCATTTCAGTAATGTGGGGTACCGCTTTCCGAAGTTCATGATAACGTTTTTCGCCATCTTTCAGGTGATACAGAATCACGGCTTTCCATTTACCCCCTATTAAATCCATCGCCAGGCTTACCGTACAGGGATAAATTTTTCCCTCTAATTTAATCGCATCAGCAATACATTCTGTTTTCATTAGATTATTTTTAACCTATCGTTTTGGATAGTTATTGCAAATCTAATCTACTACAGATAGTTTTGCAACTATAATTATGATAGTATGGCATTAATCATTTTAGCACACCCTAATTTCGAAAAATCTTTTGCCAATAGCGCAATTATAGCGGTATTGAAGAACAGTAACCTGGAATTGGAAATCAGGAATATACATGATTTGTATCCAGATTACAATATAGATGCAATAGCAGAACAAGAGGCATTATTGCGACACCAGACTATCGTTTTCCAATATCCCATTTATTGGTATAACATGCCGGCTATTTTAAAACAATGGTTTGATGTGGTTTTCGACTATCAGTTTGCCTACGGCTCCAAGGGCGACAAACTCAAAAACAAAAACTTCCTGCCCAGCTTTACCGTTGGCGCACCTGAAAATGAATACCATACACTGGGCGACCATCATTTTAGGGTTTATGAATTTTGCAAAAACCTGGAACAGACTGCTTACTATGCACAGATGAACTATATCAATCCCATTTATTTCCATGGAACATCTTTAGCCGCTGGTTACACAGCGGATGAGGTAAGAGAAAAAGCTGAAGCACATGCCCGTAAGTTGGTGGCTAAATTGACTGAATTGGGTTAATAGACAAAAGTTATTATTTTAAGGAATAAAGAAGATTTTGGTAGGTGTTGTGCAATTAACCTGGCCAAACAGACTTTTTCCTAAAAAGAATGCGGAGACATTTTTTATTAGGGTGCAACGATAAATACAATAAGTTGTCCTATCTTAAACTGTATTCATTTCAGGTTGTATTATGGGGAGATATCCATTGTTGATTTTTATATTTTTATGTTTTTTTAATACGGCTTTCGGGCAGGACGATCCCATTCAAGCAGCTACTTATCATTTCCAGGTTAAGGAGGGCCTGTTCACCGGCAACGGATCAGATACGCTTAAAAAGTATATTCAACAAGCCCAGTTCTTCCTCATTGGAGAAGAACACAACATGAAAGCATTACAGGATTTTACAACGGCCATCATCCCCTTTCTTAAAAGCACCGGATATCAAAACCTTGCGCTCGAAATCGGGCCGTTTTCCGCAGAAAAAATAAGGGCGATGTATCAAACCAAACAAACCATCACCGATTTTAATACCAGATATGATTCTGATGTCAAAGGATCACCTTTTGGCTTTTTTGAAGGGAAGGAAGAAGAACAATTCAGCAACCAGGCCTTTAGAAACGGATTCAGGCTCTGGGGCCTGGATTTTGAAAATTATAATGCAGCACTCTTTATCCTGGATGAGCTCTACAGCTTATCAAAAAAAGCAGCGAACTGGATCGCTCGTATCAAACTGCCCGACGGCTCATGATTGCAGAATATGCAAAGGATAGAAAGGATCAGACATACAATCTTCCCGGGAATCTGCTGCATGCCGCAACTGTACAAGCTTTTTTTAAGCGGGTAGCCACCACACCCCAAGCCAGGTACATCATTAGTCAGCAACTGCGCTCGTGGCACATATACGATGCGCAAAGCCGGAAGAACTGGTATGCCAGGGTTAAAAATATGAGAGACAATTTCATGCTGCACTATAACCGGGCACTGGAGACGAATAAAAATCCAAAAGTATTTGTTAAAATGGGGGCTGTGCACCTGGCGCGGGGAACCAGTTCCAGCGGATTTGAGGAAGTGGGACAGCTGATTAATGAATTAGCCAAAAAGAATAAAAAGAAAGTTTTTTCTGTGATTTCATTTGCGCGGTACCGCATTGATGCCCAAGGTAAACTGGTGGATTTACTGGAAGAAGCAGATGCAGAACTGCTCAAATATACCCCTACAGCTAGCTGGAGCCTGATCGATTTAAACCGGTTAAGAAATGATGCAAAGCAGGGAAAGCTGAAGCTTTCTGAAGCGATGCGATCTTATATGGAACATTATGATATGATGCTGATTCCACCCGCCACCCCATCCACGACCCCAAATGTTCATCGTTAGTGGCAACCTGATCCGGAAACTATGCTTCAGATAGTCAATAACAGGAGCCGCCATCGTACGGCTCCTGTTATTCATATGTAATCAGGCTTTATTTGGAAGCCGCAACAAGCAACACCGCATCTGCCGCCACTTTTTCCCCGTTGCCGGTAATTTCCACGTAGGGTTTTCTATTTCCGGAAAAAATGTAGTCGCCCAGCTTTACCCATTCGCCGGAGGTCTGCCCCACTACCTTCACATCATCATCCTTTATGGCCACTTCCTGAAGCCTTTTTCCATCAAATACTTTTACAGCGGTGACCGCCTTTCGTTCCGGAAGCTTGGCATAATAGGTGTAGATTTCGTAACGGCCTTTAATATTTGGATCGGGATAATAGCGGATGAAGCTACTGCTGTCGGTATGGCCGTCAGACAGGAAATAATCCGGACCGTAACCACCCCTTTTTTGTACTGACCACTTCCCGGATACTTTTACCCTGGATGAATCACTGTTATCGATCAATACATCCGGTGCACTGCCATCAGCCAGCGGATTTTCCTTCAGCTGGCGCTGAAGAGCGGCCACATCAATCCGCTGAACCGCTGATTTTCCGTCAATTGCCTTTACCGCGGCAAGGGCAGCAGATTGTCCCAATACCATAAATACCGGCTCCATGCGAATGGAACCATAGGCAATATGGGTGGCAGAAAGACAAACCGGCACCAACAGGTTAGCTGCCTCCGTTTCTTTAGGCGTTATGGCCCGGTAAGCAATGGGATAAGGGCCAAAACCACCTTCTTCTACATTGCCTTCATTTTTAACCATGCCATTTACCACCAGCCGCTCGCAGTTATGAGAATCCATGGTGTACGCCGCCATGCCGATGCCGTCCTGTACCATTTCCCGGCCTTCACAATGGTGCTGGGTCATCACCAGCGCACCTTTCATTCGCCTGGCTTCGCGCACGTAAAGCTGATGTGTCCAGTTTTCATTATCCATATACTCATCCTTGGGATATCCCCACTCGTTCATCTCCGCCCGGATGTGTTCCGGAATGCGCGGATCATGGCCCACAAAGTAAAGTAAACCCTTGGTATAATCGGTGTGGGCCGACCATATTTCCTGCCGCTTCCGGTAATCTGCATCCGGATAATCCCAGTTCATGCCGATCATATCCGTCGAAAATCCGTTGCGGTTATTGATATCCGTTTTTTGGTTGGGCATCCTGCTCCAGATGAACACATCCTGTAATGATTTCCAGGTTCTTTTTTCCATCTGGCGGATCAGCAGTTCGTAACGCTCGGGCTGATAATGGGCCGGTTTGGTGATCGGGATCCGGTTTTTGGGGTCGTTACTGAGGCAAATCCTGAAATTGTATGCTTGTACCTTATTATCGCCACTTCCCTTTTCGGCCAACTGACCCTTGGTGATGCCCCAGAGCAAACCGCTTTTCGCATCGCCTTTAACTTTGTAAGGATCAATCCCATCCGGAAGCTGGTGACCATTGGTGAGCTGAACGCCGTTAAAAGTTTCACCGTAGGCGGTATTGGCTTCCCTTCCCACCACGTAGGAAACACCTGCCCTGGCCATTACATCGCCTTCATAAGAACAATCAATAAACATTTTCGCTTTCACGCGGCCAACCGAACGGGGACCAGTTGATTCGAGCAGGATTTCAGTAATCACATTACCCTGTTTTTTCACTGCGGTTACCCGGTGCTGGTACAATACGGGCACCTTTGCCTTTTTAAGGTAAGTATGGAAGATATCTTCAGCCACATGGGGTTCAAAAATCCATTGCTCAAATTGACCATAATGCTGCCCTACCCGCCTGTAGAAATCAAGTGCGATTCCACTAATGGCGTATTTATTCCCGATATCAGTTAAGCCCAGTCCGCCGGAACTCATTCCACCCACGTGTTTTCCGGGTTCAATAAGCAATACCGATTTTCCGTATTTAGCGGCGGTATAGGCGGCCACTACCCCTGCTGAGGTAGCACCGTAAATACAAACATCATAACTTTTATATAAGGTTTGCTGTGCCTTCAGGCTGTTCAAAGTGATCAGCAGACCTAAAACGGTCAATTTGATTTTATTGCTCATCTTTAATATTTAGGGTTTTGAATCAGTTTGGGGTTGGTGACCGTTTCAATGTTTGGAATCGGCCAAAGGTAATCTCTGCCGGTATCAAACACCCGGGTTTCAATCACCCGCATATCTGCCCGGTTGGCCACGTTATTATAACTGGCGAGGCCGTTTTCATCGATCTGTGGCGGACCGGCCAGCAGGCCTCTTTGTACCCGGCCATAAAAATTGCCGGTCATGGCTTTATCGGCAATGCGCCATCTTCTCAAGTCAGACAGCCTGAGCCCTTCCATCGCCAGTTCATACAAACGTTCCTTACGCACCAGGCTTCTGAATGATGCGGTGCTTTGTCCGGCCGGGATAAGGGGCATGTTCACAGTGGGTCTGGCCCTTACCAGGTTAATGGCATCATAGGCCGACTGGTCAAGCTGGCCGAGCTCATTTTTGGCTTCGGCATAAATTAACAGTACTTCGGCATACCGGATCTGGATCACATTGATCTCTGAATTACTGCGGTCGGCCTTATCATCCAGGTCGACATATTTTTTCCAGCAATAGCCGGTAAAGGTGGCAAAGGCATTCAGTGCATCCTGGTTATCCACGCGCGTGGCCGGAGTAGTATTGTAATTCCAGCATTTTACGCTATCGCGATGGGTTTCAAACTGGTAGTTGTAAAAAACAGAACCCGGCACCGCAATGGTAAAGGTAAGCCTCGGATCTCTGTTCTTATATGGTGCTTTCGGATCAAACAGGGGCGACTGGTCGATGTTAAGACCATCGGTGCAGGGATACACATCAACCAGCGATTGCGAGGGCACTTTATTGGTAAAACCCAGTCCGTTTCTGGAAAGTAGCGCATTTGGGGTGGAATGTGTTTTCGTTCTGGATGCCTTGAGGTACTGGAAAGCCCAGATGATTTCAGGAGAGCTTTGCCCGGCATAAGAAAACAGTGTGCCGTAGTTATTGTGCAGGCTATATATTTTCAAATCCATGACGGCCTTTGCCGCTTCTGCAGCTTCTGCCCACCTGGCATTGTTTAATGCCGTTCTGGCTTTAAAAGCCAGGGCTGTCCCCCTTGTCGCCCGCCCTACATCAACACCTGAATAATTAAGTGGCAAATCTGCAGCGGCTTCTGTAAACTCTTTTAATATAAATTCAACAATAGCTCCCTTTTCTGTTTTGGCTACCTGGGCAGTTTCGAGTGTGAGCACATTGGTGATCAGGGGCACACTGCCGAAATAATCGGTCAGGTACTGGTAGGTATAAGCCCTTATAAAACGCGCTTCAGCCTTTGAGCGGTTGTAGATGGCCGCCGTGGATTTATCCTTGACCTTGTCAATATTATCGAGGATGAAATTACATTTTGCAATGACCTTGTAGGCTTCTGTCCATACGCTGATCGCCAGACCGTTATTGCTGTCCTGGTTTCCTTTGCCCAGGCTTTGCAATGGGCTGTTGTTGCGGTCCCAGCCGATATCCGTGCCATTATCCATGAGCAGGTTCAACGGCATGTTATCCAGCGGAGCGTAATTGGCATAACGGTATAAACCATTCACCGCCAGTACGAGTTCGTCCTGATTGCTGAAATAGGTTTCATCAGAGGGCCCACTCAGCGGTGTTTTATCCAGATAATTTTTCTGGCAGGATGATAATCCGAGCAGTAAAAAAATAATGATCGAACAATATATTTTATTTTTCATGTGTGTTAAAATTAAAAAGATGCTTCTAAACCAAAACTGTAAACCTTTACCTGCGGATAGATATTTCCGGCACCCACAGGGGCCTCCACGTCATATCCCTGCCAAAAGCGATCGAAAGAGCCCAGGTTTGATCCATTGGCAAAGACCCTGATTCTTTTCAAGGCCACCTTCTGCGCGATGCTTACCGGAAATGTATAACCTACCTGAACATTTTTTATCCTCACATAGGATGCATCTTTCAGGAAATAGGTAGACACCTGTTCGTTATTGGTTTCACCAAAGGCCAGCCTGGGGTATGCGGCATTTCGATTGCCGGGTGTCCAGCGGTCTTTATTGTCCTCGCGAATGGTGCCACCGATGGCTCCGCCCACATTAAAAGGCAAGATACCAGGACCCGCCAGGTAACCATTGGCCTTGCCCACGCCCTGGATCACCACTGAAAAATCAAAGCCCTTGTATGAACCGCCCAGATTGGTGGCAAAGGTATAGCGTGGAATGGTGCTGCCCATCACGATCTTATCTGATTCGTTGATGATATTGTCGCCGTTCTGATCAACATATCGGATATCACCTGCCTTAACTGATCCGAATTGCTTGGCATGAGCAGCCACCTCGGCATCTGAAGCGAACAATCCATCTGCCTGGTAACCAAACAGGGAAGCAATGGGATAACCTTCCCGGTTAACAGTTAAACCAGTCTGATTAATTCCACGCATATCAATTACCGTATTTTTCACGTCGGAAATATTGAAACTTACATTGTAATTAAATTCATTCAGCTTTCCCCGGTAAGCAAGCCCCAGCTCCCAGCCGATATTATCCACCACCCCTGCATTCTGGTAAGGCTTTTCAAAGCCCACAATTAAGGGGATATCCAGCGGTAACAGGATGTCGCTCGTTCTTCTCCGGTAATAGTCGGCCGTGATGTTCAGGTTCTTAAAAAGGGTCAGGTCCAAACCAATATTTTTTTCTTCGGTACTTTCCCATGAAATGAGCTTGTTGGCCAGGGTATTTAAGGCCGCCGTATTCACAATCTGCTTTCCAAGTGTATAAGATTCCAGTAAAATGGTGGTAATAGAGGGATAGGTCCCGATGTTCTGGTTACCCAGTTTACCCCATGATACACGGAGTTTAGCCTCACTAATCACATTTTTTAAACCGGCCATGAAATTTTCTTCCGATATGCGCCAGCCTGCAGAAGCGGAAGGGAAAAACCCATATTTATGACCGGCCGAGAAACGGGAGGAACCATCATAACGGGCATTGATTTCCAGGAGGTATTTATCCTTGTATACATAGTTAAACCTGCTGAACAGTGATTGCAGGGCCCATTCTTCTTCACTGCCGGTAGCCTGCTGGTTTTGAGCAGAGCCGGCATTCAATACCGGGTAATCAGGCAGGATATAGGTATCTCGGTAAGCATTGGTCCATTGGTTAAAATAATCTTCCCTTGATGCTCCGGCCAGTAATTTTAGGTTATGATCGCCAAAAGTTTTGGAAGCCGTTACCGTTGCACGCATATTGTTAAAAAAAGACTGACTGTTGTATTGCGTTAATGAACTGAGTGCAGGCGTTAAATAGCTGGTGGCCCCATTGGGCAGGTAAGACTGAATGGCTTTCCGGAAATTTTTAGATGAAGATAAGGCATACTTTGGCGAATAAACGGCTTCCATTTCTAACCATTCAACAGGCTTATAATTCAGTGCTGCGTTAATGCTGCCAAAAGGTGCATTGGTACGGTTAGCTCCCCCTTCTTTACCGGCTGAAATGGGATTGAATCCATTCCATCCCACCCCCCACTGGCCACTTTGGTTCACCCCGATCTGATTGGCCGGAATACTGTTCATCCATTGAAAAATGGCATCAGAAGTTGCTGAAGGATCAGTGGTGATGGCATTGACGTACTGAAGATCTATCCTGGCCTTCAACTTATCTGAAAAAGCAATATCCGCATTACTTCTGATGGTATATCTTTTGAAACCCGAATTTTCGATAATCCCTTTCTGGTCAAGTAACCCGAATGAACCCAGCAGCTTTACCTTTTGGGTGCCGCCCTGTATGGTTAAAAAATGACTTTGCTGCAAACCTGAACCGGTTAAGGTTTCCTTCTGCCAGTCGGTATTCGGGTAAAGATCAGAACTGGCGCCATTCTGCTCCCGGTATTTCTGAATAAGTGCGTCAGAATATAGAGCGGTACGACCAGTATTGGCGTAGGCCTCATTGGTTAAAAGCATGTGGTCAAGCGCATCCACCAGATCGGGCATATTGGTCGGCTCCTGCCAGCCGATGTAATTATTATAGGAAATGCTGACCTGATCAGCAGCGGCTCTTTTTGTGGTAACGAGGATCACACCATTTGCTGCCCTTGAACCATAAATAGAGGCCGACGCAGCATCTTTTAAAATGGAGATAGATTCAATCAGGTTCGGATCAATATTATTCATACTGCCCTCAATCCCGTCAATCATCACCAGTGGGTTAGGATCGCTGACTGTTCCGATTCCCCTAATCCTGATGGTACCGGCATCTCCACCCGGACGACCGGAACTTTGCGTTACCGTTACACCGGGTGCCATGCCCTGCAGGGCAGCTGAAGTTTGTCCGGCAGGTCGCGCAGCCAGGTCTTTACCTGAAACCTGCGAAACGGCCCCCGTTAAATTCACTTTCTTTTGAACACCATAACCCACCACCACTACCTCATTTAAATTTTCATTCAGGGGAAGTAGTTTCACGTTGATCTGGTTATCCGTTCCTACCGGTATTTCCTGTGGAGTATAGCCCACATAGGAAAAAATCAGGATATCGCCGGCATTGGCATTGATCTTATAGCGGCCATTCTGATCACTAACCGTTCCGCCGCTGCTACTTCCCTTGATCTTAATGCCTGCACCTGGAATAGGTGATCCGTTTTCATCTGTGATTACACCGGTTTTATCTTCTACTTTGGGGCTGCTCAAGGCTGCCGGTTTGCGCGGTTCAGGACCTGGCTTTGGAGTGGCCTTTTGCAGAATAATATACTGTTCTTTAATTGTCCAGTCGAGCCCCTTTCCCTTCAGGCTGACATGCAGAACCTCATTTAATTCGGCCTGCTTAAAGCTGATGGTGATTTTCTCTGCATCGTCAAGAATTTTATTGCTGTAGAAAACCGTCAGCCCGGTTTGTGCTTTTATGCTTTTAAATACTGAGGCAAAGGTGATGTTTTTGCCTTCAATGCTGATTTTGCCTATAGCCTGGGATTGAGCGCCCATCACCAGGGTAAAAAGCAGCATCAAAACAATTGGCAAGCAAAGCCGACCCCTTCGGGTAAGATTTTTTTTCATAACAGTTAAAAGTTTATAAGTGGTTTTGCATAAGATGCAACTTTAACTGAAACGGGTGAAGGGCGGGACAAAAAAATTATTTAAAAGTCAGCACACCATTTTTAAGGGTGGCCTGAATGCCCGAACTGAGCTCCAGGTTGGAGATGACCACCTCCAGCGGCAAGCTTTTATTGATCTCGCCCGTAAAGGTTTGTCCGGCCAGATCAGGCTGCAGGAAAACCACCTTCACATCAAACCAACGCCCAAGCACCTGAGCAATGTCGCCTAAGGAGCGGTTGTGGAAATTATAAAGGCCCTTGCGCCAGGATAACAGTTCCTGGGCATCAAAAGGTTGTTTGGTTAAGCCATCCGGGGTGGCATTCACCTGTTCACCGGGTTTTAAATCAATGACCTTCCTGTCTTTTACCGCCGATACTGATCCTGCCACCAGTGCAGTAGAAAAGCTTCGCTGATCATAAGCATTGACGTTAAAGGAAGTACCATGAACCTGAACATCGGCAAAAGCCGTGTGCACCACAAATTTCCGTTTTTGTTCATGTGCCACTTCAAAATAAGCCTCACCGGTTAAATAAACTTCCCTGATCTGCTGATTAAAGTTATAGGGAAATTTCAAAGTAGAAGCCGAATTCAGCCATACTTGTGTACCATCGGGTAATTTGATCTTATAGTCTTTGGTAGCTGGCACATATAAGGTGGCCTGATCCGTATCATTTGCCTGATCGGCCTGATAAGTCAGTTCATTTTCTTTGGTTTGTCCGCTTAAACCATCCTGGTTAATGTGACGGTCAGTGTTGAGTTCAATAGCTCGGCCATCACTGGTTTTGAGGTATACCTGATTGGTTTGGAAACCTGGCACTAAGGAAGTACTCCCCTTTTCCTGATAGACATACCACACTACAGGCATGCCGATCAACAGCATGGCGGCAACGGCCAGGTATTTCAAATTCCGGTAAAAAAGGGGTTTGGCCGAATGAGCCCCGAGTTTAGGACTGAGCTTTTGCCAGGCGGTTTCTTCATCCAGTGAGGATAAAAATGCTGCTGCACCAGGCTTTTCCATTTGCGCTTTCAGCTTCAGCCAGTATACTTTCATGTCGGGAATATCAGCTATTGCCTGTTCTGCAATCCTGTTATCGCCATCACTGATCGTTCCCGCCATTTTTTCAAACAGAAGCCCTTTGATATATTCCTCTTTATATTCCATCTTTAATTGATAGATACATTAATGTGTAAATTAGGTGAATGTTTATCTGAATGAAATCAATTTTTCCTGCAACATTTTAACGGCGAGTTTCAGGTGTGTTTTCACAGAGTTGACCGATAAGCCCATTTTATTGGCGGCTTCTTTATATTTCTTATCTTCCAGATACACCAGTTGAAAAGCTTTCTGGCGTTGTGCAGGCAGATTTTCCAAAGCATGCTGAATCAGTTGTTCGTGCCTGTCATCTGCTGAAACTTCTTCAGCTGTAGCCAGATCGAGGGTATGGCTGTAATCATGCAGCCGCTGCTGATCCGTTTTTCTTTTTCTGATACACATGAGGCATTGGTTATGCACCGCCTTAAACAGATAAGCCTTCAGCGCCGTATTGACAGAAAGAAACTGTGATTTTTCCCACATGGAGATGAAAAGGTTCTGCACCAGATCTTCCGCCTCCATTTCATTCTCGAGCATGAGGTATGCTTTTAAAGCCAGCGCCTTATAATATTTTTTGAACACCAGTTCATAAGCCGATTGATTGCCATTTTGGAGGTCTTTTAATAAAATTTGGTCAGGAATCTCCATTAATACAGATTAAAGCAGGGCTAAATATATACTTTGATCATGAAAATTACAACTACAGCATTAAGTTTATCCATCGCCTTTCAGGTGAGCAAAAGCAATGGCTGCCGGTTATACGCCATATTTTTATATTTTAGCTGCACATGTACTGTAAGCAAAAACCCGATATGATTAAAATCCGCATACCAGATACCTTACCGGTTTTTAAAAGTTATTTACTGATCATCCCGCTGATGTGCGCCCTCGCCTGCCGCGATACCTCAACCCAAAAAACAGTAACCAAAACGCCCGCAGAAAGCAGCATTCCCGATCGCATCAGGCCAGCGGAAAAAGCAATTGAAGCGCCGAAAGCAAGGCCTCAACCGGATACCATCAGAAATATGGAAACCACCAGGATGACTGAAGCGGCTTTTCAGAAGGCAACTGTTAGCCTTCGCGACAGCCTGTTGCGGGTATATGGAAACATCAGGGCTGATTACCGGATCTTCGGGTATGAACAACCCGATACCAATTCCAGGAAACTTATATTTTTTTCTGTGTTTACCACGGATGTGGAGAAAAACCCATACCAATGCCCGTATGGTGCTTATTATGCCACATCGGATATGCCACACACCACCATCAAATATATTGGTAATGCCGGTAATTTTATCAAAGCCAACCTGATCCAGGCAGAAAAAGTAGAGACTTCGCTTTATATCCGGAAAGACTGGGTGGAATTTGAAAAGCAATAAAAAGAAGAACAGCCAGGGAAAAGGACTGTTGCTCCTCGCGACCTGCTATTTTTAAAGAAGGTTAGTTAAGGGCCATCCGGAGACGCCCCATAAACTAACCAATGTATGTTAATAACCAGGATTCTGTGTTAACACCGCATCCTTGTTCAGCTGAATTTCATTTAAAGGAATAGGCAATAGCAAAGCCTTTGAAGTTAAACCTGTAATGGGTTTGACCGCATCATTTGCATTCAGACGGAGCGCCCGCTCTACCAGTGTGCCAGTTCTCATCAACGTCATTCTCCTGTTTTCTTCTCCGATCAGCTCCCTGGCACGCTCGTCCAGGATAAAATCTTTGGTCATCTCCGCTGCCGTTACCTGTACAGCATTTGCCCTTGTTCTCAGCACATTAATGCTGGCAGCGGCTTCTGTGGTTTTACCCTGCGCCACCTGTGCTTCAGCCAGCAGCAGATAAGTTTCGCCAAGGCGCATTAAAATAAAATCCTTCACCATGGCATAACCAAAGGTATCATTCGGATCGAATGCGCCCCATTTGGTGGTGCTCGGGCAAATGTTAATTAAAGTATCCGGACCGGTAAAAGGCACCTGTTTACCATACCTTGCGGCATAAATCGGATTAGGATCATTGTAATAGTATTTACGGCGGATGTTATACTGTGAATTGCGGATATCATTGCCTTTATACAGGCGGTACAAAACCCAGTTGCTCAAACGTAAACGACCAATGGAACGGCCACCCAGGGAATCTGCCACAGTCATGCCGGCAATGTTGTAATAAGCTGCACCCCAAACCCGCCTTTGCTGCGGGCTGTCGGTAATACCACCCACTACGGAAGCCGGATTTTCCTGCTCTAACACCCAGATGGCTTCGGTATTGCCCTGCGATCTTCTTTGATTACCATACTGAAACATATCAGCATAATAATCTCCGGGCTGGCTGGTTTTAACACCGTAGCGATTCCTGATCAGGCTAAACCTGCCACTGCTGATGATCGCCTGGGCCTGCTGCTCGGCTAAATCTGGTTTTCCAATTCTTAAATAAACCTCTGCTAAAAGCTGCATGGCCATAAATTTATTGGCCCTGCCATACATTTTACCTTTGGTATTGGTTTTTACAGATTCAATATCAGGAAGATTGGCCGCGGCAAACACTAAATCTGACACGATGAAATTATTTACATCGGCGATGGGTGCGCGGACAAAATCGATTTTCGGACCGGATAAAGCATGTGTAATTAAAGGTACCCCTCCAAATAGTGTTGCCAGGTTATTATAGGCATAAGCCCTGAAAAATTTAGCTTCGGCACTGATCTGGTTTTTGCCTCTCGCACTGATGGTGCTGGTGGCAGGGTTTTCAATCCCGTCTACAATGATATTGGTTAAATTCACCATAATGTAGTTTCTGTTCCAGGTACGGGCCGCACCATTATCTGTGGGCGTTAACGTTTCATAATTGTAATAAGGAATTTCTACGCCCTGCTGGTTATTGGTGGCATTGGCCACATCGGTTCCGACTTGCCACACACTCGGCCAACCTTGCTGATCGCTCCATGAAAAGATGGTGCTGGTATGGTTATATAATCCAATTAAGGATGCCTCAAAGCCCAATGAATCCGTAAGCGTCAATGGTGTATAGGCCGAAAATGGTTTCTCATCCAGGAAAGCTTTTTTACAGGAGGAAAAGGCAAAAAACAATATGGATAAGGAAGTGAGTATGATGATATTTTTTTTCATGATGATAAGATTAACGTAGTGAAACATTTAAACCTAAAACAAATGTCCGCGTAACCGGATAGTTGTTGGTCCAGTCAGCAGCGAATGCCTGTTGGTTGGCATTTGAATTACCAGTACCCCGGCCATATGTGGTTTGCTCAGGGTCCCAGCCTATCCAGTTGGTAAATGTAGCCAGGTTACGGCCGCTGGCATAAATGGTTAAACTACCGAGGTGCAGTTTATCAAGCAGGCGTTGGGCAAATACATAACTCAGGGTAACATCCTTAATTCGGGTATAACTGGCATCAGAGGCATACCCGTATCCTAAGGTATTGTTATAGGATAAGGCCGGGCGGGTTTGACTTTGGTTTTCCGGCGTCCAGTAGCCCACTTCTGCCGGTGTGTTTCTCCGGCCTGTTTCATCCCCGTAGGTTAGATCAGGATTATTCCTGGTCATGCCCTGTGCTGTTTGGATAAACACACTTAAATTGATGTTTTTATAATGAAAAGTATTGGTAATACCTCCGGTCCATTTTGGAGCCGTTTGTCCTAAAATCGTTCTGTCGTCAGCAGTAATTTTACCATCACCATTTAAATCCGCAAATTTTAAGCTGCCGGGTTTAGCAGTCGGATCCTGTTTAGACACATCTTCACCCGTTTGCCACACACCCGTCATTTTGTAATCGTACACTACATTAATAGGTTGACCAATGAACCACCTGTTTCCTAAATCGTCCTTTCCATCGCCATATAAATCGTTGATTTTATTCTTGTTGGTGGCAAAAACAACCATGGTTTCCCAACGGAAATTCTTTCCGGCAAAATTTTGAGTATTCAGGGTCAGTTCTAAACCGTTGTTCGTGGTTTTACCGATATTTTCCAGCACCCTTGAATACCCTGTAATGATGGGAAGGCTCCTGTTTAATAATAAGCCACTCGTTTTATTCTGATATGCCTCTACACTACCTGTAATTCTGTTATTAAAGAGACCAAAATCTAAACCAATATTGGCTGTTTTAGTGGTTTCCCACTGCAATAATATATTGCCCAGGTTATTTGGAATGACACCAATGGTGCTGATACCGTTAAATGGCGAGCGTACAGACCCTTCAGTGGTGATGGTATTGTAAACACCAACGGCCTCATTACCTGTTTTACCATAGGAAAGCCTTAACTTTAGGTTACTGATGGCTTTGATGTCTTTCATGAAGCTTTCGTTAATGACGTTCCATCCCAGTGCTGCTGATGGGAAAACACCATACTTGGTGGTATTGACGCCAAATACCGATGAACCATCTCTCCTGGCTGTTAAGGTTAAGAGGTAGCGGCTGTTGTAAGAATAAAATAAACGGCCCATTTGCGAGTTTAATCCATACCGATCACGGTATGAGCCACTGGTTTGCGTTGCTCCGGCACCAATATTATCCAGCCCCAGCTCATCATTGATAAAACCCACTGCACCGGCAGTGGTCGAATTGTATTTGCGTTCCTGTGCACTGTACAATGCTGTAAAATCAACATGATGTTTTTTAATATCCTTTGAATAGGTCAGGATGTTCTCGATGGTGTAACTGTTGGTCGATGCATTGAAACTACTGGCCGTACCATTATTATCATTGGCTAAACGACCAACATAACTGCCACGTCTTTCAGGAAAATAGGTATAACCTGCATTTAACCGGAACTTTAATCCGGTTAATACCCCCGGAAACTTGATCTCTGCATAACCATTTCCATTGATATTAGTGGTTCTGCTGATCTGTGTAGTTTTTAAACCCAACAACGGATTGGTATACAATAGTTCAGGCTCCATTGGAAAAATCTTGTAAGTACCATTGGCATTATACTCCTGTCCGTAAGGACTCATGGCTGTAGCCAGCAGCAGATTGGCCCTGCCGCCATCAAAATTATTGCTGGTTAAAAATAAGGATGTACCAACCGTTAAAAAACTGGTCACATTTAAATCTAAATTGGAGCGTAAACCGATGCGGTTAAACTGGTAACCTTTAATTACACCTTTCTGGTCAAGATAATCTCCTGAAATAAAATACTTCACGTCAGGTGTTCCGCCTGAAATACTGACGTTATGATCCTGGATCACCCCCTGCTGGGTCGCTTCATCCACCCAGTCGGTTGTGGTACCGGCATTATAGGCTGCTAATTCGCCGAGGTTTGGAACGGGCCGCGTTTGGGTCTGATTGGTTTGTTTAAGGAAGTCGGCATATTTCTGTACGTATTCTGCCCCACTTCGAGGTTCCAGAATATGCGCAATGTTATCGATACCAGCATACCCATTGTAACGGATGACCGGTTTACCCGTGGTTCCCCTTTTTGTGGTGATTAAAATAACACCGTTTGAACCGTTCGTACCATAAATGGCCGTGGCACTGGCATCTTTCAGGATCTCTACAGATGCAATATCATTCGGGTTGATGTCATTTAAAGAACCACCTGTTTTGGTTAAAGGCACACCATCCACCACCACGTAAGGACCGGTTCCGGCAGTGATAGAGTTTTGTCCCCTCACCAGCGCAGTAGGCTGACTGCCCGGAACGGATGAAGATGAAGTAATGTTAACACCGGCTACAGCACCCTGAATAGACTGCAGGATGTTGGTTACCGGAAGCTGTGATAATCTGGATTTCGGCACAGATACCACCGAACCGGTTACATCAGATCTTTTCTGTGTACCATAGCCCACTACCACCACCTCGTTAAGTGTTTTATCAGATTCTTCTGTTAATGAAAAATTAAGTTGAGTCTGGTTGTCTAATACAATTGTTTTTGGCGTGTAACCAACAAAGCTCACCACTAAAGTTTCTCCTTTAAGGGCTGCAATTTTATATCGCCCGTTTCCATCTGATATGGCCACCTTAGCTGTTTTTTCATTTTTAATGGTTGCACCAGGAATGGGCATACCTTTTACATCCAGGATGACACCTGAAATTTCTGTATTACTGTTTTGCGCATACAAGCTATTGCCATTGATACTTAAAAAAAGAAGTATAGACAATAGCACAGCAATACATCTTGAAGGGATTAGTAATTTTTTTTGCATCATAAATTTGGTTAGTTTTTTGGAATGAATCGATATTGAAACCGACTTTCGTTTCACCTGTTATTCAACAGGCATTTTTTCAGGCAACGGAGGCCATGATTAGAGCTAGTAGTTCTTTGTCATAATATGTATATTTGGTTATACCAAAGTAACTATAAATATTGCACATAATATGGGGGGCAATACGATATTTAAAGGGGGGTAAATTTATATTTTAAGCACGAATAAACGCACCTGAGCTAATATATCTCATTTTAATCACTTACAAGCCTGCAGAAGAATAGCTGTTGGAGATAAGCAATGTAAAATCCACGTTATGATGGCATTGAAGTTTCAGTTCAGCAGCTCCCTGTACGACTTAAAGCGGAATGTTTCTAAACTACAATCCGTATCTGCCAAATCATCAGAATTATTTTAGTTTTGCCGCATACAAACAAAACATCATGTCTAAAACAAAACTTACTATTAACAATAACGGATCAGTAAAAATTGAGGGAGATTTCGAAATTGTAGATAAAAACGGCAATGCTTATGGCTTACAGGGTAGAGAAGTTCTGTCTATTTGCCGTTGCGGTCTATCGCAGAACAAACCATTTTGCGATGGTGCACATAAAGGACATTTCGAACATGAAGCCATTGCTTTTGATCTGCCTCCAAAAAAAGCATAACATGAAATTAAAGCCTTGCAAAGCCGCAGGGCTTTTTTTGGCGATTGGTATTTAAAAGTTTTAGTCAGCAGCTCAAATAATTACGGGGTGCAAAAAATTTATTTGGCTGTACAACTTATCATTTAAACAGGCAGAGATCATTTTTTTACAAAACGAAAAATAGACAGACAATTACGATCAGTTTATTTTATTTAGCCTTATTATTTCCCGATACAAAACTTCGTAAAAATATTCTCCAGCAAATCATCAGTGGTAACCGTTCCAGTGATTTCGCCCAGGTAATGTAAAGCCTGTTTGATATCCATCGCCAGGAAATCAGAAGTTACCGGGTTATCTACATTATCCAGTACCCGCTGTAAGGCATTTTCAGTTTGTTTAAGTGCTTCCACATGGCGGATATTGGTCACCAACGTTTCACTTGTATTAATATGATGCAGATTCACCTGTTCCAATAAGGTGGTTTTCAATTCATCTATGCCAACCTTTTCTTTCGCCGATAAGAAAACAACATCTAAAGCCTCGAAAGCCTTGCGTTGTTCGGAAGAAATCAGATCTGCCTTGTTGAGTAAAATGAGATAAGGAATTTCAAGTTGCTTTAAGCCCCTTACCTGCTCTTCAATTTCGGCAGTGGTTTGTGCCACATCAGCCATATAAATGATCAGCTTGGCCTGTTTCATTTTTTCAAGCGTCCGCTCTACCCCAAGGGCCTCAATAATATCGGCAGTATCGCGGATACCCGCAGTATCGATAAAGCGAAACACCACGCCACCGATAGTAAGCTCATCCTCAATGGTATCACGGGTGGTCCCGGCGATATCAGAAACAATGGCCCGCTCTTCATTCAATAAGGCATTTAAAAGAGTCGATTTGCCTACATTCGGTTTTCCGGCAATCACAATCGGAACACCATTTTTAATGACGTTTCCCATTTCGAATGAAGAAATTAATCTGCGCAGCACATGGTTGATTTTGTTCACTAAATTCGTAAGCTGTTCGCGGTTGGCAAATTCGACATCCTCTTCTGCAAAATCCAGCTCCAGTTCAATCATCGAAGCAAAATGGATCAGCTGCTCTCTTAAAGCTTTGAGTTCATTTGCAAAGCCACCACGCATCTGCTGCATGGCTACATCGTGTGATGCCTTGGAATTGGAAGCAATTAAATCGGCCACTGCTTCTGCCTGACTTAAATCAAATGCCCCGTTTAAAAATGCCCTTAAGGTAAATTCGCCAGGCTTTGCTGCACGTGCACCCTTGCTGATCAGCAGGTTAATAATCTGCTGAATGATATAATTTGACCCATGACAGGAAATCTCCACCACATGCTCTTTGGTGTATGATTTGGGGGCAACAAACAACCCTGCAACGACCTCATCTATAATATGATTACCATCTTTAATTAATCCAAAATGTAAGGTATGAGAAGCTTGCTGTGCTAAATCCTTCCCTGCAAAGACCTCGTTGGTCAACGAAATGGCATCCGGGCCTGACAGGCGGATTACGCCGATAGCGCCAGACCCTGAAGGGGTAGATAAAGCAATGATGGTATCCTGATCGTTCATGTTCAATTTAAAAAATGTAAAATTAAGGCTTATTAACGGCTTTATCGTTTTCGAGAAGTAATTTTTCACAAGGAAAAATTGTAAAGGTATAAATGTTAGATAAAACTTAAGTGCCTAACCTAGCTAACCCTCTGCCCCACTTTTCCATTAATAAAACATTTTCTACAGGTGCGTGTTTACACATCAATCAGATAAACCGTATATGATAAATAATTTTCCCCTAACTGTAAAGCGATCAATTGAACTCCTCGGATTGATGGCCGTAGTGACTGTGATGGTCATTGCAAAAGATATTATTATGCCCATGCTCATGGCATTTTTCATCAGCATTATGCTGCTTCCTGTATACCGTTTCCTGAAAAGAAAAAAGGTACCTGAAACTTTAGCTATTGTTTTACCTATCCTTCTGGTGGCCCTGTTTGTAGCCCTGATTGTATGGTTTTTCTCCAACCAGATTGGAATTTTGGCTAAAGATTTCCCGCAGATTAAAGCCAATGTAACACAGCACATCAATTCGTTAAGCGATTGGGTGAGCAGAATCACGCACTATAATGATAAACAGCAAAAGGCTTTTATTCAGGATAAAAGCGATGACCTGATGAACATGGGTACCTCTTTGGCAGGTGGTGCAGCTGTTACCTTAAGTGGGGTCTTTGTTTTCATCGGGCTATTGCCGATTTATATTTATTTAATGCTTTTTTACAAGGATATTTTACTGAGATTTATTTTCATGTGGTTCAAAAACGATGACCACCCTAAGGTGAAGGAAGCCATTTATGAAACGGAATCCATTATCAAGAGTTACCTGATCGGGCTATTGATCCAGATTACCTATATGACCGTATTATTGGGCGGAATATTAATGTTGATCGGTATTAAGCACGCTTTGTTAATCGGGGTAATATTTGCCATTCTGAACCTGATCCCATATGTGGGTGCCTTGCTTGGAAACCTGATTGGTGTATTGTTAACGCTGACTTCATCTCAGGAATTATGGCCGGTTATCACGGTCTTAGGTGTTATTGCTTTTGTTCAGTTCCTTGATAATAATATCCTGATGCCAAGAATTGTAGGATCGAAAGTAAAGATCAATGCACTCTTTGCCATTCTCGGGGTATTTATCGGTGGAAGCATCGCCGGCGTGTCCGGAATGTTCCTCGCACTCCCGATTGTAGCGGTATTGAAAATCGTGTTCGACCGTACCGAATCTTTCAAGCAATGGGGTGTACTATTAGGTGATGAACGCCCTTCAAGAAGCCCGATGACATTCCCTGCTTTTAGAAAAAAGAAAAATATAGAAACCCGGTCCGGTACAGAAAAATAACATCCTTTATGATAACTTTATGAAAAAAATAAGCCTGATCATCGCGTGCTGCAGCATTTTATTTTCTGCCTGTAACAGCGACAAAAAGAAAGAAGCGGCCGGCGGCCAGCAAGACACCACATTGGTGCCTGAAGCCGCAGTGCAGAAAAAGACCGATCCTATTACAGGAAAATTATCGGTGATTGGTGAACCTAAACTTGGCGGACCGATAAATATGCGTTTTTCAGTGTACAATAACTCGGATACTGTTGCCAAATTTTGCATCTGGCATACACCTTTTGAAAAATTATCCAGTAAATACCTGGATGTGAACTTAGAAGACTATACTCCTGTTGATTATAAGGGTGCCATGGCAAAACGAATGATGCCACCACCGGCAGACAGTTACCGGAAATTAAATGCCGGCGACAGTACCAGTGCAGATTTTAACCTGGCAGATACTTATCACATCACCAAAGCCGGAAATTATACCATTAAATACAATTCAGCTACTGTGAGTGGAATTGTAATGACTGACAGTTTAAAAATTTATGTAGGACATTAACCTGATTTTATTGACTGCAATCAAAAAGCATCGTTGTTGAATACCAGCGGTGCTTTTTGATTTAGCGTTTAGCTATCGCACCCTTGATCTTTCGTTCCTCCAGGTAAAAGTGCCACAACATCATGACGGCTATGGTTCGGTAGGGCTTCCACTGTGTGGCTATAGCAGAAAGTTCCTCCTTACTCGTATCTTTTTGTAAGTTCTTCAGGTTTTTAAGGGCATTCACGGCAGCAAGGTCACCCAATGGAAAAATATCACTATGGTGTAAGATAAATAATAAGTAAATATCTACTGTCCAATCTCCCACACCCTTCACCCTTTTAAGCTGCAGTCGGATTTCATCTGCAGAAAGTGATGCCAATATCGCTAAGGAGAGTTCTCCGTTAATGATCTTTTGTGCCAGATCCCGAACGTAAACGGTTTTCTGTCGACTGAAATAGCAAGCTTTGAGTTCTTCATCAGTAAGCCTGAGGAAGGCCACAGGATCGATTTCTCCGATTTTAGCCTTCAGTTTATTCAGGGCGGCAAGTGCCGATGCCAGTGAAACCTGTTGTTCCAGAATAATATGAACCAGTGATTCGAAAGTATTAGCCCTAGACCAGAATGGTGGATAGCCATATTTCATCAGAACATGATTAAGATCAGGATCTTGTGCCGCTAATGTATTGCAAAGCGCATGATAGTTGTCGATGTCAAAAACTTTAAATCCGGGCATTTACTTTAATAAAATATCATAAGCAAATCTCAGGATTGTTCCGAAAACAACGATGAGAAAAAAGACCCTAACAAACTTATTGCCTTTAAGTAAGGCCAAACGCGTGCCGAAATATGCACCTGACACGTTAAAGAGTGCCATGGGCAATGCATATTGGTAAAGGATATGTCCGGAATAACTGAAATAAATAATCGCCGCTAAATTGGTAGCCATATTTACAATCTTGGCATGTGCACTGGCACCGACAAAGTCAAATCCTAATGTAGCAATAAAAACCAAAATCAAAAAAGAGCCTGTACCCGGACCAATTAAACCATCGTAAAAGCCAATAACCAAGCCGAATAGCGCAGCCATGAATACCTGCTTTTTTACAGCATGATTTTTTTCCTGATGAATGCCAAATTGCTTATTGAAATAAGTGTAAAGCGCAACCATTATCAGCACGATCAGAATGACAGGCTTGATCACCGCATTATCAATACGGCTCACCAGAAAAGCACCATAAAGCGCTGCAATAAATGCCATGATCGCACATATCACCAATACTTTAAAATTGAATTTAACGTGTTTGGAATATTTGAAGGCCGCTAAGGTGGTACCAGCGAGAGAAGGAATTTTAGTGGTTCCTAATAAGGTGGCAACAGGATAATGTGGTAAAATGAGTAAGGTGGCAGGGGTTTGCAATAAGCCTCCGCCACCTACAATAGCATCTATAAAACCTGCGGCAAAAGCAACGAGGCAAAGTAAAATCAGTTCATTTATCAAGAAATATCTTTTTTTTGATCAACACCTTTATGTTCTGTTCTCCCTTTCTCTACTCCTTGTTATCTATTTTGCTATCTCCCGTTTTGTGATTCCTCACTTCCTATTCAGGATTCCCAATTCAATACTCGCCCTACATCCGCTCCGGTGAGGTAATGCCTAAAATAAGCATTCCGGCAAAAATCACATCGGCCGTTTTTTTGCAAAGGTTTAATCGGAACTGTTTGGTATCGCCCGCTTCCGTTTTTACAATCGGCGGAACATCATGGTAGAACTTGTTGAAAAGTTTAGCCAACTCGTATAAGTAATTCGCTAAACTCGCCGGACTGTATGCTTTGGCTGCAATGGCAATTTCTGAAGGATATTTAGCCAGTTGCAAAATCATTTCCAGTTCTATAGGCAATAAATCGCCTGGTCTTAAATTGCTGACTTCAGACTGATATTCCGCTTTGCTCAATAAAGACTTAATCCTGGCGTGCGTATACTGGATAAAAGGTCCGGTATTTCCCTGAAAATCAATACTCTCTGCAGGATTAAACAACAAGCGTTTTTTGGGTTCTACCTTTAGCAAAAAGTATTTCAGTGCACCTAAACCAATATTTTTATACAGTTCTGCCTTATCTTCTTCCGGAAAATCACTGGTTTTACCCAGTTCTTCTGTTTTTTCACGGGCTGTGGTAATCATACTCTCAATTAACTCATCTGCATCCACCACCGTTCCTTCCCGGCTTTTCATCTTTCCGTTTGGCAAATCCACCATCCCGTAAGATAAATGGTATAAACCCTTCGCCCAGCTTTTCCCTAATTTTTCGAGAATTAAAAACAATACTTTAAAATGGTAATCCTGCTCATTCCCCACCACATAAATCGACTCATCCATATTGAAATCGTCATGCTTCATTTCGGCAGTTC
Source organism: Pedobacter sp. MR22-3 (assembly GCF_026240075.1). Classification (NCBI taxonomy): domain Bacteria; kingdom Pseudomonadati; phylum Bacteroidota; class Sphingobacteriia; order Sphingobacteriales; family Sphingobacteriaceae; genus Pedobacter; species Pedobacter sp. MR22-3. The sequence goes on along the minus strand of NZ_JAPIVF010000006.1, from coordinate 494,852 downwards.
CTAAATCCTGGGTGATGTAAACTGAAGTGCCGTCAGCACGCAAGACCAGTTTTTCATCCAGGCCGTCTGCAGTTAAATCAATCCAAACCGAACCATCTTCTTTTTTAAAGAAAACACCTTTCGCCAGGCCTTCATCAACTGTATCTTTACCCAACAAATACGTGTTACTTTCATAATAGAACTTATCAAAATCAACGCCCAGGTTTTGATAAGTGACATTAAAGCCGGCATAAACCCACTCATTCATGGTTTTCCAGAGTGAAACCACAGCCTCATCCCCCTGCTCCCAGGCCAGCAACATTCGCTGCGCTTCTTTAATTAAAGGCGCATTTTTCTTTGCTACTTCTTCGGTTTCGCCTTCAGCCTTTAAAGCTTCGATTTCCTTTTTAAACTCCTGATCAAAAATCACATAGTATTTGCCCACCAGGTGATCACCTTTTAAGCCTGAACTTTCTGGTGTTTCACCATTGCCCCATTTTTGCCAGGCCAGCATTGATTTACAGATGTGAATTCCACGGTCATTGACCAGGTTAACTTTTACCACATCATAACCATAAGCCTTGAGTAATTCAGAAACTGAATAACCCAATAAATTATTACGTACATGCCCCAGGTGAAGTGGTTTATTGGTATTTGGCGAAGAATACTCCACCATTACTTTTTTTCCATTCGACGGAAATACACCAAAATCAGCCGCTAAAATTTCTTCATTAAACTGGTTTAAAAAATAGCTTTCTGCAATGCTTAAATTTAGAAAGCCTTTAACCACATTGAATGTAGTGACATTTTCAACATTAGTTACTAGATATTCGCCTATTTCATTAGCCGTTTGCTCCGGCGATTTTTTAGAAAGTTTGGTTATCGGAAAAACCACAATCGTAACCTGTCCTTCAAATTCTTTACGCGTTTCCTGTATATTGATCACACTTTCAGCAACTTCTTCCTGATAAAGTGCAAGAATGGCTTTCTGTGTTTCGGTAATAATAAAATTCATGGCGTAAAAATAAGAAAAAAGTCCGAAGTCGGGAGTGAGAAGTCTGAAGTTCAATTGCAGATTAAATTGTCGCGGAAAGCCCCAGGCAGAAACACCCGGGCGATTAAAATAAAGCTAAAGCGAGCCCTCATCCTGATACCCGATACTTACAACTTGATACTGCTCTAAAACTTGATACTATTCTAAAATTAAATAGATTTGCAATAACTAACTTATTTTATGAGCGAGCAGCATCTGAATTTTAAAGTGAATGTAACTACCGAAATCGGTCGGTTGCGCAAATTATTAATCCATAGTCCGGATAGTGGTCTTGGCAAAGTGGTGCCTTCAAAAGCACAAGACTGGCTTTTTGAAGATATTGTACACCTGGATACCATCCGTAAGGGTGAATACGACTACTATATTAAGCTATTGATGTACTTCCTTGATCCTGAAAAAATCAAGGGAAAACTCGCCCAGATTGATTCGGAGGAAGGAAACCGAAATTTCTACAAGCCCAATCACGCTGATTTTCACCATTCAGACTCGGTAATAGAAATTCAGAACTTGCTGAGCGAAATGCTGGAAAATGAATCTATCCGTAAAAAATTAGTTGCTGCTGTATGTGCCATTGAAGGATGTACGTATAAAGTTCAGATCGAGTTGAGTAATACTGATCCAAAAGAACTTGCCGAAATTCTTATTTCGGGAACACTGGCCAATGATACCATGATTTTTGCACCTATCCCTAACTTAATCTTTACCCGGGATGTGGGTACCACCATTAACAATTACATTTTATTAAATAAGCCGGCAAAAAAGGCACGTGTTCGCGAAACGCTTTTAATGCGTTATATTTTCTTCAACCATCCGCTGTTTACTGATTATCAGAGCAATGTATTGGAAATCCCGGATGTAACCATGCACTTCCTGCGTCCGGGTGATGAACCTGCGTTTAGCACCACTTTAGAAGGTGGAGATGTGATGATGGTGAGTCCGAACCATGTTTTAATTGGTTGCAGCGAAAGAACTTCAGAGCATGGCGCCAATGAAGCCATAAAATTATTATTCGACAATGATGTGGTAGAGAAAGTAACGGTAGTTAAAATCCCGAGCAAGCGTGACTATATGCACCTGGATACGGTTTTTACGCAGGTTAAACGCAATACCTGGGTGATTTTAAATTCTATTGCCCATTCACCAAAATACAATCCTTACGAGCCGATCAACTTCTTAAAGGAACCTGAAAAATCAGAAGCGACAACTGCCATTCAGTTTACCAAAGCTAATCCACAGGCACCCAAACATTTTGAGCACGTGGAAGCTTTGCTCAACGACATCAGTCAGAATGATTTAAAAAGCACGGAACCTACCAAAATCATTTATAGTGGAAATAACCAGTTTCCTTATGATTCAAGAGAGCAATGGACCGACTCCTGTAACCTCCTGGCCATTAAGGAAGGCGTGGTTTTGGGCTATGACAGAAATGATAAAACTGTTGAAGCATTTAAAGCTGCAGGATTTGATGTGATAGATGTGAAAGATCTGATTCAGGATTTGGAAAGTGGTAAGGCAAATGCAGAAACCATTACTGATACTTTAATTTTAATGCCATCGGCAGAACTATCCCGTGCCCGTGGAGGTTTTCATTGCATGAGTTTACCAATATGGAGAGATAATCTTTAAGATAAAGGAGCAAAGAGCGAGGATAAAGCAATAAGGCCAGAAAGAAATGCTGGCTTCGCTTTGTCTATCAAGAGCAGCAAAGCAAATCGTTGTTCGCAGAGATACAAGCTTGAGCTTAGTACGATTTATAAAAAGTTTATTAGTGATTTGCTTTAACAATAAACTATTGACTAATGAACGGCTGAACCATTAACTATTGACTAATGAACCAAATAACCAAGCATCTTTTGATGATCCGACCGGTTGATTTCAAATTTAACGAGCAAACGGCAGGCAATAATAAATTTCAGGTAGCATCAGGCCAAAGTGATGTACAAAGTCTGGCTTTGAATGAATTTGATGGATTTGTGGATCTGTTGAGGAAAAATGACGTAGATGTTACTGTAGTTGACGACACTTTACAACCGGAAACACCTGATTCCATTTTCCCGAACAACTGGGTGTCTTTTCATGATGATGGTTCGGTATACCTCTACCCTATGTTTTCAGAAAACCGCAGACTGGAGCGTAGAAAAGAAATACTGGACGAATTGAAAGAGAAATTTGAAGTGAATCATGTGAGCGATTTAAGCTTTTATGAAACCCAATATGCCTTTTTAGAAGGTACAGGAAGCATGGTACTGGATCGCGTAAATAAAATAGCCTATGCCTGTTTAAGTGTGCGTACCGACCAGGAAGTACTGGATAACTTCTGCCTGTTAACAGGATATGAATCCGTTTCTTTCCAGGCGGTTGACAGTACCAATTTCCCGATTTACCATACCAATGTGATGATGTGTATTGGAGATCAGTTTGCTGTAATTTGTTTAGATGCTATTCCAAATCAAGAAGAAAGATTAGCTGTTACCTTGAGCCTGAACAGCACAGGAAAACAAATAATTGAAATAACTTTAGATCAGATGAATCACTTCGCCGGCAATATGCTGCAAGTTGCTAACCAAAGCGGAGAAAGTTTATTGGTGATGTCCGAGCAAGCTTATTTATCTTTAACTGCAGATCAAATCAATATTTTAGAAAAATATGCCAGAATAATTTACGCCCCACTTTATACCATCGAAAAAAATGGAGGCGGCAGTGCAAGGTGTATGCTGGCAGAGATTCACTTGCCCGAAAGTTAAAACTTTTTTGGAAATCAGGCAGCTTTAGGTCATTCCATCTAAACAAACTATATAACACGTTTTAAAAGACTTTATTATTTTGCTCCTGCTGATTTCGGAGATTTACGCAGAGAAACTGCTCTCTTATCTGCGTAAATCTTGAATTTATGGGCTATTCTTTCCTTTGCATAAAACTTAATGGTCTTTGTGATCAAATTAATTCACGAATCACATTCACGATAGCTACGTCATTATTTATTCCGAATAGTTTTAGTATTTTCGCAAAAAATCTAATATCAATATGTCTTTAGTACAAGAATTACAAGCGCGATCAGGTAACAAATGTGAATTATGCAATCAGGAAAATGCTTTAAACATTTACGAAGTGCCCCCAACGAGCAATGCAAATAGCGATAATAGCATTTTAGTTTGTAAAACCTGTCTGGATCAGATTGAAAAAACAGAGCAACTTGATGCCAATCACTGGAAAATACTAACTGAAACCATGTGGTCTGAGTTTCCTCCTGTACAGGTAATGGCCTGGAGGATGTTAAGCCGATTGAGAAATGAAGGCTGGGCATCAGATAGTTTAGATATCTTATATCTTGATGAAGAGACCCTGGAATGGGCAAAGAAAACCGGCGATCACGAATCAGATGGAACGGTAGCATTTCATCAGGACAGCAACGGTACCCGCTTACATGAAGGTGATACGGTGGTATTGGTTAAAACGCTGGATGTAAAGGGATCAACAATAAGTGCTAAATTAGGTACCGTAGTTAAAAATATTCGCCTGGTTCACGACAATACCGAACAAATTGAAGGTAAAGTAGAAGGCCAAACCATCGTCATTCTGACTAAATACCTGAGAAAGGGATAAATTTAATTGTTATGCTGAGCTTGTCGAAAGAACATTCATAGAAAGGTGTTTCGACAAGCTGCACTTGACATGATATACAATTTACCACACCGGTGGTGCATAGAAATTCTGCAGATTCTCACAATCATAGCCAAACCTGGTAATCAAAGATACGGCATCACCAATCTTGTCCACACTCGAATCTATTCTCAAAATTTTATCTGAATCTAATAGGTCTACACTCCAGGTAGCTCCTGAGAGTAAGTTATTTAAATGTTGAGCAATTTTATTCAACTCAACTCCTGTTTGAATATTGGTTTTAAAAATCGAGATCATAGCGCATTTTTTAATAATCTGTAAGGTTTTATTACATAAAGACGAATGAACTTTAAAATTACTTTAAAAAATTTTTAGATTAAACATAAAGCTTTATTAACCAATATTTTAATCAAGACACTTAGATCAGATTTATCGTTTAATTGAATAATAACTATGCCCCCGCGGATTTAATAGATATAAGCAGAATAATAAAATCTATGGTAATCATCCTGATTTGCGGGAAACCTGATTACGGTGAGTATAAATGCTGAATTTGAGGTTGCTCAATATGTTCCCGCAGATATAATTGATTTGTGCAGCATAACAATAAAATCTGTGGTAATCATCCTGATTTGCGGGAAACCTGATTACGGTGAGTATAAATGCTGAATTTAAGCTTGCTAAATATACTCCTGCGGATATAATTGATTTGTGCAGAATAATAAAATCTGAGGTAATGGAGACCTTCCTTTTCATTATAATTTAAACACATACTGCCTGTTCCTGTTTATAAACATAATGTGAACATGTATTGAGAAAACTATTGCGTTGCTCTACCGTAAAAATATTTTCAATACCGATTAATTCTCGATTTAAAATTACATTTTTGCAAAAATTATTTAAAGTAAATGCAGAGTTACTCAGAATTTCTCGATCTAAGCGTTGGCTTTCCACAAGAAGGCTTTGATGTGATAGATGATGAATTATATTTTCAGGATTTAAACCTGATGGAAATGATTGAAACATACGGTACACCCCTGCGTTTCACGTACTTACCAATGGTAACTAAGAAAATTCAGCAAGCGAAGATTCTTTTCCAGACTGCCATTTTAAAGAACAATTATCGTGGCGATTACAAGTATTGCTATTGTACAAAAAGTTCTCATTTCCGCCACATTGTTGAAGAAGCTTTGAAGAACAATATCCACCTGGAAACTTCTTCGGCTTTTGATATGCCTATGGTTGATGCTTTGGAGAAAAAAGGGCACTTAACTAAGGATACGACGATCATTTGCAACGGATTTAAAACTTATCAGTATAAGCAATACATCATTGATATGCTGCATGATGGTTATAAAAACATCATTCCGGTGTTGGATAACAAAGAGGAATTTAACCTTTTTGATGATGAAGTAGATATTGATACGCCTTGTAACCTGGGTATTCGTATAGCAGCTGAGGAGCAGCCTGATTCGCAATTTTATACTTCGCGCTTAGGTGTGCGTATGGAGGATATTATCGATTTCTACAACAATAAAATCGTTCATAACCCGAATTTTCGCGTTAAATTATTACACTTTTTCATCAACTCTGGCATTACCGATTCACCGTATTACTGGAATGAGTTGGAGAAATATGTCACGCTTTACTGCAAGTTCAAAAAGATCAATCCTGATTTAGACACTTTGGATATTGGTGGTGGCATGCCATTTAAAGACTCATTGGTTTTTGATTTCGATTACGAATATATGGTAAACGAAATTGTTAAACGGATTAAAGAAATCTGCGCCATCCATGAAGTAATGGAGCCGGATATCATTACCGAATTCGGTAAATATACAGTCGCTGAAGCATCTGGTATTTTATATAAAGTTTTAGGCCGTAAGCAACAGAACGACCGTGAACGTTGGTTAATGCTGGATGGTTCTTTCATTACCAACCTGCCGGATGTTTGGGCATTAAATCAAAAATATATTCTTTTGCCCATCAACAACTGGGATGCAGAATACGAACGGGTGAATTTAGGTGGCATCACCTGCGATGGTCAGGATTATTACAACCAGGAAGCACATATGAACAGTGTGTTTATGCCAAAAACACGTAAAGTGCAATACTTAGGTTTCTTCCACACTGGTGCTTACCAGGAAGTGTTGAGTGGTTATGGCGGTATTCACCATTGCTTATTACCTAGTCCGAAACATGTACTGATCCGCAGAAACCGGGATGAAAGCTTCAATTTTGAAGTTTTTGGCGAGGAACAGAATAGCAAGCAGGTATTGAAGATTCTGGGTTACTAGATCAGTTGTCTCTTACGGATGATGCGCAACAGTTCTTAAACAAGAAAAATCAAAAACTCGAGGTAAATGTGCTTCGAGTTTTTTTATTTACAAAGGATATTCTAATTTTATAAAATTGCCAGACTGGTAACTCAAAACTTTTAACCCATAACACATTATGCAATTCGGTAAAGTAGATGACCCATCAATTATAGATTTCACACTTCCTGCTGATGCGCCGGAAACGGAAGCTATCCTGAAAGCAAATAAAGCCAGGCAGGATTTCAAGGCATACGTAGGCTGTGCGAAATGGAATAAAGCAGACCTAAAAGGTTTTTATCCAAAGGGCACAAAAGACGAACTCACCTACTATTCTACTCAGTTTAATTCCATTGAATTAAACGCCACATTTTACGGAATGCCAAGTAGTGAACAGGTAATCACCTGGACGCAAAAAACTCCGGATGATTTTAAATTCTTTCCAAAACTAACCAATACCATTAGCCATTTTAAAAGGTTAATTAATGTGAAGGAGCCTGTAGCGCAATATTGCGATGCCATCAGTAATTTTGAAGATAAACTTGGAATGGCTTTTCTTCAGCTTCATGATAATTTTAAACCCAAAGACCTGGAGCGGCTGAAAATAGTGGTCAAGGAGTTTCCAAAAGTAATTCCGCTGGCTGTTGAGGTCAGAAATGCCGAATGGTTTTCCAATCCGGCTATTTCAAATGAGTTTGCCAAATTATTTGAAGATAATAGCATTACGAATATTATTGTTGATACAGCCGGACGAAGAGATATGCTCCATATGCGCTTAACCACACCAATTGCTTTTATCCGGTTTGTTGGAGCCAATGATGATCATATTGATAAAAAACGCCTGGATGATTGGGTGGAAAGAATTGTAGAATGGAAGAAAAAAGGTTTGGAAAACCTGTACTTTTTCGTTCACCAGAATGTAGAACTTTCCTCACCATTATTTTCAGCTTACTTTACTGAGCAGTTAAACAAAGCTGCAGGAACTGATCTTAAAATTCCGGTTATGGCCAATTCAAAACCCGCTACCTTATTCTAGACATACGAAGCATCTTGCAGCATAAAAACCTGCAAGACTTTTCTAGTTCACCAACTGCAGTTTCTCTCTTTTACAGGCGATGGCAATAGCCAGAATCAGCCCCAGAGCTACAATACATAAACTAACTGGAAAAAGATAATCCATGCCAAATCAGTAGAAACAGTACCCAGTAAAGGTCCGGTGATACCCAAGGAAAGATCGATAAACAAGCCATAACTACCTAATGCTGAACCCTGACTGGATGCGGGAATTAAGCGAACCGCTTCTACTCCAAGTGCCGGAAACACCAGTGAAAACCCTAAGCCCGCAACACCGGCTCCAAAGAGTGTAATCACCGGATCTGCAGCCAGTGCAATAATACTCAAGCCAACCAATTCCATCGCCAGGCAGGCAATAGCAGTTTTCATCCCTCCATATTGATTAATTGCCCCTGCAAAAATCAACCTGCCTAAAACGAACATCACACTGAACAATGAAAGGCAAAGCACAGCACCTGTCCAGTGTAAATAATTATAATATAAGGTGATAAAAGTTGAAATGGCACCAAAGCCGATACCGCCGGCAGCCAGGCAAAGCCCGTATGGTGTTACTTTTTTAAGCACATGCAAAAAGGATTGTGGTGCCTCCTTGCTCGTTCCCATCAGGTTAATTTTACTATGGGCATAAATCAATCCTCCGATACCAATGAGGATGATAAAAACGGCAATGTAGACAATACCGAAAGTATTGCTGATAATCACACCAAGCGGCGCGCCTGCGGCAAGAGCGCCATAATTACCAATGCCATTATAACTGATTGCTTTTGCAGTGTGCTGACGACCTAATTTCAAGATAGCCCAGTTGATCGGGCTTGTACCAACCAGCCCTTCAGAAAAACCGGTTATTAAGCGCATCACCATCATTAAGCCTAAGCTGATCATCCGGAAATCCTGCAGGAAAGCCACCGCAAACAATATGATTCCACTTACGATAAAACCTGCCATGCTCATCATTACCGCAGGCTTCGGTCCGCTTTTATCTACTATTTTCCCTCCAAAACCACGGAACAAGAAAGTGGCTGCATATTGCAGGCTGATCACAATGCCTGCCACCATGGTATTGAATCCCAAAGGACCATGCAGATATTCAGGCAATACGGCTAGCGTAAGGCCAATGGTAAAATAGCCTAAAAAAGTAAAAGTAACATAACTAATAATGGTTAAGTTAATATTTTGCCTGGTCGTATTCTGGCTTTCAGCTTGCATAAAATGTGTATTGCAGCTGCAAATTTGTTTAAAATTATACAAATAATACTTATAAAAGATCAGGGATGACTTTCAGTATAAACTTCGCTTGAAAAATATACTAATAAACCACCTAAATACGCTTATAGCTACTTTCAATGGCTATTGTTTCTGCTTCTCCGGGCATGATGTTATAGGCACTAAAAATGATTTCATCATCACTAATGATTTCGAGTGCTATACGCCATCCAAATAACTGATCGCCATATTCAGGATTTCCCCACGAACCTAAGATCGAAAATCCCTTTTCTGTAGCCTCACCGGTTGCCTGCATCATCTGCGTCCCCATATGGAATGTGTCAATCCAGCTCAATGTAAATTTTTGGTAAGGAATGTCAAAGCCAATGATCATTTTGCCTGTTAATGGTTTCCCCCCTAAACTGCTTTGGTAATCATAAGAAATGAACCGGCCATCTAAAATCGATGTAATTTCTGCAATTGAAGGAGATTCATCAGCTAAAACATCTTTTTCGAACCAGGTTTTTGAAGTTCCTTTCCAGTTGCCTGCTAAACTTTTAATCTTTTGGTGAGCGCCGTCCTCCATTGATTGCTCAAATTTACCTTTTGCCATACTCAAATTTAAAAAATATAATAGCATTATTTCTACGAGATGAATATAAAATTCAACCTGAAAATTGATAACTGAAAATTATTTTTCTATCTTGTTTTATGCTAAAAAACCTAGATTTAAGTCAGGTAATTGTACTAGACATAGAAACTGTTCCGCAATACCAATCTTATGAGGATGTTCCCGCCCATCTGCAGGAGCTTTGGGATCATAAAACCAGTCATCAGCGCAAACCTGAGCAAAGTGCCCATGAATTTTATGAGCGTGCCGGCATCTTAGCAGAATTCGGTAAAATAATTTGCATCAGTCTCGGGATTTTCAGTTTTCAAAACCAATCTTATTCCTTGCGGCTGAAGTCTTTTGCCGGCGATAACGAGAAGGAAATATTAAATCAATTTGCAGGCCTGATTGAAAAACAGTCACCTTCACTCCTCTTTTGTGCACACAATGGAAAAGAATTTGATTACCCCTATATCTGCAGGCGATTATTGATAAACGGACTGGAAATTCCGGCACATCTGGATATTTCAGGTAAAAAACCATGGGAAGTAAAGCACCTGGATACGATGGAAATGTGGAAATTCGGCGACTACAAGCATTATACCTCCTTAAGCTTGCTGGCTGCTATTCTGGATATTCCGACACCGAAAGATGATATTGACGGTAGCCAGGTGCGACAAGTATATTATGAAGAGAAAAATCTGGAGCGCATTGTAACCTATTGCTAGAAGGATGTTGTCACCACGGCCCAGGTATTGTTAAAATTTAAAGGCATGGATATAATTTCAGCAGAAAACATTACCATTGTAAACTGATGCTAAATGTTGAAAACTTAACGATCGATTTTTACAACCGGGATGAAAAGACCTGGTTCAAAGCTGTAAAAACTATTAATTTTAATGTTAAGAAGGGAACGGTTTTAGGAATTGTGGGTGAATCAGGCTCTGGAAAATCCGTTACTTCATTTTCCATTATGCGCCTGCATGACGAACGTACAGCCCATATCTCCGGGAAAATAGATTTTGAAGACATCAGCCTGCTTCATTTAAGTTCGAATGAAATTCGCCAGATCAGAGGAAATCAGATTTCTATGATTTTCCAGGAACCGATGACTTCCCTGAACCCTGTATTTACCTGTGGAGAACAGGTAGCAGAAGCCATCATACTGCATCAAAAAGTAAATAAGCTCACCGCTAAGGAACGAACCATTAAACTGTTTAACGAAGTTCAGCTTCCACGCCCTGAAAAAATATTTGACAGTTATCCGCATCAAATCTCCGGTGGGCAAAAACAAAGGGTGATGATTGCAATGGCTTTGAGCTGCAATCCTAAATTGCTGATTGCAGATGAACCAACAACTGCACTGGATGTTACCGTTCAGAAGACCATCCTGCAGCTGCTTTTAAAACTAAAAGAAGAACGCGATATGGCCATGATTTTCATTTCGCATGATTTAGGCGTAGTTAATGAAATTGCAGATGAAGTAGCTGTTATGTATAAAGGCGAAATTGTGGAGCAGGGCCCTGCCAAAACGATTTTCGAACATCCACAGCACCCATATACGAAAGGATTGCTGGCTTGCCGTCCATCACCTGCCCTGCAGTTAAAAAAACTTCCTGTAGTTGCTGATTTCCTCACCGGAAAAACAGCGGATTTAAATACACATTTGCAGTTATCTAATCAATTAACGGATGAGGAAATTGCATCCAGAAGAGCACTACTTTATGCCAGCCAACCTTTACTCGAGGTAAAAGAACTGTCTACCTGGTATCCGATTTACAATGGATTGTTTGGCAAAGTTACTGATTATGTAAAGGCTGTAGATAAAATCAGTTTCCAGGTTTTTCCAGGAGAAACCCTAGGCCTGGTTGGCGAATCTGGTTGCGGCAAAACCACACTGGGCCGAACAATTTTAAGGTTAATTCAGCCAACATCCGGTAGCATTAGCTTTAATGGGTTGGATATTACCAATATCAGCAAATCTGAATTAAGGAAACTGAGAAAAGACATTCAGATCATTTTTCAAGATCCTTACGCCTCATTGAACCCAAAACTCAGCATTGGACAGTCTATAATGGAACCTTTACAGGTTCATCAGCTTTACCGGAATGATACGGAAAGGAAACAAAAAGTGATGGACTTATTGGCTAAAGTTGGCCTGAAACCTGAACACTTTAACCGCTATCCACATGAATTTAGTGGAGGTCAGCGACAGCGTGTAGTCATCGCCAGAGCACTGGCACTGGAACCTAAATTTATTGTTTGTGATGAATCTGTTTCTGCACTGGATGTTTCGGTACAGGCACAGGTGTTAAATTTAATCAGAGACCTGCAACATGAATTCGGGTTGACCTATATTTTCATTTCTCATGATCTGGCTGTGGTTAAACATATCTCCGACCGCATTCTGGTGATGAATAAAGGTAAAATTGAAGAAGAAGGATTTCCTGAACAAATTTTCCATGCACCAAAAGCAGTTTATACCCGAAAATTAATAGAAGCCATCCCTGGAAGTTAAACAAATACATGCTACGTCATATTCTTATTATGTTGTGCATTGCTACGACTGTAACTAAAGCACAAAGCGTCAAAATCATTCAATCTACCTATCTTTTCGGAAATGCACCATTTGCTGCCTGCCATGCCTCTACCCTTGTAGATTTGGGTAAAGGAAACGTAATGGCCGCATGGTTTGGCGGAAAACATGAAGGCAGTAAAGATGTTGTGATCTGGTCAGCACTTAAAACCCGCAATAAATGGACTGCGCCTATTGAAATCGCAAACGGAATACTGCAGGATACCATGAGGTTTGCCTGTTGGAATCCGGTACTTTTCAAATCAAATAATGGAATGTTAACTTTGCACTACAAGGTTGGGCCAAACCCAAGGGAATGGTGGGCAATGTACAAAACTTCTAAAGACAATGGAAAAACATGGTCTGCTGCCATGAGGTTACCTGACGGATTTCTGGGGCCGATTAAAAACAAACCCATACAACTGAATAATGGCACAATTCTTTACCCCTCCAGCACGGAGAGTTTAGATGAGAAATCATGGAAGGTTCACCTTGAAAAAACAGATGCGAAAAATAACAACTGGAGAAGGATTGAAATAGATTGTGATACTTTTGGTGTTATCCAACCATCCATACTTACTTATGCGGATGGCCGCATGCAACTCCTTTGCCGAAGCAGGCAAAATGTAATTGCAGACAGCTGGTCAGCCGATCAGGGTGAAACATGGTCTAAAATTAAAGCCACTCAACTCCCCAATCCCAATTCCGGCAGCGATGCTGTCACTTTAAAAGATGGTCGGCAGCTACTCATTTATAACCCTTTAAGGGCAGGAAAAAACTGGTGGGAAGGCCGATCGGTATTAAAACTCGCCATATCAAAAGATGGTAAAACCTGGAAGGACATTTATACATTGGAAAACCATGAAACTGGGGAATATAGCTATCCGGCAATCATTCAGGATCAGCAAGGGAATGTACATTTAAGCTACACAGCGTTACGTACAAAAATTAAATATGTCATGCTAAAGATAGCAGACTAATCATTTAAATCCAGTAAGACGGAGGCAGTAAGAATTGCTTTTTTTGACGTTCAAAAATGGCCGCTTCAGCATCTTTTCTGTATCTTCGGTAAATTCAGTTTTAAACTATGGCAAAGAAAAAATCGGCAAATATAAAATTCGTTCTGAATCAATTGGTTAGTGATGTGTTCGAAAAAAACAACAATCAACTGCTAAATTATAAACAGGTTTCAGCCAAATTAAATCTTAGTGATCAGGAATCGAGAGAAACGATTTTAGAAATTCTGAAAGAAGGAAAAGGCACCGGTGTTTTTCTGGAACCTGAAAAGGGAAAATTTAAACTTAAAGAGCTACAAAATTTCATCATCGGTACGGTGGACATGACTGCTGATGGTTCGGCCTACATTATTCCGGAAGATGAGTTTGAAAAAGATATTTTTGTGGCACCAAAGAAGCTCAAAAATGCTTTGCATGGTGATACCGTAAAGGCTTATGTTTTCGCCAAAAAAAGCGGACGTAAAAATGAAGGCGAGGTGGTTGAAATCATCAAAAGAGCAAAATCTGATTTCACCGGCGTAATCAAAATCTCCGATCGCTTTGCCTTCGTCATTGCTGATGATAAGAAAATGATGCACGATATTTTTGTGCCGCTGGCGGATACCCTTGAAGCTAAAAATGGCCAGCGGGTTTTAGTAACCCTTTCCGACTGGCCGGAAAGTGCAAAAAATCCAATCGGTATGGTAAAACATGTACTGGGCAATCAGGGCGAAAACAATACCGAAATGAACGCCATCCTGGCACAATATGGTTTTCCGCTGGAGTTTCCACCGCAGGTAGAAAAAGAAGCCAATGCCATTCCGGAAGAAATTCCGGCAGCTGAAATAGCTAAACGTAAAGATTTTAGAAATATACTCACCTTCACCATTGATCCGGCAGATGCCAAAGATTTTGATGACGCCATTTCTTATCAGAAACTGCCCAATGGCAACCATGAGATTGGCGTACACATTGCTGATGTTTCACATTATGTAATCCAGGGAACTGATTTAGATAAAGAGGCTTATAGTCGTGCTACTTCTGTTTATCTGGTAGATCGGGTGATTCCGATGTTACCTGAACGGTTGAGCAATGGCGTGTGTTCCCTTCGTCCGCATGAAGATAAATTGTGTTTTGCTGCGGTATTTGAATTAGATGAGCAGGCCAATATCCAGAACGAATGGTATGGCCGCACCGTAATTCATTCCGACAGAAGATTCAGCTATGAAGAAGCGCAGGAAGTGATAGAAAACAAAGCTGGCGATCATGCAGAAGAAATCCTTAAACTTAATGAGCTGGCATATATCTTACGCGACCGAAAATTTAAAAACGGTGCCATCAGTTTTGAAAGTACAGAAGTTAAATTTAAACTGGACGAATCTGGAAAACCTATTGGTGTTTATGTGAAGGAACGTAAGGACGCACATAAACTCATTGAAGATTACATGCTTTTAGCCAATCGGAAAGTGGCCGAATATGTAGCCAAGAAACAAAAGGGAGAAAAAAAACTCACTTATGTTTATCGCGTACACGATTCCCCTAATATGGAAACCCTGAATACCTTCGCCACTTTTGCTTCCCGTTTCGGATATAAAATCAATACAAAATCAGACAAGGAAATTGCAAAATCACTTAACCACCTCATGGCGGATGTAGAAGGCAAAAAAGAACAGAATATCCTGACTTCCCTGGCTATCCGTTCAATGGCCAAAGCCATTTACTCCACAAAAAAAACCAGTCACTACGGATTGGCTTTCGAATACTATACCCATTTTACCTCACCTATCCGCCGATACCCTGATGTGATGGCACACAGACTTTTACAAACCTATCTGGATGGTGGTAAATCAGCAGATGCAGAATTTTATGAAGTAGCCTGCGTACATTCATCTGCAATGGAAAAAAGAGCCGCTGATGCGGAAAGAGCTTCTATCAAGTATAAACAAGCTGAATACCTTGAGGAAAATATTGGTACAGAATACAAAGGCATTATTTCTGGAGTGACCGAATGGGGCATGTATGTTGAAATTGAAGAGAACAAATGTGAAGGGATGATCCGTCTGCGTGATATTTCTGATGATTTTTATGTGCTTGACGAGAAAAATTATTGCATTGTAGGCCAGCGTAAAAAGAAAAAATACCAGCTTGGTGATGAAGTGATGATCCGTGTAAAAAAAGTCGACCTGGCTAAACGTCAGATTGACTTTACGCTTATTGCAGACTAACTGTCTGATGAATAGAAAATACTTTATATCTTCTATCATCGCGCATTATTGTATGAAATGATTGACGTAAAAACAACATAAAATATGATTAATAATGTTGATTTTTGAAATAGAATCCAACCATAAACAACGAGAAGAAGAGGTTATAGATTTGAAAGAAACCTCAATAATAAACAGTGCATGCATACAACAGAGCAATTACAACAAATTTTAGATACAGCAATACAAAATTTAAGGTTTCCGGATCAGCCCAGACAGCTTTACGATCCCATCACCTATATCATTAATCTTGGCGGGAAACGTATACGCCCATTATTGGTCTTAATGGCTACCGAACTATTTGGTAAGGATGCACATGATGCTATCCATGCCGCCATGGCTATTGAAGTTTTTCATAATTTTACACTTGTTCATGATGACATTATGGATAATGCACCCCTACGCAGGGGAAAAGCAACCGTACATGAAAAATGGAGCACCAATACAGCCATTCTCAGCGGTGACGTAATGATGGTTGAGGCGAATAAAAACCTGGCGAAGGTTAATCCTATCTTCTTGAAAGACGTTCTGGATACTTTCAATGCGACAGCTCAGGGCGTTTGCGAAGGGCAGCAACTGGATATGGAATTTGAAAATCGTGATGATGTCAGTATTGAGGATTACATCAATATGATCCGATTGAAAACGGCTGTTTTATTGGGTGGTGCATTAAAATTAGGTGCCATTATCGCTGGTGCATCAGAAAAAGATGCTGATCTCATTTATCAGTTTGGTGAAAATATCGGGATTGCATTTCAGCTGCAGGATGATATTTTAGATGTTTACGCCGATCCAGAAAAATTTGGCAAACAGGTAGGTGGCGATATCATTGCCAATAAAAAGACATTTTTATTGTTGAAAGCCTTATCTAAAACTGATTCTTTCGTACTTCAAAACTGGATCAACAGAAAAGACTTCGAGAATCAGGAGAAAATTCAGGCCGTAACCGAGATCTATAATGAGTTGGGTATACCGGATGAAGCTGAAAAGGAAATGAAAAAATATGCCGCAATTGCGTTTAAAAACCTGAATGAGATTAGCGCATCTCCTATATATAAACAAGATTTACATCAACTGGCAGAACAAATTTTAAAACGAAATAATTAACTTCAGCATTCATCTAAATTAACCCTCATGTACGCCAACTTATCAAACCCGGGAAAATCCTTCCAGGTGAAACGATTTTTAAAAATAATAGCTTTTTTATCTTCGGCCTTTCTCTTTGCAACGGGATGTCAGGATACCAAAAGCAGGATGACTGATTTCGTAACGGCTTACAATAAAGAGGCCGCATACGTCAGCAGTCAGTTTGTAAGGAGCACATCCGCTAAGGCAGATTACCGGCAACGGATTATCCAGATCAGGGTGGTCACCACTTATAACCTGAATGATACTGAAAATGAATTCATTAAACAGGTAATGCCAGGCATGATGATGGACTTATTAAAGTCGCAACCCTTAGCTAAAAAACTGATAGAAGCTGGCATCAAATTCGAAATCACCTATTTTACACAATCGTTATCTGAAATTTCTGTTGTTACGATAGATAAAAAGAAACTGGAGGAACTGGACAAAGTTAAATCAAACTCATTTAATGAACCTGGATTTAACAATCCTGGCAAAAATGAACCAGCAAGCCAGCTGGATATGATGCTCGTCACATTAAACAAAAGTCTGCCTTTTACAGATAAATCTTCAGGGATGATAATTTTCAAAGTCGACCAGAACAGCACGGGTGATCTGGTTTACCATGTACATACCCCAAAAGCACTTGAAGCACCGGTTAAAACAAAGGCCGGAATAGAATTAATGAGAAGTGAAATGCTAAGATACGGTAACCTTCAAAAAATCATGCATGAGTTCAGCAGGTTTAATATATCAGCCATTAAATATGTATACTACGATCTGAAGGGAAAAAAACTGAATGAAGTGCGTTTAACAGCTGCCGATATTCAACAGTAGAAATGGAAGACGAAGAATATAAGGAAAGACCAGTTTGGCGAACGATTTTAGCCATCGCTTTCGGCCTGTTTGCCATTGTCCGTTTTGGCATTTTATGCCATAAAATGAATTCGAGGCCTGCTAATGATGGTGTAAAAATTAATTTTAATGAATCTGATTTTCAGGCTATGCCTCCTCAGTCATCAACCATTTCTAAAAAAGCTTTTAATAAACAGCTTTATCAAGACTATCAATTACTCAACCAGCTTAGTCCATCGCAGCTAAAGGCATCCTATATAACTAAACTCGCAAAGGATTCATTGGTGGGCCTGAATGTAAATACCTGGTTAAAAATAAGCAAGGGTTCCCTTTTCCAAAACACGCATGATGATTCATTAAAATTTGCTTTTAAAACACCTAAAAATTTAAATGTGTTTGTACATGATTTTGAAAGTACGTTCGCTGTAAACGCTACATTTAAAAAATTAAAATCAGGGAATAAAATAAAAAAATACAGAGATTTTCTTAAACTTAGCAAAAATACAAAACTGGTTTCCTACAGCATTATCCAGGCTGGCGTTCAATTCAAGGGAGTGGCTTATGCCTTTAATGAAGGTGATTATTACATGTTTATTGAGTTTGAAAGCAGCATCCTGCCACAGATGGAACTGGAGCATCAGGCACTAAGCTATATTTCCAAACACATTAAAGGACAAAAGTAAAAGGGAAATAATTATCATGATTAATCAGCAGGAAAACAATTCTGTACTTCATTTCTCCCATTTTTATCCTACTTTAATTTTTGCCCCTCAGGCTTTTGCAAGTTTATATTTGATCCAGAAATCTGAAGATTTCATACCGGCCGTATTTTCTCCAGCCCCTTCAGGAAGATGTTGCCGTCCGGCACCCCGGTTACCGCCCATTCCGCCGCCACTCATACCAACGTGATTCCCACCCATCCTGCTTCTACCTCCTTTTCCACCAGGCATGCCCTCACTCATTGATCGGTTGCCATCTTTTCTGAAAGCTGACGGACCAGGTTGATTAATTTTAATATTATACACAAGTGGTTTTTTAAAATCAAGATTTACCTGCAATTGAGCGAGAGGAATACTTAATTCATAAATCAGATCTTTGTTGGGATGAATATGCATACCCGTTGTAATCCCGTAAGTATTGATGGCTGGCAAATTCCCATCTGTAATATTTTTAAACCCGGAAACCTTAATGCTTTTAGTCATGGCATTTGGATCATGCATTTCAGAGCTTTCACCTGGCCGGGGCCGGTCTTTTACTTCAGCTGTTGCTGGTATCGGCGATTGTTCAATTAAAGGAAATAACAGTTTTACACCGTCCTTCTTTTTACCCTGGGTATTGATATTCAGCGTAATTCCGCCACGCAGAACACTAAACGTAGTTTGGGGATCTAACGATTCAATAATGATATACAGATGCTGATCATCATTGGCCAATGCAAAAGCCAGTTTGGTCGCATCGTTGTACTGGTTAAGGGGCTCATTCCATTCGTTTGAGATGCCATCAGCTTTAAAGGGTTTATCCATCCGGATATTTTCTTCCACTTCCTGGGCACTCAAAGAATAACTGCAGGAGATGATAGCGAAAAGGGACAAGGCAATCAACTTAAAATTCATCTTGACATATTTACAGGCGAATTTATACGGTTGATTGGTTAAAATATGTTATTTAACAGAATTTAACGATGTTAAAAAAACAGCTTAACGCAAAAAGTCCCGGTTTTCACCAGGACTTTCTATGTTATTTTTTATTGATTATTCTGCAACTGCAGCTTCTTCAGCAGCTTCGTCTTGTTTAGCTGCCTTTTTAGCAGGTGCTTTTTTTACTGGTGCCTCAGCAACAACTTCTTTTGCTTCTGCTTCTTTTTTAACAGCTGGTTTTTTAGCTAATGCTTCTTCAATTTCAGCATCAGAGATCGGAAGTACAGATACATAAGATTTGTTATCCTGTTTCTTTCTAAAAACTACTGTACCATCAATCAAAGCAAATAATGTATGGTCTTTTCCTAAGCCAACATTTTTATCTGGATGGTGTTTTGTACCACGTTGACGTACTAAAATGTTTCCAGCGATAGCTAACTGACCTCCGAAAATTTTAATACCTAAACGCTTACTATGCGATTCACGTCCGTTTTTCGAACTACCGGCTCCTTTTTTGTGTGCCATGATTTTATATTTTGTAACTCGCTAAAAGCGAATTATTGGGTTAACAATTAATTATAACGTGATGTCAGAGATCTGAATCTTAGTGAAAAACTGGCGGTGACCATTTTTCTTTTTGTAACCTTTTCTACGTTTCTTGTGGAAAATGATTACTTTATCACCTTTTAAATGAGATACGATCTTAGCTGAAACTATAGCACCTTTAACTGCAGGAGCACCTACAGTGATTGCACCACCATTATCAACCAACAATACATTATCAAATTCAATACTAGCGCCTTCATCTCCTTGCAATCTGTGTACAAAAAGGTGCTGGTCTTTAGCAACTTTAAATTGCTGCCCTGCTATATTTACTATTGCGTACATTGTTTAAATATTAGTTTTTTAATTTTTATTTAACGAGGTGCAAATATAGAACAAATTCAATTAACACACAAACACATATCAAAAATATTTTTATAAAATCCGCAGGAATCAAATTTTAAAGGATTAGGTTTCTACATATTAATTCAGTTCAAGATATAATCTCCTAAAACATTTTGAAATAATTCAGGCACTACAGAGACACTTCTGCCCTACTGTGTGCCAGACCTTCATTACACGCCTAAATTTTCATTCAGCTATATTTCTTTTTAAAAGCATTCAAGAAAAGCAGAACGACAAACCAATTGGTTAAAAAATGTTAAAACATTTCTTTATTACGAATAATTCGTAGATTTACGAAAATTAAATAGTTAACCTGATTAATAAAACTTTTATGAAAAAAATTTTAATGACTTCAATCGCCTTATTGGCTGCTATTTCTTCGTATGCGCAAAACCCTGATAAAGCGCTGGCCAGAGTAAGATATACCTTTACACATGTTTGGGATACTACTCAGCGGGATAAGCCCCATATAGAAAATATGTTGCTCATTACCGGAAAAAATGCATCCGTTTACACCAGCTATGACAAACTGAACCAGGCAATCAATACACAGAAGCAGATTCAGGAGCAGATGAAAAACCAGACCGGCAATAATAACGTCAGATTCAACATTAAGAGTGAAACGAAAGTGCCGCTTACCCAGGTCGATTATTTCTTCTTTGCCAATGAACATAAAATGATAACCAAAGAAAAATTATTCAACAATTACCTGGTGGAGGAACCTGCATCACAAATCGATTGGAAAATTTTAAAAGATACCATGAGCTTTTCAGGTATTTCCTGCCAAAAAGCAACGGCTAACTTTAAAGGCAGAAACTGGGTGGCATGGTTCGCAACCGAATTGCCTTTTCAAAGTGGTCCATGGAAGTTAAATGGTTTACCGGGATTGATTATAGAAGCGTACGACACAAAGAAAGAAGTAAAGTTTGAATTTGCAGGATTGGAAAATGTAAAGGATGAACAAAAAAATGCTGAAGAAGATGCCAAAATAACGATGGGAAATGGTGCTGTTGGCACAGTCAAAATCATGGGTATCGAAACAAGCACTGCTTATTTGGGTCCGGAAATAAAACTGCCTGCAGATGCCATTAAAACCACCCGCAAAGAACTTGATAAATTAAGAGCTGCCCGAGATAAAGATCCACAAGGCTTTCTGCAAGCACAAATGGCTGCAAATGGCATGCAAGGCTCTTTTAAAATGAATAACAATACTCCTCGCCCAGGCGGAACTTCAACAACAGTAAAGGCAACAGAAAATAATCCCATTGAAATTCTCCAGAAAAAATGAGCAGGTTCCTTTTATTCGCATTAGTTTTCTTTACCGGCTTATGTGCCTCATTTGCTCAAAAATCAATTAAGGGAACGGTAAAAGATGATCATGGTAAAGGTGTGGAATCCGTGAATGTAAGCCTGAAAGATCCTGAAGGCAATATCATCGGCTATACGCGGACCAATAAAAATGGTGATTTTACCATTGCCATAAATAACGATCAGCTTATTGGTTATCAAGTTGAGGCATCAAGTATTGGCTATAAAAAACAAACTGTTTCGATTGCAGATGTAAGCAAAAGTCAGGATTTGATGCTTCAGCCAAGTGAAACCAGTCTGGAAACCGTAACGGTCAAAAATAGGCCATCATTAACGGCAAAAGGCGACACCCTTAACTACAGCACTGCTGATTTTGCCGACAAGCAAGACCGCAGTATTGGCGATGTACTTAAAAAAATGCCTGGAATTGAAGTTGCCGAAGATGGAAAAATCAGTTACAATGGAAAATCGATTTCAAATTTATATGTTGATGGCGATAACTTATTGGATGATAAATACAACATCGGAACGAAAAGCATTCCGCAAGGCGCAGTAGATAAAGTGCAGGTTATTCAGAATGATCAGCCGATAAAGATGATGCGGAAGAATAACATGAGCGATGATGTTGCCTTGAATTTAGTTATTAAAGACGATGCTAAACTTAAAGTTATGGGTGATGCAACTGTTGGTGCCGGCATGCCCGATCGCTTTGATGAAAATCTTTCAGCCATGCTCTTCAACAAAAAACTGAAATTTATTAATAATGTGAAGGCAAATAATATTGGCAACGATCCTGGTATTGATTTAACATCGCATAACTTATCAGATTACCTCCAAAAGATAGGTAACAATAAACCTAATGGATTACTATCCATAGGTGCAGCAGGCGTTCCATCTTTACCACAAAGCCGGTATTTATTTAACCAAGCAGGTTTAATTAACCTGAATAATCTGTACAAGTTCAACAAAGATTTACAACTCAGGGCCAATATTTCTTACTTATACGATCAACGCAAACAGCAGTATAATAAATTTTCGCAAACCTATTTATCAGATCAAACCATCAGTTATACTGAATATCAGAATAATAAAATCAACCCCCAAAAGTTGAGAACCCAGTTTAACCTGAATGGTAATGCCGAAGCATATTACCTGAATAATAATTTTATTTTAGATTATATTCCATTTAAAACTGAATCGGCTTTTTCTATCAACAATATTGCTGCAAACCAAATGCTAAGGCAGCAAACGCTGGATATTTCTAATGAATTCAATTACCGTAAGAAACTTAAATCGCAAAACATAATCAACTTATATTCTTATTTAAACAGAACAACGCAGCCTGAAACACTAAATATTAATCCGGGTTTAAATGCTGATATCTTAAATAATGGAAATCCGTATTCGGGTTTAATACAGTATATCAGGCTACCAACCTGGTATACAAATAATTATGCATCATTTGCTTTTGTTAAGGGAGGTTTTGTGCAAACTTACAAAACGGGCTTCAACATTCAGCTTCAGGAACTTAATTCTGCGCTTTACCGCACACAAAATAACCAAACCCAAGAAATTGTATCTGATAGTACCGTAAATAACCTCAACTGGCTTAAAACCAGGATTTATGCAGATGCCACCTATGAGTACTCCAGCGAAAAATGGAAAGCGGGCTTAAGTCTTCCTTTAAGTTATAATTATGTTGCTTATCATGATCCGTCAAATCATTTAAATAAAAACCTGAATAAAGTATTTCTGAATCCATCAGTCAATGTAAAATACCAAACCGGAACTGAAAACTATGTTGTGGCGAATTACACTTTTAAGAATGATTTGGGTGGAATTGATGATGTTTATCGTGGAACAGTCTTAAAAAACTATCGATCTCTTTTTTCAAATAATGCGCCAATTTCAGAATCAGAAACACATAATGTCGGTGCTGGCTTTAACTTTAGAAAAGCCATGCAGATGTTTTTCTTTAACATTTTTGCGAACTATAATGACATGGAACTGAATACCATATCATCTTATCGTTTAAGCAATAACATTCAAGAGCGAATAGTGCTGCCATTACAAAATCATTTTAAAACCCTGTCTTTTAATGTAAATGCCAGTAAATATCTTTTTGCATGGAAGAGTACTGTTAATGCAGGCCTGAACATTTCTCAAAGTAAATATAATCAGTTACAAAATGGCGACTTGCTTCCTTTTAATACCTTAAGCATTTCTTATAACACAGGAATTGAGGCAAAGCTGAACAATTTCATCAATTGGTCTTACAAGGCAACTTATTCCGTCACGAATAATAAAGCTAAAATTGCAGATGCCATTCAAACTAATTTTCAGCAATTGAGGCAGCAATCGGCTTTGGCGATAACCACGGTTAAAAATGTATATCTCAATATATTGGCAGAACATTTATTTACACATCAATCTACCCAGCCTAACTTAAAATATCTTTTTGCAGATCTGAATGTAAAGTATAGGATTTTAAAGATGAAAACCGATTTGGAATTTGGCATAACCAACCTGACCAACATTAAAAGGTTTGATGCGGTTTATCTTTCTTCCAATTCACTTACCACCGGAACTTATGAAATTCCAGGAAGGGTGGCCATGTTGAAGGCAACCTTTAACTTTTAATCATAAGGTCTCATCAGAATTACTCTTGAGACCTTATGCATTTTACAGTTACTGTTTGGTGGTAAACTGAAATGAAGTTATACCGTTTTTACTCACTTTAATATCCGAAATTTTACCAGGATCAATCTTATCTATTTCTTCCTTAGATAATTGATTACCATTAAGCACAAAGTTATACCGGGCATTTGCAACGTGACGTTTTCCAGCCAATTCCTTCATAATTCCATTTTTTACATCCGGCTTCTGATTAGTTGTTCTTACGATAACAATCTGTTTTATGGTACCTTTTTTCGGTTCTTCAGATGAAGATAAATCTGTATTCTGAAAAGATGTTACCACCACATTATTCAGATTTGAATCGAACTTTAAGCTATCTTTTAAAATGAAATGACGCATGGTCTCTTTTTCATCAACATTACCATTCATTTTAAAACTTAATATTTTAACTTTCCCAGCAAGCTTATTTAATCCGTCTGCAATGGATTGGCGGGTGGTATCTTCAGTTTCTAAATTGGATTTAAAGACAAATGTAAAGTGTTTTATAGCATCTGTAGATAACTTTATGCCTGTTTTAGCTTTCCTGTTTACAGTGATTTTTTTCATTAATGGTTTGTCAATTACAGGCTGCGACTTGATTTGTGGCAAAACATCTTTAACGATCTCTTTAACTGGCATCAAACCTGATTGAACATCTTTTTTATTGATCGTGAAAGCGAGTGTTACCATCAGCAAAACCGGCAACACAAACATATATCTGGTTAAGTTTATTTTTGATGAGCGTTTGGCATTCATCATCTTTATTCTTTTTTTAAGATCTGATAAGTTGAAGTTGTTTACAATCGAAACCGAGGCTTGCAAAGCACCAACATCCAGCAGACTATACTGATAGGCTTTTTTATCGATTCCCTTGTTCAGTATTTTCGCATCTGTCATAAACTCAATATTTTCCCTTACCGCTTTTTTCATCAACCAAACGCCAGGATTAAACCAGTAAAAAACCACGCATATTTCAGCCAGAATAATGTCAAGCGTATGCCATTCTTCAATATGTATCTTTTCGTGCTCGAGAATATTGCTTAAGTCCTGTGGTTTGTGCAGGCCTGGATTGATATAAATCGTTTGCCAGAAACTAAAGGGACTTACCTGATCATCCAAAAGCCGAACTTTGATATTTTTCAATTGACCGGGTTTCGATTTCTGGTGCATGCTGTTTAGCGAAACAAACTGTAAGATTAACCTGAATGCCATCAAAATTACACCCAAATAAAACAGAATGGTTAAAACTTGCCAGCACATAGAGATATCATCTTGCTGAACGATCTGCCTTACCCCCTGATTGAGTTGTGGCACAAAAGTTGGCAATGCCTGGTTATTGGCAAAAAGTTCAGTGAGGTTTATAAAAGGATATGTGGAGGAAAATATAATCCCGAAAATTAAAAATAACCGGTTGATGACATAAAACGTTAATCGGCGTAAAACAAGGTAATACGCCATTGCAAAAAGTATAAGAACGATGTTGATCTTAAATAAAATGAGAAAGAAATGAGGCATGGCATTTACTTATCAGGGTTTTCAATCAGGTTGATAATCTCTTTTAATTCTGCTGCACTGATCTTTTTATCCTTCGCAAAAAAGGCTACCAATTCTTTATAGGAGCTTTGAAAATAGTTATTCACAAAACCACTCATAAAGCGTTTTTTGTATTCTACCTCCTTCACCTTGGCACTGTATCGGTTTGCATTGGCAAAACGCTCGCTCACTAAATAACCTTTGCGCTCCAGGTTTTTGATAGTGGATGCCAAAGTTGTGTATGGTGGTTTTGGCTCTGGCATGGCATCCATAAAATCCTTTATAAACCCACTGCCGATCTGCCAAACGGCAAGCATCGCTTCTTCTTCCTGTAATGTTAACTTTTCCATTTATTACGAATATATCGTAAATATACGAAATCATCCTAAAAAAAAGAGACTTAACAAAGGTCAAATAATTAGCCTTTTATTAAGTCTCTTAACATTATTATTTTATCTATCTACTTACCTGATCTTCTTTCTGCCTGTACCAATGTTTCCTGAATAATCTTTCTCATCTGAACAGCTGCATCCAGCAATTTCGGATTGCCATCAAAATCGCCATAAATGGTTACATGTTTTGATTTCTCTTTATAATTAAAGGTAATATCATATCGTGGAACCAATTTAGATTTATCGCTTTTCTTACCAATTGTATCCGGAAAATTCCATAAGCCTATTTCATTTGCTTTTCTGTGCATGTATAATATATCATCGCTTTTTAAAAAAAACTTTTTAGTGATCACAGAATCCTTGGTATTTACATAATGGTATACGCCTGTTTTTGAATCATAACTATTTTCCAACGTATCTTTCAAACCATAGCTAAACTGCATCGACACAAAATCATCCTTCCTGAAAGGTGCATTCTGAATAATGGGTTTATAATAGATGTAACAATAGATGATCATCGGCACGATGATGGTAATGGCTAAGAATATTTTTTTTCCTCTGGTTGACACAATTTGAATTATTGAATGAATGAATTATTGAATGAATGAATTATTGAATGAATGAATTATTGAATTATAAATGGACAGATGGAGTAAATAAACAGTTGGTTTTAAAACGCTGCAAAGTTTGCATTTTTCCTGAAAAATCTTCTCATCCCAAAATCATTTAATGGCCTAATAAGCTATAGAAATACAGACGCTTGACTCACGACTCCAGACTCAGGACTCCTTCAACTCCCCTTCCCATTTACTTACTACTGCAGTTGCAATGGAGTTACCCACCACATTAGTGGCAGAACGACCCATATCCAGCAAAGGATCAATCCCGATTAACAAGGCCAAACCAGCCTCCGGAATATTAAAACTGGCAATGGTACCTGCGATAACGACCAGCGATGCACGAGGTACACCCGCGATTCCTTTACTGGTGAGCATCAGAATAAGTAACATGGAAATTTGTTGTTCGAAACCCAGGTGAATCCCATAAGCCTGTGCAATAAATAATGAAGCAAATGTCATATACATCATCGAGCCATCCAGGTTGAAGGAGTAGCCCAGGGGAAGTACAAAACTTACAATTTTATCCTTACAGCCGAAACGTTCCAAAAGCATCATCGTTTTCGGATAAGCCGCTTCACTGCTTGCCGTACTGAAAGCCAGAATTGCAGGCTCCTTCATGTCGTTCACTAAACGGAACACCGGCTTTTTTAAGATTAAGAATCCTATAAAGATCAAGAAAGCCCATAAAATGGCTAAACCGAGGTAAAATTCACCAATAAATATGGCATAAGTATTTAACACGTTTAAGCCCTGCTTGGCTACAATAGCCGTCATGGCACCGAAAACCGCTAATGGTGCAAAGTTCATCACATAGCCCGTCATTTTCAGGATCACGTGTGCAATGGCATCAAAAGCTTTAATCACCACCTGACCTAAATCACCAATAGCAGCAGTAGCTACCCCAAAGAATAAGGAGAATACCACGATTTGTAAAATCTCATTGGTGGCCATGGATTCGGCAATACTTTTAGGAAACACATGCGCAATGAAATCCTTTACACTCATAGAAGCCTTCTGGATTCCAGTGTTTACCAATTGATCCGGCAGGGTTAACTGCATGTGTTTTCCGGGCTCAAATAAGTTCACCAAAATTAAACCAAGCACGAGCGACATTAAAGACATTGCCATAAACCAACCTAATGTTTTCCCGCCAATACGGCCCACAGCCTTTATATCGCCAACTTTTGCAACCCCTACTACCAATGTGGTAAATACGAGTGGTGCTACAATCATTTTAATCAACCGGAGAAAAATATCACTTAACAGCGTGAAATACTCCAGTTTCTTTTCCCTGATATCCTCATTCTCTCTTTTGATACCTGCATTCAATTTTCTTTCGGCCTTGAGCTGACGATAAACAGCAGATGTAGTATCAGTAGTTTTCGCAATACTGACTTCAATGTTTTTAACTTTCGCATCAGCATTCAATATATTCTGATTGTAAACATCAATTGAATTAACGTTCAAAATGTAGCCTAAGGCAATACCGGCAATCAGCGCAATGAAAATAAAAAGCGTGAGTTTGTTTTTCTTCATGAATAAAAAAGTTTGTAGCCCTGTTAATTTGGTAAAACTACGATAATTACGTGGTGTAACAAATTTGATTTTCTACTGCAATCCTAAATACTTTAATTTTATCTTCGCTGTAACATTAATATCTAAATTATATCTAAATACCGTTACACGCCCTTAAATGGAACAAAAAGACAAATTATTTAAAGAAATCTTTGATGCCAATTCCAAAAAGATATTCCATTTATGTTATGGTTATACCGGTGATACCGATGCCGCAAATGATCTGTTGCAGGAAACATTCTTAAAAGTATGGCAGAATTTAGATAAGTTCAGAAACAAGTCTTTAATCTCAACCTGGATTTACAGAATTGCGGTAAATACCTGCCTGACCTACTTAAGATCAGAAAAAAGACAGGCTAAGGATGAGTTAACGGAAAATATTATTGAAAATAAAATCGAAGAGTTTTCTGAAAAAAATGAGCAGGTTGCCCTTTTATATAAATGTATTTCTAAACTCGAAGAAAACGATCGTCTCATCATCACCATGGTACTTGACGAGCTACCCTATCATGAAATTGCCGATATATCAGGCATTAGCGAAGGCAATTTAAGGGTTAAAATTCATCGTATTAAACAAAAATTAACAGAACTATACAACCAATATGCAAGCGTTTGATCAAATACAGGAGTTGTGGCAAAAGCACAAGGTAGAAGTTAAGTTTTCTGCTGATGAAATGCTGCAACAGGCTAAAAAGGAGGTAAATGGTTTGAAGTTCAAATCTGCGCTCAATATTATAGGTATGGCAGTTTCATGTATTGCCATTGCAGCTTTATGGTTATTCTTCCACTTTGATTCCTGGACAACCCATTTAGGAATCAGTATCACTATTATTACCATCGGAGTTTATACACTAATTCTGTACAGGGATTACAGGCTGATTGCTAAAGCAGATTTTACGGCTCATCCGCAGGAATATCTGAATAATTTAAAAACTTACCAGTTAAACCGTTTTAAACTTTATAATTCATTATATTGGTTCTACACGATAGCACTTTCTACAGGTATTATCTTCTATTTTATTGAGATACTGAGTTACCTGAATATGATTCAAAAAGTAGGTGCAATTGGCTTCACTTTTATATGGATTTTGTTTTGCTCAACCATTCTGCGTAAGGCAGTGATGGAGCGGGAAAAAGAAAGAATATCCTTATTGATTGAAAAATTTGAACGGATTAGCCAGCAGATATCTACACCATAAAATTTAGGCACGGTTTTTTCATAATAAAAGCAGAATGAAAAAACTGATTATACCTATTCTTTTTTTGCTTGTGCTCCCCTTTAACTTTGGGTTTAAAACAGATTTTACTGAACCTGTTCAGATTAATTGGGAAACGCATTTCAAGGGCCAAGCCGATATGAATTCTCCTTTTTTTGCATTAACCGCAATGACCTGGGAATACAGTTATGAATCTGTTGTTTATAGAAACCGCGTTACCATTAAGCTGAAAAACGAAGTCAGGATTGACAAAGATCGTTCTTGGGTAAAATGGGATAGAATCAGAAATCCGCAGGTCAGTGCTGATTTGCTTCACCATGAGCAGGGCCATGTAAACATTCAATATATTTTACTTTCTGAAGCTGAAAGGGTTTTAAAGAACAGAACTTATTCTGTTAATAATTACAAGGCACAAATTTCACAATTGGCAAATGAAGTAAGTACTTACTTCGACACTATGCAGCGCAATTACGATGATGAAACCGAGCATGGTAGCAACCACAAAATGCAGGCCCGCTGGGATCAGATTATTCAAGATAAAATGGAAGAATCAAGAGCGGCCACTTTAGCCGATGCAGGCAAATAATTTTGGTAAAAAAATAATCAATCCGACCGCAACGGCCACAAAAGCTGCAACCAATACGCCTGCAGCAGCCAAATCTTTTACAGTTTTAATTTTAGGATGATATTCGGAAGAAATGACATCTGCCAGTTTTTCTATTGCTGAATTAATGATTTCAGCAATGATAACCATAGCGATAACCAGCAGAACAGCAATCCATTCATAAGCAGATAGCTTTAAACAGAAAGATAATGCAATGGCCAAAATGGCTGCAAATAAATGAATCCTGCCATTGTGCTCGTTTATAAAGAATAATTTCAATCCATTGAACGCATATTTAAAACTTTTAGCTCGATCAATAATGGAGAATTTCTGATTTTCGTTCATTTCATATTCATTGATTAGCTCGGGGAAAGTCCAGGAATAATTTTTATTGTATTTTCAATTACCTTATTCCATCACCTATCAGTGCAGGATGGCTCTTTCAGCCAATAAAGTTATCATATTTTCTGGTACTATTTTATCACTTCACTCGCAGAGAAGCTATTGCCACTCAATTTATACTGATAGGTTTTCTTTGCAATTTTCGTTGAATCCGCTGCATCTTTAACAGGAAATGACCTGAATAGATCTCCATTCTTTATGAAAAACTTATCATTCCCGGAATATCCCTTTTTCTGGTTTGAAGTCAGCGATGGGAAACTGATTTTATTAAAACCACCACCAGCATACTCAAACACATTTAAATCCAGCATATTCTTTTTCCGCTGCAGTTGCACATAAATCTCCGGGCTGCCATCATTATCAAGATCCATATTCCAGGCATCGTTTAAAATGCCATTTCTTTCAACCGATTGAGATTTGTAATTATTTCGAACTGAATCCGACATTAGAATCTGGTAGCCACCAACTGAATCTACGCCTTTACCCCAACTTAATACTTCGAAATTCAAACCTGGCTTTACTTCAATGTCTTTATAGTATCTGAAAGGACTTTTTTCCACTTTTACAGGCTCAATTTTAGCAGTAACGGACTGTTCATCCGTACAGGCAAAACAAAACAGCATCCCTGCAGTGAGCAAGAGATGCTGTAACGTATATCGATATGGTTTCATTTTATCAGGTTATATTTAACCCTTCCAAAATAATAAATTTAGCATTTTATTACAAGCTATATTTTATTTCTTCGCTTCTGTCTTTATTTCAGGCGCGCCATTATTTAAAAGTGTTTCCATGGTGACACTTCTTTTTCCACTTGGTGCAATCACGATGGTTTTCAATACTCTTTTCTCTCCTTTTGGTACCACTACTTTAAATGGAGCACTATATAAAAATGCATTTTCTGATGGCCGCGATGAATCCAAAGAGTAATAAATTTTACCACCCTGAACAGGCACTTTCAGATCGATCATAAAATCGTCGCCATTTAAGGCTTTTTCACGCTGACCAATTGGTGTAGGCACCCAGAAGTTAACACCCATTTTATCCAGACGGGCCAGGTGAACGGGCAAACGGTCTTCAGAGAAGTTTTTTAAATCTTTACGCTCAACCGGGCTCCATGCAATTTCAGCAAGCGCCATCAAACGAGGGAAAGCGTGATTTTCTATTTTATTAGTGGTTTTGATGTATTCGGTCCACATATTTGCCTGAACACCTTTTATGTATTTTTTTTGATCAGCAGTCAGCACTTTTGGAACAGGATCATAAGCGTAAATTTTTTGGTAAGGTGCCAAACCACCGATGGTTACAGGTTCATCAGGCGATTCGGATTGCTGATGATCGATATATAATCCCATAGAACCCGGCGTCATAATTACATCGTGGTTTTGTTGTGCAGCTGCAATTCCACCAGCTTCACCCCTCCAGCTCATTACCGTTGCATTTGGCGCGAGGCCACCTTCCAGAATTTCATCCCATCCAATAATGGATCGGCCTTTTTCATTCACATGTTTCTCAATAGTCTGAATGAAATAACTCTGCAGTTCATGCTCATCCTTTAAGCCCTTCTCTTTCATTAAGGCCTGGCAAAATGGAGATTCTTTCCAATAGGTTTTGGGTGCTTCATCGCCGCCGATGTGAATGTATTTAGATGGAAAAATGGCAATTACTTCGTCCAGAACGTCATTCAGCATTTTAAATGTATTTTCTGATGGCACAAAAATATCGTCAAAAACGCCCCAGGTTTGCTGTACCTGTTTGCCTTTTCTTGATCCGGCCCAGGCAGTTTTATCACTTACAAAAGTATCACGGTCTGGAAAACAGCTTAAAGCAGGGTAAGCGGCAATTGCTGCTGATGCATGTCCGGGCAATTCAATTTCAGGAATAATGGTGATATAACGTTCAGCTGCATACTTCACAAGTTCCTTTGCTTCATCCTGCGTATAAAAACCTTTTACTTCTGTAAGATAATTTCCCGTTCCGGGATAACGACCAATAATAGATCCATTTCTTACTGAACCCACGGATGTTAATTTTGGATATTTTTTAATCTCTATCCTCCAGCCCTGGTCATCCGTTAAATGCCAGTGGAAAGTATTGATTTTATAATAAGCAAGCTGATCAATATATTTTTTGATGAAAGAAATCGGAAAGAAATGACGACAAACGTCAAGCATCGTTCCACGATAGCTAAAACGTGGATAATCATTAATGGTAACTGCCGGAATCGTAATTTTATCACCGGTTTTTTCAGGCATCATTTGCATCACAGATTGAACAGCATAAAATAAACCTGCACCTCTGCCTGTGATAACAATCTGATTAGAATTAACTTTAATGGTGTATCCTTCATTGGGTAACTGATCTGCTCCAACAGAAGTTAACAGAATACTTTTTTGATTGGGCTGAATAATTTTACTTTCTCTTAAAGCAAAACCTGCTTTGTTAACAATAAAGGCATTTAATAAATCATTCATCCTGGTGCCATCAATGCTCTGGTTGACCAATACTGTTGTTTTGTCCAGGATGAAATTTCCATTGGTCCTGGTAATGGACACCGGTGCCGGAATGATGCCCAGATTTGGATCACTTTGTGCAAATACACTTATGCTCATTAATACACCAATAAAAACGTGTAATGCTTTCTTCATATTCAGGTTTAATTTTAAGGTTTATATTAAATTTATCTAATATAGAAATTACCTAAAGAATCTCCATCACACTTTTTTGTTACGCAAAAAAAAAGAGAAACCTGAAAGGGCTTCTCTGCATAAATATTACTAAATAATTTTAGGCTTCAACAGGGTGTTCCTTAGCGGCCAGGTATCTTTCTGCATCCAAAGCAGCCATACAACCAGATCCTGCAGCAGTAACGGCTTGCCTGTAATACATATCCTGCACATCTCCACAAGCAAAAACCCCTTCAATATTAGTCAAAGTTGAACCTGGCTTGGTTAACAAATAACCGGTTTCATCCATATCCAGCTGACCTTGAAAAATATCAGTATTTGGTTTATGACCTATAGCTACGAAGAAACCTTCTACAGCAATTTCTGAAACTTCATTAGATTGGTTATTAACCACCTTAACTGCGGTCACATTTTTACCATTACCCAGAATTTCCTGTGTTTCGGTATTATAATGTACTATAATATTTGGTGTGGCCAATACACGGGCTACCATGGCTTTTGAGGCCCTGAATTCATCCCGGCGAACCAATAAGTGAACCGTTTTACAAAGTTTAGCCAGATAGGTGGCTTCTTCTGCAGCAGTATCACCGGCACCAACAATGGCTACGTCCTGCCCCTTAAAAAAGAAACCATCACAAACTGCGCAAGCGGATACGCCAAAGCCATTATACTGTTGTTCGCTTGGCAGGCCCAGCCATTTTGCTGTGGCACCTGTTGCGATAATAACAGTATCAGCCGTCATGGTTTTAATTTCATCAACCACTACCTTGTGCGGCGTTGAAGAAAAATCTACAGAACTGATAAAACCGAAACGGATATCTGTACCAAAACGTTCTGCTTGTTTACGGAAATCTTCCATCATTTCCGGCCCCATGATGCCTTGTGGGTATCCAGGGAAATTTTCTACATCTGTAGTTTGGGTTAACTGACCACCAGCTTGCATGCCAGTGTACATTATAGGCTTTAAATCAGCTCTGGCGGCGTATATTGCTGCTGTATATCCTGCAGGACCAGAACCAATGATTAAACACTGAACGTGCTCGTTTTCTTGTGACATTATAGTGTGTTTTTGAAATTCTTAAACTGAGGAACAAATTTAATGCTTTAAACATTTGTTAACAAATATACATTGTCAACATAGTTTACTTATTAACATTGCAATAATCAGGTAGATTAAATCAAAGACAAACCATTACACTAAACCTGTTTAATTTTTATTTTATTTTAGTGACATAACTTGCCGCTCCGGAAACTCTTGAAATGGCCTTACCATTTTTATTTGGGCTTGACGTATAGGTAACACCAGAATCAGCTCCCTGTACTTGGATTATTTTGACGCCCTGCGCTTTAACCTTTATACCTGCCCCGGTTACCTTAATGCTATTACAGTTTCCGGTAATCACCACATTAATGCTACTGCCCACGATATTGATATTTTCCTTTCCTGTAGCTTCTATATTCTTGTTAAGACTACTACCTGTAACGTTGATGGTTTCACCTGTCTCCTGTGTTCCTGTGCTTACTTTTTGGGCTTTGGTTAACAGCGGTGTGGTGAATAAAAGGGCAAAAACTAAGCCTACAATCGTTTTTTTAAAGTTTTTCATATTTAGTCATTTTAGCTTTCCCAATCAACAAAGATTATACCATTGATGCCCTAACTCAAGTTTGTATAACCCCAACACTAAATTTCCTGGTAATTGGTGATTGATTCGCTGCTTCAATCCCCATGGAAATTACTTTCCTGGTTTCCAGTGGATCGATAATTCCATCAACCCAAAGTCTGGCAGCAGCATAATAAGGTGTAGTCTGGCTATCATATTTATCTGTAATTTCTTTCAGCAGTTCAGTTTCTTTTTCTGGTGTGATTACCTCACCTTTTGCCTTTAAAGATGCCTGTTGTATCTGCAACAGCGTTTTTGCTGCCTGTGAACCTCCCATCACTGCAATTTTAGCGGTTGGCCAGGCATAGATTAGTCGTGGATCGTACGCTTTTCCACACATGGCATAATTACCAGCACCGTAAGAATTGCCAATCACAATGGTAAATTTAGGTACGACGGAATTGGCTACTGCATTCACCATTTTAGCACCATCTTTAATAATGCCACCATGTTCTGAGCGACTTCCTACCATAAATCCAGTAACATCCTGTAAAAATACCAGCGGAATCTTTTTTTGATTGCAGTTCATAATAAATCGGGTCGCTTTATCTGCACTATCAGAATAAATCACACCGCCAAATTGCATCTCTCCTTTTTTAGATTTCACTACCTTCCGTTGGTTAGCAACGATTCCGACAGCCCATCCATCGATGCGAGCTAAACCACAAACAATGCTTTTCCCGTATCCTTTTTTATATTCTTCAAATTCCGAATGATCAACCAAGCGGTTGATGATGTCCATTATTTCGTATTGCTTATCCCGGTTTTCCGGAATAATTCCATAAAGTTCTGCTTCATTTTCTTTAGGTTTTGCAGGCTGAATGCGATCGAAACCCGCATTTTGTGGTGCGCCTAACATACTCATGATGTTCCTGATGCTATCCAAACAAGCCTGGTCATTTGGATGCTTATAATCGGTAACACCGGAAATTTCGCAATGTGTGGTGGCTCCACCTAAAGTTTCATTATCAACGTCCTCTCCTATTGCTGATTTTACCAGATAGGAACCGGCTAAAAACACCGAACCTGTTTGATCAACAATCATGGCTTCATCACTCATGATGGGAAGATAGGCCCCACCTGCTACACAAGCCCCCATAATGGCCGAAATTTGTACAATTCCATCTGCAGACATCATCGCATTGTTGCGAAACATCCGTCCAAAGTGTTCTTTATCCGGAAAAATCTCATCCTGCATGGGCAAATAAACGCCAGCACTATCCACTAAATAGATTACTGGGAGTCGATTTTCCATCGCGATTTCCTGCGCCCGAAGATTTTTCTTGGCGGTTAATGGGAACCAGGCGCCAGCTTTTACGGTTGCATCATTGGCCACAATCATGCATTGTCTACCCTTCACATAACCAATTCCACAAACTACACCAGCAGATGGACAGCCACCTTGTTCTGCATACATGCCGTCGGCAGTAAAGGCACCAACTTCCAGAAATTCTGAATCTTTATCAATGAGATAGGCAATTCGTTCACGAGCCAATAACTTCCCTTTCTCTTTTTGTTTGGCAGCATTTTTTTCACCGCCACCCTGATAGATTTTTTTGAGTCTGGTTTTCAGTTCGTAAACCAACTGTTTGTTTACATCTTCGTTCTTGTTGAATTCGATATCCATGGAGGCAATTTAAATCTTATTTTGGAATTAAACATAGCGACCAAATTGGTTTCTGGTCTATACCCGATTTTAATCGCTAAGAAAGCAGAGAGGAAGGTGCAAAGAACACCAAGTTGGTGTTAACAAAGCGCATTAAATTCTTGCATCCACTTTATGTGATCTATAAATCTCAGCCTTCTTTGTGGTAAAACCTAATGTCTTAATTGCGATTAGAAATAAAAATAACCACTGATGAAACAGCGAAAAAAGCTCCAAGTAAACACAGAGATAAAGGTTAGAATCTCTGTGCTCTTCGGTAAACTCGGTGGTTAAAAATTTATACACCCTCCTTAGCGAAAAACGATCTGAATTTTAGATTTTAAATCAACTTACTATTTTATTCCGCAATAAAGTGATACAAGAAAACCACTTCACCTGTAAAAGCAGGTTTTTTCTGACCTTCAATTTCCATTTCAATCGCCATGTGTACCTTTGTTACTCCTCTTAAGTTGACAATAGAAGCCAGTTTAGCTTTAAGCCTGATTTTTGCATTTACAAGTACAGGTTGTGCAAATCTTAAACTTTCGATACCATAATTGATCTCCATTTTGAGATTCTGAATATCTACAATCTCTTTCCATAAATATGGAATAAGTGAAAGTGTCAGATAGCCATGAGCAATAGTAGAGCCGAAAGGCCCCTCATTTTTGGCTTTATCTTCATCGGTATGAATCCATTGAAAATCAAGCGTGGCGTCTGCAAACTTGTTGATCTGTTCCTGAGTGATCGTATGCCACGAAGAAACACCAAGTTCTTTACCTAAATGTTGTTCAAATTCTGCGTGAGATGTAATAATTTGCATTTTTATAAATTATTTTATTACTAAATTTTAATTGATAACATTTTAAACCTTAAAATAAAACTATCTTATATAAGGTCTTTTTCTTTAAACCAAACTTCATCCGGAACAGCCGAAAAATGATCCATTTTTTCAATTAATACGGTGGCATCCGATTCATTGAAAACCAAATCACGATTTGCAGGTTTTAAAAATTTACTTTGGACCATTATTTCCATCTGAGCAAACAGTGGATCATAAAATCCATCTACATTCAATACCCCGATAGGTTTATTGTGTAAGCCTAACTGCAGCCAGGTAAGTACTTCAAAAAATTCTTCGAGGGTACCAAAACCGCCAGGTAAAATCATAAAACCATCACTTAAGTCGGCCATTTTCTGCTTCCGCTGATGCATGTTTTCGGTCAGGATCATTTCGGTAACGCCTTTATGTCCTACTTCTTTATCCATCAGAAACTGAGGAATTACCCCTGTAACCAGCCCACCCAAATCCAATACATCATTGGCTAAAAGCCCCATCACACCTACACTTCCCCCACCATAAACGAGTCTGATTTCTTCTTTAACTAATATCTCTGCTAACTGTTTAATGGCATTACGTAACTGTGCATCACCATTAAAGTTTGAACCACAGTATACGCAAACTGCTTTAAGCTTATTCATTTGATTCTAAAAATTTACCGAAGTTAATATTTTCCGGGCGCTCTGTAAATTTTTATTCTGCAAAAAACTGTTGCAGGTATATTTAAGCCTACGCATGTTAATTGTAGCAACAGTAATTATAGAAAATTTAGTTTTATCTTATAAATTTAATTAGCACATACCTGAAGTAAAATCAATAAAAAAGCGCCAAAAAATTGGCGCTTCTAGCAAGTGCAAAAAGAGAAAATTAAAAACTGTATCGGAAAGTAGCACCGTATGTTCTTGGATCACCTAATACCCCGGCGTATAAACCTGAATTACCTGCTGCAGCCTGTAACTGCTCGTAATAGTTTTTATTGGCTAAGTTTCTGCTCCAAACAAAAACCGAAAACTTATCCGATTTAAAGCCAAGTCTCGCATTCAAAAGTGAATAGCCCTGTACATTTAGTACGCTTGAAGGTGTTGGATTAGAAGAATAAGTAGAACGGTAGCTGGCGTCACCGGCAATAAAATAGCGACCTGCTTTAGTAGCCAAATTTCCGGGTGTGCTAAACTCTGCACCACCAGAAACATTCCATTTTGAGATCCCGGGCAATCTTCCACCAGATGCATCTTTAAAGGCTACCTGAGTAGCCACGCCATTCACTAATTCGGTATGACCGGTTTCTTCCAGCGGAAGCGGTGCATTGGTAAACGTCACATATTTTCCGTCAAGATAAGCCAATGCCGCATTTAATGTTAAGAAACGTTCCAGCTGATAGGTTCCATCAATCTCCAAACCTTTAACGTTCACTTTCTCCGCATTGGCCAGGTACCCCCTGTTTACACCCAATTGCGGCGATTGCACATTGGTTTGATAATCTTTAATATCGGTATTGAAAGCGGTTACATTCAGGATTGCGCCTTTGAAAGGTTTCGTTTTAACGCCAAGTTCATAGTGCTCCACATATTCAGGTTTTACTACCGCTAATGATAAATCGGCTTGTCCGTTAGGTGTGGTTGGCAAACCACCTACATTTACCCCAACTGGTTTGTAAGCAGTAGAAAAGATTCCATATACATTTAATTTAGGGTTTGGTCTGTAGGATACTGTGATGTTACCTGATAAATTATTATTTTCCGTACTGGTATTAAATTGCTGGTTGCTGTAAACAGCTGCTTTCAGCGCCAGCAGTGCAGCATCAGTAGTTTGTAAACCGCCGTAAGTATTTCTGTCATAGTCAACGTCTTTTTTATCATAGGTAAACCTTAACCCTGGGAGCACATGTAAATGATCAATCACTTCCCAATCTACCTGACCAAAAACGGCGGTGCTTAATGATTTAATGGTTGAATTGGTTCTGATTCCATAACCATCCAACAAACCTGGTGTCGAATATAGTGCCTGAGCACCTGTGTTACCTGTTTGTACAAACCTCCACTGATCTTTACCCACTTCTTCCGTCTGCCCCAAACCCTGAAGATTTTGACTTAACGCGAAAACTCCAATAACACCACTCAGCTTTTCTGTGATGTTACCTGCATACCTGATTTCTTGAGAATACTGGTCGTGTCGTGAATTTCCCTGCGATTTTGTTAACGCTGAAAGTTCAGAGAAATCTCTGTCGTTGGTTGGATCCCAGTTCCAGAATCTCCAGGCTGTTGTTGTTGTTAATGTTCCATTTCCTATTTTATAATCAACGTTTAAAGATATTCCACCTATAGATTGATTGTGTCGCCAAGGCGTATTGGTATTAATTTCTCTGGAAAAAGGATCAATTTTAGGTTGCTGATAACCCAGGTCTGATACGATCCTGGCATATTGGCGATATGCACTTCTTTCAGTGGGGCTTACCCCGGCAATTACCAGCGGATAACCTGCAGGATGCTGAATACTGACATCACCACTCAACAAAATTTTCAATTTATCTGACGGTGTGAAATACAATTGTCCTTTAAAACCAAGGTTATTCTGCCCGCTGTATCTTCGCTCCTCTCTCGTATTGTAAATGGTACCATCTCGCTGTGTACCGGAGATGGAGATTTTTGCAGCGAGATTTTTTGCCACACCTCCGGAAACTGATGTTTTAGCTTGTATGAAATTATAGTTACCTACACTCATTTCCACTTTAGCGGTAGGTGTTTGCGTTGGTTTTGTTGTGGTGATATTGAAGGCACCCGCAGTAGTGTTTTTGCCAAAAAGCGTCCCCTGAGGTCCGCGGATAACTTCTATTTGTTCAATATCAAGAAAATCTGTCGACGTGGCAGCTGGACGGGCATGATAAACGCCATCAACATAGAAACCCACTCCTGGGTCAATCCCATCATTGGTTAAACCAAAGGTAGAACCCAAGCCTCTGATATTTAACGTCGTATTTCGGGCGTTTGAAGCATATAGCTGTACAGATGGTACCAGTTCCTTTAAACGGTTTACGTTAAAAGCGCCTGCGTTTTCTGCAGCCTGACCGCCAATCACCGTAATGGGGATAGGTACATCCTGCAGAACCTCAGATCGTCTTCTGGAAGTTACCACAATCTCATCTAGCTGAGTATCTTCTACCAAAATGAGTTCAATAGGTGTTTCCTGGAAATTTAAAATCTGAAAATCCTGCGGTTTGTAGCCCACATAACTGATTCTGAGATAAAATGGCGGTTGTTGCCTGGCATCAATAGTAAAGGCACCGTTTGCATCGGTTAGGGTGGCAGTTTTGGTCCCCCTGATGGTAATGGTAGCTCCAGGAATGGTCATATTATTGGCGCCTTTGACAATACCCTTTACCGTATTTTGAGCGAATATTGTACTTGTGGAAATGATGATGGTAAATAAAATAAGTAAACTTTTCTTCATGATTAATTTAGTGGTGTTTGGTTTATATTTTTAATTGTCGTGCCGTACGGAAAAATTTCGAAGAGTGTTTAAACGCCAATAATAATTAGCGCAATTCTGAATATCACCCGTCATATATTTTATATTAAATCTATGGATTTAGTAGACAAATATATTAAAAAAAAGCGTTCTCCAAATTTTATGCTGCAAATATTGTGATTTGACGTTTTGCTGCAGAAAAAGCTATGTTTCATAAACATATAGTAACGTAAACAATTTTGTAGCTAGATAATGAGTTAATTTGCATGTAATGGCGCAGATTTAGATAACTCATCATTTCATTACGTGATGAATTCTATGCAGATTTGACTTATTAATGGGAGAAAAAAGTATAAAAAAGTGGGGCTATCATTTAGGATGCCCCACGTAGTAATATTGTTCGTTTAGAAGATTTCCCAATGCCGCTGAATATGCAATTGAATGGAAAGCTTTAGTCTTTAGCTTACTACTTCAAATCTTACCTTGTATAATTAGGTGCTTCTTTGGTGATGGTGATGTCGTGTGGATGACTTTCGCGCATCCCGGCTGCTGTAATCTGAACAAATTGTGCTTCCTGTAATGCCTCAATCGTAGCTGCACCGCAGTAGCCCATGCTTGCGCGAAGTCCGCCGATGTACTGATACATCACCTCTGCCAAAGTACCTTTAAAAGGAACACGACCAACAATTCCTTCCGGAACTAATTTCT
Source organism: Pedobacter sp. MR22-3 (assembly GCF_026240075.1). Classification (NCBI taxonomy): domain Bacteria; kingdom Pseudomonadati; phylum Bacteroidota; class Sphingobacteriia; order Sphingobacteriales; family Sphingobacteriaceae; genus Pedobacter; species Pedobacter sp. MR22-3. Next base: position 453,266 of record NZ_JAPIVF010000006.1, on the reverse strand, counting down.
TAATATCATCTTCCACATCCTGGAAATAACGGTCTTTAGAACCTTGCTCCATGGCCTCAATAGAACCCATTCCACGGTAAGATTTAAATTTACGTCCTTCGTAGATAATGGTTTCACCTGGAGACTCTTCTACTCCGGCGAATAACGAACCAGCCATTACCGTATCTGCACCAGAAGCAATTGCTTTTGCGATATCGCCAGTGTGTTTAATACCACCATCGGCAATTACCGGAACACCTGTTCCTTTTAATGCCTTAGCACATTCGTAAACGGCATATAATTGTGGCACACCTACACCAGCAATAATTCTGGTGGTACAAATTGAGCCCGGGCCAATACCCACTTTAACGGCATCAGCACCAGCATCTGCTAAAAACTTAGCTGCTGCACCGGTAGCAATATTACCAACGATTACCTGCAAATCAGGATATTTTGCTTTTACTTCTTTTAATTTATCAACAACACCTTTCGAATGCCCGTGAGCGGTATCAATAGTAATGACATCAACACCCGCACTAACCAAAGCATCAACTCGCTGAAGGGTATCGGCAGTTACGCCAACCGCGGCACCAACACGTAAGCGACCACGTTCATCTTTACAGGCAGCAGGGTAATTTTTTACTTTTGAAATATCTTTGAAAGTGATTAAACCACTTAAATAACCATCTTTAGAAACAACTGGCAATTTCTCGATTTTATAATTTTGAAGAATTTCTTCTGCCTGTACCAGGTTTGTTCCTTCCGGGGCAGTGATCAGATTTTCTTTTGTCATGACTTCAGCAATTGGCCTCGCCATATTTTTCTGGAACCGCAAATCACGGTTGGTGATAATGCCAACCAATTTATTATCGCTACTCACTACCGGAATGCCACCAATTTTGTGTTCTTTCATAATTTTGAAAGCATCGGCAACTACTGCGGTTTCTAACAAAGTAACCGGATCCTGAATCATTCCGCTTTCTGAACGTTTAACCTTACGAACTTCTTCGGCTTGTCTGTCAATCGTCATGTTTTTATGCAACATCCCGATACCGCCATTTTGCGCAATGGCAATGGCCAGTTCAGCTTCTGTTACCGTATCCATTGCGGCAGAAATCAATGGGACGTTAAGCTTAATTTTTTTAGTTAAGAAAGTGGCTGTATTTACATCGCGGGGAAGAATTTCAGAATATGCGGGTACCAGCAGTACGTCGTCATAAGTTAAACCTGTTGCAATAAATTTTGTGGAGTCGAGTTGCATAGCAAATAAATTACGATTTATTATTTGCCAGGCAAAGATAAGATAAATAAGTTGATTTTTAAAAATAGATTGTGTTTTGGAAATGTAAAAAGGAAATAAAAATGCCCCGAAGATAGTCGAGGCGCTAAATGTTTTCACAACGGAATAATCCTTATTGTGATTTGCTTTCAAGTCAAAGATATAATTAATTTTAATATACCATATACGGGAAACCGTAGTGAATTAAAATTAAATGAATTTAAGTTTGGGTATGATATTAACGCTGTCAGTTTATTGGGATTAAAAAATTAAACCAGATATTGTTTGGGTATTTCGGCAAAAATGGCCGCCCGTTCCGCATTTAAATTGTCATCCCATTTCGCTTTAAAGTGACTACCTGTTCCGGAGAAAACTGGCCGTTCTGATGTTTCGATAAGCTTTTTTCGCGACTAGATTTCGGAAATAATTTTTCAATTTCTGCATAAAATAAAGACTCTTGGGAGCATATCTGCAATTTGATATGGACTATGGTAGCTTCGTTGCTGTGGAGAGATTATGGCATTTTTTTTAAGCGTGACAATATCTGCGAATGGATTTTGATCTTTAGGAAGGTCTGAATTGAAGATAATCCGGCAGTAGGATGGATTAAACTGAAAAGTTCGGAGGAAAATGGATTTGGATCCGAAGTGAATATTTGTCAGAAGGAAAGGAACTTAGATGTGCATCATCCGGTAATCAAATTGGTGGCTAATTTGGCCCGAAACAGAAGGGTCACTTTCGCCGAAATACATAATTCATGCACATCTATAAAAATTTGAGTGTTTTTTTAAACCAACAGTAGAATATAGCTTCAAGCAAAAAGGGTCTCAGCATTAACCAAGACCCTTTTTGTTTCATACTCACGAAATATTATTTTTCAGAGTTTTTCTTTTCAGTTACTTCTGCACGGATTTCTTGTGCTAATACTTTAAGATCTTGCATCGCTTTACGTACACGAGTACCAGCAGCTGCATTGCCAGCATTATAAAATTTTTCCACATCTGCTTCGATAGCAGCAACAGCAGCTTTAACTTTTGAGAATTTTTCCATCGCTAATTGATGTTTTTAAGGTTTAAAAAATTTATTTTTTTCCAATAATACATATTTACCTTGAATTAACAAGAGAAAGCATATTTTAATTTAAAATAAGTTTTACACATATTCACAATCTAAAAATGCCCCTGGCGTATTATACAAGTATTTTATTTAATAATGTGAGAAAATATGTTCACTTAATTTATTTGTTTCGAAAGCCTGATCAGATTATCAAAAGTTTGATTAGCGCTATTTACACAAACTTCATAATCAGCTTCCTCAACCTTTTCATTTATTATACTTACAAATTTTTTCCATTTAGCACCTAATTCTGCCCCATAAACACCGTAATAATGCAAACCATCCCCATTATCTTTAAAATTTGGATTAGCTAAGATATGTTTCTTAATTACGTTTCCGCCTAATGTAGCTCCTTCTAAAACATATAATGCGCCTAAAATCGCTGCATTGTTCTGGTCAGGAATAAATAAGTCAAAATCTAAAGCCGGTAAGGTTAAGCTGTCAATATTCCAATATGCTAAATCTTTTTCCAGTGCATTAAGTTTTAATCGGCTATTCATATCCAATTCCTGCGCGAGATTGGTTTCAAGCATGTTAGCCAGCTTATTTTCCAGCCTTTGATGGATAATATAATTGATGGTAAGAAGTTTTTTATAATCATTTACACTTAGCGTGTGATTCATAATGTCGTGAACAAACATTAACGATTCCAGTTTTTTGTGTTTTTCAGCTGTTTCTGTTCTTAATATATCGGCAATCATTCTATTCGTTATTTTTAAATTAAAATGGATATAAAAATAAAAGATTCGAATAACCCATCCGAATCTTTTATTTTTATTTTATTATATTGAGTTAATTCATTCTCAGGTGCTTGTTAAACCAGAAATCGTGTACCGAATGTACACATTTCACCAGGTTATCATAGCCATCAGGCTTAGTAAGATATGCATTGGCACCAAATTCAATAGATGCTTTTACATCATCCGGATTATCTGAAGTGGAAAATAAAATCACTGGTATCGATTTTAAATAAGGAATATCGCGTATAAATTTCAGCAAATCCAATCCAGACAATCCTGGCAGGTTTAAATCCAATAAAATTAATTTGGGTTTGATTTTACTTTCTGCAAACTGTTGCAGTTTGGCCAAAGCTTTGGCGCCATCTTCAACAATAGCAATATTCAATGTATCTCCTACCTCCTTGATGGCACTCTGCATAAAAAAAGCATAATCTTCATCATCCTCAACGTAAAATATATCTGGTGTACTCATTATTATAAATTTTTAAAAGCTACGTAAAACGTAGACCCGGCATTCAGCTTGCTTTCAAACCAAACGCGGCCGTGATGCCGCTCAACCACTCGTTTAACAATGGCTAAACCAACACCAGTCCCTTCAATTTCTTTAACATTATCCATGCGCTTAAACAGTTCAAAAACCCTGTCGTAATACCTGTTATCAATTCCTATACCATTATCTTTAATGGCATAAACCGTTTCTCCTCCCTCAATATACGCAGAAATCTCTATGACAGGTTTTTCTACCATTAAAGAGTATTTGACCCCATTACTCATCAGATTTGTAAATACTTGCGCAATCATGGTCCTATCTCCCTTTATATTTGGCAAATGGCCTAAAATCAATTCGGATTTGTCTGCTTTGAAAGCCGCCCATACTTCAGATTTGATTTCTTGTATCAAGGATGGCATATCAATGGTTTCAAAATTAATTTCAGAACGCCCTACCCTTGCTAAATTTAAGATTTCCTTAATGAGGAAATTCATTTTATCAGCACCAATTAAAATCCTGCTCAACATCTTGATTGCATGATCATCAAGACTTTTGTTTTTCAGCATTAATTCCGCATATGTTTTGATAGAAGTTAATGGTGTTCTTAAATCATGGGAGATGGTATAACTGAAAGTATCAAGCTCTTCATAAGCAGATTGCAATTTTTCATTCAATAACCTGATTTCATTGGCCTTTTTATTTACATCCGTAATGATAATTTCACGAATCCTTAAAACGGAGGCAATTTCTTCTGCCATCCATTTTTCAGAGGTATTGCTGACCACTTCCGACCAGGCTTCAAAAGATTTTCTGGGTGATAGATTAAGTAATCCATTTTCAGACAATACAACTTCTTTATCTGGATTTCCAGCCCAGTTTATAGTTGTTATGAGTTCAGGCTTAAACCAAATAATCATTTCGCCAAGATCTTTACTGATATTACAGGCCAAGATTCCTGAAGCAATGTCTTTATATTTCTTTGCCGGCGAATGTATTTCCGATAAACGATGAGTATAGTAGATGGATTCATCGTTGCTGGCTTTCAACCATTCTGCCAATTCTAAAATATCTTCATCAGCCGGAACCTGCCCAATTGTTTTTAGTCTCTTTTCAAAAATTATAGCTGCACCCGTTGCATTGGTAATAGATAAAATATTTCTTTGATGATCGGTAAGGGCATCAATCAAATACTTATCCTGGCTGAGGTATTCAGAAAGTATGGCTGCAGTGCTTTTAAACTGTTCAACCATTTCAGAATCTTCTTCGTCCTGGCGATATTCCAATGCGGATGACAAGATCTGACCAATCAGTTTCGCACCTTCCCTTGCTTTATAATCAATAAATTTAGGTGAATAATTATGGCAGGCAATTAATCCCCATAGTTCACCATGAGAGATCAGCGAAATACTGAAACTGGAGTACACACCCATATTTTTTAGATATTGGATATGAATCGGTGAAACTGCCCTTAAATTAGATTTTGTTAAATCTAATGGCTGATCGGTTAAATAAGTTAAGATATCGGAATCCTGCTCATTAACATCAGCTATTAACCTGGTTAAATTTAGTTTATATAATTCCCTTGCCTGTTTTGGAATATCGGATGCCGGATAATGAAGTCCGAAAAAAGGTTCAAGTTCATCATTTTTTTCTTCTGCAACTACTTCTCCATGACCATCGTTTAAGAACTTATAAATCATGACACGATCATAATTGATGAGTTTTTTAACTTCAAGCGCTGCACCTTTTAATAAAGAGGAAACACTCCTGCCCTGCAACATGGCAGATGCCGAACGTCCGATTATGCCTTGAATGTCATATTGTAAGGTTACAGGTTCAAATTCTATCAGCCAGTTATTTTCAGATTCGGAAATTGTAATATAATACGGCTTTTTATCAATATTTATCGGATGAGGATTAATGGCATCAAAATTTTTCCTGATTATACCTAGTTTAAGTAAATCCTCTATGTTGAATTCTGGTTCCTGCTGCGTTAAAAGATGGTCCAGTGCCGAAAGCGGCTGATCAAGAAGACCACTCGCCTGTTTGCTCAAAAAACAATTAATATTCTCACTTACATAAGTAATGTGAAAATCGTTTTTATGTACGGCAATTAAAAAACCATGTGCCTGAATTTTTCCAGGGATATGAATGGGCTCTTTATCGCAATTTGTAAGATCTACAGAAAATTGATTCATATTAAATTTAGATGCTACAAAAATATTAGAATTTTTCAATTAATAAGTATGAAGCATAGGTTTAGCAGTAGTGCAATTTAAATGATTGAGCTTAACATTTATTTTTTATTTTATATTTGTTAAAATTTTAAAAAATCAATTGCAAAACTTGGCAAAAAAAAACATTCTGGTTGTTGAAGATAACCATGCTATTTTAGATGTAATTACGCTCATTCTAGAAAGTGAAGCTTTCCATGTTGAAGGCTTAAATAATGGAACAAATTTTCTAAATCATGTACAGGAATTCAAACCTGACGTGATCATAATGGACATTATGCTTCCTGATATTGATGGTCGGGTGCTCCTTAAAGAATTAAAAAAAGCAAAGGCTACAAGTCATATACCTGTATTGATGATTTCTGCACGTTATAACTCAAATAATTATATTCTCGATAATGTTTCTGCGGACGATTTCATGGCAAAGCCATTTAATATTGATGAGTTAATGGATAAAATATACGCATTATTAAAAGCTTAGCACATAAATTTTATTCCAAAAAGGCGTAATTTACTCCTTTTAGTTTAGGTGTTCAGTTATCGGCAAGAAATAAACCTTGCAATAATCATTTATTTCCTGCCTGCATAATTACAATTTTACAGATTAATCCTTCTTTTTAGCTACGTCGACTTTCTTGGCATCTTTTGCTGAAGTTACCTTTTCATCTGCACTCTTAGCTTTCCCATTTTTGGGTGCTGTTGCTTTATTTTTTTCTGCTGCTGTTTTTGAATCTTTCATAATAATATTTTAATTAATGTAATTTAATCTTCAGTGGCAATCCAGGCTTAGGCTTCATCTATTTCATCAGGTTTAAATCCCCTGGAGTTGCCTGGTGTTAAAAAAGTAAAAAAATCAGAAAACCATTCTACACTTTTTTCAGCACTTACCACAGCAATTTTCTTCCACTTGGTAAAGTTTTGCAAACCTGCTTTAGCATCCTGAATCCATGCGCCTGTGGTGAAATTTTTAACTTCAGTATCCAGTACCAGTAAATACCTGATTTCTCCGAAGCGATCTGATGTTCTGGCCAGGCCAGGAAGCAGAACATCTTTCAAATCATCGGCACTTACCACACCAGTAGCCCGAACGCCAAAAATATGATCGGGTAATCCTGTAATTTCAGTTAACATATTAAACGGTTTTACTTAGAACAGCACGAACACTTAAGAAGTTTGAATAATATTAAAAATCTGTAAAGTTGTAAAGCATTTAAAACTCTTATCTTCCTGATAACGTTATTAAAACAACTTTAATAAAAACAATAAATTAAACCTATGAAAAGCAATTTAAATAGGCTACTGATAGCCACACTGTCTGTAGCGATTACAGTTTCCGCCTGTACAAACACGACCAAGACCAACACTTCTACTGATTCTTTAACTGCAGATTCAACAGCGAGTACCGGTTTAAAACCTGCTGGTCCGCCACCAGAATGGGGACAAAGCATTAAGCCGGAAATGCAGTCAGTGATTGAAAAATTAGCAAGCTATGGTGATAAACCCATAGAAACACTTAGTGCTGCAGATGCCAGAAAAAATCATACGCCTACTGATGCCGTTATGGATCTGATCAAAGTAAATCACATAAAATTACCTGCTCCAATGGTTGATACTACCGGAAAAGACATTGATGTTCCAGGTGGAAAAGTTCATTTACGCATTTATACACCGAAATCAGGCAATGGTCCCTTTCCTGTAATTGTTTATTATCATGGCGGTGGTTTCGTTATTGCAAATCTTGACGTTTACAATGCTTCTGCTCAAGGCCTTGCAGAACAGGTTAATGCAGTTGTGGTTTCAGTAGCCTATCGTTTGGCACCAGAAAACAAATTCCCCACCGCACATAACGATGCCTTTGCCGCATATGAATGGGCGATTAAAAATGCAGTGAGCCTGAAAGGAGACCCCGCTAAAATTGCCGTTGTTGGAGAAAGTGCTGGAGGAAATCTGGCTGCAAACGTTTCCATTATGGCCAGAGATAAAAATATTATGGTTCCGGTACACGAAGTTTTGGTATATCCTATTGCACAAGCCAATATGAATACGGAATCTTATAAAATGTACGCCAATGCCAAACCATTAAATAAAGCCATGATGACCTGGTTTACGGAAAAATACCTGACCACAATGATTGAAGCACAAAACCCTAAAATTTCCTTGGTAAATGCCAAACTGAAAGGGTTGCCACCAACCACTATTATCACTGCAGAAATAGATCCTTTGCATGATGATGGCACCATGTTGGCCAATAAACTGGCTGAGGCAGGCGTAAAGGTAAACAGCAGAAATTATGAAGGTGTAACACATGAATTTTTTGGAATGGCAGCTGTTGTACCGGAAGCTAAAGCGGCCCAGGCATATGCTGCAGAACAATTGAAAGCAGCCTTTAAATAGAACTTCATTAAAGTTAAAACGCCTGTAAAATTACAGGCGTTTTATTTCACTTTATCATATATAAATGTTAAGCACCTTTTTTAGATCCGAGGCTTTGCATTAACTGATCATACAAATCATCACTTGATGCCTTTTGTGGCTTCATTTTTTTCACCGTTGCCCGCTTGCCTTTTGCCTTGGCTTTTATAATTTTAAGCAGTTCATTGCTGTAATCGTCTTTAAATGAGCTCAGGTCAAATTTAGAACTGTATTGTTTGATCAGCGCCAAACCAACATCCATCTCTTTTTTGGTTATGGTAATATCATCTGCCTTATTGATCTCATCTAAGCTCCTGATTTCCTGTTCAAACCTGATCTTCGTGATAATAATAACATTTTCCATTGGATGTATAACACAAAGATTTTCGGTATTTCTTAATACAAACCTGGCTACACCTGCTTTTCCTGATTTCTGGAGTGCTTTCAGTAATAATGCATAGGCCTTTTTACCCTGTTTTTCTGGTTCGGTGTAATAAGAGGTTTCATAGTATATGGGATTAATGTCTTTAATATCAACAAAGTTCTCCAGTTCGATAATTTTGGTTTTTTCAGGTGCAGCTTCTTCAAAATCATGTTTTTCCAGAATAATATATTTATCCTTAAGAAAATACCCCTTTACAATCTTTTCATACGGTACCTCTTTGTGCGTTTTATCATTTACACGCTGATAACGGATTTTTTCATGGTCACGTTCATCAAGCATATCCAAATCCAAATGGGTAGTTTGTACACCCGAGAATAATTTAACGGGTATATTAACCAAACCAAATCCTATTGCGCCTTTCCAAATTGATCTCATTATGTCATTTATTTATCCAGACTAACAAGCCCTTAATTGATATTGTTTGTTTCAAAATTTCATAAATGATGCCGAACCAAAACCATTTTAGCTATCCGTGCGTTATAATAGGACATTAACTTATATATTAATATGAAAATCGCATATATTTCAACTTATCCTCCTCGCGAATGCGGTCTAGCTACGTTCAATTACAATTTAATCAATGCGTTAAGTATCAATCCATCTTACCAGGCAGATAAAAGTTTTGTTATTGCGATGAACGAATCTGATGATCTTAATGAACATGCTTATCCTTCAGAAGTAAAATTCATCATCAGGCAACAGAATCAGCAGGATTATATTGAAGCTGCTAATTTTATTAATGATAGTGATGTAGATACTTGTATCATTGAACATGAGTTTGGAATTTATGGTGGCAATAGTGGTGTTTTTTTGCTTTCGCTGATTAATAAGCTCAAAAAACCTTTTATTACCATTTTGCATACGGTGTTAAAGGAACCAAATTTTATGCAACAGACCATTATTAAGGAAATTGCATTAAAATCTTCAAAAATTGTGGTAATGAGTAAAAAAGCAGTGTTATTTTTAACCAGCATTTACCAAATTCCTTCAACCTCTATCAAATTAATAGAACATGGTGTTCCTAACCTGGAACCTATTGCGAACAATGAAATTTCGCGAAGCGAATTGTTTAAAAATAGAAAAGTACTGTTTACATTCGGGCTGATTAGCCGCAACAAAGGCCTAGAAACAGTGATTAAAGCCTTACCAAGCATTGTTTCGCAACATCCGGATGTTTTATATGTGATTCTGGGCAATACACATCCCGGAGTTGTTAGACATAACGGTGAAGAATATCGTGATAGTTTAAAAGCACTGGCTAAAGATTTAGGCGTAGAAAATAATATTGCCTTCGTCAATAAGTTTGTATCTGAAAATGAACTTCACCAATATTTAACGGCTTGTTATTTATATATAACACCTTATTTAAATGAAGCACAAATTACAAGTGGTACATTATCATATGCTGTTGGTGCAGGTGCTGCTGTTGTTTCTACACCATATTGGCATGCAGAAGAATTACTGGCAGATAACCGGGGCAAATTATTTGATTTTAAAAACGATAAGGCCCTGGCCAACATTGTAAATGAATTGCTATCAGATGAAGCTAAACATCAGGAGCTTAAATCAAATGCTTATCAATATGGCTTAAAACTAAGATGGCCAGCAATAGGCAATGTATATCTTTCTACTTTACAGCAAGCCATAGCAGACGGAGAAAAACCTGAAAGGGTAACCCCTCCTATTATAGATGTGGAAAGCATGCCGGCACTCAACCTAAGTCATATTAGCTTGCTTACAGATGATACCGGAATTATTCAACATGCACGTTTTGGCATTCCGAATCTGAAAGAAGGTTATTGCATTGATGATAATGCCAGAGCCTTAATTATGGCTTTAATGGCTTATGAGCAAAATAAAAATCAGGCAGCATTAAAGTTGATGCCTGTTTACCTGAGCTTTATTCAATACATGCATACAGAAGATGGAAACTTTAGAAATTTCTTAAGTTTTAACCGCAATTATCTGGACGAAATTGGTTCTGAAGATGCTTTCGGCAGAACAATATGGTCTTTAGGTTATTTAATTGGTGTTGCGCCTAATAATTCATACCGTGAGTTTGGAAGGGAACTTTTCTTTAATGCAGTACCTCATTTTAAAGGCTTAAAGCATTTGCGTGGGATGGCAAATACACTCATCGGAATTTCTTATTATTTACTCGCGCATCCCGGTGATAAACCGATTATAAATGAGGGGAACCAGCTGGCAGAAAGTTTGAAGCTATCCTATCAAGCCAATAAAGATGGAGACTGGCATTGGTTTGAAGATATACTAACTTACGATAATGCGATTTTACCTCTGGCATTATTACATCACTATGAAGCAACCGGCGACAATGAATCTTACCAGATAGCGATGGAAAGCATTAATTTCCTGAATAGTTTTTCTTTTGAAAATGGTTATTTAAACCCTGTTGGAAATGCGGGCTGGATGAGGAAGCATGGAAAAAATCCAATTTATGACCAGCAAGCCATTGAAACCATGGCAATGGTACTGCTTTACGGTAAAACCTATGAAATTACCAAAGACAGTAAATACCTGAGTTTAATGTATACCAGTTATGAGTGGTTTTTAGGCAAAAACAGTATGCACATTCCTTTATATGATTTTGAAACACATGGCTGTGCGGATGGCTTACAGTTTAATAGTGTAAACAGAAATCAGGGTGCTGAAAGTACATTAGCCTATTTTGTTTCTCATCTTACCGTTTTGAAAGCGGCAGAGGCTGAATATGAAACGCTTTCCCCCTCGCTATTTGAAGAGGAAGAAGAATTTGTAAAACATCAAAATTCAAAATAATAAAGAAGGGCTGATTCATTTGAATCAGCCCTTCTTGTTTCATAATAGAAAAGTATCTTATCCTATTTATCCCTTCCCGTTTTCAAGCAATTTGTTCAGCAACAATTCTAAGTTTACAGTGGCAAAAGACGAACTGTAATCAGATAATCCATAAGGAATTATCAGTTCTCCATTGCTTATAATCGAACCACAGGAATACACTACATTTGGCACATAACCTTCACGTTCATCATTGTTTGGAATAATCAGCGGCTCTTTTAAATGCCCGATTTCTTTGCTCGGATCTTCCAGATCCAGCAATACCACTCCAATACAGTATCGTCTCATTGGACCAACCCCATGTGTAATTACCAACCATCCCTTTTCAGTTTCTATTGGTGAGCCACAATTACCAATCTGTACCAATTCCCAGTCGTAACGCGGTTGTTTCAGCAATATAGGATTTTCCCAAACATTTACCTTATCAGAAAACATCAGGTAATTGTTCCATCCATCAATTCTGCTCATCATCACGTATTTTCCATTTATTTTGCGGGGAAAAAGAGCAAGGTTTTTATTTTGGGCACCATCTCCATATAAAGGGATTACTTTAAACTCATAGAAATCTTCTGTTTGCACCAACTTAGGTATAATAAGCGAACCATCAAAAGCAGTATAGGTGGCGTAATATAATACCTTCCCGTCATCTTTAACAAATTTTACAAAGCGTGCATCTTCAATCCCCTTGCGTTCGAACTCCGAAATTGGAAAAATTACCCGGTCTGATATATCGGTATCTTTAGAAAAAGAAATGGTATGATAAGTATCTGATAGCCAAAGCACTTTATCGTATTCTACCAGGCGTGAGGGATTTTCATTATGCAGGCTTTTTGAATCTTTAATAATATTACTCAAACTGGTGTATTCAAAACGATCATCCAGTTTTGCTTCAATTTCTTCAATAACAGATGGATCAATCTGTGCATAGGCAGCTTTCTTAAAGAACAGTTTCTTTACATAAATTGCATTCTTCACTACCTCTGCCTCATCCACATAATTGCCTACCGGCAAAACCTGTATATTATTATTCTTATCAATCAATGCCCGACGGAAAACGATAGATGAAATGTGTCCTTCACCTACTGCCCTGAAACTGATGATCACCCTTTTCTCTCCTTCTACAAGATCAGTCTGATCGGGATCGTCTACAATACTTGGATTAAAAAACGCAGCCGATTCAATAGAATATTCATGCGTAAAATACGCACCAATAAGTAATCTGGTATATGGATCAAGGTCTTCTATATCCGTTCCAAGTACAGCAAATTGCTTTTTCAGCTTTTTACAATGCCGGTTTAAAATTTTCGTAATGTTACGGTGTCTTTTAGAATACTCCTGTAAAATCGGAGAGATGAGTGAAAATACTTTATCATCAGAAAACTCCAAAACTTTTCTGATCACTTCCAGTGCTCTTTCTTCTCCGTTAAAAAAAAAACGGGCAATTACACGTTTCGTATCTGGATTAACCTTAACGGGCTTACGTTCTATATATAATCTCATTTTTGAATAATGTTTTGATAATTATAATGTTCATCTTACGATGACATTAGCTATAGTAACTAAAGTTACAACTTAATTGTTTATATTATTTATCCTTTTAATGAGAATCTTTACCTTTAATCCATTACCCACTTTAATCATACCTTTAAATGCATTTACATCAGGTTTCAGATCAAAATATATGTTTTAATGAAGAATTGCATATGCAAAAATTATATGAATATGAGATCTTAAATACACCTGCTGAAGAAAGCTTTAACAACTTTGCAAAACTGGCCGCTGAGATTTTTGAAGTAACTGATGCTGCTATCGGATTTTTTGACAAGCACGGTACTTTCATAAAAGCTTTAATTGGTAAGCATGCAGCGCCAGAAATCAATCCATATCTTTTTAACCTGATTAAAACAGCGGATGAAGATGTGGTTACCGGCAATGCATCGGAATTTGTACATGCCAATGATCAATCTTTTTTATTCCAATTTTTTGCCGGAGCAGTGATTAAATCTGCAGAAGGACAAAATCTGGGTGCCATCATTGTACATGGCCAGCATTTTCAAACTGCTACTCAAAACCAACTGAACATGTTAAACAGGCTGGCCGTGATGATATCAGAAAAACTGGAAACGCGAATGGCCTTCAGAAAAACGCTGAGGGCGCAGGATGATCGCCTGCATGTGCTTATCCACGACCTGAAAAATCCGATGACCACCATATCCCTTCAATCTGAATTGGTAAGCAGAATGCCTGGTGCAGATGAAAGAACTATAACTATCGCAGAAAAAATCAACAGTCAATCTAAAAGGATGGTTGACAATCTAAACCAGATACTAAGTTCAGCCAGAAGGGAGACCGGGTCTTTCAAACCGCAGAAAAATAAAATAAATCTCCGCGAATTGTTATCTAAAACCGTAAAAGATCTGAATGTTATTTCTAAAAATAAAAACCAGGCATTTACCATCAATATTGATACACCGGTAGAAATTTTTGGTGATCAGATTAAACTGCAGGAGCTATTTTTCCAATTGCTTCATAATGCGATTAAATTCTCTTATGCAGATAGCGAAATCCGGATTTCTCATCAAATGGCAGAAAACAGGGTAACCATTGCCATAAAAGATCATGGCGTAGGTCTGAATGAATCGGATCTGGAACGCTTACTTATGAAATTTTCCCAATTAAGTTCTGCGCCAACCCAACATGAAAATGTTAATGGCTTGGGATTAATTACCGCAAGGATGTTTGTGGATATGCATAAAGGCCGCATCTGGGCAACAAGTGAGGGCAAAGATAAAGGAACAACTTTTTTTATAGAACTGCCCCTTAAATAGCATCCAGTAAATCAGCCAGCTTCATTTCTTCCAGTAAAACTCTTTCCGGATCACCTGATTTTTGAAAAGACCATTTAATTAACCGGATCATACCATTTTCAATTTCGATACCTGTAATATCACCATCGCTGAAACAGCAACAGCCGCTATTGAAATAACCAGGCTTGTATGCTTTAAATTCAGGTACCTCATCTCCTTTTTTTACTCTTTTTTTTAGTTCTTCATTTAATTTATCCATTACAGGTTGATCATGCGCAATAGTTGCATTTTTAAGTTTTAAATAAACTCTTTCCAGGTGAGTAAGCGATGCAAATACAGGCTGGTGTGTGTGGCCAGTAATTAGTGCCGTATCTTTTTGTTCTGCCTGCCAGCTATACATCATGCTGTTGTGCATGGTTTTTAGCTGGTTATCATAAGCCGGTGTATTGGGATTAATTTTTAAGAATGATTGCAGTGGTGCCCATATGGTGCTGACAAACCATTTACTAAACCAATTCCCATCGCTTTGCAAATCACCCTGATGACCATGGGTGAGAAAGATATTCAGCACTTTATGCTGTAATTTTACCTTTAAAATTACGCCTTCATAAATCGGAATCTTTTTACCGTAAATGCGATTCAGGTTAAAACCGGCCAACGGATCATTGTCCCAGTAGAGGTCATGATTTCCAAAAACCTTTGTGAAAGCATTGCGATGAATAAATAATTTTTCTCTTTCAAAGGTTTGCTTATGATGCTGAATTACAGATTCCAGCAAATTCTCCCAAAGTTCTTCACTATCTCCCAGGTTGATGTAATGGAAAAAACTGGTATTGTAGTATTCAAGTGCCTGCAGATAGTTTTTTTCCGCCAGCGTAAAGTCGTCGGCATCATCACGCGCACCCTTATGCTGATCCGAAAAAATAATGATTTTATCTTTTTCCGAAATTTCAAACACCAGTCCACGTTTTCCGGGCTCCTTACTTATAGTGTTAAAAAGCTTACTTAAAGCTTCATGAATACGGTGAAGATCAGGTCTTGAACCAAATTTGTTTGACATTCGAATTACCCAATCCCCAAATAAGTGCTGTAAAAATTTTCGCATTAATCGTGTTATGCATGAAGGTTTAAAATTAATCAAATATAAGATCAAACCCCGACTAACTATTCTATATATTTACCTGAATGAAACGCCTTGTCATTTTTCTATTATTTTTTTATACCAGCACTCAGGCTCAAAAAATCCTGCCAGATACCTCCTTTAGTGTATATACTACCTACCTTAAGGAGCATAAAAAGCGGCCATACATCAGTATAGCACAACCATTGGTTAAAGGTGATTTCAAAATCAAAAGTAACATGGTATACGCTAAATATCCAACAGGTGATTTATCTCTTGATGTTATTTATCCAAAACACAACCGTAAACCATTACCGGCAGTATTATTTGTTTTTGGCGGAG
Source organism: Pedobacter sp. MR22-3 (assembly GCF_026240075.1). NCBI lineage: Bacteria > Pseudomonadati > Bacteroidota > Sphingobacteriia > Sphingobacteriales > Sphingobacteriaceae > Pedobacter > Pedobacter sp. MR22-3. The sequence goes on along the minus strand of NZ_JAPIVF010000006.1, from coordinate 437,464 downwards.
GCTGGCGATCAGGTCATCGCAGCCAAAACATTCCATTGGCACAGAAAATCGCTCAAGGTGGTTATGTTTCTATTACTGCCGATTACAGGTTATCTACACATGCACAGTTTCCTGCCGCTGTGTATGATTTGAAAAACACCATTCGATGGATAAAAGCGAATGCTTCAAAGTTTAATATCGATACCAACAAAATTGCCATAACTGGATTTTCGGCCGGCGGGCAGCTGGCAGCTTTAATTGGCACTACAAATAATGATCCTCAATTTGAAAAGGAAGAAATTAATGGACACTCTAGTAATGTTCAGGCTGTAATAGATGTAGATGGCGTATTGGCTTTTGACCATCCTGAGTCTGCTGAAGTCAGTACAGATCCAAACCGGAAATCTGTTGCTGCGATATGGCTTGGTACTGATTTAAAACAAGCCCCTGAATTATGGCACAATGCTTCTGCACTTTATCATGCCGGTAAACAAACAGTCCCCATGTTATTTATAAATAGTTCTTTACCACGCTTTCATGCCGGAAGAGATGATTTAATTGCCAAAATAAAACCATTCGGAATCTATTCAGAAATTCATACATTGCCTGATACACCCCATCCTTTTTGGCTATTTAACCCTTGGTTTGAACAAGTTCATACCCTCATGATTAACTTTTTAGACAAGCAGTTTAAACCCTTGAATTAAAGCAGAAGCCGGCCTATCCAGGTGTTTATGGTGAGTGCAACAATAATGGCTATACCAAAACTTAATAAGGTTCCGATTAAAACATATTCTGTTAACTTTAAATCATGCGCCTCTTTTAAATCACCAAAACGAAAGATGGATTTTGCTGCAAGTAAAAATCCTACTGCTTCAAAATGATTGGTTGTAATAAAGATAAAAATTAATAACCGTTCTAAAATTCCGATATACTTTCCGGCATTTTGCAACGATTTAGGGCTTTCATCATCACTTTCGGGTAACCATTTTGCAATAATTACTTTCATAATAATGGAAGTGGGCATAGTTAAAAACAAAGCACAGGAAATTAAAATCCAGAACCTAATATCATGAAGATAACTCACATCCAGGTATCCTTTGAAAAAAAGATGCCAGACTAAAACAATGGATGAAAAATGAAATATCTGATCAATAAAAAATAGTGCGCGGGCATTTTTTCGAGTCTGGAAAAGACCTTTCGCTCCATCAATAAACAAATGTAATAATCCTATTGAAAGTGCTATCTTCCATATACTAAAACTCAAAAAGACGAAAAAAATCAATGCTATATGTACTGCTACATGTATATATAGTTTTCCTGATTTTAGTTTTTTAGTCGCCTTATCCTTCACCCAAGAATTTGGTTGCAAAAAGAAATCGCCTATTAAATGTACAAGGATGAGCTTAATTAGATAGATGTCCATCAGTTAGCAAATATTTGATTCAATTTTTTACGATACAGTTTATCCATATCCATTAACTCAGCATAATGCGAACGCTTTAAAGCCTCACTAACAGACGATTGTGTTCTACCTGAAAGTATAGCCAACTCACTTTGCAATAGATTTTCATGTTCCAATGCAAGTTTTACCATCTCTGCAGCAACAATTCCCCAGCTATCCATCGCAATTAAGGCAAGCCTAATCATGACATTAATATCTTCATCAAATCCTGGAAAATCAGTTTTGATAGCCAAATTGACTTTTGCTTGTTTTAAGCTATCAAAAGCAATTCCTGAATTCACAAATACATCCCCATTTGATTCAGAAAGCTTTTTACGTTTACTTTTAACCTCACCAATTCCTATGCCCATTCTAACATCAGCTGGTTTATTAATCCTGATGCTGGCTTTTAAATAAGCTGCTGCTTTGATTGCATTTTCAGGTTCAACTTCTATCTGAAAGCTATCTCCCCGGTAAATCTCCCATTTATATTGTCCTGCAATCACTTTCAGTGCGCTTTTTAAGTTTGACAACCAACTATCCTTCACTTTTCTGGAACCTACAATATCACCCGTTATAATGCAAATCATAATACTAAGATATTTGAAATTATTCAATTTAACAAAATTATCGGGTAATTACCCGATATTTCATTTTATCGGCTAATTAGCCGATATTTCATTTTATCGGATAATTAGCCGATATTGTTTCAAAACTTAAATTCTGATTTATTGTTTACCTACTATGGCACTAATCGAATTTACGAAAAGGGGTATTTATTGCAAACAGGGAGATTTCTATGTAGATCCCTGGTGGCCTGTAGATTATGCCGTAACTACACACGGGCATAGCGATCATGTGCGTTTTGGTAATAAACATTATTTATGCCATACACTAACCAAACCAATCATTAAGAGGCGCATCAGTGAAGATTTAAATGTAGAGACACTAAATTATGGTGAAAATATCATCCGGAATGGTGTAAGCATTTCATTCTATCCGGCAGGTCATATTATTGGTTCTGCTCAGGTCCGTTTAGAATATAAAGGGGAAATATGTGTCATATCAGGTGATTATAAAACCGAAGATGATGGCATTAGTGATGTATTTGAGCCTGTTAAATGCCATTCTTTTGTATCAGAAAGTACTTTTGGCTTACCCGTTTATAAATGGCAAAAGCAAGAAGTGGTTTTCAATGGAATTAAAAGCTGGGTGAATGATAATATTCAGCAGCAAAAAACAAGTGTATTAATTGCCTATAGCCTTGGTAAAGCACAGCGCCTGATCAAAAACCTTGCGGGCGACGTTCCTATTTATGTTCATAACAGCATTGCGAATTTAAATGAAGTAATTATTGATGCTGGTGTAAACCTTCCTGAAACCATTAGAATTACACCGGAAACTACAAAAGATGAGTTGCAAAAAGGAATTGTTATTGTTCCGCCAGCCATGAGGGATAGCCGCTGGATTAAGAACTTATCTCATCCTGTAACAGGAATCTGTTCAGGCTGGATGCAGGTTCGCGCACATCGACGCTGGCAAAGTGCCGATGCAGGTTTTGCCTTGAGTGACCATGCCGATTGGACGGGCTTAATGGATGCCATTACTGCAACTGGTGCAGAAAAGGTGTATGTTACACATGGCTTCACTGCTGCTTTTAGTCGGTTTTTAAATGACGAAGGGATTGAATCAGAAGAAGTAATGACCAAGTTTGGGCAGGAAGATGACGAAGAAAATAAAGTTGATTTGGCCGATGCTGAAAATCATCATGTTGAAACAGAAAATAAAAAGTCAGAATGAAACGTTTCTCAAAACTGATTCAGCAACTCGAACTGAGCAATAAAACCAATGATAAAATTGCTGCATTGGTAGATTACTTTAATTATGCTGACGATAAAGATAAAATCTGGGTAATTGCTTTGTTTACGGGTAAAAAACCTAAGCGCCCGATCAAATCCGCTTTACTCAAATATTGGGCAATTGACATCACACAAACACCTGAATGGTTATTTTCAGAAAGTTATTCCAACGTTGGTGATTTAAGTGAAACCATTGCACTGCTCCTGCCCCCTGCCGAAAACACATCTGATTTGCAATTGCATAAATGGATTGAAGACCTGCATGATCTGGAAGGCAAAGATGATGAAACTAAAAAAGGGTTTATTTTAAATGCCTGGAACCATCTGGAAACCCAGGAACGCTTCATTTTTAACAAACTTATTTCAGGAAATTTTAGAATTGGTGTTTCAAATAAAATGCTGGTGAATGCCCTGGCTAAACAAAGCAGTTTAGATAGTGCACAAATCATGCATAGCATTATGGGGAAGTGGAATCCTTATGAAATTACTTTCCATGAGCTGATTAATGGTGTTCATGTCAATACCGATAATTCCTGGCCTTATCCTTTTTGCCTGGCTTATGCCTTGGAGCAGGAACCGGAAAAATTAGGTGATCTATCTGAATGGCAGGCCGAATGGAAATGGGATGGCATTCGTGGACAAATAGTGAAAAGAAATGGTGAGCTTTTTATCTGGAGCCGCGGAGAAGAACTGGTAACAGAACAATTTCCGGAGCTCCATTTTTTAATTGATGTTTTGCCTGACGGGGTTGTACTAGATGGAGAAATTCTGGCCGTACAAGATAAACAGGTTTTATCTTTTAGCACACTACAACAGCGATTAAACCGTAAAACAATTAATAAAAAACAGCTGGAGGATGTACCAATCGGCTTTTTTGTTTATGATATTCTCGAATATGAAACCCGTGATTTTCGCGATCATCCTTTAAGTGAGCGAAGAGCCGTTTTAGAGCAGTTATTTGAAAATCTGGACGAAAGTGCAGTTATCCTCTCACCCGTTATCAAGTGCAAGAATTGGAAAGAACTAGCAGATTTAAGGCAAACCTCGCGTTCCATTAACAGTGAAGGTATTATGCTTAAAAAACTGAGTTCTCATTATCATAGTGGCAGAAAACGCGGCGACTGGTGGAAATGGAAGATTAATCCCTACACGGTAGATGCTGTCATGATTTATGCACAGAAAGGTAGCGGCAGAAGAGCAAATTTCTTTACCGATTATACTTTTGCCGTTCGCGACGGAGAAAATTTAGTTACCATTGCCAAAGCTTATTCGGGTTTAACCGACAAGGAAATAAAAGAAGTAAATTCATTTGTCACCAGAAATGCAATAGAAAAATTCGGACCGGTACGCACAGTAAAACCTGAACTTGTCTTTGAAATTGCATTTGAGGGCATTGCCGAAAGTAAAAGACATAAAGCTGGCCTGGCACTTCGGTTTCCGAGGATTTTACGCTGGCGAAAAGACAAAAAGGCAACGGAGATTAATACATTGGAAGATTTACGCCAACTGCTGGAATCGACGTTTATAAATGGTTAGATACCTATAAGTTTTTTCAAAACCTTTTATAATAATACAGAATTATACATGGATCAAACCAAAACCAAAGGTTATAAAAAGATAAAAGCATGGCTTAAAGCCAATAAGCGTAAGCCTTTTCAATTTCAGGAAGATGCCTGGCAAAATTATCTTAATGGCTATAGCGGTTTAGTAAATGCACCAACTGGTTTTGGAAAAACTTTTTCTTTGTTTCTTGCTGTGGTAATTGAAGCTTTAAATGCATCAGAAGCCAGTAATAAGAAAGCAAAAGACCGCTTGCAGCTCATCTGGATTACACCTTTACGTTCACTGGCTAAAGATTTAGCGAGGGCCATGCGTGAAACCTTACTGGAATTGGAATTAGACTGGCATGTTGGAGTCAGAAACGGCGATACTTCACAAGCCGAGAAAGTTCAGCAGAAGAAATCAATGCCTGAAATTTTATTGATTACACCTGAAAGCCTACACCTGCTATTGGCGCAAAAAGGCTCATCAACCTTATTTAAAAACTTAAAATGTATTGTTGCAGATGAATGGCATGAACTGTTGGGCAGTAAACGTGGCGTATTGGTAGAACTTGCCGTATCCAGAATAAAAGGTCTGCAGAAAATTGAGAAAAATCAGTTTTTAAGAGTTTGGGGGATTTCCGCAACGATTGGCAATATAGAACAGGCATTGGATGTTTTAGAACCCGATGAGGAAGCCAAAAGAATTATAGTAAAGGCAGATCTGGAAAAGAAAATTATCATCAAGTCTGTTCTGCCGGATGATATTGAAACCTTACCATGGGCCGGTCACCTGGGTTTAAAACTAGCCTACAAACTTTTACCCATTATTGAAAAAAGTAAAACGACTTTAATTTTCATCAATACACGCGGCCAGTCTGAAATGTGGTACCAGCATTTGTTAAATATAGAACCTGAGCTGGCAGGCCGGATTGCCATTCATCATGGTTCTATAGATTTCGAACTGAGAAACTGGATTGAAGATGCTTTACATACGGGGCAGCTGAAGGCTGTAATTGCAACTTCATCTTTAGATTTAGGTGTGGATTTTAAACCTGTTGATACAGTGGTGCAGGTAGGATCTCCCAAAGGCGTAGCCAGGTTTCTTCAACGCGCCGGACGCTCGGGCCACTCTCCTCATGAGGTTTCAAAAATCTATTTTTTACCCACACACGCGCTTGAACTGGTTGAAGCTGCAGCAATTAAAGAAGCGGCAAAAACTAACAATATTGAAAGCAGAGAACCCTTTATTATGGTTTTTGATACCCTGGTACAATATCTTGTTACCCTTGCCATTGGCGATGGTTTCGACGATAAAATCATTTATGAAGAAATAAGAAATACACATGCTTTTAAATTAATCCTGCCTGAAGAATGGAACTGGGTGATGCAGTTTATCACTTCAGGTGGCGACAGTTTAGGTGCTTACAATGAGTTCAAAAAGGTTACCAAAGATGAAGATGGTCTTTGGAAGGTAAAAAGCAGGCAGCTGGCCATGCGGCATCGCCTGCATATCGGCACTATTGTGAGTGATGCGATGCTAAAAGTAAAATTCCTGTCTGGCGGCTACATCGGCATGGTAGAAGAGTATTTTGTTACCCGTTTAAAAGCAGGCGATAATTTTAGATTGGCAGGCCGCGTTTTAGAATTTGTGCATGTAAAAGACATGACGGTGATTGTGAGAAACAGCAAACAGCATAATGCCATTTCACCAAGCTGGAACGGTGGCAGATTGCCACTTTCTTCAAATTTGGGTTCTGTTTTAAGAAAGAAATACAATGAAGCGCTGGATAAAACGCATCAGGATGAAGAGCTGGATGCTGTTTATCCGCTGTTTTTATTGCAGGAAAAGCGTTCTCATGTACCCAGAAATGATGAGTTATTAATTGAACTGATCAACAATAAAGAAGGTTTCCATCTTTTTGCTTATCCTTTTGAAGGAAGACTGGTTCATGAAGTTCTGGCCGCATTGGTGGCTTACCGCTTAAGTAAGTTATTGCCTATCAGTTTTTCTATTGCCATGAACGATTATGGTTTTGAACTGCTCAGTGAAACCGAAATTCCAATGGACGAATCCATAGCCTACGAAGTGTTTTCACCAAAAAACTTAACCGAAGATATTACTTTAAGTATTAATTCAACCGAAATGGCACGTAGGAAATTCAGGGATATTGCCTGTATTTCTGGTCTGGTTTTCCAGGGGTATCCGGGTAAATATGTCGCCAACAAACACCTCCAGTCATCTGCAGGTTTGTTTTTTAACGTTTTTAGCGATTATGACAAACATAATTTACTTTTGCGCCAGGCTTACGATGAAGTTTTCTACCAGCAATTAGAAGAACCCAGATTGGCTGCTGCCTTGGAACGTATTCAAAACGGAGCGGTCATCATCACCAATCCTAAAAGCTTTACGCCACTTTCGTTCCCAATAAAGGTTGATAGTTTACGTGAAAATATGAGTTCAGAAGAATTGGAACATCGCATTGCCCGGATGAAAGCAGAATCAGAGAAAATAAAATAATTTATCCCTGATTATATGAAGAATTATAGGGTAGAAGACCAAGAATTCACATTTCTTATATAGTAAACTTTATAAATACAAATGACCATTACAAGCCACGGAGAAGAACTGATATTAGATAAAGAAAGGGCTTTATATTTACCGAAACATCAACTTTTAGCCATTAGCGATTTGCATTTGGGTAAGTCGGCTCATTTTCGTTTAGCCGGTGTACAGGTACCATCTACTATAGCGCAAAATGATTTGCAAAGATTAGGCCTATTGATTGAAAAATACCAACCTCAAACATTGCTGATTAATGGTGATATGTTTCATCATGGCTTGAATACAGATGTTGATGATTTTTCGGAATGGCAACAGCAGTATCAACATGTAAACCTGCTCCTGGTAAAAGGAAATCACGACAGGTTATCTGATGCCGATTATGCTTCCATGAATATTGAGATACATGACACCAGTTATTGCCTTGGCCCATTCTGTTTTATACATGATGCACCGAAATGTACAGAAGAAGAGTTATACCCGATCAGCGGACATATTCATCCGGGGGTTACCATAGTTGGAAAGGCAAAGCAACGGTTAAAATTTCCATGTTTTTATTTCGGAAAGGACTATGCGATATTACCTGCTTTCAGTACCTTCACAGGGTTATACAATATCTACCCTAAAACAAATGAACAAATTTTCGCCGTAACACCAAATACCGTTGTCGAGGTATAATTATGCATGTGTATCAATTATCTGTTTCAATTGTGAAGCCTGTAATACCCCACTTTGCCGCCATACCTGCTTTCCATTTTTGAATAGCATTAATGTTGGCACACTTTGAACACTATAAGCAGCGGCTACGGCCTGATTCTTATCAATATCCACTTTGATAATCGAAACGGTATCGCCAACCTGAGATTTCAATTGTGACAAAATAGGTTTCATCATTTTACAAGGACCACACCATTCGGCAAAAAAATCGACCAAAACAGGCTTATCGCCATTTATTAATTCTGAAAACTTAGCCATAACTTTAATATTAATGTTATTAAGAAACAAGTGATGATAAGTTTGGTTTTAACTGAAAAAAGTCAGGTTTTTAAAGCCTGACTCTTTGTAAGTAAATATTGATTACGATTAAATCTCTCTGTTAAAATCCCAGTTCTCCAGGTAATCAGCCACTCTGCGTACAAACATTCCGCCCAGCGATCCATCTACAACCCGGTGATCATAAGAAAGGGAAAGGAACATTATATGCCGAATGGCAATCACATCACCATGCTCTGTTTCTAAAACAGCCGGTTTCTTTTTAATGGCGCCAACAGCTAAAATGGCTACCTGAGGTTGATTGATAATTGGCGTACCCATCACATTTCCAAATGAACCTACATTGGTAAGCGTAAATGTTCCACCTTGTGTTTCATCAGGTTTTAACTTTGAATTTCTTGCTCGCAAAGCCAGATCATTAACGGCCTTGGTTAAACCGACTAAATTTAGCTGGTCAGCATTTCTGATCACCGGAACAATCAGATTTCCGCTAGGTAAGGCAGCTGCCATACCAATATTTATATCACGTTTTTTAATAATTTGTGTGCCACTTACTGAAACATTAATCATAGGAAAATCCTTGATCGCCTTTGCCACAGCCTCTACGAAAATTGGAGTAAAGGTTATTTTTTCATTCTCCCGCTTTTCAAAGCTATTCTTTACCTTATTGCGCCATAACACCATATTGGTTACATCAGCCTCAACAAAGGAAGTAACATGCGGGGACGTAGTTTTACTCATCACCATATGGTCGGCAATCAGTTTACGCATCCTGTCCATCTCTATGATTTCATCTCCGCCAGAAACTGAAGTGGTTGATGTTTTATTGGGTACTGAGGATACAACCGGAGCAGCTACAGGCTTATTTTCAATTGGTGCAGCGGCAACCTCTGTTTTCACAGCTTGCTGTCCGGAATTTTTATGGGCGATATAACTTAATAAATCATCTTTATTTAAACGACCATCAGCCCCCGTGCCTTTAATATCATTTAGTTCTGAAATAGAAATATTTTCCTGAGAAGCAATACTTTTAACAAGCGGAGAATAGAAACGCACTGAAGATGAAAAATCAGATGGAGTTGCTTTGTTTTCTGCCGGAAGTTGTGCAATACCTGGAATGGACTCAGCCTTTTCTTCAGGCATGGAAGCGTCAGGATGACTATCTTCAATCTTTGGATCAGCACTACCTTCTGTTTCTATGATAGCAATCACGTCACCTACCTGGGCAACATCATTTTCTTGAAATAGCTGTTTAACCAATTTACCAGCAACCGGAGAAGGCACTTCAGAATCAACTTTATCTGTCGCTATTTCTAAAATAGTATCGTCTAAACCGATTGCATCACCAGGTTGTTTTACCCATTTAATTACCGTTGCTTCGGCAACGCTCTCCCCCATTTTTGGTAACAATAATTCGTATTGAGCCATATTAAATTAAAGTATATTATATTGGTATTGCGACAAAAATACGCTTTTTATTCTTTCAACCCGTCTTCTTTAAGTAGATTTAAAAGCATGGTGAAAGCAGAAGCTGCCGAGCGCTCGATATTTTGAATGCGCTTGTTACTGAAAGTAAATACTTTAGCTACCGTTTTATGTTTATTTGATACCGCAATCCAGACCGTACCTACGGGTTTATCTGCCGTGCCGCCATCTGGTCCGGCTATCCCGCTTACTGCAATGGCATAATCAGTTTTAAATTGTTTGATTGCGCCTTCTGCCATTTCCGAAACCGTTTCTTCACTCACCGCGCCAAATTTATTTAAAGTACTTTCCTTTACACCCAGTATAGATTCTTTCAATTCATAGGCATAAGCTACTGCCCCGCCCCAATACACGGATGAACAACCCGGATGTTGCGTAATTAAATGAGCAATGTATCCTCCTGTGCAACTTTCAGCGGTAGATAGGGTAAGTCCGCGGCTGTTCATGATATTTATTACAGCTTTTTCAAAAGGAATATCCTCATCTACCACCACAAACTTCGGAATTTTAGCTATCATCAGTTTTGCGTAAGATTCAACTTCCATTTTTAAAGCTGTTTCATCACTTCCACTAGCTGATAAACGCAAACGCACCTGCCCTAACTTGGGTAAATAAGCTAATTTAATATGTTTGGGCAAGCGGTCTTCAATTTCCTCAATCTCTTTTGCCAGAAAGGATTCTCCGATATTGGCTGTAAGAATAGTTTTATGCACAATGAATGGTAAAGTAAATTTTGATCTGATTCTGGGAAGAATCTCATCATCCATTAAATACATCATTTCATACGGAACACCTGGCATGGATACGAAAATTTTGCCATTACGCTCAAACCACATGCAGGGTGCTGTGCCATTTTTATTGACAATGACCTCACAACCGTCAGGAACATCAGCCTGTTGAATATTGATATCCAGCAAAGGCCGGTTATATTTTTTAAAAATTGATGTAACCATTTCCAGCGCGCCTTCATCCCTGCGGAAACCCATACCAAAATATTTCGCTAAAGTTTTTTTGGTAATATCATCTTTGGTGGGACCTAAACCTCCTGTAATTAAAATAAGATCAGCACGTTCTTCAGCTTGTGCAAGCGAAGCCAGAATATGATCTTCATCATCAGAAACTGAAGTGATTTGTTTGACAAATACACCTGTTAAATTAAGCTGCTTAGCCATCCAGGCTGAATTGGTATCAACAATCTGACCGATGAGTATTTCATCACCAATGGTTATAATTTCGGCTAACATAAGTTTATTGGTAAGTATTGTAAAAACCTTGTCTCTTGCTCAGTTTTAAATCCTGGAGAATAGACGCCTTCACTTTTAATGTTAAAGAGTAACTTTTATAAGCACCAAATGGTACCCAGTTTACACTCATATCCCAGCAATGCAAATCGCGATAAATGCCAATGTTCATTGGTGTTAAACCATTATTCTGAAAATCATACCCTGAATTATAGGTAATCTTCCATTTTGGAGTAAGATTTAAATCGCCATTAAAGTTTAAGGTATTACTGGTTCTGCTTATACCTAAATCATTTGAATACTGAAAGCTATAAGAGAATGAAAAGTTCCATGGAATATTAAAATCCACAAAGGCATTCGGATCACGGCTGATGGCTGCAAGTTGTTCGGATTGTATAGGTGATAATCCTTTATTCTTCGCTTCATTAAGCTTATCATTTGCCTCATTTTTCTTTTTTAATGCTTCCGGATTTAAACTGTAATCGAATGAAAAGCCAATCGAAGTTAACCGGGGAATTAGATTGCCTCTCTTCCAAACGAAGGTATTACTTCTGGTATAGATCCCTGTAGCAGGATCATAATCCAAAGCATATGCATCAAAAGTACCATTATAGTTAATGCCCAGCTTATCCGTAAATTGTGAACGTCCGCTGAAGCCAAGTGTTGAAAGCTTATTCCTGGTGGCTAAAAAATTATAAGAACCGCTGATGCTTAATCCCTGGATAATCGGAATTTTCCGTTCGCCTGTACCGGTAGTATCTTTGCTGGATTTCACCTTTAATTCAACGGTATTTTCTAAGCCAAAGCCAATAGATGCTGTTTTACCCGGAAAAGAGCCCTGATAAGCCATTCCCTGAAAAACAGAATAAGTTAAGGGAAGACCATTCGCATCTCTGATGATTTTCTTGCTCCCATCACTCTCAAATTCATTTTCTGAAACAGCAGCCAGAAATGGTCCACTACCTGCCTTTGTAAAATCAGGAGAATAACTGAAAGACATATTCGGTGTCATTACATGCCTGAGTGCCTTAATATTTCCCAGGTTTTTAAAAACTTTTAATCCATAAATTTTTGTAGACATGCTGGTGGAGAGGTTATAACTCCCTGCCCTTTTAAATCCGCTAACTGTATCAGATCTGATTGTGAAGCTATTATCCGCAAAAGTAGTGTAACGATTTCTAATGGTTTGAAAGTTCCAGACCTCGTTATAAGTTCCACCCAAAGAGAAGTTTAGATACTTCAGCGCAGTGAATGACATGTTAACAGGTATGTTATGGGAGAAACCAGATTTCAATCTTTTTAAACCATCATTCTGAAACAATAAGCTATCTTTAGTATCAATGGCATTGGTTCCCTGTAAAGCATATCCCACAGTAATCTTTTGGTACCATTTCTGTTCACCAACCCTTGTTTTAGAATCAAATGGACTAAAAGTCGGTACGTTGAAAGTTAATTCAGGTAATCTGATTGAAACATCCCTGGTACTTAAAGTTTGATTACTCGTCATCGATAACGAGTAGTTCATATTATTAGAAAACGTTCTGGAATAACTGATACTACTGTTGGTGGTATTATTCGCTATTGCCCTGATATCATATGATTGATTGGCTGCCGTATTTCTATAGTAACTGCTTGAAGTGATATTTACACTCGCACTAAAAGTAGTTCCAGGGTTTGCATTGGCATTTTGAGAATGTGACCACCTGATGCTAAAATCTTTTTTTGGATTATCGAAAGCTTCAGTTCCTTCCAGGCCATTTTTAACACTGGCATAATTAATACCAATGTTACCGGAATATTTATATCGCTTAATATATTGCGAATTAACACTGGCTTCATAAGAGCCATTGGTGTAAATACTACCTAAAAGTTTGGCATCCCAGTAATCATTCAACCCCAGATAATAACCACCATTCTGCAGAAAGAACCCCCTGGTAGCATCTTCTCCGGGTGAAGGTAAAATAATGCCCGAAGTACGCTTGTTGGGCTTTGGAAAAAAGGCAAATGGTAAACCTAAAGGAGTAGGAATATCTTCAATAATCATATAAACCGGACCAGTGATAATCTGCTTCTCTGTTACAACACCTTTAGATATCATTAAACCAAAGTGCGGATGGGGCAGGTTACAGGTACTGTACATTACATTTTTAATGTGCAGTTCATCATCAATTTGTTTCTTACTTTGTCCGCCAGAGAAAAATCCGCCCTCCTGCTCTGAAAATACGCCGAAAACTTTAGCTCGGGTGGTTTCTGAATTATAATAAATAGAATCGGCTATTGCAGATCCCTCCGGGCCAGACTTAAAAATTGGCTTCCCTACATATTTATTTGTTTTCGGATCCGTTCTGCCACTGGCAAAAATTACTTTCTTTTCAGAATCATACCTGATGTAATCTGCATCAAGTTCAAAATCACCATAAAGCACCCTGGCGTTTCCGTATAAATAAATGATACTCTTATCTTTACTGAACTTCATGGAGTCTGCCTTGTACTCCACTTTTTGATCCAGTCCACTGTTGTTTTTTGCTGCTTTTTTAGAAGTATCTCTTTTAGAAGTATCCTGTTGAATAATTTGCTGCAATGAAAAACGGGAAAACGCGTTAGCTTTACCAACACTATGTGTTAATAAAATGACAGAAATGAGTAAAATAGAGCTCTTAAGAAGTTTCAAATTCGTATTTGAATGTTATTTTTGCACAGATGTTTAATCAAAAACGTTCAAAATTAGTGAAAAATATACCATTGATGTATCTTAAAACCATTTTAACATTCATTATTTACTTTGCGCTTGTTAATACAATTGATAATCAGGCAATTGCACAGGGATATAAAATTAAGACAATTGTAATTGATGCAGGACATGGCGGTAAAGATGGCGCCACACATGGCATTTATTCAAAAGAGAAAGATGTTGCCTTGAAAACAGCATTAAATTTAGGAAAGGCACTTCAGGATAGTATTAAAGATATCAAAGTGGTATATACCAGGGAAACTGATGTTTTTATTCCTCTTTATGAACGGATAAATATTGCAAATAATGCAAAAGCTGATCTTTTCATCTCTATTCACTTAAATGATATGCCTGTAAGGGTGTCAAGAGTGGTGGATTATTATAAAAAAGTAAAAGGAAGAAGTGTTCCTGTTTACAAAACCATCGCTGCCAAAAGCACTTCAACTAAAGGAACAGAAACATTTGTTTCAGGAACCGGCCGCTTAGGCGAACAGGATGAGGTGATCAAACGGGAGAATGCATCCATGTTCCTGGAAGATAACTATCAGAAAAACTATGAAGGCTTCATTGCCAATACCCCTGAAAATGACATCATGTTATCCCTCATGAAACAAACCAACCGGGATAGAAGTTTAAAGTTTGCATCATTGCTTCAGCAGGAATATGTAAATGCAGGCAGAATCAACCGTGGTGTACAGGAGAAAAGTCTGGCCGTACTTGCAAGAGCGGCAATGCCTGCCGTATTGACTGAAATTGGTTTTGTCAGTAATCCTGATGAAGAAGACTACATGAATTCACCTGAGGGTCAGAAGGAAATTGTTGATGGTATTATTAAAGCAATTAAAAACTATAAACGCATAGCAGAAACCTCATTCTAATATCCTATAAATGAAGATTAAACGTGCAATAACATCAGTTTTTATCTTAACCCTCTTTTCTGTTCAGGTTTTATTCGCACAGGGATATAAAATCAAAACCATTGTGATCGATCCCGGACACGGCGGAAGAAAACCCGGTGCTTCAGGAAGTTATTCAAAAGAAAAAGATATCGCACTTAAGGTGGCTTTAAAACTAGGCGCAAAACTTCAGGAAGATATGCCTGGGATCAAGGTTATTTATACCCGTACAAAAGATGTGGATGTTGACCTGTACAGGCGTGCTGAAATTGCCAATAACGCAAATGCTGATTTATTTATTTCGGTGCATTGCAATTCCATGCCATCCGGAAATAAACATGTAAAAGGAACAGAAACATTGGTTGCTGGTTCTCACCGGTTGAAAGAACAAGATGCCGCCATCCGGGAAAATGCGGATATTAAGCTGGAAAAAAACTATAAAAGCAAATATGATGGCTATGATCCAAATAAACCCGGAACATTTATTTTAATGTCATTGCTTAAAAACACATTCAGAGATAAAAGCATTAAATTTGCCAAACTGGTGCAAAACAGTTACGTAAACCGTGATAAAAGAGGCAGCAGAGGCGTTAAAGAACAAGGCGTTTTGGTTTTACAGCGTTGCGGAATGCCAGCTATATTAACTGAAGTTGGATTTATTTCCAATCAGGAAGAAGAAAAATACATCAACTCCAGTAGCGGACAAAGTGAAATTGCCGATTCCATACTGGCTGCTATTAAAAAATACAGGAAAGATGTTGAAGTTGATTAATATTAAATATTATTCAGCCTATTGTTAAAATAATAACAAATACCAAACAAAAACGTTGGTGCAAACATTATGTAATTATAATACCTTTGCATTACAAAAATGATAGCGCTCAGGCAAATGATGAATACAAATCATATTTGCAGCGAATAAATAGAAACACATGAAAATTAAGAACGAAACCAAAGTCGGTATTTTAGCTGCATTCGCCATTGCTTTATTAATTATCGGATATAATTTTTTAAAGGGAAATTCCATATTCTCCAGTGAAACAACCTTGTTTGCAAGATATACCCGTGTAGATGGTTTAACCGTTTCCAAACCCGTTTTAATTAATGGTTATCAGATTGGCCGCGTGGCGAAGCTACAATTGGAACCGGGTGGAACAATCCTGGCTACCTTAAGCATTAATAGCAAATATGATATTCCTGAAAATAGTGTTGCACGGTTAGAAGGTACTGATCTTTTAGGAAGTAAAGCCATCGTAATGTCGCTTGGAAATTCAAAGAAAATTGCTGAAGATGGTTTTACCTTAAATGCCAATGTTGAAAAGGGTTTGATGGAACAGGTTCAACCTGTTCAAAAGAAGGCTGAACTGATCATAGGCAAAATGGATTCGATCCTGAGCAGTGTAAATTCGATATTGAATCCGAATTTTCAGAAAAATGTAGATAAAAGTTTCAATAGTATAGCCGGAACACTTGCTTCATTGGAAACAACCTCTAAAAAGGTTGATGGTCTCGTAGGTTCTGAAAGTGCCCGTATCGAAGCTATTTTTAAAAATGTAGAAGGCATTACAGCAAACCTGAATAATAACAACAAAAAAATCAGTGATATTTTAACCAATATCAATACGGTAACTGATAAGTTTGCAGCAGCTAATTTTAAACAAACCTTAGATAATGCCAATAACGCCATTGCAGATTTGCAAAGTGTGATCTCCGGTATTAAAGATGGCAAAGGCAGTTTAGGTTTATTGTTAAATGATGATAAAATGTATAACAACCTGAATAGTGCTTCAAAAAATCTCGATGAGTTGATGATCGATTTAAAAGCCAATCCTAAACGTTATGTACATTTCTCTGTATTTGGCGGTGGGAATAAAAAAGATAAGTAATTTGATTTTATAAATTTGAAGCCTTGTAATTGATATTGCAAGGCTTTTTTTATGCCTTAATTTTACTTATGCGCGTGATAAAGGAATGATTTAAGGATCATTAATAATAAAAGCACTTATTAAAAAGTAAAATACATCAACAGGCAAATCCGCAGTAGAGACTTGTTTAACCCGCTAAATTTCAAGAACTTTACGATTAAAGCAGAATAAATTTAAAGCTGAAAGGTTCTACCTTCTACTGCTAATTCTGTATTTTCAAAAACAGATTGTGTTTCTTCAAGAAGCATTTGGAGCGTTTTATAACGCGATGAAAAATGGCCGATCAGTAACTTGTTTATCCCATTGATACTGGCTATTTCGCCTGCCTGCTTTGCGGTGGTATGATGGGTTTCATTTGCCCTATCCAGCAGTTCGTGCATAAAGGTAGCTTCATGATACAAGGTATCACATCCCTTGATGGTTGCAAAATAGCTTTCATCATACATGGTATCTGAACAATAAGCATATGATCTTGGTGGCTCAGCAGGTGTTGTAAAGTCTTCGCTTCTTAAAATTTCACCATTAGCCTGCTCTACATCCTTTCCTTTTTTTAAGGCTGCATAGTAAGCCATGGGGATATGTTCAGTTTTTTCCTTGATTAACTTACGCTGTCTTGGTTTTTGCTGAAATATAAATCCGGTAGTTGGAATCCGATGGTTTAATATTACTGTTTTTACAATCAGGTCCTGGTTTTCAAAAATTTGTCTGGACTGATCAGCCTCAATTGGAAAAAATTCGATAGGATACCTTAAGTTGGTATCAGAATATTTAAACTGAATTTCTAAAATCTCCAGAAGTGGTGCAGGAGCAAAAATCTGCATAGGTTTAATCCGGCCATTTAAATGAAGGCTGGAAAGTAAACCAATCAAACCAAAGTAATGGTCGCCATGCAAATGGCTGATAAAAATATGATCGATCCGTGCAGCCTTAAGATTGTATTTGGTCAGCTGCTGCTGGGTGCCTTCTCCGCAATCAATCAGGTAATACTTTTCGTTACAATTCAAAAGCTGTGCAGAAGGATTCCTGTTGAAAACAGGTGTCGCCGAACTACTTCCTAGAATAGTAACTTCAAATTTCATAATGGTATGATATAAAAAACCTCGTAGGTTTTCGTACTACGAGGCTAAATGTTGAATTAAAACGTTGTTTATTTATCGCCTCTGAACTCTTTTTCCAATTCATCCATAAAGATAAAATCGGTCGCTTCTTCTATTGTATTAACAAACGTTACAGATTGAAATATGTTTGACAATTCTATAATCGGTTCGAGCTGATCATTAATACCTGTTACAATAAATAATCCTCCAACCGACTTACAAAGCCTGTCGCCAACCAAGAGGCAGCTAAGATCCTGTGCATCATTGCATTCCTGTACATCACTCAGGTCGACAATAATATTTTTAAATCCTTCTGCATTAAGCAAATACAATTCAGATTTTACGCCAGGTGCATTATCATTGGTGAATTTAGGCTCTTCTAACTTTAAAGTAACGTATTTATCGTGTTTATCTACTGAAAATTTCATTTCTGTTCTTCTTGTTTTACTAAAGTATAAATTCCATCGATTTTTAGAGTGATTGCAAAGCCTTGATCACATTGGCTTCAATGCGACTGGAAATGGCATCGGCATCAGCTTTTATAAAAGACTCTCCAACAATCTGTTCATAGAGTTCGATATAACGCGCTGATATGGAATTAACTATATCTGGTGTCATTTCCGGAACAGCTTGCCCATCTTTACCCTGAAAACCATTTTCTATTAACCACTTTCTTACAAATTCTTTTGAAAGTTGTTTTTGTGGTTCATCAGCATTTTGACGTTCCTGATATCCATCTGCATAGAAATAGCGTGAAGAATCTGGCGTATGAATTTCATCTATTAGATAAATAACACCATCGGCCTTACCAAATTCATACTTCGTATCCACTAAAATCAATCCGCTTTTGGCTGCGATTTCAGTTCCCCTTTCATATAATGCGTAGGTATATTTCTCTAATTGTTCATAATCAGAGATGGACACAATTCCTTTGGCTAAAATATCTTCCTTTGAAATATCTTCATCATGCCCTACTGATGCTTTTGTCGTTGGCGTAATAATAGGCTGAGGTAGTTTATCGTTTTCTTTCAAACCATCAGGTAGTGAAACACCGCATACTGAACGTTTACCGGCACTGTACTCCCGCCAGGCATGACCAGCTAAATAACCTCTGATCACCATTTCAACTTTAAAGGGTTCACAAATGCGACCAATAGTCACCATTGGATCGGGAACATCTAAAACCCAGTTTGGAACAATATCCTCCGTAGCAGCTAAAAATTTAGCAGCGATTTGATTTAAAACCTGTCCCTTAAAAGGAATGGCTTCAGGCAAAACGACATCAAATGCAGAGATACGATCTGATACCACCATTACCATTAATCTATCGGCTATGGTATACACATCACGTACTTTACCTTTATAGAAATTACTTTGATCTGGAAAATTAAAACGGGTTTCTTTTAGTGCTTTCATGAGGGGATAAAAATAAGTAAAAAAGTCTAAAGTCGGAAAGTCTTTAGTCAAGAGTCAATTTAGACTATAGACTACCGACTCAGGACTCACCTACTGAATATCGCCGTAAGCTTTTAAGATATCTTTCACCAATTTATGGCGAACCACATCCTCTCCGCTTAAATAGATAATATCTATGCCTTTGATGTCTTCCAGGATTCTTAAGCCATTGAACAAGCCGGACATCTGTTTTTTAGGCAAATCTATCTGTGTCACATCACCTGTTACAATAAATTTAGCAGTTGGTCCCATACGTGTTAAAAACATTTTTAACTGCATATCCGTGGCATTCTGTGCCTCATCAAGAATTACAAAACAATTATCTAACGTACGACCACGCATAAATGCAAGGGGTGCAATTTCTATGGTTCGGTTTTCGATATAGAATTTCAACTTCTCTGCCGGAATCATATCATCCAGCGCATCGTAAAGCGGACGTAAATACGGATCAATTTTTTCTTTTAAATCGCCCGGTAAGAAACCGAGGTTCTCCCCTGCCTCTACGGCAGGGCGTGTTAATATAATGCGTTTAATCTCCTTATTCTTAAGCGCACGAACAGCCAATGCTACTGCGGTATACGTTTTACCCGTTCCTGCAGGACCAATCGCAAATAGGATGTCATTTTTAGCAATACTGCTTACCATTCTGCGCTGATTGGCCGTTCTGGCTTTCACTAAAAGACCGTTAGTACCAAAAACAATCACCTCTCCACCTCCGCCGGTTGGCTGTTCTGCATCTTTTTTTGCTACACCATTGGCCTTTGCGCCTAATATGGTTTCTACATCATTATTGGTTAGTGAACTATATTTTTCCAGGTGTGCCACCAGCTGACTGAATTTTTCTTCGAAGGCCTTAAGTTCCTGTTCATCACCGAGAACCTTAATTTCACTTCCTCTTGCCACCAGCTTTAACTTAGCGAAGGCACCTTTAATCATTTCGTAATTCTCATTATTTGCTCCCCAGAAGTGAGCAGGATTTACGGTATCCAGAGTTAATTTCAATTCGTTCAAACTATAGTATTTTAAAAAGTTATCGGGGTATATTAATTAAAATTTGAATATTTGCAGACGCTTAGGCCTCTACACAAGAATAAGCAATAATAATGAATTTTTAATGGGGATAATTACTTTAACAACAGATTTAGGTTCGAAAGATTTTTACCAGAGTGCCCTTAAAGGTAGCCTGCTAAGTCTTATGCCTAATGTTAATTTAGTTGATATTACCCATGAAGTTCCTGCTTTCAATATTTCATATGCAGCATTTGTTTTAAAGAATGCTTATCCATATTTCCCAAAGAACACTGTACATTTAATAGGGATTGATTCCGTTTACAGTGAAAACACTAAATACATTGCCATCAGGCACCGTGATCATTATTTTGTAGGGGCTGATAATGGTATCTTTTCTTTGCTTTTTGATGATATACCAGAGGATGTGGTAGAACTGAATATCATGCAGGATTTAAAATATCTTCATTTTCCCCTGGTTGATATTTTTGTTAAAGCGGCCACGCATCTGGCTAAAGGTGGCAGGTTAAAGGATATTGGTTTACCTGTAGCTCAAATTGAACAGAAAATGCTGCTTCACCCTGTAATTGAACGGGATATTATTCGTGGAAGTGTGGTTTACATTGATACATTCTGCAATGTAATTACCAATATCACAAAAGATCTTTTTACACGCATCCAGAAAAACCGTGATTTCACCTTATATTTTCGCAAGAGTGAAACCATTACACAATTGAGCTGGCATTATAATGAAGTGCAGGAAGGTGAAAAACTTTGCTTGTTCGGCATCAGTAATCATTTAGAAATTGCCATCAACAAAGGTAAAGCCAGTGGTTTATTGGGCCTGCACCTGGGCGATATTGTGAGGGTTGAGTTTCATTCTTAAAAAAAGCTAAGCTGAAAGCTGCACCTGATTTCATAATCTAATCCCACACTTTCTATCTTTCAGTGGCAAATAAAACAACTTCCACTATTTTCACGTTTATATCTCATGAAAAAATATTTTTATCTGCTTGTCGTCCTATCCGTAAGTTTTCAAACTTACGCCCAGCAGGATACCACGGCTTATGCTGCTCAACGGGTTAAAGTAAATGCTTTACTAGCAGAGCGAAGTGCAAAATTCGGACAATATGATGAGAGCTTAAACCAACGAACCGGAATATTTGGCTGGCAAACCAAAAAGGATATCAAAAATTCCAATGAAATTCTTCGTGAGGTGGTATTGACAGATAATAATATCTTTAAGGAATTAAAAGTATTAATGGAATATAAAGACCTGCAGAATCAACAAAAGGTTGCGGTTGCAGATCACTCTCAAGAAAGGATTGAGGGTTATATGAAAACCATTAAAAAGCTACAGGATCAGAATGAAATACTTCAAAAAGAATCGAATAAAAGTAATTACGGAATATCTACTTACATTATTATCCTGCTGATTCTAACCCTAGTATCTATGTTTTATTTTTATAATAAGAAGATTCAAAAATATGAAAAAGGCAATATTTAAAACTTTAGCAAAGATAAACAAGGTAGTTTTACCAAGTTTGTTTAAAAAAGATCCAAATAGGCTTACCACTTTTCAAAAAGCAATATTGGGTTATCGTTATTGGGTATTAACGAATGCTTTGGATTAATCAAAATATCATGTTAAGCCTGTCGAAACACAGTTGTCCTTCGACAGGCTCAGGATGAAAAATTTATTACTTCTTAAAATGCTCAATTATCAAAGTCGCCAATTCGGTACCGATACGTTCCTGCGCTTCATTGGTTGATGCACCAATATGCGGTGTTAAAGAAATTTTAGGATGTGTTAAAATCTCTGCCAAAGGTGTTGGTTCATTATTAAAAACATCTAAACCTGCAAAAGCAACTTTACCTGAGTTTAAAGCTTCAATCAGCGCCGGTTCATCAATAGTTCCTCCACGTGAACAATTTACTATCCCCACACCATTTTTCATTTTAGCAAACTCCTCTGCGCCCAAAATAGGTTGATCAGCAAAAGGCGTATGCAAACTAAAAAAATCACTTCCGGCAATTACTTCATCAAAAGAAACGGTTTGAATGGGAATGTTCACTGATTGCCCTCCCTGAAATTCCAAAGTTATTTCAGATGAAGAGGGATATAAATCATAGGCCAGTACTTTCATGCCTAATCCTAAAGCCACTTTAGCCGTTGCACGACCAATACGACCGAAACCAATGATCCCAATGGTTTTTCCACTTAGTTCAGTCCCTTTAGCATAAGCTTTTTTAAGATTATTAAATTCTGTAGAGCCATTAACTGGCATTTTACGGTTAGCATCCTGTAAGAACCTGATCCCCGTAAATAAATGAGAGAAAACCAATTCTGCTACTGACAATGATGAGGCAGCAGGTGTATTTACCACCGCAACACCCTGACTACGTGCGTATTCCACATCAATATTATCCATACCAACGCCTCCTCTACCAATCAATTTGATATTTGGAACGGCATCAATTAATTCTTTTCTGACTTTTGTGGCACTACGTACCGTAATGGCATCATAATTTTTTAAAGCTTCCGCCAACTGATCCTGTGGAATGGTTTCTGTATCTACCTGGAAACCTGCTTTTTCTAATAGTTCTTTACCGATAGGATCTATTCCATCGTTTGCTAGTATCTTAATCATTGTTATTTATGATTGCACAGATTACCAGGATTATACTGATAATCTGTGATTATAATTTAATTAATTTGCTTTCGCTTGTTTTTCTTCAAAAGTCTGCATGGCATCAATTAGGGCATGTACACTTGTAATAGGCAATGCATTGTACATTGATGCCCGGAAACCGCCAACGCTTCTGTGACCTTTAATACCTACAATGCCCTGTTCTTCTGCAAATTTCAGGAATGGTTTTTCCAATTCAGCATTTTCCATCACAAAACAAATATTCATCCTGGAACGGTCTTCAGCTGCACAAGTTCCTTTAAATAAAGGATTGCGGTCAATTTCCCTGTAAAGTGCCTCAGCTTTTTGCTTATTTTCTTTTTCAATTTCAGCTACACCACCTTTAGATTTTAACCAGCGAAGATTAAGCAAAGCCACGTAGATAGAGAAAACAGGAGGCGTATTATACATGGAATCATTATCAATATGAGACTGATAATTAAGCATTGATGGCACTTTGCGTCCTGTTTTACCTAAAATTTCATCTTTTACAATCGCGATAGTTAAACCTGCAGGACCAATATTTTTTTGCGCTCCGGCGTAAATTAAATCGAATTTTGAAACATCAATAACGCGGCTCATAATATCTGATGACATATCGCAAACCACGGGAACCTTCGTTTCAGGAACGTCGAAAAGCTCTGTTCCATAAATGGTGTTGTTAGAGGTATAATGGAAATAAGCACTATCAGCAGGGATTTCATAATCTTTCGGAATGAATGTATAGTTTGCATCTTTTGAGGAAGCCACAACATTTACATTTCCTACGAATTTAGCTTCCTTTAAGGCTTTAGTAGCCCAAACGCCCGAATCTAAATAACTGGCCGTTTGTCCATCACCCAATAAATTCATGGGAACCATTGCAAACTGCAAACTCGCGCCACCTTGTAAAAATAAAACGGAATAACCCGATGGCACGTTCAGTAACTCCTTCACCAATTTTCCAGCTTCAGCAACAACGGCCTCAAACTC
Organism: Pedobacter sp. MR22-3; assembly: GCF_026240075.1. Taxonomy (NCBI): domain Bacteria; kingdom Pseudomonadati; phylum Bacteroidota; class Sphingobacteriia; order Sphingobacteriales; family Sphingobacteriaceae; genus Pedobacter; species Pedobacter sp. MR22-3. Next base: position 413,585 of record NZ_JAPIVF010000006.1, on the reverse strand, counting down.
GGTTGTTCTGTGTGAAATTTCTAAAATTGATAATCCATCGTTAAAATCTAAAACTGCCTGTGCAGCTTGTTTAAACACTTCTTGAGGTAAAATACAAGGGCCTGCGCCAAAATTATGCTTCATCTTATTATATAATGTTTTATGGCCGTAAATGTAAAATTTTTAAAGCAGTTATGTCCATAAAATCGTATCATAAAAAATTAAATATTGTTAAAAAATGTGGCCATATTGATGATTTTATTAACGTTTTTGCAATTATATAAAATGGTAAATAGTGGTGTATTAACAATTTGGAAAGGAAAGCAGTCTCAGTTGAGTTAAAGCAATCCCGCAATATGTGCTAATCTTTTACAAAGATTAGCACAGCTGACAAAAAAGCAACTTCAGCCTGCTAAAAACAGTTGTTTCATCGTTTGCCGGAGATTTTACTCAACATGAACTTAATTTAAAATTGCTACAAATAAAAGGTATTTCTGCTCCTTCTTTAAATTAATCAGATCCGATATTATCAGGATTTCTACAATATATAATGCTGTTTTTCAAGTTTTATTTTTCAGCTTCACAATCAACTTCAAATTAAACTGCCTTCCGGTTAAATAGTTCGGAATTGCATATTGTACATTATCAACATCATTCAACCACAGGTAAGATGCGGTATTGTTAATATTTAACATGTTAAAAATTTCAAAAAACAGGATCACCGAACTAAAATTCTGATCTAAAAATTTAGGCTTATGTATGGCAACATCATCTAGAAAATCTTTAGAAAAACCGATATCTAAACGCTTGTATGAGGGAATAAAAAATTTATCCAGATATTTTGGTGTTTGTGGCGGTCCGATGGGTAAACGCGAACCATACATTGCAGTTAAATGCACTTTATAGGTTGGGCTGTTTAATAATCGATCCTGGAAGAAAATGGAAAAATTCAGTCTTTGGTCGGTAGGGCGTTTCATATATCCGGGATAAATGATTTGTCCGTTCTGTATATAACGATCTCCGATAATATCTTCACTGGCCCGCATGACCGACATCCGGAAATAGGAAATTAAATCTTTTACAAATTCACCTCCAACACTAAAATCAGCACCATAAGCATATCCTTTTGATACTTCATTAGCCAAATACCTGATTCTTAAATTATCAATTTTATAAGGAATTAACCGATCCGAATACTTGAAGTATGCTTCGGAAGTAAACTTTAAACGAGCCCCAAAGGCATCAAATGCATAGTCATACCCAAGTGATGTATTATATGAACTTTGTGCTTTCTGGCTGGTATTCAGTTCCCCGGAAAAATCCCGGAGTGTACGGTATGAAGGTGGTTGCTTATATACACCTGCGGCAAACCTCAGGATTTTGTTGTTGGAATTTGGCCGGTAGGCGATTAACATTCTCGGGCTGATGATCAATTGACCGCTTAAGGTGTTGTATCCAGCACGGGTGCCTAACTGTAACTCTGCATAGTTTGAAAGAGAATAACTATCCTGAATATAAGCGCTATAATTTTTTATACTGATATTATTTTCTGCCTTAACTATATTATTGAAAGCCTTATTATTCGCGTTTAGCTGAATGATGCCTGATGAATCGGTATAACTGTATTCATTTAGTTGATCTTTATAATGCGACTGATCCAGCTTTAAACCCCAGGAAAATAAATGGTTATTAAAGTTTTGATCAACCTTAAGCTCAGTAGCAAAAATCTGCGTATTCAGGTTATTTTTTCCGTATTTATAATAAACTCCTGTGCTTTTATTCTGCTCCGAGTGATTAAAAAGTCCCTGGCCAGTTTTACCAAAAACATAGTTGCTCGTAATATCAAACTGTTCCCGCTCGATGGTATTAAAGTAACTATTTATTAACTTAATCACCAGATTGGGTTGTGGGGCATAGGTTGCCGTAACTGCGGTACCAAATGTCTGATAGTCATCAATTTCCTGGCCTGTATAATCCATATCCAGTCGAAGGGCTGTGTTCAACGTTCCAAACTGAGTTTCACGGTTGGTAGGTAAAAGTTTAAACTGGCCCAGATTTAAATTACCTAAAACACTGATGCTTAATTTTGGAGAAAACTCATATTGATACAGGAGTTGTACATCGGCAAAGTGAGGACTGTAACTCCCTTTTTCATCTTGCTTAGTCAGCACACTTGAATTATTTTTATACCGAAAACCTGCAAGGAAAAAACTCCGTTTAAAAATCCGTTTTGTTGCTAATGAGGTATTTAGAAAACTGGCGCTCAGAATGGTCTGGTTACTATCAGGCTTATCATACCTGATGTCCAAAACTGAAGAAAGTTTATCTCCATACCTGGCTTCAAATCCACCAGCAGAAAACTTAGCCTTACTTACCAGTTCGGCATGAATAGCGCTCAAGCCCTCCTGCTGCCCGTTACGAATTAAAACAGGCCTGTTAATTTCTATATCATTGATATATATTAAATTTTCATCAAAATTGCCCCCCCGCACACTGTATTGCGCACTTAATTCATTATTGGTAGAAACGCCCGGCAAAGTTTTTAATATCGTTTCAAAATTACCTGAAACCATTGGCATAGAAGTTACATCGGCGATATTGATGGTGGTTGTATTGCTGAGCTGATTTTGTTTGTTTGTGATATTTACCTGCTCCAACTCGTTAATATTAGCAAACAGGTTTATATCTTGTGTTAGCCGTACACCTGAATGTGTATTAAACTTTAAAACCTGTGGCAAATAGCCCAAGAGGGAATATTTAATACTAAATGATTCTGATTTTGAATAGACAGTATACTTGCCTGATTCGTCGGTAACTGTTGATTGCGTCTGTCCCAATACACTAACCGTAACCTGCGATAAAGGCAATTTACGCTCATTATAAACAACCCCTGAAACCCTTACTAAAGGCTGTGCAACTGCAATGCCGCAACAAGCCATTAACATTAAAAGAGTTAGCCTAATCTGGAGCATTTTTTAGTATCAAGATGAAATTATCAGGCATTAGAAATTTCGAGCGATCAACCTGACCAAAGCCAAAAGTATGCTTAAACGCTTAAACTATTTTGCGTCAGACTTTTCATTTTAGAAATGGTTTCCTTAGGATTATCTGTAGCAAAAATTGCATTTCCGGCCACGAAAGCATTAGCACCTGCTGATACTAATGTAGCAATATTTTGTAAACCTACGCCACCATCAACCTCAATAATTAAATCTTCGTTAATGCCTTGAATCAATTGTTTTAAATCACTGATTTTTTTGTAAGTATTATGGATAAATTGCTGTCCGCCAAAACCCGGGTTTACTGACATGATCAATACCAAATCCAGGTCTTCAATAACATCCTGCAACAAAGTAACCGGTGTATGGGGATTTAAAGCCACACCAGCCTTACAGCCCGATGCCTTTATCAATTGAATAGTTCGGTATAAATGTGTACAAGCCTCATAATGAACCGTTATCCGGTCTGCACCAGCAGCTGCAAATTCCTGTACATATTTATCTGGATCGACGATCATCAGATGAACATCTAAAGGTTTAGTTGCATGCTTTTTAACTGCAGCCATGACCGGAAAGCCGAAAGAAATATTTGGCACAAAAACACCATCCATTACATCCACATGAAACCAGTTGGCCTCACTTTGATTAATCATTTCGATATCACGTTGTAAATTGCCAAAATCTGCAGAAAGTATGGATGGGGCGATGATGTATTTCATTTCTTTTATATTTCCTTCATTGCGAGACACGGAGCAATCTTTTAAATTGTATGCTGGAAGATTGCTCCCTGCCACGCAATGACTATTTGTTAATACGATTTACTAAGATGCAAGTTACAAAAGAACTGTGAAAGTTTTTTAGCCCGAAAGATTGAAATTAACATTATATGAATAAAAAAGCCCTTTCAGTAAAACTGAAAGGGCTCATATATCTCCCAAAATCTGACTATAGACTTCGGACTTTTTGCTATGCTTGTGGCGCAGCTGGTTTCTCTGGTCTTGGCAATAAAACCTTACGGGAAAGTTTCATTTTACCTTGTTTATCGATATCCAATAACTTAACCTCGATCTTATCACCTTCTTTCAATACACCATCCATAGTCTCTAAACGCTCCCATGAAATTTCAGAGATGTGTAGTAACCCATCTTTACCTGGCATCACTTCAACGAAAGCACCAAATGGCATGATCGATTTTACTTTACCCTGGTAAACTTCACCAATTTCTGGTTTAGCCACGATGTTACGGATACGGGTAACAGCTGAATCGATAGCTGCTTTATTATCAGCAAAAATTTCTACGATTCCTTTACCATCAACTTCTTCGATAGAGATGGAAGCGCCGGTTTCGCGTTGCATTTCCTGAATGATTTTTCCTCCGGGGCCGATAATTGCACCGATAAATTCTTTCTCAATAGTTAAAGAAACGATACGTGGCGCATGTGGCTTATAATCTTCATTCGGCTGACTGATGGTTTTTTTCATCTCATTTAAGATGTGTAAACGACCTTCTTTAGCCTGCAATAAAGCTTTAGTTAAAACTTCATAAGATAAACCATTGATTTTCAAATCCATCTGACAAGCAACAATACCATTCTCAGTACCGGTTACTTTAAAGTCCATATCTCCCAAGTGATCTTCATCACCTAAAATATCAGAAAGGATGGCATATTTACCAGTTTTTTCATCAGTGATTAAACCCATTGCAATACCGGAAACCGGAGATTTGATTTTAATACCTGCATCCATCAATGCTAGTGTACCAGCACAAACAGTTGCCATTGATGATGAACCATTTGATTCTAAAATATCAGAAACGATACGGATGGTATATGGATTGGCATCACCCTGTGGCAATACTTTTTTCAATGAACGTTGCGCTAAGGCACCGTGACCAATTTCACGACGGCCAGCACCTCTGTTCGGTCTAACCTCACCTGTTGAGAAACCCGGGAAGTTATAGTGCAATAAGAATTTCTGGTAACCGTTGAAGAAAGCACCATCAATCATTTGCTCATCATCTTTACTACCTAAAGTAACTGATGTTAATGATTGGGTTTCGCCACGGGTAAACACCGCCGAACCGTGAGCAGCAGGTAAATAACCAACTTCACTCCAGATCGGACGAATTTCTGTCGTTTTACGACCGTCTAAACGAATGCCTTCATCTAATAACAGATTTCTAATCGCATCATACTGCACATCATGGTAATAATGTTTAGCCATTGCTTTGGTTAAATCTGCAGTATCTTCTGGCATCGCCTCGAAAAACTCATTGATAATCGCTGTAAAGCCAACTTTACGCTCATCTTTATTTGAACCGGATTTCGCTACTGCATAAACCTTATCATAAGTATCAGCAAAAACCTTAGCCCTTAAATCAGCATCATGGTCTTCATGGCTATATTCACGTTTTACAGTTTTACCTGTTGCTTCAGTTAATTCGACCTGAATCGCACATTGAACTTTAATGGCAGCATGTGCAAATTTTAAAGCTTCAACCATTTCATCTTCCTGAATTTCATCGCACTCACCTTCAACCATACCGATATCGTTTGCAGAACCTGCAACCATGAATTCTAATGTGGCACGTTCTAAATCACTTGCATATGGATTGATCACCAATTTGCCGTCAATTTTAGCTACACGTACTTCAGAAATCGGACCGTTAAAAGGAATATCTGATACAGCTAATGCAGCTGAAGCAGCTAAACCGGCTAAACAATCAGGAAGGATATTTTTATCAGCAGAAATTAATGAAATCATCACTTGTGTATCAGAGTGATAATCAGAAGGGAACATTGGGCGTAAAGCTCTGTCTACCAAACGGGAAATTAAAACCTCATAATCTGATAATCTTGCTTCACGGCGTAAAAATCCACCTGGAATGCGACCGGTAGCCGCATATTTTTCCTGATAATCAACTGATAATGGTAAGAAATCAGTTCCTGGTTTAGCACCAACAGTTGATACAACAGTTGCTAACAACATGGTATCGCCCATTTTCACTACTACCGAACCATCAGCTTGTTTGGCTAATTTACCAGTTTCAATTTCAATTGTTCTGCCATCGCCCAAATCGAACGATTTTTTTATTACATTCATTTAATTAGAATTGTGGTGTGTTTTCCTCTTTCTACACACCGTTGTTTATATATGTTTTTGTTTTTGCAAACGAAGATAAGATTAAAAAACCCTATCTATAATAAATCCCGTCAAAATATTTAACAGGAAAGTAAAAAAGCCATTCTAGAGAATGGCTTTTAATGATAAAATTACGCTTATTTTTGTTTAATGATATCACGAAGCGATAAAGCTTTGATGATAGCACGATAGCGCTCAATATCTTTTTTGTATAAGTAAGCCAAAATACCGCGGCGTTTACCTACCAATTTTTGAAGTGACAACTGGGTAGAGAAATCTTTACGATTTTTCTTTAAGTGTTCTGTTAAGTGCGCAATACGGTATGTAAACAACGCTACCTGACCTTCAGCAGAACCCGTGTTGGTTTCTACTTCGCCGTGTGTTTTGAAAATTTCGGCTTTCTTTTCTGAACTTAAATACATTCTTGAATAATATTAAAGTGTATAAAATTAATTAATAATGCCGCAAAGATAAAGATTTTTTTACATAGTAGCAAAGCATTGTTTAATTGCTGGATCGTTAAATCATTTCAAAAGTAACGCTATTTCTTAGTTTGTTACTTCAGTGCCACTCTCTCTGCAATATTTTTGCCTGTCTTAGTTCATTTGTCATATTTGCGAGGAGGAATTACGAAGCCATCTCATTCGGAAATTGCGGCAAAAGGATTTCCGCTAAATCGGGTTTAGAAAAATAAGGTTATGCAAAAAACTTAGTTTTTCTTATTAATACGCTCCAGTTCTAAAACATCTAATTGATCTTTCGGTCTATTCGTAGCGCGTTTGTTATCAAGGAGATGGTTATAATGAAGAAATCTGGCTTTGATCCCATTTATTTCATCCACAGTTGCCATTTGAAAATACTCATCAAAATTATCTTTATCCAATCCGGGAATATCTGTCATTAAATCTGCATACATCCCATCATCCATCATCACTTCGCAATACCCTGCAATAATCGGAACATCCAATAACATGTCGTATTTGCCATAACCCATTTTATCCAGTGCATAAATTAAGTTTTGCCTGTTTTCTTTTGTATCTTTTAAATATATATCCAGGTCTCCTGTAGTACGGTTATAACCATAACGGTTTACAGCAAAGCCACCTACAATTAAATAATGTAAATCAAACTGTTGAAAAGTTGCTAACAGCAAAAGCATTTCTGGGTTTTCTTTATCAAAAGCCATATACGGAAATTATCTGGCTGGCTTACGGATGACCAGGCCTTTGCCTTGAGGAGATTTTAAAGGCCTACCGCCATTCATAACCATTGAAATGTGATTGAGATGCAACACGCTAAGAAAACGTTGCTCCGGAGTATGACTTAAATAAACACTTTCACGCTCTTCCGCAATTATTTCGCGAGGAGTTGAAATATCATATAAAGTTAGCTTTCCCATTTCATATCAAAAATACGAAAAAGAAACTAATACTTTACATTGGAACGGTTATTTAATACTTTTGTACAAAACACTTTTACCCTTGGAAAAGAATCAATTCAGCATTTTCGAAAGCGAACTTCGCGTACGCCCTGACGACATAGACATGTTTAATCATGTACATAACAGCAAGTACCTGGATTATGTATTGGCAGCCCGTTATGAGCAAATGGAAAAGTTTTATGGAATGCCTTGGGAGCACTTCACTAAACATGGTTTAGGCTGGGTAGTGAGCCACGTAGACATTAACTTTAAACGCCCGCTTTTGATGAACGATTTAATGTTGATCAGAACAGGCATATTAACGATGCATGATAAAGGTTGTGCTGTTCAGTTCGAAATTATCAATAAAAAAACGGGCAAAGTTGCATCCGATGGAATTTTCGATTATGTCTTAATTGATTTAAACACCAGTCGCGGAACAAAAGTGACTGAAGAAATGATTAAAGCGTATAGTATTTAGTTGGGCGTCAGAAGACCGAGGTCCGAAGATTTAGTGTTTCACAAATATATCCTGAGCCTCAAACCTAATCCAGCATTCTCAACTCAATGATATAATTACATGTTTTCAGTGGTTCTTTGGCAATAAATTCATCAAACTACTAAAAATCAGTCAGTAAAATTTGACAGACAGGAAATTTATTTATCTTTGCCTTATCAAAAAGAACAGAACCATGATAGTATCTGCGATCCGTTTGAGATTTTAGTTAACCGAGGATTTCCCTCCCATTTAAAATTCACGAACATACGCTTAGCCGCGTTTCATTCATTTATTCATTACATTTTATATTATTACATATGTCACAGTCAATAAAGACACGGGGCAAACTATCTTCCTTTTTTGAGGTATTAGTACAATCCTTAAAGGGAAATGAAGTGGATCTAACCTCAATCAGTATAAAACGGGCAATTATTTTATTAGCCATTCCAATGATGCTGGAAATGGCCATGGAATCTATATTCGCTTTAGTTGATTTATATTTTGTAGGTCACCTGGAAAACAGCAGCCATGCTATACAAACAGTAGGCCTAACTGAATCCGTTCTGACCATCATTTATTCTTTAGCAATAGGTTTAAGCATGGCTGCTACAGCAGTAGTATCACGAAGAATCGGCGAGAAAAATCCGGAAGCTGCAGCTCAGGCCGGAATACAAACCATTATTATAGCGGTGGCTGTAAATATTTTAATCAGCATTGCCGGATTGATTTATGCAAGGGATATTCTTTTGCTCATGGGTGCATCTGCCGAAACTGCTGATCATGGTACAACTTTTATCCGCATCATGATGGGGGGAAGTATCATCATTGTTTTGTTGTTCTTAATCAATGGTATTTTCAGAGGTGCTGGAAATGCCGCCATCGCCATGCGCAGTTTATGGATCGCCAATATTGCCAACATCATCCTCTGCCCTGTTTTTATTAATGGATTTGGTCCTATTCCGGCGTTTGGATTAACAGGTGCAGCCATTGCCACAACCATTGGCCGTGGTTTAGGCGTAACCTATCAGGTATACCATTTATTCAATGGTAAAAACGCTTTGAAGATTAGAATCAGTCACTTCATTCCTGATTTCGAACAAATCAAGGCCATTGTAAAAATAGCTGCCCCTGCTATCTTCCAGTTTGTTATAGCAAGCTGCAGCTGGGTATTTTTAGCAGAATTAGTGGCCACAACTGGCGGAGATGAAGGATCAGCTGGCTATCAGACCGCACTGAGATTAATGATGTTTTTCTTATTACCAGCCTGGGGATTGAGTAATGCTGCCGCCACTTTAGTTGGCCAGAACCTGGGTGCTGGTCATATCGATCGCGCTGAAAAATCTGTTTATCAAACCATGAAATACATTCTGGTTTTTATGGCGGTGGTAAGTGTACTTTTCCTAACCTGCGGTCATTTATTCGCTGCGTTTTTCACATCAGATGAAAAGGTTATTGATATGGCCAGCAGGGCACTAAGGATTTTAAGTATCGGTTTTGTTATATATGGGATGGGAATGGTGCTGACCAGTGCTTTCAATGGTGCAGGCGATACCTGGACACCTACTAAAATTAATATTTTTGCATTCTGGCTGTTCCAGATTCCGTTTGCATACTTCCTCGCTAAATACCTGGATATGGGGCCAACAGGTGTTTTTATAGCCATCCCCACCGCTGAAATTGGTATTGCAATTGCCGCTTTTATTCTATTCAAAAAAGGTAAATGGAAGAAAACGATGGTATAAAATCAACTTAACCACCAATAAAACCAGCCACCGAAACACGGATTGCTCAGAAAACAAAAAAAGGATTACTGCTCTGAGCTACATAAACCTGATGAAGTATATTGCGTTTTTTTCATCAGGAGCAGCAAAAAGCAGGACGACCTTCACTTAAAACTACTGAATTTGCTTTTCAAATATTTAAAAAACCAGCCATTTTTCCATCTTACAAATTCCATTAAAAACTATATCTTTGCGCAAAGATGAAGCATATACGTAATTTTTGCATTATTGCACATATCGACCATGGTAAGAGTACTTTGGCTGATAGGTTATTAGAATATACAGCGACGATTTCGCAGCGTGAAGCGCAGGCGCAATTGCTCGACAATATGGATTTGGAGCGCGAGCGGGGCATTACGATTAAAAGTCATGCCATACAAATGAATTATAAAGTTGGAGATATTGAATATAACTTCAACCTGATTGATACCCCCGGACATGTCGATTTTTCGTATGAAGTTTCGCGTTCAATTGCAGCATGCGAAGGTGCTTTGCTTATTGTTGATGCTTCTCAGGGTATTCAGGCACAAACCATTTCGAACCTATACCTGGCTTTAGAGCATGACCTTGAAATCATCCCGATTTTAAATAAAATGGATTTACCAGGTGCCATGCCAGAAGAAGTTAAAGACCAGATTATTGATTTAATTGGTTGTAAACGTGAGGATATTATTCCCGCATCCGGCAAAACTGGTATGGGTATTCCTGATATTATTCAAGCCATTGTAGACCGGGTTCCAGCACCTGTCGGTGATCCGGAAGCACCGCTCCAAGCATTGATTTTCGATTCTGTTTTTAATTCATTCAGAGGGATTATCGCCTATTACAAAGTAGTTAACGGTGAGATTAAAAAAGGAGATAAAGTAAAATTTATTAATACAGGCAAGGAATACCTGGCTGATGAAGTGGGTATTTTAAAACTGGATATGGCGCCACGTAACGTGGTCAAAACAGGCGATGTGGGTTATATTATCTCAGGAATCAAAGAAGCCCGTGAAGTGAAGGTTGGAGATACCATTACCACTGTTGCAAGACCATCATTAGATGCTATTCAGGGTTTTGAAGAGGTTAAACCAATGGTTTTTGCGGGTATTTATCCTGTTGACACTGATGAATTTGAAGAACTTCGCGAAGCGATGCACAAGTTACAGTTGAATGATGCCTCTATTGTTTTCGAACCGGAAAGTTCAGCAGCTTTAGGCTTTGGTTTCCGTTGTGGATTCCTGGGCATGCTGCACATGGAGATTATCCAGGAACGTTTGGAGCGTGAATTCGATATGACCGTAATCACTACGGTTCCTAACGTATCTTACATCGCGCACACCACTAAAGGCGATGAAATTATTGTTAACAACCCCTCCGACTTACCAGATCCAAGTAAACTGGATTCGGTTGAAGAACCTTATATCAAAGCCAATATCATTACCAAAGCTGAATTTGTAGGGCCTGTAATGTCGCTTTGTATACAGAAACGTGGTATTATCGTGAACCAGTCTTACCTGACATCTGATCGGGTAGAGCTTATTTTTGAGATGCCAATGGGTGAGATTGTATTCGATTTCTATGATAAACTGAAAACAATTTCTAAAGGTTATGCTTCTTTCGACTACCACCAGACCGGTTACCGTAAATCAGATTTGGTTCGTTTAGATATGTTATTGAATGATGAACCAGTTGACGCTTTATCATCTTTGATCCACCGCAGTAATGCTTACGATTTCGGAAAGAAAATCTGCGAGAAACTGAGAGAATTAATTCCCCGTCAGCAGTTTGAAATTAAAATTCAGGCATCTATCGGTGCTAAAGTAATCGCACGCGAAACGCTTAGTGCTTTGCGTAAAGATGTAACTGCTAAATGTTATGGTGGCGATATTTCACGTAAACGTAAGTTGTTAGAAAAACAGAAAAAAGGTAAAAAACGCATGCGCCAGGTTGGAAATGTAGAAATTCCACAAACAGCGTTTATGGCAGTTTTGAAATTGGATTAAAATAGATTGGAGATATTAGATTTGAGATTGGAGATGATAACCGTCTAATCTCAAACCTAATATCCAATGTCTCACATCTCATAAGAATGAAATTATTAGACGGTAAATACGTATCAGAAAAAGTTAAAGTTCAGATTGCAGAAGAGGCTGCAGAATTTTTAAATAAAAGCGGACGCAAACCTCATTTGGTCGCTATCTTAGTTGGTAACGACGGTGGAAGCGAGACCTATGTAGCTAGTAAGATGAAAAACTGTGAAAAGGTAGGTTTTAAATCTTCACTACACCGATACGATACCTCGGTGACAGAAGCTGAATTGCTAGCAAAAATTGAAGAAATTAATCAGGATGAGGATGTGGACGGGTTAATTGTTCAGTTACCTTTACCAAAGCATATAGACCCTGAAAAAGTTACCGAAAAAATTGACCATAGAAAAGATGTGGATGGCTTCCATCCTGTTAATCTGGGTAGAATGATGCGTAATTTACCGTGCTTTATCCCGGCAACGCCTTATGGCATTTTATTGATGCTGCAGGAATATAATATTGACACCACCGGGATGCATTGCGTTGTGGTCGGTAGAAGTAATATTGTAGGCAGTCCGATGAGTATTTTAATGGCGCGTAATGCTAATCCAGGAAATTGCACCGTAACACTCACACACTCCCGTACAAAAGATTTGAAGGAGCAGGTTTTGCAGGCAGATATCATCATTGCAGCAATTGGTAAAAAGAACTTCATCACAGCTGATATGGTGAAACCAGGTGCAATTATTATTGATGTGGGTATCAACCGTGAAACGTCTACAGAAACAAAATCAGGCTTTAAGCTTTATGGTGATGTTGATTTTGAAAATATAGCGCCGATTTCATCTTACATCACGCCTGTTCCAGGTGGCGTTGGTTTAATGACAATTGTTGGCTTACTGAAAAATACACTCGCCTCAGCAAGGAAAGAAATCTATAACTAGGTAGAGGCTATAAAGATTGAGGGCGTAAGGTAAAATCTCATCATTATAAAATCACAAAGGCAATTCAAACATTTGAGTTGCTTTTTTTACGTGTAAATACTTTTTATTATACGTAAAGCAATTATATTTATTCGTAAACATGATGTTATGGATTCGAAACTTACCTTAAGCTTTAACCGGGATGTGGTTACAAAAGCTAAAAAATATGCTGCTGATCATAACATTAGCTTATCCCGCTTAATTGAGCATTTACTAATGCAAGTTACATCCGGTGATTATAAATCCCTTGAAGATTAGCCCATTTCTGATTGGGTAAGTATGGTTGCAGAGGGAGAAGTAGAATACAAAAAAACAGTAAAAGCTAGCAGAAAGGCCTCAAAAGATGAATTCTTTTCTTCTAAAAAGTAGTTGATGAAGATATTTTTAGCTGCAAATGTGCTTACTTCCGTTTTAAATAAAGAATACCCGCTTTTTACATGTTCTTCGAGGATTTTAAGTTTGGCATCACATCCAAAATTTGAAGTTTACACTTCGCCGCTTTGTTTGGCAATTGCTTTTTACTTTGCTGAGAAGAAACATAAACCTCAATTGGCGAAGCAGAAAATCGATTTACTCTGTCAGCATATTAAAATTGCAGGAAATATATCAAAAGGTGTTTTTGATACATGATCAAATAAATCCATCCACGATGTTGAAGATGGCCTGGAATATTATGCAGCGGAAGCAGTTGGTTGCACCTGCATCATTACAGAGGATATTAAAGATTTTTATTTGCAGAACTGGAAATTTTAAATTGCCAGGAGTTTTTTAAAAAACATTTGCGGTAGGAACAAAGGTAAATGAGCAAAGATCAAGGATTCAAACCAACCCTTCTCTTTTATTTGCTCCTTGTTCTTTTATTTATCAATCCCAAAGCTTACTCCACCAACTCTCCTCAAAACCAATATATAATCCATCTTCCCGAAGCTCTGTTGGATAAAGATTAATGTAATCTCCTTGCCCTTCTGCTCCTCTTCCACTTTCTAAATCATATTCATAGCGATGAATCGGACAAATCAGCTGACCATTTTTGCACCAGCCACCAGAAAAATGACCACCGGCATGCGGACAATGAGATTGTGTCGCTGTAATTTTATCATCATTATTAATGATACAAAGCTGTTTTCCATTGACTTCAACAGTTATAATTGAATCAATAGCAGGAATTTGAACTTTATTCAACGCTTTAAACCACTTCATTGACCTAAAATAAGAATTTAAATATCAGTGTTATTTCATCTTTGCATTAATTTTTAGATGAGGAACATTTCCACCATATTTTTTAGGATATTTGCATCCTCAAAAATGAAACAACAGATACCAGAAGACGGCACATTACTTCCTTTAATGGAAGAGTTCTACACGATACAAGGCGAGGGATTTAATACTGGCAAAGCGGCCTATTTCATTCGCCTGGGTGGCTGCGATGTGGGCTGCCATTGGTGTGATGTGAAAGAAAGCTGGGATGCCGAAATGCACCCGTTAACACCTGCTGATGTGATTGTTGAACATGCAGACAAGTTTCCAGGGAAGGCGGTGGTTATTACGGGTGGTGAACCGTTAATTTATAACCTGGATTATTTAACTAACAAGCTAAAAGAAAGAGGCATTTTAACTTTTATCGAAACTTCTGGTGCTTACCCCCTTTCCGGAAACTGGGATTGGATTTGTTTATCGCCAAAGAAATTTAAAGCCCCTCGACCAGATATCACCCCTTTTGCGCACGAATTAAAAGTTATCGTTTTTAATAAAAGTGACTTCAAATGGGCTGAAGAATATGCGGCAATGGTATCTCCAACCTGCAAATTATACCTGCAGCCGGAGTGGTCGAAATCAAAAGAAATTACCCCATTGATTATTGAATACGTAATGGCTAATCCAAAATGGGAAATTTCACTTCAAACGCATAAATTTTTAAATATCCCTTAAAAAGCAATACATTAGCTTAATAACCAATATGTTGTTTATGAGGCTTTACTTTACCCTTCTTTTCATTGCTATTAGTCTCCGTGTTTTTTCTCAGGCTTCAAATCATAAAAAAGCACAGCAATTATTTGAAAATGCTGGTATGTTTATTGAAAAATCGGATTATGCTGAAGCAGAACGGGTACTTAAAAGTGCTGTAGATGCTGACCCATTATTTCAGGAAGCTTATATTCTTCTGGCCAATGTGCAGAAACTGCAAAAAAAATATGTGGAAGCAAAAGCGGCTTACCAAAAGTCGGTTTTAATTCATAAAAACGTCGCTCCGGCAGTAATTTACAGCCTTGCTGAAACTGAATTTGCAACACAGGAATTTGAACAGGCGAAAATACATTTCAATGCTTTTTTAATGTTGGATGCTTCTTCAGATAGGGCAAAAAAAGCGAGAAAATACCTGCTTGACTGTGATTTTGCTTCCTTAGCCATTAAAAAACCTGTAAACTTTGTTCCTGCCAATCTGGGTCAGGGGGTAAATACGAATAATGCTGAATATTTTCCTGCATTAACGGCAGACGGAGAAACATTAATTTTTACAAGACAAATAGGCGGCAATGAAGACTTCTGGACTTCGCAGTTTAAAAATCATACATGGAATGAAGCAGTACCATTATCTCCTAAAATTAATACTTTAAAGTATAATGAGGGCGCACAGACCATATCTCCCGATGGAAAATATTTGTTCTTTACAGGCTGTAACCGCCCAGATGGATTAGGCCGCTGTGATATTTACGTCTCCCATCGGGAAGGAAACGATTGGGGCGAACCATACAATTTGGGAAAGCCTGTTAACTCAGAATATTGGGAATCACAACCTGCCATCAGTCCGGATGGAAAAACACTGTACTTTATCAGTAATCGCCCTGGTGGGTCGGGCGGATATGACATCTGGAAATGCAACATTACTGATGAAGCAAAATGGGGACCTGCTATTAATCTGGGACCAAGCATCAATACACCTGCTGACGAAAACACACCATTTTTGCACGCGGATGGCCGGACACTATACTTTTCATCAGATGGCTGGCCGGGCTTTGGCCATAAAGATATCTTCTACAGCAGGATGAATGAACAGGGACGGTTTGAAAAGCCTGTTAATATGGGGTATCCGATTAATTCATTCGAAGATGAAAATGGACTTATTGTAAGTGCAGACGGCAGTTTTGGCATGTTTTCTTCTAATTTAAGCAATGGTTTCGGCCTTCAGGATATTTATCGTTTCGGAATTCCGGAAACTGCAAAACCCCTGAAAGTTTCTTATGTTAAAGGAATTGTAAGAGATAAGGACACCAAGAAAACAATTGAAAGCAATGTTCAGGTAATTGACCTGAAAACTAACCGCGCTGTTTTTGATGATGATACAGATCCCGAAACAGGTCAGTTTTTAGCCGTAATGCCTGTTGGGAGCAATTACCTTTTTAACGTAAATGCAGAAGGCTATCTGTTTTATTCAGAAAATTTTGAGTTAAAGCAAGGTGATATGAGCAAACCTTATGAGGTTGAAGTTTACATCGAAAAAATTAAACCTGGAGGAAACGTTACGCTGAAAAATATCTTCTTCGATACAAACAAATATAATCTCCTACCAGCATCCATACGCGAATTGAATTTATTGATTGATTTCCTACAGCAAAACGCAAGTGTTCACATCGAAATCCAGGGGCATACGGATAATGTTGGCGATAGTAAATTAAACGAAAAACTATCCTTTGACCGGGCAAATGCTGTATATAATTACCTGATTAAGAATGACATTGGAGCTGATCGCCTCACTTTTAAAGGTTTTGGGGCTGACAAACCGCTTCAGGATAATAAAACGGAAATGGGTAGGAAAAGCAATCGACGTACTTCTTTTTTAATTACCAAAATTTAAATGAAACAGGTGTCATCAGGCATTCCGATTAAAATTTCTTTCCTTTCATGACCCTGATTTCAGATCCTTCTGCCAGCATCACTGAATTCGGTTCGGCATCATTTAGAAAAGCAAAATCCTCACCGTAATTTGCCTTAAAATCTACATTTATAGCATAATGTTTAACCGGGTAAACTTCCCAGCGGGGATGTTCCACGCCATATTCAGAAGTTTTATCCGGACCAATTTTGGTATAACCCCAATAGTGTTCAGTAATAAATTCTTCTTCACTACCCATCAGGATATCTACTGTTTTTGAAGATGCTGTAATGGAGAAACTATTCCATTTTTTAGCCTTCCAGAGGTACTCCACCTGAAGCTGATTTTCTTTGGCTGTCCAAACATGCTTCATAGGCAGAGTTTGATAATTTTCCTTGTAAAGGGTATTCGCAACAAAAGTAATGGCGGGCAAGGGAACAATTTCCTTGATAAAAACGACACCCCGTTTCCATTCATTACCATCTTTAAACTTGACGTAAAATCTCAGATTAACTTCTTCAAAATTGGTATGAAAAGGAATATTTAATCCACGCAATTTTACGTCTACAAACATAAAACCTACCAGGCTAACATAGAATTTTCCCTGCCAGTCATCCAGTAGAGTATTTGGTGGCAGGTATTTTTCAAGAATCGCCTGATCTACCTCATACTGTGCTAAAGCAAGCTTTCTCCATTCTGCAGTAAGGAATACTTTAGATTTACTCAAAATTATAAAATGGCTTGTCTGATACGAATCAGCTTAACTAATGTTTCTTCCAGTAAATCTAAGTGCAGCATGTTCGCACCGTCTGATTTTGCATTGGCCGGATCAGGATGCGTTTCAATAAATAAACCATCAGCACCAACTGCAATTGCCGCTTTAGCTATGGTTGATATCAATTCAGGCTTCCCTCCTGTAACACCACTACTTTGATTGGGTTGCTGTAAGGAATGTGTACAGTCCATCACTACCGGAACACCAAAACTTTGCATTTCGGGTAAACCACGGTAATCCACAATCAGATCCTGATAGCCAAAAGTATTGCCCCTATCTGTTAATATGACCTTATCATTCCCGGCTTCTTTAATTTTTTCTACTGCAAATTTCATGGAGCCCGCAGAAAGAAACTGACCTTTTTTTACGTTAACCACTTTTCCGGTTTGAGCAGCAGCAATTAACAAATCAGTCTGGCGACAAAGAAATGCGGGAATCTGCAATACATCTACATAAGCGGCCGCCATTGCGGCTTCATCACTTTCATGAATGTCTGTAACAGTTGGCACACCAAATTCACGGCCGATTCTTTCCAAAATCCGAAGGGCTTTTTCATCTCCGATTCCGGTAAAAGAGCTTCCTTTACTTCTGTTTGCTTTACGGTATGAACCTTTAAAAATATAGGGAATCCGAAGTTGATCAGTAATGGTAATTATTTTTTCGGCAATGCGCATGGCAATGTCTTCGCCTTCGATAGCGCATGGACCAGCCATTAAAAAGAAATTTCCGGAATCGGTATTTTTTATATTATCTAGATAGTTTATCATTTTTGAGATGTGAGATGTGAGATGTGAGATGTGAGATTTGAGATGTGAGTTTATCTCAAATCTGGCTTCTCCTATCTCACATCTATTTTTTAGTTTCCTAATTCTGACATAAATTTAATTCGCATCAACTGAATTTCTTCGCGGGTATAATCTGTTTCACCCAGCTCATTCAGTGCCTCATCAATTGAGTCACTCTCGGCTGCCCTGAAATAATCATATACTTCATCCTGCCGGTCATCATCAATCACTTCATCAATGAAATAATTGAGGTTAAGTTTTGTCCCGGAGTTTACGATAGATTCTACCTCTTTCAAAATTTCCTCATAAGTAATCCCTTTTGAATCGGCAATGTCTTCCAGACCAATTTGACGGTCAATATTCTGTATGATGGAAACTTTCATTTGCGATTTATTCGCCTGCGTTTTAATAATTAGATCAATCGGCCGTTCAATGTCATTATCCTCTACATACTTTTTGATCAGCTCAATAAAAGGCGTACCAAATTTCATGGCTTTACCGGAACCAACGCCGGATATTTGTTTGATTTCCTCCGTAGTGATGGGATAGTGCGTACACATCTCTTCTAAAGACGGATCCTGAAAAACGACAAATGGCGGAACATTCTTTTGCTTGGCAATTTTTTTACGCAAATCTTTCAGCAACTGCAGTAAGTGTGTATCCAAAGCACCGGAACCTTGTTTTACATCATCGTCATCATCGTCTGTACCTGTTTCAATAGGTTCATTCAGAACAAACTTCAAACTATAAGGATTGATAATAAAATCTTTTCCCTGTTTGGTTAGTTTTAATAATCCATAATTATCAATGTCTTTGAAAAGGAAGTTATTCAGCACGGCCTGTCTGATCACAGATTTCCAGAGCAATATTCCTTCTTCCTTACCAATTCCAAACTCAGGCACCTTACTATGTTCATAGGCAATAGTTTGCGCGGTTTCCAAGCCTAAGAAAACATTTAGCAAATGCGCATCATCAAACTTTTCTCCGGTTTTTTCAATAAATTTAAGCAGGGTTGTAAGTTGTGCTTCTGCATCAAATTGTTTTTTGGGTTTTTTACAATTATCACACATGCAATTGCAGCCTGTTTCATTGAAATTTTCTCCAAAATAATGCAGGATTTGTTTCCGGCGACAAACCCCTGACTCGGCGTAATCAATAACCTCTTTTAGTATTTGTGTACCAATTTCACGCTCAGAAACTGGCTTATCTTTCATAAACTTGGCCAGCTTATCTACGTCTTTCTGTGCATAAAATGCAATACAGATGCCTTCTCCGCCATCACGACCAGCTCTTCCTGTTTCCTGGTAATAACCTTCCATACTCTTCGGAACATCGTGATGAATTACAAAACGAACGTCCGGTTTATCGATCCCCATACCAAATGCGATGGTAGCCACAATCACTTCTGCATCTTCCATCAGGAATTTGTCCTGCGTTTCTGCCCTCACTTTAGGATCTAATCCTGCATGATAAGGTAAAGCACTGATACCATTTAAGTTTAAAGCTTCGGCTACTTCCTCTACCTTTTTACGGCTGAGGCAATAAATAATACCGGATTTACCCGGATTGGATTTGATATATTTTATGATTTCCTTGTTGATATCGCGCTTGGGACGGATTTCATAAAAAAGGTTGGGGCGGTTAAAAGATGATTTGAAAAGTGTGGCTTCAGACATCCCCAGATTCTTCATAATATCCTGCTGAACCTTTGGCGTGGCCGTAGCTGTAAGTGCAATAATGGGAATGTTATTACCCAGGCCAGCAATTACCTGCTTAATTTTGCGGTATTCCGGCCTGAAATCATGACCCCATTCAGAAATACAATGTGCCTCATCAACTGCAACAAAAGAAATTTTAATCAGGTTTAGAAACTCAATATTATCTTGCTTGGCCAGAGATTCCGGTGCCACATACAATAACTTGGTTTGCCCGCTGAGCAGATCAGATTTAACTTGTGTAATTTCGGATTTGTTTAAGGATGAATTCAGGAAATGCGCAATGCTGTCATTTCCTCCAAATGCCCTTAACTGGTCCACCTGGTTTTTCATTAATGCAATAAGAGGCGAAATCACAATTGCCGTTCCTTCACTCATTAGCGCTGGCAACTGATAGCAAATAGACTTCCCTCCGCCCGTTGGCATAATCACAAACGTGTTGTTGCCTTCTAGAATATTTGTTATGATCGACTCCTGATCACCTTTGAAATTATCAAACCCAAAGAAATTTTGCAGGTTATCAAATAACGACTTTTTCACGTCCATTTTGTGTAATAAAATATGCGATGCTATTTTTCTATCCAAAATAACATAATTTTACAAGAAATTCAAGTATCCACAAACAATTTTTTTCTCTTTGAAAAGTAAAAAATATATTCTCCAGTCAGCTTTAAACACATTAGCACTCGAAGCGGCGGCAATATTAAATGTTGCTAAAAATCTAAACGATGATTTTGAGAAGGTAGTATCCACTATTTTAAATTGCAATGGCCGTGTAATTGTTACCGGAATAGGCAAAAGTGCCATCATTGCGCAAAAAATTGTGGCCACTTTAAATTCTACCGGTACGCCGGCTATATTTATGCATGCTGCTGATGCCATCCATGGAGATCTGGGCATGATCCAGCAACATGATGTCATTATTTGTTTATCCAAAAGTGGTAACACTCCTGAAATAAAAGTATTGGTCCCACTGCTTAAAGCTGCAGGAAATATTTTAATTGGTATGGTTGGAGAACTGGGTTCTTTTTTAGCCGAACAGGCACATCTGATTCTAAATACCGTGTTTGAAAAAGAAGCCTGTCCGCATAACCTGGCACCTACCACCAGTACAACAGCCCAATTGGCCTTAGGCGATGCCCTGGCCATTTGTCTTTTAGAATGCAGGGAATTTAATGCTGCTGATTTTGCCAGGTATCATCCCGGCGGCTCACTTGGTAAAAAATTGTACCTGAAAGCAGGTGATTTAGCTTTAACCAATGAAAAACCTGCTATCCATCCGGATGCTCCGGTAAAAGATGTTTTAATCGAAATTAGTAAAAACCGTTTGGGTGCTGTGGCTGTTGTAGATACCGAGCATCATGTGCTTGGTGTAATTACAGATGGCGACATCAGGAGAATGCTTGAGAACAATAATTCAATAGCAGGATTAAAAGCAGAAGATATTATGGGCAGGCAGCCCAAAAGTATACAGTATGACTCACTTGCAGTTGATGCGCTACACATAATTAAGGAAAATAACATTACACAGTTGTTAGTGTTAGAACAAAATACTTACTTTGGAATAATCCACATGCATGATCTCCTGAACGAAGGTATTGTGTAACATTTAAATATATAATGAATAAAGATTACTATGCATTAATTATGGCAGGCGGTGTTGGAAGTCGCTTTTGGCCGGTAAGTAGAACAGAATACCCTAAACAGTTTATAGATTTCTTCGGCGTTGGCAAAACGCTGATTCAAAGTACATATGAAAGATTCTTAAAGATCTGCCCACCGGAAAATATTTTTATTGTTACCAACGATATCTATTCAGATCTGATCAAGGAACAACTTCCTCAATTAAGCGATAATCAGATTCTTGCTGAGCCTTTAATGAGAAATACAGGACCTTGTATTGCTTATGGAAGTTTTAAAATTGCCCAATTGAATCCAAATGCAACCATCGTGGTGGCACCATCTGATCATACCATTGCAGATATGGATGGGTTTATTGCATCTATTGAACAATCATTGGAAGCGGCATCAAAAAATGATTGCCTGATTACTTTAGGCATTAAACCTAACCGTCCGGATACTGGTTATGGTTATATTCAGCATACCGATCACGTACTGAATACAGATACTGATTTACACAAGGTGAAAACTTTTACTGAAAAACCAAACCTGGAGCTTGCAAAATCCTTTATACAAAGCGGAGATTTTTTATGGAATGCGGGCATTTTCATCTGGTCGGCACGTGCCATATTAAGTGCTTTTGAAAGGCACCTGCCCGATATGTATGAGATTTTCAACGTTGGCAGATCCGAGTTAAATAAAGGTAGTGAAAAGGAATTTATCAACAATGCCTATTTCCAATGCACCAATATTTCTATTGATTTTGGGATTATGGAAAAGGCTGATAACGTTTATGTATTGCCATCCGATTTTGGCTGGTCTGATTTAGGCACCTGGGCTTCCATCTATGAAATGGCCGATAAGGATTATGTTGGCAATGCCGTGATCCCTTCTGAGCAGGTAATTATGTTTGACTCTTCTAATTGTATGGTGAACGTGCCGAAAGAAAAGCTGGTTATTTTAAACGGATTACATGATTATATTGTGGTAGAAAACAACAATATGTTGATGATCTGTCCAAGAAATGAAGAGCAAAAGGTGAAAGAATTTGTAGCCGAGGTGAAATCAAGATTCGGTAACAAATTCATTTAAGCTAAAAAGTAAATGAATAAATTAAAATCCTAACGGCTATATAGCCGTTAGGATTTTTTTGTTTAACAATTCTTTATCTGGCAGATGCCTAATTGAAGGTTCTAAGAAATGGTTCTTTGCCTTACCGCCTCATACAAAATCACACCGGCAGAAACTGAAACGTTAAGTGATTCTATTTTCCCAGACATTGGAATCTTGGCCAAATGATCGGCTACACGCAAAAGATCGTTGGAAATACCTTCATCTTCTGATCCCATTACAATTGCGGTTGGCATAGTATAGTCTGGTGCATAAATCAAATCACTCGTTTTTTCAGTACAAGCTACAATCTGTAAGCCACTGTCCTGTAAATACAAACAGGTTTTATGAAGATTGGCATGCCGGCATATGGGAATACTAAATAAAGCACCAGCTGATGTTTTAATAGCGTCGGCATTGATTTGAGCCGCATTTTTTAAGGGGACAACAATGGCATGTACACCAACGCAGGCAGCTGTACGGGCAATAGCACCCATATTCCGCACATCAGTTACACTATCCAACACCAAAATTAATGGCACCTCTCCTTTTTCAAATATCGCTGGAACAATATCTTCAATATTTTGGTAAGTAATTGGTGATATCACTGCAATTACGCCCTGATGATTTTTCTGCGACATGCGGTTCAATTTCTCAACAGGAACCGAGTTTAAGGGAATTAAGGTATCTTTTAGAAGTGCTTTCAGTTCAAGAAAAAGTTCTCCACCTAAGCCACGTTGCTGATAAATCGTTTCAATATCCCTTCCTGCTTTCACCGCTTCTATAACGGCCCTGATGCCGAATACAAACTCATTATTTTCTTTTACGCGCTGTGGCCTTCTAAAATTATCCATGTTTCGAAATTGTTTGCAAAAGTAATTGTTTTAAGGCAAAGGAGAGGAAATATATTTTTAATTGAATAATAGATCAGTCCGATACCACCTACAATCTAAGCATGGTAACTGGAAATTGATAATTAGGAATTGACTGGTATGGCATCTTCCTATTCTCCATTCCCTATTTTCTATTACTTTTACAATTCTTTCTTCTCCTCTATTTAAGATTTTCCATTTCCATCTCTCTCTTCACTGTCTGATTCAAACATTAAAAATTTTAAAAAATAAATTTATTAAGACCCAATTTGTTAACAAAGTGCTAGTAACTTGTTAAAACATTCCGATAAACTTTTAACTACTTTTGTAGAATGAGTATCGATAACGGACAAGGTGGAAAAAACAGTTTAACAGCGAGGAAGGCCCGGCTAACCAGCACAGTAAGTACCATGGGGAAATTACCCCCACAGGCTTTGGATTTAGAAGAAGCGGTTTTAGGTGCACTAATGCTTGAAAAAGATGCTTTATCTGCTGTAATTGATATTTTAAAGCCAGAAGTTTTTTACCAGGAAGCGCACCAGAAGATTTTTGAAGCCATTCACATGCTTTTTGAAAAATCTAAACCCGTTGATATTCTAACGGTTACTGCAGAGCTTCGCCAGATGGGTTCGCTTGAAATGGTTGGAGGTGCCTATTATATTACCAACCTTACCAATCGTGTTGCATCAGCAGCCAACATTGAGTTTCATGCGCGGATCATCTCCCAGAAATATATTCAAAGGGAATTGATCCGTATTTCTACCGATATCATCACTACAGCTTACGAGGATACTGCAGATATCTTTGATTTGCTGGATCATGCAGAGAAAGGTTTATTTGATATTGCCCAAAATAACTTGCGTAGAGATACACAGAAAATGGACGATATCATTAAGCAGTCTTTGGCCACACTGGAAGAACTCCGAACCAAAACAGATGGTTTAACGGGGGTACCAACTGGTTTTACGGGCCTTGACCGGATCACCGGTGGTTGGCAGAAACAGGATTTAGTGATTATTGCTGCCCGTCCGGCGATGGGAAAAACCGCATTCGTTTTAACCTGTGCCAGAAATGCGACTGTAGATTTTGCAAAGCCAACAGTGGTTTTCTCTCTAGAGATGTCATCGGTTCAGCTCGTAAATCGTCTAATTTCAGGAGAAGCAGAAATTGAGCAGGAAAAAATCAGAAAAGGAAATTTACAGGAATGGGAATGGCAGCAGCTGCACAGTAAAATTGGCCGTTTAACAGAAGCACCTTTATTAATTGATGATACGCCTGCACTAAATATTTTTGAATTCAGGGCAAAATGCCGTAGACTTAAATCACAATACGATATCCAGCTGGTTATTGTGGATTACCTGCAGCTGATGCACGGCAAAGGCGAAGGAAAAGGTGGTGGTAACCGTGAGCAGGAAATTGGTAGTATTTCAAGGGCTTTAAAATCAGTGGCAAAAGAATTGGATGTACCGGTACTGGCACTATCACAGTTGAGTCGTGCAGTGGAAAGCAGGCCGGGTTTACAGGGTAAACGCCCCATGCTGTCCGATTTGAGGGAATCGGGATCTATCGAACAGGATGCGGATATGGTACTGTTTTTATACCGTCCTGAATATTATGGAATTACCGAAGATGAGCAAGGACGTTCGCAGGCTGGTATAGGAGAAGTAATTATCGCCAAACACCGGAATGGTGAAACAGGAATTGTTCCGCTTCGTTTCGTGGGTAAATTTGTAAAGTTCACCGATCTGGAAGAAGACTTCAATTCTCCAATGTTAGGATCAGGAGATTCTAGTGCCGGGATGATGCCATCACAATCGTTCGATAACTTCAACAATCCCAGACCACAGGGAAATACCATCATTATGCCTTCAAGAGGTAATGATATGCATGATGATGACGACCCACCGTTTTAAATTTAAGAACTTTGCCTGTTGTACTTAACTACTGCAAACCCTGCATAGCGGAATAACCTTGAGTCAAACATTATCCCGCGCAGATTTAGCTGATATCTGTAGAAGCAAATGTCATAATCTGCGCTGTTTATATTGATCTGCAGGACAGAATCTCCCGTTCATATTCAGTATCATTTTTTTGAAGAATTACTTCTCAAAAAATATACCCGATTAAAATTCCAGCCAAAACAATTACCGGCGGACTAATTTTCGTGAAATTCAGCAGGCAAAATGTAATTAACATAATTATTAAAAAGAGCCAGTTTGTTGCCATAGGAACCAGCAATAAAATAAATGCGGCGATAATAAAACCTACACTAACCGCATTGATTCCACTAAGACTATGCCGTATCCTGGAAATTTTCTTCAGGTCATCCCAGAATGGAACTATAAACAAAACCAGAATTAATCCCGGCAGGTTAATCCCCACCACACCGATCAAACCACCCAAAATTTGTCCTGACAAGCCATAACCGAAATTTTTCATGCTTAATGCCCCCAAATAACTGGTAAATGAAAATGTTGGTCCCGGGAGTGCTTGCTGTAATGCAAAACCCGATAAAAAACCAGGTGCAGCCAAATAATGCTTCATATCAACAAACTCAGTAAACATCAATGGAACAAGCACCTGACCACCACCAAAAACCAGGATACCGTTACGGTAAAAATTCTCCAGTAAACGAATAGGCAAACTGAAGGGAGACGTCCGGTTGATGATTGCGCCCACCAAAGCAAACAATAGCAATGCACCTAAAAAATAAATCATCTTTTTAGGATTTAAGTTAGCAAATAGCTTCACCCTCAATTCTGCTTCTTCTTTTGGCGTTTCTACGGCAGATGAAATGATTCCGCCTACCAAAATGGCTAGAGGAAATACATAAGCATTTCTTAATACAAATGTAGCCACTACCGATCCGACAGCTAAAAACAGTGACACTTGTGAGGTTAATACTTTTCTGCCTAGTTTCCAGGCACCATAGGCTACAATACCTAAAGCGATAGGTTGGATATATTCCAGTACGTCATTAAACTTTTGCTTCTGATCAAGCAAGGCATAGCTTATCGCTGCAAAGGTCATGATTGCAGCAGTGGGTAAAATCCAGATAAGGAAGGTAATAATAGCCAGTTTCAGCTTACCTACTTTCCAGGCAATACCAACCAAAGTCTGCGTAGATGCCGGGCCCGGTAAAACCTGCGCCAGTGCATTTAATTCTAATAATTCCTCCTCTGAAATAAACCTGGTGCTGTGCACAAAATATTTTAACAAAAGCGCCAGATGTGCCTGTGCGCCACCAAAGGAGGTAAAAGTAAAAAACAATACATTACGGATAAATAACCATTGCTTCTTAGCTGAGATGGGTTTAAGTTGCATTTGAAGAGATTAATAAATGTGAAGATGGTTTATTGCAAAAACTAATCATCTTCATAATCCAGGCCTGCAGCAGAATTATAAGCACCCTGAAGTTCCGAAAAAGCATGCATATCACGTTTATTTCTGGCAGTTACCATTCCTTTCTGATACACTTCGATTGCTTTCTCTTTTTTCCCGTCTTTTTCATATAGTTTTCCTAAATGGTAATAAGTCCCCACATAATCAGGGTGTTTATCCGTTAACTGAAGGTAAAAAGAATAGGCCTTTTCCTTATCATTCTGGTTGTTATACTCTGTGGCTAAGGCATATAGGATAAATGGATCATTAGGTTCACTTTCTAAAAACTCCAATAACTTGACTAAACGGGTTGATGACATTTTATTTCCTTGCTTTTTTAATTAAATTTGCAGAAAGACCTTATATATAAATCTCAATAAATATGAAAATATTAGTTTGTATCAGTAACGTGCCCGACACGACGACAAAAATAACTTTTACCAACGATAATACCGAATTCAATACGGCAGGAGTGCAATATATTGTTAATCCTTACGATGAAATCGCTTTATCAAGAGCAATTGAACTAACTGAAGGTGGCAAAGGTACAGTAACCGTGATCAATGTTGGTGAAGCAGCTAATGATCCAACGGTTAGAAAAGCACTTGCCATTGGTGCTGATGATGCTGTTCGTGTAAATGCCGCGCCGCGTGATGCTTACTTTGTTGCAAAACAAATTGCAGAATATGCCAAAGATAAAGATTTCGACATGATCTTAACTGGTCGTGAATCTATTGACTACAACGGGAACCAGGTTGCAGCAATGGTGGGTGAGTTTTTAGATATCCCTTCTGTTTCCATCATCAAGAAACTGGATTATGATGGAAGCTCGGCTACCATTGAAAGAGAAATTGAAGGTGGTAAAGAAGTCGTGACCGTTTCAGGCAAATTTGTGGCAAGCTGCGCCGAGGGTGTTGCCGAGCCAAAAATTCCAACCATGCGTGGAATCATGAGCGCCAGAACCAAACCCTTAAATGTAGTAGAAGCCGTAGCGATTGAAGAGGTAACTAAAGTTGCCAAATATGAAACCCCTGCCCCACGCGGCTCTGTTAAATTAGTTCCTGCAGATCAGGTAGAATCGCTGATTGGCTTATTGCACAGCGAAGCTAAAGTCATTTAATGCCTAAAGCCCGAAAAGGAACTTAGTTAAATAATCAAATCGTTTACACACATCCGAATAAGGATCAAGAAATAAATATATGTCAGTATTAGTATATGTAGAACAGGCTGAAGGTAAATTTAAAAAATCTGTTTTTGAAGCAGTTTCTTATGCCAAAGCCATTGCCGATCAACAGTCAACAAATTTAACCGCTATTTCCATTGGTGATGTGGCTGAAAGTGAATTAAAAGAATTGGGAAAGTACGGTGCTGCTAAGGTATTAAATGTAAGTGCAGACCAGTTAAAAACTTTTGTTAATCAGGCTTATGCCAGTGTAATCGCTGCCGCGGCTGAAAAAGAAAGTGCTGATATTATTGTGTTATCCAACTCATTCTCTGGAAAAGGGTTGGCTCCCAGGATTGCAGTAAAACTTAAAGCTGGATTGGCTGATGGTGCCGTTGAACTACCCAGTAATGATGGTAAATTTTCGGTTAAGAAAACAGCCTTTTCCGGAAAGGCTTTCGCCGTTACAGAACTGACTTCAGCCAATAAAGTGATTGCACTGAACCCGAATGCATTTGGAGTAAAAGAAAATCCAACAGAAGTGACAGTTGAAAACTTTGCTGCAGACATTAAACAATCAGACCTCGGAACTGTTATCAAGGAGATTGTTAGGGCTACTGATAAAGTTTCATTGCCGGATGCAGAATTAGTGGTTTCTGCAGGAAGAGGCTTAAAAGCACCTGAAAACTGGGGAATGATTGAAGAATTAGCAGGCTTACTGGGGGCAGCAACAGCTTGTTCAAAACCAGTATCTGATGCAGACTGGAGACCTCACTCTGAGCACGTTGGTCAGACCGGAATTTCTATTAGTCCGAATTTGTACATTGCTATCGGAATTTCCGGCGCGATTCAGCACCTTGCAGGTGTAAGTTCATCTAAAGTGATTGTAGTGATCAACAAAGATCCGGAGGCACCTTTCTTTAAAGTAGCGGATTATGGCATTGTTGGTGATGCTTTTGAAGTAGTACCTAAATTAATTGAAGCTTTAAAAGCCCATAAGGGATAATCCAATCATGTCATCCTGAGCCTGTCGAAGGATTATCCAAAATGTTTCGACAAGCTCAACATGACATCAGCAAATATGAAAAAAGTTAAGTTAGATATTGTAGGTTTATCTTACAGCCAGACCCAATCTGGTGCCTATGCCCTTGTTTTAGGAGAAGTAAATGGACGGAGACGTTTGCCCATCATTATTGGTGCATTTGAAGCGCAAGCCATTGCGATAGAGATTGAGAAGATGACACCCAGCAGGCCCTTAACACATGATTTATTTAAGTCAATGGCCGATACTTTTCATATCAACATCGAAGAAATTATCATTTATAACCTGGTTGATGGTGTTTTTTATGCCAAGTTGATCTGCAATGACGGCAAAAACAAGCATGAGATAGATGCGAGAACATCAGATGCCATTGCTTTGGCTGTTCGTTTTGACGCCATGATTTATACCTATGAGTTTATTCTCTCTTCTGCAGGGATTGTTATTGAGGGCAATGACTTTTTGTTTCTGGAGAATATGGATTCCATCGCCAAAGAACCTGAATCAGATAGTACACCAACCATAAACAAACAACAGGGCTTCAATGATTTATCAGTGGAAGAACTGCAGCAAAAATTACAGGAAGCCATAGCTGATGAAGCTTATGAAAAAGCGGCAAGGTTAAGAGACGAACTGAATAAAAGAGGTACATCATAACTCGCATGGTGACATTAAATCCGGTATTTTTCATAAAATAACCAAAAGTTAAAATTGCCCAGATTATTTTAAATAATTTGGGTTTATTTTTGAATAATGTTTCAAATTAGTTCTATATTCAGCCTTTACTTTAAAAAATCAAACTAAACTATTATTATGAACGTTAAGTTTCGCTTAACTATAATGAGTTTCATGCAATTTTTTGTGTGGGCTGCCTGGTTAATTACCATTGCAAATTACTGGTTTGGTACCAAACAATGGGATGGTGCTAATTTTGGAATTATTTTTTCTACAATGGGTATTGCATCGCTGTTTATGCCAACCATCACAGGCATCCTGGCCGATAAATGGATCAACGCAGAAAAACTGTATGCCATTTTACATCTTCTCTACGCTGCTACCATGTTTTACCTTCCACAGGTAAATGATCCCCATACATTTTTTTGGGTGATATTGGTGGCCATGTGTTTTTATATGCCAACCATTGCATTAAGTAATTCCATCAGTTATACTACCCTAAAAAATGGAAATTTCGATGTGGTAAAGCACTTTCCGCCCATTCGTGTATGGGGAACAGTGGGTTTTATCGTAGCCATGTGGATTACGAACTTAACAGGCAATAAAGCCAGCGCAAATCAATTCTACATTGCGGGCATAAGTGCTTTGTTTCTGGGTATTTATTCATTCACACTTCCGGCCTGTAAACCATTGAATCTGATTAGTGAGAAAAAAACATTCGCCCAAAAATTAGGACTGGAATCATTCAGGCTTTTTGCAGATTATAAAATGGCTTTGTTTTTTATCTTTTCCATGTTTTTGGGTGCCGCTTTACAATTAACCAATGCCTATGGCGATGTTTTTTTGGATGAATTTAAATTATTTCCTGTTTTTGCAGAATCTTTTGTCATCCGTTACTCCACCATTATTTTATCCATTTCACAAATATCAGAAACACTCTTCATTTTGGCTATTCCATTCTTTTTGAAAAGATTCGGAATTAAATGGGTAATTGCAATTGCGATGTTTGCCTGGGTGTTACGCTTTGGTTTGTTTGCATTTGGTGATCCGTCGGCCAACTTATGGATGATCATTACCTCTTGCGTGGTCTATGGCATGGCCTTCGACTTCTTTAATATCTCAGGATCATTATTCGTAGAAACTTCTACCACGCCTAAAAACCGTTCATCTGCGCAAGGTTTATTTATGATGATGACCAATGGTTTTGGAGCTGTATTCGGAAGCCTGGTTTCCGGCTGGATGATTAATAAATATTTTACAACCTATTACAGCAATATTGGTTCACTTTCCAGGTATGTAAAAAGTAATGAAGACAACGTTCACTTGCTTAAATTTTTAAAAGACAAAGGGATCAGTGTTTTAAAAAATGGCGATTTAAGCAGGTCATTAGATGTTAAAGACTGGCACAATATCTGGCTTGCTTTCACTATATATGTACTGGTCATTGCCATTGTTTTTGTATTTATTTTTAAACACAAACATACCAAAGCTGAAGAGAAAGCTATTGAGGCCATTAGTCATTAATTAACGCTCAAAATTACATATGTCATCTGGTAAGTATAGAAAAGAACATGATTGCCTCAATTGTGGTGCACATGTAGAGAAACACTATTGTAGCCAATGTGGCCAACCCAATTTAGAACTTAAAGAAAGTTTCTGGGGCTTCATCAGCCACAGTATTGCACACTATTTCCATTTTGATAATAAGTTTTTCCAAACACTCTCCCCTCTCTTAACAAAACCAGGTCAGGTTACACTTGATTATTTAGCTGGGAAAAGAGCCCGGTACATCAATCCGGTAAGTATGTATATTTTCGTATCTATTGTATATTTTTTGGTGGTATATTCTCCAAAACATGGCGAAAAAGATACGGACAATGTTCATGTTAATATTGAAAAGAAAAAGAATCAAAATGTAACAGACAGTGTAAACAAAGCATTAAAACTTACTGGAATACCTAAAAAAATTGCTAATAAAGCCACTAAATCGATTGATGAGGCAATCAAGAAAGAAGAATTTATTGCATTGGGCTTTGCCGATCAGGAAAAAGAATTAAACAGACTAAAAGCAGAAAATACCAGGTTAAAATCTGATTCTATAGCAAATAGGATTGAAGATTTTAATGAGATCCACATTGAAAGGAACGACAGTACCTATGCTGCCTATCTTCTACGCCAGAAAAAAATGTCTTTAGCCGAGCAAGACAGTTGGTATGAAAAATTGATTAAAAAAAGGGCAATTACTATTGGGGAGAAATCTGAAGTTATCCAGGAGACTTTAGAACATAACAGGCCAAAACAATATTTTTTATTGATGCCTTTGCTGGCAGGGTTCATCATGCTCAATTTCAGGAAAAATCACATTTACTATTTAGATCACCTGATTTTTACCATCCACGGAATGATGGTTTATTTTATCGTCTCCATTATAACCAAGCCAATCATGATACATGTATTTGGAGAGGATTCTTTTTTAACTAAAATTATAGAGATCGGCGTGACCATTTATTTATTTTGGTATATGTTTAAAGCACTCACCGTTTTTTATCAGCGTAAAACGTGGAGCACAGTCTTTAAAATCTTTTGGATTTTAATTCTTTATGCAGTTGCCTTTAAGCTATCAGAAATGGCGATGATTAATTTAATTTATTATGTAGCTACTTAGACTTAATATTCGTGCTGAACTGTTTCAGCATCTTTTATGCTGTACAACATATATAATAAGACCCTGAAATAAATTCAGAGAGACGACTGTTCAAGATTTAACGCCATAAAAAAACCCACTCGACATTATCGAGTGGGTTTTTTTATGATTTATCATAATTATTTTCTGTCTTTCAATTCAACAAATTCTCTATCGGTTTCACCAACGTAAATCTGACGTGGACGACCAATTGGCTCTTTGTTTTCATGCATTTCTTTCCATTGTGCAATCCATCCAGGTAAACGGCCTAAGGCAAATAATACCGTAAACATTTCAGAAGGGAAGCCTAACGCACGGTAAATAATACCTGAATAGAAATCTACATTTGGATAAAGCTTTCTATCAATAAAGTATTGATCAGTTAAAGCAGCTTCTTCCAGCTTCTTCGCAATCTCTAAAATTGGATCATCAATTCCCAGGTTTTCTAGAATATCATCACAGGCTTTTTTAATAATTTTAGCACGCGGGTCAAAGTTCTTATAAACCCGGTGTCCGAATCCCATCATGCGGAAAGGATCGTTTTTATCTTTAGCTTTGTTAATCCATTTTTCTGTATCACCACCATCAGCCTTGATTAATTCCAACATATCAATTACAGCCTGGTTGGCACCACCATGCAGCGGACCCCAAAGAGCAGCAATACCTGCAGCAATAGATGCATATAAATTACAATCAGAAGAACCTACAATCCGAACAGTTGATGCAGAACAATTCTGCTCATGATCAGCATGTAAAATCAGCAATTTATTCATGGCATTTACCACAATCGGATTTACATCATAATCTTCTGTACGTTGTCCGAAAGTCATCCAAAGAAAATTGGTTACATAATCATATTTATTTTTCGGATAAATCAGCGGGTGACCCAACGATTTTTTATAAACAAACGAAACTATCGTCGGAAATTTAGCTAAAAGCTTAATGATGGTCAGGTTTTGCTCTTCTGCAGTCTGATTTGGCTTTAAACATTCCGGATAAAAAGTTGATAACGAGAATATTAATGAGCCCAGCTGCCCCATCGGATGAGATCGTGATGGATATCCGTCAAAAAATTTCTTCATATCCTCATGGATGAGGGTATGCCTGTTAATTTCAGCCTGAAAATCTTCTACCTGTGTTTGTGTTGGAAGATCTCCGTATATGATCAAATAAATTACTTCTAAGAAACTGGATTTTGCGGCAAGCTCTTCAATTGAATAGCCCCTGTATTTAAGAATACCTTTTTCACCGTCTAAAAATGTGATTTTACTTTTAGTTGAACCTGTATTTTTAAAACCAGTATCTAAGGTTACAAAACCAGTAAGATCCCTTAATTTCGAAATATCTATGGCTTTTTCATCCTCAGTTCCTGTAATTACTGGCAATTCTAACGTCTTACCATCAACTTTAATCTCTGCAATATCTGACATATTATTGTATTGTGTTTATAGCTTTCTAAATTATATAAAATTAATATACGTGCATAACAAATCTGTTAAATTAATATGAACAATTAGTCAGAAAGACGTAACAATCATGCTTAATTTAATATAAAACCGATTTTCTAATTTGCTTTTAATTCTTCTGTAACCCTACCACATTCCAGCATTTCATTTCCATAATACGGGTTTCTGATTTCCTTTTCTGTAGATAGCCAATCGCCGCCATCTCCTTTATTAGCCATAGGGCAGTGTTGAACAAAAATTGTTCCTTTTTCTATTTCTGCACCTTTCATCAATGCAATCAAGTCAGAACTTAAAATGGTAAAACCTTTCCGCTGATCAATAAGATTTCCACTGCCTGCTATTTTACCGGCAACCTCAGCTGTAGGTTCACAACCTTCAAAATCAGCCAGGCTCTTCTGTAAATCTGCGGCATTTTTTTGAGTAAGCTTCTCATCCGATTTAACCAGGGCATTTTTTAGATTCACATACTTGATCAGGATATCTTCTTTCTTTTTATCTTTAATAGAAACCTGGTTATTTTTACTCAATGTATCTGATTGTATAGAATCAGTTCTACCTGCCGACTTTTTTTCTGATTGGTTGCAAGCAATAAAAGTGAAGAGTATGGCAAGTCCGAATATTTGTTTCATGGTATTTGGTTTTGGGTTCAAAATAGGTAATTTAATATTAAATAAACGAAAAAAGCCCCGCAAATTGCGAGGCTTTCAAATTATATGATGTTTTAATTATAATTTGAAATTATAAGCCAGTCTTAAAGCATACTGACCTGTTTTTCTGAAATAGGTTGTTGAAGCGCTGTCATTCACATAACCTTCATACCTGATGCCGGCATCAAAACCGCCAAATTCATAGCCTAAACCACCAGAGTAGATAAAGTTTGTTTTAGCACCATCCTGGATAGCGAAACCTGCACCAGCTTCAGTAGCCAGATACATTCTTTTAATAGGAAATACTTTTACACCGCCTTTTGCCGGAATGAAATCAGCATCTACCGCATTGTCTTTAGCAATTAATTTAGTGTAACCACCTGATGCAGTAACTGCTACGTAAGGAGATAAGTCCCATTGTAATTTCAGATCTGCTCCATATGCATAATCCATTGGCGATTTATCGCGAAAAACACCGCCATTAATACCCACACCCACTTTGAAGGCCATACCCTTTGGAGCCGGATTTGGATCAGGTTCTGTCATTGTTTGGGCACTTAAGCTTGTTGAAGCAAAAATTGCAACAGCTGTTGCTGCTGTTGCGAAGATTTTAGTAATCGTTTTCATATCAGATAAATTTAAGTTATTAATAAGGTTTTGATTGATATACGTAAAATAATTTCATCCAGATTTATTTATTTTCATTTTTTTCAGAAATGATGATAAATAAAAAAAGCCCCGGCTGTTGCCGGGGCTTTCTGTAATGAATTATATGATCTTACAAATTAAATCCATAAGCTAAACGTAAGCCAAAGAAACCAATGCTACCACCGTCTCTTGATAAACCTTCATATTTAACGCCTAAATCTAAACCATTACTCCAAGCATAACCTACAGCTGGAGAATATACGAATGAGGTCTTGCTTCCAGAATTAGTACCAAAACCAGCACCCAGTTCTGCTAAACCGTAAACACCTGCCCCAGAATCATTAAAAAAGTACTTTGCACCAACTTTTACAGGGATATAACCAAAATCTGTACCATCAAAAGTTGCATTACCTACTGTGAAGTCTTTAGCAAACATGCGAGTATAACCAGCAGTAACAGGAATTGATAATTGCTTATCAACATCGAACTGATAACGAACATCCACCCCACCAACAAAATTATAAGCATCATTTGTTGGGATACCTGCAGTTAGTCCTATTCCTAATTTTTGTGATTGTGCATTTGCATTAGTCGAGAAAAATAATGCCACTACAGCTGCTGAAGTAGCAATAATTTTAGTAAATGTTTTCATGAAATATTATTTTTAAGTTAAATAAATATATCATCATAGTTACAAAACCTATGCCAAAAGCAATGTCAAAACAACTTTTAGGAATTTAAAGACCAAACATCCTTATTTTAAGATATTTATACTTTTGAGTAGATTTTATCCATAACTTGCTGTGTGAGCGCCTGGGCAGGAAAAGATGCATCAAGCCAGTGAATGTTCACCTGATCCTTCTCCATCTTTCTGAAAAAAGTATTTTGCCTCTTGGCATACTGGCAAATGGCTATGCCAAGCGCAGACTTTAATTCCTGATAGTTGAGCAGTCCATCAAGATAATTGGTTATAAATTTATATTCTAAACCATAAAAGACTAAAATATCTTTCGGAACACCACCGGCTATTAACGACTCCACTTCTTCTATCATCCCATTTTCAAGCCGGTGATCCAGACGCGATAAAATCTTTGCCCTGGTAATTTCGATTTGATTCTTTAAACCAAAAATAACGGGCCTAATTTCAGGTGTTATCTTCTCTTTAATATCATGGTTTTTTAAGTAAGCTGCAATTTCTATTGCCCTGATCAATCTCTTTCTGGAGGATCGGTCTGCATGAGCGGTATGTGCTTCCGGATAATTGCTTAACAGCTCCACCAGTTGATCCTTTTCAAAAGATAACAATTCACTTCTTAAGGCATCATTTATGGGGATAGCAGTATATGGCTGATTTTGCAGCAAGCTATGGATATACATTCCGGTTCCACCACATAGAATTGGCCATTTGTTTTTTGATTTGATCGTTTCAAATGCACGATAAAAATCATTTTTGAATGCATCTACATGATAACGTTCGCCAGGATCCAGGATATCAATCAGGTGATGCGGAATAATTTTATTGTTGATTTCATATTCATGGAGATCCTTTCCGGTTCCAATATTCATTTTTCTGAAAACCTGGCGACTATCTGCACTGATCACCTCGCCGTTTAACTGACCGGCTACCTGTACGGCGAGCCTGGTTTTTCCTGATGCCGTTGCACCCAGAATAATGATTAAATTATAATCTGCCATTTTAAAACTCCAGGATAAATTTATAACTACCCGTATTAAAAACCAAAGGATGAAATGAAACAGACACCTGGTCCTTCCTGAGTTTCCGGTTCAGGTGTTCATCCAATAGAAATTCCTGAGGTTCAAGTAAACCAGTTAGTTTAAAACCAAGTGTTGCATAAGCCTCACCCGCTGACCAGTCTCTGTCGGCATATGTCATTAAATCATTGGGCTTTTGAATAGCATGAAAATGCGAGATCAGCTTACTTAAACCACCTGTAACTGTATAACCCGCTTTTACGGCAAACCTGATTAACTCCGCTGACTGATAATTTTCGGTATGGTTCATTCTCCGCAGTGCCGAAAAAGTAGCTACTGCAACCAGGTGTTCCCCTTCAAATAAGCCCAGCTTATACCGGCTGCTCACTGCGCCCTGCAAATGATTTTCATTGATAAAATGATCAGCAATTGGCTTTGCAATTTTATTCACCTTTGTTTTTCTGCCATGAATCCGTTCATTTAGCCCAAGCAATGATTTTATTCTGGCCAATACCTGTGCTGGCCGGCTTACCCAGATATCTTCCCAAAGGTGGATGAGTTTCATTCCGGAATTATTGTATTTTTCCTGCAACTGAATAAGGTCAGCAGGCCGAAAATGATTCTTAAGCTTGATTAGATGAATGGCAATGTGATTTTCGCTGAATAAAATTAAGCTGAAATTATCTTCAACAAAAAAATGGCATTTCAATCCGGAATCCTCTAATCTGGATTTCAGTTGATCATGCCATTCGATGTTATTTTTAGATGAAAGGTGATTCAAAGATGCTATTTTATGCAACAATAATGTGTCAGCAAATTTAGCTATCAAATCATTAAATCCACTCTTTTTCTTTAAAGTTCGTGTGAATAATTTCAATAAAGTTTTGTACCTCACTTAATTTCTGATCGTCTAAAGCAGTAATTTGAAATCCGGTTTTATGATCATCGAACTGGTGCAAGCCAGATATATCAGCCGTAAATTCTGCTGTATTCAGCTTCACTTCAACTTGATCTCCATTGATATAAATGCCTATAAAGAAACGTTCTGTGATTTTTCCTTCAGAAGTTTCGATATTTTTTTCGCTGTAGAGGTCATATCCGGTTTCAGAATTTTCATGAACGGTATAACCGCGTGTGGCATAAGGTTGTACTCCGGCCCTAATGGTTTGAAAAATTTCTATAAGGTCTGTTTTCATAATTTAGCTGCGTTTAAAATTAAACACAGTGTGAGCATTATTGTTTAATTTATTCTTCCTGCCACCAATTTGTATCAGGCAGATAGCTATTTAACCGGATGGTTTCACCCAGCCTCGGTGTCACCAAACGCAATCCATTTTCCTTTGCGGCCTTTACCACCCTGTTTATCGGATCGTTCCAGGGATGCATGGACAAACTAAATTTGCCCCAATGCACCGGTAATAAAACTTTAGCCTGAAGATCAATTGCAGCTTTCACCGTTTCCTCCGGAAACATATGAATATATGGCCAATAGGCGTCATATTGCCCGCATTCTAAAATCGCCAGGTCAAACGGACCATGCGCTTTACCTATTTCAGTAAAATGGGTATCGTATCCGGAATCTCCACCAAGGAACAGTTTTGATTGGGAGGTTTCCAATACAAATGCAGACCACAGGGTTTGATTTCGTTTAAACTTCCTTCCTGTAAAATGCCTGGCAGGCACTGCTGTAAACTTTAGGTCTTCAGCTAATGAAACCGTTTCATGCCAGCAAAGTTCATGGATTTGATCAACAGGTATCCCCCATCTTTGTAAATGCGAACCCACACCAATGGAAGTGACGATTTTTTTAACATGAGGTATAAGGGTTGAGATTGTTTGAAAATCCATATGATCATAATGATCATGCGTAATGAGCAGGACATCAATATTTTTAAATTGCGCGGCCTTCACAAAATCTGTTCCCAGGAAAGCCTTACTTCCTATAAATGAAAAAGGTGAGGGTACTTTACTAAATACAGGATCGACCAAAATGCGGAGATCATTTATTTTAATCAGGTAAGACGAGTGTCCAAACCAGATCACTTCCGGCAGATGTTGATCCGGTACAGCATCTATATCAGGCTTAACAGATTTTAATGCTTTAACAGGAATCTTATTGGGATGATTTTCAAAGAAAAATGCTTTCATTATGGTAAAGAAACTAATCCCTTCCGGCTGCATGGGGGTAACAGATAAGTTTTGTAAGGCACCATTGCGGTAATTCGGTAAATGACGAATTTTATCTAGCCTTAAACCACTGGGTGAACTTCCGAAAACAGGTAGATTGATAACAATTAAAACCAATATGGCAATGGCTACAATAATATAAAGGATGATCATGTTCTATAATTAATCCGTAAATGTAGTTATTGCAGAAAGTATTATGTACAACAAGCTGATCGTTCAGTGTTTTTTCACTTTATTCTTACAAAAAAACAAGTTATTCATCTATTTGGATCAGATTATTTTTATTCAGGCTTCCCGGCGAAATTCCATACTGTCTTTTAAAAGCCGTAATAAAATGTTGTGCATTTTTATATCCTACCAGAAAAGCAACTTCGTTTACTGTTTTCTTCTCCTGCAGGAGCAGGTGCTGTGCTTTTTCCATCCTTAATTTATAGAGATAACCAAAAACAGTATAGCCGGTCAGTATTTTAAAACCTTTCTTGAGTTTAAAATCATTAATCCCGGCCCGACGGGATAGCTCAATCAATGAACCCGGACGCTGCAAATTATTTTCAACCAGCTGTTTGGCAAACATAATTTTCATCAGATCATCTTCCTTAATTGGTACAGCTGCAGGCTCTTTTTTCTGCAGGTAAAAAATAATTAATTCGAACATTCTGGATTCCAGAAAAATCCGCTCTATCCGTCCCTGGTATGAATAACTTTCTAAACGATTAAGCCACAAGCCTACTTCTGGGGTTAATAGATGTTGTTGAATCATTTGATGATCTTTTAACTCCTGATTGGTAAGATGTTGAAAATAAGATGTTGTTAGCTGAACATATACGTAACAAGCCTTTTTGACAGCACGAATTACCAGGGGTTCAAGCCGGCCTGATAAAACATAATACTGGTTTTTAGCTATGTTGAGTAAATAACCGGTATTGGTGGCCCTGTTAAAACTTATCTTACCGTCTATACAAAAAAGGAAGCCGATATGATGAGCTGAAGATTCATATAAAAAATCTTCAACGCCATGATTGGCTATTTCAACCCTGCTGATGTGAACTCCGTCAAACCATTTTTCCTTTAATTTAATCTGATAATTATGGGTTTGAATTTGCTTCTCCATTTCTTCTATATCCTCCTTGATCTGGAAGTTATCCTTGTAAACCTGTTCATGGATGGTATGTTGTGATGCATACGCTGAGAGTTTAATTTTCATTTAGTTAAATTTTATAAAGGTTATCACAGGCATTAGCGTCTTTATCATATTCTGTTTTTAATCCGTATAACGGCATTAATTATCCGCCTGGCGTTATCTCCATTTTGTGATTATGTACAAATTTGCATAATTATTTATAATTAGTCTAAATAAATGAAAATATATCTGTCGTTTGCCTTCGTTTTATGTGGATTATCAGCTGTAGCTCAGCATGCTAAAGTTGATACCTTGGGGGTAAATGATTTAAAGGAAGTTGTGGTAACCGGTCAGTATGGCCCACAATCGATAAAAAATTCAGTTTACCAGGTAAGAACTATAAGTGCAGAAAAAATCAGACTGCGGGGTGCGCTGAATATTCAACAGGTTTTAAATACAGAACTAGGCTTCAGGTTCAGCAATGACCTGACTTTAGGCACCGCTGATGTTACTGTAATGGGCATGAGTGGCCGGAACGTAAAAGTATTGCTGGATGGTGTTCCGATGATTGACCGGTCGGATACCAGAGAAAGCTTGAATCAAATTGATATCAATACCATTGAGCGAATAGAAATAGTAGAAGGCCCGATGTCAGTCGTGTATGGATCAGACGCTTTGGCCGGAGTGATCAATATCATCACGAAGGGAGCCGGAAAATCGAACTTAAATGTTACAGCAAGAGTACAGGAAGAAACAGTAGGGAAAGAACATACTCCATTTTCTGGTAAAGGCAATCATATTCAAAACATTGGTTTGAGCTGGCAAAATAAGGGATGGAGTGCTTTGGCTGGTGTTACGCATAATGATTTTGGTGGCTGGAATATTAAACCCAGTACCACGCCAAGAGATATCGTAGATCAGGATCTGGCCAGTGGAAACCGCTGGAAGCCAAAAGAACAATGGCTGGCCAATACTAAATTCGGCTATCGCAATGAAAATTTTAATATCTGGTACAGGTTGGATGGTTTAAAGGAAGAAATTATCAGTCGCGGAGGGATGAATCCTTTAAATTATATTGCAGAATGGCAAACCTATAAAACTACCCGTTATACTAACCAGTTACAATCGGAATGGAAATTAAGTCCTTCTCTTCAAATTACTGCAATTGCAGGCTATTCTGACTTAAAAAGATTAACCAAAACAGTCAACCATAATTTTAGCACCGGAACAGACATTTTAGGTACAGATCAGGGTAAACAGGATACTGCTAAATTCAATTCGGTAATTTTCAGGGCTACTGCCCAGTATATCCTGAACGATAAAGTGTCCTTTCAGCCCGGGATAGAATACAACAGGGATGCAGCCGGCGGACAAAGAATTAATGGTACACCCGTAATCAATGATTATGCTTTCTTTATATCATCAGAAATCAAACCAATAGCTGGCATTAATATCAGACCAGGATTAAGGATCATTAAAAATTCTGTTTACACTGCGCCACCAGTCATTCCATCAATCAATGCCAAGTTTGCATTAGGTAGAAAATTAGATTTAAGATTGGCATATGCACGAGGCTTCAGGGCTCCAGCTTTGCGCGAATTGTATTATGATTTTGTAGATGCCAGTCATAATATTCTCGGCAATCCGGATTTAAAGGCAGAAGAATCAAACAGTTTTAACGGTTCATTAACATGGGAAGCCCATAATACTTCCGAATTTAAACTTCGTACAACTTTAGCTGCCTTTTATAACCTGTTCAAAAACCGCATCACATTTGCACAATCAGCGCAAAATGCAACAATCACGACATTATTCAATTTATCAAAATTTAAAACTACAGGCTTTACCGTAGATAATACAGTCATTTATAAAAATATCAATGCCACTATTGGTGCTTCTTACATTGGCCGATATAACGAACAATTGGTGGAAAACCCAAGCCTGACTATTCCAGCATTCTCATGGTCTCCTGAAATTACGGCAACAATAATGTATAACCTGCCTCAGCTTAAAGGAAACATCAGCTTATTTTACAAATACACCGGCAAGTTACCCAGCTATCAAAACAATGGTGCCAATGCAGCAGATTATAAGCAGGTTGAAATCGGTGATTTTAGTTTAGCCGATTTAATGTTTAACAAACATCTTTATAAATACTTCACGATTAATGCAGGGGTAAAAAATATGTTTGATGTCACTCAACTCACCAATTCTTCTACGGCATCAGGCGGTGCCCATAGCACAGGCGGTGGTGCGGTGCCCTACAGCTATGGTCGCTCTTATGTACTCGGAATAACTTTTAACTGGAACAAATAATAAAACAAAAAATGATGAATAAACTTCACTCTATGATTGCAATCGCCGTTTTGGCGATCACTTTTACTGCTTGTAAAAAAGATAATGATGAACCTATAATTGTTGTACCACCATCAGGTGGAAGTACGTTAACTTTAAGTGGTAAAACCGCTGAGTCTAATTATGCTAACATTGTGTATGCAGATTTAAGTACAGATAAATCAACGTCGGTTAATAGAAAAAGCTGGGCTTTAGGATTTTATAACGGCGCTGATTTTAAAGTCGTACTTAATCAATCCTTTCAGGCGCTAGCCCAGGTTGTTAATAAAACTGATATTAATACCGTAACGTTGAATGATGCTAAAGCCTCAATGGTTTATAATATGAGTTTACAAGCATCTCCCCCATTGGTAAATGCGGTTAGTTTAGTTGATAGTTATAACGGGAGCTTAAATCGCACTGCTATAGCTGCAGTATCTGCAACTGATGCCGAAAATAAAGTATATATTTTAGGTTTAAACGGAACTTATACAGAACCAAATCTTTACAAAGTGAGGGTATTAAGAAATGGCACAACTGGCTATACGTTACAATATGCAAAAGTTCAGGAAACTACTTTTAAAACTGTAAGTATTTCAAAAAATGCCGATTTTAATTTGTCGTTTGTCTCTCTCGGAAATAATAATGATGGAGTTGTAGTCAATGCAGAGCCTAAAAAAGCAGAGTGGGATTTTCATTGGAGCTTCAGTACCTATAGATCTTTAGCCAGTGACCCGGAATCCAATCCATATTTTTACCAGGATTTTATCACAACCAATAATTTAGGTGGCGTAAGCGCACTTCAATTTGAAGAAACAGTCTCAATAACATATACAAATTTTACTGAAGCTAACCTGACTGGACTGATATTTTTAACTTCAAGAGATGTTATTGGGAGCAACTGGAGAGTAACAACAGGTACGGGAATCATTAAAAAATACTTCTATTTAATAAAAGACAGTGCAGGTAACATTTACAAATTAAGATTTGTAAGCATGGGTGTTGGTAGCGATGGCGGCGAACGCGGCAAACCGGTAATTGAATACAAATTAGTTAAAAAAGGATAGTAACCTAAAAAATATGTTTTGTTAGTTGGATAGATGCTCCCCGCGATGGGGAGCTTTATCTTTTTACAGGTTTTACCATTATCTCAAATTTTATAGCTTTACAAAAAGATCGAAAGATGATAATAGAAAATACTTATTTTAACGGAAACGTTAAATCTCTTGGTTACGAAACCGCAGAAGGGAAATCTACTCTGGGAATTATAAATCCCGGTGAATATGAATTTGGGACGGCGGACAAAGAAATTATGCATATTGTGGAAGGAAAACTATCAGCATTGCTGCCCGACCAAACCGACTGGCAGCATTTTGAAGCTGGAAATAGTTTCGAAGTTCCGGCCAATTCCAGGTTCAAAGTTCAAACAGAGGTCCCTACAGCTTATCTTTGCCAGTACAGATAATAAAAAAACCTATAAGGTCTTAAACACCTTATAGGTTTAGATATAGCTTTCTAAATTAATTACTTCTTCCCTACTACCACTTCTGTAAAATCTTCGAGATTAAAATACTGATTGGCTAAAGAACGGATTTCTTCGGCCGTTATTGACTTTACTTTTTGAATGTAGTTTTCATAATAATCATAACCTAAACCAAATA
Source organism: Pedobacter sp. MR22-3 (assembly GCF_026240075.1). Classification (NCBI taxonomy): domain Bacteria; kingdom Pseudomonadati; phylum Bacteroidota; class Sphingobacteriia; order Sphingobacteriales; family Sphingobacteriaceae; genus Pedobacter; species Pedobacter sp. MR22-3. Next base: position 369,307 of record NZ_JAPIVF010000006.1, on the reverse strand, counting down.
AATGAATGTTTTTGAACTTATCTGCGTGAGAAAAAACATTTTCAAGACTACCCAGCATTGACCCGAGCATATAATTTTTAACAAGCATAAGCTCCTCTTCCCTAACCAGCTCGTTTTTAAGCAATTCAATCTCTTTATAAATTTCAACCAGGGCATCAGCACAAACTTCAGCGCCTACTTCAGTTGCGATAAACAGGTAACCTGCATCCTGCAGGGATGATATTCCAGAACCGATACCATAAGTATATCCTTTATCTTCACGGATATTGTTCATCAGGCGTGAACCGAAATATCCGCCTAAAATGGTATTTAAAATCTGTAAGCCCGGAAAATCTTCATGCGTACGATTGACGGCCAGCTTTCCTATTCTAATGGCAGATTGTAAAGCATCAGGACGCTCTTTATAAATAACTTTACGGGGCAGGATGTTGAATTTAAAATTATTTTTCACAGCCTTGCCATTTTCCCAATGATGACCAAATTGTTCATTTAGCAGGTTAAAGCTTTCGTTTTCAAATTTACCCGACACTACAATCATACAGTTATCCGGTGCGTAGGCAGCCTTGAAATAAGCAATTAAATCTTCCCTTTTCAGTTCGTCATAATGCCGCTCTTCAATGTTTACACCATAAGCCGTATCTGCAAAAAGTGCCTGTGCAAATTCCTTTCTGGCGACAATATCATTCTTTTGCAGGTTTACCTGCAGTTTTTGCTTCTGATTCTGAATATAAATATCCATTTCAGCCTGCGGAAACTGGCTGTCAGTGATTACATCTTTTACAATGGGCAATACAGCTGCCAGGTGCTTGTTTAAGGTATAAAGTGTCACCGTTGATTGATCCTGTACATATTCCGTTTGAAAAAATGCACCGTAAAAATCAATTTGCTCTGCAATTTCTTTTGATGAAAGTTTACTGGTTCTATTATTTAACATGGCACTAACGGCAATGGCCTGCAGCGGTTTTTCAATATTCCAGTTTACGTTATTGAAAATAAATTCTATACGTACCAAATCCTGCTCACCAGAATAAATGGTATAAACCGGAATACCATTATCCAATTTGTGATGAATGGGCTGTATAAAATTGATGGTTGATACCTGCTTAAAATCAGGCGCTAATTGTCTGTTAAGCATCTTTTTCAGTTAAATAATATAAAGTTGATGATTGTTCCCTGCCAAAAGTCTCGTTTGCGATTCTTTTAATATCTTCGTCTGTTACTTTTAAAAATTCTCCTGCCTCCTGATTCAATAGGGTAGCATCGCCCAATAGCTCATAATAGGCCAGGTTCATGGCTTTATCCAGTAAGCTCATTTCAGAAAACACCAATACCGATTCTACCTTATTCTTGACCTTCGTTAATTCATTTACAGATACGAGTTCGGCTTTAAGCTGATCCAATTCTTTCCAGATGGCTTTCTCGGCAGTTTCCATCGCCACCCCCTCTACCAGTTTGCCCTCTACAATAAATAATCCGGTATCCAGACTGCTGGAAATATAAGCATTGATATCACTAAATAATTTTTGCTCCTTTAAAAGGCTGTTGTATAAACGTGAAGATTGTCCGCGCGATAAAATATCTGAGAGCAAATCAAATGCGTAGTAGTTGGAATTAAGCCTTCCTGGCATCTTAAAAGCCATATAAATAGCATTTAAGGGCACATTGGCTTTTACAGTTTCCGTTCTGGCCTCAGTTTGAACATCTTCCTGTACCAGGTTTCTGACATATTTCTCTCCAGCCGGAATAGGTTCAAACCATTTTTCTGCCAGTTTTTTAACATCTTCCGTTTTTACATTTCCACCTACCACTAAAATAGCATTCTGGGGTGTATAATGTTTTTTAAAGAAAGCCTTCACATCATCCATGGTTGCATTTTCGATGTGCGAAAGTTCTTTTCCAATGGTGGCCCACCGGTAAGCATGTTTTTTATATGCTAAAGGGCGTAATTTTAACCAAACATCACCATATGGTTGATTAAGATAACGCTGTTTAAATTCTTCACAAACCACGTTCCTTTGTGTTTCCAGGCTTTTCTCAGAAAAAGCTAAGCTTAACATACGGTCGCTTTCCAGCCAGAATGCCGTTTCTATATTTTCTGCAGGGAGTGTAATGTAATAATTAGTGATATCATTACTGGTAAAAGCATTATTTTCACCACCTACCCTTTGTAAAGGTTCATCATAACTGGGAATGTTAACCGATCCACCGAACATTAAATGTTCAAATAAGTGAGCAAAACCAGTTTTATCAGGGTCCTCATCACGGGCACCCACATCATACAAAATATTTAAAACTGCCATTGGAGTGGTCGGATCTTCGTGAACCAAAACCTTTAATCCGTTAGCCAGTGTAAAACGATTAAAATCTACCATAGCCAACAAAGATAGACGAATTGTTGAATTGCTGAATTGTTTAATCACTTAAACAGCCAATGGATGATTAATTTTTATGATTTGTTAAATGATGAAAACACCATTTGTAATTTCTTTATTACATTTAATTCTTTAAATTTATTGAAAAATTAAACCAAAAAAAATATGCTGACATATGTGATAATATCGCTCATTTTAGTTGCTATAAGTCTTTTTTTACTCAATTTTAGAAGAAATAGCCCTTGGCGTAAAAACAATAATGACACGTTTAGTTTTATTATCTCCCTCATTTCTACTTTTACAGGATTATTTATTGCATTAGCTGTAAATACTTTTCTGGATAACATCAACCAAAAGAATAACTTAATTAAGCTTCTTAACACCACCAATTTAGCCATCGAAAATTGCCAGATGAAAACCAAGGGAATGTATCTAAATACTTCAAATTCCGGAGTCAACTTGACTGAAACCTTGAAGAAAACACCTGTTACATTGCCGAAATTATACCCACAACTCGAAACCAATAATTTGGTTAATGATTACTTTACACCAAATGCTTTTCAAGCTTATATTGTTTGTATAGATAACATGGAAACCTTCGTTAAAAACCTAAGCAATACTGAACAAACCAACAATGGAACGAAAATAGAAATCCTTAGCAGATACTTAAAATATTTAGAATTCGCGAAGAGTATTAACAATTTAGAGATTGAAAGACTGGGTGGGAACATAACAGAAGACCAGGAAACCAGTTCTTTAAAGAAAATAGTTAGCCAATTTACTACCTCAAAATAATATGAAAAATATATTTTTAATTTGTCTGTTAACCTTCAGTCTAACAGCATGTAATACCGCAACAAAAAACGAAGAAAAAATTGACTTTACTAAATCTTATGAAGCTGCGGCCCTCGCACTTACCGATGCCCAGTTAAATTATGATGCAGCTGTTGCAAGTAACGATGCCGCAAGAATAGCAACCGCAAAAGTACAGTTAGAAACCGCCAAAACAACTTATTTAAAAAGTAAAACCTATTATACCGCAAATGGTGGCATAGTAAAACCGGAAGATGAGCAATTACTTGGTAAAACAAATACTGCTTTAGGTAAACCTGTTAATGATACAACCACTATAGCCTTACCACCAACTGTAACAACCTCTAAACCATTGAGTAATTTAGAACAAACGCCAATGGCTGCTGCAGCTAAAAAGTTTATAGACAGTGGTAAAGTAAATGCCAATAAAAAAATAAAACAAGTTTCAGGCGCTATAAAAACTGGTGAGCAAACGGTTAAACAAGTTTCTGATGCGGTTACTACCGGGCAAAATACAGTTAAAAACAATGTAATTAAGGCCAATGAAAGTTTAACAAAAGTTAACGACAGCGCAAAAAAACGTTTAGAAGAATTAAAAAACCAAGGAAACAATTTGCGAAACCTGTTTAAACGTAAAGCAGATACAGCTAAAAATAATTAAGGCTACATTGTTTTTTTATAAAACTGTGATTATAGTGATACTTATTTCGAGTATTTTTGCTTCATGAATACAGCCGATTTACTGCAACGGGCGCTACATTTTGATTTTTTAACGCAAGAGGAAGGCGTATACCTATACCACCATGCCGATACTGCATCATTGATGTTTGTAGCCAATGAACTGAGAAAAATTCAGGTTCCGAGTGGTAAAGTAACCTGGCAGATAGATAGAAATGTTAACACCACCAACGTTTGTATTGCGAACTGTAAATTCTGTAACTTTTTCAGAAGACCTGGTCATGATGAAAGTTACATCACTGACATTGAAACTTATAAAGTAAAAATTGAAGAAACTTTTCGTTTAGGTGGCGATCAGTTATTACTTCAAGGTGGCCATCACCCGGATTTAGGGTTGAATTTTTATGCTGATTTATTTAGAAAGTTAAAAGAATTATATCCCGATTTAAAACTTCACGCTTTAGGACCGCCGGAAATTGCCCACGTAGCGAAATTAGAAGGCATTAGCCATACCGAAGTTTTAAGTGTATTAAAAGAAGCCGGGATGGATTCGCTTCCTGGTGCGGGTGCAGAAATTCTGAACGACCGTGTTCGGAGATTAATCTCTAAAGGAAAATGTGGTGGACAGGAATGGCTGGATGTGATGCGGGCCTGTCACCAGCTGGATATTACCACTTCTGCAACCATGATGTTTGGCCATGTAGAAACCATTGAAGAACGATTTGAACACCTGGTTTGGATTCGTCAGGTTCAAAGTGAAAAGCCTGCTGATGCCAATGGTTTTCTGGCCTTTATTCCATGGCCTTTTCAGGATGATGGCACTTTGTTAAAAAGATTACGTGGTATTAGTAATAATGTAACTGCTGATGAATACATCAGGATGATCGCTTTAAGCAGAATCATGCTGCCAAACATTAAAAATATTCAGGCAAGCTGGTTAACAGTTGGTAAAACAACTGCCCAATTGTGCTTACATGCCGGCGCAAATGATTTTGGATCAATCATGATAGAGGAAAATGTGGTTTCTGCTGCAGGTGCACCACATCGTTTTACAGCAAATGGCATTCAGCAATCTATTAAAGCTGCTGGGTTTGAATCACAATTACGTGGACAAAAATATAATTATCGTGATTTACCTGAACATTTAGAAGAACAGGTAATTACTTATTAGTCGCATCCGCGAACTCCGCGGCATGAAACAAGAAGCTCTAGCCATTAAACTGGGCATCAGCCAACAGTAGATTAGTAAATTAGAGCAAAGTGCCGATATTGAAGATTCTACTTTGGAGAAAGTAGCGAAGGTTTTGGGCTTATCAGCTGACTACTCATAAAATGATACAGCAACTGAAAAAACCGGTTGTTGTTTTGTTTAAAAAGACATCCTGTAAATTGTTAGCTGCATTTATAATGTTATTAACTAAAACCAACCTCTCCAATAAAGTTGTTAACTGCGCTGATAGAACTATCAACTGCAAACGTAAACCTGCCAACTGCAAGTATAATGTTGTTCACTGCGCATGCTGCTTAAAGGCAGTTCAAAGATTTCTCCGTTAAAGAATTTCCTTTGAAACACTACGGTAGAACCAGTGATTGATCGAGGTAGAATGACTTAATGGTAAAAACAATACTAATAAGATTGCTTCCTTGGCTGAAAAAGCCGCCTCGCAATGACGATCTAACTGATGATCTGCATCCCGTTATAGCCACCACGCTATCTGCACCCAGCTACCGGCTTGGGAGATGATGGAAGGAGAAGCCGTTGAAATTTTTGCACCACCGTTCAAATGACACCACTGCCCAAGGTAGCGCACACGGCTCCCTCGAAATTAATCTTTATGACCAAACAAAATCGAGTCCTTGTGCTACCGCTTTTAAAATTTCGACGCGCTAATCCAACATCAGCTCCAAGCCTTAATCGTTTGTTTCTTTATCATCAAGGATAAAGAAACAGCCGCTCGGCGGCGGTGAGCCGAGGCAAGCCAGAGCATGGGGCAAAATAAAAAAGTACAGCGGAATAGTGAAAGCATTAAGGTTCCAGCCTGCACGGGAATGAAGATCGCATTAGAAAAATTTTTAAAAGGTAAAATACAAAGATCTCTCCATTGCGGTCGAGATGACGATTGATCCCGAATGAAATTATGCGTAACATTCCTCTGCTCCCTGCTACCGGACTGGCAGATTTTCGCAGAAAAAAGCATGAAAATCTATGCACTTCCTCTCATTAACCCACAACCCAAGGCAGAATCAAGCTTGTGCGCTGGGATAAGAAAGGGGTAAGAAGCCTAGAGGCTGCCGCAATAAAGATTTTCGTAGCTTTTTACAAGAAAGGATGCAAGCCTTGGGTTTTTGTTTCTTTTGGGCTAAGCCAAAAGAAAGAGCCCCTCGGCGGCCAGCCGAAAACAACTCCTGCCAGTAATTACGGCAAAAGATTGCTTTCCCTAAAGGTCTGGACAGGCTGCCGGCTGAAAAAGCCGGCAAAGCAACGATGGCCTAACCGATGATTCTTTATAGGCTTACCTACAAATGCTCATCCTAAACTAGCGATTCATGTCAAGCCTTTTCCCGGCAAGGTCTTCCCAACGGTAAAAATGAAAGGTCTTATCATCACTCATGGCCACCAGCAAACCATGTTTAAAATCAGCATTTAAAGGTACTGAAACCACATCAATTCCGTCGGTTTGGTTAGCCGCATATTTTAAGGTGCTTAACAGCGGGTGCTGGTTTGGCGCACCATCTTTGCCTGTTCTGCCATATACCTTTAACTGCCTGGCCCCCTGATCTGAAACCAAAATATATCCCTTATTACCAGGGGTTTTATAAATAGCAATCCCTTCATTATCTACTGCAAAATCACCCTGCCCAAACAATGCCAGCTGTTGGTTGCCTTTTGCCGGATCTGCATAATATTTCCGAATGCCAAACTGTTCGTCACAGTAATACACAAAACCCAATTCATTATCTACTGCAATAGCCTCAATTTCCTTTTTGCCGCTGTAGCTACCAAACCTCCGCACTAAATCTGCCTTTACATGCCCATGGCCATCATCCTTTAAAAGGTATTGCCATAAATATCCGCCTTCATTCGGCCCGGATTTCCGACCAACTATGACATAAATTTGCCCTTTAGGATCAGTATACATCGAAATCCCCATCAGGTCGCGGTATTCTGCCCCGGTTTCCCCGACAAAAACCGGAATGCCGCCATTATCAACAGGTGTCATATCAGGCAAACTGTACATCCGCAGTTTGTGCGTATAGCGTTCGGTAGTTACGGCAATATCAGTCCTTTTACCGTCCAGATTTAAACCATAAGCAATATCCACATTATTGGGCCGCTTTAAACCCTTAACTGTTTTTGATTTGATGATCTTTCCTTTCAGGTCAAAAACATATAATCCGCCATTGGTATCCTTATCCGTACCAATCACCAATGATTTTGCCGGATTGGCCTTGTTAACCCAGATGGCCGGGTCATCGCTATCAAAATCAACCGGATCGGATACATATAAAGGTTTTACTTCATTATTATTCATTTGCTGTGCGCCGCCATTACAGGAAAGGCTTAGGCTTAACACCACAACTGATGCGATGTATATGAGGTTTCTGTGCTTCATTTGATTATTTTGTGCCATATGCGCCAATAAACGCAGCTGGTGCTGGTGAGGTGTAAGTTATTCCGTTTTTCATGACAATTCCTGCCTGATGATGACGTGTAAAGTTGGTAATCCCTTTGTTTAAAGCTGGTGAATTCCCCTGCAAATGAAAATCCCAGGCAGTATTAAAATCTGCATTGTTTACAGCGGTATTTAAAGGATAATTTACAAATTTAGGATCATTCGCACCTGCAGCACTACTGATCACATCATTTTTACCCCCAATAATATCGCCTTTAGGCTGAAACTGATTCACCGTAACCTGGTCAAAACCATAATACCAGTTGTTGCTGTATACAGAGCGTGAATCTTCCGGTTTTTTAGGATCTCTTTTAACACCAAAACGGGTATTGGCAAAGAGATTATTATACAAATCAGCCCGTACAGTACTTTCCAGCCATATTGAACCACCTTTTGCCGTTGGTCTTCTCCAGCCGGTATTCACCATGGTATTATTATAGGCAATAATATAGGCTTGCGGTACCTTATCGCCGGTATTGGAAAGTTTTAAAGCATTGGTGTTGGTACTGTAAATCAGGTTATAAGCAATATCTGCCAAACAGCCCGATTTAAAGTTCATGGCCTCGCCACCGCTTACCCCTGTAGTGTAGAAAATATTGTTGGCAAAAATGATTTTTCCACCTTCAATATAGGTACAATCTTCCTGCAGGTTTCTAAAAATACTATTTTGCACCACCAATTTACCTTTGGCATTGGCAAACCAAAGTGCTGGCAAATTTTCACCTGCAACGGCTTTGTAAAGGCCCATTTTTACCGAAGTGGAAGCATCTGAGGTACTGGAGCCGGCATATTCAATAATGGCGTGATCCAAAACCAGTTCTTCGCAAGTTGGCCCGGCCAGTATGCCACCCCAAAGCTTACCAAATTTCTTTTGGGTGGTTTTATAAAATTCATTTACCGTAAATTTAATCGGGTTATCTGCCGTGCCCAGGGCATATAAATTGCCTTTTACCACAATTTCAGGTTTAGCTACAGTATCCATTAAAATGGTTACGCCTTCTTCAATGGTGAGTGACTTACCTTCCGGGATAATGATATCGCCTTTTATTACCTGCGTACTTCCTTTTGCCCAAACACCGGATACTTCTCCGATGGCTGAGCCATTCACCTCGCTCGTATCTACATCAATATTGGCTTTTTCGCATCCGGCAAGGGCCAGCACCAACAGGATGAGTAATTTAAAAATCTGATTCGATTTCATCTTTTTATATTTTAAATTGTCGATTAGTTAAACTTATACCTGAAACCCAGCAAATAGCTCTGTCCGTAGTAATCACTTCTGATCAGTGTGTGCCCATCTTTAACCAGATCTTCATTGATTTTATCATTCTCAGGGTTGGTACCTTTAATAAATAATTTAGTAGGGGTATTTAAGATGTTGTTTGCCTTGATAAAAACACTGATCCCGCCTTTGAAACGTTTCTCGGCTGAGGCATCCATCTGAATAAAACCTTCCTGCCATAAATCATTATTGAGGAATTGTGAAACGGTATTGATCCGCGGACCTGTGTAAGCACCGGCCAGCTGGGCATCCCAGCCTTTTTTAGTATCCTTAAATAATAAAGAAAGGTTTCCGATATGTTCAGACTGTCCGAAAAGTGGACGTTCCTGATCTACTGAAAGCGCCTGAATATCTCCTGTAATTGCATTAATGGTTCGGGTTGTTTTAGGCGTAGTAATGCGGGAGTGCGTATAGGTATAATTCGCCTTTACCCCTATCTTGCTGAAATACTTGATATAATCTACCTCTGCACCATAGTTATGAGCTGTGCCGAAATTTCCCGGAGTATAGTAAATATCCTGTCCGCGAGTCGCATCAGCCTGAAAAGTATATTCAATAGGGTCTTTAATCTTTTTATAAAAAGCACCAACCATTAACTGTTCTGATGCACCTGGAAAAAGCTCGTAGCGTAAATCATAATTATCGGCCAGGGCACGCTTCAAATTTGGATTACCTCGTTCCTGAAACTCTTCATTAACAACCTTTCCAGGTACAATTTCATAAAACCCTGGGCGATTAAGTGCCTTATAATACGAAGCATGCAATTGTGCTTTTTCGGTTAAAAAGTATTTTGCCGTTAGGCTCGGTAATACATCAGTATATACTTGTGATCCCTTTGGAAATGTTTCTCCGGCAGGAAAAAGCAGGTTATAGCCCTGGTTGGTGTGCTCAATTCTGGCACCACCTACTACTTCCAATTTTGATACGCTATATTTAAACATCCCATAACCTGCACTGATTTTTTCCGATGCATCATAGGTTAAGGGATTAGCCACCGCACCTGTTGGGTTGGTTACAATTAAATTCAAATCAGTATAGTTCTGAAAATCTACCCCATAAACACGGCCTGCATCGGCAGCACCCGGTGAGAGTGTATAATTATTGAAAAAGCTGCTGCGCTGTTTATTGCGGTATAACCCACCAGCCATTACATCCAGCTTGTTATTTCCAATGGCGAAACGGTAAGTGAGATCTAAATAGCCTGCTAAATCTTCATCGGTATTGCGCTCCCACCTGCGGTTTACAGGAGAAGTATTTACCAAAGTTGTTCTGCTGCTTTGAAAGTGCTGCTGTAAGCCATTCAGGCTGATACTTGTATTATCCGGCACATCGTTTTTGGCTGAAGAATAAACCGCCGACCATTGTACCTTAAATTTATCATCAAAGAATTGATGATCGCCATGAAGTGTGCTGTTGTAAATCTGTTGTTCAGTTAAACGGCTCCGGGTATTGTAAACCAGTTCGGCATTACCAGCCGCTGGATTGTACACACTATTGTAAGTTGTGGTCACCGCATCTCTGAGCTGCTGATTTTTTAAATTAACGTAAACATTGTAAAACGTTAACTGGTGATTTTTATTGAAAACATAATCTACCTTTCCATGTAAACCTGTACGTTGCTGTTGCTCTGAAAATTCACGATAACTTTTGCTGGTAATCACAGCATAGGCATCTGTTCCGGTAACGGCATTATTATAAAAAGTACTGTTGCTGCCGCGATAAGTATTCTGATAACTACCGGCCAAAACTACGCCTAACTTATTATCTAAAAACCGCTGACTTAAAGATAAACTCCCGATAAGGTTTGGTGCCGGATTTTTATATTGATAATCAAGCGTTCCTTTAGTGAAATCGTTTTGGGTGGCACTATAGCTTTTACCATTACGTTCATAAGGTGATTTGTGTTGAATATCAGAAGCATTATAACTGGCAAATTTGCGGTCGAAAAACAACTGGTTATAGCCGGTAGAAAGATTGGCATTTACCTGGAACTTGCCCGGCGCATTTTTCATCACCATGTTGATTCCACCGCCTATGGCATCACCCTCCAAATTTGGTGTTAACGTTTTATAAACTTCTAAACGATCCAGCAAATCAGCCGGAAAAAGATCAAGCGGCACGTATCGGTATTTGTTATCCGGACTTGGGATCTTTACCCCGTTCACCAGCGTATAATTGTATCTTTTATCCATGCCCCTTAGAATAGCGTATTGCCCGTCGCCATTGCTGTTCCGCTCAATGGATACACCAGATACACGCTGCATCACATTCGCTACCGTTAAATCGGGTGAAATTTCAATGGCTTTGCCCGAAACAATATTCATTACCTGAGTGGCATTTTTCTCCAGTCTGCGGGCACCCTGGTCTGTTGAACTTACCGGATTTGATTTGATCGTGATATCATCCAGCCGCTTCGAATCACTTTCCATATAAAATTTTAAGTGTTCATTATCTTCCTTTGCCACTGTAAAGGTTTTGGTAATGGTTTTATAGGTGATATAACTTACACTGATAGAGGCTGATCCCGTAGCTACCGCTTTAAATTCGAAAGTTCCATCAAGGCCGGTATTGGTTACCCGCCTGGGGTTTTCCATCACTACCGTAGCACCAACAATGGCTTCCCCGGTTTGCTTATCGTAAACGTGCCCCTTTATTTTCGTGGCATGGGCTGTGCCCACACAAAAGAGAACAAAAAACAGAATTTGTAATAGTTTATTCATTGTGTTTGGTATGTCTGTTATGATCGACAAAACAAAGGTGTACACCCCGGTTCACAACAAAAAATTAATAGGGTTACATAAAGGCAACAGCGTTACAATAGGCATCAACGAAAAGGCAACAACAATACATAAAAAACTGAATGACAACACTTTAAATATTAAGAGAAACGCCGTTATGCTTTTATTACCGTTACATTAACTAATTGTTAAGCCTCAAAAACACCTGAAATGGCACATGAAATTCAGCAGCGATGTAACGCTTAGAGTGCCTGTATAAATGCAGAAAGGTTATCACCCTGGGCCAGGTTGAGTTTTCGCCGCAGCCTGTAACGCGATACCCTTAAGCTATCTGTAGATATGCCCAGCAAAGTGGCAATATCAGCAGAATCGAGGTTCATTTTGAGCAGCGCAATCAGTCGCATATCTGCCGAGGTAAGCGCATTGCTGAATTTTTTCAGGTTTTCCAGAAACTGATGGTGTACCTGTTCAAAAGCTTGGGTAAACTCTTTCCAATTGCGTTCATGGTTAAAGCTCTGGTTTATCTCCGCCAGGATTTGATTCATTTGCTTTTTCTGATCCCGCTTATCATCCTTCACCATCGCCTGCAAGGTGTTGCGCAAATTTTCCAGGAACTGATTATGCTTGATCAGGTTTAAGGTATGGTTGGATAATTCCCTGCTTTTCACTTCCAGCTGTTGTTTCAGGTGCTGTTCTTCCAGTTGAAGATTCTTCAACTCCAGGCTCGTTAAATCATGTTCAATTTCCTTTTGCTTGGCCAACATCTGCTGATCCCGAAGTCTCAATCGCTGCCTGCTGAAAACCACAAATCCCAATACCACCAGCAGTAAGGTCACAATAGTAGCCGAAGCGATGATAATGCGGTTAAATTTTTTATCATTTTGCAGCTTATTGATTTCATCAGATTTTTTATTGATATCATAAAGCACCTGCAAAAAAGCCACCTGCCTGGCCCCGTCTTCAGAGTATAAATCCAGCGTATATTTATAGCCCAGCTTAACGTAGTGATAGGCACTATCCATCTGGTTAGTCAATTCATAAGCCTTACCCAGATCCCTGTAACATGATGCCAGCTGGTAAATATTGCCCAGTTTATCTGCCAGGTTCATAGCAGCCTTTGTCTGTACTATACTTTCCTGGTAATGCCCTGTTTTACGTAAAATATCACCCAGGTTATTAATCACTTCAATACTGGCAACCTGGTTTCTATTCTGCTGATATAAACGGAGTGATTTTTTAAAATTGAGATCAGCCAAATCATACTTTTCTAAATCTTCATAAATACTTCCTATATTTTCATAAATTTTGGCTGCACCGGCCAGATCGTTATTTTTCTCACTTAATTTTAAAGCAGTTTTCTGATAATTAAAGGCCTGCTCATAGTTCTGCCGCTTTTCATAAAGCTGCCCGATATGCCCATATACAGCTGATTGTCCGCGTAAATGGTGTAACCGCTGATATGTTTTAAGTGCAGAGCGATAACATTTCAGTGCTTTATCCGGTTGTTTAATATAAAAATAGAGCACGCCAATATCACACTGGGTAGCCGCCAGCATCAGTGGTTTATTTGAAACATCAAAAATTTTATCGGCTTTAAGATAAAACTCTAAAGACTGCCTGAAATGCCCCTGAACGTAACACACCTTCCCCATTTGCTGCAGGCATTTTCCTTCTAAAATTACATTGCCATCTTCTATAGCTTGCGCATATATTTTTTTCAGCTTGGTAAGCGATTCAATTGGTTTTTTAGCGTCCTGATCAAAAAAAGATAATGGTCCGGCTTTCTGGCTGTAAACGGTCGAGATGGGAAATATGAAAAATAAACAAATCCAAAAATACTTTATCATGCTAAAAGCTGGTTTTTCAGCAAAGTAAGCGCTTGCATGTTAAATTAAGGTTAAGCAGATCGCTTGATCAGGATCTCTTTTCTTAAGAAGATTTCATAGCATTGCGTACCAGGAAAACTTCATCGGACTCAACACATTTAAATAGTAATCATCAGCTAATTTAAGGATGCAAATCTGCTTTCTAATTTGTTTAGCCATTTTTCTCTTTTTTCGGGCGTTACCATTTTAACTCGATTGAAACTCATCCATTTTCTGTTTTTATAACCCATTTTCCAAAATGTACCGAGCAGCATTGCCTTTTTTATAGCATTGCCAAAAATTAAGGCATAAAGCCAGCCGGGCGTATTCATTGTGGTAATTATGGTTACACTTTTTAATTTGGTGAGCAGTGGCTTCATCAACGTATTTGAGGCATCCTTATAATCATATGCAATGCCAGGAAAAATTACTTTGTCGATAAAACCCTTCATCATGGCGGGCATCAACTCCCACCATATCGGGAATATAAAAATGATGTGATCAGCATCAATTAACCGTGCCTTGTAATCGATTACAACCGGGTCAACGGGCATTTTTCTACGGAATGCGTTTAGGTCATCAGCTGTCATCACCGGGTTAAACCCATCCCGATCAAGATGAATTAAATCAACTTCATATTCGGCTTTTTTTAGTCCTGCTGTGACAGATTGAAGGATAGCGTTACAATAACTTCCTTCATATGGGTGGTTGAAAACGATTAATACTTTCATATTTGTGCTTTTAAATGATATAGCACAAAAGTGATTCTTTACAAAATGGAGGACGATAACAATTGTTAAGTAATATTATTTCCGGTTTCTGATCCTGCTTAAGGAAACAGATGTAATGCCGAGATAAGAGGCGATGTAGTGTTGAGGTACCCGCTGTAATATTTTTGGATATTGTGTCAGCATATTTTTATATCGCTGTTCAGGATTATCTCTGATACGGGATAGAAACAGTTGCTGATAAAAAACCAACCTCTGAAAGATATGTTCTTCAACTTCATTTTTAACCTGATCAGATTTTTCTATGATGGATTGGAAATCTTTTTTGGTAATACATTCAAGCACTGAAGGTTCTATACTTTCTAAAAAGAAATTGCTCGGAAGGCCAGATCTAAAACTTTCCAAAGAAGATACAAATTCCCCCTCAAAGAAAAACTGAAAGGTAATATCTCTGCCATGATCATTGAACCAAAGCCTTAAGCAACCATTTTTGATTAGAAAAGCATGTCTAGCGACCGTCCCCTCTTCTAACAAAATTGTTTTTGCCGCTACCGTTTTTGACTTAAAATAAGGACTAAACGTTTCTGGTAAAACTAATGCTGATAAGGTATTTAAAATCATTAGGTATATTTTAAATGGTGAACCACAAATCTAGAAACAGAAAAGTGGAACCTGTAAATGATTCCACTAATTTAAGTAACAAATTTCGCAAAAAGAATTGATTAACTTTTACTTCGCTTAACGGTCATGCGTTTAGCCAATCTGTTCTGTTTCTTTTCTTCATCACCCAAAATTATTCCCCAGGGTTTCAAACTTTCAATCCGGTCAAAAATAATTTTAAGTACGGCAATCACCGGGATGGACAGAAACATTCCGGATATACCCCAGAGCATTTCACCCACAATTACGCCCAATACGGTGATTAAAGCATTAATTCTCACTTTAGATCCCACTACAATCGGCAACAGTACATTACTGTCAATCAGGTGGATAAGCACCAGGGTAACCACCACCAATATTACTTTGGTTAACACGGCTGCAGTAGCAAAAGTGATTAAGGTGCTTAATAAAAGGGCCACAAAAATCCCGATGTACGGAATAACATTTAGAATCCCTGTGATTAGCCCAAGCAGGATGGCATATTTGATGCCCAGCGCCCAGAAAATAATACTTACCGCTGTGGCGACAATGCCCATTTCAATCAGGAGGCCAATAATATATTTCCTGATAATGTATTGCACTTGCTCAATGATATCATAAACCAGTTTTTTATTCTCTTCCAGAAAAACCGAAACCAAAAACTTCATAATTAAGCTACGGTATAAGAGAAAGAAAAAGGTATAAATAAAAGTAAAGACCAGAAAAAGTAAAATGGATGAGAGTGACAGCACGGTAGCACTCACTACCGTTGTACTGGAAGCCAGTGCTTTAGTGGTAGCACTATGTACATAATTAAGTTGGTGTGCCGCATCAATATTAAAGCGGGCATCAATCCACTGTTGAAGATTTGATATTGAAACGCTTAATTGCTCTTTAAACTGAGGCCAGTCTGAAGCAAGGTTACTCAGCTGTGACCCAATCACATAAAGCACGAGGCAGATAATGCCCAGCATCAGAATTACAGATAACATTGAAGCCGCACTTCTGGGCAGGTTAAATCGCCTTTCAAAAAAAGAAGCCATCGGCAACAGCAAAATGGAAAACAAGCATGAAAAAATCAATGGCGAGAGAATTTCTTTCGCGATGATGACCAGGTAACCAAAGGCAATCAGGCTAACCAGCACGCACATGGTTTTGACATAAAAAGGGCGTTGCGAGAATTGAAGATCCATAACTATATGTTGTAAGGGTTTATATTGGTAAGCTGATCAGCATTGTTGTTTTTAAGTGGGAACATTTTCTTCATCCAATACCTGTGGCTTTTTCTCTTCCGGTTTGGCAATGCGTTTTAATATATACGATAAAACCATAGCGAAAATGACGTAACCCACAAAAATTAAATATCCGGGTTGTAAACTGCTGTTATTCTCAGTTACGGTTTTCAATGGTCCGGTATCCATATTGAGGTTAGAAAGCTGACTTTTTAAAATACCATTTAAACCGATATAAGTCATGGCGACACCTACCACCATCACATCAGACATATCCCATTTGCCAGATTCAAAAGCCAGGTAGCGCACTACCTTACTGTCAGCAAAACGATCGCTGCCCCATACATGCAGCCCCTTCCCCAATAGCCTCAAAACAGGCAGTGCAATAACAAAAAGCATTAACAGCGCGCCAACCAAAATCGAATCAGGCTTGGGCTGCTTCATTAAGGTTTCAATAATCCCCAGAATACTTTTGCTTTGAAAAAATAACACCTGATTGGTAAATGCGATATTTTCATCAAAAAGCTTAAAGTTCAGGGTTTGGATTCTGGCATCTACTTCAATAATGGTAGTGGTAATACCCGAGGCCAATAATACCAGGGCAAACAAAAGCGACATGATAAAAAGTGTGGTTTGCAGTCCGGTCTTTTTTCTTAAGATGAACCACAATACCAGTGCACAAAGTACACATGCCATCATGGCATAAGCATAATGGTAAGTGAGGTTATTAATGGCCCTCAGCTTATTTTTAACTGATTGATCAAAGGCAGACGCATTTGAGACCTGATACTTGGCAAACATCTGGCGCGTCATGGCATTTTTAGCAATTTCAGTTTTATCATAAGTTTGATCTTCCAGCTGATCCATTTTACTGTTCGCAATGCGCTTAAGCCTTCTTTTACTTGCCGGACTATTAATCTTGGTGATAATCGTTTTGGAGAAAACAGGAACCAGCGCGTGGAGTTCATCTTCGTCTACAAAACTGTTAAAAGCCAGTTTTTTGAGTTTACCGCCAAGGCTTTTTTGCGGTTTATTAATTTGTGCTACTGTTTTATTGATTAAGCCATTCAGCTGATCAGTAACCTGAGCCTGTAAGGCTGCTTTCTGTTTGGCTGTCATACTGAAACCATTCACTTGCTGCCCTACCACGGCAGAAATTTTCTCGCGCCATTGGTCAACAGAAAAAATACCAAAGGTAATGCTGTTCACCACGCTGTAATCTTCTTTTATCTGCTCCTGCTCCGCAGAAATGGTATGCAGGCGATAGCCAAAATAGCTTTCCCCGCAAAGCAAAATCCCCAGGCCTGCAATAAGCAGCATATTGGCCACGGTGGTTTTTCTTTTGGCTGGTTGTTGAATATGATTTGTCAATGCTGATTGTATATGATGGTGAAAAATACTTTTAAGTGAGTTAGTGCGAATCGTGCGGCGTGATAAACTTTAAAATGGTAGACAACGTTAATCCGTACAGTACAAAGCTGATAAAGATGATGTAGCCGGGCTGAAGTGCAGTATTATTGGTCGTGATGATGGTTAAAAGATCACTATTGATGTGCAGACTTTTCAGTTGAGCCTCCAGCAGACCATTCAGGCCGATGTAAGTCATTAATATCGCAATTACAATTACATCTGCCATGCTCCACTTGCCTGATTGAAAAGCAAAATATTTAATAAATTTATTTTCGGCAAACTTCTTGTTGCCCAACAGGTGAATACCGGTCGAACTCAATTTCATAATTGGGAACAACACACTAAATACCAGGATCAAAATACCTACTAAAATGGAGTCAATGGCTGATTGGCCGATTAAAACCAGTACTACATCCATAATACTTTTACTCTGGAAAAACAGTACCTGATCTTTAAATACCACATGTTCGCCCAGCAAGGTGAAATCAAGAGATTTAATCCGTGCATCTACCTCAATCATAGAAGCGGTTAATCCAACTGCCAGTAAGATAAAAGCAAAAAGTAATGACATTATAAATAGTGTGGTATGCAGTTCAGTGCGTTTTCTGAAAGCCCACCAAAGCGATAGTACGACCACAATGCAGCCCAGCATTCCAAAAGAATAACCATAGGTAGATTTCCGGATGTCAGCAAGGCTGGTCGTAAATTTTTGATTCAATTCTTCCGTTGAGGATACCTGGTACTTTTTGTACATACCCTTTGTGGTGGTTTCAATAGCGGTCAAAGTACTGTCAATGGTTCCGGTACGTTCCATTTCTGTAAATTTACCCATGGCCATTTTACTCATCTTTTTCTTATTCGCTGCATTATCAACCTGGGCAATAATGGTTCTGGCAAAGGCAGGGGCCTGCGCTTTAATCTTATCTACGTCTACAAATGTATTGATCACGAACTTTTTGATCTTTCCATCCACCGTTTTCTTTGGCTTATTTACCAAAGCCTCAGCCTTATCGATCAACGCCACAATGACCTGTTCCACTTCCGTTTGCAGTTCCTTTTTTTGACTCTTGGTCATGTTAAAATTCCGTACCTGGTGGTGGATAATCGCAGCAACCTTATCATGCCATTGCGCTACCGAGAAAAGACCATAGGTGATGTTGTTGATATCAGCATAATCTTTCTTAAGATGTTCCTGTTCACTTGAAAGAATGTGTAATCTATAGGCAAAAAACCCCTCAACGCTAAGTAAAATGGCGAGGAAGAGAATCAGCAGGATTCTGGGCACAAAAGATTTTGTCCCGTTAACGGCTTGTTGTGGTGTAGTCAAGTGTATAAATTTAGGTTTGTTGGCTGAACGGATAGTTAATCTGCAAGTTAAAACTGGTGATCAATCAAAAATATATGGTGCTAAATAAATTTGTTACTGGCCCATGGCAGATGGATTAATCATATCTTAATCCACCATCATTCCATTTAATATTGGTTAAATTAGATAGCTTAACAGCCAACTGCCGAGATGGTTTTACCAAATGGATAATATAGTTTAAAGGAGTATGATTTTTAAAGCCATTTATCCAAACGCTTTGCATTTTTGATCGTATCAGCCCTGATAAATCAAGATTGGCACCAAGCGTATCGCCTCCAATATATTTCTGGAATTTCATCTTTCTGAGAGGGATATATACCAAAAAAGCCAGTCATTTTTTAATGACCGGCTAATGATTTTTATACATTTTGAATATCCTGCGGATAAAATTTGATTTCAGCACTACTCTCCGGGATCTGAAAATGCAATTAACATGGCACCACCGATAATGGCAATTCCGCCTACGATGATTTGCCAGGTGATTTTCTCCCTTAAGAAAATGATGGATAACAAGATGGCAAATACCAGCGAAGAGCGTTCTATGGCTGAAACATAGGATGCTGGCCCCATAGACAGTGCTTTATAAGAAAATAAGGTAGATAGAGAGGTAAAAACACCCGCTGCCAGTAAAAACATCCATGCATTTTTTTCTATACCCTTCCAATCGCCAATATTCCCCTGATAAAGTACAACGCTCCAGGTAATGAGCAAAATCAATACCGCCTGTATGGCGAAGGCCAGGCTAGAATCTACATTTTTCAAGCCGGCTTTGGTTAATACGATTACCAGCGCCGCTGATATGGCAGCAAGCACTGCCCATAATATCCACATGTTTATCTTTCAAATTAATTTTAAAGCATCCGAAATGGTCAATGGTGATTATTCTTCCAGGCCTCTGCCGGTTTTATGCTGCAGTTCATCAATCCGTTTTGAAGCTTCAGATTTACTTAAAGTATCATCAAATGCTTCACCCGCTTCATCAGAAAGTGTTTTAAGATAAGATTGCTGTGCGCCCGTCATAGGTTCGTCACCTGTAGTCCACTCATCCGGATCTTTGATGGTATTGGATCCTTTTGCCTGATGGTTGTTAATTTCTTCCGTTTGATCTTTTCCGCCTGCTATCGGTTGCTCGTCTTTGTTTATCATTACCTTTTATCATTAGTTTGATATAGGAACAAATCTTTTGATTCAAAAGTTTGGCGGGATTTCGCCAGGAGGAAGATTATGCGTAAAGCCAGGCAGTTATCGTATAGCTGAATTTAGCGAGATGGTAATTTCAGAAAGCCTGTCATCCAGAACTTTTCAGGAAAATATATCATATTGCAGGGCAGATCATTCATAATGATAAAAACCCAAGCCACTTATCTAAAAGAAGTTAGTTATTACTTAAACCTTTGATATTAACCAATATAGATACACCGGCAGAACTGAGGTTACCTTCATATTTTCCAATACCGGTTAAGGGAACTTTTAAAAATGGCTGTAATCCAAGACTTAAACGTGAATTTACTTTACGCTCCACCCCTATTGAAAAATTGGCAATGCCCATAAAATGCTTGTTACCGGTAACCTCTTCATTGGTCACTGTTAAATCGGGGCCGCTGGTTAACTGGTATTTTTCATTCAACATGATGTAGCTGGAAAGTCCGGCACTCGCATTAACAGTAATGCTTCTTTTCTTGAAAACCCGGTAATTGATATTAACAGGTATATCAAGCACTCTACAATCTGCATTTACTTGCCACGGGCCGGCGCTATAACCAGGTAAGGAAGCACCTGAACCATTATAATCGTATATTTTTTTTGCATAAATAACACCTGTTGTAATTCCTATTTTTTGGGTTAATGCATAGTTCATCATTAGACCAAAATTCGTACTGACTTTATTCCCCACACTCGAACTGGTAGATGAGATATCTGGTGCCGCCATTACCGTTAAAGAAAACCGGCTTGGCGTAACAATCTTCTGCAAATCTTTTCCTGAAGGCATTGGTTTGCCTGCACTTAAGGTCAAGGGCAGTAGCCCATCCGTTTTCAGCTGTGCCAGTGATGCATTATTAACATCATTTTCATCTATAACAACCTTTGATAAAACAGGTTGCAGGTTTCTGATCGCAGCGGCAGGTACACTGGCTAAAGCATGCTGCTGAGCCATAACAGGGGCTTGCTTCTCTATTGACGGTTTTTTCCCTTCAGGATGAATCAGCATATCAGCAGTAGTGTTTTCAGGCGATATTAAAGGCTGGTGTTTTTCTATCCGGCTTGCCGTATGGTTGTTTTTAGGTGTGTTAAAAAAAATAAAAAATACTAAAACTGCAGCTGCTGCCGTAGCGCAAAGACTCCACCAAAGTGGAAAATTCGTTTTTTTATCCTGCTGATCAAGTTTTTTGGACATTTCCGCCCAGTCTGGCTCATGAAAGGGAATATCAATCTCATCCAGCCCCTCTTTAAACAACTTATCCAGATTATGCTCGTCTTTCATTATTAATCCTGATTTTTTCTTGGTTAGAAACAACTTTCATTCTCGCATTCAGGGGTTCCATATCCCTGATCATCTCCTGAAGCCTTTGCCTGGCTTTAAAGAGGTTTGACTTGGAAGTACCCACTGAAATATTTAAGGTTTTTGCAATCTCATCATGCGAATAGCCATCAATGGCATACATATTAAAAACTACCCTATAGCTTGGTGAAAGACTTTGTACTAACATTAATAACTCTTTGTAAGCCATTTGTTCATACACAATGGCCTCCGTACCGTTTTGTTCATATTCACTGATATCATCATAGGTGGTAAAGCGCAGGTTTGCCCGATAATGATCGATCGCTGTATTCACCATAATCTTACCTATCCATGCTTTAATGGGTTTGGCAGGATCATACTTATTTATATTATTGAAAATTTTTAAAAATCCGTTGTTCAGTACATCTGCCGCTTCAAAATCACTGATGGAATATCTTTTACATATCCCCATGCAGTAACTGTAAAATTCTTTGTATAGCAGATGCTGACTGGCTCTATCCTTCCTGATACATCCACTAATAATTTCGTTCACTAACAAGTCTATGTTATTGTTTTGTTCTTCTTTATACACGGTATACGGGACAAGCACTCAAAAGGTTGCCAAAGCTAGCAAAAATACTTTAGAAGAATTTAAGCAACTGTTTAATAGCCGTTTAAAAAAAAACTAAAACAATTTGAATCCATGCAGGCAACCTTTTGCCTGACAGCGCCGTAACCCTGATAATTAAACAATTTTAAAATTATCTTTTATGAAACTTAAATTCAAGAAAAACTGGTCTCTGTTCGCTCTTTTATTCGTTACCGTAATTTCTTCCTGTTCAAAAAACAATGTGGCCAGCCCCGATCCAACAACTGCAACAGGGAAAAAAACATTGAAAACAGTTTCAAATGCAAATTTTGGAACAGTCATCACTGATGGAGATGGCAGAACATTGTATTTCTTTTCTATGGATGCCAATGGCAGTTCAGGCTGTACCGGTGGTTGCGAAACAGCATGGCCGGTATTTCTAGCTGACGATCTAAGCAGCATGCCCGGTTTAAACGCAGCAGATGTTTCAACGATTACCAGGACAGACGGAAAGAAACAAACCACCTACAAAGGCTGGCCATTATATTATTATGCTGGTGATGTGGCGGCTTTGGATATTAAAGGTGATGCTTCCGGAGGCACCTGGTTTGTGGCCAAGCCAGACTATTCAGTAATGCTGGCGAATACCCAACTGGTTGGAAACGATGGAAAAAACTATCTTGAAAATGCTACCGCTGGCGATGGCATTACCCAGTACCTCACCGATGCATCGGGCCGTACACTCTATGCATTCGCTCCGGATACTTATAATGTAAATACTTACACCAAGGCCGATTTAAGCAATAATAACATCTGGCCGATTTATGAATCGGATGTATTAAATGTGCCTTCTGTACTTTCAAAAAATGTGTTCAGCCAGATTACAGCCGCAGGAAAAAAACAGCTGACCTACAAAGGACATCCACTATATTATTTCGGACCAGATGCTAAACGTGGCGAAACAAAAGGTGTGAGTGTACCAAATCCTGGTGTTTGGCCAATTCTGACAAAATCTACCATTGCCTTAAACCCATAACGATGAAAAAAAATCAGAAACTAATATACGCTGCCCTGGTTGTCGTATACATCTTAATGAGCATCAGTTGCTCTAAAAGACAGGCCGATGAAATGGTTCCGAAACCCACAAATCCGGGTGGCGGAACATCAACGGTTACTTATACCAATTTTACGCAAGCACTTATCCAAACAAAATGCGCTGGTTGCCATGCGCCCGGAAGGTCTGTAGCATCTGTATGGACTTTCAATGGCCTGGCATCAATTACAAGTAATGAAACCAGAATCAGACGGGTTGTACTGGAAACCAAATCAATGCCCGTTGGAGGTTCATTAACTGCTGCAGAGCTCTCATCACTACAAGAATGGTTTGATAACAAAATGCCTAATTAATTATGAAAAAAATACTTTTTTTAGCAGTAATGGGGTTTTTCGGCCTCCCTGCCTTTGCCCAGATCATCAGTACCAACAAAGCTCAGGTTTCTTTTTATTCCAAAACACCTTTAGAAGATATTGAGGCTAAAAGTGTGACCGGTAATTCTGTCATCGATGTAAAATCAGGGAAGATTATCTTCAGGTTAAATAACCGCTCATTTGACTTCCCTAAAAAACTGATGCAGGAACATTTTAATGAGAATTATATGGAGTCTGACAAATATCCTACATCTGAATTTAAAGGGACACTTTCTGCGCCTATTAATCTGGCAAAAGACGGGCTTACTAAAATGGATGTAGATGGAACGCTTAATGTTCATGGTGTAACTAAACCATGTAAAGCAAAAGTAGATATCCTTGTTTCAAAAGGTATAGTTACCGCAACTTCAACTTTCAAAATTAAGATAGCAGATCATAAAATAGATATTCCGACAATCGTTTTCAAGAAAATCGCTGAGGAAATTGATGTGCGAATTCAGGCTACCTATTCAGAAAAGAAATCATGAAAAAATACACAAACAAACTAAGTATCTGTCTGTCAATCCTGGCCATTATGATTTCATTTAAAGGATATGGGCAGGATGATCTGGAAAAGGCCATGGCTACGTCTGGCGGAAAGAGTGAAAAGGTGATAGCTACATTTAAATCCACCAAACTCATTAATGGCCATACCAATGAAACACTTTATAAACATGAACTGGATTTCAAAGTAGATCACCGCTTTGGTGATATAGCAGGAAGTAACGGTGGGATAAAAAAGTTTTTCGGACTGGATAATTCAACTGATGTACGGATTGGTTTTGAATATGGGTTAACTGATAAATTAACCGTCGGACTTGCCCGTGCAAAAGGTGCAACCGCTGTGCAACAGCTTTATGAAGGAAGCCTCAAGTATCGTTTATTGGAACAAACAGTAGACAATAAGGTACCCTTGGCGGTCACGCTTTTCGGGAGTAATACCATTGCCGCAGTGGAAGCCAATAAAGATGATCCTACCGCAGCTACTTCGTACCGGAATTTCGGTGAAAGAATGAACTGGGTGGCACAAATTATCCTGGCCAGGAAATTCAGTTCTAATTTGTCCTTTAGTTTAACGCCAAGTTATGTACACCGAAACCTAACCACCTTCAGAGATCCGAATGACTTGTTTGCAATTGGTGCCGGCGGAAGATTCAAATTTACCAAACGCATGGCCCTGGTAATTGATTATTTTCTTCCTTTCCGAAATAAAGCTGATAAAGAATACGTAGAAGCACAAAGGGCAACAAAATTCTATAATCCACTTGGTGTGGGCTTAGAAATGGAAACCGGTGGCCATGTATTTCATATCAATTTTACCAATGCAACTGCCATTCAGGAAATGCAGTTTATTCCGGAAACCACAAGCTCTTGGTTGAAGGGGCAGTACCGCTGGGGTTTCAGCATTTCCAGGAGATTTTCTTTTGATCGCAAAAAAGCAAAATCTGAAGGTAAGGAATAAGAGTGGACATTATTCGATAAGGTAGATGAAGTATAAAATAAATTAGATGCAACAGATTCGGTTTTGAACCTGAGATTTGACATCTTTTATATTTATCAGATTGATTAATCATAGCTTCCCTTCCATCAAAAAAATAATTTAAAATTTTAAAACAAAACTCAATTTAAGTGGTTTTTATACTACATCTACCTAAAAAAATGATCATATACTTTGGTTAGTTGACCGATCAAAGATAAGGCTGCCCTTTAAACAGGCAGCCTTATTTATTTTTGTCCCGGCGACCAGACAGCAGATCATTCTTCCATCTTCCTTTAAACGTTCAGATAGCTCTCACTTTCAAGTTTTAACTTTTTAAAAAAACTTTTTTGAATAAATTACCGTTTTGGATTAGAATTTTATTAATTAACATCAAGATGCCAATACATAGGGGGAAACTGCTCAAATCAATCATTCAGAAAAGCGATATATCTATATTCGATTTATCAAAAGCCCTGGAATACTCCATAGATGCCATTCACCACCACATTGAAATGGAAACACTCGATTTTAAACTCCTGCTTGCCTATGGTGAAGTTTTAAAATATGATTTCTCCGTTGATTTCCCCGAAATGAAAAGCCTGACAGCAAAAGAGACCTTTAACATTGAAGTAATGAACTATGATGAACTGCTGAAAGACCGCGATCACTGGAAATTGAAGTACATTCAACTGCTTGAAAAACACAATGAACTGCTGATCCGCAGACTCAATTTTTCTTCATCAAACTAATAGATCCTGAAATGATAGGAAAAATTTATTCCTATCATTTCATTCCTTCTTCTAATCCACCAGTTTTCATAAACATGTTTTCGATTTCGGCATGGTATTTTGGATCGCTTACCTGGTAAAGTTCCTTCAAAAAATCAACGGAAACCGGTTTTGGATTCGGGTACTTATGCCTGGCCAGGAAATTTCTGAGTGCCAGATTTACCTTCTCTTCGCCAATCAGTTCGCTTAACCTGTACATGATTACCGCACCTTTGGAATAGGAAATGTGAATGTCTTCATTTTTCACCCGGTATAAGGGTTGTTCAGTAGTAAAGCCTTTTTCATCCAGATAAATCCCCAGGTGCATTTTTATTTTCTCCAGCAGTTTTGCCTTGCCGTGCATCTTTTTCAATAGCATCATCTCTGTATACATCGCCAGCGTTTCTGTAAGCATGGCTGCACCATCCCTATCATCGGGCGAGATCTGATTATTCCCCCACCACATGTGCGACAATTCATGGCCTGCCAGTTCATTAATGACGTCCTGCTGCCTATCCCCCTTAATATTCGCATGAAACAGCATATCTTCGGTCATAAAAATTGTTGCAGGATAGGCCGTTGCGGCAAAACCTTTGGTAAAGCCGGAAACCTCGGCAAAACGAATGGTTTTAAAGGGATAAGGACCAAAATTGTTTTCGCAATAATCCAGTGTTATTTCTGCATTTTTAAGCAAATGTGCTACATTTTCAGCATGATCCGGATGGTAATAAATCTCAAAGTTTTTCCCCTTGTAAAGCGACTTTTTCATGGCATACTTTGCAGCTGAGATAGCAAATCGAAAAGGAATTGGTGAGCTTGTTTGGTATTGAAAGTAATTTCTATCTGCATCTTTCCATTGCCTGTTGAGTTCACCAACACCAATAGCAGTTTGCTTCAACGGTGTGGAGATTACCATATTCAAATTGATGAAATCATCATTGGGCACTTTAGGCGCATCAAAAGCCTTTACAGTAGTAGCCTGACCTAATCCGAATGGCTTCCTGCGGCTTTTACCTGTTATTTCCTTAGTTGACAAATAACCAAACTGCGGATAAAACCTGCTGATGCGCATAAATGAGCCATTTTGTACAATGGCATTAAACGACTGGTGTCCGTTCACAGCTTTCCATGAATAGCGGATACTAAACTCAAAGCGGGCTTCCTGATTTGGCAACAAGGCTTTTCGCAATCGAATGAATTCGTATGGCTTTTTGATCCGGATCTTTTCTGCACCATTTATGTAAACAGCATGCTCCACATCCATTTCATTACCCAGGTTGACAAGCAGCCCATTGATGCGCTGTTTTGTTTTATTGACTAGCTTATAGTTACCACGGATATGATAAGCATTTTTTTCCGGGAACAAATCTACTTGTGTAGTTACTTCGGTAACAGTAGGCTGTGGCAGGTGCTGGTATCTCCTGTAAGCAATTTCATAAGCAGCTTGCCGTTGCAAATCATATTGTTCATTTTTAGGCCGGTAACCCTGCATCAAAATACTTCCCATACTAAAACTCAGGACTACAGCAAACAGTAAAGCAATCATACCAGGCCATTTTAACAACTTCCCTTTGGGCAGGTTGAACATAATGAGCAATAGGGCCACTATCCCAATCCCAAAACATAATCTTTCTACATAAAAAGCAGTATAAGCACCAAAGCCATTCATATCACTAAACACTCCTTGAAAAGGTTGTAAAAACTTCACCAAAGGATGACTGAAAACCTTTTTGCCTAAGGAAGTGGCCATGATCAGCGCAAAAAGAGCAGTTAAACCAAGGCCGGCATACTTTTGCCTGATCACCTTCTGGATCAACAAAATAAGCATCCCCAATAATACCAGTGGAAAACTATTAAACAGGAATACATGCGCGTAAACCCACCACTCTATAAAAGGATAATGATACAGCAACTGAAAAAGAATACCTTCCAGTATGATCAGTCCGCTAAACAAAAAGATCAAAATGGCCAGTGACAGGCATTGGGCAAAAAAATGGAATTTAACATTGCCCGCGGTATCTTCAATCAGATTAAAGTTGGCATTTTTGCTTTTCCAGTAAATTTCATGCGCATAATATAATACCGCAATCATACATAAGGCATGAAAATCCTGGATGATGGTACTTACCATTAAACCTGAACTGGCATATTGTTGCGGGATCCTGATGCCTTTTTCTATCTCCCCATACATTTCCATCCCTACATAAAATAGCAGGGCCATTGCGGTAATGATAAATGGTATACTTTTAAAAATATAAACCAGATCCATCCTGACAAATGAAACCAGTGCGTTGAATTGCGCCTTAAGATGATCACTTGTTTTAACGGGCTGATAAGCAGCCAAAGTAATGTGTTCCGTACTCTCCACGCGAGCTGCAGTTCGCTTATATTTTTGGATTTTAATTAGCGAAGTCTTTTTAATGCCTAACCATATTAAGCCCGCAGAGAGAACCAGTACGGCAAATCTGTTGAATAAAAACAAGCCACTTAATTCTACTATTTCTGAATTTCGCTGTGCTACCGACCAGTGCGCTGTCTGGTAAAAAAAGGCAGAAAAGCCAAAGGGATCGAATAATGCAGCAATAAACTGCGCCTGATCGGATTGTGGCATACTTTGCGCCATCAAGGGTGAACCAGAATAGATCAGGGCCACCATATACAAGATATACAACAGCAGGCCGCTTACATACACCAGTAATTTATTCCGGCTAAACCACGCTATGGTGCTTAATACCGAAGTGGTAAATAAAGTATTGATCAGCGTGAAAACCACCATCGGATACCAATACCAGTTGAATACAAATCCGGTATGTTTTGCTGAAGATTCTCCAAATGCATATCCGATAAAAAAACTCATAATCAGCAATAGCATACATGACAAGCTCAGCGATAAAAGTGCGGTATACCTGCCTGCAAAAAATGCATTCTTCTTTATGGGTGTGCTAAAGAGCAGGAGTTCAAAACGGGCATCAGTTTCCCTGAAAAGCAATTGCGAGGCAAACAAAGTGCTAAAAAAAATCGTCACCAAACTAACCAGGTTAGTGATTAAACTAATCTGGTAAGGTGAATTATCAAAAATATCTTCCCCAACCGAAAACCTAGCATGGGCACCACCCAGCACAGCCAGTATAGTGAGGAGCAATAAAAGGGCGTAAAAACCTGGCCTTTTAAAATATCCCTGAAGATCAAAAAGAAATATGGCTTTCATGATCAGGCTTTTGCAGGTTTAAGAACTGAAAAATATACATCCTCCAGGATTGGCATTACCGGCCTAAAATTTTCAGGTGCTTTATCTGCCCTTATTCGGATACTCATTTTACCGGCTATAAACTGTGAAGACAAGATCTGCAGTTCATTTTTGTATTGTTCCAGTTCACTGCTGCTTACTTGTTTCTGCCAGATTCTGCCCTCCAGTTCCTGAATAAGATCACTTGGGTTACCATGGGCTAGTAGGGTGCCTTTATTCATGATGGCCATTTTTGCACATAAATGATGTACGTCTTCCACCAGGTGCGTGGAAAGAATCACAATCACTTCCTCACTGATGCTGCTTAACAAATTATTAAAACGGTTGCGTTCTTCAGGGTCAAGACCAGCAGTAGGCTCATCCACAATGACCAGCTGAGGTTGCCCCAGCAGAGCTTGTGCCACACCGAATCGCTGACGCATACCGCCCGAGAATGTATGCACTTCTTTATTCCGGTGCTGAAAAAGGTTTACTTTATCCAGCAAAGCCAGAATTTGTGCTTTTCTTTCAGCGGCATTTGTTACGCCCTTTAAAACAGCCAGGTGCGAAAGCAGGTCATAGGCTGATATTTTGGGGTAGACACCAAAATCCTGTGGCAGAAAACCCAGGTGTTTTTTAATCAAGGCCGGATCTGCCAATACATCTGCACCATTGAACATGATTTCGCCGCTATCCGCAGCCTGGAGACCAACAATGGTTTTCATTAAGGATGATTTTCCTGCGCCATTTGGGCCCAATAAACCAAACATGCCATTCCCGATTTCAAGGGAAATATTATTGATGGCTTCCACACCATTGGCGTACGTTTTTCGAAGGTTTTTAATGGATAAGTGATTCATTTTTATTAATTTTTAGACAATACGATTTCCGTGCACTGAGGAAAGTGCTTTTTTAAATAAAAAGATAAAAGCCGTTATTTATACTTCTATATACTCCAGAATATCGCCTGGCTGGCAATTCAGGATTTTGCAAATGGCTTCCAGTGTATCAAACCTTACTCCTTTTGCCTTCCCGGTTTTAAGTATGGATAAATTAGCTGGGGTGATCCCTAACCGGTCGGCCAGTTCCTTACTCTGCATTTTACGTTTGGCCAGCATCACATCTACATTTACTACAATTGGCATGGTTAAATAATTAGGTCCTGGTCGTTCTGTAAATTCAAACCCTGCTCAAATATGGCAGCGAGAAAAAGCGCAAATATACCCATGATGCAATGGGCTGTAATCATGGCTACATAGGGATAATCTTCAATAGAATAAATACCCAGAATGAGAAATACCAGCGGAAAAAGAAAGAGATTGATCAGGTAGAAAAACCGGAGATGGCGAATGCCCTTCATCGTAAATATTTTTTGAGGCCTGAATGATTGGAAAACATTACTGAGCAAGGCAAAAAACGCGCCGTACAGAAAGATAACCAGAATCATTTCTGTAATGTAGCCCACAGTATATTCAGCACCCAATAAAAAATGTTCGGAAGTAAAGGGATAACAAATGGCGAAGCGGTTACCGGGCAGGTGCTGCAGGGTAGACGGCTGGAATAGCACACAAAGAATAATGTAAAGAGCCGTTAAAATATATCCGGCAGCCATTACCCTGGTCAGGTAAAAGGCGATGATTGAAATATGGCGAACTAACTTCATATAGCTGGCAAATAAATTATTCACCAAAAATAATAATTAATTATCGTAAAACAATAATTAATTATTATAAAAATACAAATCAATCATTATTCACCTAACAGCTGCAGGCATTATTAATTAGCAGATTTTTTAGTATCATCATTGGAAATGCTGCGTTCACTCTTTTTAATGGAGCCTTTCAGTTTTCCGAATTTCCAGTTCATGCTCAGGTTAATACGCCTGAAGGCATTTTCACGAATTCTTTCCTGTGTAAAATTCACCCCTTCATTATCACTTCTATACGCCCTGTATTTTTGAAAAGGATTAGCCACCATGGCCGAAAAAATCAGCTTATCCTTGATAATATCTTTACTTCCGCTGAAGGCGATGTAATAATTATCATTTGACTTGCCCTGTAACATTACATCCGGCGCACCATAATTTACTGAAACGCTGGACTTCCAGTTTTTTTCAAACTTATAACTGGTATTAAAATTAGCATAACCGGTAATGCCACTATTTTTGGTGAGCACACCTGCAATCATCCCTTCCAGCCAGATATAATTCATATTCGCACTCACGTTAAGGTTCCACTTCCCTGTAATCGGATAATTAAAATTGGCATTGGTACCCAGAAGTTTGTTTTTACCAATATTATAAGAGGTAATTCGTGTCAGGTTTTCAGCTGCAAAATATTCATATACTTGCTGTTGAGTGTTGTTGGCGAAATTATAGGTTAAACTGATGTTTAAAGATCCTTTCTTAAAGTTGCTATAGGTCATTTCGAAGTTATTGCTTAAAGCAGCTTTCAGGTCAGGGTTTCCAAAATATTCAAAATTTGGCCTTGATTTATCTACAAATGGATTCAGATCCCAAATACCCGGACGCTGAATGCGTTGAGTGAAGCCTAAACTAATACTCTGACTGTTTTTCAAAGTCCTGTTTAAGGAAACCGATGGAATCAGGTTAAAATAATCAGACTTAACCGTTGAGTTGGTGCTTTCGAAATTGCCTTTCACATCCGTACGTTCCAAACGGGCACCTCCTTTAAAAGTCCAGTCTTTTAATTTTAAGGTGTAGGTATTGTATACTCCAAAAATATTCTGATCATTGGTATAAACGTTACTCTGTGTTGGATCATTGATATAGATCTGCTGGGCCTCATTAAAATTCAGGTACTGAAAATTGCTTTCACCATTTCTCAAAATTGCTTTTACACCTGCTTCTATCGTTAGCTTTTTAAATGGATTAATGTAATCGATCTGAGCGGTTTGTTCCTTCGATTTGCTCGTATTATCCTGCTTATAGTTCAGTCCCGTGTAATTGAACCTGTTGCTAAACATCACATCATTCAACTGTGGTTCAGAACTGTCAAAAAACTTATAAGAGAAAGTTAGGAGATGGTCTTTTTTATCTTTAAATCCTTTCTGAAAGTTTAGTGTATAGTCCGTTCCACCCCATTCATACCTGGTCTTGCTATCCAGATCATAACCTGATGATACCGGGCCATCTTTAATATCAAAATGCTGATTTAAGTTTTGTTCATTGTAACCACCGTACGGGTTTACTTCAAGGGTTACCAGATTTAAGGAATCAATTTCATAGCTAAACTCGCCGCCACCCCAACCCCATTTATTATCTGTTTTTTGCGTACCGAAGGAATACATGCTAGATGGAATGGCGGTACCACGGCTGTTTCTCAACTCTGTAATTTTTATGCCATCTATCTGCCACACACCCGTACCACCGTAAAGGCTGGCACCAAAGTTTCCCTGCTTGATCGTCATGTTTAGATTACCACTCGGCCCGCCTGGAAACTGGTTGCGTACATTCACATTCCCGCTGTAGCCATTCTCCATTTTTTTTGAAGTGATGATATTGATAATCCCGGCCAAACCCTCGCTTTCATATTTGGATGGAGGCGTGGTAATTACCTCTATCTTCTGCACACCTGCGGCAGGCATGCTTTTTAGAAACTCTTTAGGATCACGTGTTAAAATGCCGGAAGGCTTTCCATTGATCAGGATGCGGTAATTGCCGGTTCCTTTTAGTTTAACATTGTCATCTGCATCTACAGATAGAAGCGGCACTTTACGCATCATATCCAATACAGATAGCACCTTACTTTCAGGGTCAGACTGAATATCATAGGTAATCCGGTCTGGTTCTTGTTTAATGATAGGTTTACTTCCTGCAACAGATACTTCATTAAGTTCATTACCTGATGAAATAACCAAAATTTTACCGATGTTAATATCCTCTTTAAGGTTGAGATCAAGCATTTTTGACCGATATCCAAGCGATCCGATAATGATTTTATATTTACCCTGACTAATTCCTTCGAAAGAGAATTTTCCCTGTTCATTGGAAACAGCGCTTTTAATAACAAATGAATCTTTTTTTAATGCAACGGTAAAATATTCACCTGGTTTTTGGGTAAGGCTATCGACAATAATACCACTCAGTTGATGTTTTTTTTCTTGTGCCTGGAGAGTGAAAAAGGTAAAACTACACAGCAAGGCCATGCATAAGATCGTTAAGTATCTGCTCATAGAAAATGGATTTGGTCTGCAAAATAATTTGCCCGGTTATTTACTAGATGCAGAAGTTTAGCGAATGTTGCACAGGCTTTTAAATTTTGTTGAAAATGAATTGAAAATCAACAAATTAATTTCATTTGTGCTTTAAAGCAGATCAATCTGACTTGCCAGAAAGTATTCTTTATATGAAGATAATAAGTAACATTTGGATGCTATTCCTTGCTGCGCTGCGGATATTTTCTTTTCATCCATAACAGGCTTCCAGTGATAGATAAAAATGCAGGTGTAAGTCCAAATAAAACATAAATCCATTGGAGTACATGACCGCCAAAGGCACCTATATGTAGTTGATAAGCCATATATTCAAAACGATCTTCCATACTTTGCTTATCAATTACAGTCTGCTTTTTCAATTTTCCGGTTTCTGCATCAAAGGTCATGCTACTCGCCTTTCCCTGGAGCAGTACATTAGTCGTTGATGGCATATGCCCCCTTACCAGTATTTCACCATTCTTAACTGTCGGGATATTGACTGCAATCGGCACAAAGCCTGGAACATGCACTTTCGCTTTTGCTACAATGTGATCAATATTTGCAGATACCTCGTAATTTTTCTGCTGTTTTGGTAGTAACCACATGGAAGGACTGAAATATTCCCTGAGCATCCAGAAACCAGTAAAAAAAAGCAACACATTAAATACCAGTGACCATACCCCAATAATGCGGTGAAGAGATGACGCGCCGGTACGCCAGTTGTTAAAGCGAAAACCTGATTTAAATGTTACTACCTGCCAAAAACGCCTGCGGTAAATAATGATGCCGGTGAGCAGTGAAAGCAACATCAACAATCCCATAATGGCTGTGATCAGCATGCCCGGGATGCCCATCTGCAGGCTGTAATGCAAGGTGTAAAGCCAACGCAAAAAAGAAGGCGAAAACTGACCATGATCACCTTCTTTAATAATTTTTCCGGTGTAGGGATTTACAAAAACGTAATACAGGTAACTGGCGGTGAGTTGCTCTTGCCGCTTATAAAGCATAAATTCATAACAGTCGAAACGGTCACGCGGAAAATCATGCAGCACCAGCTTTTTCAGGTTAGGGTGCGTGCGAAGAATCATCCTGTAAATATCATCAGCCGGAACTTTTGTATTCCCGGGCTTCAGATGATGAAGTCCGGGATTAAAGTAACGGTCAAGATCATGCCTGAAAACAAGCAATGAACCACTGATTCCATAAAGCAGAAAGAACAGCCCCAAAGCGAGCCCCAGCCAGCCATGCACCTTAAAAGATATTTTTGTCAACCGTTTCATCTTCATACTGCTTTAAAATTTATACCCGAGGTTTAGCCTGAATTCGCGTGGCGGATAGGGTACATAAGCATAGGCACCAATATTGGCTGAAGATGGTGTAATCCATCCGCTGCCATAGTTAAACCTATTCAGGAGGTTGTTGATAATTCCGTTGACAGAAAAGCGGCTGTTAGACCAGCCTACACCACCATCCAGGCGGAATATGGGTGCCAATGATAATTGTTGAAGTTCGTATCTCCCTGCCCTGCCTACCTGCCATTGATATCCACCGGAAACTGAAAAACCTTTTAAGCCTGTAAATGGAATAGCATAATTCAGCCAGGTATTCTGTATGTGCTTTACCCGAAATGGTGTAACCAGCCCTACCCGGGCAGGATTGGTGTCTTTTGAAATATGACTATCAGTATAGGCATAGTTGATCACCGCATTCAGTCCTTTAAAAACCTCACCTTTCAAATCAAATTCTATACCCTTTGAAAGGGTTTGCCCAAGTTGTGTCTGTACATTAATGGTAGGATCGCTCACTTTCACATTATCGCGGATAATCCGGTATACAGAAACGGTAGTATTCCACTTGCCGTTCATCCAGTCTTTTTTCAATCCAAATTCCAGGTTTTGTCCTTTCAATGGTTTAAATGCTTCACCTGTGGTGGTGTTTACGCCGCTTTGTGGCGTAAAAGTTTCGTCGTAAAGACCATAGACAGAAAATTCAGGAAGCAATGAATAATTCATGCCTATCTTCGGTGTAAATACTTTGTTCTTGGTGGTGCCCAAACTGGTTTTTGAAGCACTTTTTTGCACGCCTGTTTCACTAAAAGTAAACCTGGCACCAAGTGTTAAGCGGAGTTTTCCCTTCAGCAGTCCGAGTTCATCCTGCACATAGGCAGCCTGATAAGCAATAGATTGCTGGTCTGTTGCAATATCTGCAAGTGCGCCTGTCCTTATATTGGCATCAAAAGCAATCCCATAAACCGGGTTTGAAGCATCAAGCGGATAAAGCGTTTGATTTGCCGTTGGATCGTTAGACCCTGAATAAGAAAGGAAACTTTTGTGATTAATGTCGAAACCTCCTATAAAATTATGTTGGATGTTGCCCGTATTAAATACCCCATTGATATAGGGCTGGATAGCCAATACATCGGTATTGAGTCTTTCATAAGTTGCCCTCCGCATGATCAGATTTGGCTGAGCAGCGTTGTACCTGGACACAAAAAAGTAAGTTCCTTCCAGGTGGTCATGGGCATAGGCCGCATTTACCGTTAACTGCCAGTTGGCATTGAAGGCATTGTGATAGCTTAAAAAACCATTGTGCTCAACAGATTTCATGGGTGCCTTGTTGGGGTCATTGATGGTGAAATCAGTCGGCAAACTTGCAAATCCATCTGGCGCAAAAACGGTGGCAAAGTATTGCTGAAAGCGTTGCGACTGAAAAATGTATTCAGCCGAAAGGTATGAATGGTTGTTAATATTGTATTTCAGCACCGGATCTACCACCACCTTATCGTTAAAATTATATTGCTGAAAGGATTTAGCTTTCTGCGCGGCTGCATTCAGACGATACTGCCATTTTCCGGCTTTGTCCAGGTTGCCGTCAAAATCAACATTTGCCCTGTACAGGTTGAAGCTACCAACAGAAAAACCAAGCTCACGGGTATGGGTACCCATGGGTTGTTTGGTTACTATGTTATAGGAACCTGCCGGATCAAAAAGGCCATTGATATAGCTGGAAGGACCTTTAATAAATTCTACCCGGCTGATGATGGCGGCATCCTCCGCACTTGGACCGGCATAGATCATTGAAAGATCCAAACCATTGCGCATCGGGCTAATCTGAGCACCACGCATAAATACATAAGAGGTGTAAAGATCAGCATTGTTATTCCGTGTGGCACCGCTGACATTTCTGGTTACACTTTCATTGACTGAAATGGCCTGCTGATCAGCAATGATGCTTTGATCAATCTCCTGAATATTTTGCGGCAACTGGAGTAAGGGCGTTTTAAGTTTCAGACTGGCTGACGACTTATTGATGTTGTAACGGCGATAGTAACGCGAACTGATTTTCACTTCGCTGAGTGTTTTTGCCGAAGTATCCCTTACTTTGCTTGTCGAATCTTTGTTTATTGATGGCTTTTCCTGAGCGAATGCCAGGAATATTTGTAGTACCAGACAGAGTCCGGTAAATATGATTTTTTTCATTATTTTTTTATGAGTAGTTTTCTAACTACCGCTAATGGTGGAAACGATGATCCATAGCTGGATCATTGCCCAAAAAATTAATTGTGAATAAATTTATTTGCAATATGACCTGAGTGATCTTGCGCGTTGCTACTTAATTTTTATAGTGATGATGATCCGCTTGATTTGATGGAGTTATCAGATTAAATTTTTTCAGGTAAGCATGCGATTCATTAAGGATTTGATTGTATTGGCTATCCAGTTTTTTAATCTTAATTCGCTCTCCTTCAAAGTACTTAACAGCCTCCGCATTACGCTTTCCTTCTATATCCGGCACAAAATCCTGCATCCATTTCATCATATCCTGATCTACCTGATTAAGCTTTGTATTTAGTATGGCGATGTTTTTTTGTTCAGCTGTGGTATCAATACCTGGCTGAGTTATCCTGATTCCCTTCAATCCTGTTCTGGATAAAGTATCCAACATGAGCCTGTATTTTGAGGCCATTTCGCCATCCTCCATTACCTTATTGTGCAGATCGACCACTTCCTGGCGAATCACTTTGTAGTCAGGCTCATTGCTACAACCCAAAAATATTGAAATACAGAGGATAAACAGTATCCTGACTGCAGCAGCTATTTTAAAAAATCTTTTCATGATGTTAGCATTTTTAATACGAATTCATATTTACTAAAGCTTTCTACGGTGGGCAGTAAATCTTTAGTAAACAGCATATTTATCTTCGAAAAAAGAATACAGGCCATTGCCAGAACACTCCTAATCATAAAGCAGGAACATTTAGCGCATAAAGAAATATCGTGAGAGCTTTAAGGCTATAAGATATAATCAAAAGCGATAAAGCATAACATTAAGCCTGTAGAATAGCAGCTTTGGGCGGTTGGAAAATGGTAAAAGTTCGGTGTACCGTGTTAAGCACCGGACGTTGTGGATAGATAACCCTGATGTTTGATTTCTTAAAAGTAAAAGATGCTGCAGCTACAGGCAGTGCTTCCATGTGATGGCTCCGCTGATTTTCCCTTTCCTGCTTTTTTTCTTTTTCTTCAGCAAGCTTAAGTTTCTTCATTAAAAAACACTTGCCATTACAATGCATCCAGGGCCGGTCTCTGTTTTCGCATAGTTTTTCTGAAATATACTTCTGGTTTAACTCAAAACCGGCATAAATGAAAAAACGCGAACAGTTAGATCCGATCAGTGCAACTAATAAAGATATGGCAATAAACCTGTTCAACATTGAGCGGCAAAGATATGGAATACTGATTTCAAAAATGAAACAAAACTTATAATATTAAAAATTCAGCATATTGTTTAATCCGTAAAGAATTGATTCGCCTAATCCGCCTCCGTGCGCCGTTTGTGCTTCTCCACAAATTCAGTCGGCGTTAATTCGAACTGGGTATAAAAACATTTACTGAAATAGGAATGCGAATTGAAACCCACCATATAGCCGATTTCGGCAATGGTATATTCCTGTTCAACCAGTAATTTTGCAGCCATCTTCAAACGAATAATCCGCACAAATTCATTCGGCACATGCCCGGTTTTGGCTTTGATCTTTTTGTATAAACTCGATCTGCTCAGCCCTACTTCCCTACCCAGGTCTTCTACTGAAAGTTGCGGATCGGCAATTCTGGCTTCAATAATCTGTGTTATTTTCGCCAGAAACTTTTTATCCCGGTTTCCGGTATTCAGTATTTCCGTTCCTTCCAGCGGGTTTTGGGCGAACCGCTTTTTTAAATTAGACTGGCGTTCGAGTAGGTTTTTAATCATCAGCGACAGCTGTTTCCATTTAAACGGTTTCGAAATATAAGCATCGGCACCACTTTCCAATCCCTGGATCTCCGCTTCGGTATTCGTTTTAGCCGTAAGTAAAACCACAGGCAAATGACTGTAATCAATATCGTTCTTGATGATTTTACACAATTCAATCCCATCCATTACGGGCATCATCACATCAGAAATGACCAGGTCAACCTGATGATTATCCAATTGTTTCAATCCTTCCTTGCCATTTTTTGCCCTTAAAGTATGATAACCTTCGGCAATAAAACTTTTGGAAAGGAAATCCAACAGCGAAGGGTCATCTTCTATTACCAAGACTGTTTGCTTTCCTTCATGTTCTTCGTTGGCTTCTTCCAGCTCAAGTGCTGGTGCAAGTTCATACTGGCGAAATGGAATGAGCACCGTAAAAATGGTTCTTAGTCCTTCTTCGCTTTGCACCTCAAGCCGTCCGCCATGTTTTTCTGTCAGTGATTTGGCCAGCGCCAGGCCGATGCCGGTACCACCCAGATTGGTGTACTGATGCTCTTCGGTTGACACCTTAAAGAACTTTTTAAAGATCGAATCCAATTGTGCTTTCGGGATACCAATGCCATCATCTTCCACGCTGATGGAAATCATTTCTTCACCATTGGCAGCCACATGCATATCATTGATGTTAATTTCCAGTTTTCTCCTGGCAAATTTAAATGCGTTGATCAACAAATTACTCAGAATCTTCATCAGGGCTTCCGGATCAGCATGAATATCCAGTTTTTCAAATGCAGTGACTACACTAAACTCCAATCCCTTTTTAGTGGCGATTGGCGAGAAACGATCCCTGATGCTATTGATTAAATAAATCAGTTCTAAAGGTTCGGGATGAATTTCAAAAATATCACTTTCAATCCGCCTGAAATCCAGTAATTGGTTGACCAGTGTAAGCAAGCGGTCTGAGTTTTCTTCCATCACCAGCAACTGCTCCATACTTTCCGGATCTTTCTTCTTTTGAGTCAGAAGTTGTTCCAAAGGAGCAATAATGAGCGAGAGCGGGGTACGAACTTCATGCGCCATAGCCGTAAAAAACTCTATCTTTTGCTTATAAAAATCCTGCTCACTTTTATTTTTAAGCCGCTCCAGCTTGATTTCATTTCGTTTACGTTCTTTTTCATACACATACCTTCGGAGCCAGATGGCACCTGAAACCAGTGCGATCAGGTAAAGAATATACGCCGTAACGGTTTTGTAAAATGGCGGCAGGATTTTAATTTTAATACTGGACACTTCGCCTACACCCGTCCCTAAATCATCAATCACCCTCACCTGAAAATGATAATCTCCCGGAGGCAGATTGGTGTAAGTGGCCTTGCGCTGGCTGCCCACATTGTTCCAGCCTTTATCAAAACCTTCCATTTTAAAGGCATATTGGAGTTTGTTGGGTGCAATAAAACTGAGTGAGGCATATTCTATGCTCAATACCGATTGATGATGCTTTAAAACAATTTCACTGCTGTAGTTGATGGATTGCTTCAAAGGACTATTATTGTCGTTCCCATCCAGATCTTTATTGAACAGCTGAAAATTAGTGAAACTTACCTTTGGTATAGCCGGACTGCTTTTTACCTCCGCTGGTGAAAATGCATTGAACCCGTTAATGCCACCAAAATAGAGTTTGCCTGATGAATCTTTATAATAGGCCTTATAATTGTATTGCTGGCTTTGCAGGTTGTCCCATTTTCCAAAACTTCTTTTGGTTTTCGTTTTTGGATGATATTCAAAGATGCCGTTGTTGGTCGAAAACCATAATTTCCCGGCCTGATCTTTTACAATGCCGTAAATTACAGCACTCCTGATCCAGTTTTCATGATCAAAAGCCCTAAATTTCCCGGTCTTTTTGTTGAGTACATTCAGTCCGCTGCCATCCGTTCCCAGCCATAAATTTCCTTCCCCGTCATCCAGCATACAGATCACCTTATTGGAACTGATGGAACCGGTTTTTTGCGAATAGGCATACTGTGTGAGGTGGTTATTTCGATCCATTCTGATCAGGCCATTATCATAGGTGGCAATCCAGATGACCTGATCTTCATCCTGATAGACCTGGTAGATACAGCTTTTGTCCAGGTTTTTGCCTTTAATGCGAATAAAGCGATCGTTTTGCTGATCGTACAAATTCATGCCTGAAATGGTGGATACCCAGATGCGTCCCTGCCGGTCTTCATCAATGGAGTAAACGCTGTTGTCACTCAGTGAAGCCGGATTGGCTGGGTCACTTTTATAACGCCTGATCTTTCCGGTACGCGGATTTAGGATATTCACTCCACCGGTGTACATGCCGATCCAGATGTTGCCGGCCTTGTCCTGATAAAGCGCATGAATATTGTGATAAGAGAGACTATCCTGCCCAGCTGAAAAGGGAAATTTGCGGAAGGATTTATCTGTGGTATTGAAATAGTTGAGTCCGCCATCTTCTGTACCAATCCACATCTGGCCAGGTTTGGTTTCTAAAAAGGCACTTACCGCATTCCCGGAAAGGGAATTTTTCACGCCCGAAGGATAGTAAAATTCAAAGCCCGAGCTTCCTTCATGGTAATAATTGAGTCCGCCGAAATAGGTGCCGATCCAGATGCCCCCTTCCCGGTCTTTAAACACATTATAAACCGCATCATCATTAATACTGAAAGGATCGTGGTTCTTTTTCTGATAAGCGGTGAATCGGTTATTTTTCCGGTCGAAAATGTTTAAACCTTTTTCCGTGCCTAAACAAATGTATCCGGGTTTGGGCTCATAAATGGCCCTTACAATATTATCGCTAATGGAATTTCCCGACGATTTCTGGTAAATGGTGAATTGGTTTGTACGTTTATTCCAGAGGTTTAAGCCGCCCGCCATGGTGCCAATCCAGATATCGCCATGACTATCTTTATACAAATCGAGGATGACATTACTCGAAAGTTTCGCCCCTGGCGATGATGTACTGTATTGTCTGATTTGATTGGTTCTGGGGTTAAGCACATCAATGCCTTTGCCATAAGTGCCCATCCAGATCTCTCCTGCGTCATCCTGGAGGATTTTAGACACCTCGTTTGATGCTAGTGCTGGTGAAGATGTAGTATTGAAACGCTTGATTTGCCGGCTTTTTGCTGCGTAAACGAAAACCCCTTTCTCTTTAGTCGCGATCCAGATGTCGCCATTTCGAGCACGAATGACATCA
This sequence comes from Pedobacter sp. MR22-3, assembly GCF_026240075.1. Taxonomy (NCBI): domain Bacteria; kingdom Pseudomonadati; phylum Bacteroidota; class Sphingobacteriia; order Sphingobacteriales; family Sphingobacteriaceae; genus Pedobacter; species Pedobacter sp. MR22-3. The sequence continues at coordinate 327,817 of NZ_JAPIVF010000006.1, read as the reverse complement.
TTGATAAAAAAATGCTGAAGCGGTTTAAAAAGGCTAAACTTTTCGGTTTCCAGGTTGAAGATATAAATCCCCTCATCGGTACCGATCCAAAAGGTTTTTGCATCGTACTTAAAAATTTTGCGGATAAAGTTGTTGCCTAAACTTCCGGGAATACCTTTCTGAAACTGGAAGGATTTAAAATCATAGCCATCAAAACGGCTGAGGCCATATTTAGTGCCGAACCACATGTAACCCTGATCATCCTGCTCAATATCCCAAACGGTATTGGCACACAAACCATCAGATACGGTATAGTGCCTAAAGAAAATTTTCTGAGCAGTGACAGAATTTAAAATAAAAAGGCTAAAAAAAAGGAGCAGGACTACTGCCCTGCTTATCTTTTTGTACATCATAAATGGTTAGATAGGTTTCACAAGTTAGTGAAATTGCCTTTCGCGGCTGTTATTTTATGTCGTTCAATTTTTTAATCAACTCAACCTCTTCCTTTTTATAAGGTGTTCCATCTTTTCTGAACACTTCATGAAACCATTCTTTCGGTTCTTCTCCATTTGGAAGTGGTGTATCCCAGGCGTATTTGGTATTTGATTTTCCATCTACCAACCCCCAGTTAATGGCACCGATGTTTTCCTTTTTCAGCAAAGGCATCACATTTTCAAAGCGACTGCCGCGGGTACGGGCCATATATTCGGTACAGATCATCGGCCTTCCATGTGAACGCAACATGTCAATGACGCGTTGGTGCCATTGTGGCTCTTCATAATCGTGGTAAGTAATCACGTCAGAATTTAACGCCTGAAAAGCATTCAGTTCTTTATAATCCCATGCCCAAAGGCCGGCACTGATGGGTTGCTCCGGATTAACCGCCCTGGCCCAGGTAAACACACTTTTCAGCAAGGGGTAAGAAGTCGTCAGCTTGCCCGAATTTCCAGGTTCATTATATAAATCCCATAATAATATGCGTTTGTCCGTTTTGAAACGGGTCATTACATCCTTCACATATTTTTCAAGTGCAGGAAAATTAGCGGCATTTTTCGAATCCGGATCGCCCGGGTCCTGTACCCATCCAGAATTGTGGATACCGGGTTTCGGTGCAGGTTGTTTGCCAATTTTAGCCTGCTTGTTCCAGCAATCATCAAAAAACACAAAGACAGTTTTAATTTTATGTTTATTGGCGATGGTAAGGTATTGATCCATTCTCTTTTTGAAACCTTCCTGATCTTGTTTCCAGGCCAGGCTGTGCAGGTAAACCCGCATGGTATTGAAACCAATGCCTTCTGCCCAACCCAACTCTTTATCTATTGTAGCCGGATCGAATGTATCAGCCTGCCACATTTCCAGCTGGTTAATGGCGGTACTGGGTAAGAAATCGGCACCATTAATCCATTTGTATTGTTTATACCAGGCGTTGGCCTTTTCCATTGACCATACCTTGCCTACAACGGGCGTGGCTTCCTGTGCACTTGCCACTGTGGTGATACTTAACAGTGCGAGCAATAAAAGGTTAACATATTTTTTCATCATATCAATTTTAGGTGTTGTCCGGCTTTTGCCGAACCAGCTTATTTATTTTGTGAGGGAATGTTTAGCTCCTGATCGGTTTTTAGGGGAACACCAAAATTTGGCGATCCATCTGCATTCCAGGTAAATTTTTGCGCCCTTGGCGAACGTTGTCCGCCACAGCCTTGCCCCGGACCAGCATTGGCATGATATAAAATCCAGTCTTCTTTCCCGTCAGGCGATTTAAAAAAGGAGTTGTGACCGGGTGCATACACCCCATTTTCGGGCGATTGTTTAAATACAGGTTGGGGGCTTTTTACCCATGAATCCGCATCAAGAAGATTTTTTCCTTTCAGGCTCAACATCCCCAGGGCATAAAAATCTGTCCAGCAGCCACTGGCCGAATAAATCAGGAAAACTTTGCCTTTATTCACGAGTACCTGAGGACCTTCATTTACATCTACATGGGGTGGATTATTGGGATCGTTAAGGTCGCCATGTTTTTCCCACTCAAACTGAGGGCTGGAAATTTTGTAACGTTCACTCTCAACCGTCCAGGGGTTTTTCATTTTGGCAATATAGATTTCCTGCTTCTGGTTGATGTCTCCCTCCCATCCAGCCCAGATCATATAAAGCTGCTTCTGGTAGATAAAAACTGAACCATCAATGGCCCATTTGTTCGTGGCATCGCCCACTTTGCCTTTGAATACCCATTCACCCTGCAAAGGGTTTTTCGAAGCATTCTCTAATACATACATGCGGTGATTGTTGTTATGACCATCATCTGCAGCGAAATATACATACCATTTGCCACCGATAAAATGAATTTCAGGGGCCCAAAGTTCTTTTGAATATGCTTTACCAGCCGGTGGAATGAAAATGGTTTTCTGCTCGGCTGTTTTAAGATCAGCCAGGTTTTTGGTTTTCCAGATCACCAGCTCATTTTGCATGGTTTGGGTATAATAATAATAACCATCTTTATAAATGCTCCAGGGATCGGCTCCTGAAGGCAACAATGGGTTTTTAAAAGTCTGCGCCAGGCCCATCTGTACGATAAACATCAGCAGCAAACTCAGTACAATGCGGTATCTTTCAATGTGTTTATTCATATTATTGTTCTCCGGAAGGTTTGTTCACCTGCAATCCTGTAGCTACTGGCACACCAAAATCCGGACTGCCATCGGTTTTAAATGTAAATTTCTGCATCCTCACGTTTCTTTTGTCTGCACAGCCCTGGTTTGTTTCTGAGTTGGCATGATAAATCATCCAGTTTTCTTTGCCATCTGGCGATTTAAAAAACGAATTGTGCCCCGGTCCATAAGCATTGCTTTGTGGCTGTTTGCTAAACACGGGTTGGGCAGACTTTTGCCAGTCGGCTTTCACCAACGGATCACCCCCGGTTTTAAGGCTTAACATGCCTAAAGCATAATCGTCCGTTCCACAATAGCTTGCTGAATAAATTAAAAATGCCTTATTATCCGGAGATATTAATGCCTGCGGACCTTCATTTACACCAAATCCATTCTTTTCCCAATTCAATTCCGGTTCTGTCAACTTAGTTGCTGATCCTGCTAAGGTAAATGGATTTGTCATTTTAGCGATGTAAATATTTTGTGTCAGATTTACATTGGTCACATCGGGTCTTCCGCACCACATGAAATAGCGGCTGCCGTTTAGCTCGAGGATGGAACCATCAATCGCCCAGAAATCGGTATCGGCAGTAAAAATGCGACCTTTATCTACCCACGTTCCTGTAGTGGGGTCGGCACTGCTGTTTTCGAGTACCCATGTCCGTTGACTGATATCAGCACCATTGCCGGCGGTGTAATAAATGTACCATTTGCCATCGAAGAAATACAATTCCGGTGCCCAAACATTCCTGGAATTAGCCGTACCAGCCACCGGAACAAATACGGTTTTAGGAATGGCTGCACTCAGTTTAGACATCGCCGTGGTGGCCCATAAACTGATCGAAGTTCCGTTGGTTTGGAGGTAATAATACACCCCGTCTTTCTGGAATACCGATGGATCAGCTCCGTTCATCAAGGGGTTGGAAAAAGTACCTGCTGCTGGAGGTGGAATGACGGGATCAACCGGAATGGGGTTGTCTGTTTTCCCGCAGGAAAGACCTACAGAAATTAAAATCGCCAGTCCGATGGAATGGAGCTTTAAGTTTTTTAATATGGGGTTGTTTTTCATAGGATATGATTAAATATGTTTTTTTTCTATTAATCTTCATTGCAAAGTTTTTTTCATCAATCTTGCTTAATAAAATTGCTCCTGCGTAAATCTTCTTAATCTGCAGGAAACTAAAACATGATACAGTATATCTCCCGCTGATTTTCGCTGATCCCGCTGATGAAAATTGATCTGCGTAAATCTTCTTAATCTGCGGGAAACTAAAACATGATACAGTATATCTCCCGCTGATTTTCGCTGATCCAGCTGATGAAAATTGATCTGCGTAAATCTTCTTAATCTGCGGGAAACTAAAACATGATACAGTATATCTCCCGCTGATTTTCGCTGATCCCGCTGATGAAAATTGATCTGCGTAAATCTTCTTAATCTGCGGGAAACTAAAACATGATACAGTATATCTCCTGCTGATTTTCGCTGATCCCGCTGATGAAAATTGATCTGCGTAAATCTTCTTCATCTGCGGGAAACTAAATGTGGCACAGTATACTCTCCGCTGATTTTCGCTAATCCCACAGACTAAAAATTACTTTAGCAATAACGAATCAATTAATACCTCGGATTCTGCGTCAAATTTGAATTTAAATCAATATCACTTTGCGGGATCGGATAAAACTCGTGTTTCCCAACAATGAAACCCGTAAAATCTGCATCTCTGCTGGCCAATGCTGGACTTAAATCGCCCCAGCGTGATAAATCTGCCCATCGCCAACCTTCGCCAGCCAGTTCGGTTACCCGCTCATGTTTGAGCTGAGTTAAGAATTGTGCCTGGCTTAAGCCTGGTTTAGTCGAAGTAAGCGTAGCCAAACCTGCTCTTTGCCTTACCCGATCAACATATGGATAAGCTTCTGCCGTTCTGTTTAAACCATTAAGTGCTTCTGCATACATTAAAAGCACATCTGCATAGCGGATTAAACGATAGTTATTCGGCGAACGGAAACCTTCCTGGTTTCTCCAGTGATCGTTCAACAATTTCCGGAACCATACGCCATTGGCATCAGGTCCGTTGCCATAACGACTGGCAAAAGTTTGTCCGTAAACGATGGTAGCAGTTGGTCCGGCCGGATTTACATTATTAAAAATAAAAGACGCCGCCAAACGTGGATCTTGTGCACCTCCAACTGTGGTTTCCTGTAAAAATTCATTTACTACCCACCTGCGGGCTGCTCCATCTGAATACCCAACACCCGGAGGCGCGAAAAACTGAGCAATAGATGAACCAGTGTTATTAATTCGGGCTTCATCCACATCATCATCTGTACTTTCAGACTGGTTTTCACTGAACTGAATTTCAAAGATAGATTCACTGTTATTTTCCTTGCTGATGATAAAGTTATCCCGGTAATCAGCTGTTAGGGAGTAGATTGAACTTCCGGCACCCGTAACCAAATAGCCAAAAGCATTGGCTGCTTCCTGATACATGCGCTGTTGCAGATAGGTTTTACCCAGAAGCGCATAAGCGGCTCCTTTTGTTGCACGGCCCAAATCTGTTGCCGAATAACTTACCGGTAAATCGACCAAAGCCTCGGTTAAATCTTTGGCCACCTGTGCATAAGCCTGTTGTGTAGTGGCATTTGCAGGTACATCTTTCGGTTGCGAGGGCGTTAACATTAAAGGCGGACGGCCATAATAAAGCGTTAGGTTGAAATAAAATAAGGCCCTTAAAAATTTGGCTTCGGCAATGATCCTTTTCTTATTGGTTTCATCCATTGGTATGGCTGGTACATTTGCAATCACCTGATTGGCCCTGAACACGCCCACAAATAGGTTAGACCAGGTTTGAGCGGTTAAGCCATCATTATAATTGGTTTGATTGAAGCGCATCAGGTTATTCAATCCGCCATCGCCACCTGAACCGAAACCTTCATCCGATTTCAGGATGCCATGGTAGAACATCCATCTCGAATATAAACTGGCGGTACGGTAAAACGTACTGTAAACCGCATTAATGCCTTTTGTTGCATCATCACCCGTTTTCCAGAAGCTGGAAATAGTTGGTGCATTTGGATTAACGGCATCAAAATCTCTTTTGCAACCTGAGAAGGCCATAAGTGATGCTGTTAATATGAATATATATTTTTTCATGATCTGTTTATAAATTAGAATCCTACGCTTAAACCAAATGATATAATTCTGGATGATGGATAATTTCCATTGTCTACGCCCGGCTCCAGGTTTGCATTTGCGCCTACCACATCCGGATCCAATCCGCTGTATTTGGTGATGGTAAACAAGTTTTGACCGCTTACATATAACCTGGCACTGCTGATATTGGCTTTAGAAATGAACTTAACCGGCAGGTTATAACCCAGTTCTACATTACGTAATCTTAAGAAAGAACCATCTTCAATCCAGCGATCGGTGTTGCCCCTTGCATTTTCATTAATGCCCCTGTCGTTCGCCGCAAACTGGTAACCCAATCTTGGGAATGTAGTATCGGTATTGGTTGGGGTCCACGGGTTAATTGCCCTTCTGTAGTTGGAGTTTCCGTAACTATCCAGTTCCCGGAGTACATCGTTATAGAGTTTTTGTCCGAAGGCACCATAAAGCTGAATAGAAAGACTAAAATCTTTATACCTGGAGTTGAACTGTAAACCCGTAGTAAATTTAGGGAAAGCAGAACCTGCAAACACACGGTCTTTATCGTTGATATCATCATTGGTACCACCATTAACAGTATTGACATAACGGATATCACCCGGCTTGGCATAGGCACTCTGGGCTTTATGTGCATCAATTTCTGCCTGATTCTGGAAAATACCATCCGTTTTTAACACATAATATTCACCGATGGAACGTCCTACCTGCGTACGGGTATTGCCCGACTGGATATAATCTTTCGGCTGACCCGTTTCTGTATCGATCCCTAGGTTACCCAGTGATAATACTTTATTTCTTATTACACTTATATTCCCTGCGATGTCCCATTTAAAATCACCATCCAGTTTCGGGCGGTAGCCTAAATTTAACTCAATCCCCTTGTTTTGGATGGAGCCGATATTCACAATTGGATCGCCCTGTAAATTCCCCAGATAACCCGGCAAAGGCTGAGCAAGTAAAACATCTTCAGAAACTGACCGGAACACATCAAAGTTTACGGTGAACTGATCCTTAAACAAGGAGGCATCAAAACCTAAATTGGTTGTCTTTTTCTTTTCCCATCTTAAATCACCCGAAGCCAGTTTAGCCTGAATAGCACCTGCATTGGTGGTTTGTCCGCTGCCCAAAACTACATCTGGTGCCTGGTTTAAGAAACCGATGTATTGGTACGGACTTAAAGTATTCACACCCAGAGAACCATATGAACCTCTTAGTTTTAAATCAGATATCCAGTCCACTTTAAAGAAATCTTCTTTCGAAATTCTCCATCCTAAAGCACCTGACGGGAAATAACCTGTTCGGAACTGAGGAGAGAAACGGGAATCTTTATCTGCCCGGAAAGTAAAGGTAACCAGGTATTTATCATTATAGGTATAATTTACCCTTCCCAGATAGGAATCTAACAAGCTTTTATAGATCGTACCGGAAGAAGTACGCCCCTCACCGGCTGTAGAAGTTAAGGTATTGAAATAATCTCCTCCAAATTGTGCCAGCTTAATGCCGCTGCCGAAAGTATTATCCGTTTGCGTAGTCTGCTCGGTGTAACCCACCACCCCGTTGATGCTGTGTTTACCGATTACATAGTTATAGTTTAAGGTATGCTCCAGTAAATAGCTGAGGAACTGGGAACGGTTATCACTTAACTGACTAAAATCAGGCGATTGGTTCTGGTACCAGGAACCATCTTTCCGGAGCGATTTGCTCTTATCAAAGCTGGTTTCGATACCGGCATTAAAGCGATAAGTTAAGCCTTCAATGATTTTAAAATCGACGAAAGCGTTACCCAGAAGCTTGGCGAAATTTGATTTGACCGAAGTAATATTGGCAATAGCCGTTTGGTTACGGGAAAAAGTATTGATACTGGCATTTGATCCGTAGCCCCATCCTCCAGGGTTATTGGTACTGATTAAAGCATTATCCTGAACCGGGATTAAAGGCACGCTGGTAAACATATCATACCATGGATTTCCGGCAAAGGCACCACCCTGAAAAGGAGATTTTGAAGTGGAAGAAGAAAAAGCCAGGTTTTCTCCGAATTTGAACCTGCCTTTGGTGGTTTCGGTATTTACCCTGAACGAAGCCCGTTCAAATTCCCTGGCAATCAGTACGCCTTTATCTTTGAAATAACCCCCGGAGATCAGGTATTTTGAACCATTGCCTCCACCGGAAATACTGGCGTTATAATCCTGAACCGATCCGGTGCGAAGCGTTTCATCTACCCAATCCGTATTGGTTCTGCCATTATAGTTGGCAACACCCGGCTGAATGGCCATTCCTGAAGCCTGATATGCACGGGTATTGGTGGCTGCATATTCCGCAGCATTCATCATGTCGTAAGTTTTTGGTACCTGAGAAATACTGTACCTGGAAGTTACTGCTATTTTTGCGGGGCCATCCTTACCCTTTTTCGTGGTGATGAGAATCACCCCATTCCCGGCTCTTGATCCATAAATGGCAGCTGCCGAGGCATCTTTCAGGATTTGTACGTCTTCAATATCATTCGGACTCACTGTGGTATTTGGATCGGCAATCATCCCATCGATCACATACAAAGGACTGGCGTTACCAAAAGTAGCCAGACCACGGATATTTACCACTGCTTCCTGACCTGGAGCACCACCATTTCTAACGGCTACGCCTGGGGTTTGCCCTTGTAATGCTTCTGGTAAAGAACGTGAGACCAGTTTTTCGGTGTTAGTGGTATTTACCGAGCCGGTAGCTCCGGTTAAATCTCTCCGGCGAATGGTTTGATAGCCGATTACGACCACATCATCCAATGAGGTATCAGCTGAAGTTAAGGTCACATCAATTACGGGATTGCTGCCTACAACAATTTCTTTGGATTGGAAGCCAATATAATTGAAGACTAAAGTGGCATTCTCTGGGACAGAGATGCTATACTTTCCATTGGCATCGGTGGCCACTACCCTGCTGCCTCCCTTTACACTTACGGAAACACCTGGCAAGGTTTCGCCAGAAGCTGCCCGCACGGTTCCGGTGATCTGCACATCACGTTGAAAAGCGTTGATTTCGTAAGCCATAAGGTGGACATCGGCAGCATAACCCGGAGCAATAGCGGCTGCCATCAGCAATGGCAAAGCGAGCATTCCTTTAAGGTTACTAACCTGGTGTACGTGAAATAAACTGCGTAAATTTCTTTTTTTCATAATAGTTACATTTGGTTTTGTTGAAAAGAAGTTAGATTGGTTCTGTACCTTAAAGGACAGCTCAAAAGCGGATGTATTTGGCTTTTTTTCATGGACAATGAGGGATTTATATCGGTTAGCAATTCGTTAATCCTGGAGAAGATTTAACGGAACAATGTTAGTGCTTTGCCAATCATGGCGATATAAAAATTGAATCCAATGCTATAAAAAATGTGGAATTATGCCTCTCCATAAGGCATGGGAAGCGATTAGCAGGAAATTTGAGATAATGATTAGTGTATTTTACACTTCGATGTGTGGCCAGCCTTACAAATGACAGGCTGGTCAAAAATCCATTACGTGGTGATGGAAATTATTTATTTTATCGTCTTCAAGAGTTACTGCTTAGCACCTATTCCTGACCAATTCCCGAAGGGTAGTCAGATTAGCATAGGCCTCACCCATGGTGTTATTAAAGTAAACAAATACCACTTTACCGTCTGCCAGCCATTCAGAAACATAGTCTGCATATTCATCAAGTATATCATCCGGGTAACTTCCCCTATAATTGCCTCCGGGACCATGAAAACGAAGGTAAACAAAATCAGTATCTGAATCTCTGACAGGCGAATTTGCCGGCGACTTATCATGGATCACCATGCCCAGCTTATATTCATCCAGAAGCTCATATATTTCATCGATGTAAAGTGATGAATGTCTGAATTCCAGGGCAATTTTCCACGCCATACCCGGATCATTTTCCCGAACGACAGACATCAAGTACTTCAACTGTTTAAAATGATTGAGTTTAATACTTGGTGGAAACTGAACTAAAATACAAGCTTTCTTTTCTTCTATATGCGAGATGACTTCAAAAAAACGGGAAACTACATCAGGATCAAAGGCCAGATCTTTATTATGCGTAATTTCTTTAAAAAGCTTAAAGGTAAAACGAAAATCCTCGTTTACATCTAAGGCCCATTTTTTAACTGTTGAGGCTTGTGGAATTTTATAGAATGAACTATTAATTTCAATGGTGTTCATTAGAGAAGCATAGTAGCAAAGCCTGGATTTATCTTTAAATGCTTCCGGATAATGAAGTTTATTGGGAACAGGCAGCAAAAGACCACTTGTTCCGGCGTAATAGTTATTAAATGTAGTATCCATATCATCTAAATAACAATAGATAGATGCAAATAGTTATTGCGGATTTTGTGATTTTATTCTTATTCAATTAGTAGCCTGACATAATTTAGAATAGCGAGTAAAATAAGTATAACTAAAATATACCATTGAGTTTTATTTACGCTTTTGGCGCCAAATTTCCTTACACAGATCCTGTCTACAATTAAAATCAATACGGGAAGAGGTAACCACAGCAAATTTACCCAACCTTGTAAGCGCTGATCCATCCCAAGCTGGTTGATCATAATAACAGATGAAATGACTAAACCAAATAGGGTAAGCAGGCTCAATACAAAGAAAACTGTTATTTTTAATGGTCTGAATGTTGACATTATTTTTGGTTAATGCAAGATTTTGATTTAATGAATTATAGATTTCATACTGTTAATTTAATTCCCTAACCTAACTAAATTCATTGAAAAATCTGGATCAACTAAATTAAAAAATCTAATTAAGACCGTTCGATAAGTGTCTCGCAAGTTGTCCAGATACCGCAGACGAGCCCGGTAGCAACAAGTACAAGTATAAATAAGTTATCAATCCCTTTTCTCAGTTTAATCCGGAATATGATAATAAACATCCGTGGGCAAGTCAGTAAACAATAAAATAATGTTGGCCAGCAATATCAAAAATACAGTTATTGTAATCCACAGCAGTATCTGATCATCATTCTTCATAAGAGCATGATTAATGTCCGTTTAAGGTACTGAATGATTAATGTGCTTTTATTCCTGCCGTAATATGGCCAACTGCAGGTTTAGATTCCCTATTGCAATTGTGTATAACCAATCCTAAAAATCCTGTTCCAAAAAAAAGAGACAGAACTCAGTTCTGCCTCTCTACCTCAAACTAAACATTACCTAATCAATAATGTAAATGTTTTTATTATGCTAATTTCTTACCCGTCTTGATAAATAAATTCGCTATTTTCTTCACATCAGAACCTGTTAAGAATTCATCGAAACATTCTGCTGCGTGAGACTGTGTAACTGCGGTACCATTAATACCTGTAATTTGAACGCCAGCCTGAGTTGTATTTTGCTCTCCTGCATAAACTGCGTCTACTGCCGAAACACCAGTATCATTACCATTTGAAGTGTAAGCGATCCAAGGCTTTAACGCAGATGCACCTGATACATTCGCAGCCACCATTTGGCGGATATGTGATGCGTGACGAGCCTCTACAGAGTGAATTTGTAAAGCAGTTGTCAATACTGGCATACCTTTCAAAATTGGTGCCTGACCTTTGTAAGCCCTAACACCTGTATCTTCAAAAGCCAATGCTACTTTTAAAAATGTTTGATAATTGGTATCTACGTCTGCAAAACCACCACCGGCTGTGAAATCAAAATCAGCATATACATATTGATCAGCACCACTGATGTTCAAAGCACCTTTCAATAAATCTACGTGTGCACGTTCATGGTTACGAATGGTTGTGATCGCTTGTCTTGCAGGTCCGTCAGGGATATAAGTAGAATTGGCCAATGTTAAGGCATGGTTATAATAATTATATTCCAGGTATTCTAATGCTAAAGCAAAATTTAGTACATCATTAACAGAAGATGGATTAGTTTGTCCATAAGCTTTTTGAAATAATGAACCCATTGCTAATGGTAATGCAGCCATAGAAATTTTCTTTCCAACATTGAAAAAATCTTTCATTGCACTGCGTCGCGGACTTAATCTTTCATAGATCTCTCCATCCACTTTTTCTATTTGGTCTAATATATTTAAGATATTCATGATTGCTGAGTTTTAAAGATTAAAGGTTAATTACGTTAATTTTTGTTTTGATATATTTTCCGGCCGCGGCTAACACTTTATCTGGCGTAAGTGCCCCGTCTAATCCACCAGCAACGTTAGCACCTAATGAAGTCAATTCATTTAAGTTTGCAAAACTTCCATTAGAAATGATGTCTCTGATATAAGCGGCGTGACGTGCTTCTACTGATACGATTTTACCTGCCGCTACCAGGTAAGCGTCTGTTGTAATCCGTACACCAGCACCGTTATACGCGGCTACACCTAAATCTTCAAATGTCATTGCTGCACCCAAAACGCTGCTAGCACTTGTGAAATCAATAGAAGAGAAATCTACTTCAAGGCTTCCAATCGCAGCTGTACTTAATACATTTTTCAAAAACTCTCTGTGTGCAATTTCGTGGAATTGAATATCCTGGAAATAAGCTTTTTGAGCGGTAGTGAATGACGATGGTGGTGCAGATGCCACTTTAACATAAAATGCAGCTTCCAGTTGTTCTAATGCATAAGCATAATTTAAAACACCAATTTCATTTTTAAAATCTAAGGTCGCCCCAGTCATTACGTTTTCAACACCACGGTCTTTTCTACAACCGGCCGCAACCAAGGCAATACCAGCTGCACTTGCTCCGGCATACTGAAGAAAAGATCTTCTGCCTAGTGAGCCTTTAAATAAACTTTCTTCCTGAAGTTCACTTTTTGTTTCTAGTTCATTGTTTTTCATAGTCATCTATGTTTTAGGTTTTTGAATTCGTTTGATGATACATACGTGACAATTAATCCGCTGGTTTTTCATTTTTGATTTTTTTTTATTAAGTGATTTTAATACATTCACCAACCTATAGCTATGATTACACTAAAAGCCATTATTGTTGATGATGAAGAGTTCGCGCGATCGTCGTTATTTTTTTTATTACAACAAAATTGTCCGCAGGTAGAAATCACAGGAATCGCTAAATCGGTAGCCGAGGCCAGGGAATTTTTAGCCCATCATCCCATCAATCTCATTTTTCTGGATATTGCGATGCCGGGTGGTAATGGTTTTGAACTCATTCCTGATGCCCAAAAACACCATGCTGCAGTAATTTTCACCACCGCATATGATCAGTATGCCTTAAAGGCTATTAAGGCAAATGCACTGGATTACCTGTTGAAGCCCATCGACATTGATGAATTAAAAATAGCTGTTGATAAAGTTGCCGAATACCTCAAACGTTTTCAAAACCAGAATGAAATTGATGAGCGGATTTCTAATCTGGCCTCAACCCTCAACAATAAATCTGAAATTAAAAAGTTAACCCTACCCTACGGACAGGGCTTTAAAATGGTTGATGTTGATGATATCATTTATATTGAGGCAGACAGCAACTATTCTGTACTTCATTTTGCCGATCAGGATAAAATTACCGTTTCGAAAGTTTTAAGGGAGTTTGAAGAACTTCTTCCTTCTGATCAGTTTGTACGCATCCATAAATCGAGTATTATTAACCTCAATCATTTAAAAGAATATAATTCTAAAAACGGATTGCAGGTTTTCTTAAAAAACGGAGAGAGCATTAATATATCAAGAAGAAGAGCAAGCGATTTTTTTGAGAAAATTAAACTTTTTATCAAGGCTGGAAGTGACCACTAATTTCCTTTCAACACTATTAAAAGCAGATCAAATGGTTAAGAAAATGCAGGTTTTTCATCATTATTCTTTCATTTTTGCCTTGCTGTTGTTGCTTTTGCAGCCTGCTGATCTATTTTCTCAAACAACCTACCTGCCACATTATACTTCGAAAAACGGCCTGGCCAGTAATAATTGCTATTATATTCTGCAAGATAAAAAAGGCTTCATCTGGATTGCTACCGACAATGGGGTTAGTCGCTTTGATGGAACCAACTTTCAAAATTTCACCATTGAAGACGGCTTGCCTGATACACAAATCCTGCAGATGAAGGAAGACAAAAGTGGCCGGCTATGGTTCTTTTCACTAAACGGGCAACTCAGTTATTTAAAGGATGGTAAATTTTATAATAAAAATAATGACCAGCTGCTCAGAAAACTTAATTTCAATACCGTAATTGTATCTTTTCTGATTGACAAAAGCGGAAAAATATGGCTGGGTACCAACTCCAATTTAATTGTTTGCTGGGATGGAAAAATGATCAGAAAGTACATTTCTCCTAACCCTGATGATAAATTTATCAATGCTTTTATTCATGAAGACGAACAGGGAAATATCCTGGCCTATAGTGATTTAAGCGTTCAACGGTTTAATGGCAAAACATTTTCAATCCTCCGGTCAAAAGTACGCCCCATTTCCTATATGACGGCCTGTAACATGCCTGACCAATCTCTCATTTATCTTGATCAGGAAGGACTTAAAGTGTTAAAATCGGGCAAAATAAATAACCTGATTTCCATTCCACAGAACCTGATTAAAAACATGTCGGGCTATTTTTATTATGATCAGTCATTAAAAGAAGTATGGCTGGCCAATGCGAATGGCACTTTTGCTTTGAATAAAAGCGGAAAAACAATACAGTATCTTCAGGATATCGCGGTAAATCAGGTAATGAAGGATAGTAACCAGAATATGTGGTTTGCCACAACCACAGGAATTTATATGTTGCCGAATGCCAGTAACAGACTTTCCATTATAGATGCAGAATCCGGCCTGAGCAGTAATGTCATCAAGAGCATTACCAAAGATGCGAAAAATCGCTTATGGCTGGGCACTGATGACGCTGTTATTGATATTCTGAATATTCATAATTACCAGATTATGGAAGTAGGTTTAGATGATTTTAAAAAGTACAAAACCATCAAGCAACTCTCCTTCGATGCACAGAATGAATCAATTTATTTTGCATCTGATTACGGAATGGGTGTTTTTAAAAACATTTATAAAAATACAGATGATGTCAGCTACCTGAAAGAAGCAAATAATTCCATGTTTGTGATTAAGCATTTTAGTTTAAGTGGAAATAATAATCACCTGGCTTTGGCATTATCATCCGGTGTTGTTTTCTTATCCGATAAAGCACGAAAATTTGAATTTAATTCACTGAAATATAAAGAAAAAGAAGATTTTTTTAAAGACAGGTCTTACCACGTTTTTTATGACGATAAAGGAAATTTATGGTTTTCGAATATTAATGGTTTATCTGAATTTTCGAATGGCCGCCTGATTAAACATTATGAACATGAACCGCTTTTAACCAAACGGATTAATGATATCCAGCAACTGGCTGACGGCACGCTGATTCTGGCAACAGATGGCTATGGCTTAATCTTCTATCACGAAGGCAAAATAACCAAACAGATTACCCAGGAAAATGGGTTAACCAATAACATCTGTACCAAACTTTTTATTAAAAACAACGAAATCTGGGTACTCACGAATAAAGGCGTAAACAAGATTACCAATTACCCGCAGGCCCCGGCGGTAGCCAATTTCGATTATGGGAAAGATTTGCTGAGTGATGACATCAATAGCTTATTTATTGATGATAGTACTGCCTATTTCGCTACGAATAAAGGGCTGATATTATTTAAATACAACAATAAAAATATTAGCAGGAATTTACCAAAGGTTTACGTTACCTCTGTAATCAAAGATAATGAACGCTTACCTATTGATAAGGAAAACTTCACCTTCGAAACCGGAAACAGCACTATCCTATTTACCTTTAGTGCTGTAGATTTTACCACCAGCGATATTACCTATCGCTATCGCTTAAACGATCATTCTGCCTGGTTGGAAACCAGAACCAGAAGGTTAGATTTTTCATCCCTGCAATCCGGAGATTATGTTTTCGAAGTATGTGCAAAAAGCCAAAACGGAAACTGGGGCCCGTCAGCCAAGATCGCTTTTACGATTAAAAAGCAATTCTGGCAAAGCCTATGGTTCCTGTCAGTTCTGATTTTATTAGTGGCATATATCTTTTATAAGGTGGCTGTTTACATTACCCGCAAGCAGAAAGATAAAGAACAGGAACAATTACTCCTGAAAAATAAAGTGCTGATGCTCGAACAACAGGCACTTCAGGCCATGATGAATCCGCATTTTGTTTTCAATGTAATGAACTCCATCCAGCATTACATCAATACGCAAAATACGGCATCAGCAAATAAAGTGCTAACTGGTTTTGCACGCCTGATCAGAAAAAATCTGGAAATTTGTACCAAAAGCTATATCTCACTGGAAGAAGAGCTCGAATACCTTAATCTTTACCTGAAACTGGAAAAAAACCGTTTTGGGGATAAACTACATTATATTTTTTCAATTGACCCGGAAATAGACCTTGGCGATACTTTTATTCCCTCCATGCTGTTGCAGCCTTATGTAGAAAATGCCATCTGGCATGGTATCATGCCAAAGGAAACGGAAGGCCAAATCCAGATCAACATTAAAATGCTTGATTCCTTTTATCTGAACATCGAAATTATAGATGATGGTATTGGAATCGAAAACTCTTTAAAAAATAAAAAGGACACCCATATCAGTAAAGGTATGCAACTGACGAAAGAACGATTGAACCTATTGGCGCGGATTGAAGCAAAACCTATACACTTAAATGTGCACCAAAACCCTATAAATGGTACAACCGTATCAATTTCCATATCGCTAAAATAATAATTTACCGTTTACTCAATTATTAATACCACTCACTAAATAGAACTTCCCGGGATCATGGTTTAGCCTTAAACTTGTGTTAGAAATAAACGATAGTGTTTATCAAAGACGTTCTTATAGGATTGATATAGATATTTAATAACCTAACCTAAAGCTATATCTTAATTCAGGTTTCATTTGTGTGTTGAAAGCGGTCTTGTTTTTTTAAAAAGCGAGACCGCTTTTTTTATACCTGAAAATTATATTTTTGTATATGCTCCAGCAAGACATTAGCAAACACATTGAAGCCCTTATTTTTTCTTCTGTTCAGAGTATCAGCATCCAGGAGATTAATCTGGCTTTAAATTCGGTATTACAAGAGGAATATACTGAAACGTATATCCTGGAGTGTATAATGATGATTGAGGAAAAATATAATCAGGATGAATTTGCGATTGAACTGGTAAATTTAAACAATGGATACCAGTTTCTCACTAAAAAGGATTTTCATGAAACCGTTAATCAGCTTCAGTTACACCGTTCCAAGAAAAAATTAAGTCAGGCCGCTATGGAAACCCTGGCAATTATTGCTTATCGCCAACCCATTACCAAGCTGGAAATCGAACAAATCAGAGGTGTAAATTCAGATTATTCTGTGCAGCGTTTGCTGGAAAAAGAACTCATCAGCATGGAAGGAAAAGCGGAGACGCCCGGCCGTCCAATTCTTTACCGCACCAGTTCATTATTCATGGATTATTTTGGTTTAAACCACTTAAACCAACTTCCCCAGTTAAAAGATATCGCAAAAGATGAAAATGCAGTCGGTGAAAACATAGAGTAAAATAATTTAATTTCTTTGCTGTCAGATTGTTATTAAAAAAGTTTTTTTTTGTATTTTTAAACTATAAAATCAATCTTTATTTTTGTGTTATGAAAGCGCCAAAGAAACTCCCAAACAAGCCAACTACTAAAAAACAGGTAGACGAAGATGACGATCTTGAAGATGACGACATTCAAACAAAGAAAGTAAAGTCTCATGATGAGGATGAAGATGATTTTGATGTTCCATTAGATGACCTGGACAATTTTGACAACTTTGATGATGATGATGACGATTATTAATATTTAAAAAATGATATATTTGAAAAAGCATCCTGCCTGTTGGTTGGATGCTTTTTAATTTTAAAAACATTTCATGCAAATTATACAGGTAAATAATTCAGCCCTTAAAAAAGATTTCTTAGACGTTCCGAAAGTGCTTTACAAAAATGATAAGAATTGGATCTGTCCTTTAGATAGTGAAGTTGAAAATGTTTTTGATCCGCAGAAAAATGTTTTTTTCACCCATGGTAAATGTATCAGATGGGTTTTAAAGGATGAGTCAGGAAAACTGATTGGTCGAGTGGCTGCCTTTATCAATGAAAAAAAAGCATTTCAATATGACCAGCCAACAGGTGGAATGGGCTTCTTTGAATGCATTGATGATCAGCAGGCTGCTTTTTTGTTATTTGATACCGTAAAAGCCTGGTTAATGGAAAATGGGATGAAAGCCATGGACGGCCCAATTAACTTCGGAGAAAATGATTCTTTCTGGGGCTTACTGGTGGAAGGTTTTACTCCTCCTTCTTTTGGAATGAATTATAATTTCCCATATTATAAAAAGTTTTTTGATGCCTATGGTTTTACAACAGCATACGAACAACTGACCAATCACATCAATTTAACCGTTCCTTTTCCGGAGCGATTCACCAAAATTGCAAATTGGGTAAGAAATAAACCAGGTTACACTTTTGAATATTTCAGTAAGGCAAATGCTGAGAAATACATTAATGATCTGATGGAAATCTATAATGACGGCTGGCAAGACTTTGAAAATTTTGTCCCCATTAAAAAAGAGACATTAAAGGCGAGTTTTAAAAGCATGGAACCTATCATGGATGAACATTTGATCCAGTTCGCCTATTTTAACGGGGAGCCTGCTTCTTTTGTGGTATTAATTCCGGATGCAAACCAAATGATTAAGGGTTTTGACGGGAAACTGGGTTTGATTGAAAAACTAAAATTTGCTTACCGCAGATGGGTTGGGGTAACCAGGATGCGTGCCATTGTAATGGGAACCAAACCCAAATTTCAGAAACATGGCTTAGAATCGGTTTTATTCATCAGATTAGGAGAATACGTACTGCCTAAAAACCAATATAAAGAACTAGAATTAAGCTGGGTGGGAGATTTCAACGCGCAAATGATTGCCATCCATAAAGCTACAGGTGCTACTTTTGGCAAGAAGCATTTAACCATGCAAAAGGTCTTTAATAAACAGGATTAAAGATCAAGGAACAATGAGTAAGGAGCAAATTAAACCGTAATATCTTCACTCATTGTTCCTTATGCTTCAATTCACATTCCCAATTTATCATACAAGTCGATGACCTTCTTGCGAAGTTTATTGATTTCCTCGTCTTTTGCTGTCAGTTGCTCGCGTAATTCATTTGAATCGACAGATGAACCCTGATCTACTGTTTCACCAGTCAATAACATCATTACAGGCACTTTAAATGTTTTGGCGATTTGCAGTAACCTGGAAATATTAAGATCCGTTTGGCCAGTTTCAATTTTGCAAAAAGCAGGAGTTGAAATATTCAGCTGTTTGGCAGCTTCTGCCTGACTTAAACCAAGTGCTACCCTGCTCTTTTTAATCCGATCTCCAATGCTGTTCATGTTTTTCAAATTAGAGGTGAAATAAGAGAACCTGAATCCGTCTCCTATCTAATATCTCACGTCTTCTATCTATTTCTCCAAAGCAGCAGCCAATTCAGGCAGATCGAAACCCGCATAATTTCCTGAACTCATCATCAATAAATTACTATTTCTATAATTCAGGCTCAACAAATAATCTTTTAGTTTATTTGCATCATTAAAGAATTTAAGCTTTGGGTTAGCAAAAGCTTGCCGTACATCTTCTTCAGAAAATGGCTCCATCCTCTTCTGTTCAAAACTTTTTAAATCGATAAAAACAATGGCTTCATCCGCCTGATTCATCGCACCAGCATACTCTTTTAGGAAATCTTTATTCAGGCTGCTGAAAGTATGTAATTCTATGCAAGCAACTAATTTTCTGGCTTCAAACTGAGCTTTAACCGCATCAATAGTGGCTTTCAGTTTAGATGGTGAATGTGCAAAGTCTTTATAAACATTTGTCGATTCATCAGCAGAAATGACCTCTAATCTTTTAGCTGCACCAGTAAAAGATGCTATCGCAGTATCAAAGTCGGCCTGGCTGATATTCAGTTCTGCACAAACCAGTTTGGCAGCATTTAAATTCATCAGGTTATGATCACCAAATATTTTTAAAGCCGTTTGCTCTGGCAATAAATAAGTAATTCCATTGTTAATGTTGTGATCAGGAATAGCATAACCGATCTTTTTAACTTTTGCTTTCGATTGATCTACAATATTGTTCAAATCCTGATCAGCTTTGCAATAAATCAAAGTACCATTTTCTTCAATGGTATCTATAAATTTATCGAACTGAGAAGTATAATCAGCATAGGTAGGGAAAACATTAATATGATCCCAGGCTATACCACTAATTACAGCTACATTGGCCTTGTAAAGATGGAATTTTGGTCTTCTGTCAATTGGCGAAGATAAATATTCATCGCCTTCTATGATCATAACAGGTGCCTCTTCGGTCACTTTCACCATGGTTTCAAAACCAGCCAATTGGGCGCCAACCAAATAATCAAAATCACGATTATAATAATTCAGCACATGCAGAATCATACTGGTAATGGTGGTTTTACCATGACTGCCGCCAATTACTACGCGCAACTTATTTTTGCTTTGCTCGTAAATATATTCGGGGTATGAGTAAATTTTTATGCCAAGTTCCTGAGCTTTTAACAACTCCGGGTTATCAATTCTGGCGTGCATTCCTAAAATAACGGCATCTAAATCTGCAGAAATCCGGCTTTCCTCCCAGCCCATTTCAGCAGGTAGTAAACCATATTGATCCAAACGTGATTTAGCAGGTTCGAAAATCACATCATCAGCACCTGAAATCTGATATCCTTTTTTATGTAAGGCAATGGCCAGGTTGTGCATCGCACTGCCACCAATTGCTATGAAATGTATACGCATATTAATTAATTATTGAATGAGGGAATTAGTGAATGATTGAATGGTAGTGCGTCATAAACTAAAACATTCTATCAATCACTCATTCAAAAATTCAATCATTGTTTCTTTTCAAACTGAGCCGCAACCCAATCGCCATTTTGTTTGTGATCAAGATATTTAATGCCATACTTGGCACATTCAGCGGTAATCATGCTTAAGTCGGGTTCCAGGTAAAAGCCACTAAAGAAAATTTTTCCTTCAGCTTTCAATACTTCTGCATAACGATGGATCTGATCAAGCAAAATATTTCTGTTGATATTCGCAAAAATGACATCATATGTTTCATCCGGAATCACTTCCTTACTGCCGCAAAGTGCTTTTAAGTTGATGACGTTATTCAAAGTAGCGTTTTCTATGGTACTTTCATAGCAAATGTCATCGTAATCAATGGCCATTAAACTTTTAGCACCAAGCTTACCTGCCAGGATAGCTAAAATTCCTGTACCACAACCCATATCAAGAATATTTTTGTCGAGCAGATCGGCAGATAAAATATACTGTATCATCATGGTTGTGGTTTGATGGTGACCAGTTCCAAAAGCCATTTTCGGATCAATGATTATCTCATACGGATAGGATGGTTTCGGCTCATGAAAAGTTGCCCGCACATAACAAACGTCATCAATAATCAGCGGACTGAAGTTTTTTTCCCATTCGGCATTCCAATTCTCATCTGCCACATCTTCTAAAATGTATGTGGTCGCAAAATCGTCAGCATACCCGCCAAGCAAATCTTTTAATTCTTGCTCGTTGAAGTTATCTTTAATGACGAAGGCCGTAAAACCACCCTCACTGTCTTCGAAAGTATCAAAACCTAAATCAGCAAGATCACTGATGAGTAGATCTTGCTGAAATTCTTCAATACCGTTGAATTTAAATATTGCTTTTATATATTGCATCTAGCTGTTTAATGCTTTAATAATGTCTGTAAAATCGCGTGATTTCAAAGATGCACCACCTATCAAACCACCATCGATATCCTTTTGTGAAAATAAACTTGCAGCATTACCCGGGTTGCAACTTCCTCCGTAAAGAATGGTCGTATCATCTGCAGTGTTAAAACCATAGTTGGCTTCAATTTCTGAACGGATAAAGGCATGAATATCCTGTGCTTGTTCTGGTGAAGCGGTTAAACCTGTACCAATTGCCCAAACCGGTTCATAAGCAATAACAATTTTAGCGAAATCAGTATCGCTTAAACTAAATATACCTTCAACTAATTGCTTTTTCAATACTTCGTAATAACTTCCGTTATTACGTTCATCTAAAGTTTCGCCGATACAGAAAATTGGTGTTAAGCCATTGGCTAAGGCCACCTTAGTTTTTTCAGCCAGTAAAGCATCACTTTCTGCAAAATACTGCCTGCGCTCTGAGTGGCCTAAAATAACATATTCTGCACCAACAGACTTTACCATCTTAGCGGATGTTTCGCCGGTATAAGCACCATTTTCCTTATCACTGATATTTTGAGCCCCAATTTTAACATCATTTCCACCCAACTTTACAAGGCTGTTTAAATGAATAAAAGGTGAGCAAATAATAGCAATTTGATCGCCTTTGCGTTCATCTTTAACCATATTTACAATTTCACTAAATAACGAAACACCTTCATTATAGTCTAAATTCATTTTCCAGTTACCGGCTACTATTTGTTTTCTCATTTTATTTAATTTATTGGTTTGAAGATCCCATTAAAAAGATCTTATTAATATTAATAGTTTCTATGAGCGGATGTTAATTCAAAAACTTTCGTTAAAATATCTTTTTCTAGGCTACCAAACGGCAAAGATTTCCTTGCAAACACTTTTTCTGCCGTTTCGAACATTTTTTCTAATTTATAAGATTCGAAGCAATTTCCGCCACCCCAGCTAAAATCAGGGATATGATTTGGAGGAAGGCCGGCTCCGAAAACATTGGCACTTACGCCAACTACGGTTCCTGTATTAAACATGGTGTTGATGCCACTCTTGGAATGATCGGCCATGATTAAACCGCAAAATTGAAGCTGTGTATTTCGCATAGATTGGCTTTCATAATCATAAAGTTTCACTTCTGCGTAATTATTTTTGAGGTTGGAGTTATTGGTATCAGCACCGATATTGCACCATTCGCCCAATACAGAATTACCTAAATAGCCCTCATGGCCTTTTGCCGAGTTCCCCCAAATCACTGAATTATTAATTTCACCACCTGCACGGCTATTGGGGCCGATCGTTGTTCCTGAATAGATCTTCGCGCCCATTTTGATGGATGAATTTTCACAAAGTGCAAAAGAACCGCGGATAAGGCTACCTTCCCAGATTTCAGCATTCTTGCCCATGTAAATCGGGCCATAAGTGGTATTCAGCACACTACATTCAACTTTCGCCCCTTCTTCTAAAAAGATATCATGGCCTATTAATTGATTGGTACTGCTGATTGCCGCTGAACTCCGTCCTTTAGTTAACAACTCAAAGTCTTTTCTGATCTCCGCTGGATTATTTGAAAAAATCTGTTCCGGATAGGTCATTTTTAAAAATTTCGAATTAAATTCGATAGGTTTTAACTGATGTCGGGCCTGCTGATAAGTGAAGACATCACTGGAATTAAAAGCAAGAACGATATCACCAGCTAAAAGGATCTCACCGTTTTTAAGTGCTGCTATAGATTGAAGTAAATCTTCATCCGGACATAAGGCACCATTGATATATAAAGAAGCTTCAACCGAAGCAAATTTTGCAGTTAAATAGTTTTGAGTGATAAAACCATAATCGGCTTTCAGGTACTTTCCCCATTTTTCGGCAATGGTTAAAATACCAATGCGCAAATCGGCCACGGGCCGGGTAAAGGTTAGCGGACGTAAAGACATCCAGCTGGCATCATCAAATAAATTGATTGTCATAAGCAGCAAAAATAAAAAAAGTCCCGATGCTTTTGGCAAAGGGACTTCAAAAAATGCTTTTTGTTGCTAAAATTATTTCTTAGCGTAACGGTTTTTGAATTTATCGATACGTCCTGCTGTATCAACCAATTTCATTTTACCGGTATAGAAAGGGTGTGAAGTATGAGAAATCTCTAATTTATAAAGAGGATACTCGTTACCATCTTCCCATTTAATTGTTTCTTTAGTATCTACGCAAGATTTTGTTAAGAAAGCATATTCGTTAGACATGTCTTTAAAAACAACTGGTCTGTAGCTTGTTGGGTGCAAATCTTTTTTCATTTGAATATTATTTTAAGTTATTTGTGTGAAAGCATCAAGAACATTTTTGCAATTTGCTGGCAACAACGCTTATGACAATTTCTATTAATCTTTCTACTTCTATTTTAGAGGATGCAAATATCCTAATTTTATTTTTGATTTACAAGCCAAAATTGAGAATTTTAATTTATAGACTCATCCCTTACAGAGAACACAATAATTATCTTCGATAGAAGCAATGCCAACTCCTTAACTATTAACTCATCAGGCTACAAACTTAAACTTTTTTGAATTCAAAATTGTTTATCCGATATTTAAAAAATATAACTAAATTTGAAATATGAGAAAAGACGGCGCATTTGATGGCATTATCCACTCAAATAGTAGTGGGAAGCTTTATATTAAAAGTCCTGATTTTTTTGCACAGCCACGCATTAAAGAAATGGTTGGCGCATTAATGGAATCCAGTATTTTTAAAAAAATAGAAAAAGATAAAAATAAGAAATAACCTGTAGATGCCTTTTAACCTGCTTTTGTTTCCGCTTGTGGGTGGCTACTATATTCTAATCAGGTTTAGATACCTCCGTTATATCCAATACCGGCTTGAGAGTCAGCGTGTATTACTAAATTCTGCTATTGCCGGCATCATGCTATTAGCTGTGTGTTTTCTGTTACGAACACTATTCATCGCAATATTTCCTGAAACAGTTGCTTATTTAAGCACATTATTACCCATTCGTACACCATATTTTGGTACCACCAGTATGTCATTGTTTGTTGCGGTAGGTGCAACTGAGTTTGCCAACCTGTTTATTAACCGGCTTGATGCGATCAAAAAGGCCATATTTACCTCAGGCAATGAGTTTGAACTTTTATTGAGTTCATCCTTTTTTGATGCACACCTTTTACAATTTACGATGGATAGTGGTAAATTTTATATTGGCTGGGTGAAAGAGTTACCAAAACCCTTTACTACCAGTTATATCCGCATTACGCCCGCCTTTAGCGGTTACAGGAACAATGATAAAGAACTCGTTTTTACCACTCAGTATTTAACCGTTTACGCCAGTTATATTGAAGATGGTTCTGTTGCCAACACCAATGAACTGAAAACTGATCTTGTACTTAAAGCGGATAAAATCAATTCCGTTTCATTTTTTGATATGGATATGTACAACCGGTTTAATCCTTTACAGGAGTAATATTTAAGCTAATTCTTTCGGCTATATTTTTCCCAGGTTTCTACCTTGGCTTTTTGCCTCGCCATATAGGTGTCCGCTATTACCTCTGCAGCAATTGAACCTTCAACCGTTTCCAGCAATTCTTTTAATTTATACTGATCTACATCTGCTTTATAAAGGATTTGAATCAGTTTTGGAAAATCGTTATCGATCAGGTAAGCGAATGCATCAATCAGCACATTGCGCAATTCCTCTTCAGATAAACACTCTTCGATATCAAAATCTTTGCTGATGATTTTAAGAATAGACATTTTTTTTGATCGTTTTTTCGTATTAGTTGATTGTTGCTTTAGCTAACTGTTTATTGTCTTTCTTTCTAACCGATAGTCATTACTTCTCTTTGCTCCTTAATCTTTGTTACCTTATCTTTACCCCTCACTCCTTACCCACTACACCCATTTAATTTCCTGACAAAGCTCGATCAAAACGCCATTGGTACTTTTTGGATGAATAAAGCAGACCATCTTATTATCCGCACCTTTTTTCGGAACATCGTTTAGAAGTACAAAACCTAAGGATTTTAACCTTTCCATCTCTTCCAGAATATTATCTACTGCGAAAGCAATGTGATGAATTCCTTCTCCTTTTTTCTCCAGAAATCTGGCAATTGCACTATTATCATCTGTTGCCTCAAGTAGTTCTACTTTATTCTCTCCGGTTTTAAAAAATGCGGTTTTCACCTGCTCTGAATCAACTATTTCCGTTTTATAGCAGGAAGTATTCAACAATAACTCATAGAGTGGAACGGACTTGGAAAGGTTATTTACCGCTATTCCGATATGTTCTATCTTATTCATCGTTTACAAAGGTTGGTTGAATGTAAAAATGCGGCTTTTCTCTATAACCTCATAGCTATTATTTATAATTCTTAGGAAAGTTTTTTTGTATCTTTGTATTATAATTAACAGAATAGAGATGAAACAGCCGATATATTTAGATAATAACGCCACAACACCTTTAGATCCAAGAGTGTTGGAAGCGATGCTACCTTACTTTACTGAGAAATTTGGAAATGCCGCAAGCCGTAATCACGCTTTTGGTTGGGTGGCTGAAGAAGGAGTAGATTATGCTCGTGAGCAGGTAGCCAAATTAATCGGCTGTACTGAAAAAGAAGTCATTTTTACATCAGGCGCTACTGAAGCCGATAACCTGGCGATTAAAGGTGTGTTCGAAATGTATAAAGAAAAAGGTAACCACATCATTACTGCAGTTACTGAACATAAAGCCGTATTGGATACCTGTAAGCACCTGGAGAAAAACGGTGCAAGAGTAACTTATTTAGGCGTTAAAGAAGATGGTTTAATCGACTTAGCTGAATTGGAAGCAGCGATGACTCCTGAAACTATTTTAGTTTCGATCATGTATGGAAATAATGAAATTGGCGTTATTCAGCCGGTTAAAGAAATTTCTGCTATTGCACATAAGTTTGGTGCATTATTCATGACTGATGCGACTCAAGCGGTAGGTAAAATTCCGGTTGATGTAAATGCAGATGGAATAGATTTAATGGCTTTTTCTGCGCATAAAATGTATGGTCCGAAAGGCGTTGGTGCACTTTACGTTCGTAGAAAAAATCCAAGAGTTAAAGTAACTTCACAAATGGACGGCGGTGGTCATGAGCGTGGCATGCGTTCCGGTACCTTAAATGTTCCAGGTATTGTGGGTTTAGGTAAAGCCTGTGAACTTTGCCGCTTGGAAATGGAAAGCGAAGCCATTCGTTTATCTGGCATGCGTGATCGTTTAGAGTCGACTTTAAATAAAATGGAAGAAAGTTATGTGAATGGTAATACACAACACCGTTTACCACATGTGGCTAACATTTCTTTCAAATACGTGGAAGGTGAAGGCTTAATGATGGCCATGAGCGATTTAGCCGTATCATCAGGCTCAGCCTGTACATCTGCTTCTTTAGAACCATCGTATGTATTAAAAAGCTTAGGTTTATCAGATGATTTAGCACATTCTTCTATCCGTTACGGATTAGGGCGCTTTACCACTGAAGAAGAAATAGATCAGGCCATTGCAGTTACTGAAAAAGCGGTAAATCACTTAAGAGAACTTTCTCCACTTTGGGAAATGTTTAAAGAAGGGATTGATTTGAGTAAAATTGAATGGGCGGAACACTAAATTAATTTACGATTGTAGATTGACGAATTACGATTTGAAAGCTACAATCCAATAAAATAAAAAATTTAATAATTTACGGTGGAGGGGCAATCTAAAATCGTAAATCTAAAATCTAAAATATCATGGCATATTCAGAAAAAGTAATTGACCATTACAATAACCCACGTAACGTAGGTACACTAAATAAAGACAGTAAATTTGTCGGAACAGGATTAGTTGGCGCACCTGAGTGTGGCGACGTAATGCGTTTGCAGATTGAAGTAAGTGAAGATAATGTTATCACTGACGCTAAATTTAAAACATTTGGTTGTGGTTCTGCTATCGCATCTTCATCTCTGGCAACAGAATGGTTAAAAGGTAAAACCATTGATGAGGCTTTATCTATCGACAACATGGATATTGTTGAAGAATTGGCTTTACCTCCGGTAAAAATTCACTGCTCTGTATTAGCAGAAGATGCAATTAAATCGGCCATTAACGATTACCGTGTAAAAAATGGCTTAGAGGCAATTGTTTTAGAAAAATCACACCATTAAAATAGATGTGAGAATTCAGATTTGAGATGTGAGTATGACTTCACAAGTCTCAAACCTCATATCTCAAATTTCAAATCTCATATCTCAAATCTATATCATTATGATTACGATAACCGATAAAGCAAAAGATAAAATCGACCACTTAATGCAGGATTCTGAAATGGGTTCTGATTACTTTTTACGCGTTTCTGTAAAAGGTGGTGGTTGTTCTGGTTTATCTTATAATTTGGATTTCGATAACGAAGAACAAAAAGGTGATCAGTTTTTTGAAGATAGAGGAATCAAAATTGCATTGGATATGAAATCATTCCTTTATCTGGCCGGAACGGAATTAGATTTCACTGATGGCTTAAATGGAAAAGGATTTAATTTTGTAAATCCCAATGCCAGCCGCACCTGTGGTTGTGGTGAAAGTTTTTCAGTATAAATTTAACAGCAAAAAGAAAAAAGCGGCTTGAGAGATTTTTCAGGCCGCTTTCTTTGTTATTTGAGTTGGGATGGCTTACTGCTCATCGTGTTTCTTGCGGTAATCGCAGTGGTTTTGCTATTAAAATCTGTAGGTTCAGAAGTATAATCGCCATCAAAGGCAACTCTGCCTTGTCCCTCTCCAATGGTAAAAGGTCCGCTGTGAGAATCGTCGATGTTTATGATGCCACCAATTCCGTTTTTAATATTACTTCCATCTTTTTCTCCAGACATTAAAAAAGCGTAAAAATTATAACCACCATTTCTGTACGCTTTTACCTTTCCGTAAACGGTAAATTTATTTCCACTTCCGCTAATGGCGGTTACGACACTGGTATCTGCTGCACCAATAAAGTTTTTGCCCAACATTTTAATACTGAAATCGCTAGTACTTTGCTCATAAAATTTAACTACGCCATCCATAAGTACATAACCAGGCGTATAGGAGTCGTTGGGTATATTACTATTTTTTATGGTGAAAGGCTTAAATAAGTAAGAGCCATCAATATTTGGGGGCGTAGTACCCTTATTGATAGTAAAACCCAGTTTGGTTAAGCTATCTACATACTGTTGAGGAATAATATCTTCTATTTTCTTAGTCAAGATATCTTCATCGCTTGGATTAATATCTTTGTTTTTGGAGCAAGCTGCAAATTGCAGCACTACACCTACTATTAAAGCAAATGCACATCCCTTGGCTACCATTGTTAAGTTTGTTGTTGTTTTCATCATGCAATTTTTAATTCTATGTTTTTAAAATGCCCAATTGCAACTGTAGTGCCAATAGCCATAATCTATCTCAAATAGATTAAAAACAATTATAAACTACTATATAGATCTACCTAAAATCAGGTATTTCCATTAATTTTTAAACAAAACTGCTGTCCTTTTTTCTTACGGTCTTTTTGTGGTCGCCTTAAATTTTACATTTTTTTATTTAATTTTAGAATAGGTTTATCATACTGTTGCCATTATTAAAGCTAAAAGTATTATTATTGTTAATTATAACGAACATCAAATAACGAGCAATGCCATTAATTAATGAATTTTCAACAGTCCCTACCCTGTTGAGAAATGTTGTAAAAAACATTCATAAACCTGCGGATACTTTTTTAATCCACAAACAGGGAACTGAATGGGTTGAAATTTCATATGAAGATACCCTCAAACGCGCTGATGCCGTATCTGCATACTTTTTAAGCAAGGGTATCAAAAAAGGTGACTGCTTAGGTTTGATGATTGAAAATTCGCCAGAATATGTTTACTACGATCAGGGCATTCAGCAAATAGGCGTGGTTAATGTTTCCATTTATCCAACGCTTTCTGAACAGGAAGTTTCCTATATTATTAATGATTCAGGAATAAAAGGAATTCTTGTAGGGAATAATTTTTTATATCGAAAGGTGCTTAAGGTAGCTTCGAACTGCAAAGCCTTAAAATATATCATTCCGGTATTTAAAGATTTTGAAAAAGTGACCATCCCGGCAGATGTGAATGTTGAGGTGATTGCATTTTCAGATATTCTTGCACTTAAGCACCAGCTTACCGCCGCTGAAAAAGCAGAGATTGAACAATGCCGAAATTTGGTCGAGCCGGATGACATTTCCTCGCTCATCTATACTTCCGGTACAACCGGCACGCCTAAAGGAGTTATGCTCACCCATTATAATTTTGTTAAGAATGTTGAAGTTTGCTTGCAGCAGATTCCTGTAATCGATCAAACAGAAACTTTTCTTTCTTTCCTGCCCCTATCTCATGTGTTTGAACGTACGGCTACCTATCATGTATGTTGCGCTCAAGGATGTAAAATTGCTTTTGCGCAAAGTTTAGAATTGCTGGCTAAAAATATGGGTGAAGTTCGCCCGACCGTGATGAGTTGCGTACCCAGACTATTGGAACGCATTCATGATAAGGCCATAAAATCCGGAACTGCAGCAGGTGGTACTAAAGCTAAAATATTTACATGGGCATTAGAAACAGGAAAAAACTACCGCGTGATCAAAGAAGCAGGTAAAAGCCCGGGCTTAATTTTATCCGGGAAAAAAGCCCTTGCAGAAAAACTGGTTTTTAGTAAAATCAAGGAGAAAACCGGTGGCCGCTTAAAGTTTATGATTTCGGGTGGCGCAGCATTGCCTAAAAATGTAGGTGAATTTTTTGGCGATTTAGGTATTAAAATTTTAGAGGGTTTTGGCTTAACAGAAACTTCACCTGTTATGTCGGTTACTGAATATCACCGGCAGGTTTACGGCACTGTTGGCCGTGTGATCCCTGGCATTGAAGTTGGCATACAGGATGTAGAAACGAAAGAAATTATCAATATCCAAACGCATGATACGTTTAATGAAACATTTGATTGTGAAGAGGGAGAAGTGATTGTTCGGGGCCACTGTGTAATGAAAGGTTATTTTAATAAACCTGCAGAAACTGCCGAAGCTATAGATAAAGACATGTGGTTCCATACCGGAGATATTGGCCGGTTTTATAAAGGAAATCTTCAAATTACCGATCGCCTAAAAAACATGATTGTTAATGCCTATGGAAAAAACGTTTATCCTACACCAGTTGAAAATATTTATTTAAAAAGTCCGAAAATTGATCAGCTATTTTTAATAGGCGATAAACGTGAATTCATTACGGCAATCATTATTCCCAACAAGGAAACACTGGAAGAAACATTTAAACTAAAGCCAACTTTTTTTGAACAGCCCGAAGCTTTCATCAGTGAGAAGGAAATTATCGACTGGATGGAACTTGATATTAAGAAAATCTCCGGTGAGTTGGCAAAGTTTGAACGGATTAAAAACTTCAAAATCAAACGTAATCCATTTAATATTGATGAAGGTGAAATTACGCCTACCATGAAAGTGAAACGCCG
Source organism: Pedobacter sp. MR22-3 (assembly GCF_026240075.1). Classification (NCBI taxonomy): domain Bacteria; kingdom Pseudomonadati; phylum Bacteroidota; class Sphingobacteriia; order Sphingobacteriales; family Sphingobacteriaceae; genus Pedobacter; species Pedobacter sp. MR22-3. Next base: position 296,718 of record NZ_JAPIVF010000006.1, on the reverse strand, counting down.
CGTGGTAGAAAAGAAATATGCTGAAGCCATTAACGAAATGTATGAGGAAGGTATAGAGGTCGAATCATAAAAAAACAGGAATTTTATTTCATTGGCATATTTAGAAATACAGCCCCACCTGGCATTGCAACCTTATATCGGTGCCTATTGGATCTCTGAAATTACGGAGTATACACTTAACCAAGCTAAAATCCTTCCTGATGGCTGTGTGGACATCATTTTTAATATTAAAGATGAATACCGAACCGAAGCAGGCCGTATATTAATGAAAAGTGAAGCCATTTACCTTATAGGCACCATGATGCGCTTCAAAGAATACAAAACGATAGGTAAAGCCAAACTATTAGGTATCCGTTTTAAACCCGGAGCGTTTTTTTATTTTTTTAACCTTTCTTCATTACACGAATTTACAGATCAAAGCATTGAACTTAAAAATATTGCACTTCCTATAATTCATCGCATCGACGAATATACGCCTGCATATCTTGATCAATTTCTTCTTCATAAATTATCTCCACCTAAATATTCAATTATCCACATCATTAAAGATATACAGAATCAAAATGGCCAATCAAGAGTAGGTGATATTGCTAAGAAACACTTTACTACACCGAGGCAATTGGAAAGACACTTTAAAAATTCAGTTGGCGTAAGTCCAAAAGACTTTACCAGCCTGGTGCGCTACCAGTTTGTCAGCTCGAAAATTAAAAACAATACTTCAGGCAAATGTTTAGCCGAACTCGCATTCGAATCTGGTTACTACGATCATGCGCATCTTACAAAAGAAATCAAAAGATTTACCGGATCGGTTCCTTCACAACTATAGATTTTGTCGCTTTTTTACAAAGTGAAATACTGGCCACGCCGTATATTTGATAAAAATAACTATGGTAAAATTTAGCTACACAATACTTTACGTTAAAAACGTATCCGAATCGATTGAGTTTTATGAAAAAGCATTCGGTTTTAAAAGAAAATTGATTACTCCCGAAAATAATTATGGTGAATTATTAAGTGGTGATACCATTATTTCATTTGCTGATGTGCAACTTGCCAGTTCAAACCTATCAAGTGGCTTTAACTTAAGTAAAAGAAACCAAAAACCATTTGGCATAGAACTGGGTTTCACAACGGAAAATGTAGAAATTGTTTTTAATCAGGCAGTGAAAATGGGCGCAACTCCACTGGAAAAAATGAAAATAAAACCCTGGGGGCAAGCTGTAGCTTATGTTCAGGATATTAATGGATTTCTAATTGAAATCTGTTCTCCTATGTCATAATAATTAGCTACCTAATAAATAACTGATTAAGACTGACAAAAGCTGGCTCATTTAATGCTATGGCTAAACTAGCTTTTTTAATAAGGAGGGGTGAACCACTACCCCTCCACTATTAATCAACTAATTAACCTAATAAACTCATCAAAAATAAAGATCACAATTGGTTATTCCAAACAAATGCAACAAAATTGCTTTAAAAAATAAAAGCTGAGTTTTGGATGGTCTTAATGATTAAATTATGCAAATACCAGATAATCAGAGATAGGAAAAACTTCAAATCTGTTTATTGAGCAGCTGTATTTTCCTGAAAGTTTGATAAAACAATCCTTTTTACGTTTTTCTGCACCAGTGCTTTTCCAGCGTAAGATGGTTTGTTTGGTCCCCAAATAACTTCACTGTTATTCAAACTGATGTTTCCGGTATTTTCAAAGTAAAAGCCAGCAATTGCACTTTTCACCAAACCTTCCACATTACTTGGCCGGCGGTCGTAAATACCACCTGTTTCTTTCGTGGTTTTATTTATCTTCACACTCACCTGGTCGAAATGAATATTGGACACTTTATCCTGACTTTCAGCACTGATGTAAACGCCGCTTTCTCCTGTACAACGGATATTGCTGAAATAAATATTACTTACCGCTCCAACATTTCCTTTGGTTTGTCCCTTAGGTAAACGCCAGCCCGCATCTTTGTTATTGGTGGTTGCTCTCGGGTAAGCAGTAATATAAATGGGTTCAGATTTCCCCCACCAAACATCTGTAAAAAGCCTTGATTCAATAATTAAGTTTGAAAAAATAACGTCACTTACCGTTCCTTCATCTCTGTTTTGAATACCCACACCCCGATTACTGTTTACAATGTTGCAGTTATTAATCAGAACCTTACTGATCCGATCCATATTCTCTGAGCCAATTTTAATGGCACAAGAACTGGAAGTCATGGTGCAATTACTGATTACAATATTTTCACAAGCACCATATTCCTCAAACTCACGCCTGTTTTTAAGACAAATGCAATCATCACCTGATTCGATGTAACAATTTGTGATTCTTACATTTTTACTATGATCTAAGTCTATTCCATCGCTATTTCTGATTTTGATGCTGTTCAATAAGGTAATATTAGAAATCGAAACATCATTACAACCAATGAGGTGAACGGTCCAGTAGGCTGAATTTTGAAAGGTAACGCCATCAATATTTAGCTTTTTACAATCAGTAAGCGTGAGCAGATGTGGCCTCGGATCTATGATTTCAAAAGGCTTTAATACATAGGAGTCTTCAATTTCTGTTCCCATAAAGGATATGCCATTACCATCCAAAATTCCGGTCCCGGTAATACTCACTTGTTGTAGTTTTTCGCCTCCTATCCAAATGGTTCCTTCTCCTTTATTTTCCCTGAACGCACTTTTGGTATATAATTTCTCATCCGGACTGGCAAGAATCTTTGCTCCACCTTCAATTTTTAAATCCACAAAAGATTTTAGATCGAAGGGGCCAGCAAGGAAAACATGACCGGCGGGAACCAATACCTGACCACCACCAGCAGCGGAACAGGCATCTATAGCTTTTTGAATGGCTTTGGCATCATTCGTTTTGCCATCGCCGATAGCACCATAATTTTTGATATTAAACTTTTGTTGGGCAGTGGCATGGAAGGAAATCAGCAGCGAAAAAATAATCAGGATCTTAAATTTCATTTTAGTTAAAGTTGGTTCATTTTTAAAGATTATCATTATGAGAAAGACTACCAGAACACGGTATAAAGTGCAGCCAAAATACCACAAATGATTACCGCAGCAACTGTAAAAGCAGGCGTTACTTTGAACATGCTGCGATCAATCTCAAGACCCTGTGGATTGTCTTTACTTTTGGGATCAGTTAAGGTTACCAGTACCATTAGTATCATAATAATGACAAATACCCATGACATTCTGTTCAGAAATGGAATCGGAGCGATCCATCCATCAGTTAATACGGGTAAAAATTTAAATAGCATTGACAATGGAATGGTGACAAGTGCTGCTGATAATGCGGCACGTGAAGTGGTTTTTTTCCAAAAAAAGCCAAATAGAAAAATCGCAAAGATGCCTGGAGAAATAAACCCTACGTACTCCTGAATAAACTGATAAACCTGATCAAAACTACGTAATGCCGGTGCCACAACTATTGCAATTAAGGAAGCCACCACAACCGACCACCGTCCGATGGCAACCAATCTTCTCTCAGAAGCATCTGGTTTGATAAATTTTTTATAGATATCAAGCGTAAAGATGGTCGCTATACTATTTGATTTTCCGGCAAGTGAAGCTACAATAGCGGCCGTTAACGCCGCGAAAGCCAGACCTTTTATACCCACCGGCAATAAATTCATCAATACAGGGTAAGCATGGTCTGGCTTGATAATGCCACTTGCATCAAGCATTTCCTGTTGAAAATAGCCGCGCTGATAGAGTACAAAAGCAGCAATACCTGGAATAACTACAATTACAGGAATCAGAAGTTTTAAGAATGCGGCAAAAATTAATCCACTCCGGCCGGTTTTTAAATCTGCACCCAATGCCCGTTGTACAATATATTGGTTGCATCCCCAGTAGTTCAGGTTATTGATCCAAAGTCCACCAACTAATACTGCAATGCCTGGCAATTCATGATAAAACTTATCTCCTTTAGAAAAAATCATGTGAAAGTGATCTGAAGCTTCTGATCGCAAAAGCGGAAGTGCACCCAGCACCGTTTGCGTATCCAGTTTTTCAGCAACGAGTTTCAATGCCATGTAACAGGTAATCAATCCGCCAGCCACCAAAACAATCACCTGTATCACATCTGTGTATCCTATCACCTTCATTCCGCCAAGGGTGATGATGGCAGAAAAAATCGCCAGAAATATGATGCAGGTACTAAATGGAATTCCGGTAATGGTTTCAATGGCAATTGCACCCAGAAAAAAGATAGATGTTAGATTAACAAATACATAAACCAAAAGCCAGAAAACAGCCATTAGCGTACTTACGGTATTGTTATAGCGCTGAGACAGAAACTGCGGCATGGTATAAATCTTGTTCTTCAGGTATATGGGCAGAAAAAATACCGCAACAATAATCAATGTTGCTGCAGCCATCCATTCGTAACTGGCTATAGCCAGCCCCATAGCAAAACCAGAACCAGACATCCCGATAAAATGTTCAGCCGAAATATTGGAAGCGATAATGGAAGCACCGATTGCCCACCAGGTTAATGAACCTTCTGCCAAAAAATAGTCTTTCGTATCTGTCTGCTTCTTTTTCTTACTTCTGTAAACCCAATAACCGTAGGCCGATACGATAATAAAGTATATAAAAAATACGGCACAATCAAGTGCAGAGAGGTGATTCATATTAGGTCCTTATATATTTGGTTTTTTCTAAAAATCAGAAAAAAATTGAATGTTAACTGCCGAATGCTTTTATTTAATTACTTAAACGTTTTCGGTTAAGCGATGATAAATTTTACTGTTTAGGTATTCAGCAACTGGTAGATTCCCTTTTAATCAATGTTGATTTAAGGATAATATCCTGGTTATCACCATGGCCTTTTTTATTTAAAATTTTAAACAAACAAGTGGCAGCTTCACGCCCAATCTCAAAAGCAGGTTGTGTAATCGTTGTCAATGCAGGGTTGAGCAAATGCGCCGTAGCCTGATTAGAAAAACTGATGATTTTAATATCTTCCGGAATCCGGAACCGGAGTGCCTTACATGCCGTGTAGGCAGGAATGACAAACTCTTCTATTGATGAAAAAAGGGCATCTGGCTGATGCAGACTTAATAATGCGCTGATCTGATGCAGATTTTGTTCCTCATCATTTACATATTTAATAATCAAATTCGTATCTACCGTTAATCCCTTGGCTTCAAGGGCATCTTTGAAACCTGAAAATCTGGCTTTACCGGCAGGCAAATTTTCTAAACCATACAGATAAGCTATTTTTTTACAACCGCACTCAATTAAATGAACGGTTGCGTCGAATGAAATTTCATAATCATCAGTGGTCACATTGTAGGCATCAAGATTTTTATAAACCCGGTCAAAAAAAACCAAAGGTACTTTCTTAACCAGGTTTTTGTAGTAATCGCCATTGTATTCGCTGCTTGATACTGATGTTAAAATCCCATCTACCCTCCCATTCAGCAAACTATTAATGAAAGACATTTCCATTTCAATGTCTTCGTGGGTTTGATAAATCAGTACATGATGGCCATATTTTCTGACAATTTCTTCAATCCCCTTGATGGCACGCGAAAAGAAATTATTCGCCACAAACGGAATGATTACGGCAATGGTTTTAGTTTTATTACTTCTTAAATTACTGGCTGCAGGATTTGGCGTATAGTTGAGCTGCTTGGCCAGATCCCAAACCCTGTTTTTTGTTTTTAAACTGATTTCGTAGCTATCATTAAGTGCCTTTGAAACAGTTGCAATAGAAATATTGAGTTCCTGTGCCAATCGCTTAATATTAACCTCTCCAGACATTCTTTATTATTTATGTTTTGTTTGATTTATTATTCAGATAGTTCCAAAATCCATTCTTGAAGTGCCGAATATGAAATGAACTTATCAGGGATAATCGGCTGAACTTCATAAAAATACTAATTCCCTTAACCTTATCTGATTTCAATTACGAAAATATAAAATAATTGTCATAATAATACCTCAACCAAAACAGGAAAGACATTATTAAAACCCACTGACTATAAGCAAACTAATCATGAATTCAACAATATTTATCTAACAATTAATTTCTCCACTAGTAGGTTTGATCTGATTTTACGTAATCGTTTAAGTAAATAAAAACCTTTGATCATGAAAATTTAAGCATTCAAAAACTCAATTTTATACCATAAAAAATTTAACCAAATCATTTCTAATCTTATGGGAAACGAAAATGCAGTTTCGAAGGATGATCACAATCCTTTAAAAAACCTTGATCAATGGGAAGAAGATTTATTAGTCCGTTATCCTGATCCAACCAGCATTAATGCAGATAAAAAGGAAGATCAGTTCAGAAATTATGAAGAAACTGAAAAAGATGGTGTAAAAGAATTTTACCGGTTGAACCATACTTACCAAACCTATGATTTTGTGCAGCAGAAAAAAGCTGATTATTTGAAGTTTGATAAAGAAGAAATGCCCATCTGGAGTGCTTTTGATTTCTTAAATAAACTCGTTGATGATTCTGATCCGGATACAGATTTAGATCAGATGCAGCATCTTTTACAAACTTCTGAAGCCATACGCAATGATGGGCACCCGGACTGGATGGTTTTAGTGGGATTGATCCACGATATGGGAAAAGTACTTTGCTTATATGGTGAACCACAGTGGGCAGTGGTTGGAGATACCTTTCCGGTGGGCTGTGCCTATTCAGATAAAATTGTTTATTCAGAATTTTTCAGTGCAAATCCGGATTTTAACAATCCCGTTTATCAAACCAAACTGGGTGTATATACCCAAAACTGTGGTTTGGATCAGGTGCATATGTCGTGGGGCCATGATGAATATGTATACCACATGATGAAACCATACCTTCCGGAACAGGGATTATATATGCTTCGTTACCACTCCTTTTATGCGCAGCACCGCGAAAATGCCTATGATCATCTGATGAATGAAAAAGACCATGAGCTATTTAAATGGGTAAGGTTATTTAATCCATATGATTTGTATTCCAAAAACCCGAACCAAAAAAGCTGGGAAGAGTTAAAGCCATATTATCAGGCATTGGTGGCAAAATACCTACCTGCTACCATTAAATTTTAAGTAAAAAACAATATAAACAAATAAAACAAACCATTTATGAACTTAATTTTACCCTACCATGCGCATTAAAATGATCAGCTTAAAACGTAGTAGCATATTTTTGTTGCTATTTTTCATTGGGCAGTCTTTTAATATTGCATATGCTCAATCAGAGCGAAAAATCTCTGGAAATTTATTAGACAACACTAACCAACCGATTATTGGTGCTTCAGTTTCTGTAAAAGGAACGGAAAAAGTTACCTCTACAGGAGCCGGCGGTTCATTTAGCATTTCTGCTAAAACCGGCGATAAAATCCTTTTTAGTTTTTTAGGTTACCAAACAAAAGAACTTACCGTAGGTGCACCCTCAACCTATCAGGTAATGATTACCGAATCAACCGCTTCATTAACTGATGTGGTGGTAGTAGGTTATGGTAAAAGTTCAAGAAAAGCATTAACCAGCTCTATCTCTACGGTTAAAGGTGATGATTTAAACAAGGGTGCTATTAGTGATGTTGGCCAGATGTTGCAAGGTAAAGTACCCGGATTAAATGTTAGCCGTAGTGGTGATCCAAATCGAAATGCTGCCATTATCATGCGTGGTGCATCAACCCTTCGTGAAGGTGCGCAATCGCCATTATTTGTTATTGACGGCGTAGTTGGTGCAGATATTTCTATTCTTGCGCCAGATGATATTGCTTCAATCGATGTATTAAAAGATGCTGCTGCAGCCGCTATTTATGGTAACCGTGCAGCCAATGGCGTAATCATGGTTACAACTAAAAAGGGTGTTGCCGGACAAACTCAAATTGCCTATAATGGTTATTTTGGTATTGAGAACGTTTCAAACCGTTACGATATGATGAATGCAGATCAGTTACGTGCTTTTTTAGCAAAAAACAATTCTGCGCTAACGCCAGCGAATGATAAAGGCGCCAATACCAATTGGCAAGATGAAGTGCAAAGAAGCGACGCAATGTCTCAAAATCATAACATTTCATTAAGTGGCGGAACAGAAAAAACAACATACAACGCAAGTGTAAATTATTTTAATCAGCAAGGAATTATTAAAACCAGCGGTTTAGATAGATTTATTGGCCGTATTGGTGTAGAGCAAAAGGCATTGAATGATAAGTTGAAAATTTCTTTTAGCTTAAGCAACTCTGTGAGTAATGCAGATCTTGTTCCCTATCGGAACACAGTTCTTTCGCAAATGCTTACTTATTTGCCAACAGCTCCGGTTAAAAATCCCGATGGAAGTTATTTTGACAATCTAGTTCAAACCAGCTATTACAATCCTGTATCCATGTTGGAAAATGCAAAGGAAAACTTAAAAAATAAAACCATTTTAGGAAATTTAAGCGCTAATTTGAAATTACCTTTTGGCTTTACTTATGACGTAAATATTTCTTATCAGAATAATCAAAACGTATACGGTGCATTTTACAACAGCATTTACACCTCAAGATATAATAACGTTAGAAATACACCAGACCCACCTGCAAACCCAACATTTGTATCACTGGTTGGCCAGAATGGTGTTGCCATCAGAAACGCTTATCAAAACACCAACAAAATTTTAGAAACCTACCTTACCTGGAATAAAAAATTCGGCGATCACGATATTAATGCCGTGGTAGGTTATTCCTATCAGCAATCACTAAATAATGATGGTTTTCAGTCTACCTCGACAAACTTTCCGGTTAATGATGTAGGCTACAATAACCTTAGTTTAGGAAACCCATATGCAGTGAGCGATTTTAGAGTGGATTTTAATCCGGGCGTTACTTATCAGGAAATTTTGATGATTTCTGATTTCGCAAGGGTAAATTATAATTATAAAAACAAATACCTCATTCAGGGATCGATCAGAAGAGATGGATCTAATGTATTTGGCAGAAACGAACAATGGGGTTATTTCCCATCAGTTGGTGCAGGCTGGAATATTGACCAGGAAAACTTCCTGAAAAATCAAAATGTGATTAGAACTTTAAAACTACGTGGAAGTTATGGTATTGCAGGAAACTCACTCGGTTTTGCACCTTTAACTACGAAGTTAATTTACGGACAGGTTGGTCAGTTTTATTACAATGGCTCGCCAAGAGAGGGCGCTTATGGTGCCATACAAAATGAAAACCCAGATTTACGCTGGGAGAAAACAGCAACTACCAATGTCGGCATTGATTTTGGTTTGTTAAATGGCAGATTAAGTGGATCGGTTGATTGGTATGATAAAAGAACTACAGACCTGATTATTGGTTTCGACGTAGATCAGGCGCTTTATCCATCAGGTTCGCTTACTGCAAATGTTGGAAAACTAAGTAACAGAGGTCTTGAATTTGTATTGAATGGTAGCGCGGTAATTACTGAAAACTTTAGCTGGACAACAGGCATCAACCTTGCTCATAATGTGAACAAAGTCATTACACTTTCAGACAGTCAGTTTAACATTGATAACAGGTTGACTATAACACCAGATGGTGCCGGACAAAGTGGTGCATCATTACAAATTTTAGCACCTGGCCAGGCAATAGGTACATTCTTTACATTTAAGTATGCAGGTAAAGATGCAAATGGTGTATCTCAATATTATGATGCCGCAGGTAATATTAAAACCCAGGGATTGTTAAACAGAACAGATTACTACATTCTTGGAAATGCACAGCCTAAGGCTTTAATCGGATGGTCAAACAACATCAGATACAAGAATTTTGACCTAAGTATTTTTATGAGAGCGGTATTAGGGAGCAAAATTATGAACGTAACCCGTGCTGATTTGTTCCGCCCGAATACGGCCCAATTCACCAATATTCCTGTAGAAGTTGAAAACGAATCTCCGAATGACTTTAACTCGTATAAATATTCAAGCAGATTTATCGAAAACGGAAGCTACCTGCGCCTGGATAATGCTACGCTGGGTTACACTTTTAAGAAGGGAATCATTCCTGGGGTAAATTCGTTACGCTTATACACAACAGCAAACAATTTATTTGTAATTACAGGTTACAAAGGCATCGACCCGGAGATCAACCAGGGCGGTACTGCCCCAGGTGTGGATACCAATAACTTTTACCCTAAAACCAGAACATTTTTATTCGGTTTAAACGTATCATTTAATTAAAAACTAACAAGATGAAAAATCTTATTCAATATATCGCAGGAGCAGCACTGACATTAGGTGTATTAACATCCTGCCATAAGCTGGATTTAAAAGTGGAAACACAGTTAACACCAGAAACATTTCCTCAAACCGCACAACATTTCGTTCAGTTAACTGGCCAGGTGTATGTACAATTACGCCAGGGATGGAGCACCGATTACTTTTTTATGCAAACTTTGAGTACTGATGAAGCGATTATGCCGGCCAGGGGCGGTAACTGGTATGACGGTGGTACCTACGAAGCACATCACAAGCACACTTGGAATAAAGATAACGGACATGTGAATAGTGGCTGGTCGTGGCTTTCGGGCGTAATTAGTAAAGCAAACCAAAGTTTATTTTTACTAAAAAATGCACCTGATTCTCCAGCAAAAACTACGGCTATAGCAGAACTACGGGCAACCAGAGCCCTGGCATTTTATATGATGATGGATCTTTGGGGAAACATTCCTGTTGTAACTACATTCGGAGAAACTACCTCACCAGAAACAAAGTCAAGAACAGAGGTATTTAATTTTATTGAAGCCGAACTTAAAGAGATATTGCCAGACCTGAGCATCACCACCGGAACTGCTATCTATGGCAGACCAAACAAATACACTGCTTACGCAATACTAGCAAAAATGTATCTCAATTCAGAAGTTTATACTGGTACTGCCCGTTACAATGAAGCCGTTGCCATGTGCGATGCCATTACCACAGCAACAGGCACACCTTATAGCTTAGAATCCGATTTCAAAAAAATGTTTTTTATTGATAATGGTCCTCAGATAAAGGAATTTATATTTGCCATTCCGTATGATCCGGGATATAGTAACGGATTTATGATTTATTCGAGATACTCGCTACCTAGATCTTTACAGCAAAAATATAGTTTAAAACATACTCCGAGTGCGCCGATGAGCACCTTGCCAGAATTTTATGCAAATTTTAATGATCCTAATGATAAAAGAAATGCGCAATGGATTAAGGGGTTACAGACTTTGAATGATGGCAGACCAGTAACAGTTGCAACAACCAAAAAAGGATATGATCAGTTTTATACAGGAGCTGATGCTTCGAATGCAATCACTTACCAGGTAGATATTACACCAAATGTAACACTTAGAGATGCATCAAGACCTTTTGATGCTGGAAATGATGAAATTGCCTGGAATATGGGGTATCGCAATAACAAATTTTATTGTGACAGCACATCATCAAACAGAAATCAGAATAATGATGTGCCGATATTTCGATTATCAGATATATTGTTAATGAAGGCTGAAGCGATACTTAGAGGTGCATCACCTACATTAGGTCAGACTGCATTGTCTTTGGTTAATCAACTAAGAGCGGTTCGTACCACCTCACCAGCCTGGACATCAGTAACGCTGGAAGATTTATATAAAGAACGCTGCAGAGAAATGTCGTGGGAATGCTGGCACCGGAACGATATGATTCGCTTTGGGAAATATGAAGACAAATGGGGCTTTAAAACCGATGCACAAACCTTCCATCGTTTGATGCCCATTCCAGCATCAGCTATGATCTTAAACCCTAAACTGAAACAAAATCCTGGTTACAACTAAAATTTAATTTTTGATAAAGAACTTTCTCTGAAAACTATTTAGAGAAAGTTCTTCTTCATTACAGCTTATCTCAGAAAAATTACCCAAATTCATCTCTATGATTAAACGATTACTTTTCTTTTTCCCACTACTTGCCCCTGCCTTATTGCAGGCACAGGTTTTAACAAAATCTCCGGCAGAAATCAATATCACAACCAAATCATTAATTAAAGAACCTGCTGCCTTAAACTTTATTGCCATGGGCGATTGGGGTCGTAATGGCGCCGATCATCAAAAACAGGTTGCTAAACAGATGGGTATGACCGCGGCTGATGTAAAAGCACAGTTTATCATCTCTACAGGTGATAATTTCTATCCCAGTGGTGTGATTAGTTCGCAGGATCCATCTTTTAAGTATTCATTTGAAGATATTTATACTGATTTTTCATTACAGTGGGACTGGTATGTAATTTTAGGTAATCATGATTATAAATCTAATCCGGACGCGCAGGTAGCTTATTCAAAAATCAGCCGGAGATGGAAAATGCCCGCCCGTTACTTTGCCAAAAAATTCCCAATTAATGGCGACCTCAACAGCCAGGTTTTAGTTGCGTTTATAGATACCAATCCCCTTATTCCGGAATTTTATAAAAACGCTGAGTATGGTCCTAATGTAAAAGGTCAGGATACCACTGCGCAAAAACGCTGGCTGGCTAAAACCCTGGAAGATAAAGATCCTTCTATTAAATGGAAAATAGTGGTTGGCCATCACCCCATGTATACCGGTGGTAGCAGGACAGATGGATATGACACCAAAGCCATCAGAAGTTCGCTTAAACCGATGTTGGATCGTTATGGCGTAGATGTTTATCTTACCGGTCATGAACATAGCTTGCAATACCTCAAACCAGAAGGCAAAACACATCACTTTATATCTGGTGCAGCATCTGAAAAAACTCCGGTAAAACTAATTCCAGATGCACAAATGGTGGCTTCAGAATATGGCTTCATGTTATTTTCGGTTACCAATAACCAATTACGGGTACAAGTAATTAACGATGAAGGTTATATCATCTACAATACCCTCATCAAGAAATAATAAATGGACACTTTACCAATCACCACAGCAGTATTACCTGATCAGAAAAGCAAACGGTTAATTTCACTGGATGCATTAAGGGGTTTTGACATGTTCTGGATTGTAAGTGGCGAAGGCATTTTTCATGGATTGGCAAATGGTGTAAAAGAAAAATACGCATTGGTGCAAAACCCTAAAGATTGGACCATCGCTACAAATGAGCACCTGTCTATGTTGGAGCGGATCTTAATTAATATCAGCAATCAGTTACACCATTCACCCTGGAATGGCTTTACCTTTTATGACCTTATTTTCCCGCTTTTTATTTTTATCTCGGGGGTATCCATGCCATTCTCTTATCAGAAATATTTTGACCAGAAGAAAGCAGGAAATCATTCATCAAAAGCCATCTACAAAGCTTTAATAAAGCGAACTCTGATTTTAATTTTATTGGGTATCATTGTAAATGGCCTATTTAAATGGAATGGATATGAAAATACCAGGTTTGCCAGTGTACTGGCCAGAATTGGCCTATCAACATTTTTTGCAGCATTAATTTACCTCAATTTTTCACTACCTAAGCAAATCATCTGGTTTTTTTCTATTCTTATAGCCTACTATTTGATTATGGTTTACGTGCCTGTACCGCATTTTGGCGGTGGCATTTTAACCCCAGAAGGTAATCTCTCCGCCTATATAGACAGGTTATTATTACCGGGTAAATTGCACCGGGTGGTTTATGATCCTGAAGGTTTGCTCAGTACCATCCCTGCAATCTGTTCTGCAATGATGGGTATTTTTGTTGGTACTTTTATCAAGTCTGCCTCTCCTCTTTTAAATACCTCCAAAAAGCTGGCAGGTTTATTTATTGCCGGTACTTTATGTTTAATTGCTGGCTTAGTCTGGGGATTATTCTTCCCTGTCAACAAAACCATGTGGACCAGTTCTTTTGTCCTTTTTGCAGGCGGTTGGAGTATTTTACTTTTCACCATTTTCTATTACATCATTGATGTAAAGTCACTAAAAACATGGAGTATGCCTTTTGTTTGGATAGGTACCAATTCCATTCTCATTTATATCTCTGCACATGGCCTTTTCAATTTTGAATCTACATCACAATTTCTTTTCGGAGGACTCATCAGCGATATACCAATGGCCTGGCAACAAGCGGGCTTATGGACAGGTGTTTTGCTTGTACAATTATTACTGTTAAAATTTCTTTACGATAAAAAGTGGTTCCTAAAAATCTAACATGAAATTAAAATTTATATTCGCTGCCTTACTTTTCATTCTGACTTCCCGCCAAGGTTGGTCGCAAAATGATGTTGAATCTGCTAAGCACTTAATTCAACGGGTACTACCTAAATTACAAAATTCCTTTATTACTGAAAGTATAGCTGCTAAGAACGGAATGGATGTTTTCGAAATAGAAAGCAGAAATAAGAAGATTATTTTAAGGGGAAGCAGTGGTGTAGCCCTGGCTTCTGCCTTTTATAATTACCTCACCGAATATGCACATTGCCAGATTACCTGGAATGGCACCAATATGAATATGCCCAAAACGCTTCCGATGGTTGCAAAAAAAGTAAGAAAAGAAACGCCTTACGAATATCGGTATTATTTGAACTACTGCACTTTTAATTACAGTATGAGCTGGTGGGATTGGGAAAGATGGGAAAAAGAAATTGACTGGATGGCCTTACACGGCATTAATATGCCATTGGCGATTACGGGTGAGGAATACACCTGGTATTTACTTTACAAAGAAATGGGATTTTCCGATGAAGAACTTAAAGGCTTTTTCACCGGGCCAGCTTATTTTTCGTGGTTTTGGATGGGTAATATAGATGGCTGGGGCGGTCCGCTTCCGGTATCGTGGATGAAGAGCCACTTCGAATTGCAAAAGAAAATTTTAAACAGAGAACGTTCATTGGGAATGAAACCTGTATTACCGGCATTTACCGGTCATGTACCAGCGGCGTTTAAAAATAAGTTCCCTAATGCTAAACTAAAGGCTACCAACTGGACCAATGGATTTGCTGACACGTACATTCTGGATTCGGAAGATCCGATGTTTGCGATGATTGGAAAAAAATTCCTGCAAAAACAAACAGAAATGTTAGGTACCGATCACCTCTACTCTGCAGATACTTTCAATGAAAATGAACCGCCATCTGCCGAACCTGAATTTTTGAGTAAGCTAAGCGCCAGAATATATGATGGCATGTCGGCAGCAGATCCGAAAGCTGTTTGGGTAATGCAGGGATGGCTTTTTTACAGTGATAGAAAATTTTGGAAAGAGGCACAAACAGAAGCACTCTTAAAAGCTGTTCCAAATGACAAGATGATTCTGCTTGATCTGGCAACAGAAATAGAACCGGTTTGGAAACGCACAGCAGGGTTTTATGGCAAGCCCTGGATCTGGAATATGCTCCATAATTTTGGTGGAAACACTAACCTGTTTGGTAGAATGGATGTAGTGGCCACTGCTCCGGCCCAGGCCCTAAATGATCCAAAGAGTGGAAAGATGAAGGGAATTGGCCTAACGATGGAAGGCATTGAGCAAAACCCTGTCCTGTATGAACTGATGATGGAAAATACCTGGCAATCCACTCCTATTGATTTGAATACCTGGTTACCAAAATTCGTGTTCAATAGATACGGAAACAAAAACCCCAATGCCTTAAAAGCCTGGGGAATTTTAAGAAAAACAGTATATACCGTTCCTGAAAATAAATACATCAGGGATGGTGCGGAATCCATTATCCAGGCCAGGCCGACTTTTGATTCACTTACGCGCTGGGCCAAAACCACACTCAATTATAATGAGCGTGATTTATTACCAGCCTGGGATGAGTTTGTAAAAGCAGCACCAACATGTAAACAAAGCGATGGTTTTCAATATGATATTGTGGATGTAACCCGCCAGGTAATGGCCAATTATGCTCTTTCAGTTCAAAGAAAAGTGGTTGATGCCTACCAGAACAAAGACCTTAAAAAGTTTAATGCGGAAAGCCAAAACTTTCTTCAGCTTATTACAGATATGGATAAACTACTCGCCACCAGAAAGGATTTCCTGCTTGGACCATGGGTAAGCGAAGCCAGAAAATGGGGTGCGAATCCGGAAGAAAAGGCACGGTATGAATTCAACGCTAAAGACTTGATCACGCTTTGGGGCGATAAGAAAAGTCCGCTTAATGAATACGCCTGCAGGCAATGGAGCGGATTATTAAAAGATTTCTATAAACCACGATGGGAACTTTTCTTTAACCGTACAGTAAAATCATTAAATGAAAAAACTACTTTAGACCTTAAAAAATTTAACGAAGAGGTAAGTGATTGGGAATGGAAATGGGTAAACCAGAGAAAAGATTATTCCGTTCAACCTATCGGTAACCCGGTAAATACTTCAATTGAAATGTACCAGAAATACCGTAAGTTAATGGCTATAGCACATCAATAACTTCATTTTCCTTTGTAACTTAACCCATTAAAAAAAGATACCGTATTGAATACCATGATAAAAAAACATCGCACTAAATACGGTATCAATATCCTTTTAATAGTTTTCTTACAGGTTATCTTGTTGAGCTATTTCTCTTATAGCCAAACGCCATCTCTTGTAAAGTATGTACAACCATTTTCAGGTACTTCAGCCAGTACCACATTGGCCAGTCAACATATCGAAGATAAAACGGAAAGGTTAGCGAATACCATACCCGCGGTTGCTCCTCCATTCGCCATGACCCAGTGGACGCCGCAAACACAGCTTACAGAAACCAAATGCCTTGCACCCTATTATTATAACAACAGGAAAATTTATGGATTCAGGGCTACACACTGGATTAGTGGTTCCTGTACACAAGATTATGGAAGTTTCACGATCATGCCCACCTCAGGCCGACTAAAAACCAGGTGGAATGAGGTGGCTGATAATTACAGCCATCAAAATGAAGTGGCTAGTCCTGATTATTACAGCATTATTTTGCCAAAACATCAGCTTAAAACCGAAATTACAGCTACGCTTCGCAGTGGCGTAATTAGGATTACCGCACTAAAAACTGACAGTGTTTATATTTTAATCAGCCCGAACAGTGATCAACATAAAGGATTTATTAAAATTGATCAGAAAAAAGGTGAAATCTCAGGTTATAATCCGGTGCACCGGATTTATCAGGGTTGGGGACAACCCGCCGGCTTCAGTGGATATTTCTTTATTCAGATTAAAAGGGCATTCACAGTAAGTGGTACCTATACTGAAGGAGCGGTTTCAAATCAGCCATCCATCGGCAATAAAAAAGATATTGGCGTATTCGCCGGGTTTAAACTTCAAAAGGGCGAAGAACTCTTAATCTATTCAGGAACCTCATTTACCGGCATTGCAGCGGCAAAGGCAAACCTCCAAAAAGAAATCAATTCTGCTGATTTTGAAGCAGTAAAAACAAACACCAAAGCAGTTTGGGAAAAATCTTTAGCGCAAGTTAAAATCAATGACAGCAATGAAAAAAAGAAGAGAATCTTTTATACGGCTTTGTATCATGCCCAGCAACATCCAAGGCTTTTTAATGATGTTGATGGCACCTATCCTCGCTTTGCAGGCAACTATCAGACAGAACAGCTAAATAAAGGCAGCTACTACGATGACTTTTCCATGTGGGATATTTACCGGGCACAATTACCGCTGGTTGAATTGCTCCATCCCGAACAGGCCAATTCTTTTGTCAATTCATTAATATTGAAGGGAAGTCAAGGCGGATGGCTTCCTATTTTTCCCTGCTGGAATAGCTATACTGCCGCCATGATCGGCGATCATAGCACGGCCTTTATTGCTTCGGCTTATCAAAAAGGGATCAGGGATTATGATGTAAAGGAAGCCTATCGTTTAATGCGGAAAAATGCTTTTGAAATGCCGGATTCTGCCGATTACCTGAATGGTAAAGGCCGACGCGGTATCAACAGCTATCTAAAATATGACTACATTCCAATGGAAGACAGTATTCCCCATGCTTTTCACAAAAAGGAGCAAGTAAGCAGAACACTGGAATATGCTTATAATGATTATGCACTTGCCACAATAGCGAAAGACTTAGGAAAGGTAAATGATTATAATTTACTGGCCAAAAGATCATTAAACTATCAAAATATTTTTGATAATAAGGTTGGAATGGTGAGAGGTAAATACAGTGATGGCAATTGGTACAAACCCTATCTTCCCGATCACCGTGAACCTTATATTACAGAAGGAACACCCAGGCAATACACCTTTTATGTACCTCATGATATGCCCGGATTAATCTCGCTGATGGGTGGCAAAAAAAGTTTAGAAAACGAACTGGATTCTATTTTTTTAAAGAAAGAATACTGGCACGGAAATGAACCCGGACATCAGATTCCGTTTTTATATAACTATACCTCTAGTCCCTGGAAAACACAGAAACAGGTGTCCAGGATTTTGGATGAAGAATATGATGAAGGTGCAGGCGGTTTAAGTGGAAATGATGATGCAGGACAAATGTCTGCATGGTATGTATTTGCATCATTGGGATTTTACCCTGTGGATCCGGTTTCCGGGATGTATCAAATCACCAGTCCTTCTTTTAATCAAATGATCATTTCCTTCGATACAGGTAAAAAATTAAATATTAAAACGGTAAGATCAACCCAAAATGCCATTTACATTTCGAAGATTATGTTAAATGGAAAAATCCTGCGCAAAAATGAGATCACGCATCAACAATTAGTAAGTGGAGGTCTCCTGACTTTTTACCTCCGGGAAAAGCCAACATTGTCGAAATAACGGATCAGTATTATTTATGGAATCAGGTGAATGAAATATTATGATCAGGTGCGATTATATTTCCAAAATCATTACTTTTGCAAAAAATACCCGAAATGAGTATAGGATTATCAGAACAAGAAATATTACGACGTGAATCATTAAAACAATTACGTCAGTTAGGTATAGAGCCTTATCCGGCAGAGGCTTACGACATTAATGTAACTGCCGCAGATATTTTAGCAAACTACGAAAAAGATAAAACTGCTTACAAGACGGTAAGTTTAGCTGGCCGGATTATGGGCCGTAATATCATGGGTGCCGCATCCTTCGCTGAAATACAGGATTCAACGGGCCGTATTCAGGTTTATTTAAAAAGAGACGAACTTTGTCCGGATGAGGATAAAACCTTATATAATACCGTATTTAAAAAGTTATTGGATATTGGAGATTTTATCGGTGTAAAAGGCTATGTGTTTACCACCCAAACCGGAGAAATTTCTATACACGTGACCGAATTTAAGGTTTTAGCTAAATCCTTGCGCCCATTACCGATTGTAAAACGTGATGATGCCGGAAACGTATACGATGGTTTCACCAATCCTGAATTACGTTACCGCATGCGCTACGTCGATTTAACGGTAAACCCGGATTACAAACAAATCTTCATCAAACGCAGCAAGGTGATTAACTCGATGCGTAATTATTTCGATAATCAAGGCTGGATGGAAGTGGAAACACCTATTTTACAGCCCATTCACGGTGGTGCTGCCGCACGTCCTTTTGCCACACACCACAATACTTTGGATATGCCGCTCTATTTGCGTATTGCAAATGAATTGTATTTAAAGAGATTAATTGTTGCTGGTTTTGATGGTGTTTATGAATTCGGGAAAATGTTCCGTAATGAAGGAATGGACCGCACACACAATCCAGAGTATACTTCTATGGAAATTTATGTAGCCTATAAGGATTATATCTGGATGATGGCTATGGTAGAAGAATGTTTAGAAAAAGTAGCTATTGCTACCAACGGATCTGCTATGGTTAAAGTGGGCGAAAATGACATCAACTTTGAAGGCCCATACGAGAAGCTTACCATGTATGAATCCATTCAGAAATATACCGGTATAGATGTTTCTGCCATGACGGAACATGAACTTATTCAAACCTGCAAAGATTTAGACATTGAAACTGATTCTACTATGGGTAGAGGCAAGTTAGTCGATGAAATTTTCAGTGCTAAGGTTGAGGCCAATTTAATTCAGCCAACCTTCATTACTGATTATCCTATTGAGATGACCCCGTTGGCTAAAAAACACCGTTCAGCTGAAGGTTTGGTAGAGCGTTTTGAGATATTTGTAAATGGTAAAGAAATTGGCAATGCCTATTCGGAATTAAATGATCCCATTGATCAGAGAGAACGTTTTGAGGATCAGTTAACACTTGCTGATCGTGGTGATGCTGAAGCCATGGCCATGGATGATGATTTTGTTCGTGCACTGGAATATGGGATGCCCCCTACCTCAGGTTTAGGTTTTGGTATCGATCGTATTGTGATGTTAATGACCAATCAGAGTACCATTCAGGAAGTATTGTTCTTCCCGCAAATGCGTCCGGAGAAAAAGAAAATTGAGATGACTGCTGAGGAAACAGAACTTTACTCACTGATCAATGAAGATGAGCAACATCTTTTAACAGATATTAAAAGTAAGTTAGCCGACTGGAGCAACAAGAAATGGGATACTACTTTAAAAGCATTAACTTCAAAAGGTATTTTAAAAGTGACTAAAACAGATGATGGTTTATTCCTTTCACATAAATAAACGTATACCATGAGGTAATGCATCTTAACAAAAACATAACATAAAATTAAAAGGCTTGCTAACAACTGTTTAGCAGGCCTTTTATATATTTACGGCAATTGATAACTAAATCACTGCCATATGAATACTTCAAGTTTAGAAATTAACGAAAGAGAATATTGCATCAAACTAAGTAAAGATGCATTTGATCTAACTTTGGTACGCCAACTGATCAAAAGAATCCAGGCTGAAGCCTTATTTTTCTCCAGAACACAGCATGACGATGACGATATCTTAAGCAAAAGATCTCAAAGAGAAGAGCTGGAAGGCTATGATAATCTAGATGATAAATAAGTTAAAGGTTTCGGGTTACAAGTTCTGGTTAAAATCTCAAAACATGAGCAGAACCTGAACGTGCACCTTTTAACCTTTAACTGTTAATGATTTTAGTTTTAGTCGATATCTAAAGATCCTTCTACTGAATCATCCATTGTTTTTCCGGTTACTACAGAGGCTGCCATTTTTAAGAAAGCAACAGCAGCACCGTTTTTCGTATCCCAATAATAACCTTCAGAAGGAATAACTTTGATCAGGGTAATATTTGGATCTTCTTTTCCACCCTGAAACCAGGTTTTGAGTAGCGGAGTCCATAACTCATCTATTTTCGCCTGGTCTCTGCTGATCTCTGAAATTCCGTAAATATTCACGAAGCCAGAATGTGCGCCAGCCTGAAATAAAAGGTGCGTAAACGGATCAGATGAAATTTCATCATTTTTATGACTATCCTTTAAACTCATGAACCAAAGGTTGCCTTCGTCGTCAACCTGTTGAATGGCCATAGGCCTTACTGATAAAGGCACCCCCGTTTTGATATTGGTACAGAAAAAACAACTCTCTGCCTTCTCTGCGAGGTTTTTAAGTTTTTCAACAGCTTCTTTTCCCCCTAAATCCTGAATGTTATCTTCTTCCTGAGTATGATTAGTACTTCCTTCTTGTGATGTTGCCATAGGTATATATTTTCTATAGACTACAAAATATTTTTTGATTTGGTTTTAACTATTTCAGAAATGAACTCGAATCAAAATCTTTTACATCCCCTCGCCCGTCCTCCTCATCTGGATTCAGAATCTTTTATCCGAAGGACATGTATACTCCTTTTAAAGAACAAGTAATTGCAGCAATCCGGGGATTTAGTGCCGTGAGTGAACGAGCATCCAAATCCCACAGGTTAGAGATACTTCATAACAGCAAACTTGTGCTAACAAGCTTTATGATATGAAATTGCAAATAGAATCTCAAATCCTTAACATCAAACACACTAAACCTCTTCCACAGAAAGCACTCTCTTAGCCAGTTTACCCACCGTTAAACCTTGCACAATAATAGAGAATACTACTACGAAATAAGTTATCCCTACCAACAAAGGCTTATACGGGCCTTCATCCATAGATAAAACCAAAGCAATGGAAACCCCTCCTCGCAAACCTCCCCAAACCAAAACCTTAATGGTACCGCTGCTAAATTTATTTTTAAACGGAATAAGCACCACCGGAATATAAATAGATAAGAACCTGGAAAACAACACAATGATGATACAACATAAACCAATTAACCAATAGTTGGTAATGTTATGAATAATCAGCAGTTCGAATCCGATAAACAGGAATAAAATGGCATTCAAAATCTCATCGATCAGTTCCCAGAATTTGTTCAGGTAATCTTTTGTAACGGCAGACATGGCGGTTCTCTTTCCATAGTTACCAATTACAATCCCAGCGGCAACCATGGTTAAAGGCCCTGAAATATGAATGGAATGGGCAATGAGGTAACCACCCATCACCACTGAAAGGGTGATTAATACCGAAACTTTATAATCATCAATTTTCCGCATGGCATTGGAAGCCCCTAAACCTAAAATAGTTCCTAAAGCAAAACCGCCCAAGGCTTCCTTAATTAATAACCATGAAATATTGGTTGCGCTGATATCAATATCACTGCCCTGTGCCAGTTGAAGGATTACAGCAAAAATCACTACAGCCACCCCGTCATTAAATAAAGATTCTCCAGCAACTTTTGTTTCCAGTGACTTACGTACATTGGCATCTTTAAGCACGCCCATTACGGCAATAGGATCAGTTGGGGAAATAAGCGCACCAAACAATAAGGAATAAATAAAAGGAATTTTAAAACCGAAGAATGGCGCAATATAAAAAACCAAAGCACCGACAGCAAAGGTTGAAATCACAACACTTACCGTTGAGAATATAATCACCGGTGCCCTTTGCTCCCTTAAATCAACCAGGTTAATATGAATGGCACCGGCAAATAGCAAAAAGTTTAACATTGCTCCCATTAACACCTCCGTGAAGTCAACATCCTGAAGCAATGTAGAAAAATGATCGAAAGTTTTTGGAAATAAACTACCTGTTAAAACCAATACAATTGAACTGATCATCGCAATGATCATAATTCCGATGGTAGATGGAAGTTTGAGGTATCGGAGATTTAGATAAGAAAAAAATGATGCTAAAACAATAAGCACCGAAAAGGAGTAATATAATTCCATAATTTGATTGAGTACCGGTAAAACCCCAAAATATTAAATAATTTCGACTCGTCTAAAATTATTTTTAGATTATGACATCAATAAGCCGTTTATAGACATAAAAAAAGGAGCCAAATACATTTGGCTCCCTTAATCTTGATATAATATCAATTAGCGATAACGAACTTGTTGTTGTTTGTCCATCATGCCCATCTGATCTTTCATTTGTTTAATCTGATCGGCCAATAACTTATTCTTATCAGCCTTTTTAGCTTCAGCAAGATAAAGTGTTGCTTCACGTTTATTACGTTTAGCCATCGCAATTCCGGCCAGGCTCAATTTAGCCAATGCAATGTTGTGATCCATCTGCATTCCTAAGCTTAAAGCTGTTTTAAAGTATTTTTCAGATTTCATTGGTGATGTTCTGCTTTCAATTAAACCCACCAATAAATTGTAATATCCATGCTGAACTTTAATTAACTGCCTTTCATAATTGGTAATCCGATCCAAAAACATTTTTGCTTTAGGCATATTGTCTTTTCTTAAAAACCATTGTGCCAATAACATGTTTTCATTAAAGAAATAAGTTACCAATACGATTAGGCCTAATAAAATAGAAACGATGCCCCAAGGCCAGAAACCGAAAACAAATAAAGCTACTGCGCCACCCAGTAAAGCAAACCCCGCAATTAATCTGATAATATTTGGCATAAATTTTATTCTAATTATTTTTTTTGCAAATATCGTTTTTAAATGGCAGAAATTAGTTTTTAAAATAATAATTTCATTAAAAATTTCACTCATACAACAATTCTCCTCTTTAACATGAAAAAACTCTTCACTATTATATTAATCGTATCCGCTATGAATATTTCCGCACAAGAAATAAATAAAAAAATACATGATCAGGTTCACAATAAAGATATTCTGATTAATGCCTGCACCCGGGATGGCATGGCTACGTTTCCGGAATTTAAAGAGATGTACGAACCATTGTATGCAGCATATACCCCAGACGCTGCTACCATGATTGAATTAAAAAAGCTGGTTAAAAAGGAAAAAATAAAAATCGTTTTTGGTACCTGGTGTGGAGACAGTAAAGTAAATGTTCCAAACTTTTTGAAGATCATGGATGCGTTACATGTTAAAGAAAAGAATATTGAATTTATTGCGGTTGACGGAAATAAGAAAGCTGAAAATGGAATCATAGATGGTTTGGATATTAAAATGGTTCCTACATTTATTATTTATGATCAAAAAGGAATAGAATTGGGCAGAATTGTTGAAGGTCCGAAAACAACACTCGAAGGAGATTTATTGGCTATTTACAAAAAGAAATCATAAACTATTTCAATCTGATTGGAGTTAATATCTTACTTAGATCAGCCTAAATTTAATTAATATATACATTATGTCTGCTGCATTAGAAACCGGTTGGTTAGCTGTTTTAGATCAAGAGTTTGAGAAAGATTACATGAAAAATCTAAAATCTTTTTTAAAGGAAGAAAAGGAAAAAGGTACAACGGTTTACCCAAAAGGTCAGGATATTTTTAGGGCCATGAATACCACTCCTTTTGACCAGGTTAAAGTGGTTATCTTAGGCCAGGATCCCTATCATGGAGTTGGTCAGGCGCACGGCCTCTCATTTTCTGTACAACGCGGCATGACCATCCCACCTTCTCTAAAAAACATTTACAAAGAATTAGAAACTGATATTGAAGGTTTTAAATCACCACCACACGGAAACTTAATGCATTGGGCAGAACAAGGTGTATTGCTCTTAAATGCCACACTGACTGTTCGTGCCGCCGAAGCCGGTTCACATCAGAATCGCGGATGGGAGATCTTTACCGATGAGATTATAAAATCCCTTTCTGAAAAGCGTGAACATCTTGTTTTTTTACTTTGGGGAAAATATGCGCAGCAAAAAGCTTCCTTAATCGATCAGAAAAAACACTATGTGCTCACTGCGGCTCACCCTTCTCCTTTTTCTGCTTATAATGGTTTCTTTGGGTCAAAACATTTTTCAAAGGCAAATCAGTTGCTGATCCAAAATAACTTAACACCTATTGACTGGAAATTGCCGGCTTAATGAACGCTTATCTTATTAGTGGTTTAGGTGCCGATAAAAGAATTTTCTCCAAAATTAAACTTGATGAACGGATTCATATCATTCATGTAGATTGGATCGTGCCATTAAAAAGAGAATCACTTCCAGATTATGCAAAACGATTGAGTGAAATTATAGACATCTCATCACCATTTATATTGGTTGGCGTTTCATTTGGAGGAATGATCGCTGTTGAAATTTCAAAGATTTTAAAGCCTTTAATGACAATAGCCATATCAAGTACAATATTAAGTAATGAATTACCTTTTCTTTACAGATTGGCTGGCAAACTCCATTTGATAAGATTAATTCCACCAAACTTAATGAAGTCGTCAAACAAGTTCAGTCAAAACTTCTTTTTTGGTATTAAATCTACTGAAGAAAAAAACTTATTAACCAAAATTATACAAGATACCGACCCTGTATTTTTAAAATGGGCAATCGCCAGTATTATAACCTGGAAAAACGATATTAGACCAGATAATCTGATTCAAATTCATGGTAATCATGATCGAATTTTGTATTCTAAAAGTGCCGCGGTTGATTTCACAATTGAATATGGAACACATTTTATGGTTTATCAAAACGCGAAGGAAATTTCAGAAATTATTGATGAATTAATCTCGGAGTTCCTTTAATTGATTTTGTCAATAAGAGGAGGAACGACGAAGATATTTGTTTTCAAGAATTAGATTGCTTCACTCCATTACTAAGTCCTACCCTTCGGTCCGCAATGACAAATCCACGAGATGATCGTCTTTGCGGGGAGGAACGACAGCCTGCCCCGACATTTCGGGGAAGCAATCTCTTTTCACGAATCAGATTGCTTCATTCCATTTGCTAAGCCATACCCTTCGGTTCGCAATGAAGACCAGCCATATTTAAGTTGCTTCGCTTAATGATTTGCAATTAAGTTTTTGGAGTTAATATTCCAAAGGCACAATAGGTTCCTTCTTTGTAGTCGACATGATCATCATCGTTTGAAAAGTTTTAACTACAGAAATTTTACTAATCTTCTCCATAATTAAACGCTCATACGATTTAATATCCTTCACATAAACTTTCAAAAGAAAATCTGCCTGCCCGGTAACGTGATGGCATTCCGTAATTTCCTTAATCTGATTCACTTCATCCAAAAAGATTTGAATCGTATTATTTTTATGAAAATCCAGTTGGATCTGAATAAAAGTTTTAATACCTAAACCAAGTTTCTCTTCATCTACCAGGGCATGATAGCTTTTGATAAAACCAGCCGTTTCCAATTTACGAACGCGTTCTAGTGTTGGCGCTGGAGACAATCCGATTTCCTGAGATAGTAGCAAATTCGTAATGCGGCCGTTCTCTTGTAAAATTCTTAAAATTTTAAAATCAATTTTATCTAATTCTGATGCCATATAAATTCAAAGGTATTGAGAACACAAACATAACCAAATTAAATTCTAAATTTTAACATAATTTATCTAATAAATTTTAATAAATTATTTTTAGATTTACCTAAAAATATAATTAGATAAATATAAATGCAAAGTTTCACTGAGGAGAATTACTTAAAGATAATTTACCACTTAGCAGAAAAAACCGGTAATGTTCAAACCAATGCCATTGCAGAGCAGATGCAAACCAAACCTGCATCTGTAACTGATATGATTAAGAAGTTAGCTGAAAAAGGCTTTGTAGATTACATCAAGTATCAGGGGGTTACCCTTACCGAAAAAGGAAAAAATGCTGCCATCGAGATTGTGCGCAAACACCGTTTATGGGAAGTTTTTTTAGTGGATAAGCTTAATTTTAAATGGGATGAAGTACATGATGTTGCTGAAGAACTTGAACATATTAAATCTACTGCGCTGATAGAAAGGCTTGATGAATTTTTAGGTTTTCCAAAGTCAGATCCACATGGCGATCCTATTCCAGATAAGAACGGACGCTTTGCGATAACACAATTTATCAAACTGATCGATTTAAAAGTTGGTGATCAAGGCACAATTACCGGCGTAAGTCAGCACAGTTCTGCTTTTTTAAAGCACCTGGAAAAATTGGGCTTAACCCTCGGCAAACAAATTGAGATCAGTGATGTTACCGATTTCGATGGTTCAGTAGAAATCCTGATCGCCGGGAAGCAAATCAACATCAGTAGAGAAGTAGCAAAACACATTTTAACAAGCAGTAATGGCAAAAACTGAATCGCTTAGCGAAGTACATCAGAGTGTAAATACCAGTAAAAGAAAAGGTTGGCGGCGAATTTTAGCATTTATTGGTCCTGCCTATCTAATTAGTGTTGGTTACATGGATCCTGGAAACTGGGCAACCGATCTGGCCGGAGGAAGTAAATTTGGTTACCAACTGATCTGGGTATTACTGATGTCCAATCTGATTGCGCTATTGCTTCAGTCACTCAGTGCAAGATTAGGCATTGTTAGGGGTTTGGATCTGGCACAGGCCTCTAAACAGGCTTATCCCCGCTGGGCAAATATTCCGCTATTTGGTTTGGCACAAACGGCCATCATTGCATGTGATTTAGCAGAAATCATCGGCATGGCTATCGGCCTACAATTGCTCTTCGGTCTGCCTTTAATCTGGGGAATTTCAATCACAATTTTTGACACCATATTACTATTATTCTTACTAAATAAAGGTATGCGGGCCATGGAAGGTTTTATCGTATCCATGGTTTTTATTGTGGGCATCTCTTTCCTGGTGGAAATGTTTATTGTAGAGCCTTCTTTAAAAGAAATTGCAAAAGGATTTGAACCTTCTGTCCTCAACGGAGATGCACTGTATATCGCCATCGGCATTATCGGGGCAACCGTTATGCCACATAATCTTTATTTACATTCCTCACTGGTTCAAACCAGAAAAATTGAGCGCAGTAATAAGGGCATTAAAGAAGCTTTGAAATTTAACCTGATTGATACGACCGTTGCCCTAAATCTGGCGTTCTTTGTAAATGCAGCCATCTTAATACTGGCAGCCGCCGCCTTTTATAAAAATGGATTACATGAGGTGGCAGAGATTCAGGATGCACATAAACTGCTTTCCAATATCTTCGGAAATATAGCCCCAACCCTGTTTGCAATTGCATTAATTGCCGCCGGACAAAGCTCAACTGTTACAGGTACACTGGCAGGTCAGATCATTATGGAAGGCCACATCAATCTTCGTATTCAGCCCTGGTTACGCAGATTGATTACCCGTTTATTGGCCATCATTCCGGCATTTTTTACCATTTTACATTATGGCGATGATGCACTTGGAGGCTTACTCGTATTAAGTCAGGTGGTGCTGAGTTTACAATTAGGTTTTGCCGTTATTCCTTTAATCCATTTCAATTCAGATAAAAAGCTGATGAAGGATTTCGCGATCAAAACCTGGGTAAAAGTTCTAGCCTGGGCCAGTGCGATAACCATTATTGCATTAAACGTAAAATTAGTTATAGAAGAAATAAGTGGTTGGGCAAAGAACGCAAACAACTGGTGGATTTATGTTATTGTCGTACCTGCATTAATTTTTATCGTATTTCTGCTTTTGTATGTATTCTTCCATCCTCTGATTGAAAAGAAAAATCGCGACAGGCAAATGGTGCCTCATGGCAATGCCCTTGACATTGGTAAAATTGAAAAAATCAGTTATAACAGAATTGGTATCGCCGTAGATTTTTCTAAAAATGATGGCAATACGATCAGGCATGCACTTATTCAGGGTGGTAAAGATGCACATTATTACCTGATCCATGTGGTGGAAACTGCTGCTGCCCGTTATCATGGCCAGGATGTGATGGATCATGAAACAGAGAGTGATGCCAGAAATCTGGAAAAATACAGGGTTAATCTGGAAGATTTGGGATTTGATTCCACACCGTTTATTGGCTTTGGAAGCACAGCAAAAGCCATTGCAGAAATCAGCAATAAAAATGAGCTGGAACTTTTAGTAATGGGTGCTCATGGACACAAGGGCCTGAAAGACCTGATTTTCGGAACCACGGTTGATTCAGTCAGACACAAAGTTAACATCCCTGTACTCATCATCAGATAAGGTTATTTATTAATTTCTTTCATGATTTTTTTAATGCCACCGTCACCAGCGTTATAAACCAATAATTTATTGGCAGGTGAATACAGGTACATGGCAGGATACATCTTAGGAAGAAATGCCGGAATAAACATATGGTTTTTATCCTGCATCACGGTAACATTGGGTTTCTTGTTTAATCCTTTTGCATAAGTATCAAAAAACTGAGGAATAATATAGGCTTCATCCAGGGTAATGAGATAAATGTTAGCCTTCTGGAACAGTTTATAATTGGCATTTAATGACTTCATTTCCCGCTGGCAATGCTCACATGTACAGTCAAAAAGAATAAATAAATTTTGCTTGCCCTGTTTTAAATCTTTATTAGAAAATGACTTACCATCTAATTTAAAGAAGGTAAACTGAGGCAGCAAAGTAGGCTGTTGCGCTTTAACCTGACAGGTAATGGCTATAAGAAGAACTAGAAGGAAGCTTTTAACTTTCATTTTTAACATTTAAATCCAAACTTAATTGATTTATGAGCAAGATAATCAAATTCCTTTCAGCTTTTACAAACAGATGAACATTCTAATTGTTAATTTAGCCGTTGACGAAATGGAATAATATCAAAATATCACATCAATTTTTAAGATATTTGCAACCCGGCAAATGAGTCTGGATAAATGTAGCGCCATTTGCTGCAAAAATTAATAACAATATCAGCTTTGAAAAACGACATTAATATAAAAAATAAAAGAGCCTATTTCGATTACAATTTACTGGATAAATATGTAGCCGGAATTGCACTTCTTGGAACTGAAATAAAAGCCATCAGGCAAGGTAAAGCCAATATGACTGATGCATTTTGCATGTTTATTGGTGGAAACCTTTATGTACGAAACCTCCATGTTTCTGAATATAGCCACAGCTCATTTTATCATCACGACATTAAAAGAGACCGTGCCTTGCTGCTGCAAAAAAAGGAAATCCGGAAGCTAAAATTAAAGGGCGAAGAAAAAGGCTATACGATTGTACCCCTTCGTATTTTTGTTAATGAACGGGGCTTCGCGAAAATCGAAATCGCTTTGGCACAGGGCAAAAAAGAATTTGACAAACGTGACAGCATTAAAGACAGAGATACCAAACGTGAACTGGACCGGGCGATGAAAAGATAGTTAGTTTTCAGTCTGGAGTCTTTAGTCCTGAGTCCAAATTGACTTAATACTGAGGGCTTTGGACTAAAGACTCAACTACTACCACGCCTGGTCGCCTACTAAAGGTACAAACCTGAAGGTATCCAGTACTATTTTTTCGTAATCTGTTTCGCTTACCCTGATTACCGTAACCATTTTTTGGGTTTTTTCATCACCTACCGGAATAACCAGAATCCCGCCGATTTTAAGTTGCTTTAACAAAATTTCAGGAACCAGTGGCGCTCCTGCGGTTACAATAATCTTATCATAAGGCGCATGTTCTGCCACTCCTTTTGAGCCGTCGCCACAACAAAAAACTGGTTTATAGCCCATGCCCGGCAAAACCCTAATGGTACGGTTATATATGTTTTGTTGCCTTTCTATCGTAACTACATTGGCCCCAAGTTCCATTAAAACACAAGTTTGGTAGCCAGAACCTGTTCCTATTTCTAATACCTGATCGCCTTTTTTAATGTGTAGCAATTCACTTTGATAAGCCACGGTGTAAGGCTGTGAAATGGTCTGCCCATCTCCTATCGGAAAGGCAATATCTTTATAAGCCTGGTTCCAGAACGTTTCATCAAAAAAGAAATGACGGGGAACCTTGCCCATTGCTCTTAATACATACTCATCCTCTATTCCGCGGGATCTTAACAGTTCTACCAGTTTCTTTCTCGCACCACGCTCTCGGTAATTATCAACAAATTTATAGGCCATGAAGTCTCAAAATTAACTTTTTTATATGGTGATGCAAGATAAAGAAATCCACATTAGCCTAAGTTGCAGAAAATCAAAAGCTAAATATACCATTGATAAGTTTGCTTGAATCATCATACTGAAGTGCGGAATTATTTCTACTTTTGGAATCAACAAATTTTAAAGAAAATCAGTATCATTATATCATATATGAAGAAAATCTTACTTAGTTTATTCGCACTGTTTATCTCCATCACCTCATTTGCACAAACAGGAGCAGATTATAATTATACCATAGGCTTCCGTGCCTTTAGTTTAATGCAACTGCCTAAAATATTAAATCAAACCAATACACAGGATTACACCAAGGCTTATGCAAATGGTGCTATGCTTAAGTTCAATGATAACCAGATCAGTTACCGGGTGAGCGGTTCCTATTACCGCAATGATATTCAGTTTGATAATACCTGTGCAACCTGTGAAATCGCTTATGGAAAGGTAACCGATTATTCTTTTAAAGTTGGTTTTGAAAAAAACTTTAACTATTCCAGGGTTCAGCCTTATTTTGGATTCGATCTAGGTTATCGTTCAAACCGCTTTACCGGAACCATAGCACAGCGAAACCAACAAACAAACAGTGTTACACAAACGGCTGATGCCAGTAAAAATGGTTTGGTTCTTACCCCATTAATCGGTTTAAAAGTAAACATCATTTCACAGCTAAACTTCTTTGCAGAAAGCAATCTGGATTTTTATTATTCTTACGAAAAGCAGGATATTACTGGAACTGGTGGTGTAGCCAGAACAGTTACCACCTATAAAAAATGGGAGTTTTTATTAAATCCGGTTTCCCTAGGCTTACAGTTTAGTTTAAATGGGAAAAACTAATAAGGATCTACATCAATCTGCATAAAAATACCTTTAAATTCTTTCGTGGCATTAAATTGTGTAAGGGTCTCGCGTAAAGCATCTTTAACCTTTTGAATGGCGGTATGTTTATCGGCCTTTATAATGATTTGCCTGATATAGAGATTCCGCACCCGGCTTACCAATGGTTGCTCCGGACCGAGTACACGTTTTCCAAATTTTGCTTTTAAAATATTGGCCAGCGAAAGAGCGGCATGATCAAGCACATGTGCATCTTTATGTTTGATGTAAAGAAATATCATTCTTGAAAACGGTGGGTACAGGAACCTCTCCCGTTCTGCAATTTCATCATGATACATACCCTCATAATCATTCTCCACCACCTGTTTAATAATCCGGTTTCCGGCATCGTAGGTTTGGATACATACACTTCCCTGGTCAGCTCTCCTGCCGGCCCTACCTGCTACCTGCGCGAGTAACTGGTAGCTTCTTTCATAAGCCCTGAAATCAGGATAACCTAACAATGTATCTGCATTAATTACGCCAATCAGGTTTAAATTATCAAAATCTAATCCTTTGGCTACCATTTGAGTGCCAATTAAGATATCTGTTTTCTTATCCTGAAAATCGTTCAAAATTTGTTGCAATCCGTTTTTTGTTCTGGTACTATCCATATCCAGCCTGGCAATGGAAATATCGGGATATAATAATTTTAACTCCTCTTCTATCCTTTCGGTACCGAAACCCTTTTGCTCAACATGTACTGAGCCACAAGCCGGACAAATATTTACACTGCTTTGCTGGTAGCCACAATAATGGCAATGTAGTTTGCCACTGCTTTTATGATAAGTTAAACTCACATCGCAATTCACACACTTTGGTGTATATCCGCACGTTGCACAAATCAGAATGGTTGCATATCCTCTTCTGTTTTGGAAGAGAACAATTTGCTCCTTTTTAGAAAGTGCCAGGTCAATATCTTTAATTAACACACTGGAGAAATAGGAAACCATAGTTTTTTTCTTGGTTTCTTCAGAAATACTCACCACCTGTTGGTTAGGCAATTGCACACCACCAAACCGCTCCTTCATTTCTACCAGGCCATATTTGCCTTGCAAAGCATTATAATAACTTTCAAGAGATGGAGTAGCTGACCCAAGGATAACCTTGGCCTGATGCAGGTGTGCCAGGTAAATAGAAGCATCCCTCGCCTGGTATCTCGGTGCCGGATCATATTGCTTGTATGAAGGCTCATGCTCTTCATCCACGACTATCAATTTCAAGTTTTGAAAGGGAAGAAAAACGGCAGAACGTGCGCCAAGAACAACCTTATAAGCACCTGTTCTAACCTTATTCCAGATTTCTACTCTTTCACTATTATTAAATTTTGAGTGGTAAACGCCAATAGCATTTCCAAAATAACGCTTAATTCGCTCAACAATCTGTGTGGTAAGGGCAATTTCCGGCAATAGAAATAGTACCTGACCATTTGTATTCTGAATAATTTTTTCAATCAGTTTAATATAAACCTGGGTTTTGCCAGATGCCGTAACGCCATGCAGCAATACCACATCTTTTTCCTTAAAGTGGCCGTTAATCTTCGAAAGTGCAAGTTCTTGGGCTTCGTTAAGCTTAAAATTTACACTAAATTCCTCATCATGTGCAGCCAAACGACTTACTGGTCGTTTAGTAATCACGAAAATATCTTTATCGGTGAGTGCTTTTAAAGCGCCTGCTCCGCAATTGCTCTCTTCTAAAAGTTGCTCCTTTGAAATTGGCAGATTTGTTTTTTGAAGCTTCAGATAAGCCAGCAAGGCATCCAGTTGTTTAGGCGCACGCTCCAAAACATTAAAAAGTTGTTTTAAATTTTCCTGGTCGCTGTAAAAATCGTTTAACTGAATGAACGATTTAAGTAATGGTTTATATTTCTGTACCACTTCTTCTGCCACCAGTATCAGGTCTTTTTCCAACAAATTATTAATAATGGGGTAAATTGTTTTCTGCCCCAGCAGTTTGGAAACTTCATTAACGGTTAACTTTCCCTGCCCTTTAAGCGCAGTAATGATCATTTCTTCTTTTTCATTGAGCACTACGTCCTCACTAAAACCTTCCGTAAGCATCAGGATGGTTTCACTGGCCAGCTTTAAGCTGGCTGGCAATGCCGCGGTCATAACATCGCCCTCATTACACATGTAATAGTTGGTCATCCAGGTCCAGAACTTGAGTTGCGTGGGCGTTACAACCGGTTCTGCATCAATCACATCAATGATATATTTAGCTTCGTAAGCTGCAGGTGGATTTTTAGATACGGCGCAAATTAATGCAGAATAAATTTTGTGCTTCCCGAACTGAACCACTACCCTTTTTCCTATCGCCACCTGATCATTCAAATCGAAAGGAATTCTGTAGGTGTAGTTTATCGCCAAAGATAAAGGCAAAATCACTTCCACAAAAAGTGTTTCTCTCTCTGTAAAAATATCGTTCTCAAAAATTTCCATTATTTATCTTTAAAGGCAGCAAAAAACAGCATGATCCAACCGAGTACAAATAATAATCCTCCGATGGGTGTTAAAGGGCCAATTAAATTTACAAAATCCAGTTGTAAAATACTTCGCGTAGCGAGTAAATAAAGCGAACCCGAAAACAGGATAATGCCGAAGGTAAAACAAAAATAAGCAATGTTGATGAGCTTATTCCTGTAGCGGGCGAAGGTTGATAAATATAACAGTGCAAAGGTATGATAGAACTGGTAACTCACACCTTTCTGCCAGATTTCCAGAGCTGACGCATCAACCAAAGCTTTTAATGCATGCGCACCGAATGCCCCTAGTAAAACAGCAACTAATCCAAAAAAAGACGCAGTAAGTATTATTCGTTTATTCATAGGTATTTTGCCCTAAGCAGTGGCTAAATTAATAAATTGGTCAAGAACTTCTCACTAATCAATGTAATAAATTAAATTTGTTGCCTAACAGATGAGAAAAATCATAATTTTAGTAAGCGTATTGTTATTGGGTGTGGCATCAATGTCCTATTTATACTTTTCTAAATTAGGGATTGAAAATGATGCCAAAGACCTGGCCCTCCAATCTGCAACCAACAATGCGGCCATCCTTTTTTCCTTTCAGAATGATAAAGCCTTTTATGAAATTATGGCAGGACAAGGCCTTTTACAGCAAGCTATTGGTGAAGAAAAAACAAACTTACTTAAACAACTGAAAGAAAGTTTTATCAATAAAAAGCTGATCAATAATTTTGTGCAGGACCAGGAGATTTACATCAGTTTACTGCCCGATACGAATCAAACCCTCAACTTTCTAATTACTGTACAGATCAGGCCAGATCAGGAACTCATCAATTTTCAAAACAAACTTCAATCGATCGTTAAGCCTGTAGTAAAAGAAAAAAATATTTATACGCTTCAAGTGAATGATAGCCTGAATGTATTTATGGGCATGCAGCATCAGGTTTTAACCGTATCAACTTCCTTAAAGTTAATCAAAAATGCCGCAATCAGGCTTAATGATAACCCTTTTACAGCCTATATTAAAGAATCAAGGCTGCTAAACAAAAACATTCTGGCACAACTGTACATTAATTTCAATCAGGAACCATTACTATTAAAGAATATTATTGCCGGAAGTATTAATGGCGAAATGGCCTTATTTAAAACACAAAACAGCTTTGCTACCTTGAATTATAATTTCAGCAAAGAGAAAATTTTGTTTAATGGCAATACAGAAATTAAGTCGGCAGATAACTACTTAAAATTGTTTGAGCGGATACCTGTTCAAAGCACCAATATTCAGAATATTATTCCCGATCGTACAGCCAGCTACACCGTATATGCCTATGATAATTACCAATCCTGGCAGCAAAAATTAGTCCGCTGGCAGACACTTAAAAACTTAACCGATAAAAGAAATGTATTGATCAAGAAGGTTAAAACAGAATACCGCACAGATTTAAACGCTATATTTCCGTTATATCTAAAAAATCAATTTATCACCTTTCAGTTAAATACCGGAGAAAAATTAGCTGCAATCTCATTGATTAACGGCGAAAAGGTAAAGCAACTTTTATTTGATGTAAGTGAGGACTATAGTGAAGAGATTAAACATTTTAAAACAGCTGATATTCTTTTTACTTACCTGGGTGAACCTTTTAAAAATTTTGTAAAGCCTTATTATGTTATTATTGATAATCAATTTGTTATCGCCAATAATGCAAGTACCGTTCAGTCTTTTT
This sequence comes from Pedobacter sp. MR22-3, assembly GCF_026240075.1. Classification (NCBI taxonomy): domain Bacteria; kingdom Pseudomonadati; phylum Bacteroidota; class Sphingobacteriia; order Sphingobacteriales; family Sphingobacteriaceae; genus Pedobacter; species Pedobacter sp. MR22-3. The sequence goes on along the minus strand of NZ_JAPIVF010000006.1, from coordinate 260,626 downwards.
TAAATAGTTATAAAAACAATAAATTACTGATTCAGGAACCAGCCTATCTGGACGCCTTGAATCAGTTACCAAATACTTCAAATATTGGTTTTTATATTAACCTGAAAAACGCAAAGAATATCTTCAGAAGTCAGCTTCTGTTAAAGTATTACCAACATTTACAAGCAGATAGCGGATGGAAAGAATTCGACAGCTTTTATTATCAAATGAGTGCTGATCAAAACAAATTCATCACAAACATGCTTTTAAATAAATACATCAAGCCGAACCCGTCAGATTCGGCAAGTACCCGTTAAATAAGCGATAGCTAAAACCAATTTAAATGAAGAAATTTCTACTTACCATCACATTAATGGGCTGTGGCTATTTTGCTAACGCGCAACAATATGCCTTATTTGGAACCAGAACCATGTTTGATGCTTTCGAAAACGTTTCTCAAAAATCTTTCACTTTGGATTCTTCGCGAAAATTTTCATCAAATTTCTTTCTTCCAAATTTTGGTGCCAATTCAGCCAATATTGGCGAAGCAGCGTATTCCATCAGAAAGTTAACGCAGGAAGGTGTTAATGATACCAGAAATCTTCCGCTAGGTACAGGCGCTATCAATCACTTCTACTTAAATAGCAACGTTTATGTCGCAACTTTTCGCCTTTTCAAATCTTACAAATATCAGAAAGAAATAGGCTTAGCATGGCAGGTAAGAACAGATTCACATATTGATTACACTAACGAAACACTGGCCATATTTGATAATTATGATCGATTTCCTACAGCTACACCGCTAAATGGGATTTTTAACACAAAAGGTTATCAGCAATCTTATCATCAATTCAGTTTTACCTACAGAGAAAATTATAATAAACGGTTAGCCTTTGGATTAAAAGCAAGTGTATTGAGTGGCATTTTATACAACAAACTGGATATCACCAGTTCAAGCTTACGCGTAAATCCGGCATTAAACTCACTCGACATTACTTTTAATGGGAACTATGCGAGTAACTTTTCAGACACTGATGAAATAAACAAAAATACTTTTTTCCCAAATTTCAAAAACCCCGGTTTATCATTGAGCTTCGGCACAAATTATACCACAAAAAAGGGCTTGTTCCTAATGGCTAATGTTAAAGATTTAGGATTTATCTGGTGGAGAAGTGGCACCATCAATAATTCCATTAACAACCGGACAACAACGCTTAATGAGCTGAATGATGAATCATCTAACAACAATCAGGAAATAAGAGATATATTTTTAGGCGGACCAAGCGGAAAGTTTTTAGCAGCTACCAATGCCAAATTTGACCTCTATGTTTCCCGGCGATATGGCTTTTATAAGCCGGCATTGGTTGTTTCAAAAAATCTATTTTATAAAGGGGGTGATATTGCATTTGTCAACACCATTATCTATAATAATTTCTCCGCTAGCGTAACCCCGGTTTATAACCTGAACAACATCCTAATGATCGGGCTGCAAGGGAAGTATCAAACCCCAAACTTTGAACTTTTTGCAGGTACCGATAATTTATTTTCAACCTTTAACCAGGCCAGAGGGATTTACAACAAAACGGCAGATGTAGGAACAGGCCCTAACGGTGCTTCGGTTTATATGGGGGTAGGCATTAAGTTTGGCAATGTTGTTAACCATCCTCAATTTAGTGATGTAATACCCGGAATCAATGATCAGCAAGAAGGAAGTTTCTTTAAAAACCTGTTTTCTATCTTTAAAAGAAAATAATTAAACTTTTGGTTTAGGCTGGGTCACCACAAAATCTTTTAAATAAAAAGGCTCGAAGTAAGCTACATCCTCAAAGCAACTCTGATTAAAAGCATTAAAGGCTAAGGCCGACATATATTGGGCAGAATTAAAGTTGGATGGATGAAAAACTGCATTTGGATGATTCAGTGCTTCAGCACATTTTGCTGCACCATCACCCAAAAAGCTAACCTGATGTTGTGCCAGTAAATCTGCAAAACTGGTTTCATCAATAATTTTTGCGGAAGTAGGCTCCAGCAATTTTAAAGATGCATCAAATGTGGCCGCATAAACTTCCATTCTTCTGGCATCAATCATCGGACAAATCAGCGCCTCGTATGCAGGATTTTCCATCATAAAGCCGGCAGCCATCATTTCCAATGTTTCAATGGCAATTAAAGGTTTTTCGAGGGCATAGCATAAACCTTTTGCAGTGGAAACGCCAATTCTTAATCCGGTATATGATCCGGGTCCTTTACTAACAGCCACGGCATCCACATCCTGATAAGTTAAACCAGCTTTCCTGATTACTTTTTCAATAAAGAGCGTCAGATTAGCGGCATGTAGGTTTTGTCCGCTTTCCTCTTTCAGTACAATTGTTTTTCCATCAATTGATAAAGCCACTGAACAAACCTGCGTAGCAGTTTCTATCTGAAGTATTTTAGCCATATCGCAAAGGTATTAAAAAATGTAAGAAGGTGTTGAGTTTGGAATTTGGAGTCCAAAGTCTGAAGTCCTAAGTCAGAAGTTTGTGAATGAATAAACAACTAACCATTGACCAATAAACTCAGCTAAGGAACCGGATCATGGCCATGTTCTCCCCAGGGATGGCACCGGCCAATTCGCTTCAGAGCCATCCAGCCGCCTTTAAATGGCCCATGTTTGCGAATTGCTTCAATTCCATATTGCGAGCAAGTTGGCGTAAACCTGCAGTTTGCCCCAAGTATCGGGGATATGGCATATTGATAAATCCTGATCAGACCTAAGAATAGCCAGGCAAAAACTTTATTCAACAACTTCATTTGGCTGAATTAAAGTTTTAAAACGCTTGAAAGTAGCAATCAATTTCTTTTGAATGAAGGTAAACTCATATTTCTGTTTTCCTACATATTGAATAGAAAACAATAACAACCCTTTATCGGCTGACAATTGATTATAAAAATATTCCTGTTTATTCAGGCGATAAGCTTCGCGGATGCGTCGCTTAAGCAGGTTACGGTCTACCGCCCGTTTATATCTTTTCTTAGGAACATTGATAACCACCTGCGCAGGAACGCCTGCTGGTTCATCCAAAAAAAGATAAGAAATGCGAAAGGGGTATAATAAAAAAGAAGAACCGTTTTTAAACAGCAGATCTAAATGTTTTCTGCTGCATAACCGTTCTTCTTTCCTGAATGTGTACATATATTTTTGATTGATAATTGCAGATTTTGCTCTGCCGATTCCGAATCCGGAAAAGCAATCAAAAACTATGCTTTATGCTTGCGTTCGTCAGAAACTGTTAATCTTTTTCTTCCTTTAGCACGACGTGATGCTAATACTCGTCTGCCGTTAGCTGTTGCCATTCTTTCGCGGAAGCCGTGTTTGTTTCTTCTCTTTCTTTGCGAAGGTTGGTATGTTCTTTTCATGACTGTATATTATCTTATTAATTTCAAAATTAAGAGGTGCAAATATAAAGTGATTTCTCTACAAATGCAAGCGTGTTTAGTTTTTATTTTTAATTCCGTTTAAATCTTACCGTTTTTAAAAACATTTAAGATTTAATATATGCTAATTATAATCCCAAAGCTGCTTTCAGCTTCACATAACCCGTTTTACTTACCGGCAGCCAGATATCCGATTTCAGCAAGACCACGTAACTATCCTTTTCTTTCAATTCTATCTTAGTCACTTGCGCCAAGTTAATAATATAAGAACGGTGTATACGAATGAATTGACCGGCATCTAAAGTCTGCTCAAAATAGGCCATGGTTTTATTTTTATAGAAAATTCCATCCACCGTATTCATTTTCACATAATCATCATCGGCTTCCAGGTAATTAATATCAGCTGTTGGAATAATTTTGATTACACCATCTTTTTTAATCACCACCCTGTTGTTTTGCGCAGGACTCAAAGCTGCCGCATCTAAAACAGCTTCTGTATTTTGCTGTTGATTCAACCGGCCGGGAAGTTTTTTCATGGCTGCTTCAAACCTACCCTTATCAATAGGTTTAAGCAGATAATCAACAGCATTTACCTCAAAAGCTTTAATGGCAAATTCATCAAAGGCAGTGGTAAAAATTACTGCAGGTTTATCATCTACCAGTTCCAGCATTTCAAAGCCACTTATTTTAGGCATTTGGATATCCAGAAAAATAAGATCCGGCTGGTGCAGCGTAATGGCCTTTAATCCTTCAAATCCATCGCAACACTCTGCAACCACCTCTATTTCAGTATGATCAGAAAGATAAAACTTAACAATATCTCTGGCTAAAGGTTCATCATCAATGAGTATCGCTCTGATCATTTTTTTGTGGAATTTTTAAGGTGGTAATATATAAATTATTTGCCTCAATTTCTGTTTGCAATAAGTGCGGATTAGCAAATAAAAGATAAAGCCTCCGCTTGATGGCACTTAAGCCAAAACCCGTTCCGCCAGCGGCCTTCATTTCCGGATCGAATGGATTTTGCACCCTTAAGGATAAAACATGATTCGCTAAAGTAACATCTACCTTAATGGTGATTCCGGCTGATGTATTGTACAATCCAAATTTTATGGCATTTTCTACAATGGGCTGCAACAATGTTCCGGGCAGGCTTAAGTTTAACGTATCCTCGGCAACATTAACTTCTACATTCAAACGGTGGCTGAATCTCACTTTTTCTATATCAAGATAAAGTTGAATATATTCCATCTCCTCCTCCACCGTAACCCATAATTCATCATCACGCTTAAGCGTACCCCTGAGGAATGAAGCCAGTTTCGTAATCATTACACCTGCTTCCTTAGGATTAATCATCGTTAAAGCGAAAACAGAATTCAGGCTATTAAAAAGAAAGTGTGGCTGCAGCTGATGCCTTAGCTTATTTAATTCAGCTTCTTTGGCGAGGCTTTTGGCAGCCGTAAGGCGTTCGTGGGTTTCTGTTTGCTCTTCCAGCCGGTACCATAGAATATTGGCTATGGCGCACCATCCGAGGCACATAAATGTAATCAGTCCGCGGAAAGCAAAAGAAAAATTATAAAATTCCTTGTATTCCTTAAAATCGGCGAACAAATAAAGCAAGATATACTTTGCCGTGAAAATAACCACAAATGTTAAAGCCAGACTGACAATGAGCACATAAAGAATACGTTCATTTTTAGGCTGATAATAACCCAGCATATTGCTGATTCCGATACAGGCCGCTGCTAAAAGCACATTACTTACAGCGCTATCAGTAAAGGCGATTATCCATGAAAAGTGAATTACATAATGCAACCCTATGGCACACAATATAGTCCACGCTACAGCAAAGCTGAAGGAGATCTTTTGTATCTGCGGAATAGATAAAGGTCTGGTTGTCAAAACAGTTTGGTTTAGTTTAGTAATGATTAGTTTAATGCAATCGGCCCTGGTAAAAAGCCGAAAGTATGCGTTTATGATAAATGGTGGTAAATCACTTATCTTTGGTTCACTGTCAGATGTTATGCTTCAATACATTGAATCCCTTAAAAACTTTTAATTTCTATCCCGCCAAACATTGCTGTTCCATCTAAGATCAAGGTTTTTTGAATATCACCTGTAGGCGTTAAATGCGATCTTTTATCTTCTACACTACCAAAAATTGCTGTAACATTTGATTTAATGGCCCAGTTTTGTGGAACGATTAATTTTATCCCACCAAAAATTGCCGTAACATCTAAACTGGCCGTTTCAGCAAAATCTGCCTGAGTCATAATGATATCTGCACCGCCAAATACAGCTGAAATATCGCCACCCTTAAAATTTTTAGAATAAACCGTTTGATTGTTACCTCCAAACACAGCCACAACATCTATAACATCATGATCAAAAGCATGCTGATCCGCCGTTTTAAATTCTTCTTCATTTGTATCGGCAGTATTGAACTGATCTTTGAATTTAGCTTTCATTTTTCGTTTTACTTTAACGCGATCATTGGGTCTCATGATTAAAAAAGCACCAATAATCACCAAACCAAACCCCAGTGCATATTTTGAAAGGTCAAAATCAAAATCCATCCTATCAATGGTATTATACGTACCTATCAAAACTAGAATCAGCCAGCCTATACCTTTAAAATTCCGGCGAATACCTAAATATATCCCCAATACGATAAGCAGACTCCAGATGCTGAATATCCACCTCGGAAAATCCAGGCCAAGGTTATTTAATAAAAAAATGAAGCCAATTGCCGCGATGACGAGGCCGCCAACAACCCTACCCGAAGTATTCTGACGATTATTATGATTGATGTTTTCCATTTCGATTACTTACTATTTATACATCAAAGATGTTGATAAATTAAGTCCTTCAATATACCTGCACCATAAAAAATGGCTAAACAGCGGTGAACAGCCTTATTTTATCGGTAAAAATATTTCTTAATTTGAGCCCATGAAATATTTACTTGGCTTACTTTTTCTAACTGCTGCTATTGGATTGAAGGCACAAAACCTTAATTTGCCTTATAAAATATATGATGTAAGAAAACAAAAGGTAATCTCTGTTGATGATATTATTGCTGACATGAAAAATGCGGATGTGTTATTTTTCGGCGAAGAGCATAATGATTCAGTTGGTCATGATCTGGAAGCAAAGATTTTTGAGAAACTCAACAAAACCTACCCACAACAAGTAGCACTTAGTATGGAAATGTTCCATACTGATGTTCAGCCGATCATGAACGAATTCCTGGCTGGCTTAATTTCTGAAAAAAACTTTATTAAAGAAGGCAGGGCCTGGGAGAATTATAAGGATTATAAGCCTTTAATTGAATATTCAAAAGCAAATAAATTACAGGTTATTACAGGAAATGCTGCAGCCCGATACAGTAATGCCGTTACTAAAGAAGGCTTGGTTGTGCTTGAAAAATTTCCTGCAACATCATTAAGCTTTTTGCCGCCCTTACCAATAGATACTGCAACAGGCAGATATTATCAGAAATTTAACCAATTATTGGGTGGCCACGGCATGGGCACAATGAAAGTTTATCAAACGCAGAATTTCTGGGACGCTACCATGGCCTGGTCTGTTTCAAAATTTATCAATGCCAATAAAGGCATCAAAGTCTTTCACATTAACGGCCGTTTCCACAGTGACGAAAAATTGGGAACACTGGCGAAACTACAGCAATATTCGCCAAAAATTAAGATCCTGAATATATCTGCCTTTTCAGACCCTGCATTTGAAAAACCAGATTGGGCAAAATTTAACAACTTAGGCGATTACATCATCATCACTGATCCAAAATTGAAAAGAAGCTATTAACCTGAAGTTCAATAATTATTTACTGCTATTTATCCCCCTTTATGAAAGCGGGGTATTATATGCTGGCGATGAGCTCAGGGTAACATTTCAAATTTATGATATAGCCCTATGTATGTTAAGACTTTGCTTTAAGCAAGTCTCTGATTTCAGTTAACAGCATTTCTTCTTTTGGTGGAGCTACTGGTGCAGCAGCAACAGCCTCTTCCTTACGTTTCATTTTATTAATAGCCTTAATCATCATAAATATAACTAAAGCCAGTAATATGAAATTGATTGCTACTGTTATAAAATTACCATAGGCAAAAATTGCTGCCCCTTCAATTTTTTTCGCATCTGCTAAAGCAGTACCTTCTGGTACAGCCCCCCTTAATACCAGGTATAAATTGCTGAAATCTGGTTTCCCGATGATTCCGGCAACCAGCGGCATAATTAAATCATTAACCACACTGTCAATAATCTTTCCGAAAGCGCCTCCAATAATTACACCAACAGCCAGATCCATAACATTGCCTTTGATTGCAAATTCTTTAAATTCTTTTACAAAGCCCATTATATCTGTTTTAATTTATTTACTAAAGTAGCAAACATTAAACTCAATACAAACGTTTAGCGAATAATTTAATCCGTAACCAAGTCATTTGGTGTAATTCCAAAAAAATCTGAAATGATTTGTTTATTTTTGACGCCATTCTACTATATCATATGCTAAAGCAACACTTACAACAAAAATTATTACAAAAGTTATCACCACAACAAATCCAGTTTATAAAATTGTTGCAAGTACCAACCGTTGCTTTAGATACCAGGATTAAGGAAGAATTGGAAGAAAATCCTGCATTGGAAGATCCGAGTTTAATGACGCAGGAAGAACCAAAAGGTGAATATGATGACCTGAATGATGGTCCGGAAGAATTTGAAAGTCAGGCTGAAGATAATAATACGGATGAGTTTAATGTAGATGATTATCTGCAGGATGACAATACCAATGACTACAGCACCAATTACAATAATGGCGATGATGATGAGGAGAAAAAGGAAACACCTATTGCAATAGAAAGTACTTTTTTCGAAAGTCTTCAGGAACAATTAGACCTGGTTCCACTTTCAGATCAGGATTTTATTATCGGAAAACAGATTATTGGAAGTTTGGATGATGATGGTTATTTACGCCGTCCCTTAGGCTCGATGATTGATGATCTTGCATTTTCACAAAACGTAATGGTGGAAGAGGAAGATGTACTGGAAATGCTGAAGCTGATTCAAAGCTTTGATCCTCCGGGCATTGGTGCACGCGATTTAAAAGAATGCCTGCTGATCCAGTTAAAAAGGAAAGATCCGGCAAATCCGATCATCATAAAGGCAATGAATGTGGTTGAAAATTACCTGGATGAATTTACACGCAAACATTATGACAAACTGGAGAAAAGCCTGGGTTTGGATAGTGAGGAATTAAAAGAAGTTGTTAATGAAATTCTCCGCTTAAATCCAAAACCTGGAGATGCCAACCAGGTAACCACTAAGCAAATGCAAATCATTCCTGATTTTCACATCAGCAATAATGATGGCGTCCTTATTTTAACCCTGAACTCCAAAAATGCACCCGAACTTAAAGTAAGCCGCTCCTACCAGGAAATGTTTGAGCATTATGATAAAGCATCTTCAAAAGATAAAAAGCTAAAAGAAGCGGTTCAGTTTGTAAAGCAAAAATTAGATTCTGCCAAATGGTTTATTGATGCCATTAAGCAAAGACAACAGACGCTGCTTAAAACCATGAATGCCATTATGCACTATCAGTATGAATACTTTTTAACTGCTGATGAACGTAAAATGCGTCCGATGATTTTAAAAGATATTGCCGATAAAATCGACATGGATATCTCTACGGTATCCAGGGTAGCAAACTCTAAATATGTTCAAACCGAATTTGGTACATTTTTATTAAAATCATTTTTCTCTGAAGCCATTCAGACTGAAAATGGTGAAGAAGTTTCCAATAAGGAAGTTAAAAAAATTCTGGAAGATTGTATTGGGAATGAGGATAAACGCAAGCCCCTGGCCGATGAAAAGCTGACTGAGATCTTAAAAGAAAGGGGTTATAATATTGCCAGAAGAACTGTAGCCAAATACCGGGAACAGATGAACATTCCGGTGGCCAGGTTAAGGAAAGAATTATAGTTGTTTATTTGGGTATTGGTTAGAGACGATTTTTTTCCAGGCAAATACTAATAAAATACAGACATCATTATTTCGATTGGTGAGACACCCAACTGATAAATAATTGTTATTGACTCATCATTCTCATCCTGGTTGGTGTCTTGCCAGGTAGCTGCACTTTATTCATTAATCTGTCATATACAGGAATATAGACATGATTTTTCCATGTTAAGTGAATAATCGATAGGTAAATATTAGTTGCCGGTTTGATCTGACTGGTCACCACTGCCTAGTTTTTCTGAGAAATCTTTTGCCCGATCATCTGCAGCAGTATCGCCCTGTTTTTCTGGTTCTAAGTTTTCATCCAGGCGGTCATTCCAGTCATTTAAACCTGTAGAAGGATTTTCCTGGGCTTGCTTAAAAAATGTTGATTTTTCCTGATCTTTGTTTTGATTTTCCATTGCGGTGAGTTTACATTCATAACACCCCAATAGTAGAAAAGTTTATTTCGTGCTGATTATTTGTGAGCAGGCTCATCCTTCGCATTTTTAAACGCTTTCACACTTCTGCCGATTCCGCGCATCAGTTCCGGCAACTTTTTACCGCCAAAAAGTAACAGGATTATAACACCAATTAATATGATTTCTATAGCCGACATAAATTATTTTTAAACAAGATACGCTAAAATAAGTAATATTGTTTTTGAAATATGACTTATACTAAACCAATAACGCTTTTAATGCCCTATCTTTAATCACAGGAACTTTGCCATGCCTGATAAATTCTGCAAGTCCACGCAATTGTTTGATGGATTTTATGGCTTCATACCCTTCATATGTTGTTCTGATTTTATTCAGCAATAGTGTATCCGTTTTAAACATATCACTTTTGGTAAGTAATCCTTTTTTTAAGAAGAGTTTAATCAGTTCAGTCATTTTTCCATTTGCATAGAGATGAACCGGGAGTTTAAATACATCATCATTTAATTTTTTAAATGTCTCATTGATCCATTGCACTTCAGCATCATTATTTACGGCAATTATACCATTACTCAGCACCACCGCATTTAAAAACTGCTTAGCCCGCTGGCGGGTAATAATTTCCCCATGAATGCCATCACGCAACGTATAATCCAAACGATCTGCACAAAGCGATGGCATCGGCTGTTCTAAAATATTAAAAACACCATGAATAATCTGATTAGCAGTATAGCCATATTTAAGCAGCACATCAGGAATTTCAGATTTATAGATCACCTCAGCGAAAACCTGCTCATGGTAATCCTCTTCAACATACTCAAATACATAATCACCTACATGGGAAAAAGCCGTATGCGAAACATCATGTAGCAATCCGGCAATTTGTTCAAGTTCAGTGCCTCCCATTTTCTTGATCAGCATGGCTACTCCTATTGCATGTTCTAAACGTGAATGGCAAATAGATGGATTAACCAGGAAAATTGCTCCGCTCTGGTGTATGCCAGCTAAACGCTTTAAAGCATCTGTTTGCAAAAGCGCTTCAAATACCTTTGGAAATTCCATATTTCCGTATAAAAAATCATTCAGCTGAATCATATTGATGAGAATAAATACCAAAGCACAATTATACTAATTTATTTAGCATATAAACTAAAAATATTTTCTCTTGATTTTCAATCTGCTATTTAAATTAGTCAAAAAAACAACTTTCAAATATTTTGAAAGCTATTATTACAAAATAATGATCTACAATTAAAAAGATATAAAACAAGCAAATTAATAAAACGTTATATTGTAAATAAACGATAATATGGCAACTGCTCAACAGATTAGAAAAGCATATATAGATTATGTTTTAACCCATGATGAAAAACCAAAAACGGTTTATTCTTTTGCAAAGAAGATTAAAATTACCGAAGCTGAATTTTATCAGTTTTTTTCTTCTTTTGAAAGTATAGAGAAGACCATTTGGTTTGAATTCACTTTTGAAACCATTCGTAAAATAAAGGAGCAGGAAGTTTGGCTACAATATACTTCGCGTGAGAAAATGCTTTCTTTTTTTTACAGCTTTCTGGAAAATCTGAAAAGCGAACGAAGCTTTGTTATTTATAGTTTAAAAAATTACAGGGGTAAATTTTCCACACCTGATATATTGGCGGGTGTAAAGCCAATTTTCGAGAACTTTGCACAGGAAATTATTGATGACGGCCTGGAAAGTGGCGAATTGGCTGAACGTAAATTTTTAACTAAACGTTATAAGGATGCCCTTTGGATTCAGTTTTCATTTATCCTTAATTTTTGGATTAATGATGACAGTGACGGCTTTGAGAAAAGTGATGAGGCCATTGAAAAGGGAATCAACGTTACGTTCGATCTTTTTCAGCATTCACCTATTGATAACCTGATTGATTATGGAAAGTTTCTTTCCAGAAACGGGAAGTTTAAAGAAAAAATGGGATTATAATCATTAATGAAGACACAACAGAGTATTCCAACTACAAAAGTAGAGCGCTCGGCAAAATTTGTGAAAACAGGTTTTCAGATTGGCGGAAACTATATCAAGCATTATTCAAAGAAATTGTTTAATCCGGATATGGATAGAGATCAGTTAAATGAAGATAATGCAACTGATATTTATAAATCGCTGAGCGAACTTAAGGGCAGTGCCTTAAAAATAGCGCAGATGTTAAGTATGGATAAAAATATCCTGCCAAAATCATATGTAGATAAATTTACCCAGTCGCAATACAATGCACCTCCCCTTTCAGGGCCTTTAATTATGCGTACATTTACCAAAAACTTTGGCAAAACACCTGAGCAGATTTTTGACACCTTTAATCTAAATTCCAGCAATGCTGCATCTATCGGACAAGTACATCAGGCTACGCTCAATGGTAAAAAGCTTGCCGTTAAAATTCAATATCTGGGTGTTGGCGACAGTATTTCATCAGATTTAAAACTGGTAAAGCCATTTGCTTTCCGCCTATTGGGAATGTCTGAGCGGGAATTAAATATTTATATTAAAGAGGTTGAAGAACGCTTACTGGAAGAAACGGATTATGAGCTTGAGGTAAGGAGGTCTATCCAGTTCTCTGAAGACTGCAAAAACCTTGATCACGTAGTTTTTCCGAAATACTATCCTGAGTTATCTGGTAAGCGAATCATTACCATGGATTGGCTGGATGGATTACATTTAAAAGAGTTTTTAAAAACTAATCCTTCTCAGGAACTGAGAAATAAAATTGGCCAGGCTCTTTGGGATTTCTATAACTTCCAGCAACATGAGCTTCGTGCTGTGCATGCAGATCCGCATCCCGGCAACTTTATGATCACGCCAGATGAAGACCTGGGTGTCATTGATTTTGGATGCATTAAAGAATTGCCCAATGATTTCTATTACCCTTTCTTCTCGCTCATTTCTACAGATGTAATCAACGATAAAACCAAAACGATTGATGCCTTTAGAAAACTAGACATGATTCATACCGATGATACTGAAGAGCAGGTAGAATTCTACTATAAAGCATATAAGGAAATGATCAGTCTCTTTGCAAAACCTTATATCAGCAAGGTGTTTGATTTCAGTAAAACAGAATTTTTTGAGCAACTATATCTTTATGGTGAGAAGATTTCAAAAATGCCTGAATTTAAACAGGCCAGAGGTGTAAAACATTTCATTTATGTGAACCGCACAAACTTTGGTTTATATCAAATTTTACACGAATTAAAAGCAATGGTGAATACAGACACTTATGAGCCAACCTTAAACCGGTAATTAACAGTTTTTTTTCACCACATTAATCATGTGATCAATGTCAAACGGTTTTTCAATATAATCATCCGCTTTGCATTCCTTTGCTTCTTCTGGCAATTTATTGGATGTGGAAGTTAGCACTGCAGATACATCTTCTGTTTCCGGGTCAGATTTTAAGTCCTTAATAACTTCTGACCCTTTCTTTTCACCTTTAATGTGGTCATCCACAACTACTACATCAGGGTCAATCTCATCTATTTTTTCAACCGGATCGGTCGTTAATGATGCCGTAACATCAAATCCCTCCTCCTCCAGCACCTGGTCCATTATTTCAAGAATTTCTTTATTATCCTGAATAAGCACAACCTTTTTCTTCATATTGACTGTAAGAATATTTTTTTAAATATAGGAAAAAGGAAGTATTCAAAATCCAATTGCCCGTTTTTTTACAATCCGTTAAAGGAAGCACAAAATTTCGTCTTGAATTAAAGCCCGTTCGTCGAGAATTTTACAGCAATGGTATAAAAGCGAGAAATGGTCTGCAACGTTTTGGTGTCCGTTACGTCTTATCTACAAACAAATAAATTACTTAAATAATTCAATAACAATTAATTAACATTAAATTATTAAACAAAAGATATTATGAAAACTTCAATCAAAACCCTGATTGCAACAACATTAACAGCCATCGTTTTATCAACAGCTGTATTTTCAACAAGCGTTTCTGCTTCAGAAACTCATCCTTTAAAAGTTTCGGCTGTTAATGGCTTTAAAAAAGTTTCTGTGAAAGGAAATGTTGAAGTTATCTTAATTCAAAGGGCAAACAGCGGCGTGGCTTATGCAGAAGATAATACCGGCACCGCAAAAATTTTACAAAGCGGCGATATGCTCCGCATCACTTCAACTGATGGAACTTTTGCAAAATTAATTGTATATGTAACAGATATTTATAGAATTGAAGCTACAGATAATGCAGTAGTTAAAACTGAAGGCAAGTTAAATTCACTGTATCTTCAAATCTTTTTAAAAGGAAACGCACATGCTGAAATCAATACCATTTCAAAAGGCTTATACACCGTAATTCAGGATGATGCCGATTTAAAATTAAGTGGCTCAACAGATACTCATACTTTAGTGATGGGCAACACACAAAAACTTACCATTGATAAATTTGCTGCACTGAAAACCAATATCAAATCCACTGAAATTACAGCTACAGGTAAAGAAATTGCCGCTGTATATTAACCAAAAAATACCAACATAAAAATGGCTTTCTGACTTTCCAGAAAGCCATTTTTTTTGAACATTCAGACAATCTTCAGAATTGAAGGGTATCTTGCGCAAATTATTAACCCAATGAACCACTTAATCAAAGGCCGGTATTCAATTCTGTTAAGCTTTATTGCCTATTTTTTAACCTGCTCTTTTGTTATCCGCACCATCCTGCTTATCTTATCTTTTTCACATGCAGATTTCAGTTTTTTCGAAATCCTGAGGTGCTATGCTGTTGGTTTATTTTTTGATGCCGGAACAGCCTTGATCATGACCTCATGCTATGCCTTATATTTATTGCTTCTTCCTGATCGCCTTTACAGGCAGAAATGGAATAGCATTTTAACGCTTTCCATATTTTTTATCTTCGTCATACTAACACTTTTTTCGTTCTTCGCCGAAATCACCTTTTGGCAGGAATTTGAAAGCAGATTTAATTTTATAGCTGTTGATTACCTCATCTATACCTATGAGGTGGTCCACAACATTAATGAATCTTATCCGCTTCCCTATTTAATTTCTGGTATTCTCGCTATTGCCTTAATCATTACCTACCTGTTTAACAGGTTAAAAATTTTCAGCTTAAATGCTGAAAGTAAAATGCCTTTCAAAAAACGCCTTGTTTATACTGTTTCGCTGATGCTGACAGCTATATTGTTCTCACTCTTTGTAAAAAACAGTGCTGCAGAACAGGGCAATAACCGCTATGCCAATGAACTGGGTAAAGCTGGTATTTATTCCTTTTTTGCGGCATTTAAAAATAATGAATTAAATTACCATGAATTTTATCAGCTTATTGATGGCCAAAAGGCTTTTGCCATCGTCAGAAACCAACTGGCACAAAATGGTACAAGCTTTAAAAACGGACTGACGATTTCTAGGAATATTAAGGGTACAGATTCCACTTACCGTCCAAATGTAATCATGATTACGGTGGAAAGCCTGAGTGCTGAATTTTTAGCGCACTATGGTAACAAACAGCAACTTACTCCCCGCATAGATGCCCTGGCAGACAGCAGCATTTTCTTTAGTAATATGTATGCAACCGGAACCAGGACAGTGAGGGGAATGGAAGCACTTACATTATCCATCCCACCAACTCCCGGCAGCAGCATTATCAGGCGAAATGACAACGAAAACTTGTTTACCGTTGGCCATGTCTTTAAAGATAAAGGTTATATCAATACCTTCTTTTATGGTGGAGATGGTTATTTTGACAATATGAACCATTTCTTTGGCAACAATGGTTATAATATTGTAGACCGCGGAAGAAAATTACTGGATGAAACCTATCAGGGCAGCCGGACATTAATTGCCGACCAGGAAGTAACCTTTGAAAATGCCTGGGGGATTTGTGATGAAGATATTTTTAATGTGGCGATAAAGGATGCCGACGAAAAATATAAGCAGCACCAGCTATTTAATGATTTCATCATGACCACCTCCAACCACAGGCCTTTTACTTTTCCGGCAAATAAAATTAACCTACCCGTAGGAACAAGAGAAGCCGCCGTACGGTATACAGATTATGCCATTGGAAAATTCATCGACAAGATAAAAACACGACCTTATTTTAAAAATACGGTGATCATTATTGTTGCAGATCATTGCGCCAGCAGTGCCGGAAAAAACGAGGTTGATATTTCTAAATATCAGATTCCCTGTATGATTTTAAATTTAAGCCACCAGCCGAATAGGAATATCAGTAAAATGACTTCGCAGATTGATTTATTCCCAACACTCTGGTATTTATTAGGCTGGAGTTATGATAGTGAATTTTATGGTCAGAATGTCCTGGCAGATCATTATCAGCCCAGGGCATTTTTAGGTACTTACCAAAAACTCGCCTACCTCAAAGGCGATAGTTTGCTTTTGCTCAGTCCGCACCGAAAGATTGATACTTATTTGTATAATCCATTGAAAAATACACAAAAACCGCATCAGCTATCTAAACAAATGATAAATGAAGGCATTGCCAATTATCAAACAGCTTTTGATTTGTTCAAAGATGGTAAATTGAAACTATAATAAAAGGTAGACAGTTAGAATTTAGCTTTCCATTATGGAAGCAATCTCTTTCTCCATAGATTCCAGTTCTTTCGCCTTTAATTTTTTTACGGTTTCCTTTTTAGGTTCAACGTATTTAACCCCAACACGCAATGCCCTTAAACCGGAAACACCTTGCAACTCTTCGAGGTCAAGTTGTTCTAAATCATCATTAAAATAGCCCTGAACCTGCATGTATTTGATGTACTCCATATATTCTTTGGCTTCATCCGGATTAAAATAAACCATTGAAATTTTATCCGGCTGGGTCAGGCGTTCATTCTTTCCTTTGATTAATACTTTATCAATCCGTTTCTTCACCACTTCATAACGGATATTATAGGCACCCTCTACATCGAATCTTCGCTCATCGTTCCTGAAACTAATGTCGATGGGGTTTGAATGAATAAAAATTAACTGAGTCGTTTCCAGCGGAAAAGGGATTTCTCCGATTAAACCCTTGGACAGCCTGGCGATCTCCACCATTGAAGTCAGCTGCCATAAGCGGATATTTTTTAAGTATAATAAATCAAAAGGTTTCTGCGGCGCAATTTCCTGCCCGATATAAATGTCATACTCCACCCCGTCTGTTCTAAACTTGGCAAAATAACAAGGATAAGATTCCTGCAGGTTGGCTTGCGATTTTTCCAGGTACTGGCTTACCTCGGTATTGATCATCTGCATGGAAACTTCCAGCTTTCTGCGGTTAGAATAAGCACTCCCGGTTTCAGGAATAATGACCTTAAAATAATCATCTACAATTTCAGCCGTTTGCGGATAGTTGGCCTTGATAATGGAAAGGAAAGGGTAAACCTCAGCAGCAAGGAATTCGTTAAGCTGACTCTCTTCATTCGAAGAAGTCAGATGATCTATCCTTTTAGTCCAGTCTTTACAGTTAAACAAAATTTTCTCTGTAATTTCAAGGGAAACAACTTTCCTGATTGCTTTCAATGCCTGTATTAGACTCTCCAGCAGCACACTCAAATCATCCTTTAAAGCTTTATTCCGCTCAATGGTGGAGTTACGGATATCAATGGCACCAAATAATGGATACATGTGTTTAAATGTAACCGTTTCAATTTCTTTAATCTTGTTTTTACTGCTGTTCTTTTGAAGAAAGTGCCATACGGCCTCATTAAATTTCCACTGTACAGAAGGTTGTAAGGCCGTGAATTTATCCATCAGCACTTCATCCATTTTAGCATTAAAATCCTCGATATTATATTGGAAAAGTTGCCCGATCAAAGGCATAGCCGGGCGCAATCTCGACAATAACCTATCATCAATAATTACTTCATTATCAGAATAAACCTCCAGTACACCGGCCAGCTGGGTATTATAATAAACCGGTAACACAGAATAAGAACATACCCCCGCCTCTTTCAATACCTTTAAGAAAGGATCTTTCAAAATCAGCTCATCATTAATGGAACTTACAAAAATGGCTTTGGGGTTTTCCATATATTTATCAACCAGGGAGTAGAACACCTCTTCTTCTACATAGGAAGCTTTTGCCGAATTGATCAGCTTGCTTTGAGAAAATTCCAGGTGATCAAAAACCAGTTTGTTATTTACCGTTAAAAATGGCATTAATCCAAATTCCAGGTTGCCATCGCCACTTAAGCTTTTCAGTGCCTGGATAACGTGCGTATAAGCATCATTCTGATAATCATGATTAACGAGGGCATCACGAATACCATCAATAGCATGCTGTAGCGTTACATCGGTGATGGAAATGATACTGAATCCATCGAAAGAAAAATCATTTAGTGGCAAATGCTTCAGCAGGTATTCCAGTTCATTATCCTCCTGAAAATATTTTCCGAGTTCTTCAAAATTAAGTTCAGGAAGTTCTCCTTTATACTGGATGTCTACAAACTTGGTATCCGTTTGAATGTTGTAATATTGCGTAAGCTTGGTTTTCTCATTTACATGTCCATAAATAACTTCATTTTTAATTACAGAGGTAAAGTTGTAAAAGCGCAATAAAATAATATTATAAATAAACTTAAGCTGTTTCTTTTCAACCGGTTCGCTATCCTTGGTAATCTTATTTTTAGGATCGTGATCCTTAAAAAAATTGTAAAATGCATTTGTACTGAAGAAAATTTCATCCGGAACCGGGGTACTCAAGGCCCAGAACAAATCATCCTCATTATCCATCAATGGTGTAAGGATGGTAAAAATAAGTTCTAAAGTATCTTTATATTGAACCAGATCTTTTGCCTTGATATTATTTAGGAGTAACTTCTCTTTCTCAATTTTTTCCAGCAGAAACCTGTAAAACTCAGATTTTACGGATTTCTCCGTTTTCAACCTTCCTTTTAAATACTCCACCAGCGGGCGAAAGGAAAGCGACGAATCTATCTGATGCTTGAAACATTCGTTTTTATGTATTTGAATTACGTTGGTATTCATGACGGATTTCCTTTCTTGGAATATTTACAGTTATCTTATTCAGTACAAAGATATTACCTCTTCTTTAATAATAGGTCTTTATAACGTAATACTTGGAGATGGTCCCCTGACTAAAGCTTTACAAATTTAATACCTAAAGTTTAAAGAAACGTATGGGTACCATCCTTCTGAAGAATGTCCCATTACAAATCGTACAACTGTGAGTGATGCCGGTGCAAAATACAAGCCACCACCTACACCGTGATGCCAGGTGGTAGACACTTCATTCCGTTGCCAAACCCGGCCAACATCATAGAAGCCCAGCAAGCCAATTTGTCCGGGTAAAACATAACTGACCAAATCACCCAGTTTCGCCCTTAACTCTAAATTATTGTAAAAAATATGTTCACCGGCAAACCTGAACTGCCGGTAACCCTGAAGATTACCCTGCCCACCAAGGTATAAGGCCTGATAAAATGCCGGTTTTCCAACCGTTACACCACCACCAAAACGATCCGCCAGAATAAAATTTTTCCTGCCGTCTAAATTTTTATATAAGGCAATACTTGCTGTTAACTGCCCGAAAGAATTTGAATATTGGTTAACACCCTTATAGCCAAGCAATTTAAAATCTACAAAACTTCCCAAGGTAGGTAGGAGGTCATTATCCCTGGTGTTATTGGTGAAATTTACAATCGCCCCGGCAAACATTTTTTCGTTACGCACCGTTAAGCTATCTGCAGAGTGCAACTGATCAGCATTGAGGATAAAACGGCCTTCGTTATCTTCGCGGTTGAACTTATAATACTGATAAGAGGGTCCTACAGAAAAGGTTGATTTGGGTTTACGCCACCTGATGGCTGCATCTACCTGGTACAGGTTAAACCTGGCCCTGTAGTAGCGGATATCATCACCATGTTCATCAAAATGAGTATCATTACCTAAACCGAAGAAATTCTGGTTATTATTGGGGGCAAAAGCATAACCGTTTACCAATAAATCTCCCTTACCCAATGCTTTTAACCATTCGCCCTTATAATTAAAACGGAATGCCCTGGTAGAGAAAGAATGCAAAAATGAAACCGTTTGTGAATTGCCCCAGGGTTGCTTACGGAACCCCGGATTGGTTTGCTTGTAAATTAAACCCAGTAAAATCCCATCATCCCTGTTGTAACCTGCGTTTAAATTATATGATCTCCGCACATACATATCTTTAGGGATGTAACTGAAGTTTGCCGTATCATTGGAAATAATTTTGTTGATTTTATTCTGATCATTACCAGCGTAAGTTGCCTTATCTGTACGACCGTATAATTTTACCCTGCCACTGCTATTTGCAAAATCGTAATATTTCTCCCCCTTACCTCCAATTATCCGGATTTTAATGGCAGAATTTTTATTGTCGAGAATTAAGCTGTCATTCCCATTATGCATATACACCCGAATTTCCTTCGTCACTTTGGGGTCGAACTTCCGGTCAAACAATTCATCTTTGATATTGCCTTCTTTTGATATTTTATTAATCTTCACCCGCAAACCATTTTCCTTGGTATCGCTGATTTTAATGCGTTCATTTTTATTGGTTACTTCTATATCAACGATGCGGTTAAAGAAATGATAGTAATCATTCATCAGTTTAGGCAAACTGGCTACCCGCTCACGCAACCTTTTTAAAAATTCGTCATGATGTAATGAATAGCTCGGCTCAGGAAGTTTCCGCAAGGCCTTTTCAAAAACGGCATCATTGTAATTGGCGCAGAAATCTTTCACTATCTGGTTAAATTCATCTTCCGTTATATTTGCGGTCCAGCGGCTGCTGATTTCCCTGCCTTCCCATAAAAACCAGTTAATATTTTGTATGGGCCGTTCGTAGCCCTGCATCATTGGGAGCAAAGAGGATGATTGTGTAAAACGTTGTAAAAAACCATCTGAACGGAAAAAAACCTGGTCGCGGTCTCTTGGTACAGGTGTATAATTTGAGCCATCTTTGGTTTTGGTTTCCTTCCAGCGCCACTGGTCTTCATGCCTGTCCCAATCGCCAAGCAATACATCAAGTGATCTTGCCTTTACCCAGGCCGGGCCATCTAATTTATTATCGTTGTCATCCGTTAATTTTTTATCCATTTTCGGTGAACTGTCTGATTCTCCTACAGGCTCGCGCTCCTCAAATAAGCATAGTGTATTGGCAAAAGCAGATTCAAACTCGCCTAAACCATCATCAGGAGAAACCCAGCCGATAACCGGATTGGTATGTGGAATTTTAGCTGCATCTGCCAGGTCAGGAACAACCAAAGCTGAGAAGGGATGCTGGGCAGACATGTTATCTTTAATCACGTCTTTTGCAAAGGTATTCCGCAAGGCCTCAGGCAGCAGAACCTCCGGGTATTTTTCTATGCTACGCAACACATATTCCTTCCCGTCTTTATCTTCCAGTCTTAAAGAGCGCGACTGGTTACCTCCTCCGCGTTGAGTGGCTTTAAGGCCACCTTTCATTTTTGAGACATGCAACACCGGAACTTTAGTTCTTTCGGCATATTCCTTCCGGTAATTTTCACCAAAAACATACCGATGAAAACGCCCTACGCTATCGTACTCCGGTTTAATGCGTACAAAAATACTATCGGCTGTAAGCGGCTTATCCCTGTTTCTAATTTTTGAAGGAATTTCTGCAAACTTTTTAATATAGCTGTAAACCTGTTTAACGCTGGTATCCGAATAAATGTAATACGCATAGCGCATATCATTATTTTTCAACTGATCAGCAATGACATAGCCCTGCTGCATTTCCTGAAATAAGGAATTTTTGCCCTTTTTATTCGGCGAAACCTTTGATCCGGAACCACTGATAATCTGCAGTTGTTTCCCTTTAATCATTTGTAAACCATGCTCATGCCCGGCCACATAAGTTACATTCGGATAATCGCCAAAAACACCATTTACAGATTTGATCATGTCTTTATATGCCGGATGATTTAAATCTTCAGGACTTAAAAGCGTAGATCTTAACAAAGGATAAACCGAGCCCAAAACCGGCATCGGGATATATAAATTCTTATTTAGGGAAGTCAATGGAAAAAGGTGATTTCTTAAATTAAAATAGCCGCCATGTGGCCCATAACTCTGAAATGGATGGTGTGAAGCCAATAAGATCACCTTGTTTTTATTTTGTTCCAGCAGTTCTTCCATGCGTACCAGCACTTCATCTTTGGTATTGCAATCACATTCACCTGCCGGATTTGATTTTTTATATGGAAATAGCCACCACTCACTATCATAAGCAATGATGGTGAGTTTATCGGTGAGGTTGATGGCTACCGGATCAGGACACCCGTTCGCAGGAATTAATTTAAGCAATGGATCGTTCTGCGCTTTTAAATAATCATCCTGTGCTTTGATTTTCGCCAAACCATCTGGTCCGGATTTATCCCAGTCATGATTACCCGGAATGAAATAAACACTTGCGCCCATACTGCGCATGGGTTCAAATTGTGACCGTAATATTTTTTTTGTCTCCTCTTCTTCAATACTTCCAGGCAAACCCATTCCTGTGGGATAAATGTTATCGCCAAGATAAACCACAGTGGTTTTTTTTGGAATAATCTGCTTGGCGGCATTTTTTAAATCCTGCATCTGGGCAGCATTCATTTCTCCGGCATCGCCGAAAAGAATTACACGGTATTTAACATCATCCTGAGCGAAAGAATTAAAAACAAATAAAAAAAAGAAGGCAATAAATAGGGTAAACGTTTTGATCATCGCTTAGGGGTTATTTCAGATAAAGATAATTAATTTTAATAAAGCCTATCTGACCTTAAACATTAAAATATTTCCTGCAGCTAAAGACCCACCTTCATTTGAAATATAAAGATTATTATCCCGATCAAACGCAATGCCTTCAGGTTGGTTAAAAGCATCTCCTTTTAAGGCTTGAGTTGATTTTATCTTAAAGTCGGCGTCAGTTATCACCAATAACTTATTCATGGAAGAAAGGATATACCACTCTCCTGTTTTCGGGTTTTTGGCCAATGCCGAAGGGCGGAAATTCATTTTAGATGTACCTGCCGCAGCAGCAATTTCCTGATGAGAAAGTTTAAAAGTTCCTGCAGGCGTAAAAGTGCCTTCATTAAATTTAAAAGCAAATATTTCGGTATCCGACTTTTTACCTTTTTTCACTTCTTTGGTTAAAATATAAACCATACCAGCCTTCTCATCTGAAGCTAAACCTTCATATTCAGCTTTTGGCACCAGGTCTTTTGTTTTAATAACGTCAGCTACTTCCGGAGTATTAATTTTTGAAATGGGAAAAGTATGCAGTTCTCCATTACTCTTAAGCACAATTACCTGATCATTAATGATCGCCAGGTCTTCATAATCACCTTTCCCTCCAAATTTGGTAAATTGTGCATCTTTATCATTTAAGCCCAAATGAAATAAATCACCATCTTCATCCTGAATGGCAAAAACCTGTTTCGGATCTCCATGATGAAAAGTAATGCCCGAAATTTCAAATAAATTCTGTGGCATATTATATTTTACCGGATTAGCCAGATCATAAGGAAAATCTGCTTTTTCAATAGTGGAAACAGCATTTTCAGTCGTCATTTTATCCTTCTTCTTTCCCTCATCATCATGTTTTCCGTTTACACATGAAACCCCGATAAATGCTACGGTGAAAAGTGTAATAATAGCGGTTAGTTTTGTTTTATTCTTATTCATAAAATGAAAATTTAATACTTGTTTTTTAAAAATTGATAGATGGCCTGTTGTGAAGCAATGGCAGGTTCACCAGTTTGAACGGGAACATTTTCCATTTGATCATTTATTATAACAGCCTGCATGTTATCCTGTTTTTGAATCTCGATAATTTCCAGGATTTCCTTTTTAATTTGCTCGTCATAAATAGGAAAGCAAACTTCTATCCTGCGGTAAATATTCCGGTTCATCCAGTCGGCAGACCCCAGATAAACATCGTTTTTACCTTCGTTATGGAAGATAAAAATCCGTCCGTGCTCCAGGTAACGGTCTACAATTCTGGTGACTGTAATATTTTCGCTCATTCCCTTCACCCCCGGAATCAACCTGCAGATGCTCCGCACAAACATGTTTATCTTTACCCCACTTTGCGATGCCTCGTATAGTTTATTGATTAAAACCTTTTCTTCGAGGTTATTCATTTTAATGGTGATGGTTGCCGGTTTACCTTGTCTTGCATGTTCAATTTCCCGCTCAATCAACTGAAGAAAAGCCTGCTGCAGGTTAAACTGAGCCACCAGCAAATGCTGAAAAGGAATGAGATCAGCAGAAGTAGGCTTTATGCGTTTTGCCAGAAAAATAAACAATAACTCCACTTCGCGCAGCATTTCTTTATGGGCGGTCATTAAGATATGGTCTGTATAAAAAGAAGCCGTGCTTTCATTAAAATTTCCTGTAGCAAACAATCCCAGATAATGCATCCGGCCCGCTATTTCACGTTTTACCAGTGCTACCTTTGCATGCACCTTAAGGGCTGTTACGCTGTAAATAATGTCGACTCCAACCGATTTCATTTTTTTAGCCCACTTGATGTTATTGGCTTCATCAAACCTAGCCTTCAACTCCACCAGAACGGTTACTTTCTTCCCGTTTTTAGCGGCACTGATTAATGCATTCACAATTTTTGAATCGCTCGCTACCCGGTAAAGTGTTACATAAATCTCCTTGACATTTTCATCTATAGCGGCTTCATTGAAGAACCGCAGCACGCTATCATAACTTTGAAAGGGTGTATGAATGATGATATCCTTTTTGGTAATGGCTGCTGTAAGTGTCTTTTCTACGAAATCAGTATTGCAGATTTTGCGCCATGATGCATTTAAGAGCTGATCATTTTTCACCGGAAAAGCCATCAGGTCTTTCAGGTTATGGTATTGACCACCTTCTACCCTGTTTGCTTTTTTAAGGTTGAAGAGCTTTTTCATCTCCTCAAAAACATTTGGAGGAATGCCCGGCTGATGCAGAAAACGGGTGGCTAAACCCAAATCCCGCTTCATCAGCTGCTTCTCCAGCTGATCGGATAAATTTCCGGAATACTCATCCTTCAGGTCAATCTCCGCATCTCTTGTAATTTTAAAACTAAAGCAACCCAGTACCTCATCTCCCGGAAATACCCTATCCAGGTGAAACCTTACGATATCATCAAGAAACACCACGAAAGTTTCATTTTCCCCTTCTGTTTTATAAAACCGCGGCAACTCATTGGACGGGATATTTAAAATTACCGACTTGGTTTCATGCTCATTTTTTAAAGTAATGAGGAAATACAGCTCATTATTTGCAGGAAAAAAATTGGTCTCCTGATCCAGGTAAACCGGTTGAAGAAAGGCCATCACCTGGCTCAAAAAATATCTGGTAACTGGTTTTTGAATCTCCGGTGGAAATGGCTGTCCGTAAAGCAGGTTAATCTGCTTTTCTTTTAACTGCGGAATAATCTCCAGCTGCAGGATTCTGCCATATTGCTGCTGCTGACGGGTAATTAAATGATTGGCACTTCTCAGCAGGTCTTCTTCAATATGAATATCATTGTTTTCCTTATTGCTTAATTTTTCGAGTGCCAGTAATACAGGCATCCTGACGCGATAAAACTCGTCGAGATTGGAGGAAAAAATGGAAAGAAATTTAATCCGCTCCAGTAATGGAACCGTGCTGCGTCCTGCTTCTGTTAAAATTCGTTCATTAAATTTCAGCCAGCTCAGATCTCTGTTGAAAAAAGCAGTTTCTGTAGTTTGCGCCATTAAAGTTTACCGTAAGCTGCGTATGCAATAACAAAAGCCAATACCGCCGCAATCAACCCAAACATAAAAATATTATAAGCCAGGCGGATCAGTTTATATTTCCGACCTAAAACTACCCCCTGAGAATAGACATCTGTGATCAATGTGCCATACAAAAAATCCTTATCATTCATGACCTGAATCATGCCATCAGTATAGCGGGGTAAGCTCATTTTATAAAAATTACCGAAAAACAAGAGGTTAACTTTTTTATTGTCCATGTCTTCCTGGGTAAACTCTCCCTGTGGAATTGACGGGCGGGTAGATAAGATAGATACCACCACACAGGTTAAACTCACCATGAGCAGGATAAACGTGGGGATAATCAGGTTTCCGTGGTCTTCCAGTCTCCTGAGCAACAAACTTACAATCAGTGAAAGCATGATGGAATTTACCGTTATCAGGATGTGTGCTTTATTATCTGCCATATCGCTTAAGCGTTGGTTGTTGGCCGAGGTAATCCTGAACATGGTTTCAATTCCTTTATCCGGCCGGTCGCCTTTGCCTTTCTTTTTACCCTCTTTATCATCCAGCACCAATGAAGGTGCAAAATTTTTAGGTTCCTCCTGTTCGGTGGCGATTTCTTCCTGTGCAGTCAGCTTGCTTTTAAGCTTACTGATATTCGCCTGTTTCTGATCGTTGAGCAACAGGGCGGCATAGTCGGTTTGGTAATGGTGCGACTCCATAAACTGGATGTCTCTTTTTCGCCAATCCAGTTTGCTGATTTTTTTTTTGTATATCAGTTCAACTTCTTTGTGCATCAGCTTTCCTTTCTTACGGAAATCAGGCAGGCCAAGGTGAAATAAATCAGCATCGCAAATGATTTTGTCGAGCTGACTTTTAGGGTTTTGTGGAATCCTGGTGGATAAAATCGCATTTTTAACCTTTTCTTTGATGTCTTCCCCCACCTGGTGTTCGCTTAAGAATTTTTCGGCCAGCTCTGCTCCTTTTTCCTCATGTTTCAATGCATCATCGAAATAGCCGGTATCATGAAAATAAGCCGCAACAGTAATGGTGAAAAAATCCGCTTCATTTAACTGGTAGTGATTGGCAATTTGCTGCGCAGCATTGACCACTTCACGGGTGTGTTCCAGGTTATGATAAACCAGGCGTGGATCATGATGGGTATGAAAATAATTACTAACCTGTTTTTCTACCTCAAGTTGCAATTGTTTATAGTCTTGGGACATAGTGCTCTAATGTGATCTTTTTTTATGGTTCACTCACGCAGTTTTCTGCTTCTTGAAAACAAAAAAAAATGACGGGTGATACCGGATATAAAACTACGTTAAATTTAAATAAAATCAAGCCTTTAAACATTTAACAAAATCCGGACCTGGTGGATTATGCTCCCTGTTTCTTACTCAATCAGGTGAGTCCTGAAAGTTATCAATACAATCACCTGAAAATTAGATTGATGACACATTTACGTTATTTTTTGAAAAAAAGTTTTTTAAAAGCGGATGCAAATTTGTAACATTGCACTCGCAAAAAACAAATGTTTTTTCGGGGCCTATAGCTCAGTTGGTTAGAGTAGAAGACTCATAATCTTTTGGTCGCTGGTTCGAGCCCAGCTGGGCCCACAAACCCTCTTTACAATCCGTAAAGAGGGTTTTGTTTTTTAGTTAAAAAATTAATCTGCTTTAATATTAGTTTAAATGCTGTTTTTTGAAATGTACAGCCTTGAGTTTTGCAGTTGGTGAGCTACCAACCTAGATTTCGCCTGTAGTGGTGCCGGTGCATAAACGGTAAGCCGAATAGAGGCCGGACATACCCGCCCCTACTATGGCTACATCCGGATCCGCATCTTTCCATAACCTGTATTGAGGTTGATCTTTCATAATAACAGTAGGATCATCAGTTTGGTAATACAATTGATCTGTATAGCTGCAAATTGTCAAACTTATAATTGCGGAACGCCCGGAGTGTCTATTACATTCTCAGCGGCAGAAGCTTTCAGGCTTTCCACAGCTCCTAATTCGGATACGGCCTGCATGCGCTTCAGTGTGCTCACGGTGATATGCGGCCAAATGATAGGTTCAACCGTGCCGGTGGCCGGAAATACCAGGTTAATGGTTTGAGTGTATTGCAGAAGTTCCGTTTCGCTGCCGCCGGTGATGTTTTCAATCCAAAAAATTGCATCCATGGATGTTGCTGTAACATTGGTTTGAATAAACGGGATGTTCAGAATTCCACCCGTGGCATCAGGGTGTTTGGTAGACATCGGAAGAACCGTCATATCGGTAATGGAGCCTTTTCCTACGATGCCATCAAGTGTTGTTTTCAGGAAGCTATTCGGATCAGATTGTGCAAAGCCAGGGAACTGAGGAACACCGATGATCTTATCATTATACCCAAGCGCCGTAATCGGGCTGCCATCAAGATGCGTGCATTCTGCAGAGGCCACTTCGAAGAAATTCGTATCCGGCGCAGGTACTGTTAAAGCTTTACCAAGCGCCAATACCGCGTTACCATGAGGGATGGTACCTAAGCGGGCAATATCAAAGCCGCCGTTAAAATTTGTTATAAAAAGCATTAAACCTGTTTCAGCATGTATGATCTGGCCATTGCCAAAGCCCCTGGTGTTGCAAAAGTCGGTATCGCATACGCTGATGATCTGCTGCTCATAAAACAGGCCGAATATCTGCTGATCAAATTCCTTTCCATTCAGAACAGGCCCCCTGTTCCCTGCGCTAACAGCCACGGTGGAGAATTTCAGGTTTTCTTTATAAGGTATCACCTCAAAAATAAATCCGTCAGGGTGCGGTACGGATATTACATTCCATCCACTTGGTGTAACGCCGCCGGTTCCATTTATGACTACGCTTTCCCATTCGCCTACCAATTGTTTTAAAGGGCCAAGTTCTGCAAGCCCGAGTGCTTCAGCAGGCACAAATTGTGCACCCATGCCGAAACGGTTTAATTTCTCTGTCATATCTTGTTTGTTTAAGGTTTATACGATTAAAATGCATTCCCACCCCCTCTGTCTTATCCTTTGTCGGTTTACATTTAATGTTTACACAAGGGGGTTGTAAAGGTGGTTAATTAAATCTATTCATATAGTTTTAAATTCCTATTAAATATTTAAAAAACAGGTGATTATACGTAAATAAAGCAGGTGATTTTACCCTGTTCAAGTAGCATTGTTTGTGCCGGCCAGTTGATTCCGAACACCTGTACCTATGGATCACTACACTAAATTATTATTGAGGAATTTAAAATTGCCTTTCTGATGACCTCTTTGATTGTTGAGGAATAGACTTGAATACTTTTCTTTTGGACGCTGGTTCGAGCCCGGCTAGCACATAAAATCTTCAATAATACTGGTTTTTGAGAAGTGCGGAATTTTCTATGCAGACAATTTTAGACTGAAGCGGCCAATTTCGAAGAGAAACAAATTCAGGAGAAACTTTTTTTTGTTTCTCGTAAAATTGTTTCTCCTACCCGAAACGTTCTTTTCCGAAACTTTTTTTTGTTTCGGAAAAAAACGTTTCGCTTTCTGTCCGGCGAATATGGAAAGTATTTTTAAAAAGATTAATTTGCTGTTTGATTTCTCACCCATCAACCTAAGTTTTATCTCGTCAATCTGTTCATATCCATTGATGTATAGCCATGAGTTTTTAGGTTGATGAGCGGCCAACTGATAGATGAATAGCAATTCTTGAAGCAAAGAAGAGTATTATCAGAAAAAGCAGGAGACGCAAGGAAACGTTAAAAAATCAGTTTTTTTCCATCTTCTTCTGTGGAAGTTTATTGTTTAAGTTTCACAGGTCTGGAGAGTTTAGAAAATGTGAGAGAACCCATAATCCACTTGCCATTTTTTCTGATGTATACTTCTGTTACCATGAAAGGATTGATCACCTCATTATTACCCAAGGCAGCTATCAAATCGATGTCGTTTAATAGAATGGCAGTATTGTCGATGATTTTAACCGAAGCCGAATAGACCTCTGCTTTTTTGTAGTGAATGCCTCCTGATTTAATGATATTCAGTTCCTGAGTTGTTCCCCAACTGCCTCCCATGTGTACGAACATGGCTTTTGGATCAAATAACAGTGCAAGTGAATCTACATTTTTATCTGCCATCCAAAGCCATTTCTTTCTGGAAAGGTCCAGTAGTTCCTGTTCAACTTTTGTGGGCGTAGTTACATTTACGGTTGACGCTTGTGCATGAGCGTACTGAACACCTCCGAAGAGGATAAACAATGCATAAACTAGTTTTTTCATGATCTGTGCTTTAATTGAGGGTTCTATATTCAGCCGGGGTACTGCCCACGCGCTTTTTAAACAATCTGATGAAGTGCTGCGGATACTTGAATCCTAAATCGTAAGCGATTTCATTTACCGTCTTACTGCTGTCAAAGATTTTATTTTTAGCCACTTCAATGATCTTGGCCTGGATAAATTCCTGGGCAGACTTACCTGTTTCTTTTTTGATAAGATCCCCAAAATAATTGGCAGAAAGGTGTAGTTCATCGGCGCAATAAGCCACACTGGGTAGTCCGATAGTGTAAGGCTTTTCTGAATTGAAATAGCCATTCAGCAATCCTTCGAATTTTTCGAGCATTCCTTTATTCACCGTATCCCTGGTAATAAACTGCCTGTCGTAAAATCGCTCACAATAACTCAAAAGTAATTCAATCCCCGAGGCAATCACTTTTTTACTATGCTTGTCGATGGTTTGATGCAATTCGCTGTGTAGCTTAGCAAATAAATCAAGCACCAGTTTACGCTCCTTTGCTGAAAGATGCAGTGCTTCATTGGTGTAGTAACTAAAAAAATTGTAATCACTGATGCTTTTCCCCAATGAAGTGCCCAGCAGCAGATCAGGATGGAAAACTAAGCCGTGTCCCATTGGCTGGTATTCGTCTACCTTGTTTTCAACGTCAACCACCTGGCCCGGCGAGATGAACACCAGCGTTCCTTCCTGGTAATCGTAATGCTGACGACCATATTTCAAATCGCCGCATTTTACGTCTTTCAAAAAAATGCAATACAGTTCAAAGTGCATTTTTGATCCTGTTCTTTTCGCTGCCTTTGAAAAATCAATAACACTCACCAAAGGATGACCGGTTTCATGATTATTGAAATCATTGTATTCGCTGACCGTCTGAAAGTTAAATTCCCTTTCCATACATTTTTCAAATTTGTTGATCAAAGTTAATCATTACTGCCACGTTAATTTACCATCAGCAGCCCGATCTGTAATATTGGTAGTATAAGCAGTAATTTATCTACCTGTTTGGGGTTTCTAAGACACGAACTTTGTACCTGATAATGGGTTTAGTTATTAAAAACAACTTATGATGTATTGTCATTAATAATGAATGTTATGAATCATGTAAAATTAAATAATGGACTGCAAATGCCTGTTTTAGGATTTGGCGTATTTCAGATAACTGACTTGAATGAATGTGAGAGAAGTGTTTTACAGGCAATTGAGGCAGGATACCGTTTAATTGATACTGCGGCCATCTATGGAAATGAAGAAGCTGTAGGCAAGGCCATAAAGGAAAGCGGAATTGCCAGGGAAGAACTTTTTATCACCACTAAATTATGGGTTTCAGATGCGGGTTATGAAAAAGCTAAGCTGGCCTTTGAAAGATCACTAAAAAAACTTCAGCTGGATTACCTCGATCTTTACCTGATCCATCAGCCTTACGGCGATGTGCATGGGGCATGGCGGGCAATGGAAGAAATTTATGCGTCTGGAAAAATAAAGGCTATTGGTGTAAGTAACTTCCATCCTGACCGGGTTATGGATTTAATTATACACAACAAAGTGGTACCGGCAGTGAACCAGGTAGAAACACATCCCTTTAACCAGCAAACAGATACACAAGCTTTTTTAAAAGAAAATGGCGTGCAGCTTGAGTCCTGGGGACCGTTTGCAGAAGGCAAGAACGAAATATTCAGCCATCCGTTGCTATCCTCCATTGCAGGTAAACATAACAAAAGTGTCGCCCAGGTCATACTTCGCTGGATGATTCAGCGCGACGTTGTTGTTATTCCGAAATCAGTTCGAAAGGAAAGGATCAATGAAAATTTTGATGTTTTTAATTTCAGGTTAAGCGAAGAGGATATGCAAGAAATCGCTACGCTGGATACCGGGAAAAGTTTGTTTTTTGACCATCGCGATCCCGCTATGGTTAAATGGCTTGGTGAAAGAAAAGTAGGTGAATAAAATTTAATCATTAGAGATTATGCAAAAGAGAATATTAGGTGGAAGTGGATTGGAAGTATCAGCATTAGGATTAGGTTGCATGGGATTGAGCTTTGGCTACGGCCCGGCTGCCGATAAAAGTAAGGCGATCGAATTGATCCAAAAGGCATTTCAGCTTGGAGTGACCTTTTTTGATACCGCAGAAGTTTACGGACCATATACCAATGAAGAACTTCTCGGTGAAGCACTTGCACCCTTTCGTGATGAAGTGGTTATCGCGACTAAATTTGGTTTTAAAAATGCCAGCACCAGCGAAGGATTGGATAGTCGTCCAGAAACAATAAGAGCGGTAGCAGAAGCGTCCTTAACCCGGCTAAAAACAGATCGTATTGATTTATTTTACCAGCATCGCGTAGATCCGAACGTACCCATTGAAGAGGTGGCGGGAACAGTTAAAGAGCTGATTGCTGAGGGCAAAGTAAAACACTTCGGACTTTCTGAAGCTGGTGCGGGGTCAATTCGTAAGGCACATGCTGTTCAGCCAATAGCGGCATTGCAAAGTGAATATTCATTATGGTGGCGTGAACCCGAAAAAGAGATAATCCCTCTTCTGGAAGAACTTGGAATTGGCTTTGTTCCGTTTAGTCCGCTTGGCAAAGGATTTTTAACTGGCAGGATTGATGAAAACACCAGGTTCGATACCACTGACTTCCGAAACACCGTACCACGTTTTTCTGAGGAAAACCGCAAAGCCAATCAGACATTGGTAAACCTGCTGGGAAGTATCGCATCAAAACAAAACGCCAGTCCTGCACAAATCTCACTTGCCTGGTTACTGGCACAAAAGCCATGGATAGTGCCAATTCCCGGAACAACCAAATTACACCGACTGGAAGAGAATCTTGCTGCGGCAACCATCAGTCTTACTAAAAACGAACTTACTGAAATACAGGCTGCTTTGAATCAGATTGAAATACATGGACATCGCTACCCGGCGCAGAGTCAAAAAATGGTAGGTGGGTAATTTTAATAAACAGAACAAATTATGCGTAGACTTTAAAATAAGAAAATGAATAAAAAATTATATGTACTGATCATGCTGGCAATAGCAGGTATTACAGTTAAAGCACAGCAAACGCCGATATTTCCGAAAGGAGAAAAGGCGCCAAATGTCCATCATGTAGGTAATGTCTGGCTTACGGAGCTTCAGCCGGCAGACAGCGTTTTCAGCTATGGTACTTCTGTGGCCATATTTGATCCCGGTGCCAGATTGGATTGGCATACTCACCCCGGAGGACAGATTTTAATTATTACTGAAGGAGTGGGTTATTACATGGAAAGAGGCAAAACCAAACAAACAGTGCGCAAAGGACAGGTCATCCGTTGTATGCCCGGAGTTGAACACTGGCATGGAGCAACTTCTGAAACCGGGGTAACCTATATTGCCACTTCACCTACTGAAAAAGGGAAAACCGCTTGGCTTGAACGGGTATCTGATGTGGTATACAAAGAAAAAAAATAGTCGTAAACACGATAAAAAATAAAAATCAATCAACGATGAAAATGAAGGCAGGAAATATCAGGATAAAGGTCGGATTAACAGTGGTGATAACATCGGTAATATTGTCAGCATGTACTATTATAAATGCCGGAGTTGATCATAATGAGTTAGTCATTCGCCAACAAGGAAGTTTTGCCATTGGCGGCATAAAGGTTTCACAGCCTGGTCAGTTTGAGTTAGCTAATGCACTAAAGCCGCAGGGACAAACTTTTCATGGAGACCATGCTTATGTTTTTTATCAAATTCCTGTGAAGGCACACAAATATCCCCTGGTATTTCTGCATGGTGCGGGTCAGTCTAAGAGAACATGGGAAACCACCCCCGACGGAAGGGAGGGTTTTCAAAATATTTTCCTGCGCAGAGGCTATGGTATTTACTTATTGGATCAGCCCCGGCGCGGAGAAGCCGGTAAAAGCACTGTCGCTGCTGAGGTAAAGCCAACCGCTGATGAGCAGTTCTGGTTTACCCAGTTCAGAATAGGCAACTATCCGGATTATTTTCCCGGCGTTCAATTCCCTAAGGACAATGGCTCGCTGGAGCAGTTTTACAGGCAGATGACCCCGAACACCGGCGCTTTCGATGGCAATGTTGTTGCTGATGCGGTTTCACAATTATTTAACAAAATCGGCGATGGGATTTTAGTCACCCATTCCCAGGGAGGTGGCCCCGGTTGGACAACAGCCATTAAAAATGATAAAGTTAAGGCCATCATAGCCTACGAACCCTATAGCGGTTTTGTGTTTCCGGCAGGAGAACTGCCAGATCCCATCAAATCTGCAGGACTTTTTGGGGAACTGAAAGGAGTAGAAATACCGAAGTCAGACTTTGATAAACTGACTAAAATACCGATTGTAATGTACTATGGTGATAACATCGCCGCTGAGCCAACTCCAGTTTGGAACATGGATCATTGGCGTTCAGGATTGGAAATGGCAAAACGCTGGGCAGCGGCCATAAACAAGCATGGAGGTGATGCGCAGGTCATACATCTACCTGAAATTGGAATTAAAGGCAATACCCATTTCCCATTTTCTGATCTTAATAATGTGCAAGTAGCGGATGAGCTGTCCAAATGGCTAAAGGATAAGAAATTGGATCAGTAATGTTGGTCATCATCTCCGTAACCCGTCTACTTCTATCCGATCAATCTTTCGGATCTTTACATCGTTAAAAGATTGATTATGAAATAATAATTTACCTATGAAGCTATTTAAAATAATACCGGCATTAACCTCACTGATGATCTCGGTACTTATATCCACTGCTGTAAATGCCCAAACAAAAGCCGGGCAGACTTTAAACGGTCAACAGCAGGCAATTGTCCGTATTTCGGCACTCACCGGCAAGGGGGAGTTAGAGAAACTTAAACCGGCACTGAATGCAGGGCTGGATCAGGGATTGACGATCAAGGAGATCAGAGAGATAATTGTTCATGTTTATGCGTATGCCGGATTTCCCAGAAGTATCAGGGGATTACAAACATTCATGACTGTGCTGGATGAGCGTAAAGCCAAAGGAATTCATGATGTACCTGGAAGAGAAGCTTCAGCGATCAAAGACGGGCGCAGCAAATATGACCGGGGCAAAGCCATTTTAGATACACTTTTAGACGCCCCGCAAGGCTCCACCCAATCCGGTTACGCTGCATTTGCCCCTATCATAGAGGTATTTCTGAAAGAACATCTGTTTTCAGATATTTTTGAAAGGGATGTCATCAACTATATGCAGCGGGAGTTAGCGACAATTTCTGTACTAGCTGGTATCGGAGGTGTTGAACCAATGCTGCAGTCGCACCTGAAAATTTGTCTCAATATGGGACTAAGCGACGGTCAGCTACAGCATTTTACTGAAGTCATCAAGAAAGAATTGGGTAAAAATGAAGCCACCGAGGTACAACAGGTATTGAGCGAAGTGCTAAAAAGTAAGAACTAAACTGAGTAGGAAGACGATGAAAAAAATAACATCAATAATCGCAATGGCCATTTCAGTGGGCGCTACGGATGTAGTATGTGCTCAATCCGGTCAAAAGGGAAAACAGCAAAACCACTACATGCTGGTATACGAGGGAGCGATTACAAAAAATGAAAAGGGAAAAGTAAATGTTCATCCGGTGAAATATAAATTGAACGGTATTGAAATAGCTGCGAACGTTTATACACCTGCCAATTATGATGCATCAAAAAAATATCCGGCAGTTGCGGTGGCTCATCCAAATGGTGGGATTAAAGAACAAACGGCAGGTTTATATGCGCAGCAATTGGCAGAGGCAGGCTATATCACCATTGCGGCAGACGCCGCTTACCAGGGTGCAAGTGGTGGCGAACCACGTCATACAGATAAACCAGCTTCCAGGATGGAAGACATTCATGGCATGGCAGATTTTATCACCCGGTATCCAGGTGTTGATGCGAGCCGCCTGGGTGTTTTGGGGATCTGTGGAGGTGGCGGCTATACGCTGAAGGCTGTCCAGTCTGACAAACGATTCAGGGCGGTGGCGACTCTAAGTATGTTTAATTCGGGTGAAGTAAGGCGTAATGGCTTTCAGAACTCTCAGGTTGCCACTATCCAGGAGCGTTTGTTGAAAGCTTCACATGCACGTGCAGCGGAAGCTGCCGGAAAAAAAATAACTTATGCCGGAGTAGCAAGCATCACAGACGAAGAAATTGCCAAAATACCAACTGACCTCTACCGGGAAGGATATGAATATTATTATCGCACGCATGCACATCCAAATTCTACCTTTTTGTATACCACGAGCAGTCTGCTTGACTTAATGACCTGGGATGCTACATCCAATATGGATCTGATTGAGCAGCCCCTACTCATGATCGTTGGAAGCAAGGCAGATACAAAGTACATGACAGATGAGGCATTTCCTAAAGCAACAAAAGCGAAAAACAAGGAGCTTTTTGTTATCGAAGGCGCTACTCACATACAAAGCTATTGGAAACCGCAATATGTATCACAGGCCGTAAATAAATTGACTGAATTTTACCAGGCCAACCTTTAAATAGAATGAATATGAAACATCATCTGAAATACATCCTGCCATTGGTGGTCATCTTTCTGGTAGCTTGTAACGGCAATAAAAAAGCAGAAAGCATAAGTCAGAAAAATGAACTTCTCTTTCCCCGGGGCGATAAAAATACAACTTATAATTTTGAAGGAGATGTATGGGTAAAATCCCTTGTAGATGCAGACAGCATAAATCAAACAGCAGTTGGTAATGTGACCTTTGCTCCGGGAGCAAGGAGTAAATGGCACATCCATCCAGCCGGACAAATTCTATTAGCGACGGATGGCGTGGGCTATTATCAGGAAAAAGGTAAATCAAAAATTATCCTTCGCAAGGGTGATGTAGTAAAATGCCCGCCAAACATTCCTCACTGGCATGGTGCCAGCCCGGATACGGCATTTGTTCAGGTTGCCCTTACAGGCAGGGAAAAAGGAGCCACGGTATGGTTGGATGCTGTTGGTGATGATGATTATGCCGAACGGGCGGCCAGAAAGAAAATATTATAATTAAGGTAGGGTTGAATCTGTTTGGTTTATAATTGTCACATGCATTCCTAAAAAATATTTCTTCATAACCTATTGTCATAAACTTATGCCATTGTTCAAATCAAAATTTTGGTTTTTGATGATGAGTTTTCGATCAGTTGCATTCAGAAACAAGAACTGTTAAATATCGACTCTGAACAATCACATTTAAAAAGAAATCCTCCGTGAATAAGGTAACGTAAAGCAGCCACTTCAACATTATTTTTATATATCCTGTTATACGTTTGAAAATTAGTGCCCGGCCATATCCATTCGGATAACATTTTCACTGAGTATCGGTTATTTTATATTGATGAGAATACTCATAGCGACTGACAGGAAAGATTTTATCCCTAATTCGTAGACATAAAACAGTACGTTGAAAATAGTGGAAAATTGAACAAGTGATGTGCGTGTATTCAAACACTCAGGGGGATGTACCTCCTGTTGTGGAAGAAGCCCATTTTGCTTGCGCCAAATACCTGATCTCAAATCAGTTCTAAAGTACGGTAAGTAGATAGATCCTCACCATATGGCCTTGCAGTATTCCACCAGCTAACCGTTCTACCCTTTTTTTTCCCCTCCTGGTATGCACCACCTGGCTGCTCACTCAGGAATGAAAATAAAAAAAGATGGTGCTCAGGGAAAGCAATTTCCTCGTCCTTGATACAAGGGACTTCCTTTAATTGCTTGCTGATGTACATCACCAATTGCGTCGGGTCTGAAGCAAAAAGGGGCATACCCTGAAAATGAAGCCGTTTCGCCCTGTCGTCAGCAAAAACCTCCACCAATTGATTGCCTTTATATTCCAGTGATATTCCTGAATCCATGAACACCCTCGAGATATCATCCCGGCTATCTCCGACCACCTGCATTGCTTCAAGTACATTATTTAAATCCTCCTGACTGAAAAATTCACTGAACTGATTAAAGGTATCATATAGTTGCTGTTGCTGCTCCTGCAAATTTTCGTTTTTTTCTGCCGTGATCGATCCGAGTTCTTCGTGATGTGTCTGCAGCACTGATTTATCCGTCAAAAACCGTATCGGTCCCAGGCCTTTAAGCGGCAATAGTTCCCAAAATGACGAATGTAGGTTAAGGTTACACATATCACGAAATTAAGTATTATTTGAAGGAAAACCACAGGCATAAATGGGGCATTACTTTAAGAAAGAATAACTAAACCCTTTATTACGTTAGATGATCTGGATTTTATAATTATTCCAGCAAAAATGACTTTGGGCAATTTATTTTTCCAAAATTTGTTTTGGCAGAAAAGGGAATTATGACTAGAAGTAATAAACAGGAAAGACATAGAATTAGCGCCTATCCACCATGGGACAATGTGATAAAAAG
Source organism: Pedobacter sp. MR22-3 (assembly GCF_026240075.1). NCBI lineage: Bacteria > Pseudomonadati > Bacteroidota > Sphingobacteriia > Sphingobacteriales > Sphingobacteriaceae > Pedobacter > Pedobacter sp. MR22-3. The sequence goes on along the minus strand of NZ_JAPIVF010000006.1, from coordinate 222,375 downwards.
CCGCTTAAATTTAATGTTGCAGGATTTATTTCTAGATTTGGCATATAGAAAATACCTCATATTATAGACTATCGGCATAAGTTGTACAGCATTTAAAAAAATGACCATCACAGATCAAGAAATACAAGCTGATTATCAAAATCGAATTAACCGGGTGTTTGAATTTATTGATGAAAACCTGGATGCTGATTTGTCATTAAATAAAATTGCAGAAATTGCTTTTTTCTCTCCTTTCCACTTTCATAGGATTTTCAAATTTATTACAGGTGAGACATTGAACGAATACGTAAACAGACAGAAGATAGAAAAATCAACTTTGGCCCTGTTGCATAAAAATATAACAACATCTGAGATAGCACATCGATACGGATTTAGTGATAATTCTTCATTTTCAAGAGCTTTTAAAAAGTATTTCGGAATAAGTCCAACAGAATTTAAACTGCAAAATCCGAATAGACATAGCAAGATTTGTCAACTTGAAAGCAAGGACGGACAAGCCTATCCCAGCTATGAAAAATACATTTGCATCATTGATAACCTTAAAAAATGGATCAACATGAATGCAAAAATTGAAATTAAAGAAATGCCAAAAATGGATTTGGCTTATGTGTCAAGTATTGGAACACAGAACCTTGAATCTGCCTATCAAACATTAATGAAATGGGCTACACCTCAAGGTTTGATAAATGCGCAAACTAAAATGGTTACGATTTACCACAACAGTTTTAAGGTTACAGAAGCCAGCAAAGTAAGAAGGAGTGCTTCAATTTTGCTAAATAAACCGGTTGAAGTAAAGGGCGAAATTGGATTAACTTCAATTCAAAAAGGAAAATTTATTGTAGGTAGTTTTGAAATTGGCCTGAATGAATTTGAGAAATCATGGACGGGATTGTTTTTATGGATGAACGAAAATGGATATAAAAAAGCGGATAAAAAGCCTTTTGAGATTTATCACAACAACTTTAATGACCATCCGGAAAGAAAGGCAATTGTTGACTTTTGCATACCAATTGAATAATAGAAAAGCGGTACAGTGTGTATAGTTAACGGCGGTTTTGTGCTAATTAAAGGTTTTTAACATCTAATAATCTTCTCGTTAAACAAAAAGTAAAGTACTTATAAATCCGCCACCTAACTATACACAAACCGTTAAACCATGCCTCTTATTTCATGATTTAAATACAGCCTAGTTTTGCTTTCCTATGCATGCCTCTGCTGAAATGCCATTGCAGCACCGATCATCATGATATTGGCAAAAAAGTGTCGTTCCAAAATGTGCTGATATGATAAATTGATTATCTTGGCAAACGATATGTTACCTTTCCTTTCTGATCTAAAAAATTCAACTGTGCATTACCATTTGAATCAACCTGCATTTGTAAACGCGGTCTACCCATGCGGTCAGCCAAAGTAACCATCACTGTTTTTTCATTATCTTTGCCAATAAATACCCGTTGCGCATATGCCCTGTGGCCTGCTTTGGGCTCAATCAATTTTTTAAGCAGTGCTTCCTTTTCCTTACCCTCCGGAAGTTTTTGAGCCTTCTTGTACGCCGTTCGCCAATCCCAAAAATCAGGTAAATTTTGCCAATCATCGATATGCAGCCCAGTATTTTGACTACCATTCGTATCTGAGTATTGAAGGTAAATTACCTGATTCTGGTTATATTGATCAAATGACAAATGGCCTGTAGCATTGTAATTTCCAATACTATCCTTACCACCCATAAATACTAACACGCCATTCTCCGTACCCTCATCATTAAAAAAAATTAAGCCCGGTCTTAATCCACCTGGTATAGGAGGCGTCAAACCTTTTCCATAAGCAAGAAACTCTGGTGACCGGCTTTTATTGGAAAGCACCATCCTTAACTTACCTTCTTTTTCAAATATATTGATTCTTTCTACTGATATCTCTTCAAAATGTTTAACTCCTGAAGGCGTAAAAGAAAAAACAATGCACCGATAAAAGTAGTGTAATGCCTAAAGCATACCACTTTAGCAGCCTCAAATCTTTTTGCATTTTTATAATCCGTTCGTCCATATAGTTGAAGCTGTATTTTTTATTTTATGAATTAGTTTTGCAAAAAAAACAGTTATTGAGTGAATAATTTTCCCTAAACTTTTTATTACATTTTTGTAAATTAAGCTACAAATAAAACTTCCTGGTATAACCAGGGATTGAAATTAATGTTGTGTTAATTGCCAAATCAAAACACCTCAGTTATTCCATATCAGCGTTTATAGGGAAACTCCTATTTTTGTTTATTCAGTGAGATACAATACCATGAAGAAGATAGCATTTTTAACGGATACACATTTGGGGCAACAGGTTTTCCTGATAAATGAAGGGTCTGGTTCAGAAAAAATGGTTTACCGTGAAGCGGCTGATGCGCATCAGGAAAATTTACGGACTGTTCTGAATGACATTGTAAAAAAAGGAATCTCTGAAGTGGTATTCGGTGGCGATATCGGTTCCGAAAAATCCAATCAGCACTTCTTTGATCTCATGAATACATATAGGCTTAAACCCAGGATTATTCTGGGAAACCATGATACTCATGCAATAGTTTCAACATATTATCGCCATGAGGATACAGATGATACACAAGAACTGAAATATGCACAGGAAGATGAACATTACAAGTACATCTATCTGGATACTTCTTCAAATTCCATTAGCGGCAGACAATTGGCCTGGTTTAAAAACGAATTGAGGACAGAGAAAAAAGTGATTATCTTCATTCATCATCCAATTTTAGGAATCACCACGCCCATAGATCATTTTGGCGCAGCACTGGGCAGACGTGACGAATTAAAACAGGTGTTGCTGGCCTTTAAAAATGAGGTAACTATCTTTTGCGGGCACTATCATATGGAAGATAGATGTACCGAACAAAATATTATCCAGTATTCAACTCCTGCATGCGCCTATCAAATAGAAAAGGCGGTTCCATCCATTATGATTAATGACCGGATATTCGGCTATAGAATCATCACTATTGAAGATAATCAGATCGGCACAATGCTGGTCAATATTGATAAATGAGATATTAGCTCTGGCATGTTTACGGACGTCCGGAAGTGCCACGTAATCAAGTATTTTTCAAAACTCAAGTGTATTCGAAGAATACATGACCATCTCCGCAAATACCCATTTTCTGGAAATTTATCTGGCAATACAGTTCCATTTATTCCTGTCTATAATTGCTATGCTATATACACTAAGGCTAAAGATCATATGATAATGGATTGGTTCTGAGAATGTCTGGAATACCTCTTCTTCATTTGCTGGCAAAAACTGAAGATAATTTTTTCCTGATGGATTTGGATGCAACAGTTTTCTTTACAAAAAATGGCGATGGAACAGTCAATTCCGTTTTTATAAAAGATGGTGAAAATATAATTAAATGCCTTAAGGTTATTGATGTAGTCAACGGCACGGCGGCGCTGTTTATTTACATCTGCAACTATTCGAATTGTAATCAATCATTTCCTTTCTTATCGCCCGCACCACTCCACAAACCGTCACGAATACTCAGCTGAATTTTCCCTTCAGCAGTAGTGCTGAATATCAAACTCATATTAGCATCCTCAATAAAAAACCTGCTGGCACTTTCGGCAAGCATCTTTACCGGCGGCTTATGGTTGGTTGCAATGAAAAGCTGATTGTCTTTTAAACTAATGGTAGTGATATACTCATCAGAAATATCATACTTCCCGACGTACTTCGCTACCTGGTCAGTGGTAAGTGCGATCGCCTGTTTTGGTTTGGGTAGGCTATATTTTTGGCCATATAACAAGGCGATAACTTTTGAACCAATGCTTTCTATAGTCGTACTGGTTTGGTTAATCAACATGATAATACAAATATCATCTTCCGGGATCCGGCAAAAGTAGCTTGTTGAACCTTCCACATTACCTGCATGATAGGCCATCTTCCGATGTGCCACGCTATCTATAAACCATCCATATCCATAATCTCCTTTTACTGACGTGTAAGATTTGTTGAGGCTGGCGGCAGAAATCAGTTTATTTTCTTTGAGTGCCCTATTCCATACCGCTAAATCTCTGGCGTTGCTATACAATCCGCCAGAAGAATAGGTTGTACTGGCATCCCATACTTTTGCAGGGACAATGCGGGTGGAAGAAATGTAGGCATAACCTTTTGTTTTTAAGCTGCTTTTTAGTTGAGCATAATCAAAACCACTATGGCTCATGCCCAATGGCTTAAAAACAGATTGGTACATGGCTGCTCCGTATGACATTCCCGTCAGCTTTTCAATAACCATTCCTAAAAGATTATAACCTGAATTGCTATAAGAGAATTCAGTTCCAGGTTCAAAATCCAGCGGTTCGGCAGCATAAAGGCCGAGCATTTCCTGTTTGCTTACACGCTGGCCGGATAATACTTTAGCACGGAATTCTGCATTCCGCAGCTCTTCGCGGATCCCCGATGTATGGTTCAGCAGTTGTGCTATGGTGATTTCCTTTTCGGGATGGACTGCGGGAAAAAATGTGATAATCCTGGTGTTTAAACTGAGTTTCTTTTCTTCCACAAGCTTCATAATCAAAACAGCAGTAAAGCTTTTTGTCAGCGAACCTAACTGGAAGATATCATTTGTTGTTGCCTTAATGTGTTTTTCCGCATTGCGGTATCCATATGCCTTTTCAAAAATAGTGTGTCCGGATTTCGTAATTAAAATGGTGCCGTTGAACTTATTGAGCTTTGCATAAGTACTGATGAGGGTATCTATTTTTTGTGGTAAAGTTTGGGATTTGCTAAGGGTGCTGCTGAAAAGGAAAAGAATCGGCAAAAAGTATCTCATGAAATTGTTGAATGAATTTCCTTTTAGATAGAAATTGCAGATAAAGTTACAGGTTTAGGTTTGGTCTATGTTCAATTAAAATTATATTCTTCTACATCCATTTAAATAGCATCCCACCTGACTTTGGCAGGTCATCTTCTTCTTTATCAAATCACCACTGGGTTCTGGTGGAACGTAAAACCATCCTCTTCGCCACGGCTATTGTAAAGTCAAATCATAGATAAGATTATTTCCGTATCTCATATCCTCTATTTTAAAGCATCCAATACCGAATTTTATCGAAAAAGTTTTTACAGCTGGGCAGAACAAAATTAGTTGTCTTTCCCTGATAGGTAGAAAAGTATTTTGAACTTCCCTAAGATACTGCCATGCTATACACTACATCTTTCTGTATTATTGGCTTTAGGCATACGGTGATTTGCCTTCGCCTCAACTTCCTGTTTAAATGCCGCTGAAATCAAAAATAATTCTGAAAAATTTATGCTTCCAGCCCGGCAAACCTCATAAAATTCTGGCATAAGGGTTAAATCACCCCAGATTTCCGGAATAATCATGGAAAATTCACAAGTGATTGATTGTGAACGCTAACAACATCAATTTTGTGAAGCTAAAATAAGTTTAACATAAACTTCCCATAATGAACCAAATTGCATACCTAGATAACGCGGCTACGACTCAGCTTGACCCAAAGGTTCTCGAATCGATGATCCCTTATATGGAGGAATATTACGGAAATCCATCATCCATATATGCTTTGGGCAGACAGAGCAGGCTGGCAATTGAATCCTCAAGAAAACAGGTTGCAGAAATGCTTGGTGTTAAAGCCACTTCTATTTATTTTACAAGCGGAGGGACAGAAAGCAATAATACAGCAATTGCAGCTGCAGTTAATGAACTGGGCTGCACACACATCATTACGTCACCGATAGAACATCATGCTGTGCTCCATACTGTTGAACACTACTGTCAGTACAATAAACTCAGCTGTTCTTTGGTTAAGCTCAATGCGATGGGAGAAGTTGACCTCCCGGATCTGGAAAATCAACTGGCAGCATATACCAAACAAGGTCATAAATGCCTGGTTAGCCTGATGCATGCGAACAATGAGATAGGTGTTTTGCTGGAAATTGAGGCGGTTGGCGTTATTGCCCGCCGGCATGGTGCAATTTTTCATTCAGACTGCGTACAAACCATAGGACATTACCCCATCAACCTGATTGACTATGGCGTTCATTTTGCTTCGGCATCAGGGCATAAGTTTCATGGTCCTAAGGGGACAGGCATTCTTTATGTTAGCGATGGAACAAAGTTCGGTGCGCTTATTCATGGCGGAAGCCAGGAGCGTAAGAAACGGGCTGGCACAGAAAATGTTCATGGAATTATAGGTTTTACAAAAGCACTTGCCTTGGCTATGGATAACTTTTTACATGATCATTCATACATCAAATCTCTTAACAAAAGAATGAGGCTTGGACTTAAAGCTATCTCGAAAAATATCAGCTTCAACAGTTCAGAAAATTCACTTTATACGGTTCTGAGTGTCAATTTTCCTGCCGGAACTCATACCGATTTAATGCTGGCATTGATGGACAGGAAAGGAATTTACGCATCTGGCGGGAGTGCCTGCAGTAGCGGCGATGATGGTGGAAGTCACGTGATCACCGCCTTAAAGAAGGATCTTCCAGGTGCAACCATCCGGTTTTCATTTAGTAAAATGACCAGTGTGGAGGCTATCGACTTCACGCTTGAATCCATCAGCAGTATGTTGTTACCGAAGGATCAGGCTGTCATCTTATAATGGATATGGATACAGGCAATTCATCCATAACAGGAATGCGGCAGTGCTGGCGAATAATGACATTAAAAGGATCAAAAAAACATCCAGCCGGTAAAATTTTGAAATTCAATAGATAGTTGATTCATCCGAAGAGTATTTGGTATATTGCGGTGATGGATAACGGTTCATACGTTTCATGTTAATAATGAATTGGGCCGGATACAACAGAAGCATAAAATGTACCGGAGATTCCGTGCCATTCGATCATTGCAAAAATAATCCGGCATTTATCCTTTTAAACAGATCAATAATCATATGACAGAGCTAGATGTAACAGATAAAGAAATTCTAAGAATTCTCCAAGTGGATGCGAGCATTACCCACAAGCAGCTTTCAGGCCAGCTGTATAAATCAGTAGCCACTATTCATGAAAGAATCAGAAGGCTAAAGAAGTTAGGCTACATCAAGCGGACGGTCGTGATTCTGGATAGACGAAAGATCGAAAGAAACCTGATCGCATACAGTCAGGTACTGTTAAATGACCATGCCGCGGAAACACTTAAAGGCTTCGAAGATGAAGTCGTAAAATTTCCGGAAGTAATGGAGTGCCTTCAAATGACCGGAAGCTTCGATTTTGTATTGAAAATTGCCACCCGTGATATGGATGCCTATCACGACTTCTATCGTCAAAAACTGGCAACATTGCCTAATATAACCACTGTACAAAGTTTTTTCGTGCTCTCTGAAGCCAAAAGCGATACTGCCTATCCGATCTCATAAACGACCGGATTTACCTCGAATATAACTGGCTTTACCCTATTGACTACGCCATATGAATGGATGTTTGCGCCGGTACCTGATTAGCTGAAAAAACTTAAAAGCTGGCAGGTAAATCATTGAATTGAATATCGATCTCACCTGTATCAAAGATTTATATCCTGAACATTCTTCATTTCAGCAGGCTTCGACGTTAATAAGTGGCAAGCCATCCAGCTTGCCCCCTTATTCATCATTAACTAACTAAAAATGCTGGCTTAACTTCTACAAAACGCCAGTTTAACTTTCCGGTACGCCTATAATCCGGCTTTCAGGAATTTGATATAATTTTCAACATAACCGGCACCCTGCGGGCTGATCATGGCTTGCTCGTTCTTGGATCCAAAAGCACTTAAAACGGCGGTGAATTGGAATTGAATTTAACAGTCTGAAGGTTAGACCAAAGATGGCAAACCGGCTGCCTTAACACAATGGACCCCCTTAACTTCCATAAAAGATTGCCTAAATAAACGTTAATGCCAGAAAATTTTTGCTTTCAGACGAAAGAAAGGCAACCATCCTGAAAAAAGAGCAAGTTGTTCTTAAAGCTAGTGGTGCATTTGAAGGCTTTTAAATTACATAGGCCTAACCTGGCATCACGATACGCAAGATTACCCTTAGCAAGGTCTCTATATTTTTTTGCTCGATCTGCGATTGAAAGCGAAATTACAAAGGAAAGGATTAGAGCAGTACATGGCTTGGATCAAAAACCCATAGCATTTGTTTTCCTAAAAAAAGAAGCACTGCTTTCCCCCACCTGAAACAGCAGCTAAGTGCTTTTGCCTTTCTTTCTGTTGTACCAGATCAAAAAACCAGTTAAGGGTAAAGATGCAGAAATCAGTGATCCCAGGAAAGCAAGTATTTTACCGGGTAAACCCAGAATATTTCCGGTATGGATATCATAATTCATTGCGCTGAATCGCTCACCGATACGTTCGTCTTCAAACCTACTGGTTTCTAACAATTGCCCTGAAAGCACGTCGTAACGGTTCGTAACTGTTTTAAAAGTCTGATCATAGCTGGCAAGCACCATTACTGTTGACAGCTGCTTAGCCGGAAAATAAAAATGGTAGGCCTTTGCTGTAGGATATTTCTTTTTGATCTCCTTAAAAATAAGATCTAAACCCTTACTTTCAGCCTTTTCAGGCAATGGATGTACCATCGCTACTTTTGTCTTTTTCGAATTTTCACTCAGATTGAGTACCTTCTGCAGTCCCCTATCCAGCATCGGAAATGCCCACATCATTCCGGTGAGGGCAATGACCAGCCCCAGGCTCATCACGTAGAAACCAAGAATATTGTGGAGATCATAGTTCCTGCGTTTTAAACCGGTATTCTTCTTCCACTTAAACCAAAACCGAACCCGCCGGGCCTTTTTATTTTTTGGCCACCACAAATAAAGGCCGGTGAGCAAGGAAATAACATACAGCAGGGTGACCACGCCAACAACAGGCTGACCCAGTTCTGTTTTTAATAACAAACTCCAGTGTAAATACAAGATAATCCTGAAAAATTCAAATTCAGACTGTTCATGAAAAACCAATTCACCGGTATAAGGGTTCATAAACAACGATTCATAGAACTTTTTCTCATGCCAATACCAATTTCCAACATTGATATTGTTTTCCCGGTAAGCCCTGAAATGCCATGTTTGCATGGGATCATTATCAATCTCTAAGGCCGATACCGGCTTATCTTTACCCCAGATCTCATGCGCCTTCTGCATCATTACAGTCATAGATAACGGTTCGCCGGATGCTGGGGAAACCTGCATTCGGTCTGCATAAACCAGGGGCTTGATTTCATCGACAAAAACAAGGATACAGCCCGTTAATCCCAATATCATCACAACCAGCCCTGAAAGTAGCCCGATCCATAAGTGGATGGCAATTAATCTTTTTCTTAAATCCATATACTAATCAGGCAACCAGGGAATTAAACCTTGGTTGCCTATTCACGCATTTAAAATCGGAAGGAAAGGTTCGCCGCTAAATTTGCCGGTGCCTGCGCATTTGCCCAACTGTCCCAATATTTTTTATTAAAAACGTTGTTGGCTTTAACCTGTATGCCCCAGGCCTGCCTATTGTAAAATACTACGGCATTAACCAGGGTGTATGACGGAATAAAAAATTTGTTATCTGAAGCTTTGTACATTTTATCTACATAATTCATTCCTGCACCAAATCCCAGTCCCTTAAATTGATTCTGAAAAGCATATGAAGCCCAGAAATTCGCTACATTTTCAGGTGCATTTGCAGCTTTATTTCCATCAATATTAGCATCCAGAGCTGCTTTAATGATACGATTATCATTATAAGCATATCCCGCCAAAATGTTCAGACCGGCAACGGGTTGCGTAATCAGTTCCAGATCTAAGCCCTTACTTAATTGCTTCCCATCTTGTATGGTAAATAACTCCTCATTCAAACGGGTAGCATTATCAATATTGATCCGGTAATAACTGGCGGTAAAGCTGAGTTTCTTTTCGAAAAGCTCTGTTTTGATCCCACCTTCTGCCTGGGTAGCGAATAAGGGATCTAAAACCTGCCGGCTGCCATTCGGCTGCGATACCGGGGCAACATTCTGGAAACCACTCATGTAATTGGCAAAAAGTGAAACTGATTTAGGCAGCAATTCATAAACCAGACCAAATTTAGGTGCATAAGAAGTTTGATTATAACCATCTTCATCACCTTCAACGGCCTGCCTTTTATAACGATCCAAACGCAGTGATAACATGGCCGAAAGACGCGGTAACAGGTTAATCATGTCTGATGCATAAACACTGGCCGTTTGCTGCGTTGGGGAAGGAAAAGGTGCAAAGCTTACCAGTTTATCAATTTGCTGGCTAACAATTGGCTTGAAGGCTTTTGTAACATCAATCTGATCAATGGGCTGGATATCCGCAAATAGAAAACTTGAAGTATAATGACGGTAATTTGCACCAATTAAAAGATTATGGGTAAAACTCCCTGTTTTAAACTTGCCATTAAAATTCTGCTGGATATTTGTGTATCCGTTATAAACCGGACCATACACATAGGAAGCCCGGGTTACATTACTGGGAGAAGACCAAATCACCAAACGCTGATAACTGTGATCTACATTTTCAGAAACAAAAGAAAACAGTGTAGTGGACTTAAAGTTATCTGATAGTTTATACACCCCTTCAGCAAATATACGTGTCGCATAATTTTGAACATCAACATTGTCATGAAACAATGTTTTCCGGTAGTCCAGTAATAAATCGCTCGGTTGTTTAATGGCTGCAGATCGGAATACATAGTTCATCGGCTGCGTATTATGTACCTGCAACAACTCTGCATCAACATTTAATGACAGCCTTTCATTGACGTGATAGGTAATGCTTGGTGCCAGTAAAAAAGTGTTGTTAAAACCATAATCCAGAAAACTCCTCTCCCGATTCAGGGCAGAATTTACCCGGAAAAGCACCTTTTTTTCCTGATCAAGCGGTGTATTAATATCTAGTGTAAGGCGGTTTAAGCCAAAACTCCCCGAAGTATAGCTAAATTCCGTACGTTTTGCTTCTATCGGTTTTTTTGTCACCACATTCACAACCCCGCCAAAGGACGAAACCGACGCACCAAATAAAGTACCTGAAGGTCCCTTCATCACTTCAATGCGTTCGATGTTCGCTAAATCTACAGCAGAGCGGTCTGAAGTAGATTCCATGCCGTTACGGGCATTAATTCCGGTTCCAAATCCCCTGAAATATGCGCTGACACCGCCAGAAGGGTTGGTGATAGAAACGGCACCCCCGGCATTGCGTATGGCATCTGCTACGGTTACCACCACCTGTTCCTGCATCAGCTGTTTGGTTATTACGCTATACACCTGTGGATTTTCCAGGTTTGTTAAGGGTAAACGGGAAACATATTCAGTCGTTTTGTTTGCAAATCTATTTACGCGCTCGCCATTCACAACCACTTCCTGCAGTGCCCGCATATCCTCATATAAAGTGAATAAAACTTCCACTGTAGCATTTGCAGTAACCTGAACGCGCTGTTCCTGCTCCTTTAACCCAACATACCTGGCTGTGATGGTATAGCTTCCAACTTCTACGTTATTAAAACTAAAAAGACCATTTTCATCTGCCTGAATTTTGCTGCCGCCCATATCGATGTTAACATATGCCGCAGCCAGGCCGTCGCTCGTGATCACCCGCCCTTTAATCGTTCCCTTACCATTTGAAGGCTGAAGGTTAATCTGGTTTCCTTTTACCTCTATTCTCCTGATCTCTTTTTCAAAAATTCCATGAAGAATAGATTCTACAGTGGCATTTTGATAAGTTAAGTTCACTTTTCTATTTGCATTCAACAAATCCGGACTATAAATAAAACTGCAACCTGCCTTGGTTTCTATTTCTTGCAAAGCCTGGGCGATAGAGACATTGTTAAGCTGAATGCTGATTCTTTTTTTCAAAGCTGTGGTTTGTGCCATAGCTGAGTTTGTAATCAAAATGGTGAGTAAAATTAAAATGATTGTTTTCCCCATGCGTGAAAAAAATCTTGTGCTAAATAGCAAAAAGTTCATATTTTTGATTTGAAGTAATGTGATTGATTATAGTGCATTGCTTATACCCGGTGAACAACTTTAGCGACGCGTACACCGGGTATTTATGTTAAAAATCTACTTATCTGGACAATGTGACCTCCTTATCTTTTATGTTGTATTTTATATTAAGTGCAAAACTGATATCCTGAAGTACATCAGTCAGTGAGGGATTATCAAATCGGGCCTTTACCCTATAATGAAGCAAAGCCGGATCATGAAGGTGAACTTTAACGCCATACCAGCGTTCCAGCTCAGCCGCAACTTCGCTTAATTTACGATCATTAAAAATCATGATACCTTTGGTCCAGGCCACGATATGCGCACTGTTAATCGTGGTTTGCTTTAGTGAATGACCATTAAATGTGCCCTGCATATTGGGATATAAAATCAGCGTATCCATACATCCGGCAGCTGTTAACTGTACCCTGCCCTCTTCTACAGCCAATTGATCAAAAGAGCCTTCCCAGCTCTGAAGATTGAAGCGGGTGCCCAGCACGCGTGTAGTGGTATGTTGAGTTTGAACGTAGAACGGTTTGTCTGGATTTTTAGTCACCTCAAAAAAGGCTTCTCCTTTCAGAAACACTCTTCGCTCCGTTTTTGAAAAATGATCGGGATATTTCAACCTGCTTCCTGCATTAAGGTACACCAGGGTGCCATCAGCTAAGGTAATCCTGGCTTTTTTTCCATATGGAAGCATTACTTCCCTATAAGTGAATGAAGCACCGGCAGGTGATTGTTTGTTTGACAGATATAAGCCCAAGCCTGCCAGTAAAATAAATATTGCCGCTATCGATATTCTTTTATACCATACCGGCATTCGAATAACCTTGTCCGGTTCATCATAGCCTTTTACTTCCGGATGCGCTCCTGCAATACGTTGCCACAACTGCTCCTTTATTTTTAATTCTTCTTCTGAGGACCGAAGTTCATAAGGCTTTTCGGGACTTCCATCCAGCATCCATTGTTCTACGATCTTCCTTTCCACAGGGCTACATAAACCCGCCCAATATTTTTCTAACAAATGATGATCTACCGACATGAACTGCTTTTAGAATACAAGTCGGAGATCGGGAGATTTACCCTTAGTTAAAAAAAAATATTTTTGCTATTGCTTAAAGCCTGTTTAAAATAAAACTTATTTCGTATGTCAGTATGAGTGTATTCGAAGACCATTTCAACGCATTAATAAAGCAATCGACCAAGGCTACCATTGACAGACTCCAAAAAAAACTCGTCATTTCGAGGAGGAACGAGGAAGCAGTCTTTATAGCAAGGATTACCAGCATGATAGATTACTTTGTTGGCTGAAAAAGTCTTCCCTCAATGACGATCCCTCCAGGAGATATTTTCATTAAATTCTACTGTCATTGATTTTTACACAATAAATTATCCCTCCTGTGACAACAAAAGGCTATTTATTCCTGTTATAAAAAATTAAAACAGGCACTTAATGTAAATGAGTTTTGAGAAAACGCAATGCTTTGGTTAAATGTGCTTCTACCGTTTTTTCTGAAAGCTCAAGCTGTTCTGCAATTTCTGGTATAGTCAAACCACTGTTGCGACTTAACGTGTACACCTGTTTGCACCGGCAGGGCAGCCTGTTTACAAGTCCATCGACAAAATGATCCAGATCCTTAAAAAGAATAGTTTCTTCTGTATTGTTGATGCTTTCGCAGAAATTTTCTAACAGACACTGGTTCTGGCTTTCCCTTTTAAATTTTTCACGATAGTAGTCACTGATTTTAATCCGTGCTGCCCGAAATAAATAGTATTCCATCCGGGTTTCCACATGAAGAGCATCTTTACGCCGCCAGAGAGAACAAAAGATATCCTGAACAATATCCATCGCCACTTCATCATCATGGATATGGTGCTGACAAAATGCAAGTAAGGGTTTCCAGAACTGTTCAAATAAGGTGCGAAAACTTGAATCATCAATTTGATTCAGTAATTGACCATTTTTATTACCCTTAAAAATTTTCACAAATGCGCTTGTTGCTTATACAGAATGGCAAATATAAACCATTATATTTAATAAGTCTAAATAGTTTAAAGATAATTCATTCGGATCATCTTCCAATGCTCCCGTGAGAGAAGTATTCAGATTAAAAGTGATTTGATATTTTACTGCTTAAATAATTCTTCAACTGTACCGGGAATCAACTTCAAGCCGATATCCCTTTCCGCGTATCACCACAATTTTGAGATCAGGATCTGATTCCAGTTTTTTTCTGAGTTTTGAAATGAACATATCCAGACTTCGGCCTACTATAATACCTTCATCTTCCCAGATCTCTTTCTGCAACCGGCTTCTCTCTATGGTCTCGTTCGGAGACAAGGCAAAAATGCGCAATAAACGGTTTTCTGTTCCGGTCAGGTCTATGGTGTTTCCATGTATCGCGAGCTTCCGGTTTCTCGCATCAAATAACATGGTGCCTAAAGTAATCATTTCATCATGATCACGGTGAGTTAAAACCCGAAGCGGCTTAACGGCGCTCAAAAAGATAAACCCAAAAAAGGCTAAAAATGGCAGACTGCTGAGCAGGTATACATGCTTTGTTGTACGTATTCCTTCCGGTTTGAATGTAATATTGATCATATAATATGCTTTGGGTTGCCTTCTTCCGATACAGGCTACTATTTCATCTTTTTTATTTTTGGATATCGCATATCCATAGGCCACGCTTGAGTTGCCACGATTCAGTACATTCACCACATAATCACCGGCCAGCGGATCTTTATCCAGCCAACGCCGGCTGATATTCACCAGAGCATCTGTTTGAAAACTAAGCGCATGTTCAAACCTGATCTGGTAATTATTTTCTCCGGTTCTCTTTACCGGAAGCACCCTGGATGTACTGTCGCCTGACTGCAGAAGCAGTTCATGTCCGATTTTGCGGAGTAAAATTTCCCTTCTGGCGAAGTCGAAGCTATCATTCCCCATTACACTTAAAGCGGCACAGAGCACAGCAATAAATGATATAAATATTCCTGCGAACAGGTATTTGCGTTTTCCGGAAGGGGGTTTTAGACTAAGTTGCATATTGTCAAGCCTTTATTTACAAAGTTTACATTTTTATTTACAATCCTGATGCTGCCGACGGAAAGATACCAAAGTAATTTCGCTGAATCAATTTTAACAGGGGATAAACCATCATCTACAAACAATCATATAGATTGCCAGTGATGGCTTCATCCCGCAAAAAAAATTATATCAAGATGAAAAATAACAGAAACTTTTGTTACAGCCTGCTGATCATTCTGGCAGGCGGAATTTATTTACCAGTACAGGCCCAGCAAAAAAAAGATGCTCAGGATGTCATTGAAACCAAAGTGCTAAACATTTCTCATGCCCCAAACAGCATCGTTCGTACCATCAAACAAGATCGCCATGGAAACATCTGGATGGCCTCATGGGCGGGTGTTATTAAATACGATGGAAAATCTTTCAGCAATATCACCGGTAAGGTTAGCCCGGCACGCTTTTTTTCTATCCTCGAAGATAGAATGGGAAATTTTTGGTTTGCTTCTGTTGGTTCAGGAGTTTATCACTATGATGGAAAATCTTTTCGAAATTACACCACCAGAGACGGACTTGCCAATGATCGGGTAACTAATATTTATGAAGATAAAACCGGTCAGATCTGGTTTGGTACTGAAGGTGGTGCAAGTCTTTATAATGGAAAATCCTTTCGCAATTTTAAAATGAATGAGGCTCCTCCCTTTAAAGCGGCTGATTCTGTCCATGTTTCTGTTTACCAAAAGTCACTTCCTGAAGTGAGCTGGATGAATCATGATGTGAATGCCGTCATTGAAGACAATACCGGAAAATTTTGGCTGGCTACAAGGGGCCATAGCTACTGGTATGATGGGAAAACATTCACCAAGATCAACAATAACGAGGGCAAACCCTTTTCAAATGTTCGTTCGATCATCAAAGATCAAAAAGGCCGTATCTGGCTTGGTGGTGCCGATGGACTTTGGCGCTATGACGGCAAAACATTTACCAATTTTACCCAAAAATTTGTGGGTTATATTTACGAAGATAGAAAAGGTAATATATGGACCAGTTCAGAAAGTGCGAAGAGTCAGAATTGGGTACTTTCCCGTTATGATGAAAAGTCTTTATTAAATAAAAAACCGATGGTCACCGAAATAAAAACAAATGATAAAATGCTTTTCGGAATTTTAGAAGCTAAGGATGGCAATATCTGGTTTGGCGGTTTGAAGGGGGTGTACCGTTATGATCCCAGCCTGCCTGACGGACAGCAAAAATCAATTACGCACTTTAAGGGCAAAGAAGCTGAGCAATAATTGTATATAAAATTGGTATCACCAGGCTGGAGTTTGGTCGGGATGCTAAATTTGAAATGTCATCCTGAGCTTGTCGAAAGACTTGTAAAGCCATCTCGTTAACAGTGTTTCGATAAGCTCAACATCAAATTTAATCTACATGAATGATGATGCCGCTTTGTATTAAAAGTAAATAAGTAGAACTTGATATGTGCAGGTTTTGTGCATCTCTTCACTTAAAAATATTTTTTTTCGATTTTTAATTTTCGCTGGTCGCCTTTTTTAGATTTTATGGTTACCGTTGCCTGTTCTTTCCCCTCAAGAATTGGCTTGTTAGTAAGCAGATTACATAGATCAACATCTTTAAAGAAAGTACCGTCAATTTCGACAATTTGTTCCCCAGGTGCTACGCTCTCCCCTGCTTCCTGCCAAACGATACCTACAACCATTTTGTTGTTACTAAATGCCGGCTGAAAAGGCCATTGCTTTTCGGCCAGGTCTATTTCTTTGTCGTCACCTTTATAATAAAACCTCCGGTTGATAAAGTCAATCGTCACAATGCCATAATTGAGTATTTTGGAGCCCATTCTTCCTCCTGAACCTTTACCGGTTACAGTGAATACATTTCTTAAATGTATTTCATCGATGTCAAGGACCGGAAATTTCAATAAAAATTTTTGATTATTTTTTTCCATGCCAAATGCTCCTATCTGATTGGCGCCGTAGCCCTTTGTTATTGATTCATAAACTTTTGCTTTTTTAAGCTGCTCCATTAATGTTTCAGAAAGAGAAAGCAAGCCGTTATCTCCTGTATCAAAATGGACCGGCATGGTTGATTTGTCTGATAGCTGCACATTAAATACAGGATAACTTTGGATGGTATCCAAAGAAAGGCTGATTCCGGTCCTTTGACCAAGTTGAAGTTTTCCAATCTGATCAGTAATGACGATGGTTTTTTTCTGGCTGTTCATTTCAATGATCGAATGCCTGAGCAAATTGCTCCCTATAATGCCATCAACATTCCAGCATCGAAAAAAATCCGGCACCCCTGTAACAGCGGGTATATCATTAAAGTTAAGATGGCCTAAAGCAATATCCTTAATAATTACGGCCTGGCTAGATACCTGCTTTCCATTTATATCGTTTACCTGATCACGCTTACCTTTCTCAATACCTATCGCATTCAGGATCTTCGGACTGATGCAAGTCGGAGCCCCTGTATCGAACAGAAAATTATAATCGACCTGATTGATCGTTACTTTTACTATTATTTTGCCATTTACATCTTGATAAGGAATTTCTTCGAAGTAATTTGTTGCTTTTGTTCCACCTTTATTATAGGTAAGATGCTGGGAAAAACCATCCTTCGACAGGATCAAAAAAAACAAGAGAAAAATTAATTTATACATGTATATCATTTAAAACTGAAACTTGTTCAAAATAGCTAAATAGAAAAACATATGAAGATATTTAACAGCATTCATTAGCACAGCTGTTGATCATATCTTAACTGAACAACTGACAAGATATTGGGAACGTGTTAAATGAACTCAATCTGGGTTTTGAAGTTTACAAATTCAACCGAAGTTCCTGCAACTTCCTCAGCACATACGCTTTATAGTTCGGGCCAATGGGTATCGTTTTGTTACCGATCGCAATATCATTGGCAGTAAAAGAGGTCATCTTAGCCATATTGACAATAAACGACCGGTGAACGCGCAACAGCGAAAATAACCTGATATCCGTTTCCAGATCGCTGATCTTGTATTTAATGTTGATCGAACTGTTCTCATAAACCACCCGTATATCATCCTTAATACTTTCAATATATAAAATATCAGCCATATTTAATCGGTGACTTCTCAATCCTGATTTTAAAAATAAATAAGAATTTTGTGTTGCGACAGCAGCTACAGGATTTTCAGCATTCCGCGACCGCAGATACCGGTCAACAGCCTTAAAAAACCGCTCGAACGTAATGGGTTTTAGCAGATAGTCGATGATGTCCAGGTCATAACCATCAATGGCGTATTCGCGATATGCGGTTGTGATGATCACTGCTGGCGGATCCTTTAAGCCTTTTAAAAAGTCAATACCTTTTATTTGGGGCATTTCAATATCCAGAAACATCAGATCTACCGCAAGAGTTCTCAGCAGCTCCAGGGCCTTTATTGCCGTAGAACAGGTAGCCACCACTTCAAAAGCATCCATTTGCGCAAGGTGATTCTGTAACAACTTAATCGCCAGCGGTTCATCGTCAACCAAAAGACATTTTATTTTCATAGCGTTAAAGCAATTAGGTTATACATCTACAAGATCAATTTCCAATTCCACATCATAAGTATGGTTGATCATTTTTATATTTAATTTATACCGCGAAGGATAAAGCAGATCAAGCTGCCGCGTAACATTGTTCAGGCCGAGTCCATTCCCACCTGTTGCGGGCTTCTCTTCCACAATACTGTTAGTCACCTTAAAACGGAAGCGGTTATTTTTCAGGTGGAGATCAATATCAATAAAGGGATTGCCGGCATCCATACCCGCACCATGTTTAAATGCATTTTCCACAAATGATAATAAAATCAATGGTGCGATAATGGCCGATTTGTCGGTAACATAATCAAAACTTATCCTTAGCCGTTCATCATATCTGAGCTTTTCCAATGCAAGATAATTCTCAATCAGTTTAATTTCTGATAACAGCGGAACATAAGCCGTATTACACCTGTAAAGTACATGATCCAGTATCTCGGATAATCCGGCAATCGATTTTGAAACAACCGGAGCATTCATGAGCGACAGCGAATAAATGTTGTTTAAGGTATTGAATAAAAAATGCGGATTGAGCTGGCTTCTCAAGGCTTTAAGTTCCGTTTCTGCCTTTTCTTTCTCCAACATCAATGAACGTTGCTGAACCACGTACTGGTCTCGGATCAGTTTGACAAAAGCGAATACCCATGCCGCAGAGAATGACAGGGTAAAGTAATGCGTTACTAATTTGGGGATATCGGATAGGATCTGCCATAGTGATTCCTGTGCGAAAGGTGGTGTTCTGATGAGTGGTTCCAGGAGATATATTACCGCAGCACGTGAGCAGGCAGAAATGAGGTAAGCACCTGCAATAAAAAAGACGACCACTTCAAAATAGTTTTTTGAGCGCATTAATTTTGGAATGATCAGGTAGGCCAGAAAATAAGAGGCCAGCATGGTCACGGAGATATAATAAATCTGACGGTACATAATGTTGTCGAATTGCTTATATTCTTCCATATCATACCGGTTCATAAAAAGCAATGCGACGATCAGCCAAAAGATGACATGAGTTTGAAAACGGTGAGTCAGGCTGAACTTAACAATTCTTTCAATCAATGGCATAACCAAAGATAACACATAGGCCGCTTATCCTGAATAAACACGACGGAATAACCGAAAACCAGCCTGAAAATGGCAAATACACAGATGAAATGGAATATTTCGCTAAATAACAGTTTCTATACATCATTTTGGCTTTTGCGGCAGGGCCATGTTGCAGACCAATTATTTTGTTCGATTTTCAGCTAAATTTTCAAAAATCATCAGAATGAGATCACAAATTTATATTATTTCCCTGCTGCTAGGCATGCTCATAAGTGCCACCGCCTGCGGGCAGCAGATTGAGCAATTACCCTTAAAATCCACCAATGCAATTGATAGTGTTATCCTGAAAAAAATGAGTGATGCGCAACTCGTAGGCCTGGGTGCAGCCATTATCATCGACAAAAAACTTGCCTGGTCTAAAGGCTACGGTTATGCCGACCGGGAGAACAAGATACCATTCACCACATCGACCGTCATGAATATAGCCTCTGTATCCAAAACCATTACCGGGGCCTGCCTGATGAAAGCCGTGGAGCAGGGAAAACTTTCCCTTGATGAAGATATCAATACCTACCTGCCCTTTAAAATTCATCACCCATTCTTTCCAAAAGAGAAAATCACTTTGCGTCACCTGGCTACCCACACCTCCGGTCTGAATGACAGGTTCCCTTTTTATAACTCCGACAGTTTATATGTTAACGGAAAAGATTCGCCGGAGAAGCTGGCAGATTTTCTGCGCAATTATTTTTTGCCTGGCGGAACACATTATGCTAAAGAAAATTTTATCAATCACAGGCCGGGTACATTTCGGGAGTATTCCAATATCGCGACCGCCCTGGCAGGTTACATTATCGAAGTGCAGACAGGTAAAAAGCTGAACGACTACAGCCGGGAATATCTATTCAAGCCATTGAAAATGAATGACACAGGATGGTTCCTGTCTGAGATCAACCTGAAAAAGCACGCCAGGCTTTATCAGAAACAGGCGGATAGCAGTATTAAAAGAATACCACTTTACGGACTGACCACTTATCCCGATGGTGGCGTACGTACATCGGTCAATGACCTGTCCCATTTCTTTATCTGCTTGTTAAATGGCGGAAAATTTCAAAACAGACAGGTGCTCAGGGAGAAAACGGTGCAGGAGATGCTCCGGTTTCAGTTTGATGACGCGCATAAGCCTGAAAATATAGCACCAGCTCAACTTAACTCCGGTATTTTCTGGTCTACCAAGATGGGTGGAAAAAGGATCGGGCACAACGGCTCCGACTTTGGTGTAAGGACTTTCATGCTTTCTGATCTTAAAAAGGAAGTGGCAGTGATCATGTTCATCAATACCTCACTGCTGGAAACAGAGGAGGCCCAATTCTTTGGTATCTACAACGAACTCTATCAATATGGCGTTAAAATCAGAAATGGTGATCATTAATAGCAATTATGTTGATCACCATTCAGCCAGCCGGGCAGCAATAAAAAATATACCCACATGGCATTTGAAAGTGCGAATGGACCAATTGAAACTATCCTTAAACTAAGCTCTCAAACACTGATGATAATAAATTTCTTAGCATATTTCATCAAACATTCAGGTACCGGTAACCTGCATGCTTTGTTCAAATGCTGATAAAAATTTGCTGACATGTATGCCATCGCAAAGTGCGTGGTGTACATGTACAGAAACAGGCAACAGCACTTGCCCGTCTTTAAATAAGAGTTTACCAAAAACGATTTTAGGAACATGATCACCCGCTTTAAGCATTTGTGCATGTTGCATGCTGGTGAAATTTATGCCTGGCAGAATAGAATAATGTATCATATTCATCACATCCGGCTTTAAGGTCAGTCCAACCGCAGCTTTTTCCAGCATGATCACATTCCTGGTCTCCTGACTAAAAATTTTAAAATCCCGGTGGTAATTAAAATAAGCAAAACCAAATGTTTCATCATTTCTTAACACGGTAATGGAGCCTGAAATCAAGCTATACTCAACAACTTCATCAGCCTCAATTCTGTACCGAAACTCTTTAATGTGGTTTGCGGCCAAAAGTGATTTATGCAGGTAGTACAAAAAGAATGGTATTTGGTATGCTTTACAAAACTGGTATGCTTCTGTACAATTTATCAAACTCGTTACGCAAAAAAAAGGCTGATCAAACGTGCTGAAAAAATTATAGTGCGCCTTGCGTTTCCAGGTACTGATATCTATTATATCTTTGGTAGGTATTTCCATGTCAGCAATTTGCGGCTTATGATTTTAATGCGATATACCAAAAAGGATTAAGAATATACCAAAACGGATTATGTACCAATTATCAGGAAATGAGTTTAAAAACTTAGTTAAAAGAGAATTTACTACGGATATCATGACAACAGATTCATCAGTAACGCTGCCTGATGTTTTTAGCTGTCAAACGAAAAGTTTGAGGACCACAGATTTCGACCTATTAAATTTCTATGGTACTTTTAATGAAGATACCCGGGTAAACCATTTTCAGGATAACACACATGTAAGCCTGCACTTTCAACTCGCAGGTAGTTCTGGTGCCTTCATTTCAGGCATGCCAAAGGATCAGTCCATGCGGCAAGGACAATTCAATGTTTTAAATTGTATAAATCCAACCAGTTCCTTTATTTTCCCTAAACAACAGCAGTATGAATATATGTGCATTGGATTAAAAACTTCTTTCTTTAATGAAGTATTGCATGAATGCGGTACTCCATACCAGGAATTAATAGCCCGGGGCGAAGACATGAAAAGCTTTGCGGTTTTTGATTCACCTATGCATACCAATGCTTTCCAATTGTCGGCCCTACGACTTTTACAAAACCCGCCAATAGCCAATAACCTGAAAGAAAACTATCTGAAATCGAAAGTGAAGGAGTTGATTTTACTTTGCATGAATGCCTACTCCACAAACAGTAACCAACCTGTTAAATCACTAAACAACGTAGACATTGATAAGTTGAAAGCTGTGAAAAACTACCTGTCCATAAATTACTTATCTGCTTTGACCCTGGAAGGCATCAGTAGGGAATTCCTCCTGAATGAATTTAAGTTAAAGAAAGGCTTCAAACAAATTTTCGGGTTGACGGTGTTCAGCTATATTCATGAATTAAGGATGCTGCATGCTGATTCCTTAATCAGGGATGCTAAGCTTAATATTGGAGAGATCGCTGCCATTTTGGGTTACACATCCGATTCCTCATTTATCCGGGCATTCAAGTTATTCTATGGTCAATCACCTGGAAAGAGGATAGCCTCGCAGATAAAATAGCTTGGATAAGGGAAATCAGAGCACGATTACGGCTTAATAAGCTATCGGTTGCAACCGCGATGCAATACTCAATTTTTTTTCTTTTAACTGCAGCTTGATTATAAATTAAGTATTTCCACCACCTTAAAATGATAGTCCTCATGAAATGATACAAACACGGCCAAATAAATGCCTGACTATGGAATTTCATCATTACCCCCTATTATGCGCCATAAAAATTCTGTAATTTGAAGCCATGGATACCAATCAATATACTATTAACACCAGTTTCCTGGATTTCGCAGCGTCGCTGGCCAACCTGGAAGAGGATGCAAAAGCTGCCCTGACCTTCAGATTGTATAAAAAGCAATATGACAAAGGAGAATTGATCCTGGAAAAAGGAACTGTCTGCAACCGAATTTACTTTGTAGACAGCGGCCTGCTCAAGACCTTTTTTTATACGGAAACGCGCGAATTTATCATGCGCTTTTTTCCTGAAGGAAATATGTTTACCGTGTTGGATAGTTTCCTGACCCGGCAACCTTCCTCCTATTCTATCTTAAGCCTAGAAGCTACAACACTTACCTGCCTGAACCACGATGATTTGGAAGCACTTTGCGCCCGCTACCATTCGGTAGAAACATTTTTCAGAAAACTGGTGTCGTTGGCTGCCGTAAATATGATGGACAGGATCAGCAGCACCCTGGAAGAAAAAGCACAGGGCGCTTATCAGAACTTCCTAAAGGAACACGGAAGATTATTGCAAAGGATCAGCCTGGCAGACCTTGCCGCCTATCTGGGAATTACGCAGGTTTCGTTAAGCAGAATCAGGGGAATAAAGTAGTTTTTATCATTTGATAAATGCAGAACTAGCTTAGCAATGTACCTTTCACGCATATTAAACATCGTGATGAAAAATCCTCTTTCCCTTCCTCAGACAATAAGCCTTTTAGCAGCATGTCTTTTTACAGTTGTTGCTCCGGTTATGGGTTATCTATCCATTGGTCTGGCTCCCGTAATAATTGTGGGAGGCTCCGCCTTCATAGGACTAATCTGCTGGTACAAAACCTATCTGAAAAACCCTGTTGAACCTGGGGTGATCCTTCCGCTTTTTATTCTTACCGTAGCCGGTTTACAGATCCACATTGTAGAAGAGTACCTGATGGGCTTTGCACCGGCCATGAGCCGTCTATTTGGTATTTCCTGGAGTGAAAAAAGCTTTTTGATGGTCTTTGCACTGGTGGGTCCAGTCATTTATACCCTTACATCACTCGGATTGTACTATAAAGTTCATATCGCGGGATTTGTGGCCTGGTTTATCTTTATCGGTCCCGGCGTTGCAGAATTTACTCATTTTATTTTTCCACTCCTTTCACCGGAAATATTGCCGCATGATCCTCATTCCATTACGACTGTCATTAATGGAAACTCAATCCCGCAAATGCCTAATTTCTATTTCAAAACCACAGGACATTATTATTTTCCGGGAATGTGGACCGCAATCCTTCCCATGATTCCTGGTTGTATTGCCATCTATCGGCTGCTGATTAGAAAAAATTATCACGTAAACATCCTATATTAAAATACGCTTGCTTAACATCTTAATTCCGGATAAGTACCTCAGGAAAAGGCTGCAGATGAACTGAAAACCATTTTTTTGATCATTTAAGTTGATTTTTCAGTTGCCTGGGTTTCCCCTCCATACTGCATCAAAGTTCGAGGATATTTAACACAACTCACGTTTTAGCATTGAGTGGCCGGAAACCTTTTGACATAAAATTACGATGATATTATTGTGCTGGTAAGTTTAGCCATGTAGGTCTGCAATAAACCTGATGGCTTCCTGATTTTTTCTATGTCAATCAAATTTTTGATACCAATCGCCATTTTCGAAACAAAATTATTGGAAACATTTTTTTGTTTCGGGAAAAATTGTTTCGAAAACTTGAAACATTTTTCACGGAAACTTTTTTTTGTTTCAGCAAAAACGTTTCAAATTGCGCATAAAAGCATATTTACATCAATTTAAAAAGAAAAGGAAAATATTGGATCGAACTAAAATCACTTTCTATCACAGATTAAATTTTTACCCGAACCCAATTGTAGCTTTAATTATACAAACTAAATATATTGTATTTTCAGTCTTGTTTTACTAACCTGAAGCCTATTATTTACAATTAAATCTTTACAAAAAGTTTTTCCTTTATACCAGTATTTTATTCAGGAATATTATATTTGATAGTTAACCAAATATCTATGATGAATAACAAAACGGTTTATGATGCGATAGTTGTTGGCTCCGGCATTAGTGGTGGATGGGCTGCGAAAGAGCTAACTGAAAAGGGAATGAAAGTATTGCTTTTGGAACGTGGAAGGAATTTCGAACACATCAAAGACTACAAGTCTGCGCAAGGTGATCCTTTTTCATTTCCGCATCGCGGTAAAACAACTGTAGCACAACAAAAAAATTATCCTGTTATCCATCGTGGATGGGCAGCACATGAGCCGATCATGGATTATTGGGCAAATGAAAAAGATAGTCCTTATGTAGAAACCAAGCCCTTTACCTGGTGGCGCAGTTATCAGATGGG
Organism: Pedobacter sp. MR22-3; assembly: GCF_026240075.1. Taxonomy (NCBI): domain Bacteria; kingdom Pseudomonadati; phylum Bacteroidota; class Sphingobacteriia; order Sphingobacteriales; family Sphingobacteriaceae; genus Pedobacter; species Pedobacter sp. MR22-3. Next base: position 196,884 of record NZ_JAPIVF010000006.1, on the reverse strand, counting down.
TGGCCGCTCCGTGCTTTGGGGCCGCCAGAGCTATCGTTTGAGTGATCTCGACTTTGAAGCCAATCAAAAAGATGGCATCGCTGTCGACTGGCCCATCCGTTATAAAGATATAGCCCCCTGGTATGATTATGTAGAAAAGTTTGCAGGAATCAGCGGTTCCAAAGAAGGCCTCGCACATTTACCGGATGGCATGTTCCTCCCACCTATGGATTTGAATTGTGTGGAAAAGGACGTAGCAGCACGACTAAAAGCACATTATAAAGATGAACGGCATTTAATTATCGGCCGCGTGGCAAACCTTACCGCAGCCATTCCGGGCAGAACCAAATGCCAGTTCAGAAACCGTTGCTGGGAAGGATGCATTTTTGGCGGCTATTTCAGTACGCAATCTTCTACTTTGCCTGCAGCTTTAAAAACCGGTAATTTAACCATCAGGCCCTTTTCGATCGTTACGCAGATCCTCTATGATCAAGACAATAAAAAGGCCAGGGGTGTAGAGGTGCTTGATGCCGAAACCAATCAAACCTATACGTTTAATTCTAAAATTGTATTTCTCTGTGCTTCCGCATTAAACAGTGCCTGGGTATTAATGAATTCGGCAAAGGATATCTGGCCGGGCGGCCTGGGCAGCAGCAGTAATGAGCTTGGCCATAATGTAATGGACCATCACTATAACCTCGGTTGTTCAGGAACCGTTGAGGGTTTTGAGGATAAATATTATTACGGAAACCGTGCCAATGGATTTTACATCCCCCGGTTTGTGAATCTGGGTGATGATAAACGGGATTACCTGAGGGGTTTTGGTTTTCAGGGCAGTGCAAGCAGAACTGGCTGGAGCAGCAACATACCCGAGCTGGGCATAGGCAGTGCCTTCAAAGAGGCCCTTACCGAACCCGGAGGATGGTCGATTGGTGCCACCGGCTTTGGTGAAATTTTACCCGACCACCGCAATAAAATATCTTTGGACCAGCAGGTAAAAGATAAATGGGGACTTCCCGTTTTAAACATGGATGCCGAACTGCAGGAAAATGAGATTAAAATGCGTAAAGATATTTTGAAAGAGCTCAAAGCCATGTTCGAAGCTGCCGGTATTAAAAACATCAGCAGCTGGGATAGCGGCCACGCCATGGGGCATGGCATACATGAAATGGGTACGGCAAGAATGGGCCTTTCGGAAAAGACATCCGTATTGAACAGTCAGAACCAGGTATGGGATTGCAAGAACGTATTTGTAACCGATGGCGCTTGTATGACATCATCTGCCTGCCAGAATCCATCGTTAACTTATATGGCCCTTACCGCAAGGGCTGCAGATTTTGCGGTAAGGGAATTGAAAAAAGGAAACCTTTAAGGAAACGAACATGGACAGAAGAGATTTATTAAAATCAATCGCCATATTAACAGGCGGAACTTTGATCGGTGCAGATGCCTTGCTTAGTAGCTTTACTTACCCAAACAGTACAGCCATTGGCATATTATCCCAAAACCAGATCAGTTTGCTCAATGAACTTGGTGAAACCATTTTACCTGGAACTGCTAAATCTCAGGGTGCCAGGGCTGCTAATGTGGGTGCCTTAATTAATACCATCGTATCTGATTGTTATACCAAAGCACAACAAACCACATTTTTAACAAACCTGACACAAGTTAATGCTGATATTTTAAAAAGCTTTAAAAAGCCATTCTTAAGTGCCAGTAAAGCAGAAAAACACAATTTTTTAACAGTATTGGATCAGCAGGCCTATAATTTTCAAAAAGAGAAACAGCAGAAAGACAGGGAAAGCAAAAAAGATAATGAGAAGTTTGTTGCCACCCCAAACCATTACTTTACCGGTTTAAAACAACTGATCCTCTGGGCTTATTTCAATTCAGAGATTGGCGCAACTGAAGCACTGCGGTTTGTTTCGGTTCCTACCCGCTATGAGGGTTGTGTACCCTATCACAAAGGTGACCGTGCGTGGTATTAACATGCAGATCAGAAATGTGATATATCTTTTAAATGCATCTTAAATTCACGATAAAAGTGTAACCTTTTAAGGAAGTTCACTAGAGAAATGACCAACATCAGTAGGCCTAACATGGAATTAAATACCATGATACATTGGTTCATGGTGTTTTCGTGCACAAAAGTGCCGGCATATTTCATACAAATGCGTAAAAAACAAGGCATACCAATAACAAAAACGTATTAATAATCAGTCATTTAAATCAAAACCAAATAATTTTTTCAGAAAAATTTTGTAGATTATCATATAAATTTCCATTTTTGGCGACCAAACAAAATAATTCATGCGCCCTCACACCTCTAAATTGCAGTTTTCTGCAATTGGTAAATTACATGCTATCATTATAGGTATAGCTATTCTTTTTGCATCATTCAATACTGTTAACGCCCAAAATAAAATTGATACCACTAAAATTCAGACCAATACATCCAAATTTGAGATCGGTGTGGCTGGTGGATTAACAGTAAATAAATTTAGCAATGGTCAGCCTCACACCGGAACCCATACCGGGTATACTGCCGGCCTTTTATTCACCTATAATGTTTATCAGCAATTGAGTATCCAGCTGGAGACAAACTTTATCCAACAAGGTGGCCAGCTATTGAGCTTTAAAGATGATACCAGATATGGTTTACCCGAGGATTTTAGCACCAAAAATGTAAAGAACAGTTCAGTATATTTAAATAGCCTGAATATTCCCTTACTGTTAAAATACACGATTCCATTAAACAAAGACTGGCAACCTGCCCTATATGCTGGTGGAAGTTATGCCTATAACTTTAATGTCACAGAGCATTATCAAAAAACCGGCAACTTGCTTCCCGGAGAAGATGTCATCACCACTGTTACAGATTCAGAGCATGTTACCGGCAGGTATAAGCGGGATAGGCTAAACCTGATTATTGGGGCAGATTTGCGTTTACCCCTGTTTAGCAAGGTGAAATTACTCTTCGACTTTAGATATGAAGCCGGTGCAACTCCTGCAAGAGAAAATTATTCTTACATGGAGAAGGTAGGTTTCGGAAGCAACATCAGATCCAACTCTTTTATATCCAAACTAGGCCTGATCATTCCGGTACAGTAGCCAAAAATTCTTAATCAAGAACCAATTATATGAAATTAAAATTTACCAGACTATTTTTAGTTGTCCTGGCGCTTTATGCTACAGGCTGTTCAAAAGATGAGTTTTCAGAAGCAGATGCCATTGCTGCACAGAAAGAATTATTAAACCTGAAGTATCAGCATGAGCTGGATTTAGAAACCCTAAAACAAAAAGGTGCAAGCGCATTGCAACAACTTATAAATACCGCTGCGCTTCAACAACTTAAAATGAACGACAGTCTGGCCCGTGCAAGTGCCGTTGCCGCTGCTAAACAGGATTATAGCGTAGCTGTTACTGATGTAGTAACCAATGCACCAGTTGTTGATGCTGAGGTGATTGTCTCATCAGAAGGCAAACTCTTTTCCAGCAAAACCAATGCACAGGGTATCGCAACGTTTTCTTCTTTGTATTTGTTTCCTACCAGTACATTCTTAATTACCAAAACCGGCTATGCTGCCACGCAAATTATGCGCAAGGACATCACTTTAGGGACAGCAAAATTGTGGAATACTGCAGAACTTTCGAACGAAATTTCAGGGACATTATACATCGAAACCGATTTAACCAATACCACACCTGAAAAGGTTGGCGGAAATGTATTGGTTACAGCTTCCACATCTGTTCCTAACGGCTTTAATGGTTCCTATAGTGTACAATTTCCAACTTATACCACAGCAACGGGTGCTTATTCCTTAAAATTACCAGCTGCGCCAGGCGCTTATACCTTTAGTTTTGCACAGGTTGAAGCTGATCAGAAATTATACATCTATGGCACAGAAGACAGTACCGTCGCAGTTCCTTATCAATTACCTTATTTAGCTACTGTTAAAACCTATTTTAATGTTAATGCTTCCAATGTAAATATTCCTAGTGTTGTTGGCCCTGTCTTTCTGAAATTTCCAAAAGATAAGCTGGGAAGGGAACTTTATATTCCGGTAAACGGATATACAAACAGTACTGTTTATTTAAGTGCTGTTACAGATGGCTTTCAGGTGGAACGCCTTAACGTAAATGCTTACAACTACTATAATGGAGTGTATTACGACCTGAATCAAAGCACGTTTGATGCCAATACAAAATTAGATGTTACAATGGTTGATATTATCGGTAATATTATCAAAAGTCAGCCACTGCTAAGCGCCACCACCAACAGTGCCGGAAAAATTGCAATGACCAGTTCTGCAGAAGGCGGATACGGGTCTGTGCATTTAAGAAGAGATGCTACCGGGAAGTTAGTAGCAAATGCCAAAGGTTTATTTTCAAAAGCCGCGGTATATGATGTTAGCCAAAACTCATATATTTTAAATTATAGTTCAAATTTAAATTTCGCTTCAAATTTGATTACGGGCTTAAACTACTCGTTGCCTAACAAGGGTGATAAAAAGATCATTAACTTTTACTACGGTTCAGGCGAAAGCAGGGTAAAGAAAGTTTACTAATTATATTTTCTCTCCATAAAATTTTAAGAACCCCTGCAAGTCTTTTCTTGCAGGGGTTCTTTGTTTTATGAATTAAGTTTTTATTGTGCTAACGAAGCAGTACACTGTTATTTCAATTCTGATTCGTATATTGACGGTGTAACCAAAAAAAGATATAGCCTCATCTATAAACCTACCGGATATGAAAAAATTAATATTGAATTTCCTCCTCTTCACCTCCCTCGGCGCTTATGCCCAGGAGAATTTAAACTTCAACAACCAGAAAGAAATTACATCACCAGAAATCCATGCAGATAAAAGTGTGACATTCAGACTCTCAGCGCCTCAGGCAAAAAAACTTGAATTACAGGGCGATTTATTGGCTGCACCTGGAATTGCTACGATGAAAAAACAGGCAGATGGCCTGTGGACCTACACCACTTCGCCACTTAAGCCGGAATTATACAGCTATTCTTTTATAGTAGATGGCTTAAAAATCAGAGATGCCAGCAATGTATACCAGATCAGGGATGTAGCTTCAGTAGTAAATGTTTTAATTGTGGGCGGTGGCAAGTCCGATAATTATTTAGTGGCTGATGTGCCACATGGTACTGTGGCCAAAAGGTGGTACAATTCTCCTGGCAATGGAATAGAAAGACGAGTGACGATCTACACCCCGCCAGGATATGAAACCGGTAAAACCAAATATCCGGTACTGTATTTATTGCATGGCATGGGCGGCGATGAAGAAGCCTGGGCCGCACTTGGCCGTACCCCTCAGATTTTAGATAACCTGATTGCAGCAGGTAAAGCAAAGCCCATGATTGTAGTGATGCCAAATGGCAATGTAGCCCAGCAGGCTGCACCAGGCGAAGATATAAAGGGTTTCTATAAACCTACGATGCAATTGCCTCATACCATGGATGGCAAAATGGAAGAAACATTTCCCGATATTATCAAATTTGTAGAAAGCAATTACCGCGTAAATGCAAAGCCATCACAACGGGCAATCGCAGGCTTATCAATGGGTGGATTTCATTCCCTGCATACCTCCAGGTTTTACCCAAAAACCTTCGATTATGTTGGCCTGTTTTCTCCGGCCATCATGCCATTTGGTAAAACAGAATCACCTGTTTATGCCAATGTGGATGCAACACTACAGAACCAGTTTAAAAACGGTGTAAAATTGTATTGGATCGGTATTGGTAAAACTGATTTCCTGTATCAGGCGGTAAGTGATTACAGAAAAAAACTCGACGGAATAAATGCAAAATATACCTATGTAGAAAGCGAAGGCGGTCATACCTGGTCGAACTGGCGCGATTACCTGGTACTTTTTGCTCCTCAACTTTTTCAATAAGGTAACCTCTAGCAAATACTTGTTAAAATCTAATCTCTTGCCTGATCCAGCAACATTTTAAATATCATCAACCTTTTAAATTTTAGTTCCCTGTCGTACTTTAGACGGGGAACTGATGTTTACCTGCTCAGCAATATTAGCACGACAAACCTTTTCATTTCCCAGCCAGCAAGCCACTGATGCTCAAAACGTAAGCATCCGTAATTGTTTTTATTTTTTAGGTCATTCTGAAAAACCAATCCACCCTCCTATCGGTTGTAACAGGTATCAGATCATCATTAACAGAAAACCTAAAATCACTACCATGAAAACAAAATTTAACCTGATTGCCTTAGCAGGATGCATGCTGATGGCCGCTGCCTGTTCAAAGGATCCGGAAACAGGCTCCGTAATTGGCCCTGGTGTAGAAACCAACCCGCCCAATACCAGTTACACACCAGCTTTTGCAGGCCAAACCAGAATCACAGCTGTAAGTACCGGTACTTCCATTCAGGGTACGGCTATATCCACGGCGCTCACTGCACCATGGGGCATCACCGCACTACCTGATGGAAGGTTATTAATTACCCAAAAGGCAGGTACCTTGCGTATCGCCACCACAAGCGGAACATTAAGTAGTGCCATCACCGGACTTCCGGCGGTAAATGCCAACGGACAAGGAGGGCTGTTAGGGCTTTGCATCGACCCCCAGTTCAGCACCAACAGAATGGTTTATTGGGTATTCTCCGAAAATGTTGCAGGGGGTAACCAAACTTCAGTAGCCAAGGGCAGATTAGCACAAAATGAACAAAGCATTGAAAATGCAACCGTTATATACCGTGCGGGGCCAGCCTATAACGGTACACTTCATTATGGTGGACGTATTCTTTTTGATCGCACAGGCAACCTGATTGTCAGTACCGGCGAACGCTCAGACCTGGCTACCAGGCCACTGGCACAATCTGTTACTGCCGGACTCGGAAAAATAATCCGCATTAATACCAATGGACAAGCAGCAACAGGAAACCCTGTTTTTTCAACGGGTGGAGCACTTCCTGAGCTGTATAGTATCGGTCACCGAAACCCTCAGGGATTGGCAGTTCATCCGGTTACGGGAGACATCTGGCAGAGCGAACACGGCCCGCGTGGCGGGGATGAACTCAACAGGTTACAAGGTGGACGAAACTATGGCTGGCCAACCATCACCTATGGTATTGAATACAGCGGTGCTGCCATTGGTGCTGCCATCCAGCAACAAAACGGATTGGAACAGCCCGTGTATTACTGGGATCCGGTTATTTCGCCAAGTGGAATGGTTTTTTATACCGGCAGCCGCATCGCCGAATGGCAAAATAACCTGTTTATCTGCTCCCTATCTGCTACACATATTGCAAGGCTTGTTATTAAAGATAATGTAGTTACCGGTGAGGAAAGGTTGCTTGCCAGCGAAGGACAGCGTTTCAGAGACATTACGCAGGGTACAGATAATGCCTTATATGCGGTAACGGATGGCGGAAGGTTATACCGGATTGACAGAAATTAATCTTTAAATTAATAAAAGGATTCTAACCAGCTTCTTAACACAAAAAGCGCACAAGAATAACAATCCTGTGCGCTTTTATCATCTTCAGACCAATTAAAAGCCTTATTAATGGATTTTCTGATTTAATTCCTCTTCCAGTTCTTTGATTAATTCATCATAACCTTTTCTATCAAAAAATGATGCCGGGCGATAGGCATCCCCGGGCTGATGCTTTTTATGAAGTTCGAACTGACTGGCATGAGAAGCAAGCCAGATATCGAAATGCAATTTTTTCATTGCGGCCAGGGTATAAACATAGTCCTGAGTAATGTTTGGGTAATCCGTAATTTCAGAAAATTTCTTTTCAGTAACAATGGTCGGCATATTGGCAATTAATACCTTATAACTCCTTTCTTTATCTTTAACATCAAATAAAAAACTGCATGAACCCTTGGTATGTCCGGGGTGATGCAGCATTACCAGTTGCATGCTACCCAGACGCACGACATCACCATTATGCAATAAGCGATCGGCTTTAATGGGCTGAAAGGCTGTGCCATGACCTCCCAATGCATAATCCGAACGTCCGCCATCTGCAGCAACAGAAGCATCTTTTTCATCCACCATAAATTGAGCACCCGTAATTTTTTTAATCCTGGCCATGGCTCCCATATGGTCATAATGCGCCTGCGTGGTCAGCAGGATTTTAATATCCTTAAATTTAAACCCCAGCGTTTCTACATTCGATTGAATTAAAGGCAGTGAAGCCGCTAGCCCGGTATTGATGAGGATATTACCCTTTGGTGTAGTAATCAGGTAGCAAGCCAGATCGGCTGTCCCCACATAATATAAATTACCTGCAATGCGGAAAGGCTGGTAAGGTTCGGACCATTCTGCAGGGATATTTTTAGGTTCTTCCACTTCTTGTGCCTTTACCAGAATAAAACTGAAGAGTAAACAAAAAGCCATTAAAATACGATTGAAGCAATGTCTAAGCATAAAATAAGTCATAAAATAATGGCGTAATAATAGTGATTTTTTGCAACATGTTATTGATCATGGATAAGGTAGTTTTTACCTCTGATTCATTCATTATGCTATCGGATAACAATATGTTTAAGCACCTGCCACTTTCTTTTTAACTACTTATTTTGCAGCAATACCGCTAAATAAGGAATACTTTCACATCAGCCTACCTCTTTTACAGCATATCATCGGATTTTTAACGAAGATGAATCGGGTGCGATTGTCATAGTTACGTATAACGTCCGAAGGAAATCCGTATTAAGTCCGTGATAATGCTTAGGATCGGCACTGTTTGTTATCCCCGAATAATACGCTATTTTGTTTATGGTCTAATTACTTCTTATTCTGCTAATGAGCTGGGTCTAAATTGATAAGAAATTTAAACACCAGTCACAGGCTGGCACCAGCAAACCGACCAAACACATCATTGAACAGCGGTGAGCTTTCGCTAAATAAATAGCAAAGCCCGACATCTCTGCCTGGCCTTACTACAATTTTATTTATCTCTCCCTCGCGATATGCATGCACCAGCTTAGGTACCTTTCTAAAAAGAAAGATACCTAAAGGGCGGGGTTGCAAAAAATGAAATAAACTAAATATAGATTTTATACTAATTAGATACCAGTGTAGTTACGCTTGAAGCAGCCAGGTTAATCCCAAAATTTCCACCTGAAACAGTGAGGCTGTTAGAAGCCAGATTGGAAGTACTGGTGGTAACATAACGGTTAAATCCGCTAACGCTTATTCCGCTGTAACCAAATGTCTGGTAGGTGACGGCGTTATTTTGGTTTACGATTACAATAACCAGTTTAGATCCGCTTTTGTAGGCCGTTACGTAAACCCCTGGTGTTGGATTAGAAGTGCAGGAAATTTTGCTGTATCCCGGACGCACATAACGGGCATAATGTGCCATCACATAACCTACTTTCTGGATGTTTCCGCTCTCACTCATTGGCCCGTAACTTCTTCTGATGTACCACCATACATAGGCGCTCCAGCCGGCATTCATACAATCGTGTATTTCTTTGGCAGCATTCATGGCATTCGCCCAGTCATCACCGCTGATGCTGGAATTGGTATAATGTTCTGTCATCCAAACCGGTTTGCCCACATTCCCTAAGTTGTAAGGCGTTTTACCATAGATGTGGCCGCATACAAAACTGGTTTTCGATTTTGCAGTGGCATTGCTGAGATAGGTATTGATGTAGCTTTGATTCATTTGAAAAGGTTCTGGTGCCATAATAGGGGCGCCACAATTGCTACCTTGAGCAGCTACGAAATCGGCAACTTCTGACGCAGTTAGTTCCATTGATTCATAGTTGACCTTATAATCTGGCTCATTGGTAGGACTAATGGCTGCGAGACCGCCAACGGCACTGTTAAAAGCACTTAAATGTGCCGCATAAGCACCATAAGAACCGGTATTAATTTTACCACCAATAATGCTGCCATTTGTTTTCATGGAAGCGGGTGCAGACCATGCTGATGCAATAGCCGATCCGCCAAATGATTTACAGGCATCGATAGTTGCTTTTTCAGCAGCAAACTCTGAACTGGAATTAGGCACACGTACACGAACAATACTTAAACCGATACCGTTTGTTGGTGAAAACGCAGTAGTTCTCTGCGCGCTGGTCAGATCTCCTGTCCAGGCCACAATATTAGCCCCGCCAAAACCCTTAATGGTTTGCTGTACTGCTGATGCATCAATAGATGCGTTTCCTTCTGCCGTAGCCTTTTTTGAGGAATCTGCCTGAACATTGACATTTTTATTCGATAGATCTTGTGGCTTTACGTTGTCAATATCATTTTTTGAACAACCTGCCATGATAAGTGCAATGGCAAATACACTGAATAGTTTTTTTTTCATGTAATTTTTTTTTGGTTAGATAAACATTTAATTCATATAAAATTAGCCAATCCACTATTTCATAAATGGATCGATTAACTAATTTTCTAGCAAATATGTTTACCTCCTAAAGGTTGTTCGGCTTACAATTTTGTACATTTCTAATGAGTAAATGATTAAATGAATTCATTGTATCATCATAAGAGGCAAATTCCCATCCTCATTCCACGCCAGGCATGAAGCTTCACAATCAAATATTAATCATACATTTAATTACTAAAAAACAAATACATAAAATAAAAATTAAGCTTACAAAAATTTATTTAAGCTTTGAGTAATTACATTTCAAGCCTGAATATTTATTGGTTTCATTAACGGGAAAGCGCAATGATATAACGGGCTTTTAGATTGATCATTATATTTGATGCCGGTTAATTTATTTGCAAGCGAAAATGTAATATAGTCAAGAATGAGGAGCCAGGCGGCCTCATTAGGTTGATCAATTGATCTTCATTGAGCCAGTGTGCCCATATCAATAAGTCAGTCTTTTTATCTGTTATTATTTTCGAAATCTTTTTTTTACCTTATCAGTTTATGGATAAACTTATGCGCTTTCTGATCAGACTTTAGAATTTGGGATCAAAATTAAAGTAAATTGGATTAGACAAGCTTACCATTTTCTCGCTTAATGCCATTGATTTAGGAACTTCAGGATAATCATTTACTTTACCTTCTACCATTACCCGATAATACGTTCTTCCCTTTAAATCAGGAACATCTGTAAAGGTAGTAACCGGAGCGTCCCCCTTTATTTGATAGGTATTAAATGTCTTTCCATTTTTGATCACCGTAACCGAATAGGTTTCACCAGGTATAGTGTTTCCCATCAACTGAATCTGAAATTTTACTGGCTTGCCCGTTGAAACGGTGTTGTCTCCCATCATCATGTCGAATTTACCGGTTCCAGTAACATCGGCATAAAAAGCTATATGTGGCGAATTTGGATTTGCACTCACAGCTACCCTTCCATGGTTTAAGGCATCAACAATGGCACTCAAACTTCGTGTCTTAGCATATACCCAGGTAGTTGGCGTTCCAATATAATTATAGGCTGCCTGATAGGTATTTTGGCTTGGTTTTTCTGAAGCGGTTGGCGTTCCGTGGTGTGCATCACTTCCTCCTCTACCCGTCATCATCCTGCATGAAGAAAGCATATCATCCCAGATCATCATGGCATTTGCATTTTTAGTCCACATGGCCGAGTTCCATACTTCAATTGATTGCACCAAATCGTAAGAAAACCCAAAATTATCTTTACCGCTCGGGTGGTTGGCTGATAAATGGATATTTAAAGATTTTTTAACCTTGCCGATATTGACATCACGTTGATCTCTTACATCAAACAGTCGCTGATGATCATATGGCTTTGCTGAAAATACATTTCCATGGCCCCTGGTGGTGGTCCATTCGGCACCATACAGCAATAACAAAGTATCTGATTTAAATTCCGGATCGGTCCAGGTATGGTGCGCTACATCGCCATTGACATGGTTATCATGATCCGTGATGCACACATAATCCATTTTTACAGCTTTCGAAAAGTTGATAATTTTCGCTACTGCGTTATTGGAAGATTCTGTACTGTGCCTGGAATGGACATGCAAATCACCTTTTAACCAAATGCCGGCACCCGAATCAATTAATTTCGATTTATTGTTTTCTTGCCCGCTTGCATCATTAAAGTTTAGCAACAGCATAACAAAGCCAATTGACAAGGTGTGCTTTAAATTATAGATCATGATAAATTTAAGGGTAAATAATAGCAAAAAGAGCCTGTATCATAAATCCGAAATATCATCCTGAGCTTGCCGAAGGACTTATAACAAATGTCCCTCATGATGTTTTGACAAGCTTAACATCACAGATCTTAATGGAAATTATGGATTATGATACAGTCTCCTGATATTTGAATGTATTATATTTTTAAGCTTTTACTAAAAATGTTTCCGGCATTTCTGCTGCTTTAAGCATGAAATTATGAAGTTCATAATTTTTAACAAAAGGTTTCAGGTTTTCAGATCCGGGACCAAACATCGTTAACTCCACATAATCTCCGGTATGGTTCATTCCCGCCCACTGTACATCCGTATATTTGCTTAGAATTTTTCCATATTCATAGAACGGAAGGTTTGATTCGTTATAAAGCTGCCCCGGAACAATATCTTTAAAATGCACCAGCAGCGATTTCACATCATCAGCTTTCATCTCGAAACCCTGGTTTTCTTTAATTAAATCGATAATTTTTTGCTCGCTAAAAGATTGATTCAGCTGTGCTAAAAGCCAGGTATTGCTGTGTTTAAAGTGCTGCAGGGTATCGAATTTCTTATTGGCTTCATCGGCATAAAATAGACCCGGATTCGCGTTGCCATGATCTGTGGTGATGATCACCAAGGTTTCGCCATCCTTTTCAGCAAATTCAATTACCTTTCCAACAGCTTCATCAAAAGCCAGCTGGTCAAAAATCAATCCACTCAAATCATTGGCATGAGCAGCCCAGTCTACCTTACCACCTTCTACCTGTAATGCAAAACCAGCTTTATTATTTTTCATCAGTTCAATGGCTTTAACCGTCATCTCTGCTAATGTAGGGGTACTTTTAATCAGTTCCTGATCGTGTTTGCGATCGACTTCGTATGGCATTCCATCTTCAGCAAACAGGCCCAGAACCGGCTTGTCCGACCCTAAAGCCAACATTTCAGCACGGTTTTCTGCAACCTGATATCCCTGGGTAAGGTATTTAGGAATCAGGTTACCACCTTCCCTTTTCTCACTAAAATATTTATGCCCGCCGCCCATCATCACATCGAATTTCAGCCCCAGGTACATTTCAGCAATAATATCCTGTCCTCCACGGTTATTAATATTAATGCAAAATCCCGCTGGTGTGGCATGGGTAATGGGCACCGTTGTTACACAGCCTACCTTTTTACCCTGCTCTTTAAATTTTTGCAGAATGGGCTGTGGTTTTTCACCATTCATCCCCACATTAAGGGAACCATTTTTCACCCGCATTCCCCCGCCCCATGAGGAGCTTGCCGCGGCTGAATCGGTAACCATTGAGCTGGCAGAAGCCGTATCCATTAAAGCCCTCACCGCCTTATTGTCGCGATACAAACCCAGCCATCTGCTGCTTTTACCAAAGGCACGACTGGCATATAAATCTGCCATGTTCAGGGTACCTATACTCATGCCATCACTGACCATCATAATGATGTTCTTCGCTTTTTTACCGCCAATCAATGGTTTGGCTACCACATCTTTTAATCCTACAAGAGGTAAGCCCAAACCGGTGAGCAAACCTCCTTTTAATAATGATCTTCTGTTCATATCTTTTCTGGCCTTTTAAAACAAGGGATTTCTTCTAAAGTACTTTCCGCCCGGAAAGCTGATTGCGTATGTAGATGTGAAATGTGTACTTTTTTGATAATAATCTGTCGTGATAATTTGTGCACCTGACTGGCAGGCCGCTTCAAAATCACTGTAATCGTTTTTTCTGGCCTGCTTCGTATCCGCATCTGCCCTGGTTCTGATGATGTATCCTTTCTTCACCAATTCAGGAATTTGTTTATCCTTCGGGTTATTTCTAATCATCATTGCGGCTTCAGGTGTTCCGGGGTCTGCATTGGCAAACATCACCCGCCCGGTTAAGGAAGCATGGTTAGCGATATAGGTTGACCGCTTTCTTCCGGCAGCATCTAAAACAAACATAAATTTACCTGTTGCCTTGCTCAACAAAGGCCAGTTCTGGTGTAACACAGCCGCTTCTAAAGTTTTGTATTTCCCTCTCACATCTGCAGGTGTAATTACCTTATCAGGACCTAAATTTTCGAGAATAGCCGCATCCAGCTGATCAAAAGTTTTACTTGTAAATACTTCAGGAATAGTAAATCCTTTACTCCTGATGGTATCATCCTTTGCTTCTAAAGTGATAAAAACCGGTGTATGCCCTGGATGTGCCAGCGACCATTTTTTTAATTGCTGTAATGCGGTTTTGAAGGTAAGCGCAGATGACCTGAAATCTAAATCCGGAACATGTAAAACTTTAAAACCAGGTGCATTCATTTCCCCTTGCTGATCAAAAGCTGGCTGACCTTTTACTTGCTCAAAACCTTTTGGATGTGCGTATTTACCGCCCTTTTCATCAGCATACACATCAATCTCTAAGTTTCTTAAACCCAGATCCAACTGTGCCGGCATTGGGATATGTTCGTAATCCAACGCATTGGCCGCAGTAGTATCCTGAGATTTAAACACTTTAAACAATGCCGGATTAATGGCTTGTTTATAACTGTTATGAGAACCGATTACCTGAATCTGATTAATCGGTAAATCTTCTTTTTTAGTCATCAGGCCTATTGCAGGCAACACCATCAATAAACCAACACAGGTAACCAGTCTCATATTTATAAAATTATATATTAATTAATAACCAGGATTTTGTTTCAAATTGGTATTAAGCTTTAGCTCATTTGCAGGAATGGGATAAATCCTCCTGGTGATGTCTTTATTCATAAAAAGCACATCATTCGGGAGCGGATATTCGGTTTCAAATTGTCCGAAACGGATTAAATCGTTCCTTCTCCAGGCTTCCCAGCTAAACTCGCGTGCCCTTTCATCAAGCAAAGTGCTTAAGGTTACATCCGTAGCTGCTGAAGCGCCGGCACGACTTCTTATTTTATTCACCAGTAACAAGGGCGTTTGCAATTCGCCATTTACGGCGGTGACTGTTGCGCCTCTTAAAATAGCCTCTGCCTTCATCAGCATCACATCAGCTAAACGTAAAACCGGCATATCGTTTCCGTTTAAACGGGTAGCCTGAATGGCATTTACATCCGGCCAGTATTTTACAGAACGCACCCCCTTTGCCTGATCGGCCACGGTATTGCCCAAATCCATTGGTTTACCTGGCTTAAGAATTAAATCTGGTGTAATTTCAATTTGGGTAGTGGTACCTGCCACAAAGATTGGTTTTGACAAATCTGGCTTACGGTTGGCATCAGGTGCATATTGTTTACCAATTAACCAGAAGCTATTGCGGATATCATTGGTTAAATTAAACCGTTTGTAGTATTCCGGCGTGGTGCTCATGGAAATACTGAAACCTACATTGATACCATAAGCTGCGGCCAATGCCGGATAGAAACCAAACCGTGTCATCTGGTTGCCCGGAATCTGCTGGTCGTAAGGAATGGCGAAAATGGTTTCGTTTACCTGTGGCCCATTATTGACGTCAAAAATATCACTGTACTTCGCATCAAGTGCATAATTGTTGTTTTTCAAGATTTGATCGGCCATGGTTACGGCATCATTGTATCTTGCCTTTCCGGTATATACTTCTGCATTCAGGTACATTTTTTCCAGTAAGGCATAAACCATTGCCTGCGTTGGCCGGCCATAAACCAACACACGGTTATTATTGTCTTTTACCGGCAATTGTGCCACAACGGCTAAAAGTTCCTTTTCAATAAATTCAAATACCTTTTCACGGCTCTGATTTCCAGGAAGTGTACTCACCGGGAAAGTATCAATAATGGGTATATTCCCGTATAAATCCATCATGAAGTAATAATATAAAGCCCTCATGGCTTTCACTTCAGCTAAACTTGCCGTTTTTGAAGCCGCAGAAACGGCAGATTCATTGGTAAGGTTAATTAAACGGTTGCAATTGTTAATGCCACCGAAACCCCATTGCCAAATGTCGCGAACATTTGGATGATCGATGGTCCAGGTGTGATAATGCAACTGGCGATACTGACCACCGTCATCAAAATTCCCATCACGTGCCGGGAGAATAGCTGCGTCAGTAGAAAGCTCCTGCATCCTCCAGTAAGGCACACCATACTGAGAGGATAAATTAGAATACATGGTACCAAAAAGTGCTGCATAATCAGAATTGGTAACCGGAAAATTATCCTTCACATATTGCGACTCTACATCGACATCTAGTTTGCTGCATGATTCCAGCACCACCAGGCAGGCAAAAATATTAAATAGGATGATAAACTTTTTCATTTTTATAATTTTTAGAATGATGCACTTACACCAAAGCTGAATGTTCTTGTTTTTGGATAATAATTGTTATTGTCTATGCCCGGCGTTAATCCTCCGATGTTAATTTCAGGATCTATTCCAGTGTAATTGGTAATGACAAAAAGATTGTTTGCGGTCACATATAACCTGATGGCTTTAACAGAAGGTGTTTTAGGTTTAATGGTATATCCCACTGTGGCGTTATCCAAACGCAGGTAAGAACCACTTTCCAGGTAACGATCGGAAATGAGGTAGGCATTGATATCGTTAAAAGATTCACCTAAGGTACTGCGTGGGATATTCTGCAATTTTGCATCAGCCGGGTTATTTAAAGACGCTGCTGTAGCATTTAAAATTTTATTCCCCAACACGCCGCGAACAAGGAAATTCAGATCCCAGTTTTTGTAATTGAAGGTATTTGCCCAGCCATAAATTAATTTGGGTTGTGCATCACCGGCTATTTTTGCATCAGTGGTTAAAGGCTGGGTGGCGATGGTTTGTCCGGCTGCATTAATGTAAGTACTTACACCAGCGGCATTTTTACCCGCGTAATTCCATAGGTTAAAGGTACCCAGAGCATAACCTGGCTGAATGAGCTGACTGAAATTTCCGGATTGGCCCTTACCGCCCAACTGTGCTGTTGGTATGGAAGATATTTTATAAAAATCATCTGATAAGGTGACGATTCTGTTTTTATTGGTGGCGAGGTTTGGTGAGGTGGTCCACTTAAAATTGTTTGTTTTAACCGCCACTGCGTTCAATGTTAACTCTACCCCTGTGTTTTTGATTTTACCTGCATTTGCGGTAATGGTAGGTAGAAAAAACTGAGTCGTTGAGACTGAATAATCGTTGTAAATTAAATCCGAAGTTTCCTTGATGTAAAAATCAACCGAACCTGAAATCCGGTCTTTAAACAAGCCAAAATCTAAACCAATATTGGTGGTGGCTGTACTTTCCCATTTTAAATCAGGATTTTCATTTCTCACCGGGCCGATGGCATTACTAACGTTGCCATTGTTTAAAAATTTATTACTTCCAGATGGTGTTCCATAAATAAGTAACGCAGTGAAGGCATCAAAGCCTAAACTGTTACCCGAAACACCATAACCGGCACGCAGTTTTAAATCACTGATTACAGGAACAGCCTTCATAAAGTCTTCGCTGATAATCCTCCATCCTGCAGAAACAGCCGGGAATAATCCCCAACGGTTGTTTCTTCCAAAGCCTGATGAGCCATCATTTCTTAATGAAGCCTGCAACAAATATTTTTCGTTGTAATTGTATTGAACCCTTCCATAGTAAGAAATTAACCTCAAAGTAGAAATTGGAACATTGGCAAAAGTAATCTGCGATAACGTGCTGGGATTGGAAAGAAACAAATTATTATAACGCAAATTATCATTAGAGAAGTTCTGCGTAGTTACGCCAAAACCATCATTGGTTCTGTCTTCCTGCCATGAATAACCACCCAGTAATTTCAGACTGTGTTTTCCAAAAGTTTTATCATAATTAAAATAGCCTTCCAATACCTGACTTTTATTTAAAACATCAAGTTTTATTGCCTGACCATTTACACCCCTGGCCAAACCAGACTGGCTGTTCAGGTAAGTACTAGAATTGTTCTGATCTCTTTGCGATGATACACTTGCTGTAAACTTTAATCCATCGATAATGTTTAGCTGTGCCATTCCATTAATCAGCGTTTTGTTGTTCAGGTTATCAATTTCATTATTATCTACAATAGAGAGCGGATTACGGGTACCACTTCCGGTACGGTTATAATTTTCTTTATAAGTACCGTCGGTACTAAAGGGACTCACCGTTGGCAGATAAAACAGCATGTTAGACAAGGCCTGCGATTGGTAGATATCTGAACTTTTTGAATTGCTATTGGTAATGGTTAAACCGAGTTTCAGCCTGTCATTAAAAAATTTCTGATTCAGGTATCCCCTTACAATTGTCCGCTTTAATGAAGAGTTTTTTAAAATCCCCTGATTGTCCAGGTAATTTACGCTGGCGCCATAATCTGAAGCCTGACCCGAACCACCAATGGAAACATTATGATTTTGAGAATAACCAGTTCTTTCCAATAAGGATTGCCAGTTGGTATCAGAACCATCATCATCAATCGGGTTTAAGGTCTGCTTATTATCTGCCAGATATTTTCTCAATTCTGGCGCAGAAAGCATGTCATATTTTTTGGATACCTTTTCTACCGCAGCGTAGCCATTATAAGAAAGTCTTGCCTGACCATTTTTAGACCTCTTCGTTGTCACGATGATTACGCCGTTTGCTGCTCTTGAGCCATAAATCGCCGTGGAAGAAGCATCTTTCAAGATGTCGATATTTTCGATATCAGATGGGGCCAATAAATCAATTGATGCTCCAGGCACGCCATCTATAACATAAAATGGTTCTAGTGCGGCACCTTCTCTTAATGTAGATGGACCTCGGAGAATGGTAGAAGGCTTGGTATTTGGATCGCCACTTTTGGTTACATTCAGTCCGGCTACCTTTCCTTGTAAAAGTTGTGCCGGATTCACCATTACCCCCTGATTAAATTCTTCAGATTTAATGGAAGTCACTGCCCCGGTCACATCTTTTTTATTTGCCGTGCCGTAACCGATCACCACTACATCTTTCAGGCTCTGGTTATCCGGCATAATGGTTACATTAATCTTGGTTTGATTACCAACATTTACTTCCCTGGTGATGCCGCCAAGCATGGAAAAAACCAGCATATCAGTACTTTTAGCCTGGATATTGTAAAGTCCGTCAGAATTGGTAGATGTGCCTGTGTTACCGCCTTTAATTCTGATGGTAACACCAGGGATGGGTTGATTGGTTTCATCTATAACCTTACCTGTAATCAGTTTATTACTTTGGGAAAAGCTATTTAAGTTGAAAAGTAGCATTAACATTGCAAAACACTGCCACCTCACGGAAAAAAGCAAAGAAATGAATTTGTAATTTGATTTCATGAATGAATGAATAGTTATGATTTGTTGGTTTTTAACCCATCAGACTACCTGAATCAGGTGCTTGTTAGGTGCCACAAAGATGGAATCACAGCATTAGGAATTTGGTTAGTCAGGGTTATATTATTGTTAACATATAGCGCGCTATTTTAACATAATATAAAATTTTGCTCCTTTGTAAATCCTTTTAGCTGATCAAATAGCAGTTTTTTTTAAGGATATAAACCTTTCAAGGTTAGAGGATACGCATAAATGCTTCAAATCCATTATATATGCGATTAATAGTTATTGATAAGATAACATCAACTGCGTAATAAGTTAAAGAGACTTTACGTGCTTTGCGATGATTTAAATAGAATCTGAATATGCAAAATACGTCTTCAAAAATCAGTGCCGATCTTCAGGCCTTCATCAACAAATTTGAGCCTTCTAAATTTAAGGTCATGTCTAAAGGCATAGAAATCCGCGGGATTAACGATATACACCGAAATATTACTCATGCAAAAGAGATTATTGAAATGCTGGAGCTCAACCTTGAGGTTTCTCACAATGCGGAAATGTTAAGTTATAAGGGTTTTGAAGTGAATAACCTTCAGATAACTTTATAAAGCATTACTGCAGACATTACCAAAAAAAATTAGTCGTTCTGCTCGTAAAACCTTTGCTTCTTTCGAGATGTTGTTTGAGTATACAAAGCTAAAATAACAGCAATTTATGATGGAAGAAAATAATCTACAGCAAATCGTCTTTCGTGATAATTTCTAATTGCGTTCTTATTCCTACTTTTTTTAAGATTAATTATATAATATCGTTCTTACTTTTTGCAAAGATGAATTTATTTTGGCTTCAGAATGATTTTGCAGGATTATTATGGTTTTGTCATTGTCCAAATGCCTTTCAATATAAGTAGAATACCCTGGCCAACCTCCGGTATGATATACGATTTTGCCATTTTTTGTTGAATTCCCTACGAACCACCCAAATCCATAATGAGTTTCTTTGCCATCTTTGGTTTTTACAGAATTAAATATGAGTTCTTTATCTTTTGAATCTATCAATTTATCGGTATAAAGTGCTCTGTCCCATTTAAATAAATCCTCTGTTGTAGCGTTTACGGTTCCGTCACCTACGATTCCATCTAGATAATAAGTGTAAAATTCTTTTCCAAAACTATCAGGAAGCACTTTGTATCCTAAGCTATCTGTAACATAACCAAGAGCATAATTCTCTATTTCTTTTGGTTCAAATCTACGTCTATAGATAAACGTATTTCTCATTTTTAATGGTTGAAAGATGTTTTCACTTAAAAATTGTCCAAATGTCTTATCTGATACTTTTTCTATTATCAATGCTAATAAAGTATAACCTGTATCGCTGTACTGGTATTTTTCGCCAGGCTGAAAAATAACTTTTGGCCTGTATTTCGCAAAAACATTTACAATATCCTGATTGGTAGCAAATTTTGTTCTATCCCACTTTTCTTCAAAAATCTCTATATAGTCAGGAAGCCCGCCAGTGTGGTTAAGTAAATTTCTTATGCTGATGTTTCCGTAGAATGCCAGTTCGGGAATATATTTAGAAATTTTGTCGTCATAGTTCAGTTTTCCTTGTTTTTCCAACAAAACAATTCCCATAGCAGTAAATTGTTTGGAAACAGATGCCAACTCAAATATGGTTTGGTTATTATTTTTTTGCTCGGTTTTCTCATTGGCAAAGCCATAACTTTTTTCAAATATGATTTTCCCTTGGTCTGCAATCAGCACATTTCCATTAAACATTTTCTGCTTAAAAAGAGCATTAAATAAGCTGTCAAGTTGCTTATATTTCACTGATTGACCAAATGTGAAATTAAATACCAACAGCCCAATTGTAATCAGTAAAAATGTTCTTCTCATGGTATCTTCTTTAGAATTGCCTTAACGGGGCAGTTATTGCCGAAGGACGGGATATGGTCCCCTCAGTTCAGTAAATATAAAAATTTTTGATAGAAGCACAAAAGTTCAACTTAACACTTCAATCCGTCTTTTGGTTATGTCTCAGTACAGACAGGCAACATTATCCCAAAAGATAGATACTAATCAAAAAATCCCTTCGAGTGCCAACATCACGCCCGCTGTAAGCAACGTATTCAAAAAATTAACCGCATTATTTCCGATCAACCCTTTCCGCTCCAGCAAAGCCCCCAATACAGAATCGGTCATGTTACCTATTGTTCCTGAAAGCACGATAAACAAAACGCTGATGCCCCAACCCCATCCAAGCGCATAAATGCCGGCTATTATGCTACTTCCCAAAATACCGATCAGGGTACCTTCCAGACTGATCACACCATCCTTACCGCAAGTGTCAGGCTTAAAAGAAATAATATTAAAAAATTTTCTTCCGTAAACCATCCCCAGCTCAGAGGAGAGCGTATCTGCTGTTGCGGAGGCAAAAGCAGCAGCCACCGCAGGCAATAACAGATGGGCTAGCTGGGGACACAAAATAACCACCAGACCTGCAAGCCCAGCCGTACCAGCATTGGCCAGCACCTGTAGCATACTGCGGCCTTTTTCGGTTCCCTCACCGCCGTCAAAAACCATTTTCTGATGCTTTTGCCAGGATGTGGCGGCAGAACCCAAGATAAAAAATGTAGTCATCATGGCTAGTCCGGTATAACCGGCAGCACTAAAAATAATAATGGCCAGTAAGGCGCCGGTAAAAGCAGCTGAAACAGTCAGCTTTCTGGCTAGAATACTGTAGGCCATACCGGATACAATGATGATAGGCATCAAGATGCCGCTATTAAACATAGTGCAAATATATCCGAATTTGTATTCAGGCAAAAAACCATAAGCATATTTAAGTCTTAACCAATAAATCGTGATAAACGTTTTGCGTTAATCAAACTTCCAAACCCACTGTTTAAAGCCAGTTAAACCATTAATATTTTTCAATAAAAGTTTGTCTGCGATCAGCCAGTATACTCCCTTATTTTTTTCAGATCAGATTTTTTTACCACAATTTACAGCATTTCGAAACAAAATTATTCGAAACTTTTTTTTGTTTCGGGAAAAATTGTTTCAAGATCTATAAACAATTTTTTCCAGAGACTATTTTTTGTTTCGAAAAAAACGTTTCCAATTACATAAAAATACATATTATGCCTTTTTATCAGAAATAAATTTCAGACAGGCTTAATTGAAATGAAAATTTACGGGATATAAGATCTACAGAAATTTTTATTTGTACACATAATCATACAATTTAAAATTTGTAAATAATAATGCTACAAACGGGATTACAATGGTTTCCTATTCATACCTGATGGCCTGCATTTGATTGACGCTATCACTTCACTTCTGTCTCCCTTTTAATAAATGCCCCTTATTACTCCTTTAAAATTCAGCTTACCGGCACCTGCTTGCCTCTCCTTCATGTAGGGCTCCACCTTTAATGATGATGAAGTGTGCAACCAATAAATTAGGAATCCACGATAACCAGGCTACCATAAGATAAGCGGTACCATAATGGCCGATAATCACAATAAGAACAGGCAACCATATTCTCAGTGTTACAGCAGCAAAACAGGCGGCATAGCTATAGATCATCATATGTTGATGTTTTAAAATTTGTTTTTTCCTGATAGTCAGGTAAGCGATCAAAGTAACACAAAACCAAATGATGGCCAGGCAGCAAAAACCAAGCGAAGCCCAAAATCCCTGGTCTGCAAACAACGCAATATAAAAGCCCGAAAAAGAACTCATTAAAGCGGATACCACATAAATTTTGCCAATAAACTGATGAATACGAGGTTTATTGTGCCTGAGCTTTGCATTAAACTGGAATCCATCCAATTAATAAAGCTACTCCACCAAAAACAATATGGCTATAAAAGGAAAATTGCCAGACCTCACTATGCAGCAGCCAATCTGGCTTGCCACTTAATATTCCTGTTTTCCCATGATTTAATAAATATTTAAGCGGATATAATCCGATCAGAATAGCGAATACAGCGAACAGCAACTGGAAAATCTTTTTTTTCATTTTAATTCATCATTGAAAACCAAACGGGCCATCCATCATCTGCCCGGTATGATGCACAAAAATGCATGATAGTGGCCTTTAAATGGTTCCACTATGTAAGGTGGCACTCATTTCTTGATCAAACTGTGCCTGAAGTTCAATCTTATGTTGTTTTAAATAGGTTGTGGGTGATAATCCCGTTATTTTTTTGAAATTCCTGTTAAAGGATGTTTTAGAATTAAAGCCCACCTCATAAGCCAGTGACAGCAAGGTGAACTTTTGGTTTTCAGGAAAAGCGACAATTGTTTTAAATTCATCAATCCTTAACGCGTTGACATAATCATAAAAATTTTTATGCTCTAATCTATTGATGACCTGAGATAAGCTATTGGAATGAACGTTCAACTGCCTGGCCAGCTCGCTTAAAGATAGTGCTGGATCTTTAAAAAGTTTTTTTTGATCCATGAGTGTTAAAAGCTCCAAGTGTATCTCTGATAAGTGCCCTTCCCCTATTGCAGATTTCTGATATTTAACCGGGAATGTGATCGCTTCATTGTACGGGGAATGAATCTCAATTTTATCGTTAAAGATGCCCGCTTGTTTTATACCAAAATAGCCAATATACAGAATAAAAAGATCAACACAGGTAAAAGTAGTGGTGTCGTTGCCAAAAAGAACAGACAACCAGATTACGCCCATGCCAACCATTAGTTTATTTAACCAGTTTAAATTGATTTTTTCTATATCCGACAGCTGATTGGAAATGGTTTGTTGATGTTCTTTTAATAAAAATAAGGAAAGCACGATATATACCACTCCTGATGGTATAACTGCAAAATGGATGATTTTGAGTATAGTGGTATAACCGGCACCATTATTTTCATAAACCAGAATTTTTTCTGATACGGGCAGCAGAAAAAATGGTGATAAAATCCCATAGATTAAAACAGTTGGAATAAAATGAAAAACACCCGGTAGTGTAGCGATTTTTTTTCCGGTTAATAATGCAGTATACAGATATAAAAAAGGACCGTGAACAGATGGAACCGCAATTTCAAGACCCAATAAATATGGAAATTCAAGAAACTTTCCTGTAGCAAGCAAGTAATAAGTGAGCAGGTGAAATGAAATGAGAAATAACCAACAGGCCAGCACCAAATCTGCTGTAGATTTGCCCCTTTTGGTAAAAAGAAGGATGGAAAGGAAAAAAGAAATAATGATCCCTATGAGATGCCACATGCGCTAACTGCTAAAATATCCGTAAATATAAAGGAAAATGACAACATGTAGAATTCGCTTTGGTATGCTGTTTTTTCCTATTTCAAGGTATTACCAGGATGCTACTCCAAGATTTTGCCCTGGGTTTTATCCTTTAATACACCCACCTATAATACTGGCTGTTCATGAAATAAACTGTTAAAGGTAGCCGAATCTTTTGTAGGGGTACTCTGCATAAATTGCTGTACCACTTCTTTAATTTTAATTTTTTCCTGATGGTGATCTTGAGCAAACGACGGCTTGAACAGTTGAAGTAAAAAGATCATCATAATAATAATTCTCATCGGATTTATTTTTAAAGGTTTATTATTCTATTTTTAAATATACTGGCTGGTTTTTCGATAAAAAACCGATAAAAAACAGCCACCGCCAGACACAGTAGAAAACAGCATAACAGCAACACACCATCAGAAATAACCATATGGTTTTTTTCTACGAACCGTTGTGTGAGGTGTATTACCCCTTTATGCGATAAATAGATAGCATAAGAAAGCATTGCCAGTTGTGAGGTAATAACAGATTTATTTTTCGCCAGGAAAGATGAGCTGGATATAGCCCCTATTAAAATGATGCCGTAACTGATGGCGACTAAAGAGAAGCCCAAAATAGAAGCACTTGCTAAAGTTTGATCTTGGCAAAACCAGAAAGAAAATGAGATAGCGATCATTCCGGTTAACAGTAATAGATTTCCTTTGGTATCAAGCATTTTTTTGAACGGCTTGGAATATTGATATAAATGCCCGATTAAAACACCAATGGCCAATCCATCCAATCGAGTATAGGTGGGATAGTAAATATACTGATACCACTGTTTCCAAAAATCTGGAGAATTAAGGTGAGGTAAGATAATTTCATACCAGGAAAAGGCCCGGATAAAAATGGAAATCAGCAGCAGCAGCATAATGCCTAACTTTAAATAAGAAAATCCTTTGATTCTGATTAAAACGCCTAATGATAAGGGCAACAAAAGATAAAACTGTTCTTCTATACATAGCGACCATGCATGAGAAAAAGTTCCTTTATGTATCACGTCTAATCCATAATTCTGAGTAAAAGTCAAAAATTTCCAGATGGGTGGTAAAGTTTCTTTTTCTCTGAAAACCGGAATGTAGATATATAGCAGCAGGGTAAATAGATAAGGTGGAAGAATCCTGAAGAACCTTTTTAATAGAAAAAGATTCATTTTTATGGCACCAGTTTTTTTAAATTCTTTAAATAATTGATTCGAAATTAAAAATCCGCTTAATACAAAAAACAGGTCTACACCAGTCCACCCTACCGATCCGATGGTATCAATCCATGCAGGATGCTTAAAAGCCCGGTAATGATACGTCAGTACCATTAAAATGGCTAGAGCCCTCAAATGATCCAGTCCATGAAATTTCTTTTCTTCCATTCGTTTCTTTTTCCGGCAAAGATTCTGCTTTTCAAAATGTTTCGGAACAACTGCGTTTATACGCCATGATTTTAAATGCGAATAATCACATGCCCCCTTTAAATGCTAAATGATGTCGTTCGCATGTAAAATCTTGTCATTTGCATTTATCCGGGCATTTAAATGATTTAATCGCTAGTTTTGAAGATGGTGAAAACAGACGCGAACCGTCATTTCAGAAAAGACATTGGCTATCAGATCGTATTCTGGACAGCGCTTTTCGCCTTTGGATTGGCCAAAACATCCGGTGAGTACCAGGAACCCATTGTAAAGGAAATATTTTGTTATGAATTGTGCCACATGATTTTTCAGGTGATTGGTGCCAATTTTATATTTTTTGTATTGATCAGAAAGCTTTTTGATTGCAAAAAATACATGACTTTTTTGGTGTCTTTGCTCTGCAGCCTATATTTACTGGGGGTATTCAATCGTATTTTTGTGATCTACCTGGCGGAACCTTTTTTCATCAATCAACCCAAGGATAGCATGATCGCGATTTTCACAGATCTGAGATACCTGCTGTTTGTTTATATTTTCCCTATCGTAACGGGATCATTCATTTTTATAGCCATCATGTACATGTTGCAGTACCAGTATGAAAAGCAAAATGTGCTACAACTTCAACAAGAAAAATCGGTACTGGAATTGAAGGTTTTAAAAACCCAGCTAAATCCACATTTTTTATTTAATACCCTTAATAATATTTATTCACTCGCCATCCGCAATTCTGAATATACTTCGGCGTCGATCAGCAGGCTTTCTGATATCCTGGATTATATCCTTCATAAAGGACAGAAAAAACTGGTACCCATTGAAGATGAACTTAGCATCATTGATGATTACATTGGCCTGGAAAAACTGAGGTATGATGACCGGCTAAAGATTACAAAAACGGAAAATATCACCCGCAGCAATACCATCCCGCCTTTACTGTATCTTTCTTTGGTAGAAAATGCCTTTAAACATGGTGCAGAAAAAACCAGCAACATTGTAGAAATTGTCATTTCGATAAGCTCCAGCAAGAAACAAAGTATTTTTAAAATAGATAATACCTTTTTTGAAAAAAGGACTGAAACACGGGTCGGAATCGGACTTAAAAACATCAAACAACAACTTGAACTGTATTACCGGCAAAACTACACGTTAACGATAAAGCAGGAGGATAACTGGTTTAAGGTAGAAGTGATAACCCCAGGTAGTGATGATTAATATTATGATTGTGGATGATGAGCCTTTGGCCATTGCACTTTTGGAAGACCATATCTCTAAAATTGATGGTTTAAAATTGTTGGCTACAGCTAAAAATGCTATGGAGGCATATCAGGTATTGCAACACCAAACCATCGATTTAATGTTTTTGGATATTCAGATGCCTGATTTAAATGGCATAGATTTTTTAAAATCGCTGAATAAAAAACCTAAAACGGTATTAACCACTGCATATCGGGAATATGCCATTGATGGATTTGAATTGGAAGCAGTGGATTATTTATTAAAGCCCATTACATTTAACCGTTTTTTTAAAGCAGTAGACCGGGTTTTGAGACATAATAACAAAGAAATCGATCAAGATTTTATTATCCTGAAAGCAGAAGGATTTAACCGAAAGATCATACTGGGTGATATCATATACATGGAAAGCAACGGCAATGACATTAAAGTAATGCTGGGTAAGGAGTTGATTGCTGTTCCAAAGATGACGATTAATGAACTCTCCACCCGTTTGCGCCATAAAGGATTTTTAAGAATTCACCGTTCATTCCTCATTAATACCAGTTGGATAAACGCCGTCAATAATGATGCAATTTTATTATCCGGATTTAAAATTCCGGTTGGACGAAGCTATAAAAAGGAATTTGATGATGTGCTTAAAAAATTCTATGCAAAACGATTGTTTTAAGTTTTAAAGGGAATGGCTAACATTGTCAATTAAATATTAATAGAAATCATAATTTCAATATGAGTAATCATGCCGTGGGTGTAGACGGATGCAAATTCGGTTGGGTGGCAGCCAGCTATGCTGAAGAAACCATAAAGTGCTTTAGCAACATTACCGAAGTGTGGTCATACTTTGGAAAGTATGGTGATTTTCTGATCGACATGCCATTAGGTTTGCCCAGTGCGAAAAACCCACACCGTACCTGTGAGCAGGAAGCCAGAGCAATCTTACCAAAAGAAAGAAAATCCAGTCTGTTTCCGGTGCCCTGTCGCGAAGCATTTGCAGCAGAAAGCTACAGTGAAGCGAATGAAATCAATAAAAATATTTTAGGCAAGGGACTATCAAAGCAAAGCTGGTTCATTATGCCGAAGATGAAAGAAGTGGATGACTTGCTGACTGGCAATCATGCAGCGAGAGTACGTTTTAAAGAAGCACACCCGGAAGTTTCCTTTCAGTTGCTGAATCAGGGTAAACCTTTAAGGGCCGGCAAGAAAACCACAGCAGGCATAGCGGAAAGGCTGGCGATCCTGCAGCAATGGGACTCCCGCACAGAGAACCTTTATCAATCGGCTATTCAGTTGTTTACAAAAAAAGCCCTTGCCCCGGATGACATCCTGGATGCTTTGTGCTTATCAGCCATGCAATCCGTGATTCAGCAAAATGAAAAATCAGGACAGCTGCATACCTTTCCTGAAAAACCATTTAAAGATGCCTGTGGCATAAAAATGGCGATTCATTATGGGGTTCTAATGTAAAACCTGAAACCAATACCGCGTACACTTTCAATCTGGATGTTTGGATCATCAGCCAGATATTTACGTAGCCTGCTGATGAACACATCCATACTGCGCCCGTTGAAGAAATCAGATTCCTTCCATAAATAGTTCAGGATATCATTCCTCTTAATCAATTCGTTTTGATGTTTACTCAAATAATGCAGCAACTGGCTTTCTTTTTCAGTAAGCAGCGTTTCAGAAAAAGCGGAGGTTAAACGCATATTCGGCAAATCGAACTGGTAAACTCCCAGTTGAATCATGGCATCCGTATCTTTCGGTAATTTGTTTGTTCTCTTTAATATATTTCTGATTCTTAGAATAAGTTCATCGGCATCAAAGGGTTTTAAAATATAATCGTCAGCGCCCAACTCCAGGCCCCTCACAATATCTTCCTTCATTTTCCGGGCAGTTACAAACAGAAAGGGCAGATCAGGGTAGTTCTTGCTGAGTTTTTCCACCAGCTGAAATCCATCCTCCCCTGGCATCATGACATCAATGATCAGAATATCATAATGTTTTTCGCGCAATGCGGCCCTTGCTTCAATGCCGTTAAATACCTGATCGGCCTGGAAATGATTTAAATTCAGATACTGCTTCAGCAGGTGGCCAAGGTCAATATCGTCTTCAACAATCAAAATGTGCGCATTCATAGGGGTAAATGAATTAAAAATGAACTCCCCTTGCCCGCTTTACTTTTTAATTCGAGTTTGGCCTGTATCCGGTCTGCAGCCTGCCTAGCTAAAAACAAACCTAATCCTAAGCCTTTAACCGAATGCCGGTTTTCTTCCGGAACCCGGTAAAATTTATCAAATATATACGCCTGGTGGTCCGCTGTAATGCCCGGGCCCTCATCTGTTACGGCAATGGTATAATATTTACCATTGATAGCGGATTCAAGCTTGATAACAGTTTGTGGGGCACTATATTTTTGAGCATTCTCCACCAGCACATTGAGAATTTTCTCTATAAAAAGCGGACTGCTATGAAGGAGGCATGATCCCGGATCAATATCAACAGCCAGTTGATGAGATTTTAACCTAAGGTCATGCACATAGTTTTCTAAAAAAGTATGCATGTCTAATGGTTCAAGCTGAACAGGGATTTCAGATAACATGGCACCTTCCAGCACACTGTCTACAATGTGCTGAATTTTCAGATATTGCCGGTTTAAAGATTGTAACAGATCATCCTGCAATACCTTATTTGCTTTTACATCATCGCGGCCCATGCTTTTTAAAATCAAACTCACAGAACTGAGCGGCGTTTTAAGTTCATGCGTAATATTATTGGCAAAATCAGTTTTGATATCGGCAATTTTCTTTTGCCTGATCATCGCACTAAATACCATATACAAAAGTGAAATGACAGCAATAATTAAGGTTGCCCCCAAAGTAAAGGTGCCTAGCATCTGGCTAAAAACGGCTTTTTTCCAGTCTGACACACTAATGTAATTTGAGGTTCTGACAATCAGTTTTAAATTTTGACTATAGTTTATTTGTTTCTCGCGCATGTTTTTGTTAACCACACTAACTGTTTCATTATGGTTTAACAATAAGGTATTGGCATCATTAAATTTATTTCCGAAAAGCATAACCGGTACATCCGTTGAGGAAAGTAAGGTATCCAGAACACCGCCCTTTTCGATGATGATCTCTTCGTACTGCGACTTATATTGAATGTTTCTCAGATCTTTACGATGTTGAAGATTTTGATAGATGTAGCCGTTTAGTTGTTGATACCATACATGATTACTGTCTTTCAATGATTGAAAAACAACCTTTTTGTTTAGTTTATCTTGCTCATATGCATGTATGATAACCTGTTTTAAATTCTCCTGTAATTTATCCTCAAGTGAATCAACCACAGCAGCATTCATTAGCTGAGTGGTCCTTTTCTTTACTTCTGTATAATATTTCTCCTTCGTAAGCTCATAAGTATTATGGATCAGGTAATATTGTATTGATGACAACGTGCCAATGATTAATAATGATAGTATCATCAGCATCCTGATTGTAAATTTCTTTTCCATTGTTTAACAAAAATAGTTTTATCCTCATAATTAAAGTGATTATTTAATACCATTAACACTTCGTTAACTCATCATTAACCATTATACAGGTTATTTTATTTCAGATTTGTTCCAGATATTAAAACAACATCATATGAAAAAAATCTTTTTGATAGCCATAGCGCTATTCATTACCGGGGCAGCCTTCGGTCAGCAAAAACCAAATCAGTCTAAAACTTCTACTCAATCCACATCTGTTAGCATCAACAACAGTGATAATGAATATCGTTTAAATGCCAGCTTTAATCCTGTTAAAGCAGAAGCTGTTAAGACTTTAATTATTAAAGCCCTGGCACAGTCGGGAGAAAATGAAGCGGATGAAACAATATGGAAATTAAAGGATACGTATTCCATTAAATTAGAAAAGGATCAGTTAACGATTAAACTGGATAAAGAAAAGGCCACAGGGTCGCTTTATAAATTGATCAGGCAGTTAGGACAGGATATCCAGCAAACCTTAACGAAATCATAATTAAGAATTAACCTATCTATTTCACTTAAATGCTCCTGATATGAAATCGAGAATGGCAAACACGCTGATCGTTTTACTGATGTTAATTACAGTTTCAACATATGCCCAAAATGAACTTTCTGTTAGTGGCAAGGTATTAAATCAGATGAATCAGCCTATAAACGGCGCCAATATATCAATGAAGAATGTTGCAGATACTTCCCTTATTTTATCGGCCGTAACGGATATCAATGGGAATTATGCTTTTAATACTGTAAAAAGAGGCATGTATAAGGTTGTGGCTACTTCAATCGGATACGAAAGTGTTTATAGGAATTTTAATGTGGATAGCGCAACAAAAGCAGCAAATATCGTATTACAACCATCTGTTTTAGCATTAAACGAAGTAAAGATTACGGCAAGCAAACCTTTGGTTGAGCAAAAGATTGATAAAACTGTTGTTAATGTTGATGCCATGCTTACTGCAAGCGGTGGCACTGCACTTGAAGTATTGGAAAAATCGCCAGGGGTTATAATTGGCCAAAATGGTAGTATTACACTCAAAGGTAAGGCAACAACAATCTTCATTGATGACAAACCGACCTATCTTTCGGGTCAGGACCTTGAGAATTACCTCAGGTCATTGCCTTCTGCTTCTTTAAATCAGATAGAACTGATGACAAATCCCTCTTCCAGATATGATGCAGCCGGTAACGGTGGTGTAATTAATATACGCACCAAGAAAACTAAAATTGTTGGCATTAACGGGGGCATAAATTTAGGGTATATCCAGGGGAATTATGCCAGAACAAATAATAGCTTAAATGTGAATTACAGGAATAATAAAATTAATATTTCAGAAAATCTGAGTTACATTACAACCAATAGCTACAGCGATCTGGATATTAACCGGCATTTTCAAAATGCGATGGGCGAAACAACGGCTAATTTTTTGCAGAATTCTTTTACACGTTATACCGGAAACAGTTTTACTTCAAGGCTGGGCCTGGACTATTATGTATCTGACAAGACCACGATCGGTATCGGCTGGACTGCAATATCACACCCTGCTAATCAAAAATCGATGGTGAACAGCAGGTTCTTAAATGAAGCAAATCAATTGGATTCAACCATTGTGGCCAACAACCATCAGGATGAATCTTTTAAAAACAACAATATAAACCTGAATTACCGCCATCAGTATAATCAATCAGGCCGCGAATTAACCATAGATGTAGATTATCTCAACTATGATATGGGAAGTCAGCAATCGTTCCTGAATAATAGTTATTTAAGAGATGGAATGCTGACAAATCATGAATTATTAACTGGCGATTTACCAACGAATATTAAAATTTATGCGGCTAAGGCAGATTATAGCCATCCTTTTAAAAATGGCATTAAACTTTCTATGGGAGCAAAATCAAATATTACCTTAACAGATAACGAGGCAAACTATTTTTATACCGTTACGGGTGTGAAAATACCTGATTATAGCAAAACAAATCACTTCAATTACCGGGAAAATATTAACGCTGTTTATATCAGCGCCAATAAAGAATTTAAACGGTTAACGGTACAAGCCGGGTTAAGAATGGAAAGTACATTTTCCAAAGGTCATCAATTGGGTAATATTCAAAAAAGCGACTCCACTTTCAATAGAAATTATACCGGGCTATTTCCGACTTTATACCTACAATATAAATTGGATACCACAGGTAACAACCTCATTGGAATGAATTATGGGAGAAGAATTGACCGGCCTTACTACCAGGACTTAAATCCTTTTATTTCTCCAATTGATAAATTCACCTATTATACAGGCAATCCTTTTTTAAATCCATCCTATTCAAATAGCCTGGAACTTTCTCATACGTATAAAAGCAAACTGACTACTACCCTAAGTTACAGTAAAACCTTAGACCAGGTAAATGAAACCATTGAAATTCTGGATGGAATCTATTACAGTCGGCCAGGCAATATTGGGCAATCTGTGTTCAAATCTCTTTCTGTTAATGGCAATTTCGACCTCCTGCCCTGGTTTAATGTTAATCTGTATGGACAGGTTTCAAATATTCACACCACAGGTTCATTCTATACCGGCTATATTGATACAAAAGGTACCTTTTATTATATTAAACCACAGTTTCAGTTTAAAATAAAAGGCAATTGGATTTTTCAGATTGATGGTTATTACCAAAGTAAGGTAACCAATGCACAGTTTGTAGCCGGTGATCAAAAAAGAGTAAATGCAGCCATCTCTAAAAAAATATCAGCAAGTACAAGTGTAAAACTGGTAATGAATGATGTCTTTCATTCTTATGTAAATAGCGGAACCATTAATAATCTTCTTCAAACACAGGCAAACTACCGCAATGTATTAGATACCAGAACAGCAATACTTACTTTAAGTTATCGCTTTGGCAAATCAATTTCCGGTCAGCGTAAGTATGATAGTAATAGTACAAACAGCGAACAGGGAAGAGTTAAAAACTAAGACTATTAAATACTGTAAATCAGAATCTTAAATAATAAATAATTTATAATAAATAATTTTCCCACAAACGGGAAAATTATTTTGAATTATAATATTTATTTATTAAAATTGTTTATGAAAAAAATATCAACCAATTTTTTTCTTATTTAAGAGTATGATTTGTAACTCTATAATCTAACAAAACATCTAGCTGACAAGGGTGCATGTTTGTCGGGGTCTAATATTAAATCTCAAACTAATGGAAAGTAAAAATTTTGACCCTAAGGATTTCTTAGGCGCAAAGGTGGTTTCACCTTTAGAGCAAGAAAAACTAGTTGGCGGTATTGCAACCGCTGATGACGTTCAGGTTGTTACTGTAGTAGAAACAATTGTTGTAGTAGTAACAGTTGTTGAACCGTAATGCAAAAAAGCTGCCTCACTCTGAGGCAGCTTTTTAAATTAATTCCTTTCTCTTATTAATTTTTTCTTTTAACTTTCTAATTGGTATAAATTCTTAAACTAATTATGATTGATAGTATTGACCAAATTATTACAAATATTATGGAACACATAGACGTAAAAACCCCTGAAATATCCCAAATGGTCAGCTATGATTGGTGGGAAAAATTTTTATCTGTAACAAATAATAGAACACAAACAGCTGTAATTAAGAATGCAATATCCATAGATGATACAAATTTATTATCAGGAGAAATTTTACATGTAATTCAAGAACTTTGCAGGCTTCGTACTAATAAATACGGATATCGCGTTTATGTCGATGACAAACTAGTAAAAGATGATTATTTAAATTATATTTTTGATAATCCACCCTTACCATTAGAGGATGTAGAGCAATATGCTGATCGTGTCTTTAAAGATCAAAACTTTGGTATGATTATAAATGGATGTGAAAAATTTTCTGATCCATTATCTAAAAAATTAATCGAATTGATTTCACCATTACTTGAAATTGTTGGTATTCCAATGGTGGGATTAAGTGTTCATACTTTTGTAGGAAACTATGGTTATACTCCTTTAGGTATCCATAAAGACAATCCAGGAGAAAATGTAATTCATTTTCATTTAGGGCCAGGCGGAAAAACAATGTATAATTGGAGTGATGAAGTTTACGAACAAATAAATGGAAAAAAGAAGAATGAAGATAAAGATTTCGAAAGTTTGCTGCCATATGCAGAATTATACAATTTCGAAAAAGGTGACGTCTACTTTATGCCATGGAATAAATTTCATTTAGGTAAAACTGATGGCTTATCAATTGGCGCAACCGTATGGTTTAATAACCCTCCCAAAAAAAAACTTTTTGATAAAATTATATCCTCGCTATCTCAACAGTATATGGTAAATGACGATAGTCTCAAGGATATCATGACCCCAGTAAAAGATCCTTATGGACAAGAAACGCTAGATGAGTTAAGAGACCTTCTAGTGGTAGATGAAAATATACTTAATTTATCATTTAATGATGCTTTTAAGGTCTTGCATGATGATTATAAGCTTGCATTATTTAGTAATTCCGGATGGAAAACCAGAACGACTTCATTATCTGATGAGAAACTTTTTGATGTTGATAATTATATTTTATTAAAAGACAGAATTATTAAATTAACACAGCCGTTTAAAATATATTCCAGAAGATCAATAGACGGCGAAGAAATAATTATATTTGCTAGAGGTTCAAAATTAAAAATGCGTTATCATCCTGAGATAGAAAATATTATATACGAACTCAATAAAGGCGAAGAAATTAATTCAGCTAAACTTATTGAAAAACTATCTGTAGAATGGCCTGAAGATGCAGGATTATACATTCTTGGACTTTTATACGATAAAAGGGCTATAGAGTTTAATGCTTAACTATTGAACGATTTTAGTGAGTTTTTTAGGGTTGTCTTCCATCCTATTATCTGATTAAATTGTGCTGCAGATTAAATCAGACGATTTATTTCAGATAAAAAACATGAGTTCACATAATTTATAATTATATATAAAAATAAATATATAATATGGATAACAATGAACAATAATACATCGGCTTCATAATCTAATAAAGGTAATGAAATTTAAATTCGTACCTCAACATGATCAAATGGATTGCGGCCCTGCCGCACTTTCCATGATTTCACAATACTATGGTAAAAACTATACTTTACAATTTCTTCGAGACAAATCATATATTACCAGGGAAGGTGTAAGCATTGCTGGAATATCCCATGCCGCAAAAGATATTGGCTTAGATCCGTTTATTATTCAGTTAACTCCTGAACTTTTAGCAGCTGATAAAGACTTCCCTTGTATTTTACATTGGAATCAAAATCACTTTGTGGTATTGTATGAAATTAAAAAATCACTATTCTCAAATAACTTAAAATTCAAGATTGCAGATCCTGGACATGGAAAAATTACATTAGATGAGGTTACCTTTCGTAAACACTGGATTAGCGCAGATAACTGTGGCATTACAATGTTCCTAAAGCCTACGAAAGACTTCTATAAAAAATCAGAACCTGTACAGGAAATTTTTCATTTTAAATATCTTTATAATCATTTAAAATCCTTTAAATGGCAAATCTTTCAATTGGCGCTTGCACTACTCGCAACCAGCATCATTACGTTAATTTTTCCTTTCCTAACCCAATCAATCATAGATAAAGGTATTGGATCAAAAAGTTTAAATATCGTATCTATCCTTTTATTAGCACAAGTATTTCTTTTTATTGGCTCAACTATTATTGATGTTGTCCGGAATTGGATTGCCCTGTATTTAGGCACGAGGATTAATATTCATATTATCTCTGACTTTTTGAGAAAAATATTAAAATTACCCATCTCTTTCTTTGATTCAAAAATGAGATCAGATTTTAACCAGAGAATCCAGGATCAGGTGAGAATTGAGAATTTTTTAACCTCTCAAAGCTTACTAACACTTTTTTCATTAATTAATTTCTTAGTATTTTTCTTTGTTTTATCTTACTATGATGTAAAAATTGTTATCACATATTCATTACTTAGTATTCTTGCCGTTGGCTGGTCTATCATATTTCTAAATAGAAGAAAGATATTAGATTATTATCGTTTTCAAAGGCGATCGGAAAATCAAGATTCCATTTACGAATTCATTAATGGGATTCAGGAAATAAAATTGCATAATCTTGAAAATTACAAAAGAGATAAATGGGAAAAAATCCAGGTAAAACTATTTGGCATTAATATCAGAATACTTAAGACTGACCAATTACAGATCGTTGGTTTTGATTTTATCAATCAGTTTAAAAATATAATTGTAACCTATATTGCAGCCCGAGAGGTAATACTGGGGCACATATCATTAGGGGCGATGCTGAGTATATCTTATATCATTGGCCAAATGAATTCTCCTATAAATCAACTTATCACATTTTTTCGGTCATTTCAAGAAGCAAAACTTAGTCTTGAAAGATTAAACGATGTACAGCGTCAGGAAGAAGAAGAAAAGGCTGATCAAATAGTTTTGCTGGATGACCAACATTTAGCTGATCAAGATATTTACTTAAAAAACTTAAGCTTTCAATATGGTAGTCCAACATCTACTTTCGTACTTAAAAATCTTAATTCTCAAATTCATTTTGGTAAGACGACTGCCATTGTAGGATCAAGTGGAAGTGGAAAAACCACATTAATGAAATTACTTTTAAAGTTTTACGCCACACCTGATGGTAAAATATGCATCGGCAATCATGATCTTGAAGACATATCGCCTGTAAGCTGGAGAAGTAAATGCGGTGTTGTGATGCAGGACGGCTATATTTTTGCAGATACTATTGAAAGAAATATTGTTTCAGGAGATGAAATTATTAATAATTATAAACTTGCAGAAGCAATCAGAATTTCAAATATGTCTGATTTTATTAAAGAATTACCCCTTGGATTAAAAACTAAAATTGGTGCTTCAGGGAGCGGAATCAGCGGAGGGCAAAAACAAAGAATACTTATTGCAAGAGCTGTATATAAAAATCCCAGTTATTTATTTTTTGATGAGGCAACAAGTGCTCTTGATGCTGAAAATGAAAAAATTGTACATGATAACCTACATACTTTTTTAATAGGAAAAACAGCAGTTATCATTGCACATAGGCTCAGTACTGTTAAAAATGCCGATCAAATCATTGTAATGAAAAACGGCCTGATAGTGGAAACAGGCAATCACCAAAAACTAGTTAATAATAAGGCAGAATATTACAACTTAATTAAAAACCAACTGGAATTAGGAAATTAATAAGCGCAAAATGGAAGAACAACTTCAGAAAGAATTAGAGATTAATAAATATTTTTTCATGAAACATGGATATATCATCATTATCATCACAATTGTGTTAATAGCGGCCTCATTCCTTATCATAAAAATTGATCATAAATCTCTATTTCAAATGACTATAGAATATTATTTTCGATAAAATTATTTATTACACCTCATCATAAACTTTTTCTAATATTGAAGATATTGCTTTTTTTATTCG
Source organism: Pedobacter sp. MR22-3 (assembly GCF_026240075.1). Taxonomy (NCBI): domain Bacteria; kingdom Pseudomonadati; phylum Bacteroidota; class Sphingobacteriia; order Sphingobacteriales; family Sphingobacteriaceae; genus Pedobacter; species Pedobacter sp. MR22-3. Next base: position 158,609 of record NZ_JAPIVF010000006.1, on the reverse strand, counting down.
AATCATACCTTCTTGCTTATTTATATCGATTTCGCAGAAAAGACTATCATTCGATTTAGCATGTAATACCAGATAATAAATCCCCGCAACCAGTAAACCCGTTACTGCTCTTAAATCAATATCTTTTCCAGATAGCTCTTTATCTGCAAGATTAAAGAAAGATGAACCAAATCGTTCTCTATCTTCAGAAATTTCATGCATGATTTGGTTTCTTTGACTAATGTGCCATAATATAACCTTTTGCATCTCCTCATCCTCATAAAAACAATCCAATTGATTTTGTAATAGAAAATCTAATAATTGTCTAGTATTTCCACCTTGATTTTTTTCTATCATTTCATTTACATAACCTAAGGCGGCTACCCAATAGTTTTTATTTCTAAAATAAGTTTCTATTAGATTTTCTAATGATTCAAAATAAATAGTAATCAAACGGCGACTAAGACCTGCAGCTTTTGAAATATTTGTGGCAGTTAGTCCAGTATATCCTTTGGATTTAATGATTATTCCAACAGCTTCAATAAGTTTTTGAGTTGAGCGCTCTTTATCATTAGATGTTCCTTGATATCTTTTTTTCGCCATAAAATCTGCTATTCCATTGAATATGTATTTTAAATAATACATAATCAGTGAAAACTGAAAGCTAAATTAATTAATAATTAGATAAATTATAACAATAATTAAATATTATGTATTTTTAATAATACCAATAATAAACAAAAATGTTAAGTTATTATGGATCTGGTAAAATCACTACTTGAAGATTTATGATTAAAAAACATTCTATTTTTATAAAAAGTATTCAGGTGTGAATAAATTAAATGCTTTTGAAAGTTTAATATGCTTTAATATATTTAATCTCATCTCCACCGCAATCACTTTCATTGATTTGCACACAACTTTCAGGGGTTTGCATACAGCTGCGCGTTCCATCTTCCCGAACTTTGAACCATAAAATAAGTAACTATGGAAATCAAAAAAATAAACCTAGGAAATCAAGGCCTGATTGTTCCCGTAATGGGATTAGGCTGTATGGGAATGACAGGATTTGAAGAAGCTGATATGTATGGCAAGGCAGATGAAAAGGAGGCTATTGCTACCATACATCAATCAAAAGAATTAGGCGTTAACTTTCTGGATACTGCAGATTTATATGGCCCGTTAAAAAATGAACAGCTCATTGCAAGAGCGATAGATGGGCATCGAAATGATTACATCATTGCCACTAAGTTTGGTTGGGAAATAGATGATAATGATAAAGTGACATGGGCAATTAATGGTCAGAAGAAATATGTAAAAAAAGCATTAGAGCGGTCGCTTAAAAACCTTAAAACCGATTATATCGACTTATACTACCTGCATCGTTTAGATAAAAATACCCCTATCGAAGAAACAGTTGAAGCCATGAGTGAATTGGTAAAAGAAGGGAAAATTGGCCATATTGGTTTGTCAGAAGTTTCTTCGGAAACCATTAAAAGGGCACACACCGTACATCCAATTGCCGCAGTACAAAGTGAATACTCCCTGTTTGAACGCACTGTAGAAAAAAGAGGGATTTTGCAAACACTGGAAGAACTCGGAATCAGTTTTGTAGCCTATTCACCGCTCGGGCGGGGATTTCTATCCGGTCAGATTCGTACCATTAATGATTTACCTGCCAATGATTTCAGGAGATCGATTCCACGTTTTCAGGAAGCATATTTCCACAAAAATATCGAACTGGTTGATGCCATTGAAGCCATGGCCGCAGATAAAAATATTACGGCAACACAACTCGGACTGGCGTGGATGATGAATAAAGGGATTATCCCTATTCCGGGTACTAAAAGGAGAAAATATTTAGCACAAAATATTGCAGCGGCAGCTATTCTGCTTAGCGAAAGTGATGTCTCAAAACTGGAAAGCATCATTCCGCTGGGTACCGATACAGGCGATGCCTATGATGAATTCAGCATGGGGCTAATCGACTAACCTACAGGCACAACTTCAGAATAAACCGGAGTTGTGCTTTTTCAATTTTATTATCTATAAATTAGCATCATCATGAACACTATTTCATCCATATCAGCATTTCATCGCTTATTATCTCTCCCTGAGCCACATCATCCTTTTGTAAGTGTGATCAATCTGGCAGAAAGCATTTTTATAGCAGATGAGGTATGGAAAGGATTTGTGAACCGCTTTTATTGCGTCGCACTGAAACGTGAGGCTACAGGAAAAATCAAATATGGCCAGCAGCATTACGATTATGATAAAGGCGTACTGAGCTTTACCGCACCCAATCAGGTGCAATCTCTTGATTTGCAAAACATGGAATGTGGTTCTGGCTACCTGCTCATCTTTCATCCGGATTTTCTACTGAAACACGACCTGGCGAATGCAATTAATAATTATGGCTTTTTTTCTTATGCTGTGAATGAAGCATTGCACCTTTCCGCAGAAGAGGAAGATGACCTGATTACTATCCTGAACAAAATCAATAAAGAGTGCCTGCATATTGACAGGCATACGCAGGAAATTATTTTATCGCAAATAGAATTGCTGCTGAATTATTCCAACCGCTTCTACGAAAGACAGTTTATCACCCGAAAAAACAATAACCATCAATTACTGATTAAATTTGAACAGGTTATTGATGAGTATTTTAATGCCAACCATACGGCAAGTTTGGGCTTGCTTACAGTACATTACCTGGCCGACAAGCTGAATTTATCGCCTAATTATTTGAGCGATTTATTGCGTGTTCATACCGGGCAAAATACGCAGCAACATATTCATGAAAAATTAATTGCGAAAGCGAAAGAAAAACTTTCTACAACAACCTTGTCTGTTAATGAAATTGCTTACGCACTCGGTTTTGAGCACGCACAATCTTTCAGCACCTTATTTAAGAAGAAAACAAATCTTTCTCCGCTTGCTTTTAGAAATACATTAATTTAAAACAACAAAAAGCTTACTATTTCTCTAAAATAAAATCTACATCAGTCTTTCCATCTTAAATCACTATCCTTAACTTACCCGCCAAATTAAATTGAGGGTATATGACGGAGATTAAATGGGGAATTATTGGTTGTGGAGATGTAACAGAGGTAAAAAGCGGACCGGCTTTCAACAAAGCACCCAATTCTTCGCTGGTAGCGGTCATGCGGAGAGACGCGGCTAAAGCTGAAGATTATGCCAGGCGGCATCAAGTATCAAAATGGTATAGCGACGTGGACGAGTTAATTCATGACCCTGAAGTAAATGCCGTTTATATTGCCACTCCTCCCCTGCAGCATGAAGAATTGACCATCAAAGCCCTCGCTGCAGGAAAACCGGTGTATGTAGAAAAACCAATGGCCTTAAACAGTGAAGCGGCAAAAAGAATGGTTTCCGCTGCGCATCAATATAATGTTAAACTTTCTGTCGCGCATTACCGGAGGGCCCAACCCTTATTCCTGAAAATAAAATCTTTGATTGAGGAAAAGATAATTGGCGACATCCGCTTCGTTGATTTAAAAATGCTGCAACCACAAAAAAATGATCTCATTGCCACTGCAGAATCAAATTGGAGAACAAATCCGGAAATATCAGGTGGTGGACTTTTTCATGATCTGGCTCCGCATCAGCTGGATTTAATGTTGTATTACTTCGGAAGTATAAAAAGCTATCACGGGATTGCTGTCAATCAATCTGGCAACCAACAGGTGGATGATCTGGTTACCGGGCATATTTTATTTGAAAACGGTGTGGTATTTAACGGCACCTGGTGCTTTACGGTAGCTGAAGCACAACAAGCGGATAGTTGTGTGATTTTTGGGACCAGGGGAAAAATTAGTTTCCCTATGTTTGGCCATCAAATTAAGGTAACCATAAATGGCGATGATGAAAAATTGGATTTTCTCCCATTGGCGCATGTGGAGCAACCCATGATTGAAAAGGTGGTGGCCTATTTCCTGAATGAAGCAGAAAACCCTTGCAGCGGCGAAGAGGCACTTAAAACCATGAAATTACTGGACGGATTTACGCATCAAAAACATGAATAAAAGTTTTTTTATTTTTTTTTAAAAAAGTTAAAAACAATTTTAATTCTGAGTTGTCTATTATGTAGTTTGTTTGGTTTATGCTTTACACGATGGATGTCTTTAAAGCAAAATAATTCAGCCTCATAGAAATATGGGGCTTTCTCATTTTAAAAATGACGGGCAAACGGATTATTTGATAAAATAAAATCATATTATAAAACTTATCATCACATATTACGTTCATACCATGACTGCTTAAATGATTTGCAGTTAAATAGCTTGATGAACTCGGAAATATCGACCCTGTACAGCGGGTGGATTAAGAAGAGACATGAAGACAAAAACAAAGTTCCCGGCGGCAACAGGCGCCCATTTTTATGCAACATTAAGGCAGAGGGTAAATTTCGATTTTGCTTCCAAAAATTTAAGTATACATGCCAATGGACTCATGTGGTTTAAAACATTTGTTTTTCTGAGCTTATTTACCATTCTTTACCTCACCATCATTTTTGCCCATCTAAACGGACTAATACTCACCTTGTTCACCTTAACACTTGGTGTAATTTGTGCATTTATCGGTTTTAATATTTGTCATGATGCCATTCATGGTTCATTTTCAGCCAGTAAACAAACCAATAAAATATTAAGCCTGCTATTTCATCTGGTTGGTGCCAGTCCGTATGTCTGGAACATCACCCATAATATTGTTCATCATACCTATACCAATATTCCGGGGCATGATGAAGATATTGAAATTGCACCAGGATTGATTCGAATCAGCCATGAGGATAAGCTGGAACCACATCAGCGTTATCAGCAATGGTATGCCTTTCCACTCTATGGATTGGCATCTCTTTCATGGGTATTGCGGAAAGATTACAAGAAATTTTTTCAAAAAAACATTGGCGCAAGGCAGAACATTCATCCCGGGATAGAATACTTTAACCTGTTTTTCTTCAAATTCTTATATTATGCGCTTTTCATAATTGTGCCAATACTGGTTATGAATCTGCACTGGTGGCAGGTGTTGATAGGTTTTATTTTATTGCATCTGGCGCAAGGCATTACCATGGGACTGGTGTTTCAGCTGGCACATGTAGTGGAAGGAACGGCCTTTCCGCAACCGAATGCAAACGGTGATATGGAAGAAGCCTGGGCAGAACACCAAATGCGGACCACGGCAAACTTTGCCACCCAATCTCCAATGGCTGCATTTTTTCTTGGTGGATTAAACAGGCAGATTGAACACCATCTTTTCCCTAAAATCTGTCATGTGCATTATGGCCGGATCGCGGTGATTGTGAAACAAACGGCATTAGAATATGGTATTCCTTATCATGAGAACCATACTTTTTCTTCAGCAATGCGCTCACATTTCCGTCTTTTAAAGAAATTAGGCCGGCCCGCTGTGGTATAATTTTATGGGATAGTGGAAATAAAAAAGTGGAACCATCTTACAAAGGCTCCACTTTTTTCTAAATAAGGGAAGGTTAAACTGCTGCTTCCATAGCTTCACGCAAAGCTTTCGCTGCAGCGGCAGGGTCTTCAGCACCATAAATGGCTGCACCAGCTACAACAACTTCTACACCCGATTTAACAACCGCTGCCACATTATCGATATTTACACCTCCAGCAATTGATACCGGCACACCCACTCTGGCAGCCTCATCAATCAACACCTGAATAGAATAACCAGCTGTCCATTGCTCATCTAAGCCAGCATGTAACTCTACGAATTTAACGCCCAGTTCTGTCACTTCCTGTGCCCTTTGTACACGGTCAGAATAACCAATGGTATCAACCACTACGCCTTTACCATGCGCTTTAGCCGCTTTAACGGCACCGATAATGGTCGCGTTTCCGGCAGCCCCCATTACAGTAACCAAATCCGCGCCTGCTTTAAATGCGATATCTGCTTCCAGTTCTCCTGCATCAGCCGTTTTTAAATCTGCAAAAACCAATTTATCAGGATGTGCGTTTTTCATTGCGGTAATAACCGATGATCCCACATTTTTGATTAATGGTGTACCTAACTCAATAATATCTACATAAGGAGCCACTTTTGCGGCCAAAGCCAACGCCTCTTCAGTAGTTAACAAATCTATTGCTACTTGTAATTTTGCCATGATGTTTTGTATTTATATAATTTAATTGTTATTCAAGATTGGCATGCCTTTGATATAATGCTGCTGCCGGCGTACCGTCGAGTTTCCATAAAGACTGGAATACTGCATCCAGTAAAAGCATTAAAAACTGTTCAAATAAACTGCCTGCATATTGAGCTGACTTCCCGCTGCCATGTTCTTCCTTTCCTGCAGCAGGAATATAAACGACATGATCAGCCAGTTTAGCAAGTGCGGCATTCGGATCTGCAGTTAAAGTAACCAGCTTTGCCCCTATCGAAACGGCCTTCTCCGCTGCCCTGACAATGCCGCTTGTGGTGCCTGATCCGGAAGCTGCAATGAGCAGATCTTCCTGATTAATGGCTGGGGTAGTGGTATCACCTACTATATACACCTGCAAGCCTAAATGCATTAGTCGCATAGCAGCTGCGCGCATGGCAAACCCTGACCTTCCGGCTGACACTATAAAAATACGCGGCGATTGCTGGATATAACCGATCAGCGGAACCAGGCTTTCCAGGTCTATATCTTTAACCAGCTTTAAATTTTCATTCAATACCAGTTCTAAATTCATTTGTAGATCCCAAACCAGTTGCTGATTGTCTGCTAATTCTTCTGTTTCGTTTTGCATGTCTCTTTGATCCTGTTCAATGCATCAAAGGTAGACGAAGTGCTGCGCCAGCCTGTTATACAATTGGCACATAATGTAGGACAATCAGCTAAGATCAGACCTGAATAGTCATGCTTTTCACATAAAAAAGACTGTGTTTCCGAATAGTCCACCTTTATGCGTCGATTATCCAAGGCCATAAATCGTAAGCACTTATCTTTGCACATATGAATATTGCTGTACCTACTCCGCTCGAAAAATCATTGCTGTATATCCGAAACCTGAATAATTGTCCACCCAGTTACCTGAACGATCCGGGCCGGAAAGATTTTTTCGAAGTGGTCTGGTTAAAAAATGAAGATCCGCTGCACAGCATGTCTGATACCACCTTTAACATTAAAGGCGATTGGATTTACCTGATTCCGCCTTACAGGGTACACCAATTGAACAAGGCCGGAAAAAATGGTGAGCTGATTTCATTTAAAAGATCCATGCTGGAGGAAGAAGACAAAGATTTTCTATTGGATCTTTTCAGGATTTTTAATGTTCAGGGGGAGTTTTCCTGTTTAAGGTTAGATGCTGCATCTTCAAAGGAATTGGGTGCCATCTATCAAATTATGGAAGAAGAATATAGCCGTGAAGGAAATCATTTCATGATGCTTAAAGCTTTACTTAAAGTTTTCCTCCTTAAACTGATCAGTGTAAAAGAGCATGAATTTACCAGCCATGATGTTCATCAGAAAAGGGTTTATGAGTTTTTAATGCTGCTGGAAAGTAATTTCTTAACGGTTACCAATATAGATTTTTATGCCGGAAAACTGGGCATCAGCTCCAAGCGGTTAAACCAGATTTTGAAAGACAAGTTAGATAAAACCGGTACCCAAATCATTCACGACAGGATTATTCTGGAAGCCAAAAGAAGAATGATCCATAGTGAAGTAACCATCAAGGAAATAGCCTATGATTTAGGTTTCTCCGACCGCCCTTATTTTAGTCGTTTCTTTAAAAAGCAGACTGGTGAAACACCTGATGAATTTCAGAAAAAAGCAAGGGCACACATTGAATCGAAATTTAATACCTTGATATAAGATCAGTCCTTTAAAATACAGCTGCATAAAAAGAGGGCTTCATCATGAATAATTAAGATTTTCATGTTGAGCCTGTCGAAGGACTTGTAAAATCTATTTAAGGTTTTTCGACAAGCTCAGGATGACATTTCAGTTTATGATTCAGCCGTTTTTTATTTTTTCAATAACGCCTATCGGCTTTTTTTGCTCTGAAAATCTCAATAAATACGCCCAGTGAGCTGAGTATCAAAAATACTCCCATGATTAAATTGGTTCTGTCATCCATAGGTTTAAAAGTTTAGGAAATCCAAGCTAAAACTTTCTGATGACATTTCAAAGACATAAACAGCAAAGGAGTATTTATTTAAGTAATTCACCTAAAAACATCAGGGTATGGTTCCATGCCCTTTTAGCCATAACTGCATTATAATCTGCAGATTTCGGATCGGTAAAGGTATGTTTGCTATTGGCATAGGTAATTATCTGCCAATCGGCTTTGCCATCATTCATTTCTTTTATCAAATTACTCATATTTTCTGGCGTTACACTTTGGTCATCAGCCGGGTTTTCAATTAACATTTTTGCAGTTAAAGCCCCATTTTTTCGATCGGCTGCTTTGCCCAAACTTCCATGAATGGATACCACTCCCACTACCGGGAAACCAGCACGGGCAGTTTCCAGCGCACCTGCTCCACCAAAGCAATACCCGATTACGGCCAGTTTATCTGCCTGTGCACCGGCTTTTTTTAATTCTTCCAGCGCCAGGGAAATACGTTTCTGATACGCCTGATAATCCTGCTTATACTTGCCGGAAAGTTGTGCGGCAGCGGCATTGTCTTTAGGTATATTACCTTCGCCATAAATATCGGCTATAAAGGCCATATAACCTTGCTGCTGTAATTCCAAAGCTGCTGTTTTTGCTTCTTCGTCTATTCCTTTCCAGGCAGGGAGGATTAATACACCAGGCAATTTTTTACCGGTATTGGCGGTAACCATTCCATGGAGTTTCTGACTGCCATCAGCATATTCAACTGTTTTTAATTGTGCATTTGCGATTCCGGCAGATAGCAGAAAAATGCTTAGAAATAATTTGTTCATCTGTTATTATTTGATATGGGTTTGAATAGATTTTTAAAAGATACAAATGAATGTATGAATTGTTACATAAATGATGCTACATCACTGATTTATATTATTTTAGTTTACGGCAACATTATATCTGAAGCGTTACAAAGTAAACTCTTTTTTTGCAAACCCTGTTGACTATATTTGTGCTGCTCAACCCTAATCATCCCGATTGGTTTTGTAAATCACATCCTATGAAAAAGTACATGCTTTTAACGGCAATGATGTTCTTGTTTTATTTTGCAAAAAGTCAGACTTTAATTCTGGCTAAAGATGTGGGCCAATATATCGGAAAAACCGTTACCATTTGCGATTCTGTTTATACCACCAAAACACTGGATAAATTAACCCTGATTAATCTTGGTGGTGCCTTTCCAAAAGAATTCATTACGGTGGTGATTAACAAAGCCGACGAAAGTAAATTTACCTCCGAACCAGCCAGCATGTATTTAGGGAATAATGTTTGCATTACCGGCATCGTTAGCGAATTTAAAGGTAAACCACAAATTGTAGTAACAGATCCTAAACAAATTGTCATCAAATAATCTGCCTTAAATCAGAGGGCAGCATGCCTATTTATCTGTACTTCTGTTTAACGCGGCATTATTCATAAGAAATTATCAACCAGACTATCACTTATTTATAAATTTTCTTTTCCTGCTAAAATAGCCGAATAGTACCTTCCCATTGAAAAGGAAGAACTATTCGGCAGAGCGAACTTAATATATAAATTTGATTAGCACTGATGCCTGATGCATTAGCTAAAAGAAAAGACGAATGATATAATGAAAAATTTGCGCTTTGAACTGTAAAGATTAAAAATCCAATGATGATTCTCATACATATTATATGAACACACCTTATTGCAGGATATAAAGCAATAATGGCAGGATCAATCCTAAGGATAACAGTTTATATCTTAATAGGGTATTCAATGCCTCATCACTCGGGTATATCCATTTAAAGAAAATGGTTCACTAAATTATTGATGAAAAATTACAGACCTATGTGATAATTTGATAGTTTTGAAAATTCAACAACAGCAGCAAATGAGGTTTAAACCTACCATTCTTTTATCCATACTCGTTCTCCTGATCCTGATGTTTTCAACATTAAGCGTATTTATTGCGGAGCATCCCATTCTTCCTTTTGATATTAAAGTTTCTTTACTTATTCAAAAATTGCAGTCGGGCTGGATGGATCAGCTGATGCTGGCCATTAGTTTCTTCGGCGAACTTCCCTATTCCCTGCTCTCTGTACTGCTGGTTGCCGGGATATTTTACTGGCAGAAGTTCAGGCGTGAGGCCTTTTACATTGCCATGGTGTTATTTTCCGGCCTGATTATTCTCGGGGTGAAAAATTTAGTTAACCGCCCACGTCCAACAACTTTTTATGTCAGGCTGGTTGAAGTGAACCGGTTTCAGAGTTATCCCAGTGGCCATGTACTTTCTTATGTATTGTTTTTTGGATTTCTGATTATTTTAATGCGAACATTAAAGCAAATCCCTCTAGTTACCAGAAACTTCATTACAGGTATTTCTGCGTTTCTGGTACTGATGATTGCACCTTCCAGAATTTATCTTGGTGCACATTGGTTCACTGATACCATCGGCGGCTTTTTACTGGGAATCATCTGCTTATTCCCTTTATGCTATTTCTATTTCCGGAATAAACCTGTGGAGAAGGTTTAACAAAACAGATAAAGAAGATAACCTATTGTAAAAAAATCTGATATTTTTGTGTTTATGATGGATACAAAACCTAAAGCATTTCTATTTGATTTAAATGGGACAATGATTGACGACATGGCCTATCATAACCATGCCTGGCACGATATTCTGACCAATGATTTAGGTGCAAACATTAGTTTTGCAGCCGTAAAAAAACAGATGTACGGAAAAAACCAGGACCTGCTGGAACGGGTTTTTGGCGTTGGACATTTTTCTCAGGAACAGATAGATCAGATCTCCATTGAAAAAGAGCGCCGTTATCAGGCGGCATACAAAGAACACCTGACCTTAATTCCCGGCTTAAATGCTTTTCTGGATCGTGCAAAACAATCGGGCATTGCCATGGCGATTGGTTCGGCGGCTATTCCATTTAACATCAATTTCGTACTGGATAACTTAAATGTTCGCACTTACTTTGATGCCATCGTAAGTGCAGAAGATGTAAAAAACAGCAAACCAGATCCTGAAACCTTTAGCAAGGGCGCAAACATACTGGGCGTTCTGCCCGAAAACTGTATTGTTTTTGAGGATGCTCCTAAAGGTGTTGAAGCGGCACAACATGCAGGAATGAAGTGCATCGCCTTAACCACCATGCATGGTGCAAAAGAGTTTTCGGCCTACCAGAATATCATTGCATTTATTGAGGATTATCATGATCCTGCATTAAATCAGTTATTTTAATCCCGGTGGTTTATCAATCCATACTTAAATACATCAACCACTCTATTACATGAACCATAGCATCTCTCCCGACCGGTATAACAAAATGAAATATAACCGCTGTGGCCATAGCGGTTTAAAATTACCGGCCATATCACTTGGGCTCTGGCATAATTTCGGGCATGTTAACGATTTTGAAAACAGCCGAAACCTGATCTTTACAGCTTTCAATCATGGCATCACCCATTTCGACCTTGCCAACAATTATGGTCCGCCCCCTGGTTCTGCCGAAGAAGTTTTCGGAAAAATACTGCAGGAAAACTTTCAGGGTTACCGCGATGAAATGATCATCTCGAGCAAGGCTGGTTACACCATGTGGGATGGTCCTTACGGCGATTGGGGCTCAAAAAAGTATCTGGTTTCCAGCCTGGATCAAAGTTTGAAACGCATGAAACTGGATTATGTAGATATCTTTTATCACCATCGACCTGATCCGGAGACACCACTTGAAGAAACGATGGATACCCTGAGCTTAATGGTGCAGCAGGGAAAAGCATTATATGTAGGAATTTCCAATTACAAGGCACATGAAGCAGAGAAAGCCATCAAAATACTGAAAGAAAATGGTACGCCCTGCTTAATCCATCAGCCAAAATATTCGATGTTTGAACGGTGGGTAGAAGGTGGTTTACTGGATGTGCTGGAAGAAAACAGTGTAGGTTGCATTCCATTTTCTCCCCTGGCACAGGGTTTACTCACGGATAAATACCTGCATGGAATCCCTGCAGACTCAAGGGTGGCTACCAGTGGTATATTTTTAAAGGAAAGTCAGATCACGCCAGAAAAAATTGAAGTGATCAGCAAGCTGAATGAAGTTGCCCGTTCACGCGGACAAAAATTATCGCAAATGGCACTTTCATGGATTTTAAAAGACCAGCGGATTACCTCTGTTTTAATCGGCGCCAGCAAGCCTGAACAGATTACAGATGCACTCCCGGCTTTAGACTTTACGCGTTTCAGTGCTGAAGAGCTTAATCTTATTGATCAACTGCTGCCTTAAGATTTCAAAAATAAACCAGGTTCATGTTAGTTTATGATGATCCTGGTGTTTATTATTGCCTGAGCAAACTAAAAACGGCGGATTTGGTTAAAGGTATATCATTTACAAATTCTGACTATGGCCAAAGCCAACAAATCGATATACAGTGCACTTGCAGCCAACTTATTAATTGCCGTTACCAAATTTATTGCAGGCGCATTTACCAATAGTTCTTCTATGATTGCGGAAGGCATTCACTCCACGGTTGATACCAGCAATCAGCTGCTGCTGCTCTACGGTTTAAAGCGCAGTATAAAGCCAGCAGATCAGTACCGGCCCTTTGGCTACGGAAAAGAACTCTATTTCTGGTCCTTTATCGTCTCCATCATGATTTTTGGCCTGGGAGGTGTATTATCAGTTTCGCAGGGCATTACCCATATCCGCTATCCGGAAACGCTTGTTAATCCCGGCTGGAATTATGCTGTCCTGGCCCTATCATTTGTATTTGAGGGTGCCTCACTTCTCGTTGCCATTAAAGAATTTAACCAAACCCGTAAAGGTTTGCCCTGGTGGAAAGCCATCATCAAAAGTAAAGATCCTTCCGGATTTCTGGTACTTTTTGAAGATGGTGCAGCTGTATTGGGACTGTTGATTGTTTTTGTGATGATGGTATTAAGCCATCACCTCAACATGCCTTTTTTAGATGGCCTGGCATCTGTTTTAGTTGGCCTTCTACTGATCTTTGTCTCCTTTATTTTAGCCAGGGAAAGCAGAAGTTTATTAATGGGTGAAGGATTAAGTCCGGAAACTCAGCAAAAACTAAAAGATTTAACGGAAAGTGATCCTGATGTTATGGCAGTAAAAAGTATTTTGTCTACTTATCAGTCTCCAAAGGAAGTTTTACTCGTATTGGTTTTAACTTTCAGGCCTGAACTGGATACTGAAGAATTAACCGGGGCAATAGATAGAATAAGGGAAAGAATTAAGGCTGAATATGAACTTGTTAAATTCGTCATTATTCAGCCTCAATCGGTAAACATCACCACTGAAGAAATTGCTTAATCGGCAATTTATAAATGCGGCCTGTTCAACATTAAATCACCTGCAGTACGATTTTACCGCGGGTATGCCCCTGTTCATTGCTGAGGTGTGCTTTTCGTGCCTCCGTAAATGGCAGTACCTGGTCAATAACAGGCTTAACCTTACCGGCATCAATTAATTGCGCAATTTCTTCCAGTTGTTTCGGAATGGATTGGGCCATATAACTGCTCAAATGAATATTCTTTGCTTTTGCTTCATTTACAAATTCGGGGGCTAGTGTAGTTATGAGCCGGCCACCAGGCTTTAAGACATCAATAGATTTAAGTTGTGTATCACCACCGATGGTATCCAATACCAAATCTATATCATGAAGGATATTTTCAAAGCTTTCCATGTTATAGTCGATCACTTCATCTGCACCCAGCCTTTTCAGAAAATCGATGTTCTGATCAGAAGCTGTTCCAATTACATAAGCACCTTTATTCTTCGCAAACTGCACGGCATAAGTTCCAACGCCTCCAGCAGCTGCATGAATCAAAACCTTTTGTCCTTCTTTTAAAAGTCCGTGGTCAAATAAACCCTGCCAGGCGGTTAAACCTGCCAGAGGAACAGCTGCCGCTTCGGTATGGCCAATACTGATCGGCTTAATACTCAGCAGATTTGCTTTTACCACAATATATTCGGCATAAGCCCCATTTTTTGTCGGATCCGGCCGGCCATAAACCTCATCTCCCTTTCTGAAATGCCCCACTTTGTCTCCAAGAGCTTCAATTACACCTGAAACATCCCAACCCAGGATTAAAGGTAGTTTTGAAGGAAACTTTTCCTTACGGTATCCTTCTCTTATTTTCCAGTCGACAGGATTTACGCTGGTGGCGTGTACCCTGATTAACACTTCATCTTTTTCCGGCTGTGGTACCGGAATTTCATCAATTGACAATACATCCGGACCACCGAATTCGTGGATTCTGATCGCTTTCATAGGCAATTATTTAATATATACGGTTTTAACATTTACAAATTCATGAATTCCGAACAGGCCCAGTTCGCGGCCATACCCGGATTGATTGATCCCTCCGAAAGGCAATGCAGGGTCTGATTTTACACCTTCATTCACAAAACAAGATCCCGCCTGTAGCTGGTTTTTAGCAATATCTTCGGCCAACACAAGATCAGATGTAAAAACAGCAGCCCCTAAGCCAAAGGGTGTATCATTGGCAATGCGAACGGCATCGGCCACATCTTCCGCAGAAATTACCGCCGCAACGGGACCGAAGATTTCCTCGTCATAAGCCAGCATTCCTTTTTTTACACCGGTTAAAATGGTAGGTTGATAGAAGGCGTGATCACCTTTAGATGCAGGAATTTCACCACCCAGGATACAAGTTGCCCCCTGGGCAATGGTTTTTAACACCTGCTCATGCAGCTCATCCCGGAGCGACACTTTTGCCATCGGACCAAGTTCAGTTGTTTCATGAAGGGGATCACCAGTTTTTTTAGCCGCCATAGCTGCTTTTAAATGTGCTGTAAATTCAGTTTCCACTTCCTTTACCACAATAAAGCGCTTAGCCGCAATACAGCTTTGGCCATTATTAATTAAACGGGCTTCGGCACAAACTTTTGCGGCTTCTTTTAAATCGGCATCAGCCAGAACGAGGTAAGGATCGCTTCCGCCAAGTTCCAGAACTGTTTTTTTGATTAAGCTTCCAGCCTGTTCTGCCACTTTTTGACCAGCTTCTGTACTTCCGGTTAAGGTAACGGCTTTAACCAGCGGATGGGCAATCACCCCTGAAACAGCTTTACTTCCACATATTAAAGTTTTAAATACATGGGTATGAAAGCCGGCATCTTCCACCAGTTTTTCAATGGCTAACGCGCAGCCCGTTACACTTGAAGCATGCTTTAAAACGCCACAATTGCCGGCCATCAAGGCCGGGGCCAGAAACCTGAAAACCTGCCAGAAAGGAAAATTCCAGGGCATGACAGCCAAAACGATTCCAATGGGTTGAAAACTGATGAAGCTTTTACTGGCACTGGTTTCAACGTGCTGATCGGCCAGAAAGCTGGCACCATTTGCTGCATAGTATTCACAAACTGATGCACACTTGAGCACTTCAGCCAAACCAGCCTTTAATGGTTTACCCATTTCCAAAGCCATCAGCGTGGCGAGTTCATCCTGCCGTTCTTTTAACAGGCCGGCTATTTTAAGCAAAAAATTTGCCCTGTATTCAAAATCTGTCTGCCGATAAGTAGTCCAGGATTCATGAACCTGTTCAATTTTTTTATTGATGATTTCAGGAGTATCTTCCTGATATGTTTTTATGACCTGCCCATTAACGGGGTTGATGGATGAAATACTCATGTTAAATGAACACTTCATCTCTGAATTTTGTGTGCTGTAATTTGATTTCATGAATCTTAAATTACAGAACAGGGATTCTTAAACCTGTTTTTCCCTTAATTTCTGCTTTAAAATTCCGGCGGCTTTGGTATAACCACCGTCTGCCCCATCCACAAAATGAATATGCTCATCTTCAAAATCACGCACATAACAAGACATGACAGATTCGCCGCTGACATAGATACCAAAAGATATTTCTCCGGTATCTTCTAAATGCTGAAGGGCCTTCTGTAAGGCCAAACGCTGTTTTTCTGTCCCGGTAATTACGGTATTGATCCGGCCATCTATTACCAGTGTATCAGACATTTCAACCAGTTGCTGCAGGTATTTTTTTCCGCTGTCCGTTCTGAAATACACAAAGGCATACATATTTACGAACCAGTTTTTAACCAGTTCCAGCCATTTTATTTTACCTAAACGATGCCGCATTTCCCTGCCCAGATTATTGAAAGAGGTTTTGAATACCAGTTTGGGGATAGATATGGGTTTGCGCTTTTCGGGAGAACCGTAAATCTGATCCAGGCGATGAATAACCTTACTAAACACTTCAGCTTGTTTATTCATGTCACGAGCAACGGCAATCAGTGTGACCACTTCATCACTATGTTCCGGGGGAAGGATTTTGTCCCAGCGGCACTGCATACCTGTTAAATCAATTTCTTCATCGCTACTGTCGTGATCTGAAAACAAATAATCATCACCCTTGATCATTTTCTCGGCATACTCCAGTCCATCACCTAAGATAATCGGAATGGAAAATGTTTCACCACTGTTCAGCCTGCTGATTTTAAGCGAATGGCCCTGATGGTAAATTTCCTTAACCCTGATCATACCCACCCTTAACTCCAGTCTGAAATTATCCATTGTACTGGCACGGTACCTTAATAAGGCTTTCATGCACTTTTCTATAATACTAGATGGCACAATGAAGGTAGCGCCGTCACCACCAAAAAAGAATGGAATTAAAATACCGGCTTTATATGCGATGTTGAGTACGGTTACAATGCTGCCGGTTGCCACAAGGTTCACCTCTTCATGCAAACCAGAATTTACGGCTTGTGTAGAGCTTTTTATATCCGTTATGATCACACACCAATCCTCAGGAATATCCTTAAACAACTTTCTCCTCAGCAGTAACCTGCTTAAATTTAACTTATTAATGACCAGATTGGAATAGAAATGATCCTGTTTTGAAGGCATAAAAACTGATAATGATGCTACAATATAGCTAAAGCAGATGTTTGTAGCGCAATTAAACCAAAAATGTTTATGATTTAAATGATCACCAGGATGGTTCCGGATTTGCCTAAGTGAAAATAGTAATGCAATTCGTAACTGTAGTGGATTTTTTCAATTTCACAAACCTTTCCTGATTTGCCGAACTCATCCGCTACAAAATCACCTACCTTTATCTTTTCCAGCTGATGCCTGCTGACAGATGCCCTTTTAATTTGTGTAGCATATTTTTCCATGATCGCGTTTTTTTTTACTTACGGAAAGTAAATGCATCCGGATTTCAACTGAAAAAAATATACCAGCAGTGCGTTTTCTGGCAAATGATTTAATAATATACCAATTCATAAATCCTTTTCATATACAAGGCTTCATCAATTTTAATAAAAAATTCCTGCCATTCTTCCCGGGTAAACACCAGGCTGATATCAGGAAAAGGTGTTGACAGAATGACGACTTCTTTGCCATCGGGGCGAATTTCGAGATAATCATCGAAGCATAATTTTTTGGTAGCCGTGCAAAAGGCATTAAACTGTTCAAATGAAAAATTCATCAGTACACCCGCACGCCAGATATTAAGCACCTTACAATTATTGCATTGAGCAATCGTGATATTTTCATTATGAGCGAGGATAGTTGTTTTACACATCAATTTTCAAATTAAATTATGAATGTAAACAAATATCACACTATTTAGAATAATTCCAAATAAAATGCCATAAATTTTAGGTCAAATTCTACTCATCCCTGTTCATAAAAAATGCCGGATCGTGCCGGCATTTAATTCTAATATGATTTAGTTAGCATCGTAAATGATTACCTTTTCAAAATATACTTTAAATTCATCCAGAAAGGCTTTGTGCAGCGGATGGACCTGATAAACATCATGGCCGGCCAGATCTTCAAAGAGTAGCAGTAAACTAAATGTATAACTGCTATCTACTACGGCACGTTCAATAGGTGCCGGCGTACCCAAATGAAAAGTTTTTACTTCTTCAATTTGTTCAAGGGTTTCTAAACTCTTACGGAAAGCGGCTTTCTCCGTTTCGGTCATATCGGCTTTAAGCCAAAATAAAACATGGTGTGCAATCATTTATTCAATTTTTTTTCAAATATAGAAATGTATGGGTATTCTTTTCTATCCGAAGACAGTCTTTGCTTTATTTACAGCCTTTTTTAAATCAATTCCCTTTCCTAGAACACCTTTAAACAAATCTCCTTCATCTTTTAAACGATCCATCGCATTAAAAATATTGAAATCTTTCATTTTTAAACCTTTTTTCACTTCTTCCCAGTGTAAAGGCATTGAAACAGTGGCACCGGGTTTTGGCCGAAGGGAATATGGTCCGGCAATGGTGGCACCCGGACGATTCTGAAGAAAGTCAAGGTACATTTTTCCCTTCCTGGCCGGAATCATTCTTTCCAGCGAAGTATAGTCTGGGATCTGCTTTTGAACCAGGCTGACTATCATTTTTGCAAACATCTGGCTTTGATCGTAATTATATTTGGCATTTAAGGGAATGTAAATGTGCATTCCGGTAGAACCTGATGTTTTACAATAAGAAGGAACATCTATGGCATCGAGGATTTCTTTCGTTACCTGCGCGGCTTCCACCACCTGATCAAATGAATGCTGATCCGGATCAAGATCAATCACACAGTAATCAGGATGATCGGGTTTCTGAACCCTGCTGAACCAGGGGTTCATTTCAATACAGCCTAAACCCGCCATCCACAGCAGGGAAGCTTCATCAGTACCCACCAGATATTCCTTTTTCTCACCTTCGCCATTTTCATACGGGAAAGTTTTGGCCCATTCAGGTGCCTTCCCTTTCACATCCTTCTGGTAAAAACTCTTCCCGTTGATGCCCCCTGGAAAACGGTTTAAGGATTGCGGGCGGTCTTTCAGATAAGGTAAAATGTAATCAGCTACCTGATAATAATAGTTGAACATATCCCTTTTGGTTACCTGATCATCAGGCCAGTAAACTTTGCTCAGATTGGTAAACTTTAATTCATGACCTTTTATTTTTCGAACCTGTGTTTGTTCTTTCGGATTGAGTAATGTTTTGTGCCCGCTGTGTTGAGGTGCTTTGATGGCTGCGCTATGCTTTTCAATTTCAGGGGCTTTACCGCCGATAATCTCTTCTGTAGCGATCTCTTCTTCGCGAATAATATCTTTCGCTTTTTTATCTTCACGCATGCCCCGGAAAGATGGATGCCTGAATACGCCATCATCCGTCACTTCGGTAAAAGCCACCTCACATACCAGCTCTGGTTTTAGCCAGGTGGCCTTTGCCTTTGGCGGATTTGGCCTGAAACGTGAAGGTTTATTTACATCAGGCAATTCATCAAAAGGACTTTTAGTGATGATTAAGGGCTCAAACTGCCTGATCATGTCTTTTTGTTGCTGATCAGAAAAACCCGTTCCAACCTTTCCAACATATTGCAGTTTCCCCTTGTCATACACACCGAGCAACAGGGAACTAAATGCTTTTGAAGTATCTTCATTTTTGGTAAATCCGGCAATAATCACTTCCTGCCTTTTGCTGACCTTAATCTTTAACCATTCTTTCGATCTCCGGTCAGAAACATAGGTACTGTTTGTTTTTTTTGCGATGATACCTTCCAGTCCCATCTTTGTTGCCGCTGCAAAAAAATCAATTCCACTGGCCTTAAACACTTTACCCAAACGTACCCGATCATCGTTAGCAGGCAGCACTTCATTTAAAATGGCCTGCCGCTGAAACAAGGGAAGCTCCATCAGGTTCTTACCATCATACCACAATAAATCAAACACATAAAAAATGAGTTCACCATCTGCTTCACTACGCCAGTTTTGCAAAGATCCAAACTTCGAGATGCCCTTTTCATTTAACACGAGTATTTCGCCGTCAATTAAGGCATTGATTTTCCATTTGCCGAGTAAATCATAAATGGGATAAAATTTATCATTGAAAGATTTGTTGTTTCTGGAAAACAGTTCCACTTTCCCTTTATTTATAGCGGCCAGTGCTCTGTATCCATCCCACTTTACTTCGTATTGCCAACCCTCATCATCAAAAGGTTCATCAACCAATGTAGCCAGCATAGGTTTTATAGCGGTTGGAATGGCTGTTTTTGGTATTTTTTTCAAAAGTTTCTTTACGTCAACCACTTCCTGATCACCAATGGTTTCTGCTTTAGCACTGATTTGTTCTGCCGGGGCTTTTTTCTTAACCTTTACCTCCTGTTCTTTGCCGTCCTTCCAAACCTTTTCTGATGATTTTTCCATCACATGGATGGTTTTTCCGGACAGTACCGATTTATCCTGCCTGGTAATATCTTTGGTACTGGCAAAGTCGTCTTTATGCTTAATCAGGAGCCAGCCGTTTTCACCCATGCCTTTTGTTTTCACCAAGGCAAATTCGCCTTTGAGTTTTTGCCCGTTAAGTTTGATTTTAACGGAACCCGCTTCCAGTTGTTCTAACAGATGCTTTTCCTGCGCTTTTTTTCCTTTAATTGTTTCTATCGGTTCATAGGTTCCTTCATCCCATACAATTACTGTTCCGCCGCCATATTCGCCTTTCGGAATGATGCCTTCAAAATCTTTATAATCAAAAGGATGATCTTCAACCATCATGGCTAACCGCTTGTTTTTAGGATCGGTTGACGGACCTTTCGGCACAGCCCAGCTTTTTAATACCCCATCCATTTCTAAACGGAAATCATAATGTAAACGGGTAGCATCATGTTTTTGAATCACAAACTGTAATTTATTTTTATCTGTGCTTTTCCCTGATTTAGGCTCTGCCGTTTTATTGAAATTGCGCTTGGCTTCGTATTGTTTCAGTCCCATGAGGCATGTATTTATAAATGTTCCCACTATTCCGCAATAGTGGATGGTGATTAGAAAACTTTAAAACAGTGCGGAAACAGAAAAGGTTTTTCAATCAGGTATAACCATAAATTTAAGGTTGTTAATTGATCAGTTTCCAAATTTCATGCACCAGAAACGTGGCGCCATGTATTCAATTTCAGGTCATTGAATTAATCAAGGCTCAAGTTTTCCCCCCCCACATACATGCGGATTGAAACCTTATCATTCGGGTTTTAACAAAAAAATAAAAAAACATACTAAAAGTTTTGGCATAAATGTATCTTTGTTGCAATTGGAAAAGGCAATAAAATTATATCGTAAAAAAGAGTTTACCCAGATCAGGGCATTTCTGTTATTGATATTATTTGCCAGTGCCCTGCTGATCCAGGCACTTCACCATCATGAACCGGATGCAGCTAATTACCGCCATTCGGCTTACGAACAGACACAGTCATCCACTCAATTCAAAGCCTATAAAATCAACTGTAAACTTTGTGAGGTACTGAAGCAGCAGGGGCATGACTGCACTTTAACACAACCTGATGTTACTGTTGTGAAGCAGGAAATGGCTTCAGATTTTCATTTCAGGTATTCCAGGAGACATCCTGTTACTTATATTCTTTCAGCGGCCAATAAGGGTCCGCCCAGCTTTATCGCTTAATACACCTGTTCAGGAGTATACTTTAATATCATTAATTTTCTATCCATTGTAAGCCTGCAAGGGCCTACAGTACTCATTTATATTTGATTTTTATGCTTCAAGCCATTGCATTATCCAAAAATTACGGATCATATCAAGCCCTTAATCAATTAAACCTTACTGTTAATCAGGGTGAGGTATACTGCCTGCTGGGGCAGAACGGTGCCGGTAAAACGACCACCATAAACTTATTTCTGGGCTTTATAGCACCCAGTAACGGAAAAATTTTAATTGACAACGAAGAGGTTTCTGTGGATGATCATCAACGTCGAAAACACCTTGCCTATATCCCGGAAGTAGTGATGCTTTACGGAAATCTCTCTGCCATAGAAAACCTGGATTACTTTTCTAAACTGGCGGGTTTCGATTATCGTGAGCAGGAATTAATTCAGTTTTTAACCAATTGTGGTTTGCAATCTATCGCCCACCACAAACACCTGGCAGGATTTAGCAAGGGCATGCGCCAGAAAGTAGGCATTGCCATTGCCGTGGCTAAAAATGCAAAGATCATTCTCATGGATGAACCCACCAGCGGACTCGACCCTAAGGCTACAGCAGAATTTACCGAACTGGTTAAAAAACTTGCATCGGAAGGTAAATCCATCCTGATGGCCACGCATGATATTTTCAATGCGGTAAGCTTAGGCACACATATTGGCATTATGAAACAAGGCGAACTGATTCACACCTTAAAAGCCAGTGAAATTTCAGCTTCAGATCTTCAGGAATTATACTTACAAACCATTTAATAACAACGTTTTAATGGATCAAATCAATAAACCCCGTCAGATATGGCGGTTAATATCCTTTTTTTTATTTTTCAATATTATAACCCTCGCTGCCACCGCACAGGTTCAGGTTACCGGGAAGGTCAATGACCTGCAAGGCAACGGAATCAACAAGGCGACCATCAGATTCAAAAGCGGTAAAGACCAGTTAAATCTCAGCAGCGATTCAGCAGGATTTTTTTCCATTATCCTGCCAAAACCAGCCAATTATACGATTACAGTGAGTGCAGTAGGCTACAGTAGCTTTTCGCAGAATTATCTCCTCAATAGTTCTGATGGTTTAAAATTAGACCCTATCGTTTTAACACCAGCGAATGAAGAATTGCAAACGGTAGAAGTGGTAGGTACCAATGCCAAAAAGTATTACGGTAACTATTCTTTTTCGGCAACCAAAACGGCTACCTTGAATAAGGATATTCCACAGGCCATTTCATCCATATCAAAAGAATTGATTGCCGACAGACAGGCTGCCGTGCTTTCCGATGCGGTTAAAAATGTAACCAGTGTGTCGCAAAGTAGTTTTTACAATCAGTTTTCTATTCGTGGTATTAACCAGAACGAAGAAGGAACAATCATCAACGGGATGCGCACCCGCCAAAATTATTTTAACCAGCCACTAACCAATAACCTGGAAAGAATTGAGGTCATTAAAGGCCCGGCAAGTGCCACATTCTCCAGTGTTGATCCGGGTGGAAGCATCAATCTGGTTACTAAAAAACCTTTAAGTGAACACCGGAAAGAAATCAGCATCTCTGGCGGAAGCTTCAGTACCGTTCGTGGCGCACTGGATTTTACCGGTCCTTTAAACGCTGAAAAAACCTTGCTCTACCGCCTGAATTTAGGTTATGAAGATAGCAAAAGCTTTAGAGACCTGCAATTTAGAAAGGGGTACATTATTGCACCATCCTTCTCCTACATTCCTAACGATAAAACCAGCTTAAATGTAGAAGTGGTGATGAACAACAGCAATTCGAGATTGGATCGCGGCCAGCCTATTTTTGGCGCAATAGCCGGTAAAACGGATCTGAACAGTACTCCCATCCATTTTAACCTGGGGGCCAGTAATGATAAGTTTAATACGCAAGACCTGATGCTGATGG
This sequence comes from Pedobacter sp. MR22-3, assembly GCF_026240075.1. NCBI lineage: Bacteria > Pseudomonadati > Bacteroidota > Sphingobacteriia > Sphingobacteriales > Sphingobacteriaceae > Pedobacter > Pedobacter sp. MR22-3. Next base: position 135,129 of record NZ_JAPIVF010000006.1, on the reverse strand, counting down.
CTAATTTCTCGCATAAAATTTCAAAAGACATTTCTTTCAACATGGCTTATATGAAACAAAACTGGAGCGAGGATTTAGTGGAGCACCGTACCAACAATGCCTTTGCAGTTGATGAAAATAACCAGCCCATCCGCAGTCTGGCCGGCATGATTGCCGTTCAGCGTCAGCAAAAATTTGCCACCGATAATCTCAGTACTTATCTGGCTATCAATACCCGTACTTTTGGGTTAGCGCATAAGATTGTAGTGGGTTACGACCACATTGTGAATCAAAAATTAAGAGGTGGTGGGATCAATACGGCTCAGGGCTATCGCTTGAAAGACGGTACCATTGCAACCCGATATGATGTAACTAAAAAAGACCTTTATCAATTTAAGGTGGTAAATGGCGTGAATGCACCGGTTCCTAATGTGGAACATTTTAACCTCGCCAATCCATCTTATACCCTGAAAAACCTGAATGATTATGTCTTCTCTAAAGTAGAAATTGCCCCATCCTATTACCTCATTAATGGCATTTATCTTCAGGATCAGATCAAATATGATCAGTTAACTTTAACATTAGGACTCAGACAGGAATGGTATGAAGATTACGCCAATTACCAGCTTTCAAATGAAAGTAAAATCAGCCGGCACAAGTTGTTGCCAAGGCTTGGCATTACCTATGCGGTAAATTCACACATCAACATTTACGGAACCTATCTTCAGGGGTACCAGCCACAAGGAAACACATCCAGTCTGGTTATTGTTCCGCCGCCAGCTGGTTCCAATTTTAAACCCCTTGAAAGTAACCTGAAAGAATTGGGTGCCAAATCTGAATGGCTTGGGGGCAATCTGATGGTTAATGTTTCCCTGTTTGAAATTAACCAGAAAAACCTGTTGATGAATGCCAATGATCCTTTTGATGTAAATCGCTTAATTGAACGGGGTGCGCAGCGAAGCAGGGGAATTGAGGTGGAATCTTCTGGCTTTATCAGGCCAAACTGGCAATTTAACATCGGCTATAGTTATGTTGATGCCATTGTAACCGAAGATCTTGATCCATTGATCATCGGCCAGCGTGTGCAAAATACACCTAAACACAGTGCCAGCTTATGGACGCGTTACAACCTCGAAAACAGGCTTTTAAAGGGAGTAGGAATTGGCGCAGGATTACAATACAGCGGTAATAAACTTCCCCTGTATATCAGAGATTTTACGCTGCCCGCCTATACCGTAGCTGATGCCGCCATTTATTACAGTCCGGCAGCATCAAGAGTTCAGTTGGCCATGAATATCAATAACATCTTCAATAAAACTTATTGGGTGGGTGCCCAGAATTACCTGCGCCTTTTCCCTGGTACACCAAGAAATGTCATGTTTAATGTAACCTACAGAATCTAATGCCAAATATCACTTTAACCATTGCCAAACAAACGTACAAATCAACCTTTGGAAATAAAGCTACATTAGTGCTGACCATTTTGCTGGGACTTTCGCTTGGCCTGGCTACCTATGTAGGCTGGCAGAATTTTAAAACACAAAATAATCAAAGGCTCTACTATAAAAATATGGTCAGGGCACAGTGGCTGGCCAAACCGGATAAACATCCACACCGGATGGCACATTATGGCTATCTTGCTTTTCGTGAAAAACATGAACTGAGTTTCTTCGACTTTGGGATTGAAAGCTTTGCCGGTGTTTCTATTTTTCTGGAAGCACATAAGCAAAATACAGTAAATTTCAGTGAGGCCGGTTTTTCGAACGGAATGCTGCGCTTTGGAGAGATCAGTATTGCGATGGTATTGCAATTACTGGTTCCGCTACTCATCTTTTTTCTGGGCTACAATAGTATTTCTGCCGAGCGTGAATCGGGAACCCTGAAAATTTTGCTTTGTCAGAACGTCAGCTGGAAAAAACTGCTTTGGGGTAAAACACTGGGCATCATTGGCGTAGTCCTTACCATTTTTATCCCGCTCATTCTGTTGACGATTTTGCTTTGGGCATCATTAAGTAACTGGCAAATCAGTTTAGATGCAACGCTTCGGCTGGTGATTTTAATTTTAAGCTATTCCATTTACTTTTTCATTGTTTCTGCCCTGACCATATTGGTTTCTGCCTTTCAGCGAAGCTCTAAAACCGCATTGATTACCTTACTATCCTGCTGGATATTTTTCGTCATCTTAATGCCGAGAATCATTCAGGCCATTGGTACCAAAATTCACCCCACTCCTTCCAAAATTGAATTTGCGGATGCCATATCTTCGGATATCCAGAAACAAGGTGATAGCCACGACCCGAATGATCCGCATTTTGCAGCCATTAAAGATTCGTTATTGCAGAAGTATCAGGTTGATGATGTGAAAAAACTGCCCTTTAATTATGGCGGTTATATTATGGCAGAAGGCGAAAGAATTACTTCGGGCATTTACAGCGATCATCAGCGGCAGCTGAATAATACTTTCGATAAGCAAAACAGCTTTACCGTATTTGCCGGTTTGTTCAACCCTTATTTATCACTGAAACAAATTTCTATGGCCCTAACGGCATCGGATTTTAAAACTTATGTTGATTTCCAGAACCAGGCTGAGGCTTACCGGTATGGATTGGCGCAGAAAATGAACAAACTTCAAATCGATAAAATTAGTAACCATGCACCTGGTGAACATGAAAAGCCATTGTCTATCAGTAAATCCAACTGGGCAGAACAACCTGATTTCAATTATAAATTTGATCATTTGAGTCATGTTTTAACCCATGAACTGCTATCGCTGGTGGCTTTGTTCGTTTGGTTCATTACCATTCTGTTCTTTCTCCAATATTCATCTAAATGGCTTAAAACCATCTAACATCATTATGAAAAAAAGCACCTCCATTTTAGAATTTAAACTTTTCTTCAGAAATCGTTCGGCCTGGATAGGCATTTTGGTATTGCTGCTAACCGGCGTTGCCGGATTATATTTTGGAAAAACGTTTATTGCCAACCAGCAGTCAGTAATTGAAAAGGCAGCCGTATTGCAAAAGAAAAACACGCTTGACAATATCAAGCATTTTAACAAGGACATCGGGTTGATTTTCTTCCATAACAAATTCTCTACTGTCAATTTACCGGATCGATGGGCAGCCTTCGCGAACGGTCAGCGGGATGTGAATCCTTATCTAATATCGGTAACGATGCTGGGCATAGAAGGACAGCTTTATGATACCGATATCACCAATCCGGTAAGCATGCTTTTAGGCAATATGGACCTGAGCTTTGTGTACCTGTTTTTGTTTCCCCTTGTGATTATTGCTTTCACTTACAACCTCATTTCAGAACTGCAGGAAAGTGGCATATGGTCCTTACTTAAATCGCAAACCAATGCACTGACAAAAGTGATCTGGCGAAAATTCCTGATTAGGATAGCAGCTGTTTTTGCAGTAGCCTTTTTACTACTTACCGCAGCGGTTATTTACTTGCATTTACCTGTAGACTCCACCCTGGCAGCCGTTACGGGATTAATCATCCTATACCTGGCTTTCTGGTTTGCGGTTTCAATCTTTATCGTTTCATTAGGGCGTTCTTCCAGCTATAATGCATCCGCTCTGGTAGCCATCTGGGTAGCCATGTGCATTGTAATCCCCGCATCTTTAAATCTTTTTCTAACCCAAAAATACGGCGTGCCTGAAGCGCTACAGAATGTAATTAACCAACGCGAGGGTTATCATGAAAAGTGGGATATGCCAAAGGAAGTTACCATGAAACCCTTTTTTGAACACTATCCGCAGTTAAAGAAATATCCTTTTCCGGCCGATAAAACTTTTAGCTGGTTCTGGTATTATGGCATGCAGCAAATGGGTGATGACCAGGCGATAAAAAGCCGGTTGGCAGTAGCTCGTAAATTAGCATCCCGTCAGCATTTCACCAACATAGCTGCACTTTTTTTTCCGACCATTCAAACCCAGCTGGCGGTAAATGAGCTGGCCGGATCTGACTTGAGTGCACACCTCGAATTTCAACAAAAGGTAAGAGATAATCATGAAAAAATTCGCCTGCACTTCTACCCCAGTATCTTTCAGGAAAAAGACATCGCCTCTACAGATATTAAAAGCGTTGGATTAAAAAAATTCATTCCAACGAAGATTCATGACTGGAGCAGGCTTCTACCTTTATTAATCTGGACCTTGATTATGGGTACATTTGCGGTTAGAAACCTAAAAGGCAGTGCTTTAATGAGAAATACAGATACCAGGTAACCTTGGTAAGGTAGAAACTTCTGAAAACGAGTCGTAGCGAAATGCTATGACTCGTTTTTGCACCATGATATCTAAGGCATTAAGGAAGTTAAATAAATAATAATGATCGGTATTCTGATCTTTCTGGTGAGCCTGTTTCATATTGTACGGGCAAATTGTATCTCGTTTTTTCCCGGTTTTAAAGATCAAAAATGGCTTTCCATTACCGGCTTCATTTCCTAAAGACCAGAAAATTACTGCAGCGTGGTTTTTATCGTGCCCCACTAAAGCTACCATCCAGGCGAGATGTGCATCACGATAGCCATTAATGACTAATATTTTTTCTCTACCTCATCATCTGGCCGGATGATGAGCCTTAAAGTTGGGTCATTGGTAATGAAACTCCATAACCAGTTGAAAGCCAGCTTCGCTTTGTTCCTGAAACCAGCAATTGGAATAATATGGATAAATAACCAAACCAGCCAGGCAAAAAATCCCCTGAAAAATCCTTTTGGCAAATCGACCACCGCCTTAAACTTGGCAATAATGGCCATTGAGCCCTTATCATTATATTTAAAGGCCTTCATTGGTTTGCCATGATCAACCGCCGACAAATTTTCGCCCAGCAAATCACCTTGCTGGATGGCCACTTGCGCGAGTTGAGGATGTCCGTTGGTAAAGGCAGCATCACTCAACTGCATACACTGATCACCAATGGCATAAACGCCTTTCAAGCCTTCCACCTGATTAAATGCATCCACAAGAATCCTTCGCCCCTTTCCTATCGCCTCTTTTGGCAGCCCCGGAACTTCGCGGGCGATTACACCTGAAGCCCAGATTAAGGTTGCTGCTTCGATCTCCGTACCATCTGAAAGTGATACCACCTGTCCATCGTAATTCTGCACTAGTTTACCCAGCATAATTTCTACACCAAGGTTTTTAAGCACCTTAATGGCCTCTGCCTGGCTTTTATCACTCATTGGTGCCAGAAGTGTTTGCAAGCCATCAACCAGATAGATTTTACCCAAACCAGATTTTGCTTCCGGATAATCTTTTTTAATGATATGACTACCCATTTCGGCCATCATGCCGGCAAGCTCAACACCTGTTGGTCCGCCACCTGCAATGACAATACTGGAAAGTCTCTTTTTGTCAATATCCTGATCAGACCGCACTGCTTTTTCCAGCTGAAGTAAGATATGATTGCGCATCCGGAGCGAATCGTCAATACTTTTCATGGGCAAAGCATGCTCCTTAATGCGATCATTTCCGAAAAAATTGGTTTCCGTCCCCATTGCCAGTACCAGAATATCATAATCAAGTGTACCATTATCAGTCACCACCTTATGCTGTTCAGGAAGTAGCTCTTTCAATACCCCCATAAAAAAGCGGGTGTTTTGATTATGAAACATTTTCCTGAAAGGATAAATAATGTTGGATGCTTCAATAAAAGCAGTCCCAACCTGATATAATAGTGGTGGAAAGAAATGGTAATTATGCTGATCTACAAGGGTAACCTGATGTGATGTGCTTTTTGATAGCTTTTTAGCCAGGTTAAGCCCTGCAAAGCCACCGCCAATGATGACAACTTTTTTCATATAAGATTTTTAATGCTGTTCACGGAGGGTTCAAATTTTATAAATATAATACCGCTACCGCTATTTTCGCCTGATAACAACAGAACAAACTTTAAGCGATAAAGTTAGGATTTATTCAATTTTATCTGACTAATTTGCAATGAATTGATGGTTTATTAGCTTTTAAGAATTTAAATTCGTGATTTTATAAAAAACGACCTGTTCTGAGCATTCTATTTTTAATCTACTTAGGTGGTGCCTATGGACAAAATTTTCTAAATCAATTTTGAGGCCATTGACCCAGACACTAAATTGCCGAATAACAATCTCATTCACGGCTGGCAAGAGATATTTTTTAAATCAAGAATAAACCAGACAACAAAGTTTGTTACCATAAGCCTGGACATTGAGCCAGAAAACCCTTCCGATTGATAATATAGAGATAGAGGTAAATAAAAAATAACTAGTTAGTCTTGAAGAGACTTAAGGTTATTATTTTTACTATTTGAAAGGATCGGTTCACATAGATTATTTTAATAATGAATAAAAAAATAAGAGGCCGATAAATTTTCGGCCCCTTACTATAATTTAAAAGCTTGGAGGACTTTTTCTAAGTTTGAAGTTATGTAGTCAATATTTATTTTTTGAAAGTTGCTTTTGCCTCTATCATCATACAGCCACTGATCTGGGCAGTCAGCTGTGTTTCTCCCAGGGGAGGCTCATTCCACGAGGGGCCAAATAACAATGTTCCGGGATAATTGCCCTTGGTCCAGGCAATCTGTGCGTTGTTATTAAAAAACGTTTCAAACTTAATTCTGTAAGCGTCATTCAGATCACTTTGTTGAAGTAAGATAAGAAAATAGCGAATAAAAATCCCCTTAAATAAGGCGTTATCCCCGGTTCCTTCATTCCTTAAAATATTGTTGCTGGAATCAATGCATTTGGTTAAAGTATAATTGGCTGCTTTCTGTGCATCATTCAGATATGCTTTATCACCAGTTACCCTATAAATTTCTAGTGCAGAAGCCATAAAGGTACCCTGGTTATAGGTAAGAGCTACCTGACTGATGGCATTGGTGTTCCCGTTAATGTTATCATAAACTGCACCGCTTACCCTTTCAAACAAAACACTTTTTTGCCATTCATAAATCTTCAATGCCCATTGTTTGTAATTTTCCTCTTTAGTTATGTTAAATAAACGGATAGCCAGCAAACTGGCGGGGCCATTTGAACATGCATTTTTGCTATAGGGCTGGGTTTTCATCCAGGCAATACCACCTCCGGCGTATGTTTCGTTCCAACCTGCAGCAATATCTGTCCACAAAATTTTCACCGCTGCCAGGTATTTATCTTCTTTTGTAACCTGATATAATCTCAACATTGTTAGCGCGTTCCATTCCATATCATCATAAAATACATTAAGATAGGTTCCTCCGTTTTTCAGCTTTACACCGGTAAACCATTTATCGAAGTATGGTTTATAGGTTTCGTTCCCTGTTCGGCTATAGGCATCGATCAGTACATCCATGGCATGGGCGTTTGGCCAGTATTGAAATCCTTTATCAGAGCCATTGCTGCCATAATTAAAATAGCCTTCACTATTCCAAAACTGACTTATTAAAACATTGGTACTGCTATTTGCAGCAGCAGACCAATCCACGGCTTTTGGCTGCCCGTACCGGTATTCATCATTTATTTTGCTGCAGCTACATACAAATAAAGATCCGATCAGCAATATTGAAAATATTTTCATAATTTTTTATTTAAAGCTGCGGTTATGGGTAATCTCCGTCCGCAGCAGGGTTTCTAATTAACCTTTACTGTATGGGTATAGTCAGCGTCGCCTTTCAACATTAGCGAGATCGTGTTTGATTTTCCATCTACCTTATCGGCAAACTTCCACTTATCATCCCATTGTGTAACGTTTGCAAGAAGCCTTGCAAAGTAATAAGATGGTGCTGAGGCATCGTTTGGAGGTGAATCCGTTCCGTTGAGTGTGCCGATCTGTTTGGTTACATCACTGCCATTTACAGAGGTAACCAGTTGGAATTTATAACGTTGGTCTTTACCCCAGCTTTCAACCTTGAAGTTAATAACACCTGTGCCCGTCCAGATGCCTTTGCCCTGATAAGGCATGTTCAGAATAACTGCATTGCTTGGAGAGAACCATAAGCCTACACTCTTTATCTCTGTGTAAGAAAGCGTAGCGGTAGAAAAATCAAGATTAATCCTGTATACTGCGGTTTTTGCAGGTGTTATTGCTGCACTTTGTGCTGCCTCCTTGAGTGTTAGGTTGTCAGTTGAATAAAAAATACGCGGCGTTCCGGTTTTTCTATCTGTAAAGTAATATGGCTTTCCTGCTTCCAGTTTAGTATAGATTTCAAATTCGCCTCCTGCTGTAAGTTTAAATGGTAAAGCTGCTGAAAGAGTTGAACCTCCTTCAGACCCTTCTCCGGTAATAAAAACTTCACCCGGAATATCAACAAATCCATTTAAGCTGGTGATGCTTATCGTTCTTTTCTCGGTTGATAATGCGCTTTTTATTCCTCTTGATGATGCAACTGTCCATATCAAATTTCCGGTAGTACCAGGGTCAATCCCCGCCAGTGAAGCAATTTTGTTTAACACCTTGTGCGTGATGGTTGCTCCGTTTGAATAACCATTATTATCAGAGGTGGTACGAAATAAAGGTTTGCTGAAATCGCCTCCCACCTTGTCAAAAATAACCTCATAAAGCGCTGCTCCACTATCTTCAACTCTTACAGCCTCCCAGTTAAAGTACAATGATGCTGTTGCTGAGGATAATAGTTTAATGGTTTTATTATTCACGGGCTCATAAAGTGCATTTACCGGATTAACGTTAGCATCTTTGTAGATCATATCATCAGATTTACAGGCAGCGAACATGGTAAACACGAAAAAGAAAAGAAGGATATTAAATTGTGTTTTCATATTAGTTTTTTTGAATTCTTAAAAAAATTAGTTTGCATAACCAGGGTTGTTGGGTTGTAAGTTGCTGTTTAAATCCATTTGGGATCTTGGCACAGACCATAAATAATCTCTTGACTCATCGAACCTCCTATTGTCCAATCGGATGTCTTCGGTATTATTGTTGATAAACCGCGCACCATAGACATAACCGTTAAAGTATTGAGCACCTGCTTTCCAACGAATGATATCAAAGTAACGCAGGCCTTCCAGCGCCAATTCACTGCGGCGTTCATTTCGGATGAGCATACGCCTGTCCGCAGTTGACAATGCAGAAGGGAAATTTAATGCAGCAGCAGCAGTAAATCCTGCTCTTGTGCGTATACTCCTGATGGTTTGGTTCCAAACGGTTTCATCCATTTCTCCAAGCTCAAATTTAGCTTCGGCATACATCAACAAAATATCAGCATACCGGTACAGGATAATGTTAAGTCCGGCATCGAAAGTAGCCGTTGAGGTCTGGTCATAATACTTTTTGATATAATAACCGGTTGAGGTTGAGTTCGAACTCGCACTGACATAGTTATCCATCCTTTCGGTTCCGTTACTGCCTGTGCCAGGTTTAATGTAAATAGTCGACTCTTTTCCATTAAAATTGGTCCACTTACCGCCATGGAAAACGATGGTGGCAGCCATCCTTGGGTCGCGGTTTACATATGGATTGGCGGGATCATAGCTTGGATCTTTGTCAATAGGAGATCCGTTCAATGTGAGGTAGTTATTCACTAAACCCTGTAATGGTGCATAAGCGTTTAATCTTGCGCCTACTGATAGTGGTGCTGCATCATAAAATTTACCCCATGTTTTCAAAGATGGAACATATCCATAATCAAATATTACTTCATTGTTATATTCATTTGCGGCTGTGAAGATTCCGGCATAGTTTGAGAAAAGGGAATATGTTCCGAACTCAGCAGCATTTTTGATCAGTTTTTGGCAGTATTCAGCGGTTTTTGTCCAATTGCTTTCATAGAGATAGGCCCTGGCCTGGAATGCACATGCGGCACCTTTGGTAATGCGACCATTTTCTGCAGCAGACAAATTTTCTTTTTTAGGTAACAGGGGAATAATATCATCAAGTTCCTGATGGATGAAACTCATAATTGCCGCCTTGGGTGCCCTGGTCATATTGTTGGCTTCATCCAAGCTGATATCCTTTGTGAAAAATGGCACGGCACCATAAAAATTTGTCAGGCGGAAGTAGATGGAAGCCCTGATAAAACGGATTTCTGCTTTTCTTCTATTCTTTAAGGCAGGGTCCATTCCTGGTACAAGGTCTATATTTGCCAGATAAACATGGCAACTTTTAATGCCTTGGTAACCCCATTGCCATTCGCTGCCGAAAAGGTCAAGACTCGGATCAGCGGTGCCATTCCTGATCGAGCGCTGTGCCGTATTGCTTCTGCCCTCAAAAATATTATCGCTCAATGCCTCATCATTCCACATTTTGTCGGCCGAAAACATTTGATTGTAGGCCATGTTGACCATTTGTTCAGAATTTTCCAATGACTGCCAGAAATTAGCATCCGTAAATTTGTTTGTGGGAACGGTATCCAGTTTATTGCACCCATTGATTATCAGTACACATAATATTATCAGGAAACTATATCCTGTGATCTTAATGTTGATTTTCATATTCTTTCGCATTTTTTAGAGTACTATATTAAATCCCAATCCGTAATATTTCAATGTTGGATAGTTCCTTGCACTGTTGGCAGCGCCAGACATATTCGAATCAAACTCTGATGATTCCGGATCAATCCATGAGTTAGCACTGAAAGTGAGCAGGTTCTGCGCATTTGCGAAAACCCTGAATTTCTGTATCCCAACTTTTTTTGAGAACGCTGATGAAACGGTATAGCCCAGCTGGATATTTTTCAGGCGGATGTAGCTGCCATTGAAAAGGTAAAGATCTGATCCCATCTGATAATTATTTTTCGTTGATGCAGCACCTGGCGGCGATAATCTTGGCTGTGTGGCGCCGGTATTTGTTGGGGTCCAATAGTTGAGCTGATGCTGATAAATAGCATAGGAATAGTTTTCATGGAATGGTTCAATAAGCTCTCCACGTACCATCATATCCCTTTTGCCTACGCCCTGCCATAACATCCCAAAATCAAAGCCTTTATAATTGAGATTATAATTAAAGCCAAATGTATAGTGGGGAAAAGCATTGCCCAGTACAAAGCGGTCTTTGGAATCAATTACCCCATCACCGTTTCTGTCTGTATATTTCACATCACCGGGTTTCAGGTCCGAGGCACTCATGCCCACAGGAAGGGCAGACGTTTCGATCTCTTCCATCCCCTGGAACAGACCACTTATTTTATAGCCATAGTAGGAGTTGAAAGGAAGGCCAACGCGGGTAATCTTACTGATGTTATCTGCTGTGGAAATCTGTTCATCACCAACAAACCTTAACACTTTATTACGCGAATCGCCAACATTTCCGCTAAAATCATGATAAAAGTCGCCTGTTTTAACCTTGTACCCCAAGCTAAGTTCCCATCCTTGATTTTTCATCTGGCCAGCATTGGTTTTACTTAATGTAGTTCCGAATACCGATGGGATTTCTGGTGTAATTAAAATCTCCTTTGTGGTTTTGTTGAAGTAATCAAAGGATACCGATAATGCCTTATTAAAGAAGTTTGCATCAACACCGATATTCAGCGTATGTGTTACTTCCCATCTCAGGTTTGAGTTTCCAAAAGTAAATCCGGCACCGGATACGCCGGTATTATTGAAACCGTATGAATTGGTATAAGGTGTATAAGAGGTGAGGAACTGATAAGAATCGATATCCTGGTTACCTAATAAGCCATAAGATCCCCTGATCTTCAAATCCCCTACCTTTTCTTTATATCCTTTGAGAAAACTTTCTTCAGAAAGTGACCAGCCTAAGGATCCTGATGGAAAAAAGCCCCATCTAAATCCGCTCGCAAATTTAGATGAACCATCATATCTAAAGTTAAATTCTGCGGTGTACCTGTCATCATAAGAATAGCCAGCACGGCCGAGTAAAGAATTGATACTGGTTTCAGTCGTTCCGCCTAAAGAGCCATAACTGCCGGTCTGGTCAATTTCAGTTCCCGTGGTTGGTGTACCCAGAATAGGGTCAGTAAACTTAAACTTGATTTCATTTGCACGACGGGTGTACGATTCGTTGGTTGCACCAAACAAACCGGTAATTTTATGCCTGCCAAAAGATTTGTTGTAATCCAATAAAAGCTGATAGTTGAGTAAAGAAACCTGTTGATTATAGTCTTCGGTATTACGGGTGGAATTCACATACACTAATGGTACTGCAGACGTTTCAGATGAATAGAGCGGTACTTGTTTTCTCCTTGTAAAACGGTGATCAGCAAATACATCTGCACCAAACACACTACGGAATTTCAGACCATCAATCAATTTAACTTCCAGGCCGAGATTTACATTGAAATAATTATTATCTGAGCTGATGTAACCGCCATCTCTCAGTTCAGCCAAAGGATTTTGGTCTGTGAGGACATCATTCACCAGGTATTTGCCACTGGGAGATACCATTTTATAGTAGTAATACGTTGGAATCCGCGATGAATTGATGATTGCATTGGCTGCGGTACTGGCATTGGAATTATTGCGCGTATAGGTCAATATTGAGGTGAACTTAAAGCGTTTATATTCAGCAGTAATATTTGATCGAAGATTGTAGCGTTTTATGCCATAATTACCTACAAAGTTGCTTGCCTGATCATAAAAGCCTCCTGAGAACAAATAGGTTGTATGCTCACCACCGCCCGATACACTTACATTATAGTTTTGTTGCATGGCGGTTTTTAAAATCTGGTTAAAGTACCAGTCCTCTTCACCTTCATGGGCATGGAGATCAAGAAGCTGAGCCGGGCTAAACTGCGGTGCCAGGCCAACATTGGTGAGTGAGAGATTTTTCAAAGTTGCATTTTGATATCCGGTGACGGGTTTAAAGAGGATCTTCGGTTCCTGCGCACCGAACTGTCCATCCAACCTGATGGCTGGTGCCTGGTTTTTGGCCCCTTTTTTAGTTGTGATCAAAAGAACTCCGTTTGCAGACCTGGAGCCATAAATAGCAGAAGCCCCGGCATCTTTCAGCACGGATACGCTTTCAACGTCAGCCGGATTGAGCTTATTCAAACTGCTTCCATCACTGATCAGCCCATCGATTACAATCAGTGGAGAATTGCTGTTCATGGTGCTGACTCCCCTGATATTCAGGTTCATGACATTTCCGTTGGGATCCATGCTCCGCTGCTGGATACTCAAACTTGGAGCAGCACCCTGCAGAGCTTGCGTAAGGTTTGCTGTTGGGCGGTTTGCCAGCTGTGATGCCTTTACCTGATCAACCGCACCGACGATTCTTTTTCTGGTTGTTGTACCGTAGCCTACCACGATCACTTCATCCATTTTGTTTATACTCGACTGGAGTACGATCTTTATGTTTCCATCACCTATGGTTTTTTCCTGCGTTTCGAACCCGATTGCCGAAAACTGTAATACAGCCTGATCATTGGGAACCTGAAGGCTAAATTCTCCATTCGTATCGGTTTGCCCAAGTGGCACACCGCCTTTGATCCTGATGCTGACACCTGGGACAGGCTGGTTTGTTTCATCGACAACTTTACCTTTTACAAGGATAAACTTCTGTGGTTGTTTTTTTGTTTTTTCGATCAGAACAACGTTATCAAAAATGCTATAAGTTAAGGGTTTATCCTTTAGCACGAGATTGAGCACTTCTTTAAAAGGTACATTGCTGATGTTGAAATGCTGGTTTTTATAGGAAGCGAGTTCTTCGGGTTCATATAAAAATTCATATCCGGTTTGCTTCATCAGTGACTGAAAAATTTCGGTCATGCTGGCCCTGTTCAGTTTGAGGGTAACACTTTGTGCATAGGTTGCCTTTGCATTTACCTCTACAACAGTGAAGACCATTACAAAGACAATAACTTTTGTAAGGAAAACCGGTGTGAGCTTGGAAGCAAGTTTTTGGCAGTGATTAAGTAAATAGTTTATAAACATATTTAATGAAAGGATTTATGCAAATATTTGGTTAATTAAATCATTTAAGGGCGAAATCTACAGGGCTGTCCAGTACATTGCCGACTGATTTTTAATCAGGATTCAGGTAGTTCAGATATTGATTCATGAATTTATTTGGTTAGTGGATTAATGGTAAGCGTTACATAAATCGTTTTATGATTCTTGGCATAAAAAGCTGATGAACTGAGGTGCAACTAGTTTAGTTTTTTCAGTTCGATGATTTTTCCATTGACATCAATAGTAAAACCCTTAAGCTGGCCTATATAAGTTAGGATTTGTTCGATGCTTCTTTTATTGGAAAACTTTCCCGCCACGGTAGAATTTTCCAATTCTCTATCCAGTATGATTTTAGTACCGTACCACCTGGAAAGGATATTCATTACCTCTTTTAAAGGCTGATCAAAAACAAAATATCCTGATCTCCAGGCAATGGTATTCTCAATATTGGCTTCGGCTTTGATGATCGGTTGATTATCAAGGTTACTAATCGATTCTTCACCGGGCACTAGTTTTAAGGTCTGGTTTGCAAAGGTTATATTTATACATCCCTCAATCAATGTGGTTTTTACCTCACTTCTATCCGGGTAGGATGCTACATTAAATTCGGTTCCAGTAACTGTTATCCGGCTTTGTTTGGTGTGGACGATAAATGGTCTTGAAACATCCTTTCTTACCTGAAAATAAGCCTCTCCGCTGACATAAACCTCTCTTTCTTTTGACTGAAAAGCAACCGGGAATTTTAAAGAAGATGCTGCGTTTAACCAAACCCGGGTTCCGTCGGCCAGGGTGATTTTAAATTGTTTCCCGTAAGGAATTTTCACCTCATTATAAGCAGCTGTATCCAGTGGTTGCAACAGACTGGTTATATAATTGAGTTCACCTGGTTTTTCGCTGTAGAAAGTAGTGCCACTTTCAGTAATGGTTTTACTGAGGCCATCGTTTTCCAATTTAACTTCTTTCCCGTTGGCAAGTTTTAATACAATCTGCCCGGCATTCAATGAATTATTATTTGCCAAACCCCGTCTGTCGGATTGATCCTTGTGCGTATGGGTAAAGATAAAGTATGAAACTGATAACATTGCTGCTACCAAAAGTGCAGCGGCGTATTTAAAGAATGTGAAATTTGTTTTTATAACCGGTTCAATCGTACCAAGATCTTTTGTTATACTGCTATTAATCTTGTCTTCAAGTGTTTTTCTTTCTGAACCGGATAGCTGATTGGTGAAATCAGATGCCTGTTCAAAGGCATTATAATAAGCATGGAGGAAATCAATTTCCCTTTTAGTTGCCTTGCCTGCTAAATACCGGTTCACTATCTGGTCAAAATTGGTCTTATCCAGCTTCATATTATATTTGGCTATATAATATAGAGACACAGAAATGGATTTTGCCCGTAGAAAATTGTGTCTTGACTAAAACAAATTGCAATTTATTGATTATCAGGTTAAAATATTTTAAGTAAATATAGACCAAATGATAAACTGCAAACAAAAAAGACTTGTGCGCAACTTATAGTTTATCTTTCCGATCTGATTGCGTACGGTTTTTGGAGATAGCTTGAGGATCACAGCGATTTCATCCGCTGATAAATCCTGCACATATTTTAAATCATAGATGAGCTGCTGTTGCTGGGTTAAATCCAATAGCAATGCGGCATAAGCCTGAGAAAGCTCATTGTAGAGCAGGTTGGCATCTGAACTTTCAGAAACGGCTTCTTTTAATTGCGTTAGCATATCTTCTATAGGAACAAACCTGGACTGTCTTTCGAATAATCTGATCACCCGGTTACGGACAGCGATGAACAAATAACCTTTTAGATTTGAGATTAATGCAGTATTTGGCGCATTCCAGAGCTGTATAAAAACATCATGGGTCACATCTTCAGCAAGTGTGGGATCTTTAAGCCGCTTATGGGCACTGTTATAAACATACGCCCAGTATTTTTTGTATAACGCTTCGAAAGCATACCTATCCCCTTCACTTAACTTGAGTAATAAGTCAACATCATCACTTAAGATGCTCTGAATGGACATGTTTTATATTCGGTTAATTTTTTTATCAAATATAAATGAAAAAATGATTCATAAATGAAATGTTGCACTGATGTCTACGTATTTATGAAGAACTCCTTCAGCGTTTTTTACAAAAAAATTAATGTCTTGATAATAGCTAGCGAAAGACCATTATAAATGGTATATTAATGCTTTATTAAAATTAATAACAATGGATGATCTAAAAAACTATAAGTTTGGTATTTTCTATTTTAATCCTGAGGATTCCAGGCTATTAGTCCCAAGAAAGATTTCAAGAATGAAAGGCTATACTCTTAATTTCGCCAGACCAATTAGTTTTGTATTATTTGGGTTGTTCATTGTTCTGCTTGTCTTCCTCATTTGCTCCTTATTGAACGTTTCTTTCAGCCGGGATTCTTCATTATAGAAAAATATTTAGCCAATCATAAAACGGTGGAATAGTGATGATAGCTTAAAGTTTATCTACAACATTGGTTTAGATGGGCATTTCGGCAAAAATGGCCACCGTTCCGCATGTAAACTGTCACTCATTTCGCCTTATAAAGTGCTTCTCCCCCACTTTCACCGATATATACTCTACACGGACAAAATTGGAAAAATAAAAATGAAGATGAGTTAAGGCCTGTCGATTTAAGGATTAAAACTTATCTGGATAAGTTTGTTAAATGCAAGCACCCTGACTCCTAGCATCCCATTTCTAATGATAAAAAATTACCTAAAAAATGGTATAGGACGGGTAATTGACACGGGTTTATCTTTGACCAACCTTTTAAATGGTTTTTAAAGGCCTATTATAATTCACATACATCCATTTTATTTAACCGTAATTCAATTGATCTCAATGAAAAAGCAATTATTAATGATGTCCTTTTTTATGGCTCTTGGCGTTATTGCATCAGCCCAGTCTAAATCTAAAAGTAAGGTTACGCCGAAGGCGAAAACTGAAACCAAAACGATGGCTTCCAGAAACAACACCCCTTCTCTTAGGGCTTATGGCAAGGGAGATAACCTGTTAAATATAGGTATTGGCATCGGGAGCCCGTTTTTTGGCTCAGGTTACTCTTCATCACTGCCGGTTAATCCGAGTGTGTCTTACGAAAAAGGTATTACGGATGAAATCAGCGTAGGTGGACAAGTAGCTTATGCGAGTTCTAAGTATAATTCAGATTTTCCGGGTTCAAATTATAGCTTTAAGCAAAATGCTTTTTATATCGGTGCCCGTGGTTCATATCATTTTAATGAACTGTTTAAGCTGGATCCAAAGTTTGATGTTTATGGGGGTGCCAGTCTTGGTTATGTAGTGGTTAGCACAAGCAATGACCAGGGTTTTGGCGGCACTACAGGCAGCGGTATAGGTTTTGGTTTGTTTGCAGGAGGTAAATACTATTTCTCTACTAAAACCAGTGTATTTACAGAACTGGGTTATCAGAGTCTGGCATTGCTGAATGTAGGTATCGCATTTAAGCTTTAATCTCTATAAAGTATACTTTCTTCTGACTCACTTAAATCCCTGAAAGTTCATTTAAATACTCATTTTAAATCCCTAAAGGGTTATGAAAAGCTCCACATCACGTGGAGCTTTTTTTGTAAAATGGCATTTAAGTACAAGCTAAAGATATAGATCAGCCGGTGAATGATGGCGCTATTGTCTCATCATTTGAATAGCTGACAAGCACACTTAAAAAATATAGTGACCAGTGTTTATATTTAAGATTTGACATGTTCTGATTTAACTGGTAATTACTAAATTCATCTGATAATTATGACAAATACATTTGTTAAATGTAGTATTTAAACTATATTAGGAGTTTTGATATGCATATGTACCGTTTTGTAATTGTAGATGATGAAGCTCACGCTATAGAAGGATTAAAAGTTTACATGGAACATTTGCCGGCCTTTAATCTGATGGCTACCTATACTGATCCGGTATTGGCCTTAAAAGAATTAAGTTGTGGAAGCGATGTGGAATTGATCTTTATGGATGTGGATATGCCACACTTATCCGGAATAGAACTGGCCTCCATAATCAGGCAGAAAACGAACAAGTTAATTTTAACCACGGCGCATACCAAATATGGTTATCAGGCATTTGAAGTGAAGGCAGATGGCTATCTGCTCAAGCCTTATTCACTCGGAAAGTTCCTCGAAACCATGCAACGTGTTTTTCCTGATAGTATAAAAAAGGCAGAACCTGTTGCCCCGCAGGTATTGGAAAATTTCTTTTTTGTAAAAAGTAAGGAAGATAGCCTGAAACTTGTGAAAATCAGGTTTGAAGAAGTGGTCGCTGTGGAAAGTAAACTGAATTATGTTCAGCTGCGCTTAGAAAACGGAAGAAACGTTACCACCTATATGTCGCTCTCTGAAATTTCAAAATGGCTGGTTGAGACCAGGGGATTTATACAGTTTCAAAGAAGTTTTATTTTAAACCGGGAGAAAATAGATGCGGTGGATGGAAATACGATTATCATGGATAATGGGCAGAAGATAACGGTTGGAGATTACTACCGCAAAGATTTTAACGAATTTATAAATCGGTATTTAATTAAACCCAGGCGTAGGGTAGACAAGCCTACACCTGAATAATTAATTTAAATTCCTGACATACCAGTTACCGTAATGCTGGAGGTTAATGTGGTGGGATCTGTACTGTAAGATTGAACTTTTACCGATTTAAAAATGAAAATTGTTCTGCGTTTAGATAGTTTAATTGCCTGTTTCATGGTTTTTTTCCTGAAACTTATGGCTTGGAAACTGACCTTAAAAAGTTGTTATACAGAACGATATGAATCCTATTTAAAAGCCTGACAATACATGAAAAAGTTTATCATCAAATCAGTGCGCAAATACCGGATACATCTTTTGGCCTGGTCTGCTTTTATCACTTATGAAGTCCTACTTATAGGATTGAGGTACGGGGTATTTGGGCATCCGCTTACCTATGCCGCTCATTATGGAATTATCATTGCCTATTTTTATGCGGTATCAGATAAAGCACTTCCATGGTCGCTGGCTTCAAAGAGGTTAATCATCATCAGGTTGCCATTGGCCATGGTGGTGCTGTTTTGTGCTTATGTATTGTTAAACTATGCTGTTGATACCATTCTGGTAGCAAACGGAATCGTTAAACACCTGAAGAAGGTCGTTCTGGATAGAAATTTTATCCTGGATGATCTATACCGAAGTTTATATTTTACAGGCTTTGCCACGGCCTATTACTTCCTTAAAACTTATTTTAATGAGAAGAAGCATACCAGCTTTCTGGAAGAGCAACGCCTTTTAGGCCTTATTAAAGAAGAAAAGATGGCAAAAACGCTCGCTAAAGCTCAAAATGATTTTCTTCGGGCACAGATTAATCCACATTTTTTATTCAATACTTTAAATTATGTGTATAACAATATCACCAGGAATCCTCAGCATGCACGAGATGCTGTTATTACCCTGTCGGATATTATGCGATTCGCCATTGATTCAGGAGAGGATGAATTGATTGCTCTAGGGGAAGAAATGCACCAGGTTAAACAGCTTCTTGATTTACACAAGGCAAGAATGGATTTCAAAGATTTTATTGATGTTTATATTGATGAGGATGCAATGGACTTAAGGTTTGTCCCATTGGTATTGTTGAGTCTGATGGAAAACATTTTAAAACATGGAAATCTTTCCGTTGAGGCATATCCGGCTTTACTGGCTGCATACATCGATGAAGATAAGCTACATATTCATAGCGATAACCTGGTAAATAGTGCAGGAAAAAAAATAGGCACTAACAATGGAATTAAAAATATCAGTACACGCCTAACTGCCGCCTATGGCGATGGATTGGATTTTTTTCATGGCCTGAATGATGACGGACATTATATTGTTAATATGGTTATACCACTTCAAGCTATTCATGATTATATCCGGAAAATCGACTTCCAGCCATCAGAACAGCATGAAATGCCCTGACACCATCTTTTAAATCATTAATTTCTTTGTTGACGGAGATTTTTTTTTTATGCAGATGGATTTTATTTTTTAACGGGTGCTTTTTTAAGAATGCTCTCTTCAATTGCTTTGATCCTTTCTGCTGCATTTTTATTTTTAGGATTTAAAGCTAGCGACTTCTTATAATTCAGCAGTGCTTCTGCTTGGTGATCCGTTATTTCATCGGCTTCGGCCAAACTGTCGAAGGCATTTGCACTTCCCGGATATAAGGCTACATTCAATTTAAAGATAGAAAGTGCAGCTGGTAAATTCTTTTGGCTGATAAGCTGATATCCCCAGCCGTTAAGTTCAGCCTCACTTAACTGAAAGTTTGAATCTTTTTTCTTTAATTTTTTTACTACAGCCAGGCTTTTATCAAAGCCCTGCTTTAACAGTTCGGCTCTTAATTTTTTCAGGTTGGCAGGTAAACCAAAGCCATTGGCTTCATGCATATCCGGAATATAATAACCCGCAACTTCATCGATCAGCTGATCCGGGTTTCCCTGCATTAAATTGGTTAATAGCACAATGGAAAGATCATCCTTTAAATAAACAAACAAGGCAGATCTGCCTCCGCCTACGGGTCCGACTGCAGGGTGTTCTTCACGGGTAACCGTTGGCCAACCAAGCGCATAACCATTCGTTAAAAAATTGAATCCACCAATTTTCCCATTATTAAGTCTGGCAGGTGTCCACAACGTATCCACACTAGCAGGTTTCTTTAAAAGCTTTCCACCTTTTAAAGCGATAATCCAGTTGGCGAGGTCAGTTGCGGTAGACTGAATCCCGGCGGCAGTTCTGAAAAAGACTGGAAATTGCATATAAGCGTGGCCTGGTGTTTTGTTCCTGATGAAACGACTACCCATTTTTTTCGTCAGGGTATAAGCACCTGCATAGTTAGGAATCACATCATAAGAATCACCAAATCGGGTTAATTTCATTCCGGATACTTCAAATTGTCGTTCTTCAATGAATTTTGTGAAATGCATCCCGCTCAGTTTGGTGATAAGTTGTCCGAGCAATACATAACCCGTTTGGTTATAACTGAATTTTTCTCCGGGTTGAAATTCAATGGGCAGTGCTTTTACCTTTTGCATGGCTTCCTGTTCATCATTATGCCCCATCACCTGTTCATCGGCATCCATGATATCAGGAAGTCCGGATATATGACTCAAAACCTGTTGTATCGTAATCTTTCTCCAGGCATCGGGCAGGCTATCCAGATGGAGCGATAGAAGATCGGTAATTTTTAATTTTCCTTCTTCAGCAAGCTGCATAATGGCAATCCCGACAAAAGCTTTTGTAATAGAATTGATGGAAAATACCGTTTCGTTGGTTGCATTAATATTGTATTCCAGATTTGCCTTTCCGAAGGTGGTGTCTTTTACGATTTTACCACCACGGATAACTGCTATCTGTAATGCCGGAATGCGGCGTTGCTGCATTTTATTTTTCAAAAAAACATCGATACTGTCAGAAGCAGTTATTTGCTGCGCCTGGGTGGATATATTGATCGAACCTAGCAGTAAAAGGAAAATGGTGGCGAAAGAAATTAGTTTCATTTGAGAAGTTATAGTATGGTCATTATTAGAGTAGACGAAGTTTTATCTGATTGGTTACAGCGAAGTAAACTTTTTATACTTAGGAAAGCAGGCTGGAAACAATTTAGTGATGGATTTTACGGTCTGCCCTCCTTATTAGACACCAAAAACCCTCAAAAAAATGGATCCTGTAAAACAAATTTACAGGATCCATTTGAAGAGTTAGCTTTAAACAGGCAACATTTGAGTGCACTTTGAATAGTCGCCGGTAATTTTTGATTAAACGATCGATGACTATTGAGGATTTATCTATTTATCCCAAAAAATGCGTGTGTCCATATTATCTGGTCCACCATTATCTGCAACTGCTGCCTGGTAATTTGCTGCATTGGCAGAAAGCTCAAGCGTTGGATAAACAAACCGGCGAACAAAACCACCAGTTATATTTTGTCCCGGGATGGTATTGGGCGATAAAGCTGGGAAACCACTCCTCCTGAAGTTAGCAAATGCCTCGGTACCATTGCCCCAGGAAGCCACCCAGTATTGCGTATTAATCAGATTGAGTGCATTTGTCGTATTATAAGCATTAACAGAATGATTAATAAATGCATTTTGCGTAGCTAAAGGAATGATGGCTGCCGGGTTATAAGTTGTCCATTGGTCCATCGCCGCCCGTATACCATTAGCATAATAAACATCAGGTGTACTGCCACCAGTTATCCAGCCTCTAAAAGCGGCCTCTGCCAAAAGCAATTGTGTTTGGGCATGGGTGATGAAAAATTGCGGTGCGGTTAAACTACCAAAAATACTATAATTAACCTGTGAATAATTAAAACCCGAACCGTTAGCACCTCTAAATCCCGGGGCAGTTGGTAAAGTAGCGTTACTATATCCCACCGGAAGTCCGAACTGATTGGCGGATGTGGTATCTGGTACGCTTGTTGGTGCCGCTAAGGGGTTTGCGTATTTGCCGGATATAAATTTCAATCGCGGATCACCACTATTTTTTAGTTGATCTACAAAGGGAGCCGCTAAATAATACGTATTCGCTATCGCCGTAATCGTCTGGCTTACGGGATTCACGTAAGTGGTATTGTATTTCAGATAACAGTTGTCGGCATTTGATGTCATTACACCACCAGCTACGGCGGCTTGCACAATAGCTTGTGCTTTGGTAGGGTCAATTTTACTATACCTCATCCCTAATCGAAGTAATAAAGAATAACCCAATCTTTTCCATTGGGTGATATTGCCACCGTAAAACACATCAGCCTTTACGATATCCTTTGCCGGATCTAAAGCTGCCGTTGCCTCCGTAACTTCTTTAATCAGGTCGGTATAAATCGCTGCCTGATTGTCGTATTTAGGGGTAAGCACATTTGATAAATAGGCTTGTCCGGCTTCACTATAGGGTACGTTTCCGTAAGTGTCTACCAGCATCATAAATTGGTAGGCTTTCCAGATTCTGGCTTCGTTATATAAATTTGTTCTTGTAGCATTGCCTTTGAGTTGGCTTAAGATTTGAACCAGTAATTGAACAGGGCCTGAAGAGCTTGTTGCGCCACTGTTTGTCCCCGTATATTCAGCATTCCAATTTTGCGAAGTATAGGTTTGATTCAGCTGATTAAAATTAAATGCCGAAGTGACGCCCGAAAATGGATTTACAAATTGCTGCACAATGGTTGGCTCCGTTTCCATCGTGGCTCCGTGTGTTCCAAATTGTGCGCTGGTAAACAAGAATGCCGCGTCGAGCTCTGTCGGATTATTTGGATTAATATTCAATTTATCAAACCCTTTATTGCAACTGGAAATTACTGTAACCCAGATGGCGATGGCTATAATTCTGATTAAATTTTTCATATTCTATAAAGCGTTAGAATTTTACGTTTAAGTTAAATCCGTAAGTACGTGTTGTTGGTAGCGATGCCTGCTCATAACCTGTGAGGTTATCTCCGCTTGAGGCTATTGCTTCGGGATCAATGTTGGGCGTATATTTCTTAATGATCAATACATTACGGCATACGGCAGATAGCACTAAGCCTTTCACATATTTTTTATTGATAAATCTAGACAAATCGTATCCCAGCGAAAGGCTTCTTAGTTTAACAAAGCTCGAGTTGTAAATAAAGGGATCTAAAATATTCGTTGAACGATAATTTGCATAAAAATCCTCTGCATTTACAGCAGTGGTGTTTGGTAATCCGTCTGTAGCGTTTACGCCCGGAAAAATTACGCCACCGACACGTCCAGGTAAAGACTCTTTTGATAAACCTTCTCTTAATAAGTTTAAACTGGTGCTCGATAGTAATTTACCACCTGCTTTATAATCAATATGGGCAATAAAGGTAAAGCCTTTGTAATTCAACGTATTTAGCCACCCCCCTGTTGCTGTAGGAAGGCCACTTCCAAAATTAACTGGTGTAGCACTTGCCACGGGTTTGCCTCCCGATAATACGATATTTCCGGAAGCATCCCGCTTATAAGTTGAACCTACAATTTGGTTAAGGGGTAAACCTACCACATGGACAATAGAACCAAAAAACTCTGGACTGCCCACCACAAGTTGCGATTGGTTGTTCGCTAATGACAATACTTTTGAAGAATTGAAAGCAGAATTAAAAGCCGTTTTCCAGGTAAAGTTTTTATTTTGGACAGGTATTAATTCCAGGTTAAATTCTAATCCTTTATTGTCCAAACCACCCAAGTTAACCAGCGTGGTGCTGTATCCGCTTGCTGCAGACAGGCTTATTGGAACGGCTTGATTAGTCGTTTTCTTATCATAGGCAGCCACGTCCAGGTTTACCCTGTTGTTGAACATGTGCAACTCGATACCAATTTCTTTTTCATTTACGCCAAAAGGCTTAATCTGGGTATTTGGTGAAGCTGTTCCGTTAATACTTCCTAAAGGAAGCCCATTGAATGAATTCTGGGCAAGCAAAAATGTTAATGCATTATAGGCGCCAACACCCTGGGCACTTCCCGTTTCTGCAACAGCAACTCTAAGCTTTCCAAAATTTAACCATTTTGCTGTTGGAAGTAATTCAGAAAAAACGAAACTTCCGCTAATTGAAGGATAGAAATAATGATCTATATCTCTCGCCAGTACCGAATACCAGTCTGTACGGCCGGTAAGATTGAGGTATAATAAATTTTTGTAGGACAATTCTGCAGTACCATACAATGAATTTACGGTTTGTTTAGTCAAGTTGTAACTCGAATTTGCCGTAACACCGTTCCCAATGGTATATAAACCTCTGATGTAAAAGTTGGTTACCGCCTCGTTAAATGTAGACGTAATTAAGGGAAAGTTATTCCCACCTACCGTTGCATTAAATGAAAAATCTTTCCATTTATGTCCTCCCCCCAGCAAGAAGTCAAAATTATTTTGGCGTGTACTTGATGTACTTATCCCATAGCTACCATTATACAGTCCTGATGGTGCTGCAGATACAGCCAGCGTACCCGTCGGCGTATTTGATTCATAGGTAGAGTGCAACAGGTCCATGTTTGCCCTGCCCTGAAAATATAGCCAATCGAAAAACTGATAGCGTACCACGGCAGTACCCAACAAATGATCTTTTGTTTGTCTTTGAAATTGGTTCGCTAATATCCAGTATGGGTTGGTAACGGTAGCAAACCTTGAAGTAGGTGTTTCATTTCCGTTAGCATCTATAGCGCCTGCCTTGAGTACATCAAAAGAAATGGAGTTAGCCAGCCTGTAAATTGATGTAGGAATTGCATTTCCCTGTACGCCGACCAGTGGCGGATTGTTATTGAATTGGTGATCATAGTTAACGTAAAATTGTGCAGATAACTTATCGGTAAGTTTATAGTTAATGCCAACGTTAAAAATCTTCTTATGATAATCGTTGTTTGGTACTATGCCCTGGGCATCTTGATTAGAAAGTGACACCCGAAAACTTCCTTTGTCATTACCGCCGGAAATTGCCACTGTATTACTCCACGATGGTGCAAGTCTGAAGAACGTCTTTATCCGGTCTTTAACAGGCGCATAAGGACGCTGCACACCATCGAATTGGTAGGTAGGTACATTATCAAACGGCACACCGAAGCTCCAGGCGCCGGAACTCTGCGCAGTTCCTTGTGACGAGGGACGAATGTTATTTTCACCTTGCCCGTATTCATATTGAAAATCTGTATAATCCAGCGCCTGGTTTATCGTGAAATTAGAGTTGAACTCAACACCTATTCCACTATTTTTTGATCCCGACTTTGTTGTAATAATGATTGCGCCGTTCACTGCACGCGAACCGTACAATGCTGCAGCGGTAGATCCTTTTAAAACAGTCATCGATTCGATGTCGTCCTGATTGATACCTTGCATATTATCTCCCTGGTCCACATTTTGTGTATAACCATTACTGCTGCTTGCACCCTGCGACATTGGCAAGCCATTGATTACGATCAGTGGCGAATTGTCTGCGGTGAAAGAAGATTGTCCGCGCAAACGGATCTTGGTACTCCCGCCTGGCCCTGCGGCGGGTGGAGAAACGTCCAGTCCGGCGATTTGGCCCTCAAGCGAATTGGCTAGGTTAGTTGTACGGTTAGTTTGTAATGCCTCTACGTCGGCTTTTTGAGCTGAATACCCCAGGCTTTTGGCCTCCCTTTTTATGCCGAGTGCGGTTACAATAACCTCATTTAACGCATTTGTAATCGCTACCATAGACACATTAACTACGGTTTTTGTATTTACTGTTATTTCTATGGGCTTATAGCCAACTGATGTGAACACCAATACCGCGTTGTTATTGGCAACATTTAGGGTATAGCTGCCAGATGAATTGGTTACCACAGCATTCCGCGTTCCCTTTTCAACTATGCTTACGCCGGGCAAACCAATGCCCTGTTCATCGGTAACTTTACCTGTGATTCCTATAAAAGCTATTTTTAACTTTTTGGTTTTTGAAGGCGTACTAAAGACTACGGTTGTTAGCCCACCAGCTGATGCGCGCTCGGACTTGAAAAGAATGAATACCGTTAACACAGTACAAATAAATACTAGTGGAAGTATTTTTTTTTTCATAATTGTTGTTTGGTTAGAATTGTTATTTTTAATAAGCAGCTTAAATAACCGCAGAAGAGGGGTTGCTGTCAGTTCGGAACATACGCAGCGTTTAGCGACTTTGTATGTTGTTGAATGGTAAGTAAAATCTATCTCATGTGGTTATATTGCTTGGTTAGTTAATCAATCTCTGTTCTAATCATCTAAGGCAAAATGCTTAGGCTAAATAGTTCATTTGAAGAAAATAGTTGCGAAGAATAGGGGCATCACTTTCCTTTTATATTTGGTTTAGAAACAATTATGTTACTCAAGCAAATAAAGACAACTTTAATGAAAAGCAATTTCAGTATTACAGCAAAAAATTGTAACATATTAACATAGATATTTCTTTCTGATATTAGTTACCGCCTCATAAAGCGCCAAAACAGACCTGTCTATCAACCACTTATCGTATTACCTCATAATTGAATCGGTATAATACGAAAATAAAAAAGCTTGGCATGGTTAATATATCCACTTCAATAAGTGATTAGATGGATATTATATCACACATAATTTCTAATTTCATTTTCGTAATTAACCAATTATAAACATGAAAGCTACGTTAAAAAAGGCTACTCCAAACCCGGAGCATTCCTTTAATATCCATAAGGATATAGGACATGCGATATTAAGTGCCTGGCATTATCACCCTGAGTGTGAGTTATTAGTTGTTAAAAGAACCTACGGCACCTGCCTGATAGGCGACTACGTGGGTCCTTTTAAAAATGGTGACGTATTTTTATTTGGATCAAACCTGCCACATACTTTCCGGTGTGAACAAAAATATCTGGAAAGCGATATCGAAAAGGTTGGAGAAACCATCGTGATTCTTTTTGAAAACAACATCTGGGGTGATGCATTTTTAAATCTCCCCGAAATTAGCCCGATTGTTAAACTGCTCAACACAAGCAAACTGGGCTTGCGCTTAAAAGGAGTAACCAGACGAAAGGTTGGTAAAATAGCGGAGGAAATGCTCAACGAATCGCCTGCCCGTAAGTTGATCAATTTATTATCCGCTTTAGAAATAATAGCTGCTTCGAAAGAATATGAAATTATATCATCCAATGGCTTTAATCCAGAAGTGAATAGCGTTGATCAAAGCCGCATTAACGCGATATTCGAATACACATTTAATCATTACCACCAAAAAGTAGCATTAGAAGATGTGGCTGCATTAATTAACATGGGGAAGCACTCCTTTTGCAGGTACTTTAAATCCAAAACAAAGAAAACATATATCCAGTTTTTAATGGAAGTGAGAATTGGAAATGCATGCAGATTGCTGTTAGAAGAGGAATTTAACATGACTGAGGTAGGCTATGCCTGTGGCTACAACAATATCTCTCACTTCTATCATCAGTTTAAAGCGCTTACCAAAAAAAATCCAATGGACTACAGGTATAACTATCTTAAAACTGAAGAGAAGAAATTTATCTAGCAGCATTTTTGACTTGCTTTAATGGCCCGTTTATTTTAAGATATTGCCAGGTAATTTACCTGAGGTAGGCTCAAATCAAAAAGTATATTTGTTAGTAATGATCAAATCAGGCTACGCAAACCAGCAATTTTAGTATTGAAGCATTTTATTGTATTATATTAACATTATGCCGTAAATGTGCTTTAAAAGGATTTATTTGCCTTTCGATTTTACCGCCTGGATACGTAAATAAGTTCAAACTAATTTTCGGTCCAAAAAACTTAACCAAATAATTATGAGAATTTATAACACCTCTAGCGGGATTATTATCAACCATAATAACCAATATTTTTTAACGGAAGAGAAAAGCTGGGATAGGTTTGTGAACAGAAGCAATCTCTTTAAAGTGGTCAGCAGTGAATTGCAATACCTCCAACCTGACGAAGATTTACAAGCGCTCACTGATTCAGCTGTTTTAACACCCATCGGTAGCCAGGAAGTATGGGCATCCGGCGTAACTTATTTCCGTAGCAGGGAAGCCAGAATAGAGGAATCAAAAGAAGCAAAAGGCGGGGATTTTTATGCCAGGGTATATGATGCAGATCGACCGGAACTTTTTTTTAAGTCACCAGCTTACCGTACAGTGGGCTCTGGAGAAAACATACGGATCAGGACAGATTCTAAATGGAACGTACCTGAACCGGAACTGACCTTATTTATTTGCTCAGCAGGCACTATAGAAGGTTATACCATAGGCAATGATGTATCTTCGAGGGACATCGAAGGCGAAAATCCGCTTTATCTGCCGCAGGCAAAATCATATAACGGGGCTACCGCTTTAGGTCCCTGCCTTTTAGTAACAAACGGGCCAATAGATCCGGATACGAATATCAGCATCGAAATCTCAAGGGATTCTGCTGTTCTTTTTAAGGAGAAAATATCCATTAATCAAATGAAACGTAAGCACAAGGACTTAGTAGCTTATTTGTTTCGGGAATTGGATTTCCCTCATGGAACTTATTTAATGACAGGTACAGGAATCATCCCCGCCGATGATTTTACTTTACACAGCGGCGATATTGTAAAAATAACCATTCCGGAGATTGGTTCACTGATCAATACCGTTGCATGATAAACATTGGCAAACAAATGATAGGTTCCTAAACCTATGCCGGAGCGAGTGAAACGATTTTTCAATCAATACGTCCACTAGCGAGAAATCTAAATAAGGAAGTAAAAAATAGCGCAACATAGTATATTCTGGAATATGAAATCATATAGAAGTTCGACCTGGTTTGGCAAAAAAGATAAGATGGGCCTCATTTATCGCAGCTGGATGAAAAACCAGGGCATGCCCGAAGACATGTTTGATGGCAGACCGGTAATCGGGATTTGTAATACGTGGTCTGAACTTACACCCTGCAATGCCCACTTGCGTGATATTGCCGAAAGTGTTCGTCGCGGGGTATTAGAGGCTGGTGGCTTTCCGCTGGAATTTCCCATCATGTCATTGGGTGAAACGCTCATGAAACCCACCGCCATGTTGTTCCGTAACCTGGCCAGTATGGATGCAGAGGAATCAATAAGAGGCAACCCTATTGATGGTGTAGTGCTGCTTACGGGCTGCGATAAAACGACACCTTCTACCCTAATGGGAGCGGCAAGTGTAGATTTACCAACGATTGTGGTTCCCGGCGGCCCCATGTTAAACGGAAAATATCACGGACATGACATCGGCTCAGGAACAAGTGTC
The DNA here is from genome assembly GCF_026240075.1 of Pedobacter sp. MR22-3. Classification (NCBI taxonomy): domain Bacteria; kingdom Pseudomonadati; phylum Bacteroidota; class Sphingobacteriia; order Sphingobacteriales; family Sphingobacteriaceae; genus Pedobacter; species Pedobacter sp. MR22-3. Next base: position 105,538 of record NZ_JAPIVF010000006.1, on the reverse strand, counting down.
TGGAAGCTGACAGAGGAATTAAAGAAAGGCGAAATTACTTACGATGAATATGCTGAAGTAGAAAGTTGCATGTCCCGTAGTCCTGGCCATTGTATGACCATGGGAACGGCCTCCACGATGGCCTGCATGGTTGAAGCCTTAGGCATGAGCCTTTCGGGTGGTGCGGCTATACCTGCAGTTGATTCCCGGCGAAAAAGGCTTGCTCAGCTATCCGGAAGGAGAATAGTTGAAATGGTTAAAGAAGACTTGAAAATTTCTAAAATACTCACACGGGATGCTTTTGAAAATGCCATTAAGGTAAATGCAGCTGTGGGGGGGTCCTCAAACTTTATTATTCACCTCACCGCTATTGCAGGGCGTATGGGTGTAGCGCTGAACTTAGATGATTTTGATGATATTGGCAGTAAAATGCCGCTGCTCGTAAATCTGATGCCTTCAGGGAAATTTTTGATGGAGGATTTTTACTATGCTGGTGGTGTACCTGCTGTTATAAAACAAATGCAGTCTGTTTTAAAAATGGATACCCTAACGGTAAGCGGGAAAACGCATGCCGAGAACATTGCTGATAAAGGAATAAATTACAATAAGGAAGTGATTTATGAATTTGAGCAGCCGATCATTCAGGAAGCCGGAATTACCGTACTCAAAGGTAATCTTGCAGTTAACGGCGCGGTGATCAAGCCATCCGCAGCTACGCCAGCTTTGATGCAGCATCGAGGTCGGGCAGTTGTGTTTAAAGACATTGAGGATTACCATGCGAGAGTAGATGACCCTGATTTGGATATCGATGAAACTTGTGTAATGGTCTTGAAAACGGTCGGTCCGGTCGGCTATCCGGGTATGCCTGAGGTGGGTAACATGACATTACCAAAAAAGCTACTTGATAAAGGCGTAACAGATATGGTAAGGATATCGGATGGCAGGATGAGTGGTACGGCATATGGTACAGTTGTGCTGCATGTATCGCCTGAGTCTGCTATTGGTGGAAACTTAGCGCTTGTAGAAAACGGAGACATCATTGAGCTGGATGTAGCCAATAAACGTATCCACCTTGAAGTGAGTGATGAAGTGTTAGCCCTGAGGCGAAGCAATTGGGTACAGCCACCTTCTGATGCAACACGTGGCTATGTAAATTTATACGTCAAACATGTTCAGCAGGCAGATAAAGGTGCTGATCTGGACTTTTTAGTAGGCGGCTCAGGTTCAGCCGTAACCAGAGACTCCCATTAAAGCAGAAACATGGATGTACTCATTCTTTTTGGCTGTATAGCAATACTTGTACTATTAATTGCCTGGGCAAAGGTGAATACCTTTCTTGCATTTTTAATCGTATCGGTAATGGCAGCTTTATTATTGGGTATGCCCGCTTCCAGTATTCCACAAACTGTTAATAAAGGATTAGGAGAGACATTAGGATCGCTGGCAATCATCATCGTTTTGGGTGCCATGCTCGGAAAACTCGTTGCGTCCAGTGGTGCTGCTCAAAAAATAGCTTCGGTATTAAAAAAAACATTTGGCTATAAATACATCACCTGGGCCATGTCTTTAACCGGTTTTATAGTGGGCATTCCATTATTTTACAATGTTGGGTTTGTATTGCTTATTCCAATTATTTTTTCGGTAGCGTATAACTACAGGTTACCCCTGGTATATGTTGGCTTGCCAATGCTCGCATCGCTGTCCGTAATGCATGGTTTTTTACCACCTCATCCATCGCCCATGGCTTTAGTGACGCAATTTAATGCAGATTTGGTTAAAACCTTTGTTTATGGTTTAATCGTGGCCATACCTGCTATACTTATTGCAGGCCCTCTTTTCGCAAGAATATTAATAAATATGCAATCCAGCCCAACAGTTACCTTGCAGGCCGATGAACTGCCCGATAATGAATTGCCGGGGATAACAAATAGTGTGGTTTCCGCATTGTTGCCTGTACTGATCATTTTGGGTACCACGCTGATAACCAGGATATGTAGTGACCATATGGTTGTTGTAAATTTTGCCGGATTTATCGGTGATCCAACGATTGCCATGATATTAACCATTTGCATTGCAACTTTTACACTTGGGATCAGGTCAGGTAAAAAGCTGATTGACATTATGGTCATTTATGTTGATGCAACAAAAGATATCGCGATGATCCTTTTAATAATCGGTAGCGCAGGCATTTTGAAACAAGTATTTGTAGAAACCGGCGTGAGCAACAGCCTTGCTGCAATTTTGCAAGGGCTGACCTTACCACCTTTAGTATTGGCCTGGTTAATCACGGCTGTGCTAAGACTTTGCCTGGGTTCAGCTACCGTAGCCGGCCTCACCGCTGCCGGCATTGTGTTTCCGCTTATCGGGCCTCATGGTGCCGATCCAAATTTAATGGTGCTCGCGGTTGGCTCAGGAAGCCTGTTTTGTTCTCACGTAAATGACTCCTCTTTTTGGTTATTCAAAGAGTATTTAGGATTATCTATCAAACAAACGTTTTTGTCCTGGTCGCTGATGGAAACGCTGGTTTCAGTTATCGGACTTATTGGGATACTGATTTTGAACCAGGTACTGTTTAAATAGATAATGGCCATAACATTTAATAGATATCCCTCTGTGCGTTAGCATTAATCACAGCACCTCTATGGATATAAGCATAAATTGGGCCTATAAACCAAAATAAAAGCGGGTTGCAGCCCCTTTTCATTAGCTAATTCGTTGCCCTTCGTGAAAATCTATTGACAAACATTTCAACGCCACCAAGAATCATTCAAGACTTGGTACACTCAAAAGATTCCATGTCATCAATATCAGTTTTAGTTGCATGATTATATGTACAATTAAAAATTTGAGAATCTTTCCTCCTGAAAATTTTCGTTTCAATCTACGCTGCCTAAAATTGATTTTGAGAGAAAAAATGACGCTATGGCTTTTTTTACAATATTTAGAAACATTTTTCCTCGAAACAAAAAAAAGTTTCAGGAAAAAATGTTTCAGGATTTCGAAACAAATTTTCCCGAAACAAAAAAATGTTTCGAACTTTTTTGTTTAGAAAATGGTATGTCTTCAAGACATGTTTTAAGCAAAATGAGAGAATAGGGTAGCAACCTGGCCTGGAACAAATGACATTGTTCATTCTGAATCAGGTGTGTAATGAAACACGACGAATTAAAATAAAAAAGTAAACATGGCTGAAGAGCTTATTCTGGGCTTAGTTAAGCGGATGGAAGTCATTGAAAGCGAACTGCCAGAGATTTTAAGTTGTTTTTAGAACAAAATAAAGAGACCTTAGCTAACATCTCTGGCCAGATAGAAAATCCAGCAAGCGTTATGGCAACCAGAAGATCAGCCAACAGATCGATCAGGTTAAAGACCTCGTGGGCACCATGCCTATGGTCATCACCGTAAAAAACGAACATCACCACCATTTCGGGGCATGGTCAAAAACCTCATCATTGGTTTAGTAGCCTGTTTCCTAATCACAACCTCATTGACAGGAACAGCTTTGTACCTGAAATAAATTCACTAAATATAAGTGAACTTATTATATTTGCAATTATTATAAAATAACTATGTGGAAAAAATCTCATTCTATCGTAACCAAGGAAGTTACAAAAGAACAAATGTGGAAACTTTTTGCTGACGTGAACAATTGGCACATTTGGGATAACGGAATTGAATTTGCTAAAATGGAAGGCAAATTTGAAAAAGGAAACCATTTTATCTTGAGGCCAAAAGGCGGGCCGAGTGTAAAAGTAAAACTACTTGAAACCACGGAAAACAAGCATTTTCTTGATGTTACACATTTTCCGCTGGCCAAAATGTTTGATGACCACCTATTTGAAGAAACTGCAGATGGATTAAGAATAACCAATACAATAACGGTTAAAGGTTTTTTGGGCTTCCTTTGGATAAAAATAGTTGCTCAGAAAATTGTTGATGGATTGCCAAATGACATGCAAGATCAAATTAAAGCTGCTTCAAAATTATGAACACGACAAAATACTGGATAGCAGCCATTTCAAAAGAACACGCGCAAAGTGGTGTAAACGGTAACTTTATTCAAGTTTGTCATGGTAAGCAAACACCCCTAAAACAAATGAAAAAAGGTGATTATCTGATTATTTACTCTTCAAAAATTACAATGGAAGGAAATGAAAAGCTACAAGCTTTTACTGCTGTTGGACAAGTGGCTGATGATGAAATATATCAATTTCAAATGACGGAGAATTTTAAACCCTTCCGGCGAAATATTGAATTTCTAAAATCAGTGGAATGTTTGATTGCACCATTAATCAATGACCTTGAATTTATACTAAACAAAAAGAAATGGGGTTATCCTTTTCGCTTTGGCTTCCTCGAAATCAAAGAAAATGATTTCCATTTGATTACTTCTAAAATGCTACAACATGAACCCATCGGACAACACATTTAGTTTTGATAAACCAGAAGAAAGTACCGGCTTTTTGTTATGGCAGGTTACTAATTTATGGCAGCGAGAGATAAAAAAAGCACTGGTGCCATACGATATTACCCATTCGCAGTTTGTACTTATGGCCAGCATACATTGGCTAACTCTAGAAAAAAAGGAAGTGACGCAAATTATGTTATCCATGCATACTAAAATAGATCCTATGACTACCTCGACTGTACTGAGAACGTTGCTACAAAAGAATATGGTAAGTAGACAGGAACACCAGACTGATACAAGGGCAAAAACTGTATCATTGACAGAAAATGGAAAAAAGATAATTAAGGAAGCTGTTGTTACAGTTGAACAGTTTGATCATAATTTCTTTTCCGCCCTTGAAAAAAAATTGCAAGGATTTAATCAGAACCTATTGAAACTACTTACTGTAAAGTAAATAAAAAGGTCACCAGAGTCAGGATTTTGAATTATTAACTGTTTTTCTAGTCTCCGATTATAATCATCACAACACTACCTAAATTAGGATAAAAATAATTTGCCATTCAATAAATCATGAATGGCAAACTAAAACCGAGTTAAGAAGCTTTTAAAACATACGTGCTTAATGAAATGCAAGTTTCTGAAATCGATCTTTTGGACGAACAACAAAACCTCATGGAGATTTGCTTCGACATGAAGAAAATAACCTCGGTTGCTAGCCCAGCATATAAAGATGATACTAATAAATTTGCTAAAAAACAGGAACAGAACCAATATAATTTCAATCAGCTTTTTGAGCTATGACAAAAGGCGCTTCCTTTACTTTCAGTAAGGTTGTGCACACACTACAGTTATACATATGGAATGCGTAATGTAAAAGGCAAGCCAAGAAGATCGTATATGACGCCATGCGCCTTTAATAATGAAACACCAGAAATCTGTTTTCTATGGAAAGACATGGGTGATTATTATAAACTGGAACTTCGATTAATGCTTCAAGGAAAAATACATCCGCTACAATATTACTTCAATACCGCTTTCTTTGCTATGCTAAGCTATAGCCCGAGAAAATATGTGCTGTTGAACTCTCTTAATGATAGCCAACTGGTCAGTTATTTTCAGCAAAGCCAATTTCAGCTCTTAGTACTAAAGAAACACTATGAACGTGATTTTAAAGAATTTGTTGATCGGTTAAGGATGGGATATAGGTTTATTAATAAATAAAGATCAAGAAAAGATTAAAACTCGAAATCATTGCTCATATTCATAGGATTTAGAGGTATGGTTATTGTAGAAATAATTCTTTATTTTTGTGTTAACACCCAATATCATATCCATGCACATAGAGACACGTAAATTACATCTGATAGAAGAAATGCTCAAAGTAAAGAGTGAAGCTACTTTATCTGCTTTGGAGAAGCTATTAAAGAATACCAATAATAAAACAGTTAAGAAAACACCAAGCTTAAAAGATTTTTCTGGAATCTGGTCTAAGGACGAGGCGGAAGAAATGGAACGTATAATTTCAGAATCCTGTGAAACAATCCACCCAGATGACTGGAAGTAATCTATTAGACACCAATATCGTTATTGAGTTGTTTAAAGGCAATCCAACAATTACAGAGTTTCTTGAAACATTAGAGGAGGAAATAAACATTCCTTTTGCTGTATTAGGAGAACTATATCTGGGTGCTTACAGATCAGCTAACCCAAAAAAGCACATTAAACAGATCAACTCTTTTCTAGAAAGGTGTAATGTTCTTATTGCTGTATTAGGATAACTATATCTGGGTGCTTACAGATCAGCTAACCCAAAAAAGCACATTAAACAGATCAACTCTTTTCTAGAAAGGTGTAATGTTCTTATTGCTGATGATGAAACAGCAAATCACTATGCCTTAATCAAAACTGCCTTGTTGCAAAAAGGTAAGCCAATACCGGAGAATGACATGTGGATAGCCGCTGTATCAAAGCAATTTGACCTAACGTTACACACCAAGGATAAGCATTTTAAGGAAATAGACGACCTCAATTTACAGAACTGGTAATTACTGAATATCCGCTTTTAGCTCTTCCTTTAGCAAATTTAAGTATGTTGAATTTCGCACTTCAGCACCCTTGCTATAATTAATCTGCTAAAAACATCTTCCTTTGAATAAAAATTACCATAAGATGGCTTCAAGGCATTAATAGCTGTGTTCATATTCGTCAACGGATTTCCTTTTATATATTTGTATTTCACTTTCTGTTTATCTGCACCGTATACCATTACAGGCATAATAATGATAATTTTTTGATCAGATTTATTGAAAAGTTCAATAAAGTTAGTCTTTTTTAATTCAGGATATTTTGGAAAAAGTTTATAAGCAAGTGAATCAGCCGCTCTGTTTTTTGTTACAAGTGTTTCACTACCTTTTCTAATCACTTCTATCCTAAAATTTGTAGCATAAATAGTTACGCTGTCATTTAATAATCTTGAACACAAATTATCGCTTTGTGTAAAAATTTTATTGAAACTTTTCTCAAAAGAGATAATTTTTTGGGGCTGAGGTCTTTATGCTCTCTTTTTTTGTTTGTGAAATCGCCATATCTGTATATAGTAAACTTATAGACAGAAGAATGATAAGAAAATTAAGACCTGTTTTCATAATATTTTTTAAGGACATTTTGTGCCCGGTATCCAGGTTTAGTGGTATCTCTTTCCTGGTCATTGATTTTAGATTCTTCAGGTAGATTTTTAATTATTCCTGTCTTAGCAAGTATCCACGCACAATCTTTATTAAAATTTAGATTAAATTATCAAAAAAAGGGACATGTTTTTTGCAAAAAAAATACATGAACTTTGTGCTAAAAATTTCTCTTAATCCGCTAAGACCATATTAATATAACTTTAAAGTGGTTGAATATTTAGTGCTCTAAAATTATAAAAATGCCTAGTTTTCATCCCCCATACATACTATTCAATAGCAAGGGGTAATGTTGCTACTTTTATCCATTTATTGTTTTCATATTTATAGAAAGCTATTATCCTATTTGCAATTACTCCTTCTCCAAGTGCATTTGAAAAAAAGTCATAATAAATAGCACAAGCCCTATTTTCTGCTTCGTTTAAAATGAATGGAGTAAATCCCATGCGTAATCCAGAATGCTCTGAAAGATTAACGCCTTTACTTTTTAATTTTTTTTTAACCTCTAGTTTATCAAAACGCTGGTGTTGAAGATTTTTAGGTCTTATTAGATAGCTTTTAACAAATAGCCATTCTGTACTATCTGAAAGTTGGTTTAATCCCCCATCCCTAAGAAAACTTGGTAAGTATTGCATTCCCTCATTAGAAAAGCGAGGAATGCAGATTGTTAAACCATTCTTTTCGACATTATCTTTTCTATTTGCTAAGTTATAAAGTACTTCAGTAAATAAAGAAGTAACCTTTACAGGAATTGCATTTTGTCTGGATACTTCTTGTTGAGCTTTGCAGCCGTAATTAATAAAAAAAATAAAATACAAAATTAGAGATTTCATTAGCATCCTTTTTTATTTGTTCCTGATTGATTATTTGCTTCACGAGCGCCATTAGCTTTTGCTCTAGCAGCATTCGGGGCTTTGATTTTACTTTGAGACATTGACAAATTTCTCCATATTATATCTTTGCAATAAGTTGCGAGGTCAATGCTCGAATCGGGTGAACTAAGAATACCACGTTCGATCGCATACGCCTGTAGGAGGGAACCCATTGAATTCACATAAGTAGAAGCCATTTGTTCATGCTGGGCAACATCATATTGTTCAGTAATAGGATAACTCTGATCATCATAAAGGTATTGATTCATATCTTGAAAAAAGAATTTTTCACTACCTGTGGTATGTTTGATTCCATATATGAAATATGAGTGCATGAGCTCGTGTATCATTGTTGCAGCGACCCCCAAGTCTGTAGCATCATTTAAAACATTAGAATTTAAGGTAATATTACCAGTTATAGGGCTAGTTGAGCCATTCGTGATTGTCAAAACATCATTACCGGAGGCGTCAATACCAGTAGTGTTTGGTATTACGGCCTCAGAAATTGTTATATTATAACTACTACTTGCATATAATTGGCCAATTGCAACCGAAGACACAACATTAGTCATTCCTGCAATATCTCCAATACAACTGAACATATTACTAGCCTTACTTTCTATCATAGAAGAGATATTTTTAACACAATCCCTAGCATTATTAGCTATAGTTACCTTTTTACCTGTCCCTGAACCACCGCCCCCACCAGGACCATCTCCTCGTGGTGGTAAACCTCCACCGCCACTACCTCCACCTCCAGTGCCACCACCGCCTCCACCTCCACCGCCTTGACAAGTGGTAACTGTGTGGGTTTCACACACCATATAACCCTCAACGCCAACACATTGTGTAACGCCTATAGTCTTGCAATCAAAATATCCTTCAGTAGTCGCTGCTCCATTAGAAATCGTTTTGTTTGACTGAGCGACTTCTTGTCCTTTAGAAACTTGTATAAAGCTTGAAAAAGGAGAATACCAATTTTCCAGGAGGAGTAGTCCACTAAATTTTTGTGTAATATTCCATCCGCTTGAATCGTCTGGAATCATACTAACCATTTCAGTTAGCTTTGGTGTAAACCCATTTCCATAATCAATCATTCGAAGAAATAAATTGTCGGTAAGACGAGTTCCCGCTAAATCTCCTTTCGCTACATTTAAGGTAACAGGTATTTTTACAGGTATGAATACAAAAACAGTGTCTCCACTAATTTTTGTATATGCCTTGCTCCATAAAAGCGTACGATGATTAAGTAAACTGTCTGATAACAAAGATTTTCCGGTAAGTTGAACCCGATTGTCTACTGATTGGTTTATAAACGCATCTTTAGCTCGAACGATAGCCGCTGTAGAGGTTTCACTAAGTTCTTTTTGAAGGTTTTCATAGTCGGTACTAGTGTCTTTTTTACATGAATAAATAGTAACGGCTACGAACATTATGAATAATAGTAAGTAGACTTTGGCTCGTAAAAGGTTTCTCATATGGGAAGTAATTTTCTTGCAACTTAAGAATAAAATTTAAAAGATAATACATTCATATGTGATAATTATACTACATTAATGTAATAGATATTGAAATGCTGGATTTTTCGGAACAAAGCATACAGAGAAATGGTAAGTATGATATCGAGTGGATAAACCAGATTAGATTGACCCCGTCCCACTAGAAATGAACTTGTTGCAATTTATTGCTTGTCTTTATGATAGTATTTTGGCGAAAAGGGGTTAAATGAATTGGTTTTTTCAGCTATATTATTAATCAAAAACCATAAATAGAATTTACTTGAATAATGCCTGTAAACTGGCCGCCCCGCATTTGCGGCCTGCGGAACGGCCTCCGCTCTTGGCTGTTGCTGTTCCCGCTTTTGGCATATACGGAGAAGACAGTAACAGAAAACTACAGTTCGTCGGGTTTGAACCCAATTCGTGTCCTTTTCGGCGCTGGCTGTTCTTGCTTCTCCAACAGTTCGTCTAGGTAGCGAAAACTATTCCCATGTTTTTGTCTTGGTTATCCAATTTCCCTTTAATCTTTTCGATTTCAAGCCTGATCTCTCGCATTCTGGTAAAAATGCGGATAATCTGGATGTTTACCTCAATAGCCCTTGTACTGTTTAGCATGCTGGAAAGCATTGCCACACCCTGTTCGGTAAAGGCCATGATATTATATTTCGAGTGCGCCCCATGTCTTAAGGTGCCAAATTGGCTCCTTAAGATTTTCTGTTCCTCCATATTTAACTCAAACAGGAAATCTTCGGGAAAACGTTCTGCATTCCTTTTTACCTGCCGCTTTAGCTGTTTGGTTTCCACTCCGTATAACTCCGCCAGATCGGAATCCAGCATCACTTTATGTCCTCTTATCATGTAAATCTAGTTCATAACCAGTTCATCAGAAATTTTGATCTTTGTTTCCATCTTATTATCGAGTATTTAAAACAGTCGGCAGATGAGCTGCCGACCGGATCGGATTAAATTGAAGCGAATATTTGTCTTAAAGGTGCCATGTCGCTGCTTACCTTTTCATCCAGCATTTTTGCATAGAGTTGGGTGGTGCGTATATTGGTATGCCCCATCATTTTAGATACGCTTTCAATAGTTACACCGTTCAGCAGGGTAACAGTAGTGGCAAAAGTGCGCTTGGCAATCCGGTTGCCCAATGTTTTGACGATGCCCGACAGGGCGGCAATCTCCACCAGATACTCGTTCATTTTTTGATTGCTGGAAATCGGCAGCGCCCTGTTCTGATTGACACAGAAAGGGTGATCTTTATACCTTTCCAGAATATCAGCGGCTATTGGGATAAGCGGGACTGCTACAGGCGTACCTGTTTTTTTGCGATAGCTGAACAGCCACTTTTCCCCGTCAATTCCTATACGTATGTCAGTTTGTTTGAGTTTTTGTATATCGGCATAGGACAGCCCCGTATAACAGCTAAACAGGAAGAAGTCCCGAACTTGCGTAAGCCTTGAAGTGCTGTATTTTTTGCCCGCAATGTTTTGCAGTTCATCCGCAGTAAGGTATTCCCTTTGTACGAGTTTTGATTTCAGCTTATAACCAAAGAAGGGATCAGTGATGATCCATTTGTTTCTAAGACATATACGGACAATCTTTCCCAGATTTTTAAGGTGCTTACTGGCGGTATTGGTATCATTATCCTTTGAGGTGTGCAGATAGAAATCAAAACCGTCAATAAACTCATGGTCTATATGGCGGATGTTGAGGTCACTTGTTTGATATTTGAATAAAATATATTCTTTAACGTGCTTTTCCAGTACCTTAAATCGCCTCAAAGTGCCTTCCGCATAATCTTCCTTTTCTACATGTGCAGCCATGTTTGTATTATGGATTTTAATGGCCTCCATAATGGTATGTGTTTTTTCTGCCTTGCCCAGATACTTGCATTTGACGCCTTCAGCGGATATCTCTGCATCTTCTACGCATAAGGCAGTATGGGCAGCAGTAACGCCCGCTTTCATTTTGTCGAGATAGGAATTTAAAGTTTTGGCATCTTCTTTTGTGCCGATCATGTGACCCGCTTTGGTATTCCACAATTCCGGCTCACATTTTCTACTGGCGGACATTTCCACAGGTTTTCCGTCAACGGTAATCCTTAGATAAACAGGAACAGCACCTTTAAGATAGTTTTTTGGTTTCTTCAGGTAGAAGAGTAGACTGAAATTAGTTTTCATAATCGACTGATTTAAAGTTAACAAAGTTAGCCTTGCAGTCTAATCGTATCAAGTCGTTCAATGATTGAACTTTCTGTAAGTCAGCAACTTACATCATTTCCAGTGAGTATGCCAATCTGTAAAACTACTCACCGAATCACTCACTTTTTTTATGCGATTTATTGCATATTTTGGTGTTTCCGGTAAAACAAAAAAAGCTTGCAATCATTTGATTTGCAAGCTTTTACGTAGTTTTGATACTATTTTCTGTGATCCCGCTGGGATTTACACCTAGTGTAAAAATCAACGTTTGCAATATTTTAGAGTGGTTTTGAAATTCGAACTCCCCGAATAACGCACCTTTTTTTTAATAGAGAATAGCTGCAAATGCTATTAAATAAATATAAGGTTTTTTCTTGAATAATCAAATGTTAAGTATTCCACAACGAAGGAATATCCAATCGACACATAGGATTTCTATATCGTATATCTCGATAGAAGCACTGTTATTTTATTTTTGCTCTATTTCAATTTAATTTTTTTCGCAACAGGGTCGTATTCGTAATTCACAATATTTTCATTTAAAATCAATTGAATTGTTTCTTCTATTACGTCAAATGGAACTACAAACCATTCCCTAGGATTCAGCCTTTGACCTTTTTCATTAAACAAGTCAATGTCTAAACAGGCATTTGCGAAAAATCTATGTAGAAGACTTTCTAATTTGTCGGCATTTCTGTTGTACACTTTATATGTCGCAACTTTTTGAACGTCTGCAAATAAATATGTCGCTTCGTATCGAGCATTTTTTATTCTTTCATCTACTGAACTACTTGCAAATCCAACTTTATGCAAGTCTTTAATATTCACTATTTGCGAGTTGGTTGATTTCGATTTCAATACATAAATCCAACCTGAATGAATATCTTCTTGCTTTACAACTCCCGTATTGACAAACAAGTCTTGTTCAATTTTTTCATAAGTATTAGTAATAAGTTTTCCATTTTTTTGGATTTGTTTACCTAACGAACGATAAAACATATTACTGTAAGTCCCATTTTCAAAAATTGTTCTTGTGCGTCCTTCAGTTCGCACTCTGTTTCCTGAAACTAATTCTTTTTCTGCTGTCTTCAAATTCGCAGACTCCAAGTACAGAAGGATTCCATCCATTAAATAAAAGTCTCCTACGTGTAGGTTTTTTTCAATATTTGTAAAGGGCAAAATTTTTCTTCTTCCCTCTTTAATTTCTTTATGAACTTTTTGAAACATTGCTTCATATTTCTCAAACTCTTTTTCTTTAATAGGCTTCCTTTGTGCAACAAAATCAGCATCCGCTCTATCTTCTGGTTTTGGCGTATGTGTGAATTTAAAAATATCTAAATCTTTATCCGAATCTAACAAGCCCAACTCATCCTCTTCATTAAAAATATCTTCAATTGTTTGCCTTTCCATTTCAACATAGCCTAACAGGTTATACCTGTCAAAAGGTTTTAAGATTTTCTTTTGCGCTTCGTTTTCTCTAAAGTTTTTCAATTTTGCCAACAAGCCATATTCAGACATACTTGATTTATTTGGTTCTCTTTGGTTCTTATCAAAAAAGGCATTTATTTCTCCAAAGGAATCAATTAGTCTTTCTTCATCTGTTTTTACAGCCGAGGTTTTGAGTTTTGAATCTAATAATCCAAAGTCGTCATCATCAAAAATATCTTCTATTGTTAGTTTTTTCTTAGCCATTTGCAAGTGCTTTTTTTCGTTTCAGCTCTCTTAAAAACACTAATGCTTCTGCCATTCTTTTTTCTTTATGGTCAAATGCTTGAATGTTGGGCTGTTCTCCATTGTTGTTTTTTACCCATTCTTTGATTTTTGGCCATAACAAAATCGCTTCATCGTCGGTCATTTCAAACTTGGTAGATTGAATATGCTCGTCAATTAGTTTTAAAACTTGTGTTGTTACCGATTTTGATAATATCTCAAATGCTTTTTGAAAAGGATTTATTTGGTCTATCAAGTCTATATGAATATCATCGATATTTACAAAACTACCTGCCATTCTAATAAATTTCTTATCGCCTTGTTCCTCAATAGTGCTGTTTTTTAATACTGAATCAACCACTACATATTGCCTCACTGCTTCAACATCTTCATCACTTAAATCAGGATAGATTTCTCGTATGATTTTTGGAATTAGAACAGTATTAATAACTTCAGGCTCAACATTACCTGGCATTGCTTTAAGCATTTGAGGGTTTTGCAATAACTTTGCCTTCAAATCATTTATGTCCGTATCAATGATGTCTTTGGCTCGTTGAGAAGTTGGAAGTTTAAATCCTCTTATTTTAATGGTGGTTTCATCATCCGTATCGTCTTCATCATCTTCATCCTTTTTTAGATTAAATTTGAAGTTTGGTGCTAATACTTGTTCCATTAGCAAAGATGCGGTAATGGCTTTTAACATATTGTTTACCGAAAGTTTGACATCATCATCTTGTGCGTCAGGTTGAGCAATAAGATTGGTAAATTGAGCGTGAGATTTGTTGTTACTATCTCTCGTAGCTCTACCAATAATCTGAATAATTTCTGTAAGTGAGCCTCTATAACCTATGGTTAAAGCGTGTTGGCAATAAGGCCAATCAAAGCCTTCTTTTGCCATTCCTAAAGCAATAACAATATCAATATCATCAGTCGATTTTACTTCACGTAAATATCCACTTATTTTATCCCTTGATTTTGGATTGTCTTGAACTAAGTCTGCAACTTTTAAAATATTGCCTGTTTTGTGACTTTTTATGTGTATAACTCCCGTGATTTCGTCTTGATATTCTATTGTTCCCAAAACATCAATAATGTGGTCAACTTCATCGTGTTTAAGCTTTGAAGATTCAGCAGAGTTTACACTTGGTATATGAATAATTGTTTTTTGATTCTCATCTAATATTTCTGCTAAAGCAGAAATTCCTGTTTCAGGATTTTTTTTAAAATACCTGCCTGTATAAAAGTGATAGCCAATACCTAATGATTTTAAAAACTCATAACCGTTTAATTGTTGGTAGTAAGTGTAGGTTACTTTCGTAAATTTTGCTTCATCTTCTGGCATTAAAACTGGTACACTATCGCCTCTAAAGTATGAGCCTGTCATAGCCACTATATGAGCACTTGAATTTGCCATAATGCTTTTTAACACTTGCCCTAAAATGTTGTCGCCTTCGGCCGATACGTGATGAAATTCATCAATAGTGACCAAAGTATCATCTAATTTTTTTACGTCTAAACCATCGAAGGCAAAACGCAACGTAGCGTGTGTGCAAATCAATATTTGTTCTTCAGAATCTAAAAAGTTTAAGAAAGCTGTTACTTTACTTTTTTCTTCTCCTGGTGTACAGAGATTGTATTTTGGATTTGGATTCCAATCGGAAAAAAAGCCGTATTTTTTTAGTTCTGTTGTGCCAAAAGATGCTCCAATAGACTTTTCTGGAACTGCAACAATTACTTTTTTTATGCCCTGATGTTGCAATTTATCTAAAGCAATAAACATTAAAGCCCTCGATTTACCTGATGCTGGAGGTGCTTTTAGTAATAAATATTGTGCAGTTCTACCTTCATACGCTTTCTCCTGCATCTCTCGCATACCAAACGCATTGGTACTTTTACTTTTTCCTGTTTGGTCGTATGTTACGTGTACTAAATTTGGCATTGGTTATTTCTTTATTTTTTTGATAATCGTCAATATTTGTTTGAGAAAGTCTTTTTCGGCTTTTTAAAACTCATTTTTACTTGTTGTTGTTTTTCTGAATTCACTTCACTATCTTTTTTCTTGATTGCTTTTGCTTCGCAAAAAGCGTATCCTTTTGCAACATTTCTTCATATTGCTTAAACAAATACTCCAAACGCTCGGTATCATTTTTAAAAGGTTGCAAACGGTAACATTGTTCTATAGCAGTATCTAATTCTTGATGTGCTTGTAGCAAACCTTTGGGCATTGTGGTTGGATTATACAATTGTGCCATTGTTTTGCTTGGATGTTTGGCTCGTTCATCTAAAATAGCAAAAACATATAAGTTTAAATTTTCCTTTTGTTTGTTTGTGATGTCTGGAAACGGAAAGGTGTTGTAGCATATTGAAGAGGAGAATATATAATCTGTTTTGAATCTTCCTCCAACTGCTTTTACCCAAACTAGCATCATTGTTGATGAAATTACACCAAACATATAAGGATCAAAATCATACACAGCTTGAGCTGTATTTGAAACTATATGATTTTTATCAAGAATTCCACACGGAATATAACTTCTTCTTACTGAAGTAATTGTTGGGACAATGATTGCTTCTTTTTCAAAATAACGTACTTCACCAAATTTATGTGGAGATGAAGCTAACTTTTTGGTCGCTGACTTTGTGCTATTTAATCGCATTATGGTAACACCATCAAATCTTCTTTTAATTTCATCACAAGAAAAAATATTTTCTAAGTCATTATCATTTACCCATAAACAGTATTTACTATCCCCATCAATAAACTCTTTTGTTCCAACAAATGGTTTGATAATTTCCTTTGAGCTTGAACAATTTTCAATCAAATCATCTTTCTCTTTTTGAGACAACAAGAGATTCCCACCATCTGTTGGCTGACTACCTTTCATCATAATTGGAAGTGATGAAATTGGTTTACTTCTTTTTGTTACAATAATATTTTTGGCGTCAGTCAAATAAGGATTTATATTTTTTACACTTTGCTTTAGATTTTGATTGTAAAGGAATTTCTCTGTAACGTCAATATTTCTAACTCCAATTATTACCACTGCGACTCCTGCGTTTCCTTTGGCGTTGTTGGTCCACTTAAAAGATTGGTGTGCAAAGTCAATTTCTTGTCCTTTACTTAAAACTAATGGCCACAATAAGGCTACTTGTTCCCCTTGCGTTATAGAATTGGTCGTTACAAAAGCATATTTAGCTTTTGTATTCTGGATGTAATTGGTTCCCTTATAAAACCAACACGCTATGTAATCAAGTTTTTTATAGTTATTTACTCGTGAAAAGACGACTTTCATATCCTCCTTTTGGGTTTTGTCTTGTCGGCTATAACCCAAATAAGGCGGATTTCCAATCACATACACTTCGTCTGTTGATGAAATTGGGCATACTTCATTCCAATCTCTTCTCGTAGCATTACCCTGTTTTATTTGCCCTGCTTCTTTTAATGGTAATATAGGTTTCGATTTTCCGTAATCAAACAATCGTTCTTCAAACACTTTGTTCATTTGGTGTTCTGCCAACCAAAGGGAGAGTATTGCCATTTCATGGGCAAAATCATCTATTTCAATACCATAAAATTGTGAAAGCTGTATTTCAGTCCATTTTATAGTAGGACTTTGTCTTTCTAAATCCGTAATTTTTTCTAAAATCTTGATTTCTAAAAGGCGTATTTCCTTGTAGGTAATAATTAAGAAATTTCCACTTCCACAAGCGGGGTCAAAGAATTTAATTTTAGAAATTCTTTTTATGAGGGCTCTTAACTGGCTTATTGTAGAAGCATTTTCATAGGCTTCATATAATTCATCAAGAAATAGAGGTTTTATCAGTTTTTTGATGTTTTCTACAGAAGTGTAGTGCATTCCTAAATCACTACGATACTCCGGAATTACCACCGCTTGTATCATTGACCCAAAAATATCTGGGTTAATGTCTTTCCAATTTAGTTCGCCAAGTTCAATTAATGTCTTTCTTGCTTTGAAATTAAATAGTGGTGCATTTATTTTTTGACCAAATAAACCACCGTTTACATATTCAAACTTTCTAAGGTATTCTGGAAGATGCCCAGCATTTTCAGTATTCAAACGGTCAAACAAATCATCTAAAAATAAATTTGTGTCTAATCCATCTTGAGTGGTGTGTTGAACAAGGGTATTTGTAAAAATGCTTTCATCTTTAAAAATCTCGGTATCTTCTGCAAAAAAACAAAATAACAAACGAGATAAGAAAATATTAAGGTAGTGGATGCTTTCTTTTGAGTTGTAAATAGTTGGGTTTTCATCAATCAACAAATCATACAAAGAAGCCATTTTATAGGAAGCATTTCTATCGGCTTCATTGTTGTTGCCAGAATTGTAAACTTCGCTACCAGCAAGGGGCAAAAAGAAATCGTGATAATTGGGTAGCTCTTTTAATTTAATGTCTAAATTCTTACCTAATTTCAGGTCTTTAGCAACTATTTGTTTATTGTCGGTAAGAATTGCAAATCTTGGCTGTTGCTTTAAAACCCGCTCTTCTTTTGTAATGGAATCAATACTGCTCAACAGTTTGTCAGTGACTTCAACCTTAAAGAATATTTTCTTTTTATATAATATTTCTCCGTCAACCTTGGATAAATTGTAATCTCCTTTTTTTAGTCGTGTTACAGACGTTTTAGAAATGCCGTATGCTACCAATAAATCAAATACAAATTCATCTTTTGAGAAGTTGTCAATCAGGTTCTGAACGTTATGCTTTATTTCGGTTGATTTCATTAGTTGTTTTGTTCAGGTTTGTTGGAAACTAGCAATTCTTTCACGTCTATGTCCAAAATATCCGCTATTTCCATCAAAGTTTCTAATCGTGGTTGTTGTCTGTTTTGAGCATAAGCGTTTACCATATTGTAGCTTTTTCCGAGTTTTTCAGCCAACCAAGTTTGCTTAATTCCTTTTTGTTCCAACACTTCCTTAATTCTGTTCATTGTGATTCGGTTTTGTCCCTTTTGGAAGGACTCATTGAATATCTTCGCTTATTTCAAAAATTAATTTGTCTGGCGCCAAATTAGTAAAATTATTTAGTGGTATCTCAAAAAACTGTGTATATAATGTAGATATTCTGCTCAGGTGCGGTGGAATAGGACTTAACCTAGTGTTGGCTTTTACAGTGACGTAAAATGAGGCTTTTCTAGCTCTATTTTAATCTGTTCACAGATATAAATAGAGCCACATACGAGAAAATTGTAAAATTGAATTTTTCTATCTTGTGGAAGTAAAATTTAATAAAAAGCTTTTTAAACAAATCTACTATCCGATGAGTATCACCTTTTTTAGACCACGAGACCCTTTCGATTTTTCCAAGGACACCTTAGATATTGGCAACCCGATTAGCTGGAAACGGGCACACTTTAAAAAACACTTTTTCAAACGGGTATTTGCTATAAATGACACCCTCATAGATGAATTTTATCGGCGGCACCTGGCATATTATTTAGCAATGCATCCCCAAGGCAATGAAGAAATCTTTTTTAAATACCTATGGGAACTGATAGAAAGCCAGTTAAAAGTTCTGATGGGCAAAGATGTTTATGACAGCAATCATTTAAACAACGAAAGGCAAATCGAACGGCTTAAAAAATTCACAGCTGTATTGATTTTCCACGACAGATGGAACTTCCATAAATCCAACGAGGCTGTGGTAGCCAATCAGGAACTGGAAATCTATGCACTCAAACAGGACATAATCAGGCTAAAATCCGAACTAAAAAAAGCGACCACGCTGGAAAAAGATGGTTACATCAATATCAGGGCAGGCAGGGCACATACCTTCTACGACCTGATACACAAGTTGCAGGAGATTAAACTGCCCGATGGTCTGGAACTGTTATACCCCGCAGATCAGATCATTTGGCGAAGGATGATCTGTAAGTTCTTTCGTGAGGATCATAAGGAGATTAATTTTCATACCGTACACCGCTATTTCCCGGCCGATAAGAAAAACCTGGGCAACAAATACAAAGAGATTGACCAAAAGGATAAACTTCTGGACATCGTTCTCGCTAAAAAGCGCAGTTGATTAGGATGGTATGTCTATATTTTGCCCACTTTGCCACGACCAGTAACAATTTACCATTCAGTCGCTTAGTGTTATCTACCGCTTATCAAATCCCCCTCCAATTTAACCACGCAGATTTGCGTGGTCAATAATATCCAGTTCCATAGCATTCTTTTGTCCCAAAACAAAGGCTATGGAGATAATCAATGAACAAGCCCTTAGCCAGTGCATCCGGGATGCATTGCGGGCAGAACTACAAGAGCATTTCAAAACAGGCGTCTGTTCCAGACAGGAGCAGCAAGAACGCCTGTTGTCCAAACAGGAACTATCCGCCGAGCTTGGTGTATCACTGGTCACCCTAACAGACTGGATGAAAAAGGGGCTGCCCTTTTTGCGCCTGCACAGGCGTGTGTATTTCAAAAAAAGCGAAGTGCTTAAAATCATGCAACAAGACATTACAGATTAATTTAAGGAGGGAATTATTATGCACATGGAGATCATCACTAAGGAAGATTTAAAACAATTAAAAAACGAGATGCTGGCCGAGATCAGGCAGCTCATTAAGCCGGAGGACAGGCAAAGTAAACAATGGCTGAAAAGCGCCGAAGTGCGCAAGCTGCTGAACATCTCACCGGGAACGCTGCAAAACTTGCGCATCAACGGTACGCTGCGATTTACAAAAATTGGAGGGATGATGTACTATAAACTGGAAGATATCAAGAGGCTATTAGAGGGAGGTAGCCAATGACAGAAACAGGCATCCATAACAAGACGGCGGACTATAGTAAACTGGTCAGGCGCATGGGTGCAGACGGCCGGATACTGGCTACCCATGTCAGCCTGTTTACCGCACTTTTTGTCTGCTGGCAGCATGGAGGTTTTGTCAACCCCTTTTCCGTTACCCGCAAAAAGCTCATGACCTATAGCCGGATCGCATCGGTTGCCACATACCACAAATGCATCAAAGAATTAGATGCATTTGGGTACATCCGCTACCAGCCATCCTACCACCCGATCAGGGGCAGCCTGGTCTACTGGCCGCCCGGTTGATCCGGGCAGCCGAACAATGAAAAGGAGCAGGGAAATACCGGCGAAGTTTTGAGCCCTGACGCTCCTTAACAGGAGCCATCCGGGCATAGAAACCGTTAAGGTTTGCCGAAGCCTTTAGCACGTCAAACTTATGCGCTTTGTAGGGAGCGAGTTAATGTTTTTGCTATACAAAAACCCGGATTCACCCTAAAGGGATGCCCCGGACTCGCTCCCGTTGGTCGGTTAAAAAAAGGAATTAAGAAAGGATCTACTGAAGATTTGGAAAGGAACACAGCGCATGAAAACAGCGACAACTGGTAGTGAAATAAAGAAAAAAAGAGTACCCGGCAGACCAAAAAAAACGATCAGCCGTAGTGATCTGCTGATGATCCGGTTAACTCCGATGGAAAAACAACTGATCGCCCAGCGTGCGAAAAATGCCGGGCTGAAACCAAGCGAATGGTTCCGCAGGGCGGCCAAGGGTGCCAGGGTTTTTCCCCGTTTCACCCCCGAGGAAAGCGGTTGGTTCAGGATGCTATCAGGGATGGCCAATAACCTCAACCAGTTGACCCACATCGCCCACGTGGAAGGCTTGCCTACGCTGGCTTTAAAATGCCAGGCACTGGTCAGGCAAATAGAAGAATTGTTAACCAAGATCAGCAGCCATGATGGGTAAGCCGATTACAGGAAGAAGCTTTGGGGGCTGTGTCCGTTACGTCGTGGATAAGCCCGAAGCGAAGGTCCTTTTTGCCGAGGGTGTAAGGATGCAGAACGCCACCACGCTGACCAATGATTTTAACCTGCAACGCAAAATGAGGCCTGAGCTGGGCAAGGCGGTCGGGCATCTGGTATTAAGTTGGAGCAAGGAAGACCTGCCCAAACTGACCGATTCGGTTATGCTGGAACATGCCAAAGAGTATATGCAGAAGATGGGTATCCGGGATACACAGTATGTGGTGGTACGTCATCACGATAAATTGCACCCGCATCTGCACGTGGTCTATAACCGGGTGGACAACAAGGGGGCGACGATCACCGATAAGAACAATTACGCACGTAATATCAAAGCCTGCAAAGAGATCACGATGAAATACGGCTACCATTGGGGAAAGGGCAAAGAACAGGTCAACAGGCAGGCTTTAAATGGCAGGGAAAAGATAAGGTATGAACTATATGATGCGATAAAAGCCGCTATGAAAACGTCCAAGAACTGGAAAGAGTTGGAAGCGAAGCTGACCGTACGGGGTATTGGTATCGCCTATAAGTTCAAAAACGGCACCAAAGAAGTGCAGGGCATTTCCTTTGAAAAGGGCGGGCTGAAAATGAAGGGCTCCGCAATTGATAGGAGTTTAAGCTTTTCCCGTATGGATGCACAGTTGAACCGCAACCAGCAGGTACAGGATTACCATGCCGCAAGGGAGGCACATCAGCCCTCACTGGCGCAGCAGTTGAGAGAGATCATCCGGCAGGACATTCATGCCGAGCATGGGCATAGTCCGAATGCATCTGGTGTAGTTGAAAAACTGCTGAATATCCTGCTTAGCCCGGAGTTTGTGCCATCGGCACCAGACCCGGTCGGAGATGCAGAAATAGCCCGCAGGAAACGAAAGAAACACGAGGCAGAGCAATCACAGGGAGTAAGCAGATAAATAAACAAACTATTCACCAGCAAAATTCAATGTTATGGAACAGGACGAATTAGAAGAAAAAGTAACAATGGCCGAAGAGCTTATTCTGGGCTTAGTTAAGCGAATGGAAGTCATCGAAAGCGAACTGCCAGAATTTTTAAAGTCGTTTTTAGAACAGTATAAAGAGACTTTAGCTAACATCTCTGGCCAGATAGAAAAATCCAACAAGCGTTATGACGATCAGAAAATCAACCAGCAGATCGATCAGGTTAAAGACCTCGTGGGTACCATGCCTAAGGTCATCACCGTAAAAAACGAACATCACCACCATTTCGGGGCATGGTCAAAAAACCTCATCATTGGTATTGCAGCCTGTTTCCTAATTACAGCCTCATCTGTCGGAACAGCTTTGTACCTGAACCACCGTAATAACCGGCTTAATAGTGAAGCTTATAACTATTGGTTGGTTAGGGCGATGTATCCTGTAGTTTCCAAGACAATCGAAAAAAAATTACGGGATGACCCCAATGGCTTTATAGAGAAAGCAGAAAAAGAAATGGCCAAACAAAATTCTATTATGGCTGCTAAAGACAATGACGACCGGGCGAAGAAGAAAAGGCAATCATTAAAATAGAACTTAGAAAAGTTTTACTTTAACAATCTTGTATAATTTTTTTATCTATTGGTAATTATTAAATTGCACCATATTTATTATTTTATATGAAAGCATTAAGTTCATCTGTTGTCATTCATGTCACTGACCTCGACAAAGCCCTTAATTACTATACAAATATTCTGGGGTTCAGCTATGATTTTAAATTTGGAGATTATATAGGATTAGTTTATGACAATATTTGCGTTCACTTAAGTGGGCCATCAAATCCTGGGCGTAAAAAAGTACCAGGCAATGCTCATTTTTGTATAGATTGTGATGAAATTGATATTTACTATGCCCTTATCACTGCACGTGGCGCATTAATAGATACTGTTTTAGAAGACCGCCCATATGGAATGCGCGATTGCGCTGTTAACGACCCCGACGGTAATACAATAGTTTTTGGCAAAGCACTTTCTGGAAATATATAGTAACGGTCTTTTTCCTAATCACAGCCTCATCTTTCGGAACAGCTCTGTATCTAAACCACGAAAACAGCCGCATTACGGCCAATGAGTTCAAATATCGTGCGATCAGGCAGACGGCTCCCACTTCGGGGCATTGGGCAGATACGACCTACATCCGTAATCCTAAGACAATGGAAGAGAATACCATTAAGCTGGAAGCCGAGGCGTTGGAAAAAGCCTATGCGGAAGAAGTTGCCAGACAAACGGCTGAAGAGGCGAAGCAAGCCAGGAAGCGGCTGCATTCGCTGAAAAACAAAGAGTGAGTTTGTTTATGTGAAATGATAAATATAAGAGGTGCGACTAAATGCAATCTAGGTGACAATATGAAATAATTTGCCATTCAATAAATAATGAATGGCAAATCTGAGGGGCGATCATTTCAAACCCATTGCTTTTTTTTTTTGATAGTAGAACTGGATAACTATCCAAATAATTTGAGCAGGTAATCTGTAATCTTTCAAAGCAATTTTAGTAAGCCTACATCGGTAGGGATCAGTTCACCCGCAAGCTTCCTTTGTTCTCCAATGGAGCCTGTTTATGTTGTGCCACAATCAAATATGATAGATTCTCCGGTAGGTAAGAAGAAAAAAGGTATAGATCGTTCGTCTATATTTTTGCCAATTGTTCCATTGCGTTTTTTTCTTTTGTTGAAAGTTGTTTTAAAATGTCTGTCACTTGTTCAATGTATTTTCTGTCTTTGGTTTTGCTGACTTGTAAAAAGAGATTTGAAATTTCTGTCCATAAGCTAGCAATTTCAACAAATTCTTCATGTGCCTCTTTTAAAGTATCAAGTTTTAAGATGTTGTAACTTTCGTTCAGAAAGTCCCTGTATAAATTTCTGAATAAAGCTCCACCTGTCCCTGCTCTTTCCATAAGCATTGCACTTGCTTTAAATTCACTTTCAATGTCTTTACTTGTATCAAACCAATTTTGTATTTCTTTGCTTGTTTTTAGAATTCCTTTATAACCAATATTGGTGATTGGTGGATTTACATAATCTGTCGCATTGTTACGAATGGCGATGAGAATAGCACTTTTCAGGTTATATTTTTTATCTGTCTTGCTTAAAGTGTAATGCAAGTTTCTTGAAGACATTGGTCCTTTTTCGTTTCGTGCGAGTGCTAAACTTCTTAAACTTGTTTTTACTTGCCCGCCCTGTTGTTTCGTGTCTACCAAAAATGCAGTTTCCTTATCATACCCATAAATTGCTGCATAATGGCCTGCAAAATGAAATGGGTTCGAGAAATATTCTAAATGATAACAATCCAATTTAAGTCCTACAACGATTCCATTATCAAGAAGTTGCTTTACATCTTCCCAAGCCTTGAGCATTGAAGAAGTTTCTTTAATTGTTAATTCAAGGCTTAAATTCTTAGCAAGGTTTTGTGTTAATAAATCAGTTTTAATTCGCCCACCAATGAAAGGAAAATTCATTGATTTCATATTCCAAAAAATAAAACCAAGTCCTTGCCCAAGTCCAAAAAGCATTGGTTCAGAAAGTTCAATATCAAGGTGTCTTAGCAAAGTTCCTGTAGTAGTTGTTTCGCAATGTTGTCCATCAAATGGTTTTAAATTTTCTATTTTCATTTTTTGTAATGACGTTATTTTTAAACTAAAAACCGATATTCAAATTCATCTTCTATAAGTTCTATTATTTTACAATATAAAACTTCCAGGAAGCTTTATTGCATTGTTCAGTTGTAATCTTTCTATATTTTGTAAGCCCCATCTTAGTAAGCCAAAATTTGGTAGCAAGTTTTTATCCCTGCTGGGATACTAAAGCTAGAAATTTGGTCAGAGCAAAAGCAATGATTAGACAGAATACCTAATCTTCAAGCATGAACCTATTAAGGGTAGATAGAGCTAATCTATTCAATTGACATCTCTTAAATTATGCAACCAAATGTGATTCTTAACTATTCCCTCAATTATTGGAGAACTCAAATCAGAAGTCCTAAAATAGAGTGGTCAACAATCAACATGCATTCTCCACATCTTTAAACTCTCCATAAACTCATTTCATTAATCAAATTTATTTTTCAGTTTTTGGTTATGAGTTTTCAATAATTTAAAGGATAAATAACAGCTTGCAAAAAGGTAACGAACAAAAATAGATTACAATCTATGTCTTAACTACGCAGCTAGTAGTTCAATTACTTATTTTTTATTTTAAAAGTTCATTTTTTTCACGCTCACTTGCAAGTAGGCGCTCATAAAGCTCAACGACTTTGTCCAAAGGATTGAAGGTGCAGTGTTGTCGGAAATCACCAGTACTGCTGTCATGAAAATTGTTAAAATAATTGAATATTGATTCCTCACTAAAATTCTTTATTCCTTCAACAGTAACACCCAAAACAGTAGCGATTTTTTCCAAAGTCGACTCTTCTACTTCTTCGCTCTGCTCTATCTTAGAAATGGTCTGCTGGCTTACGCCAAGTTCAATAGCAAGAAAATCTTGTTTTATACCACGTATTTCCCTGATACGGCTGATCTTTCTGCCGATATGCACTTTGTTAGATTTTGTAGGCGTTTCCATAAAGCAAATATAATAAATTCCTAAGATAGTAATGAACCAATCTATTGTAGTAAGATACCAGCTTTATTGGTAGGTTACGGAATTGCCGTACCGCATTTTTGATCTTAGAAATCAAAAATGTCACGATTATGGAAACACAATTCTCGCAATCTGGTCAGTTCCAGAAAGAAAACTTTTCGGCCTTTATCAAAGAGCTGGTTCAAAAATTCAAGCCCGAGCAAATCTATAGCTTTGGAAAAAACATCGATTTTAAAATCAATGACGGGTGCTTTATAGAGAACCACAGTACAGAAAACTATCATTATTTTTTGTTGATGGTCACCGAAAGCGTTACCAGAATTGAACACGAAGTACAAGACTTTGCCAATAATAAATACCCTTTCGGCAAGATCACCATATTGGCTCATGGGAAAGAAACCATTGCAGCCGCAATACAGGCAAATAACAGGTTCTTCATCACCGTTTACAATGAGGGTAAAATTCTCTATAGTCGGGATGGTATGGTACAACCTTTCCAAGCTACAAGTTTGATACCTACACAGGGAGCAGTAAAAGCCCAAAAACATTACAACCACCGCTTTCCATTGGCAACAGGTTTTTTAGCAAGTGCAAAAGAATGCCTGACAAAACAACATTACAATCTAAGTGCATTTATGGCGCATCAGGTCGTAGAACAATGCTGTATTGTTTTGATTAGGGTTCATCTGGCTTACCGTTCCGATATACACAACCTATATAGACAGTTTCGGTTGTGCGATAGCTTTTCTCCGGCACCATCAAGGCTATTTTTATCGGGCAGTGAAGAGGACAAACGGCTTTTTGATATCATGGTGAAAAGCTATTCTGCTGCACGTTACAAGGATGACTTTAAGGTTGAACAAGCCGATGCTGAGCAAATATTTACGCGTGTTTCCACCTTTCTAAAGCTTACTGAAATGATGTGCGGTGACAAGATAAAATCCCTTGCAACAGTAGCAGAATCTTATATGCAATTAAAAAAAGAAAGTGAGGTGGATTATGCCGGATAAAACTATTGTATCAATGAACTTCTTTCATTTGCCCTTTACGCCAAATACAAGAATACTTACAGAAAATACACTGAACCAATATTCCGAGATCAGAAAACCCAAAAGAGATTATTTTCCCATTAAAATCAGAAGAATATCTTTCAGTAATGAACTGCTTGTAATAGGTGTAATTCTGGATAAAGAGCCCGAAGAAATGGTTTACATTAAGGTCACCACGTCCGAACTGCTAGTGAGTTGCAGCGTTGATACCCATGAAAACTATTTGAGCCGATACGCTTATTTTTCGCTTCACGAACTGATGTACTATCACACTGAATACGATTTCGAGGGCTATTATTGGCCAGAATTCTTTGATCAGGAAACAGGGGTATCTAAATATCTGATGATCCATAAGTCAAAGGACAATTTACATGTGTCGTCAAAAGTGAGGTATAAAGGCCTATATAAACCTGGAAAACAACTTCCTGTAGTATCTGTAAAGAGAGCGGAGCTACGGAAAGCAGTTAATTCAATTCAAGAACAGCCACCTGAAGAAACCTATACGGTACTGGGTTTCTGTTTGGCAGATAACAACAATGAAAGGTACCGAACAAACCATTATCCTTTTCTAATTCCTTGTATAGGCAAATTGAACAAAGGCAAAACGGGAGTCAGGAACTTTACAACTTACGTGCTTAATGAAATGCAACTATCTGAAATTGACCTTACGGATGAACAGCAAAGCCTCATTGAGATTTGCTTCGACATGAAAAAGATAGCCTTAGTTGCTAACCCGGAATATAAAGAAGACGCTAATAGGCTAGCTGAAAAACGGAAACGGAACCAATATAATTTTAATCAGCTTTTTGAACTATGGCAAAAGGCACTTCCGTTACTTTCAGGAAGGCTGTACACACACTACAGTTATACGTATGGAATGCGTAATGTAAAGGGCAAACCGATAAGATCGTATATGACGCCATGCGCCTTTAATAATGAAACACCAGAAATCTGTTTTCTATGGAAAGACATGGGCGATTATTATAAACTGGAACTTCGACTAATGCTTCAAGGAAAAATACATCCGCTACAATATTACTTCAATACCGCTTTCTTTGCTATGCTGAGCTACAGCCCGAGAAAATATGTGCTGTTGAACTCTGTTGTAGATAGCAAACTGGTCAGTTATTTTCAGCAAAGCCAATTTCAGCTCTTAGTACTAAAGAAACACTATGAGGGTGATTTTAAAGATTTTGTAGATCAATTAAGAAGGGTATATAGCTTCATCAATAAATAGAATGTTATGGAAGAAATTTTAAAGGCTTTAAATTATCAACCTGTTGATATTTCCGATGAAGATCTTGATAATCCTGTGCCGTCAATTACTTATTTTTTCGTGAACCATCCGATTCACGAGTCCCGTACTAAGCTTTGGGAGCTATACGAGGGATGGATTCATTTCGCTGCTGAATCGCCAGATGGGGAAGAATTGACAGATATGCTGTTTTTTTATAATCAATTGGTGGAATTGCTGAACTTATGCTATGTATTTACTCAAAAAATTGAACAGGATAAATAGTTTTATATTAAAAATTTAATTTTTCACAACTTAAGTATGGATTGATTAGTAACTGTAATAAATTTGAAATAAATATTTTAAAGGAGATCAAAAGAAAGAGATATAGGGTACCGCACAATCGGTTTTGCTACTATCATTACTATAAATAATGGCATTGTAGACACAAGGCCAAGTTGAGCAAAAAGGAAAGATTTAACTAGTTTTAAAATATTAAACGAAATTACACCAATTACTTTGAAGAGTTTATTTTGCATATTCATAAATATATGAGAGTTCTAGTAACAGGTTCCTCTGGAAAATTAGGTAGCGTTACCGTCAAACTTTTAACCAATTGTGGTCACACAGTGATAGGATTAGACATATCTGATAGTGAAACAACTAATTTAATAGCTGATGTAAAGGATAAGCACAGAATGCTGATGATCACGCAAGGTTTCGATGCTATAATACATACCGCTGCTTTGCACGGAAGGCATATGGACTTAAACTATCCCAAGGAAGAGTTTATCGATACTAACATAAAAGGCACGTTGAACCTGTTGAACGCTTGCGTGGCTAATGGAATAGGTAAATTCTTGTTTACGAGTACTACCTCTATCTATGGAAAATCATTGGATAATGATAAACAAGCTGTTTGGGTAGATGAAGAGCTACCTATACGGCCCCGCGATATTTATGACATTACCAAGCAAACATGTGAGGAACTTTGTCGGGAATTCTTTGAAAAAGAGAAAATACAGGCGACTGTATTTAGGGTCGGCCGTTTTCTACCTGAACCAGATCACCTGAAGCTAAACCATAGGCTTTATCGGGGACTCGACGAGCAAGATGGGGCTGAAGCATTAAAATTAGCACTGGAGCATAATTTTGAGCAGTTTGAAATATTCAACATTTCGAGTGGTTCACCATTTCAGAAAGAAGACCTGTTCGAGTTAAAGCAAAATGCGTCAAGTGTGATAAGAAAATATTACCCAGAGGCAGTCAGATTATACCAAGATAATAAATGGGAGCTTCCGGAACACATTGATCGGGTATATAGTTCAGATAAAGCTATGCGAATGCTTGGCTATCATCCGAAATTCACTTTTGAATATCTTTTGAAGAAACAAGTGAGCCATTAGCTTCAATCCAGTGATTTCGCAATCCAATGTTTATACTTGCCCTTTGATCATCGAAAACAGCTGTTTTTTAAAGATTTAAGGATGGGCGGGCAAAAATTGAGCAGGAAAACTAGGTTAAAATCTATGTAAAGACCTTAATATATCTTATTTTCCACTCAGTTCCGCACGTACTTTTTTGACGTATGCCAAATCCACTTCTGCAACCTCGGCAGCCTGTTCATCTGTAAGTCCCAGTTTAACAATAAGGTTTTCAACCACTGCATGGCTTTTCTTTTCTTCACCCTTGCGGTAAAGGAAATCGTTTTCTTCCTTGAAAAATTTAGTCACTGTTTCCATAGCTTTTTCAAATTGTTGTTCAACATTGCTGCGTAACTGCACAAAGATACGCAATTGTTTAAAATATCTGCTTTCGGCAAAATCGCCTTTTGTGATTGACTGTATACCATCTATAATAGACTTAACCGCTTTGTAACTATCTTCTTTACCAAAGTTACCTAATATTCCTAACATCTTTACTTCCGGATTGTTGGATCTGAGGAATAATTTGTAGCTGGCTTCTGAGATGCGGATCAGCATAAAATCAAATTTAAGATGTTCAGTTTCTAATGAAGTCGGCATAATAGGACTGGTATCTTTTAAAAACACTACGTATTGTTTTATAGGTAACTGGTACCGGCGCATCAGCATGATGTTATATTCTGCCATGCGGTAGACCATTTCCTTTTCATCTTCTACTTGAAATTCGACCTGCAACACATAGGTGTTTCCATCAGTATCGGTTACTTTTTTCAGCGCATCCGGTTTCCTTTCTTTGGTATGCTGTACATCATCAGGCAGTTCTTCACTAAGGAGGATATTAAGACCAAGTACATCCCTGATAATTACCGGAAGGGTAACTTCAAGGTTTTCCTTAATGATCTTATCATATTGGCTTGCTTGTTTCCTGTTGTAATTTTGATTTGGCA
The DNA here is from genome assembly GCF_026240075.1 of Pedobacter sp. MR22-3. Classification (NCBI taxonomy): domain Bacteria; kingdom Pseudomonadati; phylum Bacteroidota; class Sphingobacteriia; order Sphingobacteriales; family Sphingobacteriaceae; genus Pedobacter; species Pedobacter sp. MR22-3. The sequence continues at coordinate 75,171 of NZ_JAPIVF010000006.1, read as the reverse complement.
TTTGTTAAAATTAATTAATTTCAATTGTACGGTACACATAAATATATCCCCACGCTCGGTGCGGCCTGCGAAACCCTGTCGCTCAAATATCCGCCCGCTGTTCTCGCTTTTGGCCTCTACGGAGTGGTGGTCGTCAGTTCCCTGCCATTTCGGGTATTCTGGTGCAACTTCGAACGGCACTCCCTTGCTTTACATTCATATATAGGTGAGGGATGCACATCCAAACAGAATTTTTTGGGTGTGCAATATTAAACTATACAATAGCAAACATTTCCCTTAATGGTGCCATATCACTGGCAACTTTTTCATCGAGTATTTTAGCGTAAAGTTGGGTGGTACGGAGGTTGGTATGACCAAGCATTTTTGAAACGCTCTCAATAGGCACTCCATTCATTAGCGTAATGGTTGTAGCAAACGTTCGTTTGGCAATCCGGTTGCCTAATGTTTTGTCTATGCCGGCGAGAGAAGCAATTTCCACCAAATACTCGTTCATTTTTTGGTTGCTTGAAACCGGTAGGGCTTTGCCCTGATTAATACATACGGGATGATCCTTGTACCTGTTCAGAATTTCTTTGGCAACAGGAAGCAAGGGAATAGCCGCCCTGGTATTTGTCTTTTGCCTATAGGTCACGATCCATTGTTCTCCATCTGTACCAATGCCAATATCAGATGGCTTGAGCTTTTGTACATCTGCATACGATAGACCTGTATAACAACTGAACAGGAAAAAGTCCCGCACCTGTGAAAGTCTCACGGTAGTAAATTCTTTCTCCACTATTTTTTGCAGTTCTGTTGCTGTAAGGTAATTGCGGTGTACTTCTTTGGATTTTAGCTTATAGCCAAAGAAAGGGTCTGCGCTGATCCATTTGTTTGATAGGCAGATGCGGACAATCTTACCTAAATTTTTAAGGTGCTTAATGGCGGTATTATTTGTATTGGCTTTTTCAGTACGCAAGTAAAAATCAAAAGCACTGATAAATCCATGGTCTATGCTTTTAATATTGATGTCGTTTTTGTGGTAACGAAAAGACATGAAATCCAGTACATGCCTTTCAAGTACTTCGAATCTTTTGAGTGTTCCTGGCGCATAGTCCTTACCAACAAGTGCTTTCATGTTTGTGTTGTGGGTTTTAATTGCCTCCACTATAGTGTGTGCTTTTTCTTCTTTGCCTAAGAATTTGTATTTAATGCCTTCGGCGGTTATTTCGGCTCCGTCCACACTTAGCTGGCTATGAGCTACATAAACTTCGGCTTTAATATTTTCCAGATAGGCATTCAAAGTTTTAACATCTTCCTTCGTGCCAATAACTTTTCCGGCTTTTGCATTCCATCGCTCTGGCTCGCAATTTCTGCTTGTTGACATCTCCGCACGAACTCCGTCCACCGTAATTCTTAAAAAGATAAAGTAAACAGCCCCTTTTGTGTAGTTTTTTGGCCTTTTCAAAAAGAAAAGCACGCTAAAATTAGTTTTCATAACGATAACATTAAGGTTAAACAAAAATAGCTTTGCAGTTCCATTCACACAAGATGTTCATCTATTAAATAGGTTGATTATCAACGTGTTAATACAAATTAGGGGAGTTTGATATTATAAAGAACGACGCACCGAATGACGCACATTTTATATGCGATTTCGTGCATATTTTGGTAAAACCCGTAAAAGCAAAAACCCTGCAAACATTTGATTTGCAGGGTTTTAGTTCTCTTTGATATTGTTTCTTGTGATCCCGCTGGGATTCGAACCCAGGACCACTACATTAAAAGTGTAATGCTCTACCAGCTGAGCTACGGAATCATTATTGAGGTCGCAAAGATAGAAATTTTTTATAATAAACAATAAGCATTTAAACAAACTCACCTTATCATATCTGAAACCACTGATTCACAGTAAAATATTTTTAATCTATAAATTTTGAATTTGTCTCTGATGAAAAATCGTCAGCCAAATCTGTCATGTAAATGCTTTTTCAACCGTTGAAAACTTTTGATAGATAACCTCATTAAATTATAGATATTTGCCGAAATATTCTCTGAGCCTGGTTTAAATCGATAAAGCAAGATTCAGAAAACAGCAGCATATTCGAGATCAACAGATGATCATGAACAGATTTAGCAATGAACAGGAACTTCATGTGATATGAACTTAGCCCCTATTTGTTATCAATATTGTTCAATTATTTTATTCGAAACATGCTCCGGCAATTTTAAATTCAGTTTTACATGAGTAACTTTTTATACGGAATTGATTTTGGCACAACCAATTCAGCCCTATCCATTTACGACGAACAGAAAAAGGAAATTATTGATACGATTTCTATTCCCTCTCTCATTTATTTTACCGAGACAAAAAGTTTTGTTAATGGTGAAAGTCATATTGTCGGTGAAAAAGCAATTGACGCATACTTAAATGACGGTATGAAAGGGCGATTCATTAAATCCATTAAACAAATTTTGTCAAGAAGTACCTTTACCGAAACCCGGATCCACAATAAACGCTATACCGCATCAGATTTAGTCACCCTGATTCTTAAAGATTTAAAGGCAAAAGCAGATCAAATCATAGGTGAAGAATGCAATAAGGCTGTAATTGGAAGACCGGTATTTTTCGATGATGACAACACTTCTAAAGATACCTTGGCACAAACCCGATTAAAAAAGGCAGCTGAAATGGCTGGCTTTACGGAGGTGCGTTTTCAGTTTGAGCCTATTGGTGCAGCTTTCGCTTATGAAAAAACCATCAAGGAAAAAGAAAGGGTGCTGGTAGCCGATTTAGGTGGCGGTACTACTGATTTCACCTATTTAATCCTTGACCCTGAAAAAGTTGGGAGCACCGACCGTAAAAATGATATGATTGCTTCAGGTGGAATTTATATTGGTGGTGATAGCCTGGATTCTGCCTTTATGTGGGATCGTGGAACACCTTACTTCGGCAAAAATACCATGTATGAAGCTACGCCGGGGAAAAAGTTAAACGTACCGAAATCGCTTTTCGCCAATATCTGTACCTGGGATAAAATGAATTTCTTTAATGGCCTGAAAATCCAGAAAGAAATGGAGGATTACTACTATTATTCCGGCAATGATCCGAAGTTTAGAAACCTGATTACCCTGGTCGATCAAAATTTAGGCTATTCTGTTTTCAGGGCCATTGAAAAAACAAAGATTGAACTTTCCGATCAGGCACAATCTGATTTCCGGTATTCCAACATGGGGATTGAAATAGATGAAAGCATTTCTATAGCTCAATATAATGGTATTATAGAAAAGGATGTCAATAAAATTGAAGCCTATCTCAATCAATTTATGGAACTCCACAAAATTAAACCAGAAGATATCGATTGTTTATTCTTAACCGGTGGAACATCAATGGTGGCTGCCATTCAGCAACTGTTCAAAACCAAGTTCCCGCATATTCCACTTAACTCCGGTGATAATTTTAAAAGTGTTGCCAAAGGTTTAGCGTATAGCGGCTACCTTTTTGAAAATTAAACGATTAATCCCCTCAACCGACTTTCCCCTAACCCCTACATTGACCCTCCTTCAATTAATCGCGATTCATCAATAATCGTTTGCGCAAATGAGCTTCCGGCAATACAACGCATCATTCTACTCAAGGCAAGTTTCCCCAACTTAAAGCCGCTGGTTTCTGCGTAAGTAATCTCCGGGTAGAACAATTTCGGAATCATGCCATCACTGATACAAATAATCCCTATATCCTGTGGAAACTTAAAGCCCTTCCGCTGTACAGCCTTCATTACGCCAGCAAGGATTTCATCACTCATACAGAATATGGCAAGGTACTTCCCTTTAAAATCAGCAAGTGCAGTTAAAACGATCTGTTCTGCCTCATCAGCACTGCAGGCATTCACGGTTTGCAGTTGAATCCCTTGATTACCTTCAGCCAGTACCTGATTAAAGGTATGATAGCGAACTTGGGTGATCGACATATTTTGATCGCCAAAAATACCCAATACATCCTTAATACCTTTTTTCAAAATTGCTGAAGCGGCCAGTGATGCCGCATGCTCATCGGCTACGCAAATTTTATTACACAGTTCATAAGCGGGTACCTTATCAAAAAAAATAACCGGAATACCGTATTCATCCATTTTTAAAAACGGCGCAATATCTTTAGTTTCTGTCGTGATGGATATAAATACACCAGATACCCGCTTAAGCCTGCAACTTTTTAAAATCTCCAGTTCAATTTGCGGATCATTAGAAGAACGGTAGATAAATACGGAATATCCATACCGCCGGGCATCCTCCTCAATGGAACTAATGAAAGAGTGATAAAAGAAATTGGATAAACTAGGCACTACAATCGCAAATTCTTTATTGTTATGCGTGCGAAGATTCACCGCATATGGGTTGGGATCATATTCTATCAGGACTGCCAGCTCATTTATCTTTCGCTTGGTTTCAGCAGAAATGTCTGGATGATCTTTCAATGCCCGGGAAACAGTTGATATACTCACGTTTAATTGCTCGGCAATTTTCTTCAAAGTTGGGTTCGGTCTCATCTTCATACTTGGTTGATCAAATATAAGTTTTCCACAACAAACATTTGCGGAAATGTTATCGCAAACGTTTGCGGTAATTATTAGATTCAATTTGATGGTTTTAAATTGAATTAAACCTATCTTCATATTATAAACAAGTGGCAATGTAGCGGTAACCCGCCTTTTGCTACGCACAACTAACCAAATAATAATGACTGATACTGTAGTGATACGAGTATAGTGTAAAAAGATATTATGAGATTTCTCCATCTGCGAATGATAATCTGCTTGCTTATAATCTGTGTTGGAAAAACCCATGCACAGAAAAAAAACATAAGGCAACCCAAATGGTGGAAAGAAGCTGTTGTTTATCAGATTTACCCAAGAAGTTTTAAGGATAGTGATGGCGATGGAATTGGAGACTTAAAAGGGATTATCTCCAAGTTAGATTACCTGAAAAGCCTGGGCATCGATGCCGTATGGCTAAATCCGATCTTTTCTTCGCCTAATGATGATAACGGATACGACATTAGTGATTACCGCAGTATCATGAAAGAGTTTGGCACGATGAAAGATTTCGATGCTTTACTGAAAGGCCTTCACCAGCGAAATATTAAATTGGTACTGGATATGGTATTAAACCACAGCAGTGATGAGCATGAGTGGTTTAAACAGGCCAAACAATCTCGTACCAACCCCTACCATAATTATTACCATTGGTGGCCTGAAGAAAAAGGAAAGCCTACCCCACGTTACAGCTTCTTTGACGTTAATAATGATGCCTGGAAATACGATGCAATTACAAAATCCTATTACCTCCACTATTTTTCGCAAAAGCAACCCGATTTAAACTGGGAGAATGAAAAGCTTCGTAATGAAATATATAATATGATGAAATTCTGGTTGGATAAAGGCATAGATGGTTTGCGGATGGATGCTTTTCAATATGTTTCAAAAGATACCACCTGGAAAAAATACCCGGAAGGTTACGAGAAAAATATCATTAATTATTACGGAATGGGTCCGAATCTGCACCATTACCTCAAAGAAATGAACAAAGAAGTCATGAGCAAATACAACGTCATGACGGTTGCTGAAGGTGCCGGAAGCACATTGGAAGATGCACATGCTTTGGTTGATGAAGATAGACATGAATTAAATATGGCCTATCATTTTGAAATCATGGACATCGGGAACGATCCCAAAGGTTACCTGCTCACCGATTTAAAGAAAGCCTTTACCAAATGGGAAACATCATTTGCCGATAAAGGCTGGCTGGCTGTTTTTCTGGCGAATCATGATGTACCCAGAATGGTAAGTAAATATGGCAATGATAGCCCTGAATTTAGACAAGCTTCTTCAAAATTATTAACCACACTGATCATGACCATGCGGGGAACGCCATTTTATTTTAATGGAGATGAATTGGGCATGTCGAACATTAAGTTTGATCAGATTGAAGACTACCGCGATATCGCCACCATTAATGCCCATAAAAATGCGGTTTTAAAAAAGAAAAACCTCAAAACCTTCATGGCTAAGCAGCAATTCATATCTCGCGACAATACCAGAACGCCTTTTCAATGGGATAACACCGCAAATGCAGGTTTCAGTAGCGGAACACCGTGGATCAAAGTGAATCCAAATTATAAATCCGTTAATGCATTTGCGGAGGAGAAAGATCCAAACAGTGTACTCACCTATTTTAAAAGGATTGTTGCATTCAGAAAAGAAACACCAACCTTAATGTATGGCAATTATCAGGCATATGACCTCGAAAATCCGGATGTATACTGCTACACCAGAACAGATGAAAAAGAAAGCCTGCTGGTGTTGTTAAATTTTTCTTCAAAGGAAATTAACTATCATATTGATCAGAAAATTAATACCACCGCAGCAGCACCGGCCATTAATAATTATACAGAATCTCCTTCCAAAAAAAATAATAACATCAAACTGATGCCATGGCAGGCAGTGGTTTATAAACTGAACAAGCATTAACATGATCGTTGCACAACCAGAAAAAGGAGAGAAAATCTCTAACGCGGTTAAACTTAATTTCGGTTCCATCATCGCCATGAACATGGGCTTTTTTGGCATCCAATACAGCTTTGGCTTGCAGCAAACCAATATGACTCCCATTTATTCTTATCTGGGCGCCCATGCAGATCAATTGCCTCTGCTTAATTTAGCCGGACCAATGACGGGCCTGATTATTCAGCCGGTTATTGGTGCCATGAGCGATAAAACCACGAGCAGGTTCGGCAGAAGACGTCCGTATTTTTTAATTGGTGCCATCATTTGCAGCATCTGCCTATTTGCCATGCCTTACAGCAGTTCCATCTGGATGGCTGCCGGCATTTTATGGATTCTGGATGCCGGAAACAACATCACCATGGAGCCATACCGGGCTTTTGTAAGTGATAAATTACCTACTGAGCAGCATGCCCTGGGTTTTCTAACCCAGAGTTTTTTCACTGGTTTAGGCATTACCCTGGCCAACCTTACACCGGGCATCCTTATCGCCGCTGGTTTAATCAGCATTCATGCCAGAAGTGGAAATAATATACCATACACCACTTATGCAGCTTTCTTTATCGGCGGTGTGGTATCTATCGGATCCATTATGTACAGTTGCTTTAGCACTAAAGAAACGTCTTTAACTCAGGAAGAAATTCAGGACATCAAATCAGCTTCAGGAGGCATCGGAAGCATTTTGAAAGACATCAACGAAGCATTTAAAACCATGCCGCTGACCATGAAAAAGCTGGGCATTGTTTACCTGTTTAACTGGTACGCCATGTTTATATACTGGCAATTTATTACGCTTTGCCTCGCTAAAACCATTTATAACACCAGCGAGGCCGCATCAGCAGGTTTTGCATCGGCACAGTTACTCACCGGAACTGTAAATGGTGGCTATAACGTAGTTACTTTTTTAGTCGCGTTTCCACTAGCCTTTTTTGCCCGGAAAATCACGGCAAGGCGGGTTCATTTGTTAAGTTTAATCTTTGGTGGCATCTGCCTGATCTCCCTACCGGCGATACACGACGCAAAACTTTTATTTATCCCGATTATGGGTTTGGGTGTGGCCTGGGCCAGTATGATGGGTACGCCTTATGCCATGCTTGCCGGGAGTATTCCCAAAGAAAAAACAGGCATTTTTATCGGCATCTTAAATATGTTCATCGTCATGCCAATGCTCCTGGAAACCATCACTTTTAAATATGTATACAAATATTTGTTAGGTCATCACCCTGAAAATGCGATCATCTTTGCTGGCGTACTCATTACCATTGCCGGTGGTTTTGTTTTATTAATCAGGCGCAAAGATCTTCAAGTTTAAACTCATGGTAAACGAAAAATCATATCAGCAAGCGCTGAACCTTTTACACGAAGCCTCAACACCATTCGGATTTGTAGCCGCCGTAAATGAATACGACAATTACAAACGCGTTTGGACCAGAGATGGTGTCATTACCAGCATTGCCGCGCTGTTAAGTGGCGATGAGCAATTAATTAAAACAGCTCAATCAACCATCGATACCCTCTTTAACAAACAGCACGCAAGTGGTTTTATGCCTTCGAATGTTTCGCCAGCAGATGGTGCAGCCAGTTACGGCGGTACATCGGGCAGAGCCGATAATCCTTCCTGGGCTGTCATTGGCTTATGTACATACACCATTTTAACCGAAGATTATAGTCTATGGAAAAAATATCAGCAACAAGTGGAGAAATGCCTTGCGGTGATGGAAACCTGGGAATTTAACGGGAAACACCTGATTTATGTGCCGCAAAGCGGCGATTGGGCTGATGAATATATTCAACATGGCTACATGCTTTTTGATCAGCTGCTTCGTGTTTGGGCTTTGAGACTGACTTTCAGGCTAACAAAAAAAGCGGTTTATTCAAAAAAAGCACAAAACATTACCGCTGCTATTATCGATAATTACTGGAAAACCGAACAACCAAAAAATGCCTATGCGCCTAATCTGCTACATCAGTTAACAGATGCTTCAGGCGATTTCTGGCTGATGGGCTTTAACCCGGCAAGGATTTACGCCTATTTCGACCTTCAGGCAAATGCCTTTTCTTTGTTACTGGGTATTGGAAATGACCAGCAGAACAATATTTTGTTGAAATATCTAAAAGATAATTATGCAGAAAATCAATCGCTGATTCCATCATTCGCACCAACGATAGAAGTACACGATGCCGATATGAATGAATTGAAAAATAACTATGCTTATTCCTTCAGAAACCTGCCCAATTATTTCCACAATGGTGGTTTGTGGCCGGTATGGAATGGCTGGATGGCAGCAGCATTACATCTAAATGGGGAAACAGATATGGCACTTCATTTAACCATGAATATTCACGCGGCTAATCAAAATGAAAACAGCTTTAATGAATGTCTGCACGGCTTAGCCAAAACACCTTGCGGTGTAGAAAAGTGCACATGGAGCGCCGCTGGTGCCATCATTGCTGAACAAGCCTTGACTCATCCGGAATTTAAAAACTTATTTAAAGCGTAGTGCGCAAGCAAATGGAATCTATCAATAACATTTCACAAAAAAAGGCACTGGTTATTGGTGAATTACTGGCTGATATCATTTCTGAGGAAAATATCCCCTCCCTGGCCTCACCGTCGGCATTTAAAATTAGCCAGGGCGGAAGTGCGGCTAACTTTTGCTGCAACCTGAAATGGCTGGGCATACCTGCTGATTTGGTGGCCACCGTTGGCCATGACAACCTGGGCCTTTTCTTAAAGGATGAGCTTGAAACCGCAGGGCTTTCCAATCGATATGTACTGCGCTCGCCCAAACACCAAACTACGATCGTGTTGGTTGGAAAAAATCCGGAAACACCAGATTTTATAGCTTACCGCAGTGCAGATGCTTACATTACAAAAATTGAAGATCAACTGATCGAATCTGCAGATCTGCTGCATACCACTGCTTTTTCACTGAGCCTCTCCCCCGCACGTGAGACCATTCTGGCTGCTTTTTCAAAAGCAAATCTACTTCACAAAGAAGTTTCCATCGACTGGAATTTCGCACCTTCCGTCTGGGGTGAAAATGATGGCCAGGCAGTTTTCGAGAAAATTTGCCAGTTAAATCCCTTGCTGAAGATCAGTGTGGATGACCTCGAGCGCTTCAGGGGAAAATCATTAAGCATGGAAGAATCCAGGGAATGGTTAGATCAGCTAGATATAAAACTGATCTGCCTCACCTGCGGTAAAGATGGTGTATGGTACAAGGAACAAAGTGGGCAATGGCAATATCAGCCAGCACTTCCGGCAGCCGCCATAAAGGGGGTTACAGGCGCCGGAGATGCATTCTGGTCGGGATTTATTGCCGCCTACCTTCAGCATAAACCGCTGGAAAAATGCATCAGTTATGCGTTGGAAATCGCCAGAAAGAAAATAGAAACACCCGAACCTTTATATAAATAACAACTAACTTAAATTCAATATGAACCCATTTAAACCTGCACCACCTTAACCGCTAAGTGCGCTATTTTAAAATATATTTTTCTAACCATTAATTAAAATAACTATGAACCTTACTTTACTTAGCAATTGGTCTGTTTTCCACAATAAACAGAAATTGCATTTTTTAGGGAAACTGACAACCATTATCTTGCTAATGATTTCGCTCAGTGTTACCGCCTTTGCCCAGACTGTGGTAAAAGGAATTATCTACGACAATGACAAACTTCCGTTAGTTGGTGCGACCATTCAGGTAGCCGGCACAAACGTGAAAGCACAAACAGATGCAGAAGGAAAATACCAGATTGCTGTACCTTCAGCAACTTCAAAATTAATTGTGAGTTTTGTAGGCTTTGAATCGCAAACCGTTAATGTAAACAATCAAACCCTGGTAAACGTTACGCTCGCTTCGCTTAATAATCTGGATGCAGTTGTGGTAGTGGGTTATGCCTCGGTTAAGAAAAGCGATCTTACCGGAGCCGCTGCCACTGTTTCAGCAAAGGATTTTAATAAAGGTCCGCTTAATGCGCCAGATCAGTTGATTCAGGGGAAAGTTGCCGGTGTGCAAATGATTAACAACAGCGGTCAGCCAGGCGGTGCCTCTACTGTTCGTATCAGGGGAAATTCGGCCATTACAGGATCCGGACAACCTTTATATGTTGTAGATGGTGTGGCATTAGACGGACGTTCGGCCAGGCCTTCTGCCAGCGCAGGTATTGGTACTGCTCCTGCCGGAAACCCACTCAACTTTATTAATCCGGCAGATATAGAATCCATGGAAATCTTAAAAGACGCATCGGCTACAGCCATTTATGGTTCAAGAGCGGCCTATGGCGTGGTGTTGATTACCACTAAACGCGGAAAATCTGGTGATACTAAAATAGACATCAATGCTTCTGCAGGCGTAGGTAACATCGCCCGCAAAGTTGATGTTTTAACAGGGGATGAATATCGTGCCGCACTCAAAAAATATGGTTTAACCAGCGGTGATTTTGGCACCAGTGTGAATGCTTTAGACGAGGTTTTACGAACAGCATACAACCAAAACTATTCAGTAGGCATTAGTGGCGGTACAAATGGTAATACATTCAGGGCTTCCTTGGGTTACCAGAATCAACAGGGAATTATTAAAGGTTCAGATTTTAAAAAATACAGTGCTGGTTTTAATGGAAACTTTAAGTTTTTGGAAAGCAAAAAGCTTGGTCTTGATGTAAACATGATCAGCAATCAGTATCTGGAAAATATTGCACCCATTACCACTGATGCCGGATTTACCGGAAGTTTGATCAGCCAGGCTTTATCCTGGAACCCGACGCAATCTTTCTATAATCCGGATGGAAGCTTATTCATTGATTATGGTTCTACAACGATCAATCCATTAGCTGCCCTGGCTGCAAACAGCGACAAAGCTAAAGTATCTACCATTTTAGGAAGCGTTTCGCCTTATTATAAAATTACGCCCTGGTTAGAATACAGAATGCTAGCCAGTGTAAACTACAGCACAGGGATCAGAAGAGCATCAACCAGAAGTACTTTAAACCTGCAGGGTATTCAGCCTTCGGGAGACTTTTTAGGTGGTTATGCCAGCTACTCCAATACAGAATTGGTTACGCAGCAGTTCACCAACACCTTAAATTTTAACAAAGAAATTGTTTCTAAACTGAATTTAAATGCTGTTATCGGTTATGAATATTCAAATTTCATAAATAAAAGTGCTGTCAATACGGCAACCGGTTTCGGAAATCTACCGCTTGACTACACTGATGCTTTTGAGGCTACGCTTAAGGCAAACAGAACTTTTGTAACCAGTTATGATCCAACAACTGAATTGCAATCATACTTTGCCAGGGCTATCTTTAACTATGACAATAAATACATATTAACAGCAACAGTCAGAGCAGATGGTTCAACAAAGTTTGGTACAAATAATAAATATGGTTATTTCCCATCATTTGCTGCAGCCTGGAATATTAAACAGGAAAGTTTTCTTGCCAGTGTAGCCTGGCTGGATGTATTGAAAATCAGGGCAAGTTATGGGATCACAGGTAACCAGGATTTCCCTTCGGGCTCATCTCAGCAACGTTTTGTATACAGAACACCTAGCAAGGCTGGAGACCCTATTCCGCAGGTGGGTATAAATAACCAAAATGATAACTTAAAATGGCAGGAAGATAAACAAACCAACGCCGGTATAGATTTTGGCTTATTCGGAAATAAACTGACAGGATCTATCGATTATTTTAATAAAACCACAAAAGATTTATTATATCCGCAAACTGCATTTGCTCCGGCTGAACAAGGTAATGTAATTACATGGAAAAACTTAAGTGGTGAGATTATCAATAAAGGCATAGAGATGAGTTTAAATGCCAATATTATTGAAAAAGATAATTTATCATGGTCTTTAGGCGGTAATTTAACCTACATTAAAAACAGAGTCGAAAACCTGAGCGACCTGATTAAAACAGGTGCTTTAAGCGGTCAGGGATTAAGTGATGTAACCACAGAAGTGATTCAAAATGGCCTACCCTTATTTGCCATGGTTACCAGACAATACAATGGTTTAGATGCCAATGGATTTTCTTTGTATACCGATGATGGATTTACGAAATACTATGTAGGCAATCCTAATCCAAAGTTTATCATGGGTTTAAGCACAAATTTAAGGTATAAAAAATTATCTTTTAGTGCTAACTTTAATGGTTCATTCGGACAAAGTATTTACAATAATACAGCAAACTCCGTTTTAGCAATTTCCAACCTGGGTTCCAGAAATGTTTCTTCAGGCATTCTTGCTTTACCTGTACAGGAATCTCTTGCAAACCCAATTGCAGCATCTTCCAGGTACATCGAAAAAGGTGATTATGTAAAACTAGCCAATGCAACCTTAAACTATAACATCGGCAATATCGGAAAAGCGATCAAATCATTAAATGTTTATATCAACGGTCAGAATCTTTTCGTCATTACGAACTATACCGGTTTTGATCCGGAAGTAAATGTAAACAAAAGTGTGAATGGTGTTCCTTCTGCCGGTATAGATTATACCGCATATCCAACAGCAAGAACATTCAATTTTGGTGTTAATTTTTCTCTTTAATCCTTCAATAGTAATCAAATGAAAAATAAATATATCATTGCTTGTATAGCAGCAACTTTAGCGCTATCCGGCTGTACCAAATTAGATGAAAATTTAAATGGGCAGGTAAATTCAGGTACACTTTCTCAGGGGAACGTACCAGGATTAATTTCTGCCGCTTATATTGCCATGAGAGGTCCCTATCAAGCCCCATGGAACTGGTCTGCTTTGCAGGAAGTAACCTCTGATGAGGCAATTGTTCCAACAAGAGCAGGAGACTGGGATGATAATGGTGCATGGAGAGCACTCCATTTACACAAGTGGGCTGCAGATGATGCCAGAATATCGGGCGTATTCAGAGATCTAAATAGCATAAGTTATGCGGCTACTACGGTTTTAAGATTCAGTCCAACGCCGGCACAAGCAGCTGAAGCTCGTTTTCTGAGGGCTTTTGCGCAATTTTCAATATTAGATGGCTGGGGCCAGGTGCCTTACCGGGAAACTGGTGAAGGTGTAATACTGCCTTCCAAGGTTAGAAATGCAGCTGATGAAATTGCTTATTTAATCAGTGAGTTAACTGCCATTATTCCAGACTTGCCAAATGGTCCAGCAAACTTGGCAAATAAGAATGCTGCAAAAACCCTGCTGATGAAAGTCTATCTGAATAAAGGTGCATTCTTAAACCGTACCGCACCTACATTTGATGCTGCTGATATGGCCAAGGTGATTTCATTAGCTGATGAAATTGCAACAGGAGGATATGTATTATCTGCGAACTATTTCGACAACTTTGCGCCTTCTAATAATGTTCTTTCAAAAGAAAACATTTTTACTGCAGAAAATACTGCAGGAAATGACGGAAGTGATTTAGATGGACAATGGAAGTGTACGCTTCACTATAACCAAAATCCGAATGGCTATAATGGATTTGCAACCTTATCCAATTTTTACGGCAAATTCGAGGCTACCGATCAAAGAAGAGGGGGTACATATACAGGTCAAACCAATATTTCAGGAATCAGAGTAGGCTTTTTAGTTGGTCAGCAATTTGACCAAACCGGTGCGGCTTTAAAAGACAGAAAAGGAAATCCATTGGCCTTTACTCCGGAGGTAAGCATCATTGAAAGAGATCCAAATCACCTGGAAGTAGCCGGAATACGGGTAATTAAATATCCAATTGATTACCAAAATGCCGGCTCCAGAAAACCTGATAACGATTGGGTATATTACCGCTATTCTGATGTTTTGTTGATGAAAGCAGAGGCTTTACTCAGAACTTCGCAAGCGGGCGCAGCCCTGACGATTGTCAATTCCATCAGAACAGTTAGGGGCGCATCAACATTAGGTACCTTAACGCTGGATAATTTGTTAGATGAACGAGGCCGTGAATTGTATTGGGAAAGTTTCAGAAGACAAGACTTAATTCGTTTTGGTAAATTCCTTGCCGCCTGGCAGGAAAAAGCAGCCAGCGAGGCAAAATATCTTTTATTCCCTATTCCTGATAATCAACTGGGCAATCCAAACCTGATCCAGAATCCGGGATATTAATTTTTTTAAAAAACCTTCACTTGCGAAGTCTTAAAAGCCGTAACCCGGCAAGACTTCGCAAGTTTTCATCCGTTAAAATCGAAACGGTACCTGTTAATTTTTATCGTCCAATCAATTGCTCAGGTAGGAGAACCAATCTTCATATGTAATTTTTGCATTACATTTAATTGCAGCATAATGATTTAAAAAAAAGCGTAATTCTGATATTTAACCGCTAAATCAAGCTAAAAACTGATTTAAGCCATCATTTTCATCCACAAATCCATCAAATTAGGCTTAAGTTTTATAATCCTGACAATAAAAAAACAAAATCCTATTAAATCTATAAAACCAAGCGTTAAGATTTGTTGTTCCCTACATATCCGTTAACCAAATTATAGACCTATGGAAACTCAAAATATTTCGACTACAGCTCGTAAAGAGTTAATCGACATTTCTGACGAACAAGATCGCAATTACTGGGCAGCAAGACTCGGCGTAAGCAGCGAAAAATTAAAATCAACAATTAGAGCGATCCATAGTATGGAGTTTTCTAAATTAAATGATTTTTTAAGATTGGAAAAAATTAAATCTGCCAGCACTTATCAACGTTTCGTTAATTCTTAAAATAAAGGTGATGTTAGTAGAAAAGAATAGTGCGAAAAGGGAAGACAAAATGACTAAACCTGCCATTACAGATGCCAATCACCTGATTGATTTACCTGTTCAGGAAAAATTCTTTAGCAAGAAAATGGGTGGTGATGCCGTAAATCATCCAAAAGCGACCATTAAGCTATTGACCATTCCTTATCCAAAAAACGGATTGGCCAATTTACTTTAATCTTAAGTAAAAGGGAGATTAAAAAATCTCCTTTTTTACTCCTCTGATTTTAAAACCAGTATAGATCTTCCGCCAACAGCAAGCACTTCAGCGGCTTCATGTAAGGATAAGTCATCCTTTGATATTTCTCCCGTGCCGGTATCTAAAACCTTTCGCCATTTTTTAGCGTAATCTTCGCTGGGTAATTGATATTGAAGGCCCTCGTAATGAGCATTAAATATAATAAAGAAATGATTGTCCAGGATGTCTTCGCCCATTGGTCCTTTACTCTGAATGCCCTCGCCATGAAAATATATCCCGATAGACCTTGCGAAATCACTTTCCCAGTTATAGCCTTTCATTGGATTGCCATCAGGTGTAAACCAGGCAATGTCTTTTACCCCATCATCGCCAACTTCCTGTCCGTTAAACCATTTTCTTCTTCTTAGACTCGGATGATTTAAGCGTAACTCAATCATTTGTTGTGTAAAATATAACAATGATTCATCTACGGCATTCCAATTTAACCAGGACAGTTCATTATCCTGGCAATAGGTATTATTATTGCCAAGTTGTGTTTTCCCCATTTCATCTCCGGAAACCAGCATCGGGATACCCTGAGATAAAAATAAGGTAGCCAGGAAATTTCTTTTTTGTTGTTGACGAAGCTGCACGATATGCTGGTCATCGGTTTCACCTTCTGCACCACAATTCCAGGATCTGTTGTGGTCTTCTCCATCCGAATTATGATCTAAATTTGCCTCATTGTGTTTTTCGTTATAGGAAACCAGGTCATGAAGCGAAAATCCATCGTGGGCAGTAATGAAATTTATACTTGCCGTAGGCCTTCTGTAATCTTCCTGGTATAAATCCGGGCTCCCTAAAAATCGTTGTGCAAATTCACCGAGCATATTTGGGTTTCCGCGCCAGTAATCGCGCATCGTATCGCGGTACATGCCATTCCATTCAGCCCAGCCCGGAGGAAATTTACCTACCTGATAACCACCATCACCTACATCCCAGGGTTCAGCAATTAATTTCACCTGCGAAATCACAGGATCCTGATGTATAATATCAAAAAAGGCACTTAGCCTGTTTACTTCATGCAGTTCTCTGGCCAGCGTAGAAGCCAGATCAAAGCGAAAACCATCTACGTGCATCTCCTGAATCCAGTAACGCAAACTGTCCATAATAAAGCGAAGCACATTGGGTAACATGGAGTTTAAGGTATTTCCGGTTCCGGTATAATCAGTATAATATCGCCTGTTTTCTTCCAGGCGATAATAGGCACCGTTATCAATTCCTTTAAAGGATAAAGTCGGCCCAAGTTCATTGCCTTCGCCGGTATGGTTATAAACCACATCTAAAATCACTTCAATTCCTTCGGCATGGAGTGCTTTAACCATATCTTTAAATTCGTCTACCTGTCCGCCTCTTACATCGGATGAGGCATAGCGAGAATCGGGTGCAAAGAACCCAATGGTATTGTATCCCCAGTAATTGGTCAATCCTTTTTCCTGCAGATGATGATCTGATATAAACTGGTGAACAGGCATCAGCTCCACTGCGGTAACGCCCAGCTTCTTCAGGTAATCAATGGCCACCGGATGTGCCAATCCGGCATAAGTTCCACGGATATTTTCAGGAATTTCAGGATGCGTTTTGGTAAAGCCTTTAACATGCATTTCATAAATCACCGTTTCGTGATAATCGGTTTTGGGATGCACATCTCCGGTCCAGTCGTAGGCCGGGTTGATCACCACCGATTTAGGAATAAAGGCGGTATTATCACTTCCGCTAAAGCTCAGGTCCATCAGCGGATCACCCAGGTTATAGCCAAACAGTGAATTATCCCACCTGATGTTTCCGGCAATCGCTTTGGCATAAGGATCTAACAATACTTTGTTCGGGTTAAACCGGCACCCGTTTTCAGGCTCATAAGGGCCATGTACACGATAGCCATAAAGCTGGCCGGGTTTAATATCGGGAATATAAGCGTGCCATATTTCGTGAGATCTCTCCAGAATAGTTATCCGGTCTGTTTCTGTATCTGCGTGTTCATGATCGTAAAAACAGAGTTCAACAGCAGTTGCATTTTCTGCAAAAAGTGCAAAATTCACTCCTTTACCATCCCATGTGGCGCCTAAGGGATAAGCATCTCCTGGGAATTGTAAAATTTCGGGCATTATATTTTTTAATTAGATGGTTAAATTTTTAGCCATTGACGGATAATATCATATTGCTTACAGCATATTTTCCGATCAGCCTATTTAAAAGTAATATTCAGCACTAAAAGTTTTAACAAAATGAATTTGCTGACGACAACATTTTTCATCAAATGAATCTAACGCCCCAATTGAGTTAAACAACTTACTGTTAACAAGTGAGTTAAGGCATAAAATAATGATATAAACTATTCAGTGCAGCCCTGCTAAAATCTGGAAAATCTCCGGTGTAGGTGGCATTTATTCCATTGGTAATAATTACAAAGCCAAATTTTTGCTCCGGATTAAAAAACATGGTACTGTACAATCCATAGGCAGAGCCGGTATGCCCAATCAGTTTTACCCCCGGAATTAAATTACTGGTTTGGCGAAGTGCCAGGCCATATTCTTCTTCCTCTGTAATTTTGGTTTGCATGAGCCTTGAATGCTTTTTGGACATGATTTTCACACCATCAGCCTGACCATAGTGCATATGCATAATCATATATTTCGCTAAATCAGTTGCCGAAATTTTCATTCCGCCCGTTGGCGAAAAAATGGGCGTGCTGTAACCCATTACATACTGGCTGATTTCTTCCCGCCTGGGCGCATAGGCAGCCGGCGATGGCGTGAAACTTTTGGTATCTGTATGGTATTCATAAAGCTTCACAAACCGATTGCTATCTAAAGAATCGACACAATAGCCTCCATAAAGTCCCAGCGGTTTCAGGATATGTTTTTCAATGTACTGATCAAAACGCTCACCTGATTTTTTTTCAATAATAGTTCCGATAAGATTAAAATTCAGGTTGCAGTACTGATATCCTTTTCCGGGCGCATAGTCGTTATAACACTTTGCGTAATCCGGGTTTTTATCAGGGTTAATCAAATCCAGGTTCAGGTATCCTTGGCTGTCATTTAAACCGGAAGTGTGCGAAAGTGCCATTTTCAGTGTAATTTTCTGATCCGGAAATTTTGGATTTCTGATTTTAAAACCAACTAAATCACCGAAATCATCATTAAGAGACAATTTCCCGGCCTCAATCAGCTGCATAATAGCAGTGGCAGAAAAAGATTTTGAAATGGAGGCGATCCGGAAAATATCCTGATCAGTTAATGGCGTTTTATGCTCCAGATCCTTCAAACCAAAAGAATGTGTATAGATGATTTTGCCTGCTTTTACTACTGCAACAGCAGCACCAACGGCATTAAACCTGTTCATCACCTGTTCAAAATCTGCTTCAGCACCTTCCTGTTGTGCCCTGGCCATGCCAAACTGAAGCAGCAAAACCGTTATCATAATCAGTTTGGAAAAAAAAGAAGAAATCATATGTTTGAGTTAAAAAAGGAATATCACGGTGAATCATAGCAGATGCTTTATTTTGCGTCATTTGTTTCCAGCCAATGTCCGTCCGGATCTTTAAAATAAACTTGTTTTACGCCATCAACCCTGAGGGTAACCGCTCCTGCTTTGCCCGCCCAGTCTTCGAAGGCAATATTTTTCGCTGATAATACTTTAATAAACGTATCAATAGAAGACACGCTAAAGCAAAGGTGTTCGTTTTTATCGAAAATTTGATTGCCTTTGGCCCCCTGAATCAGATGTAAAGCTCCGGCATTCCCCAAAGAAAACCAGGTATGTTTACCATCTTTAAAGGGCTCCGGAATTTCCTTTAAATTAAATACAGTACCATAAAAGGCTGTTGACTTATTCAAATCGGATACATAAACAGCAATATGATTTAAAACTGCGGGTTTTTGCTGTGCCATAGTATGTTGAAAGAAGAAAAAAGATAGCAATAACAATGAAGAAGGGATAATTTTTCTCATACCTAAATATCTGATTTTATCCTTCAATTTATAAAAAAAATGGGTTTTTTATCAAAACCTACTTACAAAGTTACATTGGTGGAGATGCTTTTTTATGGTCAACGCGTATGAAAAAAAATTGATGGGTCTGATCTGTTACCGTTCTTGAGAAGAAGAACAGAAAGAAGGAAGTAAAATAACTGATGACTGATGAACATCAACCACCAGTTATTGGATTTTTTATTGACGGGAAAGGGTTTCAAATTCTGCTGCAGATAAATTAATGTCTGCTGCTTTCAGGTTTTCTTCCAGGTGTGCAATTGATTTGGTACCCGGAATGAGCAGGATATTGTCTGAACGCTGAAGTAACCAGGCCAATGCAATCTGGGCAGTAGTGGCCTGATGTGCTGCTGCAATCGCTTTAATTTTATCTTCCAGTTTGGTAGGTCCCGAAGCCAATGGAAACCACGGAATAAAGGCCAGGCCTTGTTCAGCAGTATAATGCAATACATCTTCCCATTTTCGATCCCCCAGGTTATACATGTTTTGTACAGAAGCTACAGGTAAAAGATCCTGCACCTGTTTAATTTCATTTACACCAACTTCAGATAAACCCACGTGTTTAATCTTTCCAGCTTTAACCGCCTCAATTACTGGCGCAAGTGTTTTTTTTACATCCACATTCGGATCAATCCGGTGCAGCTGCCACAGGTCAAGCTGTTTAACATTTAGCCTTTCCAGGCTTCCTTCAATGTCAGCTTTAATTTTATCCGGATGACCATTTGGAACCCATTTGTTTGGTCCGGTTCTGTCAAAGCCACCTTTAGTAGCAATCAGCAATCCGGATGGATAAGGATGTAATGCATCTGCGATCAGTAATTCATTAAATTTTGGCCCGTAAGCTTCGGCAGTATCAATAAAATTCACCCCGTTTGCTACAGCGGCCTGCAAAACTTTTTTGGCATTTTCACGGTCTTCCACCTCACCAAAAACACCCTGTCCGGTTAACTGCATGGCGCCATAACCCATACGGTTAATTTCAATATCGCCTAATTTGAATGTTAAATTCATCTGTTATATGTGCTAATATTTAAAAAGATATATGATAACTAACTGGAAAATGATGCTGAATGTTTGTTCCGGAAAAAATTATGATCATGCCGCTACAAATGTAAATGCCATCGCTTCAGCACCATCAACCAATGGCATATTTGGCCATAAAAGATTTTTTACTCACCAGTTGCAGATAGCTGTAATGGCCTGAAATCTGGTATCTTTTTCTCAGCCGGTATAAAAAGTGCCCACCGAAATCGATAAAAACAGGGCACGACACCTGCATCCAGGCCTGATGTGGATGGCGCCAGCTGAAAGCATAAAATGCTGTACTAACAGGAACTGATTTTAAATCCTGGTGGTAGAAATTAAGAATCGCGGGATTGGGATTTTGTGTTAGCGCATCAATTTTACGGATCATCGAAAGATGCTCCGAGAGGCAAAATTCAAAATCATCAAGCGCAGGATGATGGGGATCAGGAATTGACTTTAAAATTTTAAAGCCCTTGAACTTTAATCCATTCACTAACCAGATTAATTTGGGATAAAAGGCTTCACGTGCCTGTAGTTCTGTTAATGAAATGGCTGAGTTTTGAAGTTCAATGGTGATTCCGGCAGCGGTATGGATATCGGCCCGGTGAAACTCCAGCAGTTTTTCATCAAAAAAATTTACTTCACGAAAATTAACCGGAAATTCAGCTTTCCATTCGCGGTGCCAGATGGTTTCATTTTCCCACCAGGAATCACATCTGTCTGCCACCGCATGTGCCCAGTGTTTAATGTTAATGGATCCGCATTTGGCAATTACCTTTTGCCCGCAGCACATGCAAATGCCCTGCGCACCCCTTACCGCTTCGGCTTTACATCCGTTTAATAGGGCATATTGCATTTGGTATGGCTATTCGTTCCCTTTAAAAATATTCATCACAGCAGTTTTCCACTGAATGTAGCCTAAATCGCCACAAACCCGGCCAACATACTGTTCTACCTCTTCCGGTACATCATTTACAATGCGCCAGCGAATCTTATATTTTGGATTATAACTGATGTACACCACTAAATCATCACTGCGTTGCCCTACGGCCTCCATGGCTTGTAAATGGATATCACGTAAGTCATCCGCAGCCACTTTAAGCCGCTCATTCATAATTTTACCCAGTGAATGGTCTGGTCGAAAATCTGTTTCAAATATTGCTAAAACGGTAACAGTCATATTATCCCCTATTCTTTGAAAACAGCCAGCTGCTTTCTTCGCTAAATCATCAATAACTCTTTCGAGACAAACAAATCTATACTAAAATATTTAGTAAACAAAAATATTAAAGATATTTTCTTTAGTTGAATGTCATATTTAAAAATACCACTGAGCATCAACAGGATACCTTTTCCATTTCTTCAGGGCAATAAGGTCCCAAATCTGGATTCAACAATTATGATGATGATTTTGTGCATAACCTGTATAGAAAAGAGTGCCAGGATCAGTTCAATTCTGTGCATCTTTGCAAAAATTAGCGAAATGCTTTCAGGAGATCAGTAAGTAAAGATGGATAACAAGCACAATTTGGAAAATTCGGATCAGGATCATCAACTTATCCTTGATTTTATTCAATTCACCAACCAACCTATATTTTTAACGGGAAAGGCAGGAACCGGGAAAACCACACTCTTGCGTAAAATCAAGTCCACCACTGCTAAAAATTTCGCCGTTGTGGCACCCACTGCTGTAGCTGCCATCAATGCAGGCGGGGTAACCATCCATTCTTTTTTCCAGATGCCCTTTGGTCCCATTATTCCAAATCAGCCTGGCGAAGCTTCTAAAGAACTGAAATACGCTGAGGATAAAATTAAATTACTGAAATGCCTTGAACTTCTGGTGATTGATGAGATCAGTATGGTCAGGGCAGATATGCTCGATTTTATTGACCAGACACTCAAAAATGTAAAAGCATCTAATTTACCCTTTGGTGGCGTACAGGTTTTAATGATCGGCGACCTTTACCAGCTCTCACCCATTGCACATGATGCCTGGCATATCCTTAAGGATTATTATTTAAGCCCTTACTTTTTCGATAGTTTAATTCTAAAGCGGATTTCACTGCTTACTTTCGAACTGCAGAAAGTTTACCGGCAGTCTGACCCCTTGTTTCTGGATATTTTAAACCGGATCAGGGAAAACACGCTCACCCCTGCCCTTTTAAATCAGCTGAATGAACACTATGATCCAACACTGGCAGATGCCTGGAAAGAAGATTACATCACATTAACCACCCACAATAACCTGGTTGGGCAGATTAATACGGAATGCCTTGAAAAACTGGATGGTGAAACGCATGCTTTCGCAGCCAGGGTAACCGGCGATTTCCCTAAAGATGCCTATCCGGTGGATGAGGTGCTCCATTTGAAAGTTGGTGCGCAGGTGATGTTCATTAAAAACGATTCTTCAGGAAAAAAACAATATTATAATGGTAAGGCTGCGAAGGTTGTCGGTATAGAAAAAGATAGTGTTCATGTGCAGTTTCTGGATGATAGTCAGTCATTTGAAGTAGAGCGTGAAGAATGGCAAAATGTTAAATACGCACTGGATCAGGATGAAAATAAGATTAATGAAACCAATACCGGTTCCTTTGCGCAATACCCTTTTAAGCTTGCCTGGGCCATTACCATTCATAAAAGTCAGGGTTTAACTTTTGAGAAAGCCATTGTTGACATCAGCTCATCTTTTACCCATGGCCAGGCTTATGTAGCCTTAAGCCGCTGTAAAAGCCTGGATGGCCTGCTGCTTAAAGCTCCTGTGAAGATGGAAAATATCATGACAGATAAAAGGATTATTGCTTTTACAGAACAAGCTGTGAGCAAGAAGCCCACTGCAAATGATTTAAATATTTTCCAGCAGCAATATGCCTGGAACCTGATTGATGATTTATTTGATTTCGGCGTCATTCAAGGTTACTGGGGGATCCTGAAAACTGCAAAATTCAGGGCAAATGATGAAAATGCAGCACTGGATAACCTTCGCGCGGTTGTTAATGACCTGCTGGAAAAAGACATCATCCGGGTTGCGGGAAGATTTAAAGATCAGGAACTGGTTAAAATAGATAAAAGCGCAATCCTAGAAAATGATGCGGTTTTTTTAGGCCGTCTGACTAAGGCAGCTCAATATTTTATTCCGAAACTCGAAACGGTGACCCATGAAATGAGCAAATTTGCTTCCTTAAATATTTACCTGGATGAACAATCAGAAAGGGTTTTAGCCACCCTAAGCCATTGCGCCAATGCGCTGAATGTTAAACTGGCACTCTTTAATTTTTCATGGCATCCTTTTTCGCTGGAAGATTATACTAAAACTTATCTTGGAGCAACCAATAAATTTGATCAGCGACCTAAAAAACTAACCTTCGCCAAAACCGAACTTCCTAAAGAGGTGATCAACCAGAAATTATATCAAAGCCTGGTGGACTGGAGAAAGGGCCTCAGTCAGCAGCGAAACGTTCCGGCTCATTCTGTTTTATCTGATCTGGCTTTATTAAACATTGCGGCTAAGCCTCCGCGATCGGCCGATCAACTCGCTGCGATAAAAGGTGTAGGCATTGGAAATGCGGTGGATTTAGGAAAGGAAATTTTAAAAATAGTGAATGACTATTTGGGTGCGAGTACGCTTTTTTAAGCGGAGTGAAAGATTTTATAATAAGCATAGGTACATAATATCCCTGCAAGAAAGCATAAAATCCGTACCAGCCACTTTTCTAAAATATCCTTGCCTTGCTGTGTAAGGCTATTTTCTAAGCTTTTAAGCAGTTGTTCCTGCTTCGTTAGTTTTTCTTTTAAATCAAGATTTTCATTCTGTAAATCAAAAATACTTTTACCGGTATCCTGCTCCAGCTTGTTCAGGGCATAGCGACGTTTAAACCCACCTTCACTGATAAACATATCAACACCAGCCTGTTTCCCCACCATGGCCGGCAACGGTATGCCATCTACCTGCCCTACCAAAATAACCAGGTTCATCTGGACCAGAA
The DNA here is from genome assembly GCF_026240075.1 of Pedobacter sp. MR22-3. NCBI lineage: Bacteria > Pseudomonadati > Bacteroidota > Sphingobacteriia > Sphingobacteriales > Sphingobacteriaceae > Pedobacter > Pedobacter sp. MR22-3. The sequence continues at coordinate 50,670 of NZ_JAPIVF010000006.1, read as the reverse complement.
AATCTAAATAATCTGATGCCAGACTCCCGTTACCCCTGAAAATTTTAAGCACACGATCAGATTTGATGTAAACTTCTTCATCAAATTCTTTTAGGATGTTATCCAAAAGCTCACATTTAGCCGGAGTTAAACTGATGGAATGGTTCTTCATTTAGTGGAACGTTGGTAATATCTGGCAATAAAGCAAAAATATATTTAACCTGATAGTTTTGCAATAAAATAAATACGCATTTTTAGACTAAACAGATTAAATATATTTAAAACGATTTTTCTATACCTTTCATTTTTCTGAAAATAAAAACTTATGCTAGCGCAAAACTGTTATTTAAAGAAAAATATAAAGTTATGAGAGACCAGGAAGATCAACCAAAAGACGAGAAAAAAATTGAAGATTCTGATCAGTTCCAAATGCACCGTGCAGGTGGAAACGCCGGAGAAGGACACCTGCCTAAGGAAGAAAAAGATGATTCAGCATACACAGAACAGGAAATTCCATTTGCTGATGGCGAAGGTACCAAACTGGATGAGTGGATAGAAGACGAGGATGACGAAGAAACAGATGCATAAAAAAAGAGCGATCAGTCATGATCGCTCTTTTTGGTTTATTGAAATAAAGAATATTTACCAGGCATTTACCCGATTTTATTGATTCAGCGCAGAAACTTGTTTTAAATGCGCTTTCAAATGAGGCAGATGTTTGGAAGCAAATTTTCTGATTGCGCTATCTTTTGATTTAGCCCCTTCTTCAAATAAAGCAATGGCCTTCTGGTGATCGCTTATCATGAGCTTTACATATGCCTGATCCAGCGCAGTGCCTTTCATTTGCTTTAAGTCTTCAACAGATTTTAATATTTCGGCTTCGGTATCCCCATCCGGATGAGGTAAGACAGCAGACTTCATATTTCCGGCTGCTTCAGCCACATTCTGGTTTCTAGTGGTATCTTTCATGTTTTCCAATTGAGAATCTACCCGCCCATCAGGTCGCATTCCACCCGGAAGTTTACTCATCGGTAAACTCACGCTTTTAGCCTTCGCCAATAACTTTAATTCTTCATTCACCTTACTATGGTCATCGATCATCATTTTGGCAAAGGCTTTTACTTTGGGATCAGCAGATTGTTCGCTGGCTACTCCGCTTAGCTGTATTTCTTTCATGCCAGACAGCATCGCCTGCCTGATGAATACTTCTACAGGCATATCCATCATGTTGCTTTGCATGACTAATGGCTGATGATAATGGGCAGATGCCAATTGATTTAAACCGGAAACAGACAGTAAAACAACAGCTGTTTTGGCGAGGGTAGAAAAGATATTTTTCATGGTTCATTTATTTATCATTAATACAACCCTGTTGACTTTAAAAAAGTTTCATTTATATGCCATTGAATTCAGCTAAACGGAACAGGTCTGATGGCAAAGGTGAATAACCCCGGGTTTGTGAACAACTTCCGTAAACACCTGTTAATGAAAGATGTTAAGCTTGTATACCAAAACATCAAGCGATGAAAAAGTCCATCTATGTTGTTGAAGATCATCCGGCCATCAGAGAAATAATCGAATTTCTACTCACGGAAGAATTATATGAAGTAAAGGCTTTTCCCAACTCGGCAGATTTCTGGAAAAGAATGCAGGATAGTATCCCTGATATGGTTATTCTGGATATCAGGCTACCTGATGCCAATGGAATAGACATTTGTAACCGGCTTAAACAAAATGCGAAAACACATCATATCCCGGTGATGATGATGTCGGCCAACAATCATTTAAGTGCGGTGAAAGCGAAATGCATGGCGGAAGATTTTATTAATAAGCCGTTTGATTTAAATGATTTCGCTACCCGGGTAGCGCATTATGTCAGCAATTAGTACCTATCGATACAGTGATGAGCCGCAAAACTTGCAGAACAGCGCATCACTGTCATGGCCTTCCCGGCTACAGTTGGGACAGGATTCCGGTAACTCTTTTTTCTGCCTGGCCGCAATTGCGATATCATGGGTAATGATACCTGTAGGTACCGCAATAATGGCGTAACCAATCAGCATCACTACAGAAGCCACAAATTTTCCCATTGGTGTAATGGGCGAAATATCGCCATAGCCTACTGTAGTAATGGTCACAATGGCCCAGTAAATACTCTCCGGAATATTGGAGAAACCATTCTCCCGCTTTTCAACCAGGTACATGATCGAACCCAGAATGACCGTAATGGTTAAAACAGTAAGCAGGAAAATGCTTATTTTTCTTAAGCTGCCCTTAAGTGCCTGGGTTAAAAAGTTAATCTCTGATAAAAATTGCCCGAGTTTAAATATCCTGAACACCCGAAGCAGCCGCAAAGCCCTGAACACCAGCAATGATTGTGCACCAATAAAAAAGATGCTTAAATAAGAAGGAAGCAGCGCAATCAGATCAATAATACCCAGCGGACTCAGTACAAAAAGTAAGGGTTTTCTAACGCTCACCAACCTTAAAATATATTCTACCGTAAATAAGGCAGCAAAAATCCATTCCAGCCTGTTAAACAGCTTACCGTACTGATGGTGAATACCAATGACACTGTCCAGCATCACCACCATAATGCTGGTAAATATCGCCAGGAGCAAACCTATGTCGAAAGCTTTCCCCGCAGGTGTGTTTGATTCATATATTACCTCATGCAGCTTAAAACGCCAATCTGTTTTACCTGTGGGTTTAATATCCTTATGTTTCAATTGTTCGGCAGACATGAATGTTAAAGCGGATCAATTTCCCCTATGCATATAATGTTAGTGATTTTTTATGGATAAACCTAACCATTTACCACTTCGCCGCCATTGACATGAATCACCTGGCCGGTAATGAATGAGGCATCTTCACTCGCCAGAAATACATAAGCCGGTCCCACTTCTGAGGGTTGACCTGCCCTTTCCATCGCTGTTTCTGAACCGAATGATTTAATTTTTTCCTCATCAAAGGTTGAAACGATCAGTGGTGTCCACACCGGGCCGGGAGCCACTGCATTTACACGAATGCCTGTTTTAGCCAGATTAGTAGCCAGCGACCGGGTAAAGGATGTGATAGCACCCTTTGTAGCAGAATAATCAATGAGGTTTGGAGAAGAGCGGTAAGCCGTTACGGAGGTGGTATTGATGATGCAATCGCCTGCCTTAAAATGTTCCAATACGTCATTTGCAAAATAGAAATAACCAAAAATATTGGTCCGGAAAGTATCTTCAAGTTGTTGCTCATCTATTTTTTTAGGATCTTTTTGTGGAACCTGCATACCTGCATTATTGACCAGAATGTTAAGCTGGCCAAATGTTTTAACGGTTTTCTGCACCGCTTTTTTGCAGAAATCAGATTTCTTTACGTCGCCCTTAATCAGTATGCACTTACGGCTTTCATTTTCAATCATTTTTTTTGTTTCGTCGGCATCAGTATCCTCATTCAGGTATACAATGGCCACATGAGCACCTTCACGGGCAAAGTGAACGGCAACAGCACGTCCGATGCCACTATCGCCACCGGTAATTAACGCAACCTTATCTTTCAGCTTTCCTGAACCTTTATAGCTGGCTTTAATTACTTCAGGAGCAGGATGCATTACAGCTTCGATTCCGGGTTGCTGCTCCTGTTTTGCAGGGGTTTTCTGCTTTTTCATATTGTCTGTTTTTATGTTATGATGATTTAAAATAACATGAAAAGGGAAGGCATGGTTTTAATCCGGCCTGCCAATCATCATTTTGTAAAAAAGCCAAACATAGCAAGCGCATTGCTGTTAACCTTAGATGCGGCTAACTTTACTCCTGATCTTAGGCACAATTCTTCATCTTGAACTGAAAGCACAATACAGCGATTCCACCAGGTACCATATCGCGCTTTCTTCTACCGGATCAGTTAACCGTACCAATGAAGACAAAGCTTATTTGTTAAACAATGCCCTGAATTTAGGAATGAAAAGGGAACATTTTGTTTTAAATTCTTCTTCCAGCTGGCTTTATGGCAAACAAAACAACAACCTCAGTAACAACGACTTTTCCTCTACCCTAAACTTTAATCTTTATAAAACCTTTCCACATTTTTATTACTGGGGATTGCTGAATTATAATACCAGCTATTCATTAAAACTGAAAAACCAGTTGCTTGCGGGTGGCGGTATTGCCTATAGCTTTCTGGATAAACCAAATGCTTATGTCAATTTAAGTGACGGGGTATTATTTGACCAGAGTAGCCTGATCGTTGGCGAAAGCTATAATACCTATCGCAATTCCCTGCGTTTACAATATCATTTTGCCATTAAGGAAATCATTGTGATTGATGGCAGCCACTTTCTTCAAAACTCCTTTAGCCGGAAAGGCGACCATATCATCAGATCGGTGACTTCTGTTGGCTTGAAACTGCGAAAATGGATCAGCCTGACTACGGCCCTGAATTACAATAAATTGAATATTACCGGAAGAGAAAACCTGAACCTTACTTACGGACTGAGTATTGACCAGTATTTTTAGTGACTGATGTTCAGTTCCAGTCTTTTTTTAGTAAGCGGATACCGCTGCGTCAGGAAATTTTCCATTGCCGTACAAAGCATGGGATAACATGCATGGCTGCTTAAACCCTCCAGCAAAATGGCATGGCTGATGGTTCCTGCCCCCAAATGTTCAGCTATCCATTCTGAAACATATATTACCGCCTCCCATACACCTTCCATCAGAAAAAAATCAAAAGCCTTTAAAATGGTATTCCATTGCGTGTGCATGGGGCGAAGCAGAAAATGCCGGGACACCGGGAGTAAATGTTTGCTGAAGCGTACATAATCATCACCACAGCCTGAAGTAACCATCATGGCTGCATCTGATGGAAAATTAGCTTTTTCAACCCTGATGATTTCTTTTCCATATTGATGGATACTGGCCGCGCAAATGGACGAAATATCAATCAGCGCCAGATGATCATAAATCTCCGGGTGCATGGTTTTCTTCGCATCCCTGCTGAATTTGAATCCGGCAATACCTTCCTTACCTTCCGCTTTGGGACGAAGATCGATGTATAACAAGTCAAATTCCTGCTGGAAATTGAGCGCCATGATATAATGCGCGGCCTCGGTGATCACATACGGAAAATCGAGCACCGGAGCTTGTTGCCCTTGCTGAAAAGATAAAATAGACAGTTGCAAATTAATGTTGTTCGGTTTCCTTATTGCTTTCTTACTTCGTACAAAAGCGAAGCGTAAATTTAGCATTTTGCCGCTATTCATCAAAAACCATCAGTTGGATTTTAGCGGTTAAAAAGGCTTTCCAGCTGGATAGCAGCACTTAAAAACATATCAACAACAACAAATAAAAAATGTTGAAAAATCTCCGGCTACCTAAAACACTGAATAACAACCAGTAGTCAAATTTATTTTACGGATGTGAATAAAAGCATGATTCATTTCATATTCAAATGATAATTTTGTGTTATGGCAAATTTAAACGTAAGAAAATCGATACAAACCAAGATAGAATCTTTAAGTAAGGAGATTGAAAATCTGCAGTCGGAATTAGTAAAATGGGAAAAAATTGCAGCTGAATATGAAGTCAATTCTGAAAGCATCGATTTGATCTTATCCATACAACAACCCGAAAAAGCCGAAGGCGGACGGGCAAAAAAAGTAAAACAAGCTTAACAGCTGTTTAGAACAAGCCTGCAAAATCAAATTTAATTGATTTTGCAGGCTTGTTTATGATGTTATTTGTGACATGATAACAGATCACGAATCAGGTTCGGAAGGATGATTGAGTATACTTAATTTATCACATTCTCCATTTTTCTAACAGGTATTCTAGCTCTTGGTTTACCATGCTGCAGCGGATTTGATCCCTCCGTTTTTAAAGGTTCCTTAGCCTTTCCTTTTTTCTTAAACTTACGTCCGTACCAAATCAGAAAACCTGTGATTGGTAAACTCGCGCCAATCAGGGATGCCAGAAAGGCCAGTACTTTGCCCGGGAAACCCAGGATACTGCCCACATGGATATCATAATTCATTTTCCTTAACTTGCCACCAAAACCAGAAGCTTCGTAAGGCACTGAATAGACACCTTTCCCTTTTAATTCTTGTAGCGTATGCTGATCAAAAGTATAACTTTGGTTATTGTAAAACTGCCCTTTATCAGGATAAACCGTAATATTAATGGTTGCCTTTGCTTTGGAAGTATCCGGGAAATTATAATAAAAACCTTCTGATTTTGGATGTTTTTTAATTACGGTATTCCAGGCTAAATCCATTGCCTTTTCTGGTGTGTAGAATTTCCCTGCCTGTAGTGAATCAGATGCCAGGCGATCAAATTCACCCAACTTTTCGCCACCACTGGTTACCCAGTATAAGCCTTCGCTATACCACCTGATGCCATAAACCATCCCGGTTAATGCGATGAACAATAAAAAGATGAGCGAATAAAACCCCAATACATTATGCAAATCCAAATTAACACGTTTGAATGATGCACCCCATTTGATTTTAAAACTTTTATCACGGGTAGATTTGTTCCATTTTTTAGGATACCACCAGATCAAACCTGTAATCAATAGGATAACGAAGATGAGTGTTCCATAATTCACAATCGGCCGGCCAATGGCATAGGGCAGCCAAAGGAAACGGTGTCCGTTCAGGATAAAGCGGAAGAAATCTACCTCACCTTTTTTGTGTACCACTTTGCTGATCACCCGGCCAGTGTAAGGATTAATGGTTAAAGTTGTTCCACCACCCCTGCGGCCTTCTTCTTTTGCGCCTTTCAAATTTAAGTTAATTGCCCTTCCCTGCTGGTAATTCGCGTAAACCGGCGATTTGTCCGGAAATAAGCGGGCAGCAATCGAGGTGAGCTGAGATGGCGTGATCACTGGCTTATCTTGCTTTTCTATCTTGCTTTCAGGCTCCAGTAATCCGGTGATCTCTTCATTAAAAACCCAGATGCAGCCTGTTATACAAACCATTAAAACAATGACACCAGATACAAGACCGAGCCAGAGATGAAGCCATTTGTTAATTCTGGTAAATTGCGAATCTTTCACTTTTTTCTTCGCCGGATTAGAGTTGTTTGCTGTTGCCATTATCTTCTTAATTGAAATGAGAAATGCTTAATTAATATTGAAGCGCATTGATGGCGGTAATTGTCCCACCTTCTACCTTTAAACCTTTTTTTGCAGCGGCGATGTCGGCATCAAAAACATAAACATAACTTCCTTCGCTGGCTGTGGTGATTCCGATATAACCTGTTCTTCCATCTCTCGGGGAATAGTTATTAATTGTAGTTGTCCTTGTTATATCAGCTGGTATGCCTGTTACCCATTTAAACGTTTTGTTAATTACATCTACAATGGCAAACTTTCTGGCTGCGCCTGTAATCGAATTGGCTTGCGGGTACATCTGCACTACAAATTTACCCATGCCTACATAGCTCTGACCAGCCATGTGGTAACCGCCAGACAATTCCTGAACATTTAAAAAATAGCTTTTATCAAACTCAGTCGTTCCTTTATTAATCCGGATTACTGCAGAAGGATTTTTAGAGCTTGGCGTTCCGGAATTGGTTGCAGAAGCATAAGAGAAAGCATAAGCATCGCCATTTTCGATTTCCACTAAACCATTTACAAAGTAAGCACCGATATAACTCGTACGGTTGTCTTTTATCACTTTCTCCAGTTTTAATTCCGGGTAACTGTAAACGGCCACCCACGAACTATCAGGATAAGCGGTACCAAAAACATCCGGTGCTGCACCTTTGATGCTCATATAAGGGATAAAAAGTTTTTCACCCACTTGAGTTGCCCATGTAAAATGTGCGCGTTCCCTGTTTCCCGCTAATTTTACAATGTTCACCTGCTGCTCCCCAACAATTTGGTATTTACGGGCATCAATCCTAAAGAAACTTGAAAATTCATTTCCTGATCTCGGTATTTTCGCAATAAATATATCATCCTTCGCTGGTGCAAAAAGCTGAACCGTTTCAGTTTGAAAATTGGTGAGTTTATTTAACTTTCCGGTACCGTCTAATCGATAAGTGGTTACTGCACCCGGATTCCCTTGTCCGTACAACAAGCTAAAAAACCGGTTTCTATGGGTTAAATAATAACGGTAAGAACCGTCTTGCTCAATGCCGTTTCCTTGTGTAGTCACCGTTCCTGCATCTAAGCTATTGGCAGTCAATAAATAATCGGCGATGCCTGTGGTACCCACAGGTGTTGCGGAAATGATAAATTTAGTTGCTCCGGTAAGCTCGTTATCCACGTCTACAACTTCTGAAGAATCCAGTTCCTTATCGCAGGCCGCAAACAAGGTAACCAACAATAAACTTAAAAATGGAAGTAAATATTTAGTTTTCATATTCGTATGTATAAAAATTTATGATCTGTTACTACTGAAAAAATACCTCACTTTAGCATAAAATGCTCTGCCTGGTTTTTGTAATGAAAAGTTATCGTAGATGCGGTTATTCACCAGGTTTTTACATTCTAAACCAATGTTGTATTTACCACCGCCTAATGTATAAACTGCATTAACATCCTGCATCCATTGTCTCGGGATATCATACTTCGTATCAGCAGTACCCTGACTTGGCCACGATAGGTAATAAGCATGAACATACAATACATTGTAGCCAAGGGTTAAGGTATTGCCTTTCTTACCTACGTTATTGAAGAATAGCGAAGCATCAGCGTTACCAAAAAGATAAGGCATGTTAGGGATACGATCCCTGTACAAAGGACTTTCCATGGTTTGCCCCTGTTCAAAACGGGTATTGTTTCTTAAGTTCTGGTAAGTAAGATTTACCCCTGCGGTAAATAACTGCTTGTAAGAATAACGCACTTCAGATTCGAAACCTAAATTGGTTACATCAGCCAGGTTGCCATTTACCTGTTTGGTTTGATTATTATTTAATTGCGGCCTGATAAAGTCTTTCGCATCTCGGTACATTACATTACCATCAAAGCTAAAACGGTGAATCTGATTTAGCTGTGCCTGATAGCTGAAGCCCAGGTTGTAGTTATTGCTTTGCTCAGGTTTCAGGTTGATATTTCCTTCCAGGTTTAATAAATCACCAAAAAGTTCATCCGTTTCCGGCAGTCGGTAGCTTTTTTCGAAAGAGGCTTTCAACTGAAAGTTAGGGACAATAAAATAAGTTGATGCAATACCATAACCTGTTTTGCTGTAGCTGTTTTCCTGCTGAAGATAGGCTACATCACCCCAGTTTCCGCTTGGATTGTAACTCTGTGCATATTTATTCGATTGATAAAACTGTTTGGCAAAAACAGAGGTGTTCCATTTTTCTGAAGGACTGAATTTATACCCTAATCCTAACACATTTTTATTGTTCTTACGGGGTTGCTCGTAATTTTGGTTTTGCGGGAAGAGTTCATCAGAACCTTTTCTGTTAAACGAATTGTAAACATTATTTAATGAAAAGGAATGACGCTCATTAAGGGTATACGTTAAGTTGGCAGTGGCCAATCCATTATTGTTACGGAATTTATACATAGAACGTTCCCTTTCGCTACCAGCACCCGGGTATTGCTTATACTCCTGGAACCAGTTGTAACGGCGATACACGGTATCGATATTTTGTTCGGTACCAAAATTGAAGTTACCATTGATACGAAGATCAAGTCCTTTGGTAAATAAATCTTTTTTCTGATACTTCACAGTTGGCATTAAAATGCTTCCTCTTCGGTGCCAATCGCCGAAAACACTGACCATCCGGGCACCTGTTTGTACTTCTGCATAGTTTTTCCCAGCGGTTAAACCAAACATCAGCTGATCTGCGAATGATTTATTAACTACTCCTGCACCTACAATTATTGTTTCATTATGGTAAGTATCGTTAAAGCGTTTCACTACCTGATTTCTAAAATAGCGTCCATCAAAAGAAGCCACATCTGTAGTTACTTTATAATCGTTATCAGAATAATTCTGGAAGGCATTCAGTTGTACCTTAAAACCTGACGGCGAAGTATAACCGGCATTGATAGCTGTTTTATGGGTATTAAATGAACCATAAGAATAAGAAGCATCAATGTAACTTTTTGTGGTATTGTCAGTTACAATGTTGATGGCGCCACCCAAAGCGTCTGAGCCCAACCAAACCGGAACCACCCCTTTATACACTTCTACACGTTGTGCCAGGTTGATCGGAATATTGTTGATCTGGAAGGATGAGCCAAAATTATCCATTGGTATACCATCGATAAAAAATTTCACCTGCCGACCGGTAAATCCGTTTAACGAGAAATCCATTCTAGATCCCAATCCTCCAGCCTCTCTCACGCGGACACCAGATACACGATCGAGTGCATGAGAGATATCTAAAGTACTGTTATGTAATTTTTTGGCATCGATAGAAGTTACGTTAAAAGCCTGGCGGTTTACCTGTTGATTTGCCGTTCTGCCAATCACATTAACCGTTTCCATGTCTTCTGAAGATTCGGCAAGACTGAAACTTAACTTTTGATCCTCATTTTCGGATACGCTTATTTCCTTTTTAATTGTTTTGAAACCAACGGCAGAAATCTGAATCTGATAATTCCCGGCTTTAACCTGAGAAATTTTGAAACTTCCCTTCTCATCAGATACCGTTACATAATTGGTTTTCTGGATCTTGACGGTAGCGCCTGAAACGGGCTGACCAGAAGCACTTTTGATTTGCCCCGAGATACCGGAAATGCGGTTTTGGGCGGAGGCAAAAATTACAAAGGCACATAGCATGCCTAATAGCAAAATTTTCTTAATTTGCATAACTTTTAATGGAGATTAAAGGTGAGCCGGTTTTCCGGTAGCCACACGGGTCTGAACCGTGTGGCATTTTTTTTATGCCGCAAATATAAATCTTATTTAGATCAAGTCCAAATAAGATGCAGACATATTTTAGCCCTTAAACCGTTTAGTATGGTAAAAAACAAAGAAAAGCAGAACATTCAACGCCTAACCATACGCCATTTCATTTGAAATATTCCTGGTAGAACCGTATCTATAAGCTTACATATTATTTAATTTAAGCAGAAGAATAACAATGGCAGGTTGATCGACAAATCATTAATCCTAAGGATTAACTTTTTTGATGACGATCAAAGATGGTGTCGTAAATGAACTGAAATTTTTGAACGATGAGTAAAAAAAATTATTTACAATCTACCGCCCTGCCATATATCCCCATCGGTGCGGGAGATAAATAAGGAATACCAAGATTTGCAGACCGGATAATTAGCAGCATCCCCATGGTAAACATCAACCAGGGAATAAGCCTTTGTGTGTTGAAAGGAATATATCTTTTGATGAAAATTCCGCCCAGTGAAACCATCAGCATCAGCGGTGTGGTTCCAATCCCGAATAAAAACATAAAAACCCCACCAGCTTTAAAACTTCCGGTATTGAGGGCGGTAACCAGCGCCAGGTAAACCATTCCACAGGGAATAATTCCATTTATAGCGCCGGCAAAAAATCCCCAGAGCGGCAACTGGAATACGTAAGCCATTAGCTTACTGATAGGACGCAATAAATGATTTTGTAACGTAGCAAAACGCCTTACATACTGCGGAACAAGTTGCAATAAGGTAAAAAAAATCAGTAGTATACCAATAATGGTGCTGAGTATTTGCTGATTGCTAAAAACGGCTATACTGCCACCAAGTGCGCCTGCGCATAAGCCTAAAACCACATAAACAAAAATTCTTCCGAACTGATACATGAGCAATTGGAAGGCAGCACCTAAAAAATGTTGTTTCTGAAAAGGCATGCCCAGCATAATGGGTCCGCACATGACAGCACAGTGCAAACTGCCAAACAGGCCCATTAAAAAAGCTAATGGCAGGAAATCCGTCATAGCGTGAGGTTGGTTTGATACAAATAGTCCTTCCCATGACTGCGCCACTGCATATGGAGAAACCACATGCCTTTTGGTAAATGAGCGCGACTTACCAGAATCAGGTGATCAGGTCCGATGGTTTTACCATCAAACTTTAAATCTTCGGCTTTGTTTGATGGCCGCATCAATACGAGCTGGTAGCTGGCACTGTCTTTTAAACGGATAACCAATTGCTTTTGATCAACTGTAATTTTCGGCTGCGCATCATAATTCAGCATGTTTTGTGCTGCATTATAGGTGGTATTGTAGTTAATCCCTTTTTCATAATAATCCTCTTCCACTAAAGCATCGCCATCATGTTTGGCAAACATATAACCTACCATTGCTATGATGAAAAGCATGAAACAGCCCATTCCCAATAAAATTTTAGTACCCCAGTTCATCGTCATCTTTTTTTATTTTTATTCGTTATCAGGCGGTGCAAAAAAACTGGTGCTGGCCTGGCTTAAAACTTTTCCATCCACCATCACTTCAAATGCAGCATCTGATTTATATTCCTTAATCTGGCGGTTATTCCGGATGAGAAAGAAAGTGATTTGTGCAGATCCATCCTTCGGAAGCACATTTGCCGCCTGTATAAATTCGATCTGATCATGTTGATCTTTCGCCCTGAATTCAAACTTTACCGTTTTATTGGTTTTATTGATCAGCTCTGCATTATACAGATTGCTGGTTTGATTGTTTCCCCTGTTTTGATAAAGCGTACCACTTGCCCTTAATACAGTGGTTTCAATAGATGATCTTTTATAGATGAGGGCAGAAAAAACCATGCATACCATAACCAGGACAGCTGCATAGCCATAGGCTTTGGCCCCTATTTTAAATGGTTTCTGCTGGCTGATGTAATCCTGATTATAAAATCCAATTAGGCGTTCTGGTCGATTGATTTTTAGCATCACTTCATCACAGGCATCAATACAGGCCGTACAATTTACACATTCCAGCTGTGTTCCCTTTCTGATGTCTATGCCTGTTGGACAAACCTGTACGCATAATCCACAATCTATGCAATCGCCTTTAGCTTCAGCTACATTTTGCTTCTGCATCTTTCCACGGGGTTCACCACGATTAACATCGTAGGCGACAATCAGACTTTGGTTATCCAATAAAACACCCTGTAACCTGCCATAAGGACAAATTACCGTACAAACCACCTCACGCACATAGGCGAAAACAGTATAAAACAGAAAGGTAAAAAGCCAGATGGAAATAAAGCCTGATACATGCTGATGAACCGGTTCTGTAATGATGCTGAATAGTTTTTCGGAACCAATAAGATAGGCTAAAAAGGTATTGGCAATGGCAAATGAAATCACTAAAAAGAGAAAATGTTTAGTCGATTTTTTTAAAATCTTGTCCATATTCCAGGGCTGAGCATTCAGTTTGATTTGTTTTTGCTTATCACCCTCTATCCAGAATTCTATTCTCCGGAACACCATTTCCATAAAAATGGTTTGCGGGCAGGCCCAACCACACCAGAGCCTGCCCAAAACCACTGTAAAACAGACAATAAAAATGATGAATATGAGCATGGCCAATGCGAAAAGATAGAAATCCTGCGGAGTAAAAATCAGTCCGAAGAATACAAATTTTCGTTCGATGAAATTTAATAGCACCCACTGCTCACCATTCAATTTTAAAAAAGGACAAGAGAATAAAAGCAAAAGCAGCCCATAGCTTACCCATTTCCGGTAAGTATATAGTCTTCCCGCTGGCTTTTTAGGATATAGAAAATCCCTGCCCTTACTTTCCTTTTTCTGATTATTTTGTAGCATTCGTTGTTTTCAAACTATCGGCGGGTGCTTTCATGGCATTGTCCTGTGGATCTTTTTCTTCGTACTTTTCTCCCTGTGCAGCCTTAGCCCCTGCCGGATGGGTACCGGCCAGTGATAAAATGTAGTTGGCTACGGCACTGATTTGTTTAGGGCTCAGGTTTTTCTCCCAGCTGATCATCCCTTTCTCAGGCACACCGTATTTGATGGTTTTGAAGACATTGTTAATACCTCCACCATGTAACCAGTAATCATCAGTTAAATTCGGACCGATAATTCCCTGCCCCTTATCACCATGGCATACTTTACAGTTTCCTTCGAAAATATTCTTCCCTTCAGCCAATACCGTTTCTGTGATATCAACTTTTACCGTATTTTCATCAATTGCATTTGCTGATTTCTGCAGGTATGCTGCTTTTTCAATCTGTGCCTGTGCCATTTCATTCTTATACTCCTGATCCTGGAGATCGCCATAGCCACCAATGTGGTAATAGAACAGGTAACCCACAGCAATAATCATGGTACCAAAAAACAGGAAGTTAAACCAGGCCGGAACCGGATTATTCAGTTCTTTAATACCATCATAGGCGTGATCAATTTCCAGCTCTTTTTCCTGCTCAATCGGTTTTAAACTCAGCAATTTTTCCCAGATGGAGTAGCCTTTTTTTCGCCGCTTTAACCATTCGTCGTAGTTTAATTGTTCAGCTTTCTCTGGTGATAAATAAGGTGTAGGATGAAGCTGCTCCTTATACATTACCTTGAAAGCGTTGAGTAAGGTAAGCGACACAAACACCAGTACTACAGCAAATAGTAATAAAATAACAATCAATAATTCTGATTGCGTAAGGCCAAGCGATGGCGCTGAAGGCTTTACATTTTCGGACACTGTTTTTTCATCTGCTGCAAATGCCAACACCTGACCAAACAGCAACAAAACAAATAAACTAATCTTCTTCATACCCTATAGATTGATTTTCCTGGATTGGCAGTTCGCTCATGACTTCGATATGCTTTTTATTTAATTTAAGGAGGTAAATGCCTACGATAATGAAAAATACCATAAACATGATCAGCGAGCTGATGAGGTAAAGTTCACCTCCGGCCAGGTCTTTTATTTGATTGAACATAATTTTAGTTGCTTGGAATTTCTGTTTTATTGGCTTTAATATCAGTACCTAAGCGTTGCAGATAGGCTATAATAGCCACAATCTCCCGATCACTTTTTACCTTAATATTGTTTTGTTTTAATTCAGCGGCAATCTGATTAGCCTGAATCTTAAGATCTTCATTAGCCTTTTGGTCATATCCAGCTGCATAAGGCACACCGAGTGTTTGCATCGCCTTGATCTTACTTGCCGTAGTGGTAATATCAAGTTGTTGATTCACCAACCATGGATAAGGCGGCATGATACTTCCCGGCGACATTGAAGTGGGATCTACCAGGTGATTGTAATGCCATGCATCAGAATACTTTCCGCCAATGCGATGCAAATCTGGTCCGGTTCTTTTACTTCCCCATAAAAAAGGATGATCGTAAACAAACTCACCAGCCTTACTATATTCGCCATAACGCTCTGTTTCTGAACGGAAAGGCCTCACCGTTTGTGAATGACAGTTTACACAACCTTCGCGGATATAAAGATCTCTTCCTTGTAATTCTAAGGCAGAATAAGGCTTCACACTGGCAATAGTGGGTACGTTAGACTGAATGGTAAACGTTGGCATCATCTCCACCATTCCACCAATGAGAATGATAATCAATGATAAAACCATAAACTTCATTGGCTTACGTTCCAAAACCCTGTGCCAGGCTTTATCCGCAGCAGAATGATCTACAATTTCTTTTGCCAGGGGCATTGCTTCTGCAGGTTCATTGGCCACCAGTTTAGCACTTCTCATGGTTTTGGCCAGGTTATAAGTCATGACGATTACACCTGCCAGATACATTGCACCACCTATTGATCGCAATATATGCATGGGAATAATCTGTAGCGTAGTGGCCAGGAAGTTTGGATATTTTAACAAACCTTCGCTGGTAAACTCCTTCCACATTAAACCTTGTGTAAAACCTGCCCAGTACATCGGGATAGCATAAAAAAGGATGCCGAGCGTGCCTATCCAGAAGTGAAAGCCGGCCAGTTTTTTAGAATATAATTCCGTTTTATAAATTCTTGGAATTAACCAGTACAGTACGCCAAAAGTTAAAAAGCCATTCCATCCTAAGGCACCAACGTGTACGTGGGCCACGATCCAATCGGTAAAGTGGGCCACACCATTAATTTGCTTTAAGGATAACATTGGCCCTTCGAAAGTGGCCATGCCATAAGCTGTTAAAGCCACCACCATAAATTTCAGTGTAACATCTTCCCGAACTTTATCCCAGGCACCGCGAAGGGTCAGTAAACCATTAATCATTCCGCCCCAGCTTGGTGCAATCAGCATAATGGAAAAAGCAACACCTAAAGATTGTGCCCAGCCGGGTAAAGAGGTATAGAGTAAATGGTGCGGACCAGCCCAGATGTAAATAAAAATCAGCGACCAAAAATGTAAAATACTCAGTTTATAGGAGTATACCGGTCTTCCGGCCATTTTGGGCAGAAAGTAATACATCATGCCTAAATAAGGCGTGGTTAAGAAAAAAGCTACTGCATTGTGTCCATACCACCATTGTACCAGTGCATCCTGAACGCCCGCATACACATAATAACTCTTTAGGAATGAAATAGGCAGCTCAAATGAATTCACAATATGCAGCACCGCTATGGTGACAAAGGTGGCGATATAGAACCAAATGGCTACGTATAAATGCCGTTCCCTTCTTTTAAAAATGGTACCGAACATGTTAATTCCGAATACCACCCAAATGATGGTGATGGCAATATCTATCGGCCATTCCAGTTCGGCGTATTCATGCGAGGTGGTAAAGCCCAATGGAAGCGTAATCACCGCTGAAACGATAATCAGCTGCCAGCCCCAGAAATGAATTTTACTTAAAACATCACTAAACATTCTGGCCTTAAGCAGGCGTTGTAAAGAATAATACACCCCCATAAAAATGGCATTGCCCACAAAGGCAAAAATCACTGCATTGGTGTGTAAGGGCCTGATCCTGCCAAAAGTGGTATACTGGTTGCCTAAATTCATGGCAGGTTTGAAAAGCTGCATCGCTGCCAGCAAACCTACCGTCATCCCAATAATCCCCCAAACGAGGGTGGCAATGCCGAAGTTTCTGACAATTTTGTTATCGTAAGTAAATCGCTCTAATTGCATAAACAGAAATGTTTTGTTTGTATTGATAGGTCAAAGGTATCCTGCATGGAGGACGTAAAGGATGATGTGGCTTAGCTGGAAAAGTGATCTTCTTCACTTTTTTCTTCTTCCAGCTCATCATCAAAGAGAATGCGGATGCCCGGCGTGTAAACATCGTCGTTCTGCCCTGTTTTGGCAGCCCAGATAAATGCACCCAGAAAAATGAGTGCCATTAAAACACTGCAGCCCACCAGAAAATAGAGAATATTCATAATAATTTATTTTTACGGGCTAGAATCCGTGTAGCGAAAGTGGTAAAACAGATGATGGTAATGGTACTGACGGGCATAAGCACCGCAGCAACCAAGGGATAAAGCGTACCCTGAACGGCATAAAAGATTCCCATAAAATTATATGCGGTAGCAATGGCAAAGCTTGCTTTTATAATCTTTATCCCATCCTTACTCAGTCCGATAAAATCAGGTAGCATATTTAATGAATCGCCCTTTAATATGGCATCGCATCCGGGAGTAAAATTGTTAATATCATCGGTAATGGCTATGCCGAAATCACTCTGTTTCAAGGCACCTGCATCATTCAGTCCATCACCGAGCATCATGACTTTCTTTCCACTATCCTGCAATGCTGAGATGGCATTAAGCTTTTCATGTGGACTTTGCCTGAATCTGATGGTATTCTTTTCCGGAAAGATGGTTCTCAGATGGCGTTCATCCTTGTTGGTATCGCCAGAAAGCAATTGTACCTCAAATGAGCAATTTAACTGTTTAATCAGAAAATTGAGTTGCGGCCGCCACTCCTGCTCAATGACAAAATTCCCCATATAAACATCATCGATGACCACATGCACACCGCTGGAAGGCTGATGAGCCACCGCTTTTAAATTTGAGGACAAACTTCCGGCATAAACACTAGAGCCGTTAATGGTTGCAGATAAACCCTTACCCGGCATTTCCTGATAATTCTTCACCTGAAAAAAATCGCCTGTTTTTAGTTCCTTTAAAATGTGCCGGCTCAATGGATGCGCAGAATTTCTGAACAGTGAAGCCACCATTTTTTTCTCGTGATCATCCATTTTACCATTGAAATAAACCTGTGCATTCCGGGTAGTGGTTAATGTTCCGGTTTTATCAAAAACAATGGCATCACACTTAGCCAGCTGTTCTACAGCATCCGTATTTTTCACATAAAAGCCTTTCTTATCAAACACAGATAAAATGGCTGAAAGCGTAAATGGCGTACTCAATGCCAGTACGCATGGGCATGCCACGATAATGACGGCCGTAAATGCCGACCAGGCCTTATGGCTATCGTGTTGTAAAAGCCAGTAAGCAGTGGCTGAAAAGGCAATGGTAAATACAGCCAGGCTAAAATACTTGGCGATGCTATCGTTAAAGTTCTGCTGATGAACATGGTCTTTATAATGATCATGGTTCCACAAACCCGTTAGATAACTTTGTGAAACCGGCTTGATCACTTCCAGCTCTATGGCCTCTCCGGTCTGGCGCCCACCAGCGTAGATAATTTCGCCTAAAACCTTATGCACAGGTTCAGATTCGCCGGTGACGAAACTCATATCCATCCAGGCATCACCTTTCATTAAAATTGCATCGGCAGGAAGTAATTCGCCGTTTCTAATCCATAAGCGGTCGCCAATTTTCACATCATTGATGGAAACTGGCTTTTCCAGCCCGTTAATCAATGTGGTTACTGCAATCGGGAAATAAGAACGATAATCACGGTCGAACGAGATGTGGTTATAAGTGCGTTGTTTCAGCCATTTGCCCATTAACAGCAAAAAAACCAATCCCGTCAGGGTATCAGCAAAACCTGGTCCGATGTTCAATATAACTTCAAATGCTGTTCTTAAAAACAGAACGGCAATGATTAAAGCCAAAGGCGTATCCAGGTTCACATGCTGATGTTTTAAACTGGTTAAGGCGGAAATGAAATAATCCTTACCGCAATAAAAGGCTGCCGGAATGGAAAAAGCCAGATTAAGCCAGCCAAATAACACTTGAAATTGTTTGTCAAGGTCCGATAAACCAAAATACTCAGGAAAGCTGAAAAGCATCACATTACCCATTAAAAATCCGGCTACGGCTATTTTCAGAATCAAACCCTTATCCAGGGCCTTTTGATGTTCCTTCACCACATCCTGAAGGCTGATTAAAGGCTCATATCCAATCTGAATCAGGGTTTCTACCAGGTTCCTTAATGAGATTTCCTGATGGTTAAAAGTGATGGTTACCTGCTTCCTGATAAAATCAATGCGTGAACTGAAAATGGCCGGGTTGATTTTATACAGATGCTCAAGTAACCAGATACATGAACTGCAGTGAATTGCTGGAATATAAAAAGTGATGATACTTGAATCTTCACCAGCGTAATCAATAAGCTGATTCATAATTTGCTGTTCATCCAAATATTCTAAGCGGGTATCATGACGCAATCGCTGACCAGGATTATGATTATATATATAGTAATTACACAGGTTATTTTCAGAAAGGATTTGATAAACGCCCTTGCAACCGGCACAACAAAAGTTTTTGTCATCCAATTGATGAACATGATCGGTAACCTCTTCTCCACAATGGTAACAGGTGGTGTTAACAGTAGTTTGTTGTTGGTTTTTCATGGCATAAAATTTAAATGGCATCACTAAATAACCTGGTTCCAGGCTGCCTGATCCATAACTTCTCATCGAAAGCCATACACACATTTCTCAAAAATGACTTACCAGTTTGGGTAATATTGATTTTATTTCCGGAAACCCGGATCAACTGATCTTGAATGAGCGGAGCAAGCCTTTGAACTATTGCCTCAGGAATACCTTCCGGATAACTAGTATTTTCCCTGCACATCATGTTTAAAATGTGCTGACGAATTTCAAGGTCTTCAGCAGACAGCAGATGGCCTTTTTCTACGGGTAACAAACCCGCATTTATCTGATCGAGATAAGCTTCTACGGTTTTAGGATTTTGTGCGAAAGCAATCCAGCTGTCACTAATTGACGAAACACCTAAGCCAATGAGCAAATGCGTATGCTGATCGGTGTAGCCCATAAAATTGCGGTGCAGTTTTTTCTTTGTACTGGCTGTAAATAGTTTATCAGTTGTTAGGGCAAAGTGATCCATACCCACATCCATATACCCAGCTTCCATCAGCATGTTTTTTCCCATTTGATAAAGCGCAAATTTTTCCTTTCCAGCAGGAAGATCCTCAACAGTATAGTGCCTTTGGCCAGGCTTGATCCAGGGCACATGGGCATAACTATAAAAAGCAATCCGATCTGGCCGCATATCAATCACTTCTTTAATTGTTTGCGATAAACCACTGATATGCTGAGCAGGTAATCCATATATCAGATCAAAATTAATAGAATCAAAACCAATTGTTCTGGCTTGACGCATGATCGCGGTTACCTGTTGTGGCGTCTGAAATCTATTGATCATCAACTGCACTTTTGGATCGAAATCCTGAATTCCCAGACTCAATCGTTTAAAGCCAAACTGATATAAGGTTTGCAGATGTGTTTCAGTGGTATTTGCCGGATGCGCTTCAAATGAAAACGTAGCATCAGCTGAAACTTCCACTTCAGTAAGAATGCCATCCATTAATACTTTCAGGTTTTCGGCTTGAAAAAAAGTAGGTGTGCCACCGCCCAGGTGTAATTCTTTTATTTTAGGCCTGCTCCCTAACAGATGCTGATACATTTTCCATTCAGCTAAAACGGCCTCAATGTATGGTACTTCTACCGCATGGTTTTTAGTGATTCGGGTGTTGCAACCACAATAGGTACATAAACTTTCGCAAAAAGGCAGGTGAATGTAAAGACTGATTCCTTCAGCTCCCTGATCGGCATAAATGGTCTGAACAGCGTTGATCCATTTATCCTGACTAAATGTATTCTGATCCCAATATGGAACTGTAGGATAACTGGTATAACGTGGCGCAGCAACATTATATTTCTGAAGTAATGCGGCGGTTTCCATTATTTCAAGGCTTTAGTCACACCACAATTATTCTGACAACAGCAGGCTTTGCCTACACATTTACCGGCCGCCCATTGATCCAGATTTTTAATCACCTGCTCCATTCGCAATCTGGGATCCTGGTTTTCTTCCAGCAATGGCACATTCGCTACTTTCATTCCGGCCCGACCTGCGGCCAGTAAATCCAGGTGCTCTGTTTCAACAGATGAGGTGGCGATATACCGAATCCCCAATGACTTTAACCCATCAATCATTTCCGCATCTAAGTCGTCATGATTAAAAACCAATAGCACCTCCTTACCTGCAGAAAAAGACAAAGTATCAATAGTTAAACTATTGGCTATGATCGTAATATCATGTTTTTTATAATTCGCGAGAACCAGCCATTCTTTTTCGACAGGCTTAATATTATAGGCTATTGCTTTCATGTACTTTTTTTAGAGTACACAAAAATAAAGCAGCCATCATTTGAAGAGGATGAGGCTGCTTAGGCTAAAAAGTGACATTCGTTACTTTTATCAAGATATATTGCAAATCAGCTACTGCTTTACATTTTTAAGCTTTTGTAAGGATAAAATATTAATGGCGTTACCCGTTTTATCAATCAGCTTTTCCTCTTTAAAATCGGCCAACATCCGGCTGATGGTTTCACTGGCCGTCCCCACCAGCGCGGCCAGGTCATCTCTCGAGATCTTGATGGTACAACTGTCGGTTTCATGCTTGCTAAACTTTTCTGCTACCTGCACCAATGCTTCAGCTACCCTTTTTCTTACAGACGAATAAGCCAGTTGCAGCATCTGCTTCCCTTTATCCTGAACATTTTCAGACAACAGACTGATGAACTTTTTAGATACAGACTGATGATTGAGCAGGTATTCCATAAAATCTGTTTTTGGAATCTGGATAATTTCAGATGACGCAAGTGTTGCCGCATTTTCAGCATAAGGCACACCGTTACAAAGGCTTTCATAACCGAAGAAATCACCATCATGAAATAAGCCGGAAGAAAGTTCCCGACCATCTTTAAAACGTTTATAGGTTTTAACCTGTCCTTTTACAATATAATAAAGATGCAAGGGCTCATCATCTTCCAAATAAATAATCTGTTTATTTGAAACTGATCTGGCTTTGCCCTTGGCCTTAAGTTCTTCGAAAACCGCGTCAACGCTTCCGGCAGATGCACCAATGGCTTTTGATAGCTGTTTCTTTTTAAACCGGCTTTCAATTGCCCTGAACAATTCCAAATCATCAAAAGGCTTTGTTAGATAATCATCTGCGCCCATTTCCATTCCTTTTCTCATATCTGCCCGCTCTGTTTTAGCAGTGATGAAGATGAAAGGAATATTAGCGGTTTGCGGGTTTTTATTCATCAGATACAATACACCGTATCCGTCCAGTTCAGGCATCATAATATCACAAAGAATTACATCCGGCAGGTGCTTCAAGGCCATATCCACCCCAATTTTACCGTGTTTAGCCGTAAAGGTTTTGTAGCCGGCCAGATCCAGTACCTCTGCAGTCCCTTCGCGGATATCATCGTTATCTTCTATGATTAATACTTTTTTACCCATCTGAAAATTTAAAAAGAATTTTTAATTTATTTAACCGGAAAACTCAACGTAAATAAGGTTCCGGAATGCTGCTCACTTTTACAGGATACCGCGCCATTCATTAAGCCTACATAACGACTGACAATATTCAGGCCCAAACCAGTTCCCGGAATATCGCCGGTATTGTGTGCCCTGAAAAATGGCTCAAACAGGTTGTGCTGATCGGCTTCAGGAATACCTATTCCATTATCTTTCACCTCTAAGATCAGTTCATTGTCTTTTAAGATACTGTTGAATTGAATCAGCGTATCTTCACCTGAATATTTTATCGCATTGGATATTAAATTGATAATGCAGTTTTTAAGTAGATTTGGATCAAGTAACACATTAGCCTTGGTTCCGGTGTGTTCATAAATAATATGCTGGTTTTGTTTGGTCATTAACTGCATTTCTTCCGTAATTTCTTCTGCAAAGCTGATGATATTGAAAACCTGTGCGGCGGCCTGTACCTTTCCGGCTTCCAGTTTTTCCAATGATAAAAAATCATTTAAAATGGTGGTGAGGTTGTTAATGGAGTTCTTGATTTTGGCCGTATGTTTTTCTACATTTACCACATCTTGTTTTACCGTATATTTATCTATCAATGAAGCTGATAACTGCATCGAGCTCAATGGCGTCCTAAACTCATGTGAAGCCATGGAAACAAACCGCGTTTTAAGCTGATTAAGCTCTTTCTCTTTTTGAAAAAGGGCACTCATATTTTCCTTTGCCGTTTCCAGCTCTGAAACCAATTTAATCAGATCGCGTGTGCGTTCTTTAATTTTGCTTTCTAACTTCTCCGTATACGATTTAATCTGTTCCTCATTTGCCTTTTCTTTTGACAAATCATGAATAAAGCCGGTGTAAATTTTACGATCGCTGAATTTAACTTCACTTACGCCCAACCGGAATGGAAAAGTGGAACCATCTTTCTTTTGTCCGCGCACCTCTCTGCCAATGCCGATGATATGCTTTTTACCGGTTTCATTATAGTTTTGAATATAGCCGTCATGCCTGATTTTATCAGGTTCCGGCATCAGAACAGAAACGTTTTTGCCTACCAATTCAGTCCGCTCGTAGCCAAAAAGCTTCAGTGCCGCTGGATTTAAATGCTCAATAAAGCCTTTATCATCAATAGTAATGATACCATCAATCGCATTTTCTATAATTGCATCCAGGAATTTCGATCTGTCCATGTTATCTGCTTTGCTGAAGCCGTAAAGATAAATTTAATTGAGGCCACTTTCAATACTAATCAATTTGCAGCTGATCCAATCGGTGCTGTGAAATATTTAACTGCATCTGCAATGAATTTAAGTGATCATCTCCCTCATCGGCGATTTCATTAAACAATTGTGTATAATAGGAGATTCCTTCTGATAACTGCAATTTAAAATGCTGAAGCTGTTTCTTCTTTTTATCCGTAACATGGTGATACAACTGTTGTAACTCCCCTTGGAAATAATCGATATATAAACCAAGCTCCTTTATAAAAATATGCGGACGTTCAATTTTCTCAAGCAAGTTTAAGCGGCCATAAATGTGCCCCACCATTTCATCTAAAGCATAAATACCAGAAAAATAAGCCAGATTTGGACCCGGACAAATGGCTACGGCTTTACTTTCTTTAGGTTTAAGGATATCATATTTCAGATAGGTAGAGGCACATAAACCTTCACACAGGCAGATTTTTTCCGTCACGGCATCAAATTGTTGCTGAAATTCCTGTACCGACAGTGCCTGAGATTTCAGTTGTTTGATTTTTAAATGCTGGTACGCTCTGGATGCCGTACAAATGGGCTGTTCGGTAAACTCGGTATTGTTGCATAAATATTTTTTGGTACAGGCACTGCCCGGACGATTTTTCCCTATCCTCCCTAAGCGTTGCGCATTAATGCTGCTGTTTTTGAAATTATTAAACTGAATGCCCAATGGTGAGGAATGGCTCAGGTAATAGTCATCTTCCCTGGAATGCGCCAGAACATTCAGGGTTTCATCATCCACGTTCGTGGCTTCAGGAACCAAAAGAAAAGGACTCCCCCAACCTGTGGCATCTAAGCCATAATGACGCATTAAAAACCGGTTTTCTTCAGCAGTACCAATTCCGCCCTGCACACTGATCCGTTGTGAAGCTGGTGTAGTCATATTTATATTTCTCTGACGAATAACCGGCTCATAAAGCGCAAATAGCACTGCATGCATGTCGCTTCTTCTGGCTTTAAATTCTTCCAGAATGGGTCCAAGCAGATGGCCTTCCGTTGCAAATGCATGCCCACCGCAGTTTAATCCGGACTCAACCCGGAACTCGGCTACCCATAAGCCTTTTTTGGCCAGGAATTTTGCCTGAATTAAAGCTGACCTGAAATCACTTACTTTCAAAATGATCTTTTTACGAACATGGCCATTTTTATCTGGGAAAAAATCTTCAAACTGTGCGAGATAACTGTATAACCTCGGATTCATCCCGGCAGAAAGAATAACAGATGAAGATAATTTACTTAAGGCAAATCCACGTAAGGCTGCAAGCGCATCTGAACTTTCATCGCTGGTCAATTCAGCGTCCACATTCATCTTATCCACCTTCGCCATAATATTTACATCAATTGCTCCAGCCTTAATTTCATTCCGCAGCACCTGCTGAAACCTTTCTTTCTGTGTTCCTTCGGGATAATCCATCATTAATTCATATCCGTTTTTTAAACCGGAACCTTCTGGCAGGAGCTCAAAATACCTGCAGATATCGCTCCCGGCTTCAAATGCCTGCTTTTTAAGTTGTGCCACCTGACGGGAGACGGCATCAGCCAGGAAATTTAAATAGGCAGTGATTCTGGATGCCCGGCTGTCTCCGGCAGATTTCAGTATCGGTAAAAATGCCAAATGGAGCTGTTGTGAGTGGTATTCGCGCATCCTTTCGATCAGTTCATCATCTACAATGGATAATACAGAAGAAATGCCATAGCGGGCAACTTTTAATGGTGTGTCTATAGAATACCCCAGTCCTAAAACAGGGATATGAAAGGTATGTGGCATAATCAATTGCTTTAAAGCACAAACCTATTTAATGTGCATGAAGCAGGACCAGATTTACATTATCTTATAAAATGATGTAAGTCACTTTTTACCAGAATTAAACCTTATGGTTTTAAAACTTATAGGGTTTGATAAATGTATTTTTTTTCTAAAACCTTTACCCTATAGCGCTGTTTTTAAAATAAAAAAGATAAGAAATATGGGACTTTTAAAAACAGCAATCATCGGCGCTGCAGTGTATGCAGGCTTTAAATACATCACCAAGAAAGATCCGATTACCGGAAGATCTGTAGTAGATGATCTTAAAGATAAAGCACCGGAGTGGAAAGAAAAAGCAAAGGATTATCAACGTGAATTTGAAACGAAATTTCAAAACGTAGAGAACGATTTGACCAGATGAATAGCAGCTTGCAGTAATCGTGACCGACCGTCAGACCGCTACTTATTTCTGTAGGCATTTAACACGATCATCAAACTAGATACACATCACTGGCAAAGATTTAAGGAATACACGTTCTTTAAGCCTTTGCCAGTTTTCATATTCCCGAAACTTTAAAAAAGAAACAATTGTTGGCTATAGACTGGAAACAATTTCTCATTGGTGAGGAAAATTTTGAATTTCTGATGGAAATCGCCCTGCGCACCTTCATCATGTATTTCATTATTTTATTTGGTTTGCGTTTACTGGGTAAGCGTGGCGTTCGCCAGTTATCCGTATTTGAACTGGTGGTGATCATCAGTTTAGGTTCTGCCGCCGGCGACCCTATGTTTTACAAGGAAATCGGTTTACTTACGCCTGTTGTGATCTTTCTCATTATTGTAGGTGCATACCGTTTTACTACCTTTTTAACAGCTAAAAGTGAGAAAATAGATGATTTAATTGAAGGGAAAAGCGTTTACCTGATTCGGGAAGGTGTATTTAACATTGAAGACTTTAAAAAAGAAACCCTGGCAAAAGACGAATTTTTCTCTGAATTACGCCAGCAAAGTATTTCACACCTGGGCCAGGTAGAAACGACCATTCTGGAAACATCAGGTACATTGAGTGTTTATTTTTATGCTGATGAAAACGTTAAACCAGGTCTTCCCATTTTACCTGATCTTTTTGATCAGAAAATTAAGTTGATTGACGATGAAGGTCAATATGCCTGCTCATTTTGTGGTGCGGTAGCAGAAATTAAGCTGAAGGGCAAACACAAGTGCCCGCGGTGCCAAAACGAGGAATGGGTAAAAGCGATAAATGATTGCCGGGTTAAATGATACCTTACAGGCTGAGTATGAGTAAAATAAAAAATAGATCCGGTTTTCCGATCATTACATCAGCTTTGAGTTGTAAATTTGTAGCATGACATCACAAGAATTACAGGAGCTGGAAGATTTTTTTACCCATGCAGGCAAGCAACCTGTACCCATCTATCTCAATGAAGCCACTGTAATTACCGATTATGATTTTTTTCTCGAAAGCCATTTCCTGCCTTTGAAATTAAACCTTGACTCCAAAGTTAACCAGCCATTGCTTCATCGCTTAAAAATGCTCAAACTGCTGGTAGAAGCCAATGCCTAACGGATTGGCCTTTTTCTGTTCGGCAACTTACTGGCATTCTTCGCGGTAGCTAAACTTACTGTTAACAATGCCGTAGCTAGAAAAACACCCTGAATCAACAGCGACTTATTTTTGCGTTCAAGGCCCCTGTAGAAAGTATACAGGGCAATGCCCCCCATTCCTGCCAGTTCAATGACCCTTTTACTTTCGGTTGCTGAACCATTTCTTTTTGAAAAGGCAATCCGCAATAAGTTATCCACCAGGTTCATATTTTTGGCAACTGTATGCTGAATAGCCGGCTTGGTTGCATGAATCCCCAAACCATGTCCAACAGCTTTCATCCCGTCCAGCACCATCTCCTTTTTAAATTGATCAGTTGTATTTTTTTTCATCATAAATTCTTTAAAAAAAAACAACAAAAAAAGAGATAAGGTTTTGGTTAGTTTGATTTCAGTTCACAACCATTTAAACTGTTCATAAAAACACCTTAACCAAAAATTTCTGCAAACAATTTGTTGGAATGGAGTTTGGCTTGCTGATCGTAAATATGTGAGGTACTCATCACTTCATTTACCCCATATTTTTCTACAAAAGCCTCTAAATTTCTCTTGATCGTTTCTTTGTTGCCAATGAAAGAATAGTAGAGCATTTGTTCTACCGCTTCTTTTTCCATCCGATCCCAATAGCCATTAATATTATCAAAAGCAGGCTTTAGCAATTCACGCTTCCCTGTAATCACCCCAAGAAACATTCTTTTCACTGAGCTGGATAAAAACTCAGCCTGTTCATCTGTATCTGCTGCCACCACATTTACACAAGCCATCACATAAGGTTCATGTAAAAGGGCTGATGGTTTAAAGTTATTTTTATAGATGGCGATAGCCTGTTCAAAATAGGTAGGCGCAAAATGACTGGCAAAGGCATACGGCAATCCTTTTTCAGCGGCCAGGTATGCACTGTCGGTACTCGAACCCAGTACCCAGATGGGAATATCCAATCCCTCACCCGGAAAGGCGCGTACTTTCGCCCCCCTGTTATCGGCCGAAAAAAACTGCTGGAGGCGTTCAATATCACGCGGGAAGTTATGTGCAGCGTTAAAGTTTTCCCCACGAATAGCCACTGCGGTTACCTGATCAGTTCCGGGTGCCCTGCCCAATCCCAGATCAATTCTATTTGGATGTAAAGAAGCCAGCGTTCCAAATTGTTCCGCCACAATTAAAGGGGAATGGTTAGGCAGCATAATTCCACCGGACCCTACCCGTATGGTTTGGGTTCCGCTGGCTATGAAACCAATTAAAACGGCCGTGGCCGAACTGGCCACGCCTGCCATATTGTGGTGTTCGGCAAACCAGTAACGGCGATAACCTAAACTTTCTGATTGCTGGGCCATTTCTAAACTGGTTTTGAAAGTATCGCCAGCTGTATGTCCTTCAAGTACCGTTGCCAGGTCGAGCACGGAATAAGGTATATTTTTAAGGGAATGATGATTCATGGTATTGGTTTTCTTAATCTGATCACAAAAATATCCGATAAATCAGCTACTCACGATGGCATTAAACATAAATGACTTACTGGTGATTGGCAAAGCCATATTATTATTTTCAGATAACAAAACCTGCCGGATCTGGTTTGTGCTTACGTTACAGGGAACAAATACTCAGGAAAGGTAATGGCAACACCATTTATTTTCCAAAGCATTCACCATTCCTGAAACTGAATAAGTATTTTATTTATTTAAAAAATTTCCAACTATATTGGCACGAGTTCGTTAATTATTCTGATCCTTCTTTTTTTACCTATGACTAAAAATATCTTTATCGCATCTGCAGAGCCCTATACCGGGAAATCAGTGATTGCATTCGGCATGATCAACATGCTGCTGGCCAAAACGCAAAAAGTAGGTTATTTCAAGCCGATTATTGCCCAGGAAGACCCCGCTAAAAAGGACGAACATGTAGAAGCGATGTTAAATTATTTTTCACTTCCTGTAAACTATGAAGACGCCTTTGCCTTTACCCGTCAGGATATGCTTCAACAGTCTGATGATCATGGCTCCATGATTAACACAATCATCAGCAAGTATAAAAAACTGGAAGACAATTACGATTTTACCGTGATTGAGGGCAGTGATTTCCTGGGTGAAGGCAGTGCTTTTGAGTTTGAATCTAATGCCTTAATGGCTAAAAACCTGGGTGCTCCGGTGCTGATCGTGGTATCAGGCAAGGGCAAATCGGCCAGTCAGTTATTTAAATCTGCCATTAACATTTACAAAAACTTTTTGCTGCGCGATGTTCAGGTACTGGGCGTGATAGCCAATATGGTTAACCCGGAAGAAGCGGAACGCATTAAACAGGCCCTGACCAACCAGTTGCCTGCTGAATTATTAATTGCCGTTATTCCGGTGGAGAGTGGTTTGCAAAGCCCCACCATGAAAGAAATTACAACGGCGCTGAACGCTGAAGTGCTATTTGGCGCAGATTTAATGGATAACCAGGTAGATAACTTTGTTACCGGTGCCATGATGCTGCCCAATTTTTTAAGGCACATTAAAGATAACCTCCTCATTGTAACACCTGGTGACCGTGGGGATATTATTATTGGTTCGCTCCAGGCCAACCTTTCGGCCAATTATCCAAAAATTGCAGGGATTGTGCTCACCGCCGGCAGTTTGCCAGATGAACCGATGATCAGGTTAATTGAAGGTTTACAAACCATCATCCCAATCATTTCAGTACAAAAAGGCACTTTTGAAACCACCACTGCCATTGGTTCTATCCACTCAAAAATTACCATCGATAATAAAAAGAAAATTGCCCTGGCGATTGATATTTTTGAAAAACACGTAGACCTTAAAGCACTTGATGATAAAATCATTACTTTTAGTTATCAGGGCATTACGCCGCACATGTTTCAGTACCAGTTAGTGAAATGGGCAAAAAGAGAAAAAAAACACATCGTTCTTCCCGAAGGAAATGATGAACGCATCTTAAAAGCGGTAGAGAAATTAATTGCGCAGGACATTGTAGACATTACCTTACTTGGCGATCCGCTGGACATTGGAAATTCGATCAAACGCCTGGGATTAAATCTGGATTCCAATGCCATTCATATCCATAATCCGGCACATTCTGAGCACTATGATAGCTATGTAGAAACCCTGCATGAGTTGCGAAAGGCCAAGAATGTCAACCAGGAGATGGCGAGGGATATGATGACAGACGTATCTTATTTTGGCACCATGATGGTGTATAAAGGTGATGCCGATGGCATGGTATCAGGCGCAGTGCACACCACTCAACACACCATCCGCCCGGCTTTGCAATTTGTGAAAACGCGTCCAGGTGTTTCTGTTGTATCTTCCATATTTTTCATGTGTTTACCTGAACGGGTAGCCATTTTTGGCGATTGTGCAGTCAACCCCAATCCAACGGCACAGCAACTGGCAGAAATTGCGATTTCCTCGGCAGAGAGCAGTGCCAAATTCGGAATTGAACCACGCATTGCCATGTTATCTTACTCATCCGGAACATCAGGAGAAGGTGAAGATGTAGAGCGTGTGCGTGAAGCCACAGCCATTGTAAGGGAGCGATATCCGGAATTGAAAATTGAAGGCCCGATCCAATACGATGCTGCCGTAGATCCAAAAGTGGGCAAGCAGAAAATGCCGGATTCTGAAGTGGCCGGAAGAGCCAGCGTACTGATTTTCCCCGATCTGAATACAGGCAACAATACATATAAAGCCGTACAACGCGAAACCGGTGCACTAGCCATTGGCCCTATGCTACAAGGTTTAAATAAACCCATTAATGATTTGAGTCGCGGTTGTACCGTAGATGACATTTTTAACACCGTGGTGATCACCGCTATTCAATGCCAGGACATTTAAAAAGAAAAAAATGAACATTTTAGTCATCAATTCAGGAAGCAGTTCCCTTAAATATCAACTCTTTAAAATGCCTGTTCCATCGCCCATTTCAAGTGGATTAGTGGAACGCATCGGCATTGAAGGCTCCTATATTAAGCATAGCGTTTTTAAGGAAGCAGAAAAATTTATTACAGAGAAAACTGCATTTATTGCCGATCATGGCGAAGGCTTAAAGCAGGTGCTTGCTTTATTAAGTGAAGGAGAGCTGGCCGTAATTGCGACACCTGATGACATCAATGCCGTAGGTCACCGTGTGGTACATGGCGGAGAAAATTTTTCAGGTCCGACTTTAATTACGACGGAAGTAAAAGAACAGATTAAAAAACTTTTTTCACTTGCCCCGCTTCATAATCCGGTAAATTTAAGATGTATTGAAGTTGCGGAGGAAACTTTTAAAAAGGCCAGCCAGGTGGCCATCTTTGATACTGCCTTTCACCAAAGCATTCCACAACAGGCTTTTCGATACGCCATTCCAGAACGTTATTATAAAGAAGAGGGCATCAGGGTGTATGGTTTTCATGGCACCAGTCACAAATATGTGAGCGAACAGGCTGTAAAATGGTTAGACAAGAAAGCATCAAAACTCATCAGTATTCACCTGGGCAATGGCTGTAGCATCACTGCCATTCGCAATGGTCAATCTATAGACACCAGCATGGGTTTTGGTCCGTTAAGCGGTTTAATGATGGGTACCAGATCGGGTGACATTGATCCTTCAGTTGTTTTTCATTTAATAGAACATGCCGGGTACAGTCTGAATCAGTTGAGCACTTTATTTAATAAAGAATCAGGTTTATTGGGTGTTGGCGGATCCAGCGATATGAGAGACATCAGAAAGCTGGCAGCATCCGGAGATGAGCAGGCTGTTCTTGCCCTTGAACTTTATGCCTACCGCATTAAAAAATTTATCGGTGCTTATGCCGCTATTCTCAATGGCATAGATGCGATTATTTTTACGGCAGGCGTTGGAGAAAATGACCGGGACATGCGTGAAGCCGTTTGCCATGAATTGGCTTATTTAGGGATCGAGATGGATAATGAGGCCAATGGAAAATACAATGGTGGAATACAGGATGTCAGCATAAATGATTCGAAGGTTAAAATCCTGGTGATCCCTACCAATGAAGAATATGAAATTGCCAGCCAGTGTTATCGCCTGCTTCAAACGTAGAAATTAGACCTTACCTGCACTTTCTCCTCAAAGTGCTGTATCATAGATTTGAAATATCAACCTGAACTCTTTGGAGGGTTTATAAAAATTCTCTTAAATAATGTTTCAATAATATGATACAGCGCTTATCATCAAACCGGGCGGTTAAATTAGTTTTATTCGAGGTTTTTAGCTTTTCCATATGCCTAATAACCGCCTGACCACTACAATCTCTGCGATATGATAAGCATTATGATCTGCAATTTGCAGGGCTTCCCTTAAAATGGATTGACCATCACCATGAGGAATAGCTTCATAAAGATTTCCTGATGCCAATAAATCAATAAAACTATTTAAATCGTGATCAATAGCTTTTAGCGCCTGTGTCCATTCTTCCTCACTTGACGGAGCAGTTTCCTCAGGCCAATACCCCTCCGGCCAATTAGGCGATTGATGCGATCCATCTTTACTAAATTCGAGCATATCCCATTGGGCAATCCGAATGTGCGAGACTAATTGCCAGATGCTGTATGGTAAACCATGCGGCTTTTCGCCTAACAGGTGAAATGGAATATTTTCAAGGGCTTCATTAAAACCGACATGTGCCCCACCGCCATTCAGCAGTTTTTGAAGTTCGTCAAGTAAAATCTGCGTATGCTTTTCCATAATTTTAAATCATTTATCAAAATAACAATGCCTGTACGCTAAGGTTTGCCAAAAAATGGCGAAGCATATTTACAAACAAAATATTTCTGCTATTTTTGAAGATGAACCTATCCTCTTCCTTCCCGATCCTCTCGAACTATACTTACCTCAACACCGCTTATTCTGGTATCTTATCAACGGAGTTAGCCAAATGGAGAACCACACATGATCAACAATTAATGGAAGGCGGTAGTGAATTCAGATTGAGTCAATCATACCTAATAGAAACCTTAAGAACCAACATTGCAGACTTTTTCAATGCAGCGATATCGAATGTTTTTCTGACGCCCAATTTTTCATTTGGTTTCAATACGCTTCTTGATGGATTGCCGGCATCGGAACACTTTCTTTTGCTTCAAAACGAATATCCGTCATTGGCATATCCGGTAACCAGCCGCGGCTTTAAACACAGTTATGTAGCGATAGATGAAAACCTGGAAGATAATATCATGGAAGCAATTGAAAAAAGCCGGCCCACGGTTTTTGCTTTTAGCATCGTGCAATACATTAGCGGATATCGGATGAATCCGGAATTCATCAAAAAACTTAAACAAACTTATCCGGATTTATTGCTGATTGCAGATGGTACGCAGTTTTGCGGCACAACCGCTTTTAGTTTTGAAGCATCAGGATTAGACGCATTATGCACAAGTGGCTATAAATGGTTATTGGCAGGCTATGGAAATGGCTTCATCTTATTATCAGATCAATTAAAAAATCGCCTGTACGAAGATAGAAAACTTGCTCAGCTTCCATCAGCCCCCTTTCTTAAAGGCAAAAAACCTTTGGCCTTCTGTTTTGAACCTGGCCACCTGGATACGCTGAATTTTGGATCTTTAAATGAAAGTTTGAACATGATCCGAAAAGTCGGCATTTCTACCATTGCGCAAACCACTCAGACCCTTTGTCAGCAAGCCCGAACCCAACTTCATCATCGAGGATTTATTCCTGATTATCTGACCGATCAGAAAAATGCATCTACGATCATGAGTTTACCGCTAAACCAGCAACAGGTTGATCAACTGGCTGAAGCTAAAATTTTATGCTCGCCCAGGGGTACCGGTACACGCATTTCTTTTCATTTTTACAACACTGAAGATGATTTGCAAAAGCTGCTGGATGTTTTAGATGGTAAAAAAATTTAACCTGCTTTCCAGATGGCATCTACAAAATATTGCTGCTGATCAAAAAAATGAGCGAAGGGTATAAATCCGCTTGATATGGCCAGGTCATCAATTTCTGTCAAAGCATACTTTTGCGATATTTCCATATAAATGTGCTCATTCGCCAGAAAAGGAATGGTTTCATCACCGATGTTGACCCGCTGATCCTTCAAGCTGATGAGATAGCTTTTACAGGAACCCGATTCCGGATCATAACTGGCATAATGATCAAAGTTGCTGATATCAAAATCACCATCCAGTTCGCGGTTTATCCGGCTTAATAAGTTCAGGTTAAAGGATTTGGTTACGCCTGCTGCATCATTATATGCGGCCAGAATCTGTCGCGGGTTTTTCTTTAGATCGAAACCTATAACCAATAGATCCTCAGCCGACAACTCATTTCGCAATGCCTTACAAAATGCCTTTGCTTCAGTTACATTCATGTTTCCGATATTCGCCCCCATGAACAACAATACTTTGCGACGAGCGGATAGTGTTTTCGCCTTTTTTACCATGGCAAAATAATCACCATTTAAACCCTGCACTTTTAAAGCAGGAAGCTTTTTAGGGAGATTTTCTTCCAGGTCTTCAATAACATGCCGGGAAATATCGATGGGTAAATAGGTAAACTCAAGCTGGCGATTGATTAACGACTGCAACAGATGAACGGATTTAGTGGCATCTCCGGCACCTAATTCAATCAGATCAAAAGCACCTGGGTTGGCCGCGATAACATCAGTAATCTGTTCCGTTTGATGCCGCATAATGTCCATTTCCGCATTGGTCAGGTAATATTCATCCATTTCCATGATCTGCTGAAAAATATAATCTCCGGTTTCATCATAGAAATATTTTGAACTTAATGATTTCTTTTCAGCCGTTAAACCTGCCAAAACATCATGTAAAAATGTTGACCCTACCGGGATAATTTGTTTTGAAATAATCGTACTCATGTCAATCTTATTTTGCTAATCTGATCCCTGTAAACTGCCACCTTAAATGCGGATGAAAGAAATTTCTGTAAGTAATGCGTCCATGGTCTTTCGGAGTGGCAACAGATGCGCCGCGAAGTACTTTCTGGTTGACCATAAATTTGCCATTGTATTCCCCAATGGCACCAGGAGCTTTGCTAAACCCTGGATATGGTAAGTAGGCACTTTCTGTCCACTCCCATCGTTTGCCCCAGTTAAATTGCCTTGCAGCCACCTCCCATTCAAATTCTGTTGGCAACCGCATGCCTTTCCAACTGGCATAAGCATAGGCTTCATAATAGCTGATGTGCGTTACCGGGTGTAACCTGTTTAATGGCACTAAACCAGCATAAGTATAATTAAACCAGTCGCCATCTATTTCATGCCAGTACATTGGCGCTTTAATGCCATTTGTTTTTACCCAGTCCCAACCTTCTGCATGCCAGTAATTAAAATCACTATAGCCACCCGCCTTTATAAAATCCAGATAGGTTCCGTTGGTTTCCAAAACTGCATTGATTTCGAAATCATGCAGATAAACTTTATGGCGGTTTAATTCATTGTCGAAACAGAAATCACTTCCGGCAAAACCAATTTCATAGATTCCTTCAGCTATCACTATTGGTTCAGGTGAAGTTTGGACTTCCTCATGCTCAATCCACTTATTGGAATACACCGGAAAAAGCGGATTGTTACCCAAAATATATTTGATATCGGTAAGCAAAAGTTCCTGGTGCTGCTGCTCATGATTAAATCCTAAAATCAGGAGTTCCATTACCTCATCAGTTATGGTTTCACCAAGCAAACTGGTCATGGCCTCATCTACATAATGGCGATACTGATAAATATCACTTACACTAGGCCGACTTAAATTGCCACGATCCGTTCGGATCACCCTGGCCCCCACCGTTTCATAGTAACTGTTAAAAACGAAATTATAATCCGGATTATATTCCTGATAATTTGCAGCATGTGGTTTTAAGATAAAAGTTTCGAAAAACCATGTGGTATGTCCGAGATGCCATTTAGGTGGACTTACATCGGCAACAGGTTGAACCACATAATCTTCCGTTTGCAGGGGCTCACAAATCGATTCAGTATACTTCCTGATGGTCAGAAATTGATCAACTAAGCTCATTAATTTTTATCTAGATATTGTTGTAATGTTGTTATACTATTAACATCAAGATCTTTTGATTGTTTTTGCCGCATCATTAATGCATACGAATTATTAAAGCCAATTGGTTTCAGCCATCTGATATTAAACTGCTGTAAAAACTGCTTGCTCACATACTGATAAGTGCGATCCTTATCGTGAGCCATTTTTTTTGCCATCTTTGGATCGGGTTTTAGCAGAACAAGTAAGCCAGTACCCGTATATTCCGGATAAAAGTCAATTTGATCGTTCATCAGCGCATCAAAACAGATTTTAGTACCACCCAAACCTGTTTTAGTGGCTACTTCATAGTCTGTATTTCCCAGAATCAGCATCCGGTACATTTCTGCCAGGATGTATTGCTCTCCAAAAATTTTTGAGCCAATCCTGACTACCCCTTTCTTGCCACCTTTTGCACTTTTATATAAGCCACATCCCATTAAAAAGTCTTTGGCCACCCGTTCAGGCGTTTGATGAAGGTGATCTGTCCGGTAATTCAGATCCGTCATGATTGAATCGGTAATTTTTCCGGCTAAAAGATTCAATACGCTTTCCAGTTCCGGAAATTTGCGCAAAGCCTTAACCCTGACAATCGGTGCAGCATAATATGGCGGAAAAATCCCTTTATCATCCTTTAAAATGGTGAGGTTAAATGCTTTCAAACGTCCGTCTGTAGAGTAACCGCTGATCACGTCCAGCTCCTTTTCATAGGCGGCCTGATACATGACCGCATCACTGATTACAATGGTGTGAATTTTTAAACCATATATGGCCTTTAACCCTAAATCACCATCTTGCCTGCCCATAAATTCTGGCGTAAAACCAGCGGTTAATGAACTGCCATAAGCTTTAGGAAGCAGGTAAAAGCCACCCAACAACAAAAAAATAACAGGAAAGATATACAACAGCTTTCTGAACTTTTTAACATTCATTTTTTGGATCGCAGCTAAAACAGCATCAAGGATAATAGCCAGTAATGCTGCCGGAATAGCGCCTGCCAGAATCATATTGGTATTATTAAGTGAGATTCCTCCAAAAATAAATTCACCTAAACCTCCTGCCGCGATGTAGGAAGCCAGTGTGGCTACGCCTACATTAATGACGGTAGCCGTTCGGATACCCGCCAGAATAACAGGCATAGCCAGTGGTAACTCGACTTTAAATAAAACCTGCATTTTACTCATTCCCATAGCTATTGCTGCTTCTTTTACCTCTTCACTAATCCCTACGATGCCTGTATAAGTATTTCTGATGATGGGTAACAGCGCATAAATCAGTAAGGCTACAATAGCTGGTTTAGCACCAATGCCCAATAATGGAATCATGAATCCCAATAAGGCAATACTGGGAATGGTTTGTAAAACACCAGCCACAGCCAAAACAGAACCGGAAAGCTTTCGTTTCCGGGCAATGAATATGCCTAAAGGTAGACCCACCGCCACCGCCAGAAAAAGAGAAATGAAAGTTAAACCCAGGTGCTGAAAGGTTTGATTGAGCAATTTATCAGACTCTCCCGACATGAACTGCCATAAATTTTGCTGAGGTTCATTCATGCTGATGTTGTGTTTGATAACGATTAAAGGCTGAAGTTAAATCATGAATATCCATCGATTTTTGTTCCCGGGTTTTACCTGTCGAAAAAGCAATTTCCTTAACACCTGAACGAAAATAATTTAAAGCATCCCATACGCTCAGATCCGAACGCACGATGGTGGCTTTTGCTGAAAATTTCTCTGGTAAATGATGCCATAAATCACCAAGTGTTGTGATCTTGAATTCAAGGGAAAGCCGTTCGCTTTCCATAAATTTAACCACAAAATCACTTGCCGGCTGATAGAGCAATTCTTTTGGTGTTCCAATCTGGACGATCTCGCCTTTATCCATTAAACAAATGCGATCTGCCAGTTCAAATGCTTCCTGAATATCGTGCGTAACCATTACGATGGTTTTACGTTTCAATTCTTCCAGTGCTTTAAATTCTTTTCGGATACTGGCACGGGTTACATTATCCAATGCACCAAAAGGCTCGTCCATCAGCAAGATGGCCGGATCAGCCGCCAAAGCCCTGGCTAATCCTACGCGCTGTTGCTGCCCGCCGCTAAGTTCATATGGAAACATGTTGATATATTCATCCGGGAGATGAAGTTTCGCCATAAGCACTTCTGTTCTGTCTAAGGTTTTCTTCCGATCCCACTTCAATAATTGCGGAATAATGGCAATATTTTCTCTTACAGTGTAATGTGGAAATAAGCCATTATTTTGCATGACATAACCTATTCCCCTTCTTAGTAATTCAGGATTTTCAATTGCAATGTTTTTTCCATTAATCACAACCTGCCCCTCATCAGGTTCGATCAGTCTGTTGATCATTTTTAGTGTGGTGGTTTTACCACAGCCACTGGTTCCTAAAAGGATCAGGTTTTCACCTTCTTTTACTTCAAATGAAACTGCTTTTACAGCAATAGTATCATTGAAAGATTTACTTACCTTTTCCAGTCTGATCATGATTAAGCATGCATTTTCATAAACAGGTTATTTAGTGATTCGGTATAGGTGGGATGTGCAAAAACCCCGTACCTGATTTGTTCGGAAGTGATTCCCCCCTCCATCGCCATCTGCAATACCGACATAATTTCTCCACCTTCTGAAGCAAGGATGGCTGCACCTAAAACCTGATTTGTTTTTGCATCCACAACTGCTTTCATGAGTCCGGATGTTTCATTGGTTTCAATGCCCCTGGCTACATTTTTCATGGGCAGAACAGCCACCTGATAATCTAACTTTTGTGCCTTGGCTTCTTTTTCGGAAAGCCCGATTCTGGCCAGTTGAGGATCAGTAAACATACAATAAGGCACCGGCCGATCTGTAGTAGATAAATGTGCATTTTCAATCAGGTTCCGGTAAACGATGGTATAATCGTTGTAGGCAATATGTGTAAAGGCAGGTCCTCCTTTAACATCACCCAAAGCGTAAATCCCTTTAACATTCGTTTCCAATTGATTATTCACCAGAATATGACCGTGTTCATCTGTTTCAACGCCACAGTTTTCCAGATTTAGATGCCGGGTTTGCGGTGCCCTGCCAACAGCAACCAGTAAGTGGCTGGAGGTGATCTTCTTATCTTTTTTACCTGAAGTGACGGTGGTTTCGATCTGATCGCCTTTCCATCCAATATGGCCGATCTTAACGTCAGTTAATACATCAATTTTCTCCGCTTTCAGGATCTCGGTAACTGCTGCAGATATATCATCATCCTCCCTGGATAAAATAACAGGCGATTGTTCCAAAATGGTGACCTGACTACCAAAACGGCTGAACATCTGCCCGAATTCCAATCCAATATAGTTACCGCCAATAATCACCAGATGTTCCGGAACTTCTTCCAGATCGAGGATGGAAGTTGAAGTAAGATAGTCTATTTCTTCAATTCCCTCAATTTCAGGGATGATGGTTTTAGCACCGGTATTGATAAAAATTAAATCAGCTGTTAAGGTCTCTGTAGTTCCATCCTTACCCTTAACCACAATTTCCTTCTCACCATTGAAACTTGCCTCACCAAGGTATAATTTTAAGCCTTTCGTTTCTTTAATTCCCTCTTCAGCACCTTCCCTGAACATTTTGACAATGCCATCTGCTCTTTTTTTCACCTTTTTTAAATCAACTTTAACTTCATTAATGATAATACCCAATTCTGAAGCTTTTCTGGCCTGATAGGCTGCCTTGGCAGAAGCGACCATGGCTTTGGTAGGCGTACAGCCATCATTAATACAGGTACCGCCTACTTCTCTTTTTTCAATAATTGCTGTTTTTTTTCCGGCTTCGGCCATTTTTTTTGCAAGCGGAACGCCTGCCTGTCCTGCACCAATGATGATGGCATCGTAATGTTTCATATCTGTTTGTTTTGCGTAAACGGTTAACTTACTTTTACAAAGCGAAGCAAGCTGACACAGATATAACTTTAAAATAAGTTCATTGTTTTTGCTAAACCGAATCATTTTAGGAATGAGCGGTAAATCCTGTCCGTAGATTTCAGCTCATGCTGATGTACGGAATTTTACGGTCAGTAAATTATCGATCGGTATGCCCGAGGTTTATTTCTGGATCAATCTGATCTCTGACTAACTTTTTCAATTCTTTAATTTCGGGGAAACGTCCGGCTTCTCTCCGGTCAAAGATGATCGCGTTGTTTAACCTAATCTGGAATGTTCCGCTTACTTCACTTGGCAATAAAGATACCCCCTTAAGTTGTTCAGAAAATGTAGTAAGTAGTTCCTGGGCCATATAGGCTGACCTAAGTAACCAGCCACAACGCGGACAGTATTCAATTGAAATTAAAGGCTTTAGCATAAATCATATTTTATCTGGCACAGTTATTTGTTCATCTGGATTTCCCTTTTGAAAGATGAAGAAAACATGAAGAAATATTAAAAATTAACATTTCGTTTGGAAAGTAACATCAAAACTTCTACTTTCGTTTCGAGAGCGTTAATTTAGATACGGGCCGGAGGTAGTTTTACCTTTGGCC
Source organism: Pedobacter sp. MR22-3 (assembly GCF_026240075.1). Lineage (NCBI taxonomy): Bacteria > Pseudomonadati > Bacteroidota > Sphingobacteriia > Sphingobacteriales > Sphingobacteriaceae > Pedobacter > Pedobacter sp. MR22-3. The sequence goes on along the minus strand of NZ_JAPIVF010000006.1, from coordinate 10,012 downwards.
CGTTCTTCTTTTAAAGCTATTTATTGCTGACGGCGGCCAAAATATTGGCTGAAAAAGAGCATCTGATATTGTATTGCATTACCCCAGTAAACCCAGTTATGTACGCCCGGACGAATGATAAAATCATGCGGAATATTTCGATCCATCAACTTATCATGCAGTGCGATATTTATCTTATAAAAGAAATCGGCATCACCACAATCGATAATCATGGCCAGTTTATTTGGAACCAGAAGATGGGTTAAATTTACCACACTGTTAGCCTCCCAGCGTTCAGGATTTTCACTATAGGTGCCCAATCTTTTCGAAATGTTCCAGTTTTCAGGAAAAGGGCGAAGATCCACACCTCCGCTCATGCTTCCACAGGCACCAAAAACATCCTGATGGCGAAAAGCAAGATATAAAGCACCATGACCGCCCATGCTTAAGCCTGTTATGGCCCGGCCTGATCGATCTTTTATGGTAGCATAATGCTGATCAACATAATTCACCAATTCTGATGACACGTAGGTTTCATATTGATAAGTCTTATCTACCGGACTATTCAAATACCAGCTGGTTATCCCGCCATCAGGGCAAACCACCACCATATCAAACTGATCACTTAAACGTTTAACGGTTTCCCGGTCAGGTGTTTGCTTTACCCAATCCGAATAATTACCACCTGCGCCATGCAATAAATATAAAGTAGGGAATTTTTTAGAATCAGCATAGGCATTTGGTTTTATGATAACGGCTTTAATTTCTTTCTTCATTACCTTGCTGTAGGTAATTATAGTATCCACACTCGCTGCCCACCCGGCTACCGGAAATATGGCAAGCAGCATAAAACATCTGACTAGTTGAAAGGATTTCATGTTACATGGTTTTGTTTATCAAATATAATGAATTGTAAAACCATGCGTAAATTATTTGGATTTTAGAAATTCTAAAAACGCAGGAAAAAATTATTTCCTGGTACTCTTCCAGGCCCAGAAAACCAATACTGGCTGAAAAAACAATCGCGTTAATCTTTTCTGATCGGTATCTAAGCCAAAACCATCTCTCCTGTTCACATATTGCGATACGTTACCGGGAAAAACACCAACAAAAAGTGATGCTGCCAGCAAACCAACTGTTGACCTGTATTTTTTGGGGGCAACCACCAAAGCTGTACCCAATGCTATTTCTACTAAACCTGAATAAACTACTGTATCATCTTTTTTTAATGGTACCCAGTCCGGAACCTGTGCCTGAAATTCTTTTCTTGAAAAAGTTAAGTGACCTATTCCGGCAACAATCAGGCCCGCGCCTAATAGTATCCTGGCTGTATTCTTTATTTGTTGCTTATCCATAATGATGTTTTATCCGGGATGGTGCAAATATTATTCCACCGATGATAACAGCGTTAAATAAGTCGTGAATGGTTTAACTGAAATATGTTTTTAATTGTTGCGTAAACATCGGCAGCAATTTTTGAGCAGGCATAGCCTTTTGCTTCTCACCAGTTAAGGCACTCAGCGGAGTTAATGGAGCATGTGCAATGCAAAAATCCAGATCGTTCAAACAACTTTCAAATGCTTCATCTCCCATGGCAACATCAGTATTTTTGGCCAGAGCAAGTGCTGCAATGGCACCATTCAATTGATAAATCAAAACCTGAACATCTTCCAGTCCGGCCAGATCGATATGATTGGATAAGGGTTCTTTTCTTACGGACTGCAATGCCTCACTTAAAAAAGAAAAGCTGATGTAAGCATCTTTTCTGGCCAGTTTAGTCCTGTAAAAATAATTCATAAACCCTTTTCGCTCTGTAGCAACGCAAAACAAATAATGGCGACTGGCAGTGAGCGCATTTAAAATGAGGGCACTAATGCGTGGTGTCTCCCAAATGGGAAAGATAAATATAGAAACATAAGATAATGCACAACCCGCCAGAGTAAATAATAAGCGATCGCTGATAATTTGGGATACATGCCCATGATAAACATTCAATGCCAGCACGACCATGACTGTTACACAAGCAACGCCCCACAGGTAATGCGTTCGGTTAAATAGAAAAAAGCCAAGCAAGCCAAGCGCTGCCAGTCCCAATTGTACAGAAACCGGAACAAAAGCAAGTAAAAGCCCAATTAGTAAGCCCATCAAGGTTCCCCATAAACGTTCCGTATTTCGTTTCCTGGTTAAACCAAAACCAGGCCGGTTTACAATAACCACCGTAAGTAGCAGCCAGTAACTATAACGCTGTCCGGGAAAAAATAAAGTGGGTGTGATGGCAATCAGGCAAAGTAAACTCAGGCGAAGTGCAAAACGGAATACCGGTGCATGAAGTGAAAACTGGGCCAGTAAATTTTTCCGGCTTACGCTGGTTTCAGGAATAAAATCTTTGTAAACTTCTGTTTCGATAAGATCAGTAGCTGGCAATTGCATCCGATAGCTTGCGGACAAGCGTGCTACAATTTCAGAAATATCTTTTAAATTCCCTGCGATTCCGGCAAGCAGATTTCCTCCTGATGAAGATATGGTGGTGGAGAGTAGTAATAATTCATCAATCTTTTTTGCAATACCTTCCTGATGTGATTGATCAGCATCCATGGTTTTGGTAATGGAAAACTGTGCAGCGCTATATTCCAGTTGTACTGTAAGCTGTGAAATCACATCATGAATTTTCCACAGCGCACCTGTGGGTGCTAATGCAGCCCTGATTTCCCCATAATCATGGTGAATCGCCGTTACTTGCTCATAAAGATCAATAATATCTAATGCTGCAGCCAGCAGTTTTTTGCCAGACTGGTTATCCGGCGACATGGCAATTCTATCGCGGAGCAATAAACTTCTGATGAGTTCCTGTCTTGCATTTAATTTCAAATGAATTGATATATTACTTGCATTAAAATCACGGAGATCAAATCCCTCATTATACGCACTTGCCCGTAAACGCATAAGGGCAGCCGTTCCCTGAATGGCTTCAAAAATAGCATGATGCAAGGAACGGTATGGCCACAAATAAATCTGCGTCAGACTGATAACGGCATACCAGGCAGCACCTAGGATAATATAAAAGCTGAAGATAAATGGTTCTTTGGGGTGCAGCCCGAGCGTAAAAGCAATCAACGTGGTACCAATTAACCCGATGAGCGACAGTCGGTTGCCAAATACTGATAACATGGCGAAAATAAAGGTGATCATTACCACATTGAGCGCAACATAAAATGGATTTGGCATACTTGCCGCAATCGCAAAAGAGGTAACGGCCAATGAAACCATTGCTATTACTGAAGCACTTAATTTGTCTCTCCTGTTGCCCGGAATGTCGCACATGCTCATAAAGAGTGTGCCAATACTGATGCTGATCCCCGCTACAAGTTGTCCGGAATAAGCAAATAAAACGAGTGGAATGATGATGGCCAGCGTGTTTCTTAAGGCATCGCTGAGGTATTCGCTATAACGTATCCTGATCGCAAAATGCTTTAATTTTTGAGCATACAGGGTTATAAAGTTTTTGTGCTGTTCTCTTTTCATCAGTTTCTGCCGCAAACTTAGCGACAATTATTCTGATTATAACACCTGTTTCAGTGTTTATTCAGATGATACCTTAATTGATAAAAAGGAATTGTTATTTATAAAGCAATATAACTGATTCCATTTTTAATGAATCTGTGCCGAAATCCGTTTAACAAAATCATCTATCTCAAATGGCTTATGAATGTAATCTTGTGCGAAGCAGCGTTTATATTTGCCATCTTTAGAAAAGTTAGCCGACATCATCACCACAGGCCTATCGGCAGTACCAGGTGATGATTTTAATTCACAACAGTAATCTATGCCGTTTCCATCAGGCAGCATCACATCCAGCAAAAATAAATCTGCAGGTTTACCTTTTTCAATCCCTGAACGGAAGGAAGCAATGTTCGAATAAGCAAATACCTCATATTTTTCTTCTTCCAACAACATAGAAACAATCTCTCTTATATCGTCATTATCCTCTAACACATAGATGCGCTTTTCCATATTCTCTTTATATCTCTCTCATTTTAAACCAATAGGATACCCAATTAGTTTTGATGAAAATTTAAAAAATCAATATCACCCTTAAAGATTCTCCTTAGCGGAATAATCAGTCTGGCTTTAAAACCACTTTAAATTTTATACTGTTCAGGAAAGGAAAAGAATATTATGAAAAACATCATTTTTATACACGGTATGTTTCAGAATTCAAAAAGCTGGGACAAATGGCAAGAATATTTTACAGCAAGAGGCTATAATTGCATGGTTCCGGATTGGCCACTACATGAAGGTGAACCGTTAAGCCTTCGTCAGAACCCGCCTGCAGGCCTTGGCGATTTGCATCTGGATGACATTATAGTACCTATAGAAACACGGGCACTTCAAATGGAAAAACCAATTTTAATTGGTCATTCTGTTGGTGGTTTAATCGTTCAGTTACTCCTCAACCGCGGTGTGGCAAGTGCCGGCGTGGCGATTAGTCCGGTGGCTCCTAATGCGATGCTGGATTTCGACTGGGGATTTTTTAAAAACAGTGCCTTAATCGCAAATCCATTTAAAGGGAATGAACCTTTTTTTATGGATGAAAAAAGTTTTCACGGCTCATTTGCCAATACCCTAAGTGAGCAGGAATCAAATGTAGCATACAAGGAATTTGCCACGCATGATAGCCGTAATGTACTGCGCGATTGCATGGGAACTCCCGGAGAAATGGATTTGGATTTACCACATGCGCCCCTGCTGATGGTTGCCGCAGAGCAAGATGAAATTATTCCGAATACGCTGGTGAAGAAAAACTTCGAAGCTTACAAAGATCAATCAAGCCAGACAGCCTTCAAGGAATTCCCTAACCGAAGCCATTATATTTGTGGTGAACCAGGCTGGGAAGAGGTAGCCGCGCATGTGGCGGATTGGCTGGATCGCTTACCTGCTTCAACGTAATTTTAAAAAGAAGGGATTGCTGATGTAATCCCTTCTTTTTTGTATTTATTCCGATTGTAATTTCATTATTGCTAAAAATTAACCAGTGCTGAAAACTTTTTTATTTATGGCCTGTTATCATGCAGAATTTATCGCATCAGAAACAAATGAACGAAATTACAAGTCACGAGAATTACCGTGAAATTATCTCCAGAATTAAATTATTATCTTCCATAACACAGGAGAATGCCCTGAATTATTATGATGAATTGAGAAAATTGCAAGCCCTGGCCATAGCTTATGAGCTAAAGCGATACGATTTTACCATTGGATTAACTGATACCAGGCAGTTTTCAATAGCTGGCTAATAGAATTTTCTTTTTTTATCCCCGAATTTGGTGAACAGAACATTTTTGCATGTTGCTTGTTTAGCTACTTACATTCATTAAGAACGCTTTGACACACGACATCCTTTTTTATCTGAGTTTGCTTGTTATCCTATTAACGGTTATTCCTTTTATTCGTCATGACTTCTGGATTTTCAGGGTTTTTGAATATCCCAGGCTTCAAAAATTATCCCTCAACCTTGTACTTATTCTGATCATACTGTGTTTTTCGTTTCCGGTAAAAACAGCAGACTGGTTACTATTTAGCGCCCTATTACTCAATATTTTTTATCTTTTATACCTCATATTTCCTTTTACTGTTTTTGGCAAGAAGCAAATCATTACCAGTTTAAGATCCAATGGCAGGGATAATCTTAAAATTTTAATTGCGAATGTATTTCAGGAAAACCGCCAATCAGCCGATTACCATAACCTTATTGCATCATGCAATCCTGATGTCATTTTGATGGTAGAAACCAATAAGTGGTGGGAAGAAGAAATGGATTCTATTCAAGAAAGATATACTTACCAGTTAAAGGCTCCATTAGAAAATACTTATGGCATGTTACTGTATTCTAAACTTTCTTTAACTGATACTAAAGTAAACTACCTGGTAAAGCCCGACATCCCATCTATGGAAGCTACGGTGGAGTTAAGATCTGGTCAAAAAGTAAAATTATTTTGTTTACATCCTGAACCACCAGTTCCTCAGGAAAATCCAAAAAGCACAGAGAGAGATAAGGAAATATTAATAGTTGGAGACAAAGCGAAAGAAAGCAAAATTCCGGTGGTGGTAATGGGCGATTTGAATGACGTCGCCTGGAGTTATACCACTGAACTTTTTGGAAAAGTCAGCGGGCTTTTAGATCCGCGGCGCGGAAGAGGCTTTTTTAACAGCTTCAATGCAAAATACTGGCTGCTTCGCTTTCCGTTAGATCATATCTTCTGTTCAACAGATTTTGCACTCAGTTCCATTAAAAGATTACCAAGTTGTGGTTCGGATCATTTTCCTATGTGTGTTGATTTGAAATATTTGCCTTCTGCAGAAAATCAAAATGAACAGCTCGATGTTTCGGCAGATGACCTTGCATTAGCGAAAGAAAAAATAAGAGCTGATGGTTAAAAGCCATTAAGTAAAATTTAACCATCAGTGTTATTCTTACAACAGGTTGATGATTTTTTGAGCAGCATTATTATGATTTCAAAAATAATAATCTACTTTATATTGAATGTACCTTTTCAATCTACCGGCATAAAAAAAATTGCATATACAGTAAATGGATAAGGTTTCAACTGATCGCATTTTTTAAGAATTAAATGGCTAACTTTGCAATCGCGCGCTCATTAAAAAATTATTTATAGTGCGAGATGAAATTTAATTCAATAATTAACTTTTTTAATGCCCTGGAACCTGTATCGGATGAGCTCATTGAAGAAGTTAAGCAGTATGCCTCCACTCTCACGGTTTGCAAGAATATCAGATTGTATCCTGATGGAATTGCAGGAGAAAATGCATTGTTTATAGTCAGCGGAACATTAAGAAAATATACTTTTATTGATGGAAAACAGATCACACTATCGCTGTACGGAGAGAATGAATTAATCGGTTATACCGAAATATCACATTATCTGGAAGATGAAGGCCTGGAAGTGATTTGCGATTCAGAGCTTATTTTATTACCAAAAGATTTAGTAGAAACACTTTATAATAAATTCCCGGAGGTAGATAAAATGGTAAGAAAGATTTTCTCTATGAAATACCAGAAAATTGTTCATGAATCAAGATTGTGCCGCCTTCCTTCTGCTATTCATCGCTATAGTGTCTTCAGTAAAACACCAGACAGATACAGCTTACCCGCCCGAATTTTAGCCAGTTACCTGTTAATGAGAGAAGAAACCTTTAGCAGATTAAAAACCAGGTATAAAAAAGAAAAGTGCATGTAATACATATCGTTTTAGCGAAGGCTGTCTGGAGATGATCAGTTTTGCTTCTATTACCCTTTAAGTTGTTTTAAAGAGAAAGCTTATATTTTAATAATAAAAAAAGCCGCTGAATATTTTTCAGCGGCTCTTAAATTTTATTGCAGCTTAATTATACTGCTTTATGTGCATCTCTTAATGCTTTTATGGCATCATGACTAATGTTAACACCTTCCTGTTGTTTTAACAGCACAGATCTTACATTTTCGCCCAGTTCATTTTCCTGAAGTGCATCTCTGTATGCTTTTTTGATGGCATCTTCACCACGTTCACATTCTGCTAAGATACTGTGACGATCATTACCGCCAAAACTTGCTTTAATATCAATCCAGGCGCGGTGAAGTGTGCCTAAAACGGTATTGCCACTATCTGGCTCTTCGCCACTTCTGCCCACTAATCCGGCAAGTTCAATAGAATTTTGTCTGCTATCAGATGAAAGTTTATCAAAAGTAGCTTTAAGGTCGATATTCTCGTCACTTAAATCACTTGATGCTTTATCAAAACCATCTGCTCTGTCATTGTTAATCTCAATAAGGTCATTTAATACCTCTGCTGTTTTTTCTTGATTTTCCATAGTAAATTATAATCTTATAATTGGTAGATGGTATAACAACACGCTGAAAGGATTAAAGTTTGAAACTTTCCAATAAAGAAGTTTATAGCAAATACCATCCACAAAATAAACACGTATGGAGATCAGTAAATATCGAAAAGCTAGAATATATTTAAAAACAAGAGCATTAATAAACAAAAAAACAGGCCGGAGGCCTGTTAAATCAGCAAAAGTGATGTTTTAAACAAGTCTTACCTTAACTGCATTTAATCCCTTTTTTCCCTCCTGTACTTCATACTCCACATTGTCATTTTCACTTATTTTGTCAATCAGTCCGCTTACGTGAACGAAGATCTCTGAACCATTTTCTTCTTTAATAAATCCAAATCCTTTTTCTGTGTTAAAAAATTTTACTGTACCGTTTTTCATGTTGTAGATTGTTATTTTAATTGATTAAATAAAAATAGTGTTAAAATCTAAAAAAGCAAAGATGTAATTAATTTAATTTCATCAGGTATCCTGCTTACCAGCACATTCAAATGATACATTCAGCTCTAACCATGCAACAAATGAATAAACAGATAGGTTTGAAATAGCCCTTTAAATGTAGATTGCTTATATTTGCAGCATGATTATTTACAAAACCAATGAAGAGGTAGAATTAATGAAAATCAGTGCGCTACTGGTCAGTAATACTTTGGCGGAAATAGCAAAAGTACTTAAACCAGGCATGACTACACTGGAAATTAATCATTTGGCAAATACTTTTATTCTGGATCATGGTGCGGTTCCATCTTTTTATAATTATAACGGTTTCCCTTTTCATATTATCACTTCGGTAAATGATGTAGTGGTTCATGGCTTCCCAACTAAAGAGGAGTTAAGAGATGGTGATATTATTTCTGTTGACGTTGGTACAATAAAAAATGGCTTTCATGGTGATCATGCTTATACATTTATAATAGGCGAAGTTTCCGCAGAAATCTTAACACTTGTCAAAACCACAAAAGATTCATTATACCTGGGTATTGAACAGGCGGTTGCCGGAAAGCGAATGGGTGATATTGGTTATGCTATTCAGTCACACAATGAAAAGCAGGGATATGGCGTAGTTCGTGATTTGGTAGGCCATGGCCTTGGAAGGGATATGCATGAAGATCCTCAGGTTCCAAATTACGGACGGAAAGGATCAGGATCATTACTTCGTGAAAATCTGGTTTTAGCCATTGAACCGATGATTAATATGGGTAAAAAAGAAGTTTTTTTAGATGAAGATGGCTGGACCATCAGAACCGTAGATGGCAAACCATCGGTACATTTTGAACATGATGTATGCGTGAAGAAAGGTCAGGCTCTTATCTTATCTGATTACTTACCCATTGAAACGGCTGAAAAAGCAAATAGCAATCTGAATACCTCCTACTATAATTAATCTCAAAGCAGGAATATGATTTCTGCTTTGAAATTTCATAATCATATTATATTATAAGTTACTATTCATTAATAAGTAAGAGATTTGATTTCTCTCTTTCGTTACTCCTGAGATTTCTTAGAGAAATAATAGATAGCAAACGAAAGTCAGCAACTATTGGCTCTTTCAGTCCTGCTGTACACGACAATCTTTTTGTTGGATGAATCAAGAAATAGGAATTACGGTTAACAAAAAGGATTTTCGTTCCCATCAGGTTTATTAAAGACAGGCCTGGTGCCTTTTTTTGTAAGCCTGCTCCTGTTGTAGCGTTTTAAATCCCCTCTTCTCAGATCCTGAATCCCATTCAGAAGAACCAGACAAGGGCTTCGAAAAACATTGATTGAGAATAACTTTAAACCTGCTTTTCTTCAGACTCCAAATGCGACTACACAACGTTCTATCACCCTAAATCTGCGAAATCACTGAAATCCGCGGGAAACAATTATAGATGAGTGCTAATCTCCTTGTTCTTCTATCGTTATTGGTTAGTACCATTAAAAGATCCCGAATTTTAACAACACGATCTTTCATCACCCTAAATCCGCGAAATCCCTGAAATCTGCGGGAAACAATTATAGATGAGTTCTAATCTCCCTGTTCTTCTATCGTTATGGATAGTACCCTTAAAAACATCCCGAACCATGTCTCAGCAAGAAGAAAGGGTAGGATATTCAAAAACAATTCAGCCTTTGCTACTTGGTCTTTGCTCTTTGCTCC